>CAWJPF010000018.1:0-440439 GCA_963844625.1 uncultured Actinomycetota bacterium | reverse complement strand
GTGTCACAGTCCGTTCGAATCCGGCGGCCGCGTGCCATCGGCGGCTTATCCGGGCTCGGTTCAGCTGAGCGCGGCGAGCAGGTCGTCCAGGGCGTCCAGGTTGTGCGCGCTGACCACGGCGTCGCAGTACGGCCAGGCCGCGGCCATGCCGCCGACCTCGGGCCGGTAGCGCGGCGACTGGGTACGCGGGTTGGCCCACACGATCCGGTAGGCCACCCGGGGAAGCCGGGCCATCTGCCGCCCTAGCAGCTCGGGGTCGCCGGTCTCCCAGCCGTCGGAGATGATCAGCACCACCGCGCCGCGGGCCATACCGCGGGTACCGTAGCGGTCGTTGAACTCCTTGAGTGCGGCCCCGATCCGGGTTCCGCCGGACCAGTCCCAGGCGGCTTCACCCGCCTTGGCCAGTATGGTGTCCGGGCTGGCCGCGGCCAGCGCCGGGGTCAGCCGGGTCAGCCGGGTGGCGAAGCTGAACACCTCGGGCCGGTTCTGGCCGCCGCGTACCTTGCCCCGTTGAGCGCGTAGAGCAGCAGGAGCAGGGCCCGGGCGTAGGGCTCCATGGAGCCGGAGATGTCGTACAGCACGACCAGGCGGCGCGGCCGGACCACCCGGGCCCGGTGAGAAAGCCGGATTACCTCGCCGCCGTAACGCCGGGCCTGCCGCATGGTCCGGCGCAGGTCCGGCCGCTTCCCTCTCGGCGAGCCCCGGAACCGGCGGGTACGCCGGGGCGGGATGGCCAGGGTCATCTCGCGCATGAGCGCGATGAGCTGGCGCAGTTCAGCTGGGGACAGCTCGGTGAAGTTGCGGCTGTGGAGCTGTTCGGTGGCCGACGCCACCCGGCGCAGGGCCGGGGCCTCGGGCAGGTCTTCGCCGCCATCCTCGGACGGCGGCCCGGCCTCTGCCATCTGCAGGCCCAACGTCAGGCCGCCCGGATCCCCGGCGGACGAGCCGTCCGCCGACGGGCCGCGGTCGGCATCGGGGCGCGGAAAGGACGGCTGGACCGGCGGTAGCTGGTTGCCGGATGGCGGCGGGCCGCCGAACACGGCTGCAAAGACCCGGTCGAAGACCGGCATCTGGCCTGGGTCAGACACCATCGTGGCCAGGGCGCAGGCCCTCAGCTCAGCCAGAGAGGTGGCGTTCATGACGGTCAGGGCCCGAGCCAGCCGCTCGCAGCGGTCCGGGCCGACCGGCAGGCCCGCGTGGTGCAGGGCGACCCCGAACGCGGCCGTCGTGGCGGCCACGTCCGGCGGGACCACGGGCGCGGTGACGGGCCGCTCGGTCACGGGACCGCCGGGCCGATAACGGGAGGCTCAGTCCCGGGAGCCTCAGTCAATGGTGCCGACCACTGGGGCCAGCCCAGCCTGGCGCACCGTTTCTTCGTCCTCGGGGTACTTGAGTACCGTGCTCAGCGTCTGGTCGGCCACCGGCACGGCCAGCTCCTGCTGGCCGAACACGCTGACCGCGAAGGCCCAGGAGATGGCCTCGGAGATGCCCGGCGGCTTGGTCAGGTCCAGGGCTCGCAGCCGCTGCACCGCGGCCGCGACCTGGCCGGCCAGCCGGTCCCCCGAGGCCGGCGCCCGGCGGCGGATGATCTCGGTCACCCGGGCCGTGTCCGGGTAGGCGATCCAGTGATACAGGCAGCGCCGCTTGAGCGCGTCATGTAGGTCCCGGGTCCGGTTCGAGGTGAGCACGGTGACCGGCGGCAGCACGGCCCGCTGGGTGCCCAGCTCGGGGATGTGACCGCCGACTCGGCCAGCAGCTCGAACAGGAACGCCTCGAACTCGTCGTCGGCCCGGTCTACCTCGTCGATGAGCAGCACCGCAGGCCGCGGCCCGGGATGCAGCAGCGCGGTCAGCAGCGGCCGGGACAGCAGGTAATCCGCGGAGAACAGATCCTTGTCCCGGATCTGCAGCTATCTGGAGCATGGCCGTTTTGGCCTGAGGAAACTCGTCGTCGCTTCATACTGGACACGTTCCATATGTGTTTGACGTTCGGTTAAAGTCTTAGCAGCTCTTATAGATTACCTGGCTGGGTGTCACGGTGGCTGATTCTGGAACTGGAACTGGACACGTACCGAGTCGTCCAATGGCACTACCAGTGTTGAGTCGCTTGCCGACCACTCGTCAGGCACGAGGAACATCCGGTTTTGGCTTTCGATGAGCAGGCGCAGGCCTCGATACCGGTAGTGGAATGTCTGGCCTTCCCAGTGCGGCAGTACGGTCTCTTCAATGACGGGTCCATCACGCAGGAACAATCGTTCCTTAGTGTCGAGGATGACACTGGGCAGATTGTCCAAGTGCTGTGCGTCGTATTTAGCCAGGCCAAGGCCAGACCACTGCGCAATGGTGGCTGTGGCCCAGAAGATGCTAGCCGCGATTACGATGTAGAGGAGCACGTTGATTGCCCAACGTGCAATCATTGAGTCATCGGCATTTGTGGGAGTCGGCCGTCTGGCCTCTTCCAGCAGGGCTGTTGCCTGCTGACGTTGCAGGTGTTGCTGGAGTTTCAGCAGACTTGATGCGTAGGCAGTGAGCGCAGCGCCAAAGGCAATCAGTAGCGGTGTCACAAGTGCATAGAGAGCCCAGTCGCGGACATAAGTGTAGATGAAGAGCAGGACGACGCCTATGGTAAGCATTGCCAGCCCGAGGAATCTCGACCATTGCAACATCTGCCGGATGCGCTTGATGCGCTGCGCTGGGTTAGCGCCAGGATCCGTCATATTCGCATCTTCAGATGTATGATTGACTGCTGAAGTGATGAATCGACGGATCGTGATATTCAGAGTCAGAAACCCCACGCTGATCAGAGTGAGCACGAGCAAGGGTACCAAGAGAGGCTGCGGACTGCGCATAATGTAATCTTGGGTGCTGAGCCCGACGGTATCGACGTCGATGCCGAAATATGCATATTGCGATCGCGACGAGACATAGCCGAAGTAGAACAGCAAGGCGCCGAGCACAGTCGCGGGCGCGACGATAGTCGCCCCAGTGCTGACCCATTGTTCAAGCCGGGTACTAGATGGTTTGTCGTCGGTCACCTTACTCAGGCTCCAGAGCTACGGTGAGCTCGTGACGGGTGGCGACGTTGAGCTCGTGGCCGGTGGCGATGTTGAGCTCGCGGCTGGTGGTGACGTTGAGCTCGTGGCCGGAGGCGAACTCGTAACCGGCGGTACATTAAAATCGAAGAAGAGCGGGCCCGCGGCTCGCGCTTGGGCTTCCAGGCTACTGCGGAGCTGCTGACATGCCGATGAATCGAGATGTGGGCAGCTGAGCTCGCCCGCCAGCTCCAGAGATGCCGAGGTCGCGCGAACTCCTGTCCACGCGAGCCCAACGGCGCATGTCATTCCCTTGTCGGCAGCGGTGAACCGCAGTCCTTCACACGGCGGCCCGTCATCTCCCGTGCAGCCAGCAGTGGCCAGACCAACGGGCCTGAACGGCCCATCAACCACGATGTTGGTCACTGTCAGCATGGTCATCGGGCGAAGATCCCCAAGCCATTGAACATCGACGCACACGTCCTCGTCCGTGACATTGCCCGGTCCTGTGCCTGGACCGATTGGCGCCCCTGGTACGGATAGCGAGACCCCACCACTGCCTTGTGGTAGCGGGGACTCTGTCCCAGTACCCTCGGTTGCCGGCGTCCCTGTGTCCTCGGTTGCCGGTTCAGTGACCGGGCTATTTGCCGACGCGGGGGTGGGGCCGTGCGACGTTGTTGACCCACTGCAGCCCGCTAGTAGCAGCACCAGCACGCCCGCGATGAGACTGAAACGCAATATCCGGTGTCGGCTCAAAGTCACTCCATGTGCTTGATACCAAGGCGGAGGACCGGGCTTTCCCGGTTGATACACATGTATGGGGCTATTTCTCTTGCCGCCGGATGACCGGGGCATGTCGTCATCACTCCAACCCAACACCACCGCGGTACCAGCAGGCCAAGGGGAGCGGCCCAAATGACGTAGAGACGTCACCCTGGCGTCACCGGGTTCTCCGGTGGGCTACATCAAGATCAAAGAGAAGTCGGCCTCGTAGTCGTAATCGATTGCTGAGCCGGGTGGCCGATAGTGCGATTCAACCAGTGACCCAATGCCATGGGCTTTAGCTGTTTGACCGGTTGCGGGTAGTTCCTGTTTTTGGTTACTGCGGGTAGTTCCCTTCCAGTCGGCATGCCAGAGGGCGGCTGTCGCGCCGGGCGGCCGGGTCCACTGTCCGGCAGGTCCTCGTTCGGGCAGGTTTTGGGTGTTCTCGCTGGTCAGGCCGGGCTGTTGGCCATGGTGATGACGGCCGGGGCGATCCGGGTGACGGTGCCGGTCGGCCCTGCGTGCGCGAAGGACGAGGGGGACTTGGACGCACGGGCGCGGTGCCGGTCCCGGTCGACGACGTTCCTGTGCCGCCCGATCTCGCTGGTCACGGCCTGGTAGCAGTCGCGGCCGAGGCGGACCGCGGACAGGACGGCGCGCAGCGCGCGGGCGAAGGACAGGTCGCGGGGCCGGGCCGCGAGCCCGGCGCGGCGCCCCTTGCGGGCCGGCGCGGCGGCGGACGCGGCGTCCATGACGACGCCGCGGGCCAGCCCGGTGCCGGCGGCCCAGGCCGCGAGCTCCTGGGCGACCAGGGCCGGGGAGCCGGAGCGAAGCATCGGCCCGGTGCCCGGGCCGGCGCCGCGCAGCGGAGCCTTGGCCTCGCGCAGCGCGGTCTCCGACCCGTCCCACCGCCACCTGTAGAGCGCGGCCAGTTCGGGGGCCGGGTAGTCCTCGTAGTCCAGCAGGTCGGTGACCAGGCAGAACATCTCCGGCACGTCCTGCCCCTCGACATCGACGTAGTACTCGATGGCGCGGACCCTCACGGTGACGCCGTCGCCGGACAGCTCTGCCTCGTAGGAGCCGTCGGGCAGGATCCGAGAGGTCCGCTTCAGCGGGATGTCGCTTTTCAGCCTGATCAGCACGTGCGTGGACCTGATCATCCGGGCGATCCGCGCGGCCCCGTGGTAGTTGCGGTCCATGAGCCAGATCCAGCCCGGGTCGAGCAGGGCGGGGAAGCGCTCCATGGCCGCGTCCAGCAGGCCCTGCTCCGCGGCGGCCTTGTCCGTCCCGGCCGGCCCGGCCGGCATCGCGAACAGCGCCCGGCACGAGCAGCACGTCATGGGCAGCGCCCGCAGGCACGGGTACGGGCCCGAGTCATCCGCGGTCCCCACGGTGCCGAAGAACGCCCTGTTCGCCGGGGTGTCCGGCACCCGCAGCAGCGTCCCGTCCAGCGACCCCGCCCTCAGCGGCGCCCTCTTCCCGATCGTGACCGCGCCGGGGCAGCCCCGGCCCTGGTGCCCGCGCCACGCCGATCCCAGCACCAGGTCCCGCAGCTCCTCCAGCGGGACCGGGCCGAGCGCGTTCCGCCAGTCCCCGGCCGCCCGCGCCGACGCCGGCCGCCACGGCCGCGCCCACGGCACCAGCGCCAGGTCCCCGGCCAGCGCCTCGACCGCCTCCTCGAGCCGCGCCCCGGGCATCAGCGTCATCAGCACGACCGCCCGGATCATGAACGCCCTGGCCAGCAGCCTTTCCCGCTCTCCCTTCACGAACCGGCCGTCCAGCGGGGCCTGCTCCGCGACCCCGCCGACCAGGCCAGGCCCGGCTCCGGCCTCCAGCGGCCCCATCGTCGCGTGGCGCACGGGACTTCCCTTGGCCCGGACCTGCCCGTCCCTCCTGACCTGCGCCTCCGCGACCGCGACCACCTTGCAGAACACGACCGCGCCGCCCGTGCGGACCTTCTCCGTCCCGCCGACGACCAGCGCGGACCTGTCGCAGTCTCCGAGGTCCCTGCCGTTCTTCAGCGGCGAGGCCAGCAGCTCCAGCGGAACCGCGACGATCATCCCGCCCGAAACGGGCACGGCACGCGACGGGGCAGGGTAAGAAGGCACGTGAGGCTCCGGTGAGGAAGTGGGACTTAGACAATCACACTTCTAGCCGGAGCCTCACCCGTCCCGCAGGAAACCCGGGCAACAACCCTGCAGCCAGGAACGATCACACAACGCAACCAGAAAAGGAACCAGCCCCCAACCGTTCCGCCTTAAAGCCGCTGGCATTGACCAGTGACCTCCTCGGTGTGAACTAATGGCAGGAAGGTCAATAGAGGTCATCCAAGCCGGTCAGAAGGTAAATACAGGCCGATGGCGGCTTCCGTTTTTCAGGAGCTCTATCACCCCGAGAGCACTTACCTGGAAAATGTTCCAACAGCCCAGCTCGCGCGCATCGACGCTGCTGACCGGCTTTTCTCCGTGCCTTTAATACGCATAACAAGTGTACCGGAGTGTGCCGTTTCGTCCGTGGGATTCCTATGGGGATCAGCCGCCGTCTCGCCGACTTGTAGGGTTCTGTGAGGCTTCCAGAAGCCCCTGACTTTCCTGGCCGACCAGACACGAGCACCAGGAGGGTTATTCAGGGGACAGGGACGTTATGTGAAGTTTATCTTGTCAGGCGGTGTGGCACCATAAAAAGATGGCCCGTTCACGAAAGGATTGAGTTACCACACTTAATCCATAGAACAGGCCATCACGTGCATCATACCACCGGGTTCGATCGCGAAGAAATCATCGACCTCTGCATCCGGATCAATTCCGTGCAGCCCGGGTCAGGATCCCCGAATTGGCCGCCATGCCTCGGTCTTTTCAAATCGGTAGTGGCCACGCTGACCTACATGCGGCATAATCGCAAACAGGCGGAAATAGGCGAGTCGCTCGGCGTATCCCAGCCGACTATCAGCCGCGCCATATCTGCCATAACACCGCTCATTCCGGAAGCGACGCGCGAATTTGTGCCGACCGCTGACGACCTTGACCCGGATGCCCAGTACATCCTGGACGGCACACTGCTCCCATGCTGGTTATGGGACGGGCACAAGGAACTTTACTCAGGGAAGCACAAGACCACCGGAATGAACCTCCAGGTTGCCTGCACCATTTACGGAAAGCTCGCCTGGATTTCCGATCCGGTCAACGGGAGCCGCCACGATAATTATTGCCGGGAAGAATCCGGCGTACTGCTGACGGTGAACCCGAAGAACTGGATCGGCGACAAAGGATACATCGGGAACAACATGATCACTCCCTTCAGGAAGCCCGCGGGCGGCGAGCTACTCGACTGGCAGAAAGAATACAACTCCGAGGTTAACAAGATACGCTGGATGATCGAGCAAGTGATCTCGCACTTCAAAAACTGGACCATCATGCACACCGACTACCGGCGCCCGCTTAAAACATTTGAGACGACTATCTCAGCAGCCGTCGGCCTGCACTTCTACCGGACGGTCTGAATAACCCTCCAGGTACCGCAACTTGCGGAGGCTGATGATCGCTTTCCGAGTAACCTAGCGTCACCGCTGCGTCCTGCCCGCCTAAGGTAATTCCGCGCCGAACGATGCTCTTATGTTTGTCAAGGGGCTAGGTGGGACCTTTCGGGGCTGCATTTCCGGGGGTGCGGGGTGACGTGCCGGACGGGTTGTTGCTGGGTTGCGGACAAGACAGGGATGGGCCGCTCGAGATGGAGCGCAAGCTCTTATTAGGTCACGCCCAGCAGGTGAAAGGTGAGGCCGGGGACGGCCGACGGATCGTTAGCAGGCCAGCAGGTTCGCGGCAGCCGATTCGCGGGTCAGGCCGTCCCCGGAGCTTCGGCGTCAGCCGCCGGCCGGGCGGAGGTGGGGATAGACCTCGCGGGCGACGTAACGCTTCAGGCAGCGGATGATCTCCGCCTTGGATTCCCCTTCTGCCGTGCGGCGCTCGGCGTAGGCACGGGTAGCCGGGTCAGAACCCAGGCGGGTGAACACGATCCGCCATAGGGCATGGCCGTCCTGGCGGTCACCGCCGGGGTTGAGCCGGTGGCGGGTGACTTTCCCCGATGATGCCGGGATCGGGGCGGCGGCGCACAGGTGCGCCCAGGCCGCCTCGCTGCGCAGCCGCCCGGGGTGATCTCCGGCCGCGATGAGCAGCAGCGCCGCGGTGTGGGGGCCGACTCCGCAGAGGGCGAGCAGGCCGGGGGCGCGGGCGGTGACCAGCGGGACGATGAGCTCGTCTAGGCGCTGGAGCTGGCCGGCTGGGAACTGGGCGCGCCGGCCCAGCTCGCGCAGCGCGATACGGGTGGCGTGGCCGGCGACGTCGCCGGGGCGGGGACGCAGCGACGCCAGCCCGGTGATCAGGGCCGCCGGCGTATGCCTGGCGAACCGGGTCCGCAGGTCATCAGGGCCGGTCAGGACCAGGGCCCGGGCCTGGCCGTTCGTCCGGGTGCGTTCTCCCGCCGCGCTGCGCCTGGCGACCATCAGGGTCCGTATCGCCTCCACGGCGCCGTCCCGGCCCTTCGGGGCACCGCGGGCCCGGCCGGACTGCGCGGCCCGGGCGGCGCTGACCGCGTCCAGCGGGCCGGACTTGCCCTGCCGGCGCCGGTCCTGCCGGTCAGCGCGGTCTACCCCGGGCGACCCGGACGCCTGCCGCGGTGATGTGACGGGCCAGGCCTGCGCCGTAACTGCCGGTCCCTTCGATGCCGACCAGACACACAGTCCCGAATCCGCCCAGCCAGCCCAGCAGGCCGGCGTAGCCGGCCGCGGTGGCGGGGAACTCCCGGACGCCGAGCAGCCCGCCGACCGGATCGAGCGCGGCGGCGACATGCGTGCCAGCGTGGGTGACCCGCCCCGCCGGTGACAGGGCGTGCTTCTTCTACGATGGTCAAGGCCATCCCTTTCTCAGGTTGAGGGATGGCACGCACCCGCTGGCCGTCGGACCCGTGAACCCCAGCCTCTAGTCCAGGCTGGGCGGATCAGGCCGGCACCGCCGGTGGGTGCCGGTAAACCTGGGGCCCGGCCGACAGATCGTCTCGCAGGACAGCCCGGACGGCGTCAGCCGACTCGGAGGTCAGGCCGGGATCCAGGCTCCCGACCCTATGCCGTACCCAGTCAAAACCGGGGAAGCCGGGCCGGAAGCACTATCCACACTCTCCCTGCCGACTCGGTGTGACCGGCCTTGGGAAGTGTGAGTCGGCGCTGAGCGGCCAGATTGGCCAGTTCTGGATCATGGAGTAGTGCCGTCAAACGCCTGCGCACTACTGCAGGGCCGTCAGTTTGTAGACCTGGTTACCCAGGTCGCCCAGCGGTGACCGGCGCCGATGCTGCGGTATAGGCTGGCGGCTATCTCTCGCTGCGAGCCGGCTTCGGCAGGCAGGGCTCTGGCCCACAAGCAGCGAGCTTCGGCTTCGTCCCAGCAGCATGCGTAGCCGCGGAAAGTCTGTGCGGCCGCGGCGAAGGCCTCGGCCGCCTCTTTGGGCCTGTCCTCGGCGGCGGCCAGCATTCCGGCGGCGAGGGTGACGCGCCCGGCGAGCCCGCGCCAGTCCTCGCCGCACTGGAGGATCTCCTGGCAGCGGGCAAGCTCGGCTTTGCCCTCGTCTACCCGGCCGCGCTCGGCGGCCAGCAGGGCCAGCTCGGCCCGGAGCATCAGCTCGGCGGGTACCTGGGGGCCTTGCACCGCTACAGCCAGGCCGTTGGCGAGCGCGGTCTGGGCCGGATCGTAGGCGGCGAGCAAGCGCCGCACCCGGCCTGCCCAGTAGGCGTTGATGGCGCCGTCCAGGCGGTCGCCGGCGCTGGCGTCGCGGTCTCCGGCCGCCGCCCAGGCCGCTTCGGCCTGCTCCCATTGCCCTGACCAGTAGAGCAGCATCCGCTCTAGCACCGTGCCCTGGTCGAGGCTCGCGGCGATCCGCCGGGCCTCGGCGAGCTTGCCGCTGCTGCCCGTGGCCAGGCCGAGGTGGTCGAGCAGGTTGTCGCGCTGCCTGGGGAACACGTCCAGGTGCGGCAGGGCCAGGCCCTGGGCGCACCAGGTCCGGGCGGTTAGCGGGTCGTCCAGGTAGGTGCCACTGAGAAGCGCCCGCCCGAACGCGGCCCACGAGCCCATGTTCACGTCTTCGAGGTGGCCGGCGATGTCGCGCATCTGTTCATGCAGGGACAGGCTCTGTGCGAGACGGCCGTGGTTGAAGGCGCACCAGGCGCGCTGATAGCTGGCCCAGCCTGCCAGCGGCTCGTCGCGTAGCTCCTCGGCGATCTCATGCGCCCGCCGCGAGGCAACCTCAAGCCGCCCGGTGCGCACGGCGAAGGTGGCCGCCATGGACATGCCGATGTAAAGGTAGCCGAGCCTCCGTTTGCCGGGCTGGCGGACAAGTTCCGCTTCCGCGGCCTCGTAGTGCGCGAGCCCAGCGGCGACATTGAGAGTCGCAGGATACGTCGTCAGGTGCATGCCGAGCCGGGACCGGGCGCGGGCGGCTGCCTGCGCATCCCCCACCGACAGGTAGGCAGCCAGCGCCCACTCCAGAAAGCCGATGCCCCCTTGCAGGTCGGTGCCGGCCCGGTGGACATAGACGCCGAGCCGCTCGGCGACCCTGGCCCGCTCGATGAGCGGCGCCTTGGCCCGTTCGAGCGCCGCGAAGGCCGCGCGCAGGTGAGCTACGGCCTCGTCCCACGCGTACACGGCGGCCGCCGCGTCGCTGGCCCGGGTCGACAGCCTGATGACCTTGGCCTGGTCGGCCAGCGGTCCGGCTAGGCGCAGATGCACGGCGGTGGCAGCGACTCCCTCTGGGGCGGGCGGGCCTGCGGCTTCGATCGCCGCGACGGCACGCATGTGCAGGGACTGGCGGCGTGGCTGGCTGATGTCTGCGTACAGCGCCTCGCGGACCAGCGCATGCCGGAACGAATAAGAGGCCACCCAGGAGCTCCCTCGGTCGCTGAGGATGCTGGCGCGCAGCGCCTCCTCTACCGCCTCGATCACCTGCCCGTCCTGCCAGCCGGTCAGCCGGCTGAGCAGGGTGAATTCGAACTCCCTGCCGAGCACGGCGGCCATCTGCAGCAGCTGCCGGGCGGGGGCGGACAGCCGCGCCAGGCGGCTGGCGAGGACCTGGCGGATCTCGTCGGGGACGCCGAGATCCTCGATCGCGGTGGCCGTCGGCCACCGGCCGGCGGCGGGATCGATCGCGCCGGTCTCGACCAGGTGACGGAGCAGCTCCTCGACGAAGAACGGGTTGCGATCGGTCGCGCGGCCGATCGCGGCGGCCAGTTTCGGCGGCGGATGGTGGCCGATGTGCCCGGCGACCAGGCCGCCGACGCTTTCGTCGTCGAGCGACCGGACGGGGACAAATTCGGCGAGCCGCTGGCGTCGCATCTCATCGACGGCTTCCATCCAGGCGCTGCCGACGCCAAGACCGGCATCGCGGGCGGTCACCAGGACCAGCGCAGCCGCCCGCTCTGGCGAGCGGGCCAGGTGCAGGAGCATCGCGAGGGTCGCCCGGTCGGCCCAGTGCAGGTCTTCCAGCACGAGCAGCAGCGGGCCGGATCTGCTCATCGCCGCCACCAGAGCCGACACCGCAGCCAGCAGGTGGAACCGGTCAAGCTCCCCGCCCTGTGAGCTTGTGGCCGTCACGCCGGGGATTGCGGCCGGCAGCAGCAGCGCCAGCCTGGACCTGACAGGCTCGGGGAGCCGGGAGGCCGTCTGGGCCAGGCTCTCGTACTGTCCGAGCGCCTCGATGAACGCCTGGTATGGAGCCATGGGCTCCTCGGCGGCATTCCCGACCAGGACTTCGCCTCCGTCGGCCAGCACGTGGCGGGCGAGTTCGGCAGCCAGCCGCGACTTGCCGATGCCGGGCTCGCCGGTTACCACTACCAGCTGGCGCCCAGCCGTCGTGGCCCTTGTCCATGCCTGCTGCAGCCGGTCCAGCTCGGCGCTCCGGCCGACCAGCGGCGCCTTCGGCGTGGCGGCGAAGACTGGCGGCAGGAAAGATGCGTGCTTGCGCGGGTCGGCGGGGAAGGCGGCCAGGTCGAGGACGGGGTCCTGGCGCAGGATCTGCTCCTCAAGGCGGCGCAGTCCCGGTCCCGGGTCGATGCCGAGCTGCGCGGCGAGATTGTCGCGAATCCGCCGGTAAGCGCGCAAAGCGTCCGCCTGACGGCCGGAGCGGTACAGGGCCAGCATCAGATGACCCCAGAGCTGCTCCCGGAATGGCTCCCGGCCTACCAGGTCCTCAAGGTCACCGACGAGCTCGGCATGAGCGCCGAGCGCCAGCTCGGCTTCCGCTCGCCATTCCAGCGCCGCCAGCCGGAGTTCTTCGAGCCTGGCCGCTTCGGCACGGGCGAACGGCGCGACGGCCAGCTCGCCATAGGCGGCCCGCGCCACAGTGCCAGTCCCTCACTGAGCCACGCGGCGGCGCTGGCGGGCTGCGCGCCGCGGAGCGCCCGCCTGCCCTCCTCGACCAGCCGTCCGAAACGTCGAGCATCCAGCATGTCCTGGTCCACATACAGGCGATAGCCGTCGTCGGCAGTCCGCAGGACCCGCCAGTCACCGGCCGCTGCGGTCGGCTCCAGCTCGCGGCGCAGCTGGGACACGTAGGTCTGCAGGGTCTTGGCGGCCGAGGCGGGAGGCTGGCCGTCCCAGAGCGCCTCGATCAGGCCATCGGCGGATACCGCCTGGTCCGCGCGGACCAGGAGCGCGGCGAGCAACGTCCGGTGCTTGGCGGCCGGCAGCCGAACGGCACGGCCACCCGCGGTCACCTCGAGCGGCCCGAGCACCAGGAACTGCATAGTTCTGTGCACCGCCTTGGAACCTTGGGCGTGCTCTACCGGGAGTCTACCGCCGCGCTGCCGGCAAGGATCATGCTGTGCCTAGGGGCTGACAGCGACGCGGAGGCGGCAATGACCAACTATGACGCGATTGTGGTCGGTGCCCGCTGCGCCGGCGCGGTGCTCGCGACGCGGCTCGGCCGGGCGGGCTGGCGGGTGCTGCTTGTCGACCGCGCCACTTTTCCGAGCGACGCCGTGTCCACGCATTTCCTGTTCCCGAACACGCTGCAGCGGCTGGCTGCGCTCGGGGTGATGGAGCGGCTGCACGCCGGCCATGACATCCCCCGGCTGCAATGGAGCTGGCGCGTCCTGGGCCACACTATCGCGGGTGCATTTACCCCCATAGCGGGCGAGGACCGCCTGACTTGCATCCGGCGGGTCACGCTAGACGCTGCGCTTGTCGAGGAAGCCGCAGCCGCGGGCGTGACCTGCCGGTTCGGCGAGCGGGTCACCGGCCTGGCGGGTACTGGCCGGCCAGATGACCCAGTACGGGGGGTGGTCCTGGCCGGCGGTGATGCCCCGCGAGCGCCGTGGGTTTTCGGCGCCGACGGCCGGAACTCGACAATCGCCCGGGCCCTGGGGCTAGCCGGGACGCGCCCGCTGACCGGGGATCTCGCGTTCCTGTTCGGCTACTGGACGGGGCTCCCGGCGACCGAATGGTTCCGGATGGACGTGCGGCAGGACCTCAGCCTGATCTGCTGCCCGTGTGAAGACGGCATCCACCTGGTGGTGCTGGCCGGCCGCCCGCCCCTGGTGCGGGGTGATCGCCTGGGCACCTACCTGGCAGGCATCCGGCGCTTCCCCGCGACGCTCAATCCGCGGCTCATCGACCGGGCCACGATGATCTCCCCGCTCGTGGTCGCACCCGAGCCGATGCTTCGTGGTTTCTTCCGGCCAGCGCACGGGCCAGGCTGGGCGCTGGTCGGCGACGCCTGCCATTTCAAGCACCCGGTGACCGCCCAGGGCATCTCCGACGCGGTAGAGCAAGCGTGGTTCGTCGCCGACGCGCTGCTGGGCGACGACCAGGCCCTCGACACCTACCAGAGCTGGCGAGACGCCAGAGCCGCCGAGCACTATGAGTGGTCATTCCAGTCGGCCCGGCTGCCGCACCCGGAGCACGGCCAGCCGGTGTTCGCCGGGCTCGCCGCCGACCCGCACGCCGCCCAGGAGTGGCGTGACCTGTTCACCCGCCTGCGCCGCCCGTCCGAGGTCTTCACCGCCGAGCGAACCTCCCGCTGGGCCGCCGCCTGGCAGGACCGTCCGCGCATCGGGGAATCGACGGCGCATGGCTGACCTGGCCGGCGCTTACGCCGAGGCCCGCGGGCGGCTGCAGAACCTCCTGGCCGGACTGGACCAGGCCGCGCTCGCGGCGCGGGTGCCAGCATGCCCAGCCTGGACGGTCCTGGATGTCGTCGCGCATCTGGCTGGCGTCGCCGCGGACGTCGTGAACGGCACCTATTTCTACAGCGCCGCCGATGCCTGGCGCGACGTACGGCTAGCCGCGGCGCGAGACGAGTGGACCGCCAGCCAGGTGCGGTCAAGGCGTAGCCGCACAGTGCAGGCCCAGCTCACCGAATGGGCCGCCGCAGCGACGGCACTCGCGCCGATGCTCGCCGGGATTAACCCGCATCCACCCGGCGCACCCGCCTGGCTGCTCTCGGCGCCGGTGGCCGACCTGGCTGTCCATCTGCACGACGTGCGCGGGGCCCTGCACCTGCCCGGTGACCGCGACGCCCCCGCATCCGCACTCGGCCTGCGGATCTACGCCAGCTGGCTAGGCCAGCGGCTGCACCAGTCCGGCCGCCCGGCGCTGCGGCTGCGGACCCGGCAATACGAGTGGGTCGAGGGCTCCGGGCCGCCGGCCGCAGAACTCACCGCTGACGCCTTCGAGCTGTTCCGTACCCTCAGCGGCCGGCGCAGCCTCGATCAGGTCAGGGCGCTCGCCTGGGATGGCGACCCGGAACCCTACCTCGACCTGCTCGCCCCCTACCCGATGCCTCCATCGCCACTGATCGAGTGACTAGCCGACCGGCGCTCCGGCCGCCAGAGCCTTGACATCGGCAGTGCTCAGCGGGTTGCCGGCGATGCCCCAGTCGCCGCTCTGCACCTCCTCGACCACCACCCAGGTCACCGGGCGCATGTTCTCGCCCTCGATGGCGACCATGGCCTCGGTCAGATCCCTGACGATCTGCTGCTTCTGATCGGGCGTGAACACGCCCTCGATGACCTTTACGTTGACGAATGGCATGTGAACTCCTCTTCCGCGACGTGCTATCTGCCGTCAAGGGCGAGTCTGCACGTCGCAGGTAGAGGCCTGGTAGACGTGCGGTAGAGCCCACAGTCGCCGGGGAACGGATGAACGTGGCGGGCCACCCGGCAGAGCGCGAGCCGCTACGAACCTGGTCCAAACAGATCAACCGTTCGCGTGCGGCACGATGTGCCGGCGCACGCAGCATGACCGGCGCGCCGAACGGATCTCGCGCGACCGTCGCGACCAGTGGCTTTCACCACACGTAACCGCCTTACCGGAAAGCGAACGACCGTATGGCCGACTCCGTGAGGTTTACTATGGGGGTCTGTCAACTTACAGTCCCGCCGTGCTCGAGCGCTGTGGGTCCTTCACCGCCTGCGGCAGCTCAGCGCATTCGTCGCCGGGACCGGCTCGGCGGGCTGTTCCACGAATACGAGCTCGCTGCAGCGTGACAATCGAATACTTGCACCCCACGCGCCGAGTGCTCCGTGACCTTTCTTGTTGTTGCCGGTCAGGCCGGTGCGTTTGCTTGCCGCCTTTCGCCCAGTGCGGGGCTGAGGTGCGGGCCGGTTGCGAGGTGTGAGTGGGTTGCGATCAGTTCCGCCGCGTGTTGGGCGTCGACGAGCCAGGGGGCGTGTCCGCCGGGCACCTCATAGAGCCTGGCGCCGTGAATCTGGTCGATCGACGGCTGTGCGCGCTCGATGGAGAGGTACGGGTCGTCGGATCCGAGGATGAAGATCGTGGGTGTCGTGATCGCGGCGAGCTCTGCGCTGGTGAGAACACTCTCGGGACGTGGGCGGCGGAACCCGTCGATCGCGCGCATGAGCGACGCCACGGTTCTCGCGTTCTGCGGTCGGCGTACGGACAGGCGTAGCGCCTCGATCAGCGAGTCCGGCGCGGCCGCTACTTCGGCGGAGCCCTGCCCCTGGGCAAGCAGGCGGCGATAGACCCGACGCGGGCTGGGTGAGCGCAAGACAGCGACGCCTAGTCCGCGGACGGTCAGCAGCGACAGCGGCATGCGCACGCGTACGCCCGGGAGCGCGACGGCGGGCTCTCCGATCGTGACCACCTCAGAGATCCGCCCGGAACCGGAGGCTACGTGCCACAGGGCGAACATGCCGCCAAGGGAGTGGCCGATCATCGGCACCTCGTCGAGCCCGAGTGCGTCCAGGATGTCCTCGATCAGCCGGCGGGCGTGCTCGCGCACCTGCCCGCGCCGGAAGGCGACCGGGTCGGACAAGCCGTGACCGGGAAGGTCCACGGCGAGCGAGCGCGGCTACCAGGCCTCGGCTGACGTCACGGACGCCGCCTACCTTTATCCGTACCTGCTCACCGGCGTGCGGGCCTACCTGGCGGATGGCGACGTTGCCGCCGCCGAGAGCTGGTCGGACCGGGTTGGCGCGGTGCTCGCCGCCTGCGCCATCCCCGGCACACTGCCCGCGATCACTCACGGCCGGGACTGGCCCTGCTCGCGCGCGGCGAGACATCAGCCGCCCGCCAGGCGCTGGAGTCGGCGAGGCAGTCATGGCAGGCCCGGCGGCGCTTCTGGGAAGGCACCTGGGTCCAGCTGGACCTCGCACAGGCCGCCGCCCGGGCACGGCGCCGCGGCGAGGCGGCCGTCTTCCTGGACAAAGCCCGGACCATCGCAGCCGGGGCCGGTGCCGTCGCTATCGTCGATGCCGCTGACCGGCTCACCGCCTCATTCGACCACACGCGGCAGGACGAGCCATGGCACCCGCTGAGCGCACGCGAATTCGAGGTCGCCCAGCTCGTCGCGGCCGGCCTCACCAACCGCCAGATCGCCGACCAGCTGTTTCTCTCGCCCAAGACAATCTCGGCACACATCACGCACATCCTCACCAAGCTGGGCGCCGCACGCCGCGCCGAGATTGCAGCATGGTGCGCGACCGTCCGACGGGCCGCTCCGCAGTGATGGATGATCAGGCCCGCACCGTATGACCTCGAGCACTGCCACGCCCGACTGCCGGGCAGCCGACGACCGGCATGCCAGCGCGCTGACATCGCCGCGCTTGATCGACCGATGGTGGAGTCTGTACCAGAACGTCCAGAATTCGGACAGGGCATGCGGCCACCATCCGATGAGAGACTTAACTATCTGATTAGATAGTGTCGTATACTTTTAGATCGTGGACCTGACTGATCCTACCCGGGCGGTGACCGCCACTCTGGACGGGCCGGTCCTGGCTGTGCTTGCCGGGGCCGGCAAGCCGATGACGGTCGGCGAAGTGGCGGCACTGATGCCCCGCGGTTCGGAGCTCGGCGTCCGCAAGAGCCTGGCCCGGCTGGTCGGGCAGGGGATCGTCCGGGCGACGGAGATGGGCCGGAACCGTGTTCACGAGCTTAACCGGGACCATGTCGCGGCGCCGGTCGCTGACGCGCTCGCCGGTCTTCGGCTGGTGCTGTGGAAGCGGCTGCGGAGCACGCTGGGCAGCTGGAACCCCAAGCCCGTTTACGGGTGCGTCTTCGGCTCGGCAGCGCGCGGCGACGGCGATGCTCACAGCGATATCGATCTGCTGCTGGTGCGGGCGCCGGCAGCCGGCGAGACTGACCAGCGCCGCAGCTCGGGCGCCCTGGCCGGGATCGTTGCCGGGTATGCGTCGGAGTTCATAGCCAGTCAGCTCACTGAACGGCAGCTGTCGAAGTGGGCTGGGCAGGTGGACCAGCTCCGCGAACTGGTCAACGCGTGGACAGGGAATCCTCTTCAGGTCCTGGAGATGTCCGTGTTTGAGTGGTCCGATCACCGGCGGCGGCATACCGGGCTGTACACGGAGATTGACCGGGATGGCATCCAGGTAGCAGGCGACGGTTCCTGGATCAGCTCACAAGCAGGATCCGGTTAGCCGTGCCGCCGCCCTCGCGCACAGCGCCCTGTGGAGCAGCCGACGCGCAGAGCCGGCTGCGGACAGCCCACGCCTACCTTGAGGTCGCCGGCCTTGTCCTGAGCGAACGCGACCGGGACGAGCACCTCAACGTCTCGGCCGGGCTCGCCGTCCTGGCCGGGATCGCCGCTTCTGACAGCATCTGCTGCGTCCGGCTACGGTCGCGGCATCGCGGTGATGACCACCGCGGCGCTGCTGACCTCCTGCGCCGTGCCACTCCCGACGGTCCGGAACTGGCTACCATCTTGCTGCGGCTCCTTGACCTGAAAGACGAAGCCCACTACGGCGTGCTGGTCGTCTCCGCCCGCAAGGCACGCGACGCCCATCGCTGGGCCACCCGCCTGGTCGAGCGGGCCGTACAGGAGACAGAACGGTGACGGCCCTGCCGCGATGGGCCATTTCCGGGCACCGGACTTCAGCGGCTCTAACGAGCTTCCCGGGAGCCAAGTTGGGAGCCAACAGCGCCAGGCTCCCGGCGACGCCAGGCCACATCCAGCCAGAATCCCGGCAGGTGAACGGCACGCCAGGCGGCGCCTGGCCCCGTCCAGCGATGGCTCGGCCCTGTATGGCATGCAGAAGGTCAGGGGTTCGAATCCCCTTAGCTCTACGACATTTTTCGAACGCTTGTCTAGCGTTCAAGTGACTAACCAAGTGACAACGCCCGACGATATGCCGGGGTTGCCGGGCCGGAGTTGGAAGTTCAAAGAAGTGAGGCGTCGAGGCCCCCGTCGAGGATCAGTTCGCTGCCGGTACAGAAGCTGGAGCGGCTGCTCGCGAAAAACAGCGCCGCCTCCGCTACCTCGCCTGGAGTGCCGTAGCGGCCCTGCTTCTGGGCGATGAGGCCGTCGAATCCTCCGGCAGGCAGTCCGAGGATCTCTTCGAACCTGGGTGCGGCAGCCGTAACGAGGTCTGTTCCGACGAACCCGGGCAGGAGCGCGTTGACCCGGACGCCGTAAGGGCGCAGTTCGGTGGCGGCGGTCTTGGTCAGGTTGACGACCGCGGCCTTCGCTGCGGCGTAGTGCCCGATCAGGGGGGATCCGGTGGTGGCGGTGACCGATGCGAGGGTGACGATCGAGCCGCCCCCGGCCGCGATGATCGCGGGGGCGGCGTAGCGGATGCTGAGGAAGACGCCGTTGAGGTTGACGTCGAGGACCTTGCGCCACGCGGCGAGGTCCATGTGCAGCAGCGGCATCGGCGATCCGACACCAGCGTTGGGCACCATGATGTGCAGGGCGCCGTGCTCGGCGACCGTGGCATCGACGAGGCCCTTGACCTGCTCCTCGTCACGGACGTCGCAGGTATGTGCGGTGGCGCCGGGGATGTTCTCGGCGACCTTCCGGGCTGCGGCCCCGTTGATGTCGGACACCACGACGGTGGCGCCGGCCTGGCCGAAGCGCTCGGCGATGGCCTGGCCGAGGCCCTTGCCTGCGCCGGTGATGATGGCGACCTTGCCCTCGAGTTCTGCGGACATGCGATGACTCCTTGATGGTTTCGATGGTTTCGACGGGTGGGTGACGCTGCCGCCGGCTGGTCTCAGTGGCGGAGGTGGCGCAGCGCAGACGCGGGCCGCATGGCTCCGCGCATGCCGTGCGCGCCGGGTCCGGGTGGGGCGGGGTGGACGGAAAGCAGCTGAACGTGCCCGGGATGCCAGTGGCGCAGGGATCGAGCGCAGGTCGGGGCGCGAACACCCGCACACCCTTGTGACCGGGCCATCCCACGTGCGCGATCGGAGAGCCGGTTCCCGCGCCGGTCGCCGTCTTGTGAACGCGGGGCGGGCGCCTGGGCTGGCGGACCAGTCGTCGGATCAGATCGCTGATCTGCTCTCCGCGGCCCGGGAGAAGACGAACGGGCCGGCACCGGCGGCGCCGTGACCGCAGGCTGAGTCGCGGGCTCCGGGGACCGTGATGACGGCTGTCCCGGCGGCGAATGCCAGCAGGCAAGCCGCCCTGGCTGTGCACCGGGCCGAGGGCGGCTGTCAGCCTGGGCAGGTAGGCCGTCATGGCGCCGGGGCCTTTAGCCTAGGCGAGCGGGATGCGCCAGCCCGCTCTCGCAGGGGCGCTTTGACTATCTTGCCGGCGGAGTTCTTCGGCAGCGACGACTCCCGGTACACCTCGCGAGGAACCTTGAACCAGGCCAGAGATTGCTCGCGGTGCGCGATTAGCTCGGTCGCGCCTGTGCCTGCGCCGGGGCGGAGCACCGCGAACGCGACGGGCCCTTCCCGGGGAGGCGGCGCCGGATCCGCACCACCCCGTGGCGGCGGTGAAGCCATACTTGACAGGTATAGGCCATCATCATGGACCTGCTCAACCGGGATGCCTCTCCTTTAGTGGTGCTTATGAGCGAAGTACGACCGGGAACGGGTCCCACTATGGACCCGTTCCCGCTGTGACGGCATACGAGCTATCAGAGGTAATGGGCCATTACCTCCGATGAGGTCCGGCGTGTCGGAACAGTTCGCTGCCTTGCCCGGGCGTCACCCTCAGCCGCGCCGCCGACGCCTATCTCACCGGCCCGTGGCCGGAGCCGAGCAGGCGAATACCCGCAAGGTCTACGGCCGCATCCTGCGCCGGGGTGGCCGCCGAGTTCGGCAAGGACATCGCGCCCGGCGCGACCTCAGCCTGGGGTTAGAAGTGCCGCGGCCGTCAGAGTCATCCCTTCGACGGCTCGTCTTCGGCCGCGAGAAGCTTCACCATCAAGGCGATGAACTGACGCCGCTGCGCATTTGTCAGAGGTTTCAGAACTTGCTCCTGAATACCGTCGATGACGTTGTTGAGTTCCAGGAGCTGTTCGACTCCAGCCGGGGTGATGGTGACGATGTTACGACGCCTGTGCCCGGGGTCGACAGACCGCTCGACGAGCCGCCGTGACTCGAGCTCGGACAGCGCCGCCGTGACGTCACTGCGATCGATCCCGGTCCCACGGCCCAGGTCAGCCTGGCTCGCGGGCCCCCACTCGCCGAGCGCAGCCAAGAGGCGGTAGTGGTAACTGCGAAGGCCGCGGCCGTATGACTCGAACCCAGCGGCGAGGAGACCCGACGAGCGGGCGAAGGTCCGGCTTATGAGCCAGGTCGGACGATCCTTAACGCGGGCGGGAGTACGGGTTGGCGGGTGATCCATCGGCATAGGCAGACATTACCAGTTTGTTGGCGCGATCAACATTTGCTATGTTGGCCACACCAACACTAATTCTCTCTAGGAGACCGGCTCATGGACGAACCAGCCACCAGCGGACCCGAACGGATCCTGGTCATCGGCAGAAGCCCGAGCGTGATCCTTGACGCTGCCGGCATCCTGCGAAGCAAGGGCTTCCACGCAGATGCAACAAACCAGTTCGGCGAGGTGCTGACGGAGTACGACACCACGAACATCGATGTCGTCGTCTTCGGCGGCATGGTTCCGCCCAACACCAAGCAGTACCTCAGCGAAGAGATCTCCAAGGTCAACGGCCACGTCGCCTTCGTACAGGGACTCGCCGGAATCGCAGGCCTCATCGCCGCCCAGGTTGAGGGCGTCACGTCGACTGCCGGAGACGACAACGGCGTGGCATATGACACGACGAACAGAACGGTGCAGCTCACCCTGCAGGAACCGGCCCAGGTGGTCGTCGAGGCCTGGTGGGCCACCTCATTCACGCCGCCCGAGCCGACGAGCACCTCGATGCGCGTGATCGACTCCCGCTTCGATTCAGGGGAGTACTTTATTCCGCTCCCCGCCGAGGTTCCGCCCGTGGCGTCGTTCGTCACCGTGTCCGTCGGGCCAGCCGTCCGCGCGTTCACGGTTGGCGCGATGCCAGAGGCAGTAATGCGCATGGTTCCAGCCGGCGACCCGGCCCAGCCCCCCGCGCTCCCTCCCGTCCGAGCGGTGGCGACCCACAGCCATGACTGACAAGCCGGGCACCCCAGCCGTAAGGACCATGCGCGCGCAGGGACTGGTCAATCTCGTGGTACGCGGCCTGCTGCGCACCCCGGGCCTAAGCCGGATCATCGGCAGCCGCCTGGTAACGCTGTACGTAGTGGGACGAAAGTCAGGACGCAGGTACACAGTGCCCGTCTCCTACCTGGCCCAAGGCGACGACCTCCTCATCGGCACCAGTTTCGGCTGGGCCCGAAACCTTCGGACAGGCGAGCCTGTGGCCGTCAGGTTCAAGGGAAGGATCAGGTTGGCAGACGTCCAGACTCTGACCGCTGAGCCCGACGTCATCACGGCATACGCACACATGGCGGCCGCGAATCCGGCATTCGCCCGCTTCAGCGGGGTTCACGTGGATCAGGACGGCAACACCAGCCACCGGGACCTGCACTTGGCCTGGGTTGGAGGCGCGCGGGTCATCAAGCTCACGCCTCGATGACCCGCGGCTTCCCCTCGTGCCGTCGGTCTACCGCGACCGGGTGCTCCACGAAGCGCTGACCGCGCGGCCGGACCCGCCGCACCTGGCCCTGGTGTTCGGCCTGTCCCGCGCCACCGCCAGCAAGTACACGCTCATCGCCTGCGACCTCCTGGCTGACCAGCGCGCCGCGGCTGCCCAGGAGCATCGCTACGTTCCGGGCGAACCCGGCGGAATCCCGGAGTTATCCGGCGTTGAAGCCGTCACCGGAGCCGGGCTGGCTGCCGGGCATCCATTAGCCTGCCCATGTCCTTCTTGTGAAATGCCGGTGGTGGCGTCGGCGTCCTGGCGGATCGCTTCGGCTGCCGCCCGGTGCTCGTCCGTGGGCTGTGGCCAGTACCTCGGCCAGGCCAGCGAGCAGGGAGCTGTTCCGTGCTCCCGGGAGGACACTGAGGAGATGAACCGCGGGCGCGCGGAAACCTGCCTGCGGCTGCTGGCAGAGGCCGAACTGCGCCGCGTGACGACGCCCGGGGCTGGCGTTCCGGGTCGGCGGAATTCCGCCAGGCTCGCACTGGTCGCACAGGCGCTGGCCGCCGTGGGCGCTGTCGACGTTGGCGCTGCTGATGAGATCCGGGCCGACCTTGAGCTTGCCGTCGCCGTCCGGCAGCCCGGCCAGGAAAACCAGGCCAGCACCGGTCAGCGCGGGCTGTCACCTCTGCGGACCTAGGCCTCTACGGATCTCGTGCGTGCCGTTTCTAACAAGATGTTAGACGGAACGTTAGAACTGAGAATCCCTGGCAAATCCGTGTCGGGTAGTGGAAGGTCTTGGTGTCCGCTCTTCAGGCCGGTGTGCTGGGCGGCGCAAGCATGGCGTGTCGGCGATCCCAACGGTGGCTGCTAGGCCTGGGTCGGTGGGTGGCTGACCCGTGTACTCGCGCGAAGCCGTTTTTGGGCCTTGTGGCTGTCGCTCAGGGACGCAGGTCGCGGCACGGGCCCCGGGCCGGTCAAGCGCCCGGTGCTTGCCGGTGAGAACCGTCGGCATACCGATAGGTCAGGATCAGCCGTACTCCCAGCGCACTGGGAGGGCCGCCCTGGCGCAGCCCCGGGAGATCGCCTCAGCTGGGTAATTCAAAATCCCTTATCCCGAACGAATCGGGGTGCCTCATCCGCGATGCTAGATCTGCCCGGTCGGCTGGCGCTTCTCTGACTGGAACACGTCTTCGGTCCGGCCGGATGCCCAGTAGCCCGACAGGGATAGCTGGTCATCGTCGCCGAGCCGGGTTTTGAGAGCCGCACGGACCGCTTTCATTGACTCCCGCTCCCCATGGGCGAACACGTCGGCCCGGCCGGAGAGCCAGGGCCCGGCCAGCAGCGCGTCGGCGAGCAGCCGGGGCTGGCTGCCGGGCTCGGGCCGGTGCAGCCAGCTGACCTCCACGCCGCCTGGCAGCGTCGCATCGAGGTACTCGCCGGGGTCGGACGTCTCGAGATAGGCGATGCCGCGCGCATCGCCGGGCAGCGCCTCCAGGGCGGAGCAGATCGCGGGCAGAGCCGACTCATCCCCTGCGAACAGGTGCCAGTCGCTGCCGGGATCTGGACGGTAGGCACCGCCGGCACCGGACAGGGTGAGGATGTCGCCGGGCTCCGCGTGCGCCGCCCACGGCGCGGCGATCCCCTTGTCACCGTGCACCACGAAGTCGATCGCGACTTGCTGGCGCTCCGCGTCGGCCCGCCGCAGGGTGTATGTGCGGGTCACCGGCTGCCGGTCAGGCGGCAGCGACTCCCGCAGGGCCGCCAGGTCGTAGGGCGGCGTCAGCCCCAGGCCGGGGTCAGCGAAGATGATCTTCGCGTACTTGTCGGTGAACTCGTTCATGCGCAACGCCTCGAAGCCTGGGCCGCCGGCGGTGATCCGTACCGTGTGCGGGCTGAGCCACTCCCTGTGCAGCACGGCGAGAATCGCCTGCGGGCGCGCCGGCCGGGGACGGGCCGCCAGGGTGGTCGCCGATTCGCTCATCATCACCTTTCCGTTGAACGTGCCAAGCGGCATACCGGCAGCGCCGCGTGTGTCCAGCGGCGCCGACCCGCATAGTTTAGGTTAGCCTTACCTAACTGTCCAGGATGGGTCTTCTCCGGGATCTTGCTTCTAGCCGCCTGCAGGCGAGCGTCGGGTGGGCGGGTCGAGAAAGCCGGGGGTTCCCGGCAGGCAGTCTGCAGCTAGCTATTCAGCCAGCGTCGAGGATGTTGTGCCTGGTCGGCGGAAGTGGGTTTTCTGGTGGTGCGACACGCCGTGGCGCCGAGCGCGTCGGCGAGCAGCCGATCGGCGTCGCCGTACATGGGTCAGGTGTCGATGAGCCGGATGCTGGCCGAGATGGCAGCCTCGATGAGCTCGCGGTGCTGGCCGGAGGCGGCTGCGGCCTCCAGCCGCTGCCAGGTGCCTAGCCCGACCACAGGCGGGAGTGCTGTGGCTGTGCATGACGGGACAGAACCTCAGCGCGCGGGGCACCAGGTCGTCGTCTATCTTCATGTGCCGCGCCAGGCCCAGCATGTCCCCGCACTCCTAGTCACCAGCGAGATCACCAGGTCATCGATCTCGCCCAGCCGCCGCTGCCGCTTGGCCACGATCGCCCAGTTGAACGAGGCATCCCGGTCCCCGCGGCACGTCGATCTCCACCAGACCCACATCGGTGAGCACGATCTTGGCCCGATGCCGGAGTTCTCGCCGTCCCGCCCGACCGTATCGCGCTTCGCATAGCCCAAGCGGGCGTCCATCTCGCCCTCCAGGGCCGCCCTCGAGCACGACCTTGGTCAGCCGGCCCACCAGTCCCGCCCGGGCCGGCCAGCTGCCGGGCCAGCTGGCGGCCAGCCACGGGCGCGCGCGGGGCAGGCGCTCCCGTGGCCGTTTGCCTCCGGTGACCAGCTGGTTAACCCCGTTTGGCGACGGCGGTGCGGGCGGAGTGCCACAGGGTGCGGGGGTTGTCCCGGTCGCCGTGCAGTTTGAGCATGGCGTTCACGACGTCCTCGACGCTGCCGCCCTCGTTGACGATGCGGCTGAAGTCGCGCAGGTACTGCTGGCTCGCGCCGATGCTCTCGGGCAGGTCGGGCGCGCCGACGCTCTTGTGCCCCGCCACGACGATCTGCGGGTTCAGGGCGGCGACGGCGTCCAGGCTGGCGATCCATGCCTCGCGGCTGTTCTGGTCGGTCTCGGCGGTCATCATGTGCACGCCGTTGTAGACGACGTTGCCGCCTGCCACGGCGGCGGCGGACGGCACGTGCAAGACAGTGGAGAACTCGGTGTCTCCCTGGCCGACGGACACCGCCCGCAGCAGCTGGCCTTCCAGTTCGAACTCGTCGGTGGTCAGCGCCTCGGGCAGCACCGCGGTCTCGGGCAGTTCGCCGGGGAAGCTGGCCTTCCAATAGGCGGACAGGCCCGGGTCGGTGGCCTCGAACGTGGCGCGCCGGACGACCTCGGGGGTGGCGATGCCGCGGGCCT
Source organism: uncultured Actinomycetota bacterium (assembly GCA_963844625.1). Lineage (GTDB taxonomy): Bacteria > Actinomycetota > Actinomycetes > Streptosporangiales > Streptosporangiaceae > Palsa-504. The sequence continues at coordinate 414,864 of CAWJPF010000018.1, read as the reverse complement.
CGGGGAAGTGCTCCTGGAGGCGGGCCAGGCCGATCCAGTGGTCCTGGTGGCCGTGGGTGATGTAGACGCCGGTGATGCGCTTGCCGAAGCCGTGCACCCACTCGGCGAGCGCGTCGACCTGGCCGAGGGTGAGGAGCGTGTCGACGAGGATGCCCTGCTCGGCGCCCGCGACCAGGGTGCTGGACATGGGTGACCACATCGGGTCGTCGCCCGGTCCTTGGCCGGGGGCGCCGGCGAACGGGCGCATCGGCGCGACGTAGACGTCGACGGTGAGGGCTGCTGGACTCATGGTGATTACCTCCGGGTGTCAGTGGCCGAGGTCCGGTCACCTAGATTATGCTATGTAACATAGCATAATCTAGGGGCTGGTAGCTGACGTGAGGATTGATCGGGGACAATGACGGGCGTGCCGAAGAGTGTGCGCGAGGCGATGATCGAGGCGGCGTGGCTGCTGATCGCGGAGCGGGGGCTCGAGGGCATGTCCACCCGCGAAGTGCTTGCGCGGACCGGGGCGCCGCGCGGGTCGGTCTACCATCATTTCCCCCGGGGTCGCACGGAGCTGATCGAGCTCGCCATCGACCACTCCCGGCAGTGGATGCAGGAGCAGATCGGCGCGATTGACGCGAAGGATCCGGACGACGTGGTCGCCGGTTACCTCGGCATCTGGCAACGGGTGGTCGAAGGCACCGATTTCCGCGCCGGCTGCGCCGTAACCGGGGCCGTCACCGGGGGACACGAGCCCAGCATCCTCGAACGGGCGAAGGAGGCGTTCGACGCCACGAGCGATGCGCTCGCAGCCCGTTTCAGGAAGGCCGGGCTGGGACCTGACGAAGCTGCCCGCCGGGCGACGTTGCTGATGTACGCCGCCGAAGGTGCTGTCATCCTCACCCGGGCCCAGCGCTCCATCGAGCCGCTGGTATTCACCGCCGAACAGCTGAGTACCCGTCCGGCGGAATGAGCGCGCCGACCCCGCAGCAGACTCATCCCGGAACCAGTCGAGCGACACGCAGTTCCGGGACTAGTTTCCGGGACGACTTCCCGGGGTTTCCGAGGCGTTTCCGGGGCGGTCCCGGAAACGACCGATTCCGGGACGGCCGTCTCGGTAGGCCGGGCGGCTCAGGCCACGAGCGGCTGGGGCGAGCACGTCCTCGTCTGCTGTGGCCTGGACGGTCACGGCGGGACCGGCACCGGCCAGTTGATACCGCGTCAGCGGCGCGCCACGGCGCTCACCCCGAAGTACGTCACCGAGCAGGCGGTGTATCGGCGGGGGAACAAGCGACCGCGTTCACCTATTGAGCGGCGGGGCGCCGTAAGCGAACGGAAAGGTTCGGCTTCTTAGCTTGGTGCCATGAGCATAGCGCTGATCGCAGGGAGGGGATCACGATGAGCTGGTCATCACGCTGCGGCGCACGGCCTGTCCACCGGACACCACCCCGGCGTCGCCGAGGCGCTCACCCTGCTCGGCAGCCGGTAACGGACGGCACCGTGCCAGCCCCGTACCGGAGCGGCGGCGCCTGTCCGTCAGGTGAGGCAAAGAACTTCGCTGACGCCGAATCATGAGGAGCAGCAGATGGACTGGAACCTGTTCGGCTGTGCCCGCCGAGGGCACGTGACCTACGCGCCGGACGAACCGCAGCTGCGGGGCCGGCTGATGGCCCCGACCGCGGGCGGAACGGCCTGGCGGTGCCTGCGCTGCGGGGTGTTCGTGGCCGGCGGGCCGCGCGGCGGCGGCCCGGCCGCGGCGGCGCCGCTGATCCGCCGGGGCAAGGAACTGCGCGGCGAGCTGATCCTGCGCGTGTTCGCGGTGGAGCGGTTCCTCCGCTTCCTGATCGTGGGCGGCGCGGCCTACGGGGCGTGGCGGTTCACGTCCGACCGGGCCGGGATCCAGCGGGCCTATGACCATGCCCTGCCCGCCATCCGTGCCCTGTACACCGATCTCGGCTTCAACGTCAGCCACTCCAAGCTGCTCGGGCTGGTCCACCATGCGTTCGCGCTCAGCCCGCGCTTGCTCACCCTGCTGGCCGCCGGGCTGGCCGTGTATGCCCTGATCGAGCTAGCCGAAGCCGCCGGGCTGTGGCTGGGCCAGCGGTGGGGCGAGTACCTGGCCGCAGCGGCGACCTCGATCTTCCTGCCGTACGAGATCTACGACCTGACCGGGAAGATCACCTGGCTGCGGGTCGCGGCGCTCGTGATCAACCTGCTGCTGGTCGCCTACCTGGTCTGGACCAGGCGGCTGTTCGGCGTCCGCGGCGGCAAGACTGCCTGCGAAGCGAGATTGCGCTCCGCGTCGGTCATCGAGGAGGAGCAGGCCGCGCTCACCGCGGCGAGGAAGGCCATGGCCCGGCTCGAGGAGCGCGCCGACGCGGCCTTCCCGGACCCACCGCCGGCCGGTCCGGCGACCGAGCCGGCCGAGGCGCACTCAACGCCCGCCACCACATCCGAGACACCGGAGGAAGACCGTGAGAAGCTCCACGCGTGACACGCTGCCCGCCCAGGTACCCGCTGGCCAGGTCGCGAGCGAGGCGCCGGCCGCCGGGAACGCCCGGCCCGCCGCCCTGACCGCCAGGCTCGCCGCCCTGGCCCATCCCACCGCTGAGGTCGTGATGGCGATCCTCGAGTGCCTACCGTTCTGACCGCGCACGCAGCTGGCCGCGCGGCAACCGGGATCCGGGGGATGATAGATCATGCGCGTGCTGGTGGTCGAGGACGAGCGGGACACCGCCGAGGCCCTGTCGTGGGGGCTGACGGCGGAGGGCTACGTCGTGGACGTGGCCGGCAACGGCGTCGACGGGCTGTGGAAGGCGACCGAGAACGCCTACGACGTCATCGTCTTGGACGTGATGCTGCCCGGCCTGGACGGCTACCAGGTAGCCACGCGGCTGCGCGAGGCGGGCCGGTGGACGCCGATCCTGATGCTCACCGCGATGGACGACGACCTGGACCACGCCGAGGGGCTGGACAGCGGGGCGGATGACTACCTGCCCAAGCCGTTCTCCTACCCGGTCCTGCTCGCCCACTTGCGCTCGCTGACCCGCCGCACGCTCGGTGCGCGGCCAGTGGTGCTGGCCGCGGCCGGCCTGGCGCTGGATCCGGCCGCCTGCACCGCCACGCGGGACGGTGCCCCGCTGGACCTGACCAGCCGGGAGGCCGCGGTGCTGGAGTACCTGCTGCGGCACAAGGGACATGTGGTGTCCAAGACCGAGCTGCTCGAGCACTGCTGGGACGTCAACTTCGACGGCGAGCCGGCCGTCGTCGAGGTCCTCATGCACCGGCTGCGCCGCAAGATCGAACGGCCCGGCCTGCTGCTGGCGATCCAGACCGTGCGCGGCGAGGGCTACATCATCCGGGACCAGGCATGACCGCGGGCGCCGGCCGGGTGAGCGCGCCGCCCGGGGGCTGGCGGCGGCTGGTCCGCCGGGCTGGTCCCGGCACGGTCCGCGCCCGGGTCACCGTGGTGGCCGGCCTGGCGCTCACCGCGGCGGTAGTGCTGGGCCTGGTGGTGATGTACCGGCTGCAGCTGAACTCTGCCGACAGCACGATACAAGGCCAGCTGCGCACCTACGCCACCCAGATCGAGCAGTCCGCGGCCAGCTGGCATCGGACCCGGATGCTGCCCCCTTCGGTCCTCGACCCGACCGACCAGGCGCAGGTCCTCGCGCCGGACGGCACCGTGCTGGCCGGTTACCCGCGGAACCTGGCCCACCAGCCCGCGCTCTACACGCTCGCGCCGGGCTCGGCCACGCCGGTCCGGCAGCCGGCCGCGGACCGCGCCGGGATGCCCAGCGATCTGTCCGACTACGGCGAGCACGCCACGGTCGGCGGCCAGCCGGTCACCATCATCACCATCACCAGCACCTACCTGCGCAGCCAGGTCGACCAGACGTTCGCCCGGCTGCTGATCATCGGCGTGCCGTTCCTGCTGGTGCTGGCCTGCGGCACAGTGTGGCTGGTCGTCGGGCGCGCGCTGCGCCCGGTGGAGCAGATCCGCGGCGCGGTCACCGCGATCACCAGCGCCGACCTGTCGCTGCGTGTCCCAGAGCCCGGCACCGACGACGAGATCGGCCGCCTGGCCCGCACGATGAACGACATGCTGGCCCGGCTGGAGGACTCGGCGGCCCGGCAGCGCCGCTTTGTCGCCGACGCTTCGCACGAGCTGCGCAGCCCGCTGACCGCGATCCGCACCGGGCTGGAGGTGGGCCTGTCCCACCCGGACCGCGCGCCGTGGCCGGGGATCGCGCGCCGGGCCGTGCGGCAGTCGCAGCGCCTGGAGCAGCTCATCGCCGAGCTGCTGGTGCTGGCTAAGGCCGACGCGCACCGGCTCGCGGCGCGCCGCCAGCCGGTGGACCTGGCCGCGCTGCTGGCCGACCTCGCCGCCGCCACCCCGGCGCCGGGCGTCAGCATCGGCCTCTCCGTTGCGCCCGGGACGGCCACGACCGGGAACCCGGAGGACCTGTCGCGGATGTTCCGCAACCTGCTGGACAACGCGGTCCGGTACGCCCGCCACCGGGTGCTCATCACCGCCGCCGCCAGGCCGGAGGGCATCGTGGTCGAGATCGCCGACGACGGCCCCGGCATCCCGGAGGAGGAGCGGGAGCGGGTGTTCGGCCGGTTCGTCCGGCTGGACGCCAGCCGGGAGCAGGCCAGCAGGTCAGCCGGGCTCGGGCTGGCCATCGCCCGGGAGATCGCGACCGCCCACGGCGCCACCATCGTGCTCACCGAGGCCCCGGGCGGCGGAACCCGCGCCGTCGTCACCGTGGGCAGCACGGCGGGCGCCGCAGCAGAAACCACGATCCGTTCCGCATAAAAATCTCATTGAGAAGAACGAGACGTTATTCCTCGCCCTCAGTCACTGGAAGAATCTCGGGGTTGAACAACGGAACAGCCATTAGCGGTGAGAACGATCTTGCGGGCTCTGAGTGGTCGCGTTGCCCGGGGTCTACGGTCTTGATTCATGCCGGCGGAGTTCCTGTCCGATGAGCAGGTTGGTGCGTATGGCCGGTTCACCGGCGAGTTGCCGGCGCCTGAGGTCGAGTGCTTCTTTTACCTCGATGACGTCGATCGGAACCTGCTCGCGCGTCGCCGATCGGATCACCATCGCCTTGGCTTCGCGGTGCAGTTGGGCACGGTGCGGGCGGTGGGGCGTTTCCTCGAGGATCCGCTGGATGTGCCGTGGCCGGCGGTGGAGTTCCTGGCCGGGCAGCTCGAGATCGGTAATGCGTCGTGCGTGAAGAGGACGTGCAGCGGCCGCAGACGCCATATGAGCATGCCTGGGAGATCCGCGGCTACAGGTCCCGGATGGGTCGCGGGTGCCGGAGCTGGAGCGGCTGCGCCGCTCGCCGCGTCGCAGCTCGGGACCGGAGATGGTCAAGGCGCTGCAACGGGCAGAGCAGCTCGCCGTGCTGGGGGCCGGCCGTGTCGGGGTGGACGACAGCCCGGCCAATCGGCAGCAGGTGCTAGCCCGCACAGGTCTGGGGAGCAAGGCTTCGGCTGGCGCGGCTGGGCGAGCCGAAGCCGGCCCGCGAGCGCTGCTGCTCGACGGGCGGCGGTCCGCGAGGACGTGCTGGCTGGGCTCAGTCTCACCGGCCCGGCGCCGGCGCACCTGGCCCGTCAGCTGATCACGCTGGACGCGGCGTGGAAGCAGACCGCAGCCCGCCTCGGGGAAGCCGGCGACGACGCGCGGGCCCGGGTCGTGCCCGGCCCGAACGGCCGCGCCCGGCTGGTCGTCGACCACCTTGACGCGCTCGGCGAACCCGGCAGCCTGGTCTGGCTGCGTGCGACGGCGCAGCCGATGATGCCGCGCGTCGACCTGCCTGAACTGCTGCTGGAGGTGCTGAGCCGCGCCCGGCTCGCGCACGTGGACCAGTACTACGTGCGCAGAGAACCATGCCGCCGCCAGCGGGGTGCTCATCGACGCACAGGCACAGATCCCGATCGCGCGCGCCTGGGGCGGTGGGCTACTCGCCTCGGCCGGCGGGCTGCGGTTCGTCGTGCCCGTTCGCACCATCAACGCCGGCCCGTCGCCGAAGTACTTCGGCTGCAAACGCGGCATCACCTGGCTCAACGCGGTCAACGACCAAGTCGCCGGCATCGGGCAGATGGTGGTGCCCGGCACCCCGCGTGACTCGCTGTTCATCCTGGACACCCTGCTCAACCTCGACGCCGGCCCGAAGCCCGAGGTCGTGGCACCGACAACGCCTCCTGCAGCGACATGGTCTTCGGCGTGTTCGCGATTCTGAACTACCGCTTCGCGCCCCGCTTCGCGGACCTGCCCGGCCAGCGATACTGGCGCGCGGCGCTCCAATGGCCAGACCTGCTGCGCGTGGCCGGGTCGCTGGTCACCAGCCAGGTCCGCGCCTACGACTTGTTGCGGATGTTCGGCCGCGACGGACACCCCACCCCGCTCGGGCAGGCGTTCGCCGAGTACGGCCGGATCGCCAAGACCCTGCACCTGCTCGCGCTCGTCGACCCCGTTGACGGCAGCTACCAGCGGCGGATGACCCGGCAACTGACCGTGCAGGAATCCCGCCGCTGCCTCGGCCGGAAGATCTGCCGCGGCCACCGTGGCCAGATCCGGCAGGCCTATCGCGAAAGCCAGGAAGATCAGCTCGCCGCCCTCGGCCTGGTCCTCAACGCCGTCGTGTTGTGGAATACCCGTTACCTCGACGCCATCGTGGAGAGCCTGCGCGGCAGCGGCCAGCCCGTGCGCGACGAGGCTGCCGCCCGGCTGTCCCCGCTCGGGCGCGCGCACCTCAACTGCCTGGGTCGCTACGCCTTCACCACCCAGCCGCCTGCAGAGCTGCGGCCGCTGCGCGACCCGAACGCACGCGATGGCGAGGACGACGGAGAGTTCTGACGTCGCCCGCAAGGGCATCCAGGCGCGGGACGTGTGGTTTGTCATGGCCGGCCCGGGCGGATGTCACCGGGACTGGTGATGGCGGGCACGGGCGGGAGTCCCGGTTCGCCGTGATGCTGGACCTATGAGCCCGGGTTCATCCCGGGACGTGACTGAAGGAGTCTGCCCATGAACAACTCGCAACTTGCTGGATCTCAGGATGATCGTGCCGGTACTGCCCGGATGCGCCGCTGGTCCGAGGAGAAGCTCAGCGTGCGCCTGTTCTTGGTGGCGTTCGTTCTTGTCCTGACCGGGGCGCTGGTGTGGGACGGGTGGTTCGCGTCCGTTAGCCAGAATGTCACGTGGACCCCGGCGTTGGTGTCCATCGCCGTCGTCGGCGCAGTTGCCCCTGGGGCGCGGCGGTCTTGGATGTCACGATCTCGTTGACGGGATCTGCCGGCCTGGCCGCGGCGAGCCCTCGCGATCGCGGGGGCGGGGTCGCGGTGGTCGCGGTCGCTGCGTCCGGCGATGGTTCCGCCTGCCCGTCCATGCCCGCTGATCGCGCCATTTCGGGGCTGCGGGTGCTGGCGCTGCTGGCCGCGGCCAGCAGCGCCAGCGTTTTCGCGGTGGTGATGCGGGGGGCCGGCGGGGAACAGCGGCTCGGTCCGGCGTCCGGACGGACGGTGAGGTTTGTCATGGGCGGCCTGGGCGGATGTCACCGGGAGTGGTGATGGCGGGCACCGGCGGGCGCGCTGGTCCGGCGGGAAGCTGGGTGGCATGGACGACAACGGCGTTATCACGGTCAGGGACCTGCGGCGGCGCTACGGCGGCACGGGCGGCCGGGGTTTTGATGCGGTCCGGGGGGTCACCTTCTCGGTGCGCCGCGGGGAGCTGTTCGCGTTGCTGGGCACCAACGGGGCCGGGAAGACCTCGGCGATGGAGCTGCTGGAGGGACTGGCACCCGCTGCCCGGGGCGCTGTCCGGGTGCTGGGCTGTGATCCCTGCCGGGAGCGGGCCCTGGTCCGGCGCCGGATGGGGATCATGCTGCAGGAGGGCGGGTTCGCGCCGGATCTGACCGTGGCGGAGACCGGCCGGATGTGGGCCGGGACACTCAGTGCGCCCCGGCCGGTGGCCGAGGCGCTGGGCCTGGTCAGCCTCGGGCACCGTGCGGGGGTCGCGGTGAGATCCCTTTCCGGCGGTGAGCGGCGCCGCCTTGATCTCGCGATGGCGATCCTGGGCCGCCCGGAGGTCCTGTTCCTGGATGAGCCCACCACCGGGCTGGACCCGGAGAGCCGCCGCCGCACGTGGCTGCTGATCCGCGAGCTGCTGGGCGCGGGTACCACCGTCGTGCTGACAACCCACTACCTGGAAGAGGCTGAGGAACTGGCGGACCGCCTGGCGATCATGCACCAGGGCCGGATCGTGCGCACGGGCACCCCCGCGGAGGTCGCGGCATCGCAGCCGGCCCGCATCTCCTTCGAGCTACCCGAGGACTCCCGCGAGCCAGTTCCGGACATAGCGGGGACGCGGGCCAGCGTCACCGGGCGAACGGTGCTGCTGCAGACAGCGGACCTCCAGCCGACGCTGACCGCGCTGCTGGGGTGGGCGAACTCCCGGGACCTCGTGCTGGCCGGCCTGGACGCCCGCCCGGCCTCGCTGGCGGAGGCCTTCCACGCGGTGGCTGCTTCAGCCGGCCGTCCAGCAGACCACGACAACGCAAAGGACGTGGCGGCATGAGCGCCGGGACAGTGACAGTGAGCAGTCCGGGGCAGTCGTCGCACCGGGTCGCGGCCCTGGCCAGGGCGGAGGGGATACTGCTGTGGCGCAATCGCCTCGCGCTGCTGAACGCGGTCATCCTGCCCGCCGCCCTGGTCGGCTCGCTGAAGTCCTTCGGTGGTCTTGGCGCCAGCGGGGCCCATGACTTCGGCGCGATGCTCCTGACGGGGCTGACGGCGTTCGCGCTGCTGATTGCCGTGTACTACAACCTGGTGACGGCGATGGTGGCACGCCGCGAGGAGCTCGTGCTCAAGCGGCTGCGTACGGGCGAGGCCACCGACGGCGAGATCCTCGCGGGGACCGCCGCGCCCGCCATCGCGATCGCCTGGGCGCAGATCGCCGTGGCTGCGGTCGCCGCCGTCGCGGTGCCCGGCGTCAACCCGCCCGCCAACGCCGCGCTCGTACCGGTTGCGCTGATCCTGGGGACTGCGGTGTTCGTGCTGCTGGCCGCGGTCACCGCCGCGGTGACCCGCACCGTGCAGCTGGCGCAGGTCACGACGATGCCGGCCCTGTGGCTGCCGCTGGTGTTCAGCGGCCTGGCGTTCCCGCTGGCGATGCTGCCCGGGCCGCTGCGATGGGTCGCGGAGGCGCTGCCGCTGACGCCGGTGGTGGAACTGCTGCGGCTTGGCCTGACCGGAACTACTGCCGCCGGCGGTCATCACCTCGGGCTGGCCGCGACCTTCAGCGCGGCGGTCATCCCGGTGCTCGTGCTCACCGCCTGGATCGCGGCGGCCGGGTGGGCGGCACGACGCTGGTTCCGCTGGGAACCACGGCGCTAGGTAGGCGTGACACCCTGGAGGGGTGACGGTGATGTGGCGGCGATGGAACGAGCGGGGCAGTCTCGGGTGGTTCGAGTTCCGGACCAGGGCCGGCGTGTACGTGCTGCTCGCCGCCGTGCCGGTGCTCGCGGTGGTCCTGGCCGCCGGGCAGCGCCAGGTGCGGGGACCCGGCCTGGCCGTTTTCCTGCTGCTGTCGGTGGTGCAGGCAGGTGTTTGCATCGCGTTGCTGCACGCGGGCCTGGGCCGCTATCTGGCAGCGGGACCGCCGCCGGACAGGTGGCTGGTCGCCTCAGCCGCCGCGCTAACCGCGGCCGGCGTGCTCGCCGGAGCGGCGGCCTTCCCGGCCTTCACCCAGCCCTCCGGCACCGCGGTCCCGGTGAGCATGCTGGTAGCCATGCTCTTCAGCAGCGCCCTGATTGTGGCGCTCACGCCCCTGCTCAGCCTGCGCGCGCTGACCGCCCTGGTCGTGGCGAGCGCGGCCGCGGCCAGCGGCCTGACCGCGAGCGTCGGCCGGTCCGGCGCCGGCGCCTACGGGGACCTCCTCATCGCGGCATCCCTGTTCTACACCTTCATCGTCGGCGTCGGCGTGCTCACCTGCCGCTCGTCCGCGTCGACGCTGCGGATCATGTCCGAGCTCGACCGGTCGCGGACCGCGCACGCCCGCCTGGCGGTCGCCGAGGAGCGGCTGCGCTTCGCCCGCGACCTGCACGACGTGCTCGGCCGGAACCTGTCCCTGATAGCCGTCCGGAGCGAGCTCGCCGCGGAGCTGGCGCGCCGGGGCGACCAGGACGCCGCCGGGCAGATGCTCCAGGTGCGCCAGGTGGCCCATGACTCGCTGCGGGAAATGCGCGCGGTCGTCAGCGGATACCGCACCGCGGACCTGGGCACCGAGCTGGCCGGCGCGCAGGATGTCCTGCGTGCTGCGGGGATGAGCTGCCGCGTCATCGGCGACGCGGCGGGCCTTCCTGCTGACGTGCAGGCCGCCCTGGGCTGGGTGGTCCGCGAGGGCACCACCAACATCATCCGCCACAGCGACGCCACCGCCTGCACGATCGAGCTGCACCTCCTGGATTCCCCCGGCGCCTCTCGCGCGGTGACGCTCCGCATGGACAACGACCGCGTGCACACGCCGGACACCGGATCTGGCGGCAGCGGGCTGGCCGGGCTCGGCGAGCGGCTGGCCGGCCTGGGCGGCAGCATCACGACCGGGCATCCCCCGAACGGCCACTTCCGGCTGGAGGCCCGCCTGCCCGCCTGCGGTGCCGCAGAGACGCCCGCGCCGTGATCCGCGTGCTCCTCGCCGACGACGAGAACCTCATCCGCACGGCGCTGGCCTCCCTGCTGGCGATCCAGGACGACCTGGAGGTCGTGGCCCAGGCCGCCTCCGGCGACGAGGCCCTCGCGATGGCCCGCCGGCACCGCCCGGACGTGGCCGTGCTGGATCTGCAGATGCCCGGCCTGGACGGGATCGCTGTCGCCGAGCAGCTGGTCACCGAGCTGCCCGCCTGCGGCAGCCTCATCTTGACCAGCTACGGACGGCCCGGGCATCTCAAACGGGCCCTCGCCGCCGGCGTCCGCGGGTTCCTGCCGAAGACCGTCTCGGCCCAGGTCCTGGCCGAGGTGGTCCGCACCGTCCACCGTGGCGGCCGCTACGTCGACCCCGAACTCGCCGCCGACGCCATCAGCGCCGGCGACAGCCCGCTCACCCCCCGCGAAGCCGACGTCCTGGAACTCGCGGCAGGCGGCGCCCCCGTCGATGAAATCGCGAAACGCGCCGCCCTGACCCCCGGCACAGTCCGCAACTACCTCTCCTCCGCAGCCGCCAAGCTCGGCGCCGCCAACCGCCACGAAGCGGTCCAGCTCGCCCGCTCCCGCGGCTGGATCTGACCGCCCACCCGACTGCATCCCCCGCCCATACCGGTTTGCCGTCTCTTGCCGGCTTGGTCAGCCACGCCAGCCTCGTCATTCCCAGTCCGGCTGCGGGTATGCGAACGGCGCCCGTACCCCTCCAGTACCTCCGGGTCCAGGCCCAGCCGCTCAGCGAGCCGCGCCACCGCCACCGGCGGCGCCGAGCTCGCCTCATCCGGCACGAACCCCAGCCACGGCGGCGTGCAGAGCTGAACGGCAAGACCCAGCCGGTCAGCCGGGCCCCGGCCACGTCCCGGATCCACGAAGCCCACGTCCGCCTGCGTCAGCGTGAAGTACCGGATCAGATCGTCTCTGCCGATGTCAGGAAACGAGCGCAGCTGCTCCGGCTGCTCCTGCGATGAGCGCAGAGTCGTCCCGCGACCGCCGGGACGGCTCCGCGCCCCGCCAGGCGTAATAGCCGGAACCTGAAACTCCCAGCCAGGCACCGGCGACACCATCTGGGACGTACGAGCCTGCCGGAAGGCCGGGGTCCCGTGCATCGCCCTGCTGAGCGGCGGCATCAGCGGTGACGAGCTCACCGCGGCCGGGGCGGCCGAGGTCTATCCCGGCCCAGCTGACCTGCTCGCGGCCCTCCGCGGCAGCCTGCTCGGCCGCCGGGAACGATGACGATCGGCCAGCGGGCCTTGGGCAGCACGTACTGGCTCACCCCTGCGTGGGCCGTCATGCGTCATTTTTCAGAGCCCGGCCACGGCCGATCAGCTGCAGCACCTCGACCTCGCGCTCAGTTAGTTCCGGAGGTGGCGAGACATGTCCTGGCTCGGGACGCGGCCTTCAACGCCCGGTATCCGCAATGGTCGAGGTCGAACGCGGTGACGACGAGCACGCACGGCGTGTCGGCGGGTGCGCGGCCGCGGGCGACCGCGCGTGTCGCCTGGACTCCGTCGGTGCCGGCCAGCGGTCAGGAGCTGATGACCTGCTCCGCGGCTCGGATCCGGAGTTCTTCGAGCAGGTCTGCTTGGCGCCGCGCCCGGGACATGAGCTCGTCGAGGTGCCCGGGATCCAGCCGCCTGTCCGTGTCCGCCAGCGTCCGCAGGGTACGCCAGCCTGCTGCCTTGCCTTCTACGCCCAGCCGGAGCAGTTCCAGCTCTTCGAGGTCGCTGAGAGGCGACCGGGCGAGCAGCCGGCCGTTGAATTTCACCCGCCCGGCTTTCTCCCCGACCCAGGCGGCACACACCTTATAGGCGCGGACCGGGATACCGAGTGCCTTCATCATGCCGATCAAGGCAGCGCGGTCCTGCGCGATCTCGGCCGCCAGGCGCTTGAGCTGGCCGCCTTGCCCTTGCACGCGATGGGTTCGCGCCACCCGGTGCGCGAGCTCGGTGCCTGCGGTCGCGCCCGCGAGATGATCGTTGAGATAGATGCCGAGCACGCGGTACCCGATCTGCCCGGTGCCGGTCCCGGTGCCTGTCTGTGCCATGGTCCCTCCGTTTCTAGCTGCCTGCCGTCTTCTCGTTCTGCCTTGCCCGGCATCGCTTATGCATCGGGAACGCCCTCACTTATGAGATGTGGCCTCGGTCATGACCCGGACGGTAACGAGGCTGGGATCGGCCGGATCGGGCAGCTGCATCCCGCCACGCCGGTGCGCAGGGAGTCGGGACACCCGCACCGGCCCTCTATCGCGTCCATGACCTGATGGTCGCCCTCGGCATTAACGAGCCCGGGCGCCGGCCGCACTGAGCTGGCGGGACCAGAACCGGAGCTTGACGCACCGGGAGATGAACTCGGCCGCTGCGGTCTCGTCGAGGCAGATGAAGCCGTCGTCCATCAGGCGGCTGAGCCCGGCCGCCTCGAACAGCGGTGCGGCGTCGCCCGTGTAGCCGATGAACTTGCAGTGCGCGTAGGCGTCGGTCACGAAGTCGCGGGCCGCGGGCAGGACCGCCAGCGCCTCGGCGCCGTCTTTGGCGGCCAGAACGATGACCGCGTTGTACAGCACAGAGGGGCCGCCGTCGATCTTCTGGTCGGCCGGCACCCGGTGGCCGTTGCTGGTCTCGACGCCGCCGACCGCGGGTGCGACGAGCTCGACGGTGACCTTCGCTTCCTCGGCCGCCGTGGTCAGCTCGGCCAGCTTGGCGGCGTCCGCGCCGTCGGTGACCAGGATGCCGAGCTTGCGCCCGGCGAAGCTGTCCGGGCCGTTGGCCAGGATGCTCAGCGCCGGGGAGGCGGCGAGGTCCCGTACCGGCTTTCGGGCCGGCGGCAGGGCGTCGGGCAGCTTGGCCAGGCCGAGGCCATCGGCGACCGACCGGGCCAGGTCCTGGTCCACGTTGCGGAGCGCGGCCACCATCCGGCTGCGGATCGCCGGCTTGTCGACCTTGCTGAGCTCGAACACGAACGCATCGATAATGTGCTGCTGCTCAACGTCGGTCTGGCTGATGAAGAACTGGCCGGCCTGGCTGTAGTGGTCGGCGAAGCTTTCGGGCCGTAGTCGCCGCTTGGGGCCGGCCTGGTCGCCCTGGCCGTCGGGGTAGGTGCGGAAGCCGGCGGCCGGGTCCTCGCGCGGGCCGGGCGGGTCCCAGGAGTTCGGCTCGTAGTTGACCCGGCCTTGCGGGTTCATCATGGCCATGTGGCCGTCCTGCTGGAAGTGCGCGATGGGGCACTTGGGCGCGTTGACCGGCAGGTGGGTGAAGTTCGGGCTGCCCAGCCGCGTGACCTGGGTGTCGAGGTAGGAGAAGTTCCGGCCCTGCAGCAGCGGGTCGTTGGTGAAGTCGATGCCGGGCACGATGTTCTGGGTGCAGAACGCGACCTGCTCGGTCTCGGCGAAGAAGTTGTCCACCACCCGGTCCAGGACCAGCCGGCCGACCCGGCGGACCGGGACCTCCTCCTCGGGCACGATCTTGGTCGGGTCCAGGATGTCGAACGCGAACCGGTCGGCGAACTCGTCGTCGAACAGCTGCAGCCCGAGTTCCCACTCGGGGAAGTCGCCGGCGGTGATGGCGTCCCACAGGTCGCGGCGGTGGAAGTCGGGGTCGGCGCCGTTGATCTTGACCGCCTCGTTCCACACCACCGACTGCAGCCCGGCCTTGGGCTTCCAGTGGAACTTCACGAACGTCGACCGGCCCTCGGCGGTCACCAGCCGGAAGGTGTGCACGCCGAAGCCCTCCATGAACCGGAACGACCGCGGGATGGCGCGGTCGGACATGATCCACATCAGCATGTGGGTCGACTCCGGCATCAGCGACACGAAGTCCCAGAAGTTGTCGTGCGCGGTCTGGGCCTGCGGGAAGCCGCGGTCCGGCGCCTGCTTGGCCGCGTGAATCACGTCCGGGAACTTGATCGCGTCCTGGATGAAGAAGACAGGGATGTTGTTCCCGACCAGGTCCCAGTTGCCGGCCCGGGTGTAGAACTTGGCGGCGAAGCCGCGCACGTCCCGGGCCAGGTCGGCGGAGCCCTTGTTCCCGGCCACGGTGGAGAACCTGACGAACGCCGGCGTGCGCAGGCCCGCCTCGGAGAACAGGTCGGCCCGGGTGAGGTCGGTCAGCGGCTCGTAGTTCTCGAAGTACCCGTGCGCCCCGTACCCGCGGGCGTGCACCACCCGCTCGGGGATCCGCTCGTGGTCGAAGTGGAAGATCTTCTCGCGGAAGTGGGAATCCTCCAGCGCGGACGGGCCGCGCTCCCCGGCCCGCAGGGTGTTCTGGTCGTCGGAAACGACCGTGCCCTGCTGGGTGGTCAGCCGCGGGCCACTGCCGGTCGCGGTCTGGTGCGTCTCGCCGCCGTGACCGCGCTCGACCCGCTGGTCGCCGTACTGCACCGCCTGGCGGCGGCCCTCGTCGTTGCTGGTTGCCACAGACCCTCCTGGATGCCGCTCGGAACCGGCCGGCGCCGCTCAGGTAGCAGGCCGGTGAGGTGCCCGCTCTACCCTCCGCCGCCCGGTTGACACCCGCGAGCGGTCCCGAGATCTACCAGTTTCCCCCCGGCGTAGTAACCGTCCGGCAGGTACCGCCGGACCGTAGCGGGTCCGGACCGTTACACCACGGCCCGTTCGGCATGATTCAATCTTTTGCCGAACGGGCCGTGGTGCCCGCAGCCGGCCGGTACCAGCGCCCCGGGGCCGGCCCGGCTGGGCCGGATCAGTCCCCGCGCCCGGTTGCCGCGTCGGCGCCGGTGGCGGCCGCCTGAGTGTCGTTGGCCTCCATGCCTTCGTGTTGGCCTTCGATGACCCGCTCCTCGGCCTCACCTGTTCCCGGAGCGTCCGGAGCCCAGCCATGAGTGTTCTCGTCCGCCGTGCCCGGCTCGTAAGTGTCCGACGCGTCGTTTCCAGGCTGCTGCGTGTCACTCATGCGTGTCACATCCCTCCAGGTGCACGTCACATATCTGTCCGCGACCCCGTTCCCGCAGCCTCAGGGTTGCCTGGCGGGGTGGTTGCGGTGCAGTTCGGCGGCGATGGTGTGGGTCAGTTCGTTCCAGCTCGTCTCGAACTTGGCGAGGCCTTCGCGCTCGAGTTGTCTGGTGACGTCTTCGAAGTCGACGCCGGCGGTTGCCAGCTGATCCAGGACGCGGCGCGCATCGTGGTATCGGCCCCTGATGGTGTCGCCGGTCACCTCGCCATGGTCGGCGAAGGCGGCCAGGGTGGTTGCGGGCATGGTGTTGACGGTGCCGGGGGCGACGAGTTCGGTTACGTACATGGTGTCGGGATAGGCGTGGTTCTTGATGCCGGTGGAGGCCCAGAGCGGGCGCTGCGGCTGGGCTCCGAGCTCAGCTAGCTTCTGCCATCGCTGGCTGGCGATGACTTCCTCATAAGCCTGGTAGGCCAGGCGGGCGTTGGCGATAGCCGCCTTCCCCTTGAGCTGGGTGGCCTGGCTGGTCGCTATCCGGTCGAGCCGGGTGTCGACCTCGGAGTCCACCCGGGAGATGAAGAAGGAGGCGACAGAGCGGATTGCGGCCAGGTCCCGGCCGGCGGCAGCGGCTTGTTCCAGGCCGCTGAGGTAGGCGTCCATCACAGCGCGGTACCGGGCGAGGGCGAAGATCAGGGTCACGTTGACGCTGATTCCCTCGCTGGTGACCTGCGTGATGGCGCTCAGACCTTCTGGGGTGGCCGGGATCTTCACGAACATGTTGTCGCGGTCCACTGCAGACCGCAGGGCGCGGGCCATGTCCGCGGTTGCGGCGGGGTCACGGGCCAGCCGGGGGTCGACCTCGATGGAGACCCGCCCGTCTTTTGCGGCGCTTTGCTGGTACACCGGGGAAAGGACGTCACAGGCGGCGCGGACGTCATCGGTGGTGACCGTGAAGATGGCAGTCTCGGTGCTTGCACCCAGCTCGGCCAGGTGGCTCAGCTGGCCGTTATACCGGTCGCCCTTCGCCAGGGCCGACGCGAAGATCGTGGGGTTGGTCGTCACGCCGACGACGTGCCGGCCGGTGATGAGCAACTGGAGCTCGCCGCTGGCGAGCAGCTCGCGGGAAAGGTCGTCCAGCCATACCGCCACGCCCTGGGCGGACAGCTCGGCAAGCGGGTCATGGCGGGTGTTACTGGTCATGTTCGGGCCTTCCGGGTCAGGCAGGGCGGTCGGCGGCCGGGGCAAGGGTGACGGGGGTGGCCTCCTGGCCGGGTGCCGTTCTGGGCGTCGTGGATGCTGTCTTGTGCGGCGGCGGCGACCGCGGCGGCGGTGATGCCGAACTGGCGGTACAGGGTCTGGTAGTCAGCGGAGGCGCCGTAGCGTTCGACGCCGACGCTGCAGCCGGCGTCACCGATGATCTTTTCCCAGCCACTGCTGACCCCCGCTTACACGCTGACCCGGGCCCGGATGCCGGGCGGCAGAACCGTATCGCGATAGACCAAGTTTGCCGTCTGCAGGGGGCGACGTACTGCTGGTCAGGCAATGACGGCGTCGATCGTCTTTTTCAGCGCACTGGGCTGGGCAGGTGACCTGGGCGCTTTCTTCCGGGCCTGCTCGAGTTTGGCCCCGAGTTCCTGAAGCTGTTTGCGGCTGAGGCCGGCCCGCACTTTGGGGAACCAGTCCTGCTCTTCCTCTTCGATGTGATGCGTGACGTTCTCGATCAGCACCGTGGCCTTGGCATCGAAGCGCTCAGCCCCGGCCGGCATGCCCGGCTAGCTCCATGCACAGGACGTCGGCCACGTGATGTTCTTCGTAGGACTCAAGCACGTCTTCTTTGAGGTCGGGCAGCAGCGCGCAGACCTCGGGATACATCACCTCATTCTCGATATAGGTGTGTACCGTGAGCAGCACGATGATCTGCCCGACGATCGTTTCTTTCTTCTTGACCGCCTTGTCCCCGGCAGCCTGGAACTTGCGGAAGAGGTTGCGGATTTCCTTGTGATCGGCCTTCAGTACCACGATTGCATCTGATGACATACTGCTCCTCTCGGCTCGCTGGACCTGCGGCGGCTACCCGGCAGGCCCGCCACCAAACGCATTTGCGGATACATGCCAGTCGCTGACCAGCGCCGTCCACCCGGCGGAGGGTCGGCGGACTGGGTCCTCCTGGCCGGTATCTCCCGGCTGCTCTCCTGGCTGACGCGGCAGCTCGCCCTGTAAAAGGGACATCGGCACGCTGGTGAGGCCTTCCGCCGGATCCGGGAGCGAGCGCCCCTGCTCATCGTGGGCGGTGGCCCAGACCGGCAGGCAATCGAGCACCTGGCCAGGCCGTTGGCTGGGCGGCTCCACTTCCCGGGTTCGTGCCTCACCCGATGATCCCGGCGGTGCTGCAGCACATCGATCGGCTTGTGCTGGCCACGCGGTACGAGGAGCTGCCGTCAGTGCTAGTGGAGGGCAGCTGGCGCTGGTCCGCTGGGTGGCACGGGTCTACCACGACGTGATGGGGGCCTAGCCAGGCTGAGGCGCCGCCTCTGGCAGCCGCCGGAGGTTTCACGGACGGGTTCGGGTAGCGCAACCGCGGGACCTAGCGAGGAAGGGGCCTGCGATGACGCGGAAAGAGACGGGTGCTGTGGATGTCACGCTGGACCTGATGGCGATTCAGTCCAATGCGCTGGAGGCAATTCGGGACTATGGCCATTACCTGCGCGACGCAGAGAACGCAGGACCGCCGGAAGTGGCGTACTTCGTCCGCCAGATCATGGAGGAGGATTCTGCCCGCGCTGCTCACCTCAGGGGCTACTGAGAAGGCTGGGCAGCGCCAGCAAGGCCGCTGCGCGCAGATCTTCTGGTTCTGTACGTCTTCGGCTCTGCCGACAGGTCTTCCAGACCGCAACCTGAACTGACACAGCGCCAGTCCAGGCCTCCAGCGGCAAGAAAACCGCCATCCGCCTGTCCCGCCCGGCCCTCACCCAGCGCGGCGGACAAGACGCGGAAAATCCGGCTTGCGCGGAGACTTTGGTACGGCATATTCAGGGGGTCGAGGACTGGTACCGGATCAGTCGGATCAGGCGCGCCGACTCGTCCGGGCTGGATGGCAGGGTGAGCGTCAGTCAGACACCGAGCCGAACCAGGACGGCAGCCACCACCAGATCGAAGGCCCGCGAGCAACTGGTGGCGATCATGAGCTGGGTCACGCATCAGCCACATGCCACGACCTCTCGGGTACCACCGCGCCGGGGGACACGCTGCGTTTGCGCTCGAGATAGCCGGGTAGCGCCCAAAGAAGGGGAGCACCAGGACATGGGAAAGCAATGGGAGACGATTTTGGCGAATGAGTCTGGACCTAAGGCAGGCGTCGAAGGTGTCGTGGAAGACGTGAAGGGCCGGGCCAAGGAAGCGGCCGGGGCCGTAAGCGGGAACGAGTCGCTGAAGCAGGAAGGCGAGGCCCAGCAGGACAAGGCCGCCGCGCAGCGTGACGTGGCTGCCAAGGAGGCCGAGGCGGAGAAGGCCCGGGCGGAAGCAAGCGCAGCCGAAGCAGAGCAGCGCTCGCACCAGTAGCGGCTGAGCTGAGAAGAGCAGAGGCTCCCGGACCCCGGCCGGGGACCGGGAGCTTCTTGCTACAGCCAGCGTGATCGAAAAGAGCGGTTGGTCATGAATTGGACACCGACCGCAGATCCCAGCGTGGAATTCATCGCATGAAGCCTGATCGCGGTGGGCGTCGGCTGGCTCGTCGGCTCGCTTCTGCCGGCCAGCAGCGCCGAGGAGCATGCGGCGACGAAGGTCAAGGAAGCCGCCGCGCCAGCCGTCACCGGCGCGGCCAAGGATGCCGCGGCCAGCCTCCATGACTCAGCAAAGCAGGCAGCCGAGTCGGTCAAGGCCGCAGCAGCCGACGCGGCCGGCGCCGTCAAGAATGAGACCGCCAGCTCGGCGCGCGGACGAAAGGCCAGTCGTCAGAACGCGGTGCTTGCCAGCCAGCCATCCACCACGGCGCTGTCCCCGTAAACGGTCACTGCCGGATCGGAAACCGGCCTTCGCCGCATCAGCACGAGCAGCAAGCTGGCGGCCGGGCCGGCAAGGGCGGCATCGCCCTTGCCATGACCCGGCTCAACTGTCAGACCGCCCGCGTCGTACCGGATCATCCACTCGCCGTGGCCACCAAGTCCGTCATCGGTTGCGTGTATGTGCAGGCCAGCACCGGCGGTTAGCGCCTTAGTCCGCTCGTCGGAGTTGCTGAGCCCGCCGGTCAGAAGCATCAGCCATTCGTCGATGGCATCGGCAGCTATCTCCGCTTCAATGACTGGCTCGGGCTCGGCGCCCGCAGCGAGCTGGGCGTCGGCTCGATGCACCAGCGTCTCGTGCGCCATCCGGCGTATCCAGAAACCGGCAGGCGTCGGCCCGGTGAACGACCAGACGAGATCACTGCCCGCTTCCCGCGCAGCGTCGACGATCCGCGCCGCGCCGGCATGCAGCCACGCGCGCTGCTCGGCGCGATCATCCGGCAGCTTGCCGTCCGGTACCTCCCGGAACGGAATGAACGCGTCAGACCTCGTACGCGTGATCTCGGCGGCCCACCGGTGCGCCCTGCCAACGTGCGTGACAAGCTGACGCAGTGTCCATTCCGGGCAGGTGGGGATCGGCAGGCTCTGATCATACTCAGCCAAGATCTCCGCCAGCCCTGCTGTGCTTGCCTCGATCTCGGCGACGTACCGGTCGGCATTGAGCTGCGGCATGGCGTACCTTCCTGGTGATCTGCGGCGGCTAGCCTAGCCACGCCCTGACTGTAAGCCTGTCCAGGCTCCACAGGGTCCGCGCGCTGGCTGATGAGCAGGGCGTGGGTCCGCGCTTGCTCGCGCTCACCAGGCGGCAGCCAGCCTGACCCATTGCCCCGCACTACCAGCGCAGCGGCAACTGTCTGAATGCTGGGTAACCAGGGGTTCCCGGCTCCCGCACCGTCCTCATCTGCCACTGACGGCGTGCGCTGTGACGGTCGGCCTAATCAAGATTGCCTCATACCAGCCGCGGGAACGTGCCACTCCACCAGGACCTAGCTGGGCTAGGGTGCCGACCATGCGCACGTTGCACGTCGGCCTGCGGGTGAGCAATCTCGACCCGTCACTCGCGTTCTACCGCGCCGTCGGCTACACGGTCACAGGGACCGTCGAGGGGACACCGTTCGGTAACCTGACCATGTTGCAGCTGCCGGGCGATCCCTTCGTCACCATCGAGCTGGTCCACAACCCGGCGAAAGGCAAAGTAGAACTCGGCACCGGTATCAATCATCTCGTCATCCAGGTTGAATCACTGGATGCCGCCCTCGCCGATCTTGCCGTTAAGGGTATTGCGGCCGATTCGCCTACCGACCCTGACCACGGACCGACCGCGGACCAGCTGGACCACCGACCCCGACGGTTATCGAATCGGGCAGGCGGCGCCCTTCATGAGGCCCGGCGGGCCGGATGCCCGCCGGCTGGCTCCGGCTGGTGCTTGGGCGCGGTCGTTCGGGGCGCCAGCTCCCGGCCGGTGACCAGCACGCTTCCGTTCCGCCACTGCACTGGACGCGCGGGGACCGGGCGGGTGCCGGCGGCCAGCGCATGTCGTGTGCTGGCGGGGCACCTAGGCTGCGGCGCCAGGTTCCCGGTACCGTGCTGGGCATGGAATCCAGCTTCTGGAGGAGGATCTGGCCATGAGTGACCGCAAGCCGGCGCCGGAAGACGCCGGCGATCAGCGTGGCAGCGAGCCTGACGCGACGGACGACGCTGAGTTCGCCAAGATGCGGGCCGTGATGCGTGCCTCGGAAAAGCACCGGGAAGGCGGGGTAGATCCAGAACTCGAGGACGCGGACACAGATCCCGGCCCTGACACCTGAGCCCTGGCGGGTCAAGCGGCGCCCGGCGGAAACGTATCTGTTAAGGCTCAGCACCGAGGGTTGCAGACCGACCCTGTCCGCGGCAAATGAGGACGTTCAGCCCAAGCGCGGCGATGAATGAGAATACAGTCCGGGCGGCTAACCGATAAGCAGTGAGCGGACTGCAAGGCGGCTAACGATACGAAGGGCTTTGATAAGCCCGTGCCGCCTCGCCGTCTGGGTACATAATCGGACATCTCTGTAAGAGACGTCGATGCCGTACAGAACTGATCGATCTGCGCTGGGAGCAATGTCGGGATGCCGCCTAAGACTCCTACCTCGCACCCACTCGCAGTCTCCACCACGCCTCCCTCGCTCATTCGGTTAACAGCCATCCGGGTGCCGGTAAACTGATGGGATGGTAGGCTGTGACCCGTTTTTGCCGTCGCGATTACTGGATCCTGTGTCGACGAGGTGCCATTCAGGTGTTTTCGTAATGGCATCTCGCAAATCTGTGGCATTAGGGAACCGTTGGTCTCGGTCGCCGGCAAGCACTCGGGCGAGGACCTGGCGGAACTCCGGTGAGACAGGCAGGTTCGTCACGTCGATCTCTTCGTTCATTATGGCCATCATGATCCCCATTTGGTCTGCGATGCCTTCCCACGGGCTTCTGCCTGTCAGACAGTAGAACATGACCAGCCCGAGTGCATAAAGGTCAACCCGCGGATCAGGCTCACGACCCGCGATCAGTTCCCGCGCCATAAAGGCGGGTGTGCCGACGAGTTGACCCGTCTGGGTGAGCCCGTGCGTGCCGGTTTCCACCCGAAAAGCGATTCCCAGATCGATGATGACCGGTCCCCGGTCAGCCATGATGATGTTGCTCGGCTTCAGGTCCAGACGGACAATCTGCTGGCTTGCGATGTAAGCCAGGGCCTCTGCGAGGACCCGGCCGGTTGCGGCCACCTCGGCGGGAGGCATAGGCCCTTCACGCATTATCCGCTCATGTAGATTCGGCCCATTCAGCCACTCCATGATAAGCGCGGGAGTTTGCTCCTGCCCGTTCACCACGTCATAGGTCTGGACAATCTGCGGGTGTGTCAGCCGCCGGGCGATATCCGCCTCCCTGCGGAAACGCGCCATGGCCTGAGGGTCGTTCCCGAGATCGGTTCGCAGCAGTTTAATTACTACCTGTCGTCCGGTGACCAGGTCCTTGCCCTTGTAGACAGAGTTCATGCCTCCTTGCCCGAGAAGATCGCCCAATTCGTATCGGGAAGCTAGCACCCGGGGCGATGGCCGTATCAATGCACTCACGTTCCCCACCGCTTGCGCCGACGCTGGGACAGGAGGGGCCAAGGATACTTCACGTGCACCTCGTTCCGATTCGTACCGCGCGACGAACCCGTATAGCAGGTGCCGGACATCTTCTGCAAGAATAAATACCTTGGCACTTGACTCGGCGATGTCGCCAAAGACTGTCGAAGTGGCGTCCATTTCCCTCACGATGTCCACGATCCGATGCTCAGCGAGATGGTCTAGCAGACGATCGACGTTTCGGCGGGAGATACGCAGCAGTGGATCGAACTCCGCCTCATCGCCGTCCCGGATCAGGTCGGCCGCCGTAAACGGGTCGCCTTCGCGTTGCAGTACCCAATCGGCGACGTAGTAGCCGGCCAGTCGCCATCGGTCCTCATCGATCGCGACGGGGAATAGTCTCTTGCTTTGGCTGCCTTCGAAATAGGCACGCAAGATACGCTCCAGGCGGGCGTAGAACTCTACCCGCTCCATATCCTTCGCATCGATCCTCAGGCTCGGGCGATCTCCGTCCCACGTGGTGAAGCTGTTAACTTCCTGGAGCAGCCTGCGCGGCATGCCCCGCGCCTTAAATCTAAGATAGTCAGCTAGTAGCGCGAGCATTCCCTCATCTACCTCGGCATTGGCGCTAACGATATCCGAGACGAGCCGGTCAGGCGCGTCCCAGATGCATGGCACATACAAGCGCCAGCCGAAGACACTCTCGTAGACGCCGTTTCCCCGGGTAGCATCCTGGGTCGCCCGGTCATGCAGATCGGGTCCTGCGACAACAAGGAAGTGCGCTCCTGAACGTGGTCAGAACGTTCTTGATGCCGCTGAGCAACTCCTCCACTACTGCTAGGCCAGCCGCATCGGTGGTCAGCTTGTCTACTTCATCGAGGACAATGACAAGGCGCAGCCGCGGCGAAGCAGGAGAAGTCTGCCTGGGCCACAAACGACGCAACCATGATCTTCGCTCGGCCGCGACGTCGGTTACGTTGCCAACCAGCGACACGATACGCATCAGGTCGTATTCGACATCGGTCTCGGAGTAGGCGAGAAATGCGGCCTCCGTGGCAAGGGAATGGCTTCGCTTGGTGGACATCGAGACTTTCGGGAATGCGAAGTCCGCGAGCGCCTTCACCGCCTTCCCCGGCCCGACACCGAGATCCATTGATGCGGACCTCTCACGTGCCTCCGACTGGGTCTCCTTGAATGACAATGACGTGCGCATGTATGCCAGCAAAAGCGCATGCTGGGTCGGCGGCGGAAGCCGTTCGATTGCGCCGGAATCGGCCAGAGTCTCGAATACCCGACGCACGATGGCGAAGAGCAGTCGCTCCGTCGTTGTCGAACGAGCGACGCTCAGGGTAACGGGCAGTATCAGGTCGGACGACGTGTGAGAGGTGACGATCTCGTCTAGGGCCCGCAGGATCAACGTGGACTTTCCCACCCCGCGGAAGCCTGTGACGAGGAAGGTTCCGCCGTGCGAATGCAAGATCCGGCTTTGCAACTCTTCCATGAACGGGTCGTTTCCTAGTGATGAGAGTGCATCCTCGCCGCCCCGGGAAGGCTCGTGGACATACCGAAATGTCCGCTTCAACGGAATGGTCAGTGCCCGAGACGATGCTCCGGCGCGATCGGGCCCGTCCTTCCACTGGAACGCGAGTGCCGCACTGAGGGCTTCAGCGAACTGCCCACAGGTAGCAAACCGGTTTGCAGGAGTCTTCGCCAGCGCCTGGGCGAATACCTCATCCACCGCATGCGGCAGCTCTGGGCGGCGCGAGGTCAACGGGGGCGGAGGCACCGACATGTGCGCCCACAGGACAGCCATGCTCTCATCGCGCGCAAACGGCAGTGATCCGCTCAGCAACTCGAACGCCGAGCAGGCGAGCGCATACTGATCCGTTCGGCCGTCCACGGGACGGCCTTCAATCTGCTCCGGTGCTACATAATCCAAAGTTCCCAAAAACGTCCCAGTTTCCGTCAGGCTGGCCCCCCAAAGCTGCATCGTTGTCAGCCCGAAATCAGTCAGGTATACGTGATCGGGCTGGTCAGTACTCGAGTCGAGCAACATGTTCCCTGGCTTGACATCCCGGTGCACAAGGCTACGAGCATGAGCTGCATCGAGGGCCGCCGCTATAGGTGAGATGATGGCCATTGCCCGCTCTGGCGGCAACGCTCCCTCCCGCGTAACTAGTGACTTCGCGTCCCCGTTGCGCACGTACCGCATCGCGATGAACAAGACCCCATCGGCCTCGCCAGCCTCATAGACTGGAATGATGTTCGGATGATCTACCGCCGCCGCGACGCGCGACTCGCGGATAAATCGCAGTCGAAATGCCTCGTCCCGGGATAGCGCCGGCACCATGACCTTCAGCGCTACCTGCCGACCCAGACGTTCGTCGACTGCCAGGAATACCTGCGCCATCCCGCCCATGCCTAGCAAGGCCTCAATCCGGTAGCCAGAGATGCGTGAGCCGATGGCAGGCCCTGTATTCCGCTGATCTGCCGGCTCGGGCGAGGATTGCGGTGAGAACGATTCTTCAGAGGAGGGTTCCTGAGAGTGAGTACGTGCTATCACCACAGTGGGTGCCAGAGCAACACTACTGTCAAGATGGGACTGAGAGATCGACTCGACCGATGAAGCGCGCTTGATATCGCTCAGCATCTCATCTGCTGACTGACAGCGGCTCGCCGGATCTTTGGCCATCGCCTTCAGCACGATATGGTCGGCCCAGACCGGGACTTCCCGGTTCACTTGGGACGGTGGAACAGGCATCTCCCGCACGTGTTGATACGCGATGGCGACCGGGGAGTCGCCTGTGAACGGCAGTCTGCCAGTAAGCATTTCATATAGCAGGCAGCCGGTGGAATACAGATCACTGCGGGCGTCCACCCCGTCACCCCGCGCCTGTTCCGGCGATAGGTATTCCGCAGCGGCGATGACTGGTCCGCTCAACTGGGTGTCGCTGGTAATCCTGAGAAGGCCAAAGTTCATGACCTTGACCTCATGGGCGCGGGTCAACATCACGTTATCGGGCCTGATGTTGTGGTGCACGATACCGTTTTGATGACTGTAGGCCAGCGCCTGCAGGATCCCTTCAGTTATCTCGGCTGCACGTTCGGGTACTAGTCGCCGGTCGTCCCTTAGCAGATCGCGCAGGATCTGGCCATCGACGTACTCCATTACAATGTAAGAAATCGGGGTCGGACCGAGCATGTCCTCCCCGGTGTCGTAGACAGCCACAATAGACGGGTGGTTGAGCGACGCAGCGACCTGTGCTCTGCGCCGAAACCTGGCTTGCAAGGACTGATCGCTGGCCAGGTCATCGCGCAGCATCTTCACCGCCACGACCCGGTCGAGACGAATGTCGCGTGCTCGGACGACCTCGGCTAGGTCACCATTGCCTAGGTTCCCGTCAAGCTCATAGCGGCCACCGAGCGTCCGTGGCTGCATACTGTCTCGCACCATAATACGGTCCTGCATTTAGATGACCCTGGCAAGTTTCTCGCAGGAGAACTGTCACATCGCGCTCGCCAAAATAGTTTGAAGCCGGCCAACCGCGTTGGGGGCGAGCACCTCTTGCGCCGGTCAGGGGGTGTCAGGGCTGCCAGCGAATAGTTGCCGGCGGTGGCACGGCGTGCGAGGATGCCTGAGCAGCCTTAAGCGCCGACGAGTCGAGAACCGCAGTAGCGTAGCCGACCATGGTCGCGGTTTGTGTGTACCTGAACACGGGTAGTCGCAGCTGAGTTAGCCGAACAACGATTGAATATGCCGAGCAGCGCATAAGTATCCGGGCAGCCGATGCGCTCTCATGTAGATGAGGTCGACGAGGTAGTAGCAGGGCAGCGATCTTGAGCACGGTGACAGAACATCCGTTCTCACGCGCCGTGGGGACCATCTTGGCCGCCTGTCAGGGCGCCTCGAACGATCTGGTGTGCGTGGAACCCGGCCCCCCCCGGACGGGCGGTTGCGCATTCAAGGTTGGTGATGGGCTGATGCAGTGGCTGCCATCGATGTTCTGATCGCAGAGAGGCGGTTCAGGTCTGCCGGGCCATGTTCACCGGCGACGATGTGAGCTTCTCCGGCACTCACTACCGGCTCGATCATGCCCGCAACCTGCCCCGGCCCGTGCAGGCGGGCGGGCCGAAGATCATGATCGGCGGCGGCGGCGAGAAGCGGACGCTGCGGCTGGTGGCCCGCTACGCGGACATGTGCAACGTGACGGGCGACGTCAGCACGCTGACCCGCAAGATCAGCGTGCTCCGCCGCCACTGCGCCGAGGTCGGCCGGGACCCGGCCGAGGTCGGCGTGACCTGGATGTCCCCGCTGCTGCTCACCACGTCGGCCCAGAACACGGCCGAGATGCGCGAGATGCTGGCGGCGGCCGGCTCTGAGCAGGAGATCGCCGGATTCACCGTCGGCCAGCCCCACGAGATTCCCGGCCTGGTCGCCGGTCACATCGAGGCCGGCGCTGACGAAGTGATCTTCAGCTTCCCCTTCGCCGACACCGCCGGAATCACGGCGGTGGGGGAGGCATTCGGACTAGGCGGACAGTAGCGGCACCGCGGCGCTGCCGCGAAGGTGAGCGTCCTCCTGTCGGCGCCTGACGGGCTGCCTGGCCCCGATGACACGGACTTGCCTCATTTCCCTGGTCAGCTCTTCGTTACGCCCTCCGGGGCTGGCCTGCGAGCAGTACAACTGGCTGGGGCAGGCCAGGTGGCGGGACCCATCCGGTGGCCGTGTCGTGCTGGTGTCCGGGCTCGCTGATGTCGGCGATCGGGGATGTGCCGCCGACGGCGGCGTCGGCTGCCACCATGAGCGCGATCACTGTTTGAGCTCGCTCTCGCGGGCGTCGGCCACGCGACGGGTGAGGCGTGTGGTGAGAAGGACGGCGGTGAGGCCCGCGGCGACGGTGCCGAGGATGTTCGCCGCGCCGAGAAGGAGATGCCCGCTCGCCGCGAGCTGCTGACTGTCGACAGCGGCGGTGGAAAAGGTGGTGAAGCCGCCGAGGATCTCGGTGGCGAGAAATGGCCGGGCGAGCTTGCTCACCACCCGGATCCTGCACAGGCACGCGATGGTTGTCCCGATCAGCGCGCAGCCGATGATGTTCACCGCGAACGTGGTGTAAGCAAAGGCATCGCGTGCGGTCGGCCATATCACGTCGGCGGCATACCGTGCCTCGGCGCCGATGACGCCGCCTGCCGATACCGCGGCGATCACTGCCGGGCCCGACGCGGCCCAGCGGTCGGGCCGGCCGGCACGCAGGTCAAGGTCTGGGTTCATCGGCTCAGCGGCTGGCCCTTGAGTCCCGCCTGGCGCGGCCCGGTGTGCCGAACACTGTCCACGGTTTCGTTCTACCCAGCCCGGCAGTTGGCTCGCTTCAGTCAAGTCACTCAGATCTTCGCAGTTGAGTTGAACCGGGCCGTGGCGGCGACATTGCCTGGCAGCATCAGACCTGCGCTGACGATCAGCGCGCTGACGCGACCATAGCGGTCGATGGTCTGCTGCTTGACCGCGGCCTCTGCCTCGGCGAGGCTGCTGTGCCTTCGCCGGCGGCCGGGGCCTTTTGCACCCTGACTTCACGACAGCGCAACTGGCCGGCAGGCCGCGAACCGGCCCTTCGGACACGAACACGTAAGCTCGCTGCGCGATGGCACACACCTGGAGCAGCTAGTTACGGAGATACTGATGGCGCAGCACGTTGTCTCATTGACCGGGCCGGAAAGGCCTTGCAGGCAGGCGGCCGGTGCGCGGCGCGGGAACGGCCGGCCTAGCTATGAATAAACAGTCGGCCTCAGGCATTGGCGTCGGCGTGGCGTCACTCGTCACGCTCGGCGAGCACCGCCCCGTGGCCGCCGAATCTGCTTTCCTCGCCCCAGGTGCCGTGCTTATCGGGCGTGTCACGGTCAGCGCCGGGGCGAGCATCTGGTACGGGGCAGTGCTCCGCGCCGACCATGATTCCATCTTCGTCGGCGAGCGCAGCAACATACAGGACGGCTGCGTCCTGCACGCAGACCCGGGCGTGCCGCTATCGCTGGGCTCGGACGTCACTGTCGGCCACAATGCCACGCTGCACGGATGCACCGTCGAGGACCAGGTCCTCATCGGGATGGGCGCGATCGTGCTCAACGCGGCGCACGTGGGACGTCATTCGATCATCGCGGCCGGCGCACTCCTCACCGAAGGGCAGCAGATCCCGGAGGGAGTACTGGTCGCCGGGGTGCCGGGCAAGGTGCGGCGTGAGTTGTCCGAAGCGGAGCGCGCGGCGATCGAGCGCAACGCTGCCTCCTACGTAGAACTCGCACAACTGCATCGCCGCGGCGAGGGGTGAGATATACAGCTCCGAGGCCAGAAACCGGTGCTTAAACAGGACCCCGCCTGCCGGTAACCCGCCACTCAGGTGTCAACGGCATAGGGCTTGGTAAAGGCGCACCAGTGACCATCGCATGGCCGGTAACCTGAATCGCCACGGCGACTGCCCAATTGCATGCCGATCCGTGCGCGGCTACGCGCACGGCCCGACGCTGCTACGCCTCCCCGGGTAAGTGATTTGGTGTCACGAGATTCAGCGTCCGGGTCCCGGAATCGAGGAGAGGCGACGCGCCGGATGGCTACCAGATGACGTGGCCTCCATCGACGAGGAGGTCGACGCCGGTCACGAATGACGCCGCGCGGCTCAGCAGGAAGATGACGGGACCCACCATGTCCTCTGGCTCGGCGTTCCTGCCCATGGGCGTGTCTTTGGCGTATCCCTGCATCGCGTCCCGTTGCTCGGGTCGCTGTGTCATCGGGGTGTAGGTGTAGCCGGGACTGATGCTGTTGACGCGGACGCCGGAAGCGGCCCATTCCCAGGCCAGGCTCCGGCCGAGGTGCACGACGCCGGCCTTGGCTGAGTTGTAGTGAGCCTGGTGCAGGCCGCGGTTGGCGATGGTGGCCGACATCGAGGCGATGTTGACGATAGACCCGCCGCCGTTGCGGATCATCGCCTGTCCCTCGGCCTGGCACGATAGGAAGACGCCGGTGAGGTCGACGTCGATGACCTGCCGCCATTGCTCTTCCGGCATAGTCTCGGCGGGCGCCGCGTTGGCGATGCCGGCCGCGTTGACCCCGAGCGTCAGCGGCCCGAGCGCCGACTCGATGTGCACGACAGCTGCGGACATGGCGGCCAGATCGGTCACGTCCGTGACGACAGGGACTGCCCGGCTGCCTGCGGCCAGGATCTCGGCGGCGGTGGCCTCGACCTTCCCAGGGACCTGATCGACGCAGCCGACGAGCGCGCCCGCGTCGGCGAGCCCCAGGGCTATTGCCCGGCCGATCCCGCTTCCGGCGCCGGTGACCAGCGCGACACCACCGCTCAGCGAGAAGTCTGCGGTCATAATTACGGCTCCCCAGTTGGCTCTTCGCGAGTGGGTCGACAAGACTCGCATCGCATATTCACGCTGTGACTATACGTCTGGGCTGGCCGGCGATCGTGACGTTCCGCCGTTGCCGAGGTGCCGGCAGAACTGAGCAGCCGACCGTCCGTTTTTCAGGCGTTCTATCATCCTGAGAGCATTCGTCTGGGAAAGCTCAAACAACGCAGCTCATTCGCATAAACGCTGGTTAGCGGGCATTTCCGTGTCTTTAACGCGCATAACAAGTGTACCGCGTAGTGCCGTTTCGTCCGTGGGATTCCTGTGGGGATCGCCGTTGGGACGCGGGCTTGCGGGATTTCAGCGGGGCTCGCGGAGGGCCTCGACGACGAGGTATAGCAGCGCTAGGCGGAGGGGCTCGGGATGATGACGTATTTCGAGCCGGTCGCCTGCCGGCCGTAGTCGGCGATCGCCTCGAGGGAGAGCGCGGCTGGGAGTGATACCTGCGCTGTGTAGCTGCTGGCGAACGTAGTGGTGAGCCCGGCAGCGACCTGGTCACGCAGCTGCGCAACGCGCGCCAGGCCGGCCTTCTGCAGGAACGGCGTCAGCAGCCACCCGCCGATGCCCCAGGCCGTGCCATAGCTGCGGGTCAGCTCAGTCGGGCTGCGGTCAAGCGATCCGTAGATGTAGACCTGCTTGTGCACGGCCGACCCGTACCTGCTGTAGCCGCCCGCGGCGGCGCTGGCGGCGGCTTCCATGCCCGTCAGGATCTGGCTCGCCAGCCGGCCGCCGCCGATGGCGTCGAAGGCAAGCGTGGCACCGGTTGCCTTGAGCGCGTCGATCAGCTCGGCCATGAAGTCGGTGGACGTCGAATTGCAGACGTGGACGGCACCAAGCGCGCGGAGCATCGCTTCCTGGTCTGGCTTCCGCACGATGTTCACGAGCGGAATCTGCTGCTCGGTGCAGAGCCGGTTGAGCATCTGGCCAAGGTTGGAGGCTGCGGCTGTGTGCACTAGCGCGCTGTGATTCTCCACCCGCATGGTCTCGACCATGCCGAGCACCGTCATCGGGTTCACGAACGAGGCTGCGCCTTCGATCGCCGTCGCTCCGGCCGGGAGCTCCAGGCACAGCGCGACGTTGACCGGCCGGTACTGCGAGTACATTCCGCCGCCCGCCGCAGCGACGATCTTGCCCAGCAGAGCCTGCGCGGCCGCAGACTCGCCCGCCGCCACGACCACGCCCGCGCCCTCGTTGCCGACCGGCAGGGGCGTCCCTACCCGGCCGCCCAGGCCGCGCATGGCGGCATCGGGGATGGGCGCGGTGACGACCGGGCGCTCAGCAGATCCGCTAGCCACTGCGGCAGCCATATCAGCCCCCGCGAAGAGCAGGCCCATGTCTGACGGGTTGAGCGGTGCTGCCTCAACCCTGATGACGACCTCGTCTGGTCCCGGCTCTGACACCGGGACCATGTCCAGGAACAACTCAAGGGTCTGATCGGCTCTTACCAGCGATCGCAGCTGGAGCGCTTCGGCCGGAATCTCTGCGGGCATAGGTCAGATCCTCTCAGAGCGCGCCGGCCTGTCGCTCGTAATCGCTCATCGAGTTGCAGAGCCGGGCTGACGGCCGAAGCCACCGCCAGCCGCCGTGATAGGTGACGGGCTCGACCCGCAAGGGAACGGTCACGGGCGATAGCGAGCCGACTCCCCGCAGCGTTACCCGCCGGCGGTCGTTCTGACGTGGGCCGGCGGATGGAAGATGGACGGCGCGCCAGCTCACCGCCACCGCGTCGGCCTCTCCGGGTGCGGCCGGGCCGTCACCGTGAAGTCGGCGCGCCACACCTGGCTGTCGGTTCAGCCGCCGCAGGTACACCAGGCCGGCGCCCGGCTCCCAGTCCAGGTAGTCGGCATGCTCCACGTCGCCGAACCCGGCGATGGTGAAGACGCCCTCCAGTTCCAGCCACCGCTCGACGGGTCGCCCACTCTTACTGGCTGTCGTGATCCCAGGCCCGGACCAAAGAAGATTCCCGGCAGTTGAATACGCGAGGTCACCAGTACGATGGGCCTTTGCCTGGCACGCTGGCCTGGCGTGACTGCATTCTTGCCGTGCCGGAGTTACGCGACTCTTTCCGGTGGCAGGCGCGGCATGTCACGGACGACCAGCGGCACAGGAACCGGGCCACTCCCGTCGTGTCTCTTTGCTTCGCCGGTTCGGGGATGTTCGGAAGCGATGCGGGTCAGTATGACCCGGGAGTTGATCCCGAGCTTCTCGAACGCGTGGCGGAGGTGGCCGTCGACGGTGTGGGGGGAGATGTAAAGCCGCTCGGCTACTTCGCGGTTGGTGAGGCCCTCGGCGACCAGGCGGACCACTGCCAGTTCGGAGTCGGTCATGGCCGCCCAGCCCTGAGCGGGCCGGGACTCAGCGGCCAGGCGGCGCCGGACCCCGAGCTGCCGCAGTCGCCTGCGGACCCGGGCGAGGTCCCAGCGTGCTCCGCAGCCGGCGTGGATGACGAGGGCGCGGTCGAGTGCGGCGATGGCCTGGTCGGTGCGACCGGCCCGGGACTCGGCGACGGCGAGATCCTCGAGGGCAGAGGCCAGCGCGAGCGGCCGCTGGCCGGTTTCCAGGAGCCCGACGGCCCGAGCCAGCAGGTCGGCGTCTCCGGTGAGCAGGCCCCGGGCGTGCGCGGCGCTGGCCGCGGCGGAAGGTACGCCGGGGTTGATCTGGTGCCGCAGCTCGGCGCCTACCACTGCCGAGTCGGCCAGCTCCCTATCCCCGCTGGCGATGGCGATCCGGACGAGCTGCGGGTCGTCGGACGGATCAAGGGGAATGAGCGGGAAGATCGACAGGCGCTCCTGCTCGCCGCGGGCGGCGAGCCAGCGGCGAGCCTGGGCCGGATCGCCCGCTGCCTGGGCTTGCAGGGCGAGGAGCCAGGCGGCGTGCCGTTCCACGCCGGGCACCCCGGATTGGAGCATCCCTCGTGCGACGGCTGAGGTGAGCTCGGCCTGACGCTCGTCGGCGGTGTGCAGGGCGACGCGGCTGAGGACGACCACGGCGTCGGCATGGGGCACGCTGACGACGAGGTGGGCGTCGTCCGGGCGGAAGCGCCCTTCGAGCGCTGCTGCGGCGTCCGCCAACTGCCCGCGCTGCAACAGCTGGCGGGCCCGGCTCGTCTCGAACAACTGCAGCGCCCAGGCCTGGCGGCCATGCTGGGCGGAGCGGATGCCCTCGGTGGCCGCGGCCAGCGCTTCATCGAGGCGGTCCAGCACGATCAGGATAATGCTGCGGAGGTAACGGGCCAGCCGCCGCCTCGGGTCCTCGCCGGCGTCGGCGCTGCTGCTGTGCAGGGCGGCGTCGATCAGGGCGAGCGCGGTCTCGAAGTGGCCGCGGGTGCAATGCAGACTGGCCTCGGCCAGCTCGATGATGAACCGGGCGGCGCTGTCGCGGGTTGCGTCGACGGCCTGCCTGGCCTCCTTGAGCTGCTGCTCGGCCTGGTCAGGACGGACGGCGACCACGAGGTTGTAGAACAGGTGAGCCAGCAGCCGTGCACGCAGGTCTGGCGGCAGCCCGGGCAGGGCGAGGGCCCGGCGGCACGACTCGGCCCGCACGTCCGGGGAGAGAGAGAAAAGGCTGGCGATGCTGAGCCGGACCTCGGCCTCCTGCTCCGCCGGCAGGGCCTGGCTCAACGCACCATCGGCGAAGGCCCTGGCCTCCTCGCTTCTGCCCGCGGCGTGGAGAAGGATCGCGGCGCGGGCCACGAGCGGTCCGCGCAGCGGGTGCTGTTCGGCGGTGAGGTCGAGGGCCCGGCGGGTGAGGTCAGCCGCCTGCCCGGGATCGCTGCCACTCAGCGCGTCGGAGGCTTTCATCAAGGTGGTGATGGCGACCTGGTCGCCGGGCGCGGCGCTGGCGGCGAGCTGGACAGCGACCTCCACGGGAAGCGAGTCGGCGGCCAGGAGCATAGCGGCGACCTGGCGGTCGAGGGCGTGGACGGCGGAGGGCGGCTGGCTGCCGCGCACCGCCTCCCGGTTCAGGTCGTGGGTAAAGGTCAGCATCTCCCCGCCTTCAGCCAGCAGCTCGCTGGCGATGAGCTCCTGGACCGGGTCGAGGAGGGTCGAGGCGGGCACGTCCAGGACGGCGGCGAGCTGGGCCACAGTGAACCGGCGCCCCATCGACGCGGCCACCGCGGCGACTCTGCGGGCAGCGGGCGACATGCGCCCGAGGCGTCGGCGCATGCTGTCGCGCACTCTCAGGGGTAGCCGTGCTTCTATCAGGGTGGCGTACCCGGCGTGGATGTCGATGAGCCGCTCGTCCCGCAGGCCGGTGAGCAGCTCGATGAGAAAGAACGGATTCCCTTGCGCTCCCTCGGCCAGGGCCAGTAGGGCCCCGCCGGGAGCGGCGCCGAGGACGTCGGCCGCCACATCGGCGACGGCGGCCTGATCGAGGCGGCGTAGGACCGTCCTTTCCGCCCCGGTGCGGACCAGCTCGGCGACGCCTCGTCCCAGATCACAGTCGCCCTCGGCCGGGCGCAAGGCCAGCACCCAGCCGATAGGCAGCGAAGCCAGGCGTACCGGCAGGCTGCGGATGGCAGCGCAGGTGCCGCTGTCGGCCCACTGCAAGTCATCGAGGCAGATCAGGATCGGCTGGCGCATCGCAGCCTGCTCAAGCAGCGTCTGGATGTCCTGCAGCAGCCAATAGCGCTGCTCGCGGGAGGCATGTGAATCCGGTAGCGCTGACCGGTCGAGCAACGGCTCGGGTCCCTCGAACAGCGCGTCCATCAGCGCCGCCAGCGGCACCGCCGCGTCACCGGGCTCGGCCAGGCCGTGCCCGACAGCGAACCCGGCCTGGCGCGCGGCTGACAGGACCTGCTTCACCAGCCGACTCTTGCCAAGGCCCGGGCCGCCTTCGATCAGCCAGCTGGTCCCGACACCGTTCCGGAGCCGGCTGAGGTGCTCATGCAGCGAGGCGAGCTCGGCGTGCCGACCGCGCAGGGGGTTCGACAAGGTCGCCCAACTCCCGGGAACGTGATCCGGTACAGGTCCGGGCGCGGCAGTGAGGATATCGGCGCGCATAACGGTCGTTCCCTCCGTGCGAGCCGCCGGGATGCAAACCGGCTGACGCAGCGGCACATCAGCCTCAGCGTGCTTTCGGATGACGGCGGGCGGCGGCCGCCGCCTACTGCCATCATGCCGCCCGCAGCTTCGGCGGTGTATCCGACGAGTGACTGCACCTCGGGGGCGAGGGCGCGGCGCAAAGGGATGACGCGATCGCGTCGTGTAGGCGGCGGGCCTCCCGAGCCATCCTCGTGCCGTGGCCCTAATCCCCGGGTCCCCTGGATCAAAGGAGCGAGATGACCGGCGAACTGCGGGTCGGTTTCCGGGTGGTTGACGGGCTGCAGATCCGCTTTGCTGAAAGCGGCGGCTCCGCCAGCCAGCGCCTCGTCCTGACGAGCCCGTGGCCTGAGAGCCTGTACGCCTTCGAGCGGGTGTGGCCGCGGCTGTCCCGCACGGCGCGGCTGCTGGCCATCGACCTGCCCGGCTTCGGCCGGTCGCAGCGGCGAACCTCCCTGCTGTCGCCGATGGCGATGAGCGACTTCCTGATCCGGCTCCTCGACGACTGGGACATCAAGGACCCCCACCTCATCTGCCCCGGCACGGGGACGGCGGCAGCACTGTTCGCTGCCGCCAGCTACCCGGGGCGGGTCCGGAGCCTCGTCGTCGGCGGCGGGGGCACGGCCTATCCCCTCGCGGTAGGCGGGGCACTGCAGGATCTGATCGAAGCACCCGGCATCGATGCCTTGCGGTCGCAAGACCCGCGGGTACTGGTCCAGGGAATGATGACGGAGCTGGGCCCGGCCGCGCCGGCCAGCGACATCATCGCCGACTACACCGAGTCCAACATGGGCGATCGCTTCGCCGAGGCCGCCCGGTACGTGCGCAGCTATCCCGAGCAGCTCCGCCTGCTAGCCGACCGCCTCCCCGGCATCTTCACCCCGGTGCAGATCATCACCGGGCGGCGGGATCCTCTAGTGCCGGCAGCCAACGCCGAATTCCTGCTCGCCCGGCTGCCCAACAGCCGGCTCGAGGTGCTTGACGCCGGGCACTTCGTCTGGGAGGAGGCGCCCGGGCCGTACGGGGCCATTATCACGGCCTGGGTCAACGGGGGCTACCTGACCGGCAATAGCGGCATGGACCGGACGTAGCCAGTTCCGTCAACTGAAAGGACAGGATATGAGCGAGTATCGAGACCTCGAAGGCCTGACCGCGCTGGTCACCGGCGCGACCTCAGGCGTCGGCCAGGCAGCGGCCAGGCAACTGGCCCGGCACGGCGCCGAAGTCATCGTGCATGGGCGAGACGTCATCCGCGGCCAGGCCGTGGTCGACGCCATCACCGCCGACAGCGG
This sequence comes from uncultured Actinomycetota bacterium, assembly GCA_963844625.1. Classification (GTDB taxonomy): domain Bacteria; phylum Actinomycetota; class Actinomycetes; order Streptosporangiales; family Streptosporangiaceae; genus Palsa-504. The sequence goes on along the minus strand of CAWJPF010000018.1, from coordinate 378,389 downwards.
CAAGGCCCGAGTACAGCCCCGCAGGCGTCCGGGTGAACACCGTGGCATCGGGTCCCGTTTACACCCCCATCCGGCCTGGCGAGGTCACCGAGGCCGTCGGCTCCACCACCATCATGGCGCGAGCCGCCCAGCCCGACGAGATGGCCGACGTGATCGTCTTCCTGGCCTCACCCAAAGCCAGCTACATAACCGGCGCGGTCATCGCCGCAGACGGCGGCCGCACCGCCATCTGACCACGGCACATCGCCAGCCGCCAGCGCAGTTCAACCCGTCTTCAAGGAGCAAGCCGCGATGACCATCCCCGGCACCAGCACCGGCCGCGAACACGCGGGAAGCGGCGCAGAATCAGATCGCCGGCGTGCGACCAAGGCCAGGGGGAGAGCACGGCGGCTGGCGCTGCCGCGGGCCGCCGCGTTCTGGCTGGTCGCCGGGGTGTTGTTCCTGCTGTTCTTCGCGGCGGCGGCCCCCTCGCCGCTATATGGCGTCTACCAGGTCCAGTGGCGGTTCTCGGCGATCACGCTGACCGCCGTCTTCGCCGCCTACGCTCTCCTGCTCCTGGTCACCTTGCTGGTGTTCGGGTCGCTGTCGGACTACCTGGGCCGCCGCCGCGTGATCCTGGCCGGCCTGGCCATGGCCGCAGGCGCCAGCGGGCTGTTCCTGGCGGCACACGGCGTCGGGATGCTGTTCGCCGCCCGGGCGCTGCACGGCGCCGCCGTCGGCACCGCGACTAGCGCGCTGGGCGCCGCGCTGATCGACCTGCAACCCCCGGGCAGCAGGCGCGCGCCGGTGGTCACCACCGCCGCCAGCCTGCTGGGCCTGGCCGCCGGCGGGCTGGGCACCAGCGCGCTGGTCCAGTACGGCCCGGCGCCCACCCACCTGATCTGGTGGCTGCTACTCGGCGCTGACCTGGCCGCCGCCGCTGCGGTGCTGGCGATGCCGGAGACCACGCCCGGCCGGCCGGGTGTGCTGGCCTCGCTGCGGCCACGGGTGGCCGTGCCGCGGCGGGCCCGCCGGACGTTCGCGATGGCCCTGCCGTGCCTGATCGCGGTGTGGATGACCAGCGGGTTCTACCTGGCCCTGGGACCATCGCTGGCCGCGCAGGTACTCCGCTCGCCGGACCTTTTGTGGGGCGGCCTGGTGATCTTCCTGCTCAACGGGACCGGGACCGCTGCCACGGTCGCAGCCCGCGGCGTCAGCGGGCCCGCGGCCATGCTGGCCGGCTGCCTGGCCCTGCTCGCCGGCACCGCGGTGACGCTGGCCGCGATCCAGGCCACCTCAGGGGCCGCCTTCCTCACCGGCACCGCGGTGGCCAGCGCCGGCTTCGGCACCGCCATGCTGGGCGCCTTCCGCACCATCAGCACCCGGGCGGCTCCCGGCCAGCGAGTCGGCCTGATCGCCGCCTACTACATCGCGTCCTACACCGCGTTCAGCATCCCCGTCGTGGCCGCCGGGATCGCCACCACACATGCCGGCCTGCACCGCACGGCCCTGGCCTACTGCGCGGTGATCGCCGTACTCGCCGCGGTGGCAGCCGCCAGCCTGATTTTCCGCCGACGCTCACCTGCGGGCGGCACGGCTCAACCCGGCGAAGGAGAAATGCCATGAGGACATCCGCATCCACCCCGACCGTTACCCGCAACGACCACGTGGCCGCGGCGGCCTACCTGATGAAACACGCCAGCGCGACCGCCCTGGTCGTCCTGGACGGCCAGTGGCCCGGCCGGCCGGTAGGGATCATCACGAAGGCCGACATCGCCCGGGCAGTAGCGGCCGGCGAGGACCTGGAGAACGTCCGGATCCGCGACCTATTCCTCGCGAGCGCGAAGAAGCACGTGATGAAGGCCATCGCGATCGACCACTTCCGCGGCCCGCCGAGCCTCCACGACCTGCCTGTCCCCGTACCTGGCCAGGGCGAAGTGCTGGTCAGGGTACGGGCCAGTTCCGTGAACGGGTTCGACGTGGCGGTCGCCGGAGGATACCTGAAGGGGATGACGCACCACTTCCCGGTCGTGCTGGGGAAGGACTTCGCCGGCACCGTCGAGGGCACCGGCCCGGGCGTGCAGTCACTGCGACCGGGCGACGCCGTGCTCGGCGTGGTGATGAAGGCCGCGCTCGGCGACGGCGCGTTCGGCCAATACGTCACGGCGCCGGAGGCCTACACCGCCCGGATCCCCGCCGGGCTGGACCTCGCCGCGGCCGGAGCGCTGGGGCTGGCCGGCACCACGGCGCTCAACGCCGTCGACGCGATCGCCCCGCGGCCGGGCGAGACCGTCCTCGTCTCCGGCGCTACCGGCGGCGTCGGCGCGTTCGCCGTACAACTCGCCGCGGCCAGCGGGGCCCATGTGATCGGCACCGCGCAGCCCGGTGAGCAGCAGGCCTACCTCCGCGGCCTGGGCGCCCGCGACGCCGTGGACTACACCGGCGACGTGCCCGCCGCGGTGGCCGCCCTGCGCCCCGACGGCATCCACGCCGTGGTCCACCTGGCCGGCGACGGCCTGGAACTGGCGGACCTGCTGGTGGCCGGCGGGCGCATCGCCTCCACCGTGGGCCTGACCAGGGACCATCTCGGCGGGCGTGCCGTCGAGGTCACCCTGGTCACGGCTGCGCCCGTCCGCCAGGCCCTGGAACGGCTGGCCGCCGACGTGGTGAACGGCCAGCTCACCGTCCCGGTGCAGCGCATCTACCCGCTGGCCGACGTGCCCCGGGCCCTAGCGGACTTCACCGCGGGCACCCGCGGGAAGCTGGCCATCCGCGTGGCATGACCGCAGTTCTGAGTCATCCAGCCACCGCCCGCCACGGGCGTGGCCACAACACACAACCCGCGAAGGGACCCCCCGAAATGAACACCCGACCGAACATTGTCCTCGTCCACGGCGCATGGGCCGACGGCTCCAGCTGGCGGGGCGTCATCAAGCGCCTGCAGGCCGACGGCTACCACGTCACCGCACCCCAGTTCCCGCTGACCGCGCTGGCCGATGACGTCGCCCGGCTGCGCCAGGTGCTGGACCTCCAGGACGGCCCCGCCATCGTCGCCGGGCACTCCTACGGGGGCCAGGTCATCACCGCGCTGGGCGCGGACGCCCCGAACGTCGCCGGTCTGGTCTACATCGCCGCGTTCGGCCTGGACCAGGGCGAATCGCTCGGCGCGCTGCTGTCGCAGGGGCCGGTGACCCCGGCGCTGGCGCACCTGTTCACCGACACCCGCGGCTACGGCTGGCTGTCCGAAGACGACTTCGTCAACCACTTCGCCGCCGACGTCGACCCGGTCCGGGCCAAGGTGATGCACGCCGTGCAGCAGCCGCTGGCCGCGTCCGCCTTCGGGGACGTGATGGGCGTCCCGGCCTGGAAAACGCTGCCGTCCTGGTACCTGGTCGCCGCCGACGACCAGGCGCTCCCGCCCAATGCCGAGCGCATGTTCGCCAGCCGCATGGGCGCCGCCACCGTCACGATCCTGTCCAGCCACCTCGCGATGGTCTCCCACCCCGACGAAGTGGCACACCTCATCGTGACGGCGGCCGAAGCCGTACTGGCCACGAGCTAGACCAGCTCAGCCCGGTGTCATGGTCTGCTCAGCTGTCCGCCGACCTGGTCCGGGTGGCCGATGAAGTGGAGCAGCGGGATGGCTGACCTCACGGGCGCGGGTCCAGATGATCGCGTGCGGGCGGTGTGACTGCATTTTTGCGCGCCACGGGCATGCTCGGGCCACGGTCGCTGTTGCCTCAGGGGATGGCGTTGACGAAACGCACTGGCCGAGAGGACAGGCACATGCCAGGCCCCGGTGAACTCCCCGCACAGCAGCCCGCACCCATCATCGGCCGGGAAGCCGGGCTGGCCGGGCTTCGCGGACTGATGGATCCGGTCCCGCTGTCAAGCCAAGTCCTGCTGGTCATCGGTGAAGCAGGGATGGGCAAGACGGTGCTCATGGCGGACGCAGCCGACCGGGCCCGGCTCACGGGCATGCGGGTGCTGTCCGTCAACGGCCTGGAATCGGAATCCAAACTCGCGTTCGCCGGACTGCATCAGCTCCTGCGACCGGTGCTGTCCAGCGCCGCCGGTCTTCCCAGTCGGCAGGCGCAGGCACTACTGGGGGCACTCGGCCTCGATGCGGACCCCGGTGCTCCGGACCCGCTCCTGACCGGGGTCGCCGTTCTGACCCTGCTCTCGGACCTGTCCGAACGATCCCCGGTCCTCGTGGTCGCCGACGACGCCCACTGGCTCGACCGCAGCTCACTGGACGCCCTGGCCTTCGTCGCCACCCGTCTGGACGCCGAGCGCGTCACGCTGCTTGTGGGCGCCCGGGGGCAAGCCCCGCCTTCCGGCTTTGACCGCGGCTTCCCGGAGCTGCATCTCGGGCCGCTGTCTGCGGCAGACGCTGGCCGCCTGCTCGATATGCAGCCGCGGCCGCCCCGCGGGCGGGCCCGGGCTCAGGTGCTCGCCCAGGCTGCCGGTAATCCCATGGCGCTGATCGAGCTCTCCAAGGTGATAGCCGAAGAACCCGCGGCCAGCCGCCGCTGGGCCGCCGAGCCGCTGCCGCCGAGTGACCGGCTGACCGTCGTCCTCACCTCCCGGTTTGCCGCCCTGCCCGAGCCAGCCCGGGCCGCGTTGCTGCTGGCCGCCGTGGCCGACGGCCCGGACTTGAGCGCAGCAGCCAACCGGGGTTCTGCGCCAGATGCGCAGGCCCTCGTGCCAGCCGAGGAGCTGGGCCTGGTCAGGGTAGACCGGACCGGCCTGCAGTTCTCTCATCCCCTCGTCCGTTCGGCCGTCTACCACTCCGCGCCCTTCGCGCAGCGTGCCGCAGCGCACCGTCAGCTCGCCGAAGCCCTGCACCACCAGCCAGACCGGCGAGCCTGGCACCTGGCCGCCGCGGCACTGCATCCTGACGAGCACGTGGCGTCGCTGCTCGAGGCCACCGCGACCCAGGCGCAACGCCGCGGCGGTGCGGCCGCCGCGGCGCTGGCCATGGAACGCGCGGCGGAACTCAGCCCTGACCCCGGAGACCAGGCACGCAGGCTGGTAGCCGCCGCGTCGGCCGCTGTCTCTACCGGCCAGACCGACTGGGTCCAGGATCTCGCTACCCGCGCCCTCGCTGTCACCGCCGACTCCCGACTGCGGCTGACAGCCCGCCGCGACGCCGGATGGGCGCTGGCCTACTCAGGGCGGCGCTCAGCCGCGCTCCCGGCGCTCCTCTCCGTCGCCGAGGAGGCATCGCGTGACCAGCCGGCCCTGGCCTGGGACGCGCTCGCGGATGCGGCCATCGTCGTCTACCACTCAGGTGCGCCCGCCAGTTGCCAGGCCGTAGGCCGCGTTCTCGCGCTCCTGGAGACTCAGGGATCCCGGCCAGCCGGCCATGGCCCTCGCGCCAATGCCGGCCCGGACCGGCTCTGGATACAGGCGTGCATCGACCCGTTCGGCAGCAGAAGCGAGCTCGTCTGGTACCTGCGCCAGATCAGCGGCTCCCCCCTTGACGAGGCCGCACTGTGGCGAGTCGGTTCCGCCGCTTGGCTCCTGGACGAATCCCACCTCGCGATCACCTTGCTGCAGGATGCCATGCGGCGGCTCCGGGCCCCCGGTACGCAGGGCACCAGCGGCCCAGGCCTGACCGCACTCGGGTGGGCATACATCGACACCGGACGCTGGGATGAGGCCCAGGAAGCTGCCGCCGAAGCCGCCGACCTGGCCGAGGCAAACCAGATGGAACTCGTCGCCGCGTCGGCCGACCTGATCGCGGCCACTGTGGTGGCCATGCGCGCCGACTCCGGCGCAGCCCGCAGGCATGCCGACCGGGCCCTCGCCAACGCCGACCTAGCAGAAAGCGGCCTGATAGCCGCCCGGGCCCGGCGGGCCCTCGGTATCGCGGCCCTCGCCGACGGCAGCCACCTGCTTGCCTTCACCCAGCTCCGCCAGCTGTTCAGCGAGGCAGGCGCGCCCGTCCACAGCATCTTCTCCTACCTAGGCGTCGCCGATATCGCCACTGCCGCGGTCCGCGCCGACCGTCGGATGGAAGGGCAAGACGTCCTTGAGCGGGCGCTCAGCCATCTGGACGGAACGGCTTCTCCCCGGCTTGAGCAGCTCATCGCCCGCGCGCGCGGCATCCTCGCCTCCCCGGGCGACGCCGAAACCCATTTCGACAAGGCACTCTCCGATCCCGCCGGGGACCAATGGCCATTCGAGCGGGCCCAGCTACGCCTCGACTACGCGGAATGGCTGCGGCGGCGGCGCCACATCAAAGACGCCACGACCGTACTGATGGAGGCTCTGGGAACCTTCCGGCGACTCAGGGCCCGGTCGTGGGCGCAGCGCACAGAGGCAGAGCTGAGAGCGTGCGGGGTGGCCGTCGTCGGCGCGCCCGGCGAAGACGATGCCCTAGGGGAGCTAACCCCCCAGCAGCGCCAGATCGTCCGCCTGGCCAGTGACGGCCTGACCAACCGCGAGATCGGCGACCGGCTCTTCCTGTCGCCGCGCACGGTCGGCTCGCACCTGTACCGGTCCTTTCCCAAGCTCGGGGTAGCCGACCGCCACCAGCTACGCGACGTGATCGCCCGCACCAGCGCGCTAACGCCCGCAGACGAAAGCGCCGGAAGCGAGACTCTTCTTTAAGTCGCTCGCCTCCCTCGGCGAAAACGCCCGCCAGGCACCTCCCGCGACGGTGATATGCAACTGCACGTCCACTCCCAGATCGCCCTGTCGCCCGGACCACTACCGGCGGCAAATGGCACGCCCCGGACTCCCTGGGCTACAACGAGCATGCTGGCGCGGTGGCCGCGATCGTCTCCCAGCACCTGGAGGAGGCGCTGACCGGCCGCTTCGGGATCCAGTGGGTCGCACGCGATGACGGGCACGGCTGGCCCGCTACGACCAGATCCATACCGAACGAGCAGGCGTACCCGCCCCCGCCACCTCACCCGGTTTCACGGGCCGCCCTCGCCGGGCGCGGGTTCACCGCTGAGCCACTGGATCCACCCGCCGGACGGGTGAGCGCGGGCCAGGAGGCGCCCCCGGTCGCTGGCCCCGTCGAAGGTGCGGGCTCCCAGTACGGCGAAGACGCCGCGCTGGTAGTCGCGGATCAGCGCGGGGGGAAGGGGCAGGCCCTGCACGCTGTCGCGGCCCGACGGTCCTAGCGGGACCAGCGGGTCAAGGGACAGCCATGTCACCGGACGGCCCAGCCCGGCCTGGCCGAGAATGCCGGCCAGCCGGTCCCGCCGGTCCTGCGGGAGGAACACGGCCATGTAGGCGTCAACTACGATGATGCGCTGTTGCCGGGAGATGCTGTCCAGCACGCCGGGGAGCACGTCAATGACGTCACCTGCGATGACCGGCTCCGGATGCCGCCGCGCGATGTTCACGGCCGCCGTCAGCCGGGACAGGGCCGATACCTCAGGTGGCGTGCAGGCCTGCAGCCACGCCCGGGCCGCCGGATCCTGCAGGTCCACCGGATCGAGATCCACCCCTACCCTGCCGGCGATGCGCGGCAACTCGGCCGGCGGCGGGATGAGCGCACCGCGCACCTCACAGGCAAGGCTCAACCCGGCCGCTGCCAGGCCGTACGTGCCGGTCCCGACCCGGTACCGGTAACGGTCCAGCTGCAGCCCGAACCCGGCCCCGGTGCCCAGATCGACCAGGGCCACCGGGTCGGCGGATCCGCCGGCGGCCGCCGCGATGCCCAGGACGATCTGGGTGCACCTCGCCACCTCGCTCATCTGGTACCGGCGGCTGCGGCAGACCTCGATGATGTCCGTCAGGTGCGCAGCACAGAACGCCCGGAACGCCGGGAAGAACCCGTCGTCAAAGCGCGGCTGCGACGCGCCGGGTCCGGGGAAGTAGCCGGCCAGCGGCACCGGCCGGTCACGCCGCACCAGGAAGGCAACCGCCGCGCTGGCCAGCAGCGCGGGTAGCCGGTCAGGCGGGAGCGTGGCCAGCTGCTCGACAAGCTCATCGTCAGCCGCGATCGCCTCGAACAGCGCGGCGGTCAGGCGCCATGACCCGGGCGCGCCAGGCGGTGACCAGCCGCCGGCGACCTCCAGCGCCTGGGCACGTACCTCATCCGCCCCGGACAAGCTGACACCGGCCAGATCGGTCAGGCGGGCGCGGCCGCCGGCGGCCGCAGCCGCACCCGGATCGGGACGCCTGCATCCGGCCAGGGTATCCGGACCTTTGCCCGGTGGTCCAGGAAAGCTCCGCAGGACACCTGAGCTGGCTGAAGACGCCTCGCCCGAGGCGCAATGCGGCGTCCGGGACAGGTGATCAGGCGGGTGTTCCTGGCGGCATGCCCGGGGCCTGGCAGGATGAGGGCATAAACCGCCGCAGTGCCGTGGCGGGCCGGGCTGGGCGGGGAGGGCAGATGCGGGTTGGGCTGCACGCGCTGGGCATCGGCGCCGGCGCCCGCCCGGATGTTATCCGGGCTGTTGCGATGGCCGCTGAGGCGGCTGGTTTCGCCACCTTGTGGTCGGGGGAGCACGTGGTGCTGGTGGACCAGCCCGGCTCACGCTACCCGTACTCAGCTGACGGCCGGATTGCTGTTCCTGCCGCGGCTGACTGGCTGGATCCGCTGCTCGGCCTGAGTTTTACCGCTGCCGTGACCACGACGATCGGGCTGGCGACGGGCGTGCTGCTGCTCCCTGAGCATAACCCTGTGGTGGCAGCCAAGCAGGCTGCGACGCTAGACGTACTGTCCGGGGGGCGGTTCACGCTGGGCGTCGGTATCGGCTGGTCGGCTGAGGAGTTCGCCGCGCTCGGCATCCCGTTCGCCGGGCGCGGCCGGCGCACGGCGGAGTACGTCGCTGCTATGCGCACGCTGTGGGCCGATGACGTCGCCTCGTTCAGCGGCGAGTTCACCCGGTTCGAATCGGTACGGGTCAATCCCAGGCCGGTGCGCGGCCGGCGGATCCCGGTGGTGATCGGGGGCAACAGCGATGCCTCACTTGCGCGGGTGGCGGCCTTCGGGGATGGCTGGTACGGCTTCAACCTGCCCGCGGCTGCGGTCGCCGGGCGGGTCGCGGCACTGGCCGGGCAGTGCGAGCGGCGCGGCCGTAGCCTGCGCGAGCTGAGCGTGGCCGTGGCGCTGGCCGATGGCAGCCCCGGCATGCTCCCCGACCTCGCCGGGGCCGGCGTGACCGAGTTCGTCGTGGTGGCGACCCCACCACCTCAGCCCGCCGCCGCCACTGCCTGGGTGATGGAGCTGGCAGCCCAGTGGGGCGTAACACCCCGGCGCTAGCTCCGGCGAGGCGGCCGGGCAGAGCCGCGCCTGCCTGGTGCTGGCCGTAGCCGCGATTGCACTTGCGACGATCGTCGCGTGTCTAGTTCATGACCGCGGCACGAAGCATGTTCTGTATTTCGCTATCGGCTGGGGAGTGATCGCGGCAAGCCAAACCATGGCAGCACGCTGTTCTCGAATCGGGTCATGGCGCAGATCCGATTACCGGCGAGGGTGAGCACGACGAGGCCAGTCCCATGTCGGATACCGCCACGGGCATGTACGTAGAGCCCGAACGCCAGCTGACCGTTCGCGCGGGTCGGCACGAGGTCGTACTTGCGGCCAGCGCCGAAGAGGAGGGCGCAGAAGCGGGCCACGACATCGCGGCCCTGGTACTCGAGGGGCATGGGTGGCATTGACATGAAGACGTCGTCCGTCAACAGGGCAACCAACGCGTCGAGATCGGCAGATTCGTACGCTCGGACAAACTTGGCCACGAGTGCTTCCTCAGCCGGCGACTCGGCAATGGGTGGCGGCTCACGGTCACCGCTCGTCGGCTGCCGGCGCTGTAGGCTGGCCCGCCCTCGCTTGAGAGCGCCGTTGACCGACTCGGTGGTCGAGTCCAGCATCTCGGCCACCTCAGTCGCGTGGAATCCGAGGACATCGCGTAGGACGAGCACAGCGAGCTGGCGCGGCGGAAGAAGCTGGAGCGCCGTCACGAAGGCCAGCGAGATCGATTCGGTCTGCTCGTAGCGGGCCTCTGGCCCAAGCGGCGCGTCGATAGCACCCTCGAGGAAGGCATCCGGAAGTGGCTCCAGCCACACGACCTCGCCGAACCGCGTCGGTTCGGGTGGTTGCACGCCTGGCACATCCCACTCCTTGGGTAGGCGCCGGATGGCTGACCGGCGCGCGTTGAGACACCGGTTCGTCGCGATCCGGTAGAGCCAGGTGCGTAGTGAGGCGCGTCCCTCGAACCCTCCGAAGCCTTGCCAGGCGGCCAGCAGCGTGTCCTGCAGGGCGTCCTCGGCGTCCTGGAATGATCCGAGCATCCGGTAGCAGTGCACCTGCAGCTCGCGATGATGCGGCTCGGTCAGCTCCCGGAACGCGTCGCCGTCCCCAGCCCGCGCCCGTGAGATCAGGTCGGCCCTCCCCACCGTCGCGTCACCTTCCTCCAGCGCCATGTCGCACCTCCATCGCGGTATGGACACCGGCCGAGGCCCGAAGTGGGCGGTTGACCGGCGACCAGTTTCCCGATCACGCGGTGTCTGCCTCACTGATTGCTGACAACACCAACAGATGGAGAACCGAAATGGGAAGAATCGTCATCAGCGAGAACGTCTCGCTCGACGGAGTCATCCAGGACCCGACCGGTGATGAGGGGTTCAAGTTCGGCGGCTGGTTCGACCAGATGTCAGACAAGGACCGCGAGGAGTGGGCCAAGGTCGAGTTCCAGGAAGCGCTGGATACCGCGGCCTGGCTGGTCGGTCGAGGTACCTACGCGTGGTTCGCCGAGCGATGGGCTGCCCGGCCTGGCGAGTGGGCGGACAGGTTGCGCAGCATCCCCAAATTCATCGTGTCCTCGACGCTCGAAGACCCCACCGAATGGGCCAACTCTACAGTCCTGAAGGGCGACGTCATCGAGGAGGTCTCGAAGTTGAAGCAGAACGTAGACGGGGACATCCTCGTCTACGCCAGCGGCCCGCTCGTGCAGACGCTGATGGAGCACGACCTGATCGACGAGCTGCGGCTGATGACCCACCCGTTCGTGCTCGGGACAGGTGAGCGCCTCTTCCGCGAGACCAGCGGCAAAAAGCCACTGCGCCGTGTCGACACTCGCACCATCGGTGACAGCCTCGCCCTCCTCACCTACCAGCCCGTCCGAGACACCTAGCTACCGCTGCGCCGGCGACTGCCAGCGAGAGCCTCCCGTTGGGGTCATCGCCCTCTGCGGCCATGGGTGGCGTGGCTGACGAGTAACGAGACGAAGCAAGCACATCGCGCCGCGTTCGAGCCTGATCTCGAACGCGGCGCGAGCCGTCAAGCTGGACCCGCGGCTCCCCGCGACGGGCTCGCCGACCGTTGCTTCGCGACGGCCTCGGAACTGTCGCGGCTGACCGATGAACGAGCATCCACCGACCCGTTACGCAAGACCCGCCATGCCGGCGCTGGGTGTCCGCTCGGCCAGCCCGCGGCGGGCACCGGACCTGCCGTCGTCGCCGCGGCTCGCTGCGTCGAGCGTGAAGGTCCCGTAACACCCTCCCGGCGCGTACAGACAGACAGATCCGTGCTGGCGAGCTGGCGCTCCAGGTCGGTGAACGCGTTGACGATCGCCGGGGCTTCGAAGGCCCGGTTTCTTCGGCCGACGGTGATCTGGGACAAGATCCCGGCGGACACCAAGCGCTCGATGGCGGCGTTGGTCTGCGGGTAGCTCCGGCTGATCAGCGCGGCGGCTCCGCCTACGGTGAGGACCGGCGCTCCGGCGATCGCCCTGATAAGGAGATCGGCAGCGGAGTTCGCACGGACGCGTCCCAGCCGGGTGCGCCATTCGCTTCGGATCTGCCGGATGCGCATCTCGAGGGAGGCAGCGTCGCTAACCGAGCGCTGGCAGGCACCCGCGAATCTGCCCACCCACAAGTTCACGGCCGCCTGGACGTCCCTGCCTGTTGCCGGTCCGCGGTAGCGGGTTGCCGTGAGGCCGTCGACGTAGTCTTTAGCCCATGTCGCCAGGACCAGCGAGATAGGCGGCGCTGGGGGAGGGTGGGGGCGGGATGGTTGAGCCGGCTGTCCACCGTTCCATCGTGATTGTCGATGTGGAGAACTTCGGCGATCCTGCTCGGACGAATGCCGACCAGCTGACCGTGCGCGGCACGATGTACGAGGTGCTCGGGCAGTCCTTTGCGCGGGCTCGTATCAGCTGGGATGACTGCGAGGCTGAGGACCGCGGGGATGGCGTTATGGTGCTGGTCTCCCCGTTCGTGCCCAAGAGCTGGCTGGTCACCATGCTGCCGGCGTACCTGGCGGAGTCGCTGATCGGGCATAACGCGGCGTGTCCGGCGCAGACGCGGATCCGGCTGCGGATGGCGCTGCACGCCGGAGAGGTTCAGCGGGACAGGAACGGATCCACGAGCACTTCGCTCATCCGGTCTTTCCGTCTTATCGAGGCGCCGCCATTGAAAGCGGCCCTGCGACAGTCATCCGGAGTGGTCGCGCTGATCGTCTCTGACTGGTTCTACGACGAGGTTGTACGACACTACGAGGCTGCCGCCCCCTCACATTTCCGCCAGGTGCGCGTGGCCGTGAAGGAAACGGAGATGACCGCCTGGATACGCGTCCTGGGGGCCGGGGATGTGTCCGGGCAGCGCGATACCGGTCCGGCGATACCGGTGCCGTTGCCGCAGCTGGTTAAGGCCGGCCAGTCGCTGCCGGCTTCTTCGCCCGGGGTGAGGTACTCGCTTCCGCCGGATGCGGCGGCGTTCACCGGCCGGGAGGGGCACCTGGACCGCATCACGGCCACGGTGACGCAGGGCGGCGTGGTGGCCATCAACGCCATCGACGGGATGCCCGGGGTCGGGAAGACCACCCTGGCGGTACATGCCGCTCACCTGCTCCGGCACAGCTTCCCTGACCTGCAGCTGTTCATCAACCTCTACGCCCACACCCCGGGGCAGGACCCGCTCACCCCGCAGGCGGCACTGGCCGGGCTCCTGACGGCTACCGGTGTCGACGCCCGGCACCTCCCCGATGACCTGCAAGGTATGACGAGTCTGTGGCGGGATCGGATGGCCGGGCGGCGGGCTTTGCTCGTGCTCGACAACGCCGCCGACAGCGATCAGGTGGCCCCGCTGCTCCCCGGTGCCGGGAGCTGCCTGGTCCTGGTCACCAGCCGACGCCATCTCGGCGACCTGCCAGGGACCACGGTTCCGGTCTTGCTGAACGTCCTGCGTCCAGACGAGGCCCGGGAGATGTTCGTGCGGCTGGCCCCCCGGGCGGCCGGTGGCCCGGAAGCGGCAGCAGCGGAGCTGATGCGGCTGACCGGGTCCTTGCCGCTGGCGATCTCGCTGCTGGCCCGCGTGTTCAACCGGCACCCGTCCTGGACCCTGGCTGATCTCACCCAGGAGACCAGAACCAGCATGCTCACCCTGGCGGCCGAAAAAGACAACGTCGCCGCCGCGTTCGACGTGTCGTACCGGTACCTAGACCCAGGCCGGCAGCGGTTTTTCCGTAGCCTTGGCTGGCACCCGGGAACGACGATCGAGAGCTACGCCGCCGCGGCCCTTACCGGCTGCAGCATCGAGGATGCCGCCGCGCAGCTCGACGCCCTGCATCGTGAGGGGCTGCTGACCGAGGTCAGCTACCGCCGGTACGGGATGCACGACCTGATCCGCCGCTACGCCCGTGACCGGGGCGCCGCTGATCCCGGCCCGGACGGCGCCCAGGGCCTGGAACGGCTGCTGGACTACTACCAGCACACGGCCGCCCTAGCCGAAAGCCGGCTCGCGAACCGGGCGCGCAGCACCGCCCAGGCGCGGCCACCGCTGTCGGCAGTTCCCGTCCTTGCCGGGACAGCCCAGGCACTGGAATGGGCCCGGGCCGAACGTCCCAACTTGATCGCCTGCCTGGACCTGGCTACCCGCACCGGCCGGCAGGCGCGGGTCGTGGCCCTCGCGGCCGCCGTGGCCACCCTGCTGCGCCATGACGGCCCCTGGCCCGACGCCCTGGCCCGCCACGCCGCCGCCATCCAGGCCGCGCGGCATCTCGGCGACCGGCCAGGTCAGGCCGGCGCCCTCCTGGACGCCGGATTCGTGCGCTGGCTGACCGGTGACTATCCCGGCGCCGCCACCGACATAGAACAGGCCCTGAGTATCTCCCGCGACCTTGGTGACCAGCTCGGCCAGGCCAACGCCCTGGCCTGCCTGGGGACCGTGCGGTGGCTGACCGGGGATTATCCGGCCGCGGCCGCCGCCCTGGAAGAGGCGCTGGACATCGCCCGCCGTCTCGGTGACCAGCTCGGCCAGGCCAACACCCTGAACGACCTGGCGGCCGTGCGGTGGCTGACCGGGGATTACCCGGCCGCGGCCGCCGCTCTGGAGGAGGCGCTGGACATCGCCCGCCGTCTCGGTGACCAGCTCGGCCAGGCCAACACTCTCACCCGGCTAGCAACCGTGGGCTGGCTGACGGGGGACTATCCGGCCGCGACCAGCGCTCTGGAAGACGCCCTCAGCATCTATCGTCACCTCGACGACCGGCGCGGCGAGGCCGACGCGCTCAACGTAGCAGGGGTCGTGCGCTTCCTGACCGGGGATTATCCGGCCGCGGCCAGCGCCCAGCAGGAAGCGCTGCACATCTATCGCACCATCGGTGACCGAGGCGGCGAGGCCGAGACTCTCAACGAGGGCGGGACGCTCCACCGGGTTCGCGGTGACCTGCAAAAGGCCGCAGCCTGCCATCGCCAGGCCCTCGACCTCGCCCGCGAAATCGCCAGTCCCTGGGATGAAGCCCAGGCCCTAGCCGGTCTGGGCCGTTGCGCCCGCGCCGACGGGCGCACCTCAGACGCAATCGCATCGCTGAGACAGGGATGGGAAATCTTCGAGCGGATCGGCGCAGCCGAGGCGACCACCGTTGCCGCAGAAGTGGACCGCCTTAACGAAACGTGACAGTTGTGTCGACGGCGGGTGAAAGTACCCGGCCAGCTCGCCCTGACAGCGGTCGCCAGCGTTCCAGCGACCGGCAGCGTCAGCAGGTCCGTCTGACGGCTACCCGCCAGGGGCCCGGATTTTCCGTATAGGCCGGATTTTCCGCGTTAACCGGCGCGGGAGCGCAGGGACGCTGGGACGTCAGCGGCGGCAGGAGCCTGACGAGGCAGGACAGGCCAGGGTGACACCTACCCGGCTAGGCGGCACCGGCATCACCCGCATCTGAGCCGGGCTTCAGCCGCCCACCCCAAGATCTACGGGACAGACCTTAGCAGGACAGCTGTCGTTCCAGGCCAGCCAGGGGCCCGGCGACCTCACGGCGCATCCTGGGAGCGACCAGCCGGAGCAGAGCCCCCAATCCGCCCTGCACCTCAACCCTCTTCACCACCCGGACACGTCCCCCGGCCACCGGCTCGAGCACGTGGTCGAAGACGACCTTGCCCATCGGCACCGGGCATTCGGTCACCCAGCGCCGCCCGTCATCCACCGCCGTGAGGCTATCGCGGCGTAGATCAACGCCGCCTATCGTAGGCATCGGGCACAGCGGGGATGAGGGTGAAGGGCGGCGGTGGAACATGTTCGAGCGGTTCACTGACCGGGCGCGGCTGGTTGTGGTCCGGGCACAGGAAGAGGCCAGGAGGCTGGACCACGACTACGTGGGTACTGAGCACATCCTGCTGGCCCTGACCCATGAAAGCATCGGCGGCGTGGCGGCCAAGGTGCTGGAGTCGCTGGGGATCGGCCTGGAAGCGGTGCGGCAGCGGGTGGAGGAAGTCGCCGGCCGGGGTGTGCAGGCGCCGTCCGGGCACATTCCGTTCACCCCGCAGGCGAAGAAGGTGCTGGAGCTGGCGCTGTCGGAATCCCGCGTTCTCGGTCACAACTACGTTGGCACCGAGCACATCTTGCTCGGCCTCATCCGTGAGGGCGACGGCGTGGCCGCGCAGGTGCTGACCGGGCTGGGCGCCGACCTGGACGGGGCGCGTGAGCAGGTGATCCGGCTGCTGGAGGAGTACCGGCGCAAGCACGGGCATCAGACCGGGTGACGACGATGCCTAGGCGCCCGCGTGACTAGGCCTTCGCTACCGGGCCATGAAGAAGTAGCCGTCCAGCCCGGACAGCCACCCGGCCGCCCAGCGAGGAGATCACGCGCAGGTCCGGTCGTATGACCAGCTGGGAGGCCAGCTCTCGCGCCTCTGCGGTCCCGCACCGGCTCACCTGCGGGTACTGCCGGATGCGGCCCTGCTCACCTGGAGGCTGGGCAGGCCGTCAGGAACCCCGTTGCTTATCAGCTGGCGGACCAGGGCCGTGTCGAGCCCGTCGGCCACCAGGTCGCCCAGCGCGTCGAGCCAGTCGTCGCGCACCTGCGCAAAGCACACCTCGCCCGGGGCCCACCGGCGTCCGGCCTGGCTTGCGACCTGGGTCAGGAAAGCCCGCCGGAAGGCGTCATTCTCGAATAGCCCGTGCCAGGACGTGCCGCTGACCGGTCCGGCCACGCATCCTTCTCCAGATCCGTCCTTAGCGGTGATCAGCGGTTCGCCGCCGTCCGCCCGGACCTGGCCGTAGCGTATCTCGTAGCCGTGCACAGGCATCCCGCGCACGCTACCTGAGGACTGCCGGAGCGTCTTGCCGCGGATGAACTGCGTCGTAACCGGCAGCAGGCCAAGTCCCGGCACTTCCGCAATCTCGTTTTCCACGCCGTCGGCGATGCGGGTGCCGAGCATCTGGTAGCCCCCGCAGATGCCGATGACCGGCAGCCCCTGGCTGGCGCGCCGGCGGATCGCCTCAGCCAGTCCGCGGTCGCGCATCCACTGCAGATCGTGCACCGTGGCGCGGGTGCCCGGCAGGATGACCAGATCCGCGTCGGCGATGTCATCCGGCTGCTTCGCCAGGCGCACCAGCACACCCGGCTCGCAGGCCAGCGGATCGACGTCGGTGTAGTTCGACAGCCGGGGGAAACCGATCACGGCAACCCGCAGCGCCTGGTCCGCGGCGTCACGCCCGGTCCACGGCTGGCTCTGCTCCAGCCGCATGCTGTCCTCGCCGTCAGGCCAGGCACCGGGCAGCCAGGACAGGACTCCCGCGCACGGCCGGCCGGTGAGCTCCGACAGCCAGTCAAGGCCGGGCTTCAGGATGCTCTGGTCGCCGCGGAACTTGTTGATCACGTAACCGGCGATGTGCCGCTGGTCGGCCGGATCAAGCACGGCCAGGGTGCCGAGCAGCGACGCGAACACGCCGCCCCGGTCGATGTCGCCGACGATCAGGACCGGAAGATCCGCCGCCCGCGCCAGCCCCATATTGGTGATGTCCCCGGCTCGCAGGTTGATCTCGGCCGGGCTGCCCGCGCCCTCGCAGATGACCACGTCATAGCTGGCCCGCAAGGTGGCCAGGCTATCCAGGACGACATCCAGCAGCTCCAGCTTGAGCTGCTGGTAGGTGCGCGCGTCCGCGTCGCGCCAGGGCTTGCCGAGCACGATCACCTGGGACCGCTGGTCACTAGCCGGCTTCAGCAGGACCGGATTCATCAGGTGGGTAGGGGCAATCCGGGCCGCTGCCGCCTGCATGGCCTGGGCGCGGCCG
This sequence comes from uncultured Actinomycetota bacterium, assembly GCA_963844625.1. GTDB lineage: Bacteria > Actinomycetota > Actinomycetes > Streptosporangiales > Streptosporangiaceae > Palsa-504. The sequence goes on along the minus strand of CAWJPF010000018.1, from coordinate 360,929 downwards.
ATCTCCGCGCCCTCGGCCGTGACCATGCTGTTCAGCGCCATGTTCTGTGCCTTGAACGGAGCGACCCGCACGCCCGCACGCGCCAGCCACCGGCACAGTCCGGCCGTGATCGCCGTCTTGCCCACGTCACTATGCGTGCCAGCAATCAGCAGCGCACCCTTCACCTGCAACTCCGTTCCGCCTAACCTAAACCGCTGGGGCTGACCCTGGCGGTTACCCGGCTGGCTCTGGCTGGCTAGCCTGGGTGTAATGGATGTCGAGCGGCTTGTTCGCGATGAACAAGAAGGTCACGTCGTTGTCCTGGGTCGCGCCGTGCTCCATCTCCATCCCCTCGGGGAACCACACGAAACTGCCCGGGCCGAACGACCCGGTGTGGGTCTGCAGGATGCCGTCAAGGACATAGATGCCGTGCGCACAGTTGTGCGTGTGCCATTCGTTGGTGAATCCGGCGAAGTACTTCATCTTCATCACCGACATCCCGGTGTCTGGGTCCTGGATGAGCGGTTTCGCCGCGAGATCGCCGTCGAGCTCGGCAATATGGCGGATCTCCCACGGCATCGTGTTCGTGTCCCAGCTTCGCACCTGATCCGCTGACTCTGCTTCCCCGGACATCGGCCGCCTCCCTCGCTCATGGACAGATTGCCTTGCTGACGCCATCCTGGCCTGGGCCGCCGGGCCAGTCCGGCCCAATCTGAGACCAGGCCGGTCAGCGGCGCAGCGCTGCCTGCCACTGCTGGCGCCGGACGGGCTCCGGTGTCAGCACGCAGTCATTGCAGGTCCCGCCGCCCGGCACCCGGTAGTAAAGGCAGCAGCTGCGGCGGACCAGGAAACGCCGCGGCTGCGAGGCGTCCGGCTGCACGAGTTCCCCGGTGCCCTGCAGCGGTCCGAGGGCGAGGATCCTGGCCGTCAGCTGGCCGGCGGTTTCCGCCCGGTCCGGGAAGCTCCTGGCCAGCATCCCGGCGGCGCCCGCCAGCGCGGACGTGATGTTGCCCCGCAGCACCAGCGGTGAGAGCCGGAACAAGGCTTGGAAAGCACCGGCTACCGGATCGGCCATGCCCTGCACGCAGCGCTCCGACAGCAGCGCGGCCGCGTCGTCGAGCTGACGCCCGGCCGCCGCGTCGCCGATCTCCCGCCCGGTGACCGGCCCGGCCGCCAGCGGCACCGGGCCGCCCTCATGCGGGCGCCACCATAGGTTGTCCAGGGTCAGGTACGGGACCACGCCGCCGAGCACCGCCGCGCCCAGCGACGGTGACACCAGACGTGCGGCCAGCCCCAGGAACACGATCGAGGCGGCGACCCGCTCGGTCACCTCGGCAGGCGCGATGCCGGCCCGGCCGGCGATGACGGCACGGGCGTGAGCTACCTGGTCGGCCAGCACCGCCGGATCAGATACCAGCAGGCTCGCCTGCCGCCAGCCCGCGCCCTCGGCCCAGGGCTCGAGAGCGAAGTACGGCCCGGCGCAGGCGGCCACGGCAAGCGCCGCAGCCGCATCCACGTCCGCCGCCGGTCCCGGCATGATCCTCACCCTGGTTTCCGGTCAAGGTCAGCCGTCGCGGCCTGGATGCATGCGGTCAGCTCGGCGCGGGCGGTAGTCAGCGAGGGGCCGTACCAGGTCAGGCTCCGGCCGGGGACGAGCGCTACCGCGATGCCGGGGAAGGCCTCGGGCCCGTCGCTGGCGGTGAAGGGGTAGGGCTCGTCGGGCAGCACCGCCAGCTCGGCTCCGGCGGCCATGAGGTGAGTCAGCTCGTGCCTGGGGTAGCGATCGGGGGAGCTGGCGAATACGTGCGCGAGGCCCAGCCGGGTGAGTATGTCTCCGGTGAAGGTACGGGCTCCGACGACCATCCAGGGGTCTCGCCAGACAGGGACGACCGTTCGCAGGGCCGGGAGTGCGGGCGGCCCGGACCACGCACTGGCCGCCGAGCGTATCCATTCGGGTTCGGGGACGGACAAGACGTCGGTGAACAGGCGGCGCAGCGAGCGCAGGGCCGCGTCGACCGTCTCGATCTCGGTGACCCAGACGGGGATCCCGGCCGCCCGCAGCCGCTCGACGTCGTGCCGGCGGTTCTCCTCGCGGTTGGCGACGACAAGGTCCGGGCGCAGCGCGGTGATAGCGGCACGGTTGGGGTTCTTCGTGCCGCGGACCCGCGGGACGTCGAGGTCGGCGGGGTGGGTGCACCAGTCGGTGGCACCGGCCAGCCGGCCGGGGACGGTGACGGCGAGGGCTTCGGTCAGTGACGGGACCAGTGAGACGATGCGCTGCGGGGGCCTGGTCAGGCGCAGCGGATGCCCGAGGTCATCGTGCAACGTCGGCATAGCGCCCTTTCGATGTGGCTGTCAGGCGAAGTCGCCCGCCTCGCGGCGCAGGTCGCGGAGCACCGAGAACAGCATCCTGAGCCCGTGATCCGGCAGCCCGGGCTGGGTGAACAGGTCCGCGTTGAGGTGCTTGGTGGCCTCTGCGGCTAGCTCGCGGCCCTGGCCGGTGATCTGGATGAGTACCGCCCGGCCGTCGCCGGGATGCGGTTCGCGGCGGACCAGCCCGGCTTTCTCGAGCCTTTGCACCGCGTTGGTGACGCTGGTCGGATGTACCTGGAGCAGCGCCCCGGCCCGGGCCATCGGCAGGGTGCCGCGCCGGGTGAAGGACAGCAGGGTGAGTAGTTCGTAGCGGGCGAAGCTCAGCCCGAGCGGCCGCAGTACGGCCTCGGCTCGCGCGAGCATGATCGCCTGGGCGCGCATCACGGATGTGACGGCGGCCATGCCGTCAGCGGCGTCGTCCCAGCCGTGAGACCGCCACTGCCGGGCGGCCTCCTCGATGGGATCAAACGTCAGCGGAGCCGTCGTCACAGCCTGTCCCCTCACATTCCGGTGCTTTGGCCTATTGTCGCGGGACGATAACCCATTGTGGCAGGCCGAGCTGGCGTGATCCGCCCGCTCGCCCGCCAGTCGCGCCGCGACGGCGTAGCCGGCGGGAGTCTGCTCACACGTTGCGCCTGTACTGACCCCCTGCTTCGAAGAAAGCGTCGCTGATCTGCCCGAGCGAGCAGTACCGGACGGCGTCCATCAGGGCGGCGAAGATATTGCCTCCGCTGATGGCGGCATCCTGCAGCCGGGCGATCGCCTCCGGCGCGGTGTCTGCGTGCCGGGCCTGGAAGTCGGCCAGCCGCTTGAGCTGGGACTGCTTTTCCGCCTCGGTGGCGCGGGCGAGCTCCACCGGTCCGGCCGGGGTTTCGCCGCGGTGCGGGTCCAGGAAGGTGTTGACACCGACGATGGGCAGGCTTCCGTCATGCTTGCGCTGCTCGTAGAGCATCGACTCGTCCTGGATCCGCCCGCGCTGGTAGCCGGTCTCCATGGCGCCTAGCACGCCGCCGCGCTCGGCCAGGCGGTCGAACTCTGCCAGCACGGCTTCCTCGACCAGGTCGGTGAGCTGTTCGATGATGTAGGAGCCTTGCAGCGGGTTCTCGTTGCCGGCCAGGCCCCATTCCTTGTCGATGATCATCTGGATGGCGAGCGCCCGGCGGACCGAATGCTCGCTGGGGGTGGTGACTGCCTCGTCGAAGGCGTTGGTGTGCAGGCTGTTGCAGTTGTCGTAGATGGCGCACAGGGCCTGCAGCGTGGTGCGGATGTCGTTGAAGTCCATTTCCTGGGCGTGCAGCGACCGGCCGGAGGTCTGCACGTGGTATTTCAGCTTCTGCGCCCGCTCTCCCGCGCCGTACCGTTCCTTCATTGCCACCGCCCAGATCCGCCGTGCGACCCGGCCGATGACGGAGTACTCCGCGTCCAGGCCGTTGGAGAAGAAGAACGACAGGTTGGGGGCGAAGTCGTCGATGTCCATGCCGCGGGCGAGGTAGGCCTCGACGTAGGTAAAGCCGTTGGCGAGGGTGAACGCCAGCTGGCTGATCGGGTTGGCCCCGGCCTCGGCGATGTGGTAGCCGGAGATCGACACCGAGTAGAAGTTCCGCACCTGATGGTCGATGAAGTACTGCTGGATGTCGCCCATGCACCGCAGCGCGAAATCGGTGGAGAAGATGCAGGTGTTCTGGCCCTGGTCCTCCTTGAGGATGTCGGCCTGCACCGTGCCGCGGACATTGCTCAGGACCCAGGCCCGGATCTCCTGCGTCTCCGCCTCGCCGGGCTCGCGGCCGTGCTCGTCGCGGAAGGCATCGAGCCGCTGGTCGATAGCGGTGTTCAGGAACATCGCGAGGATGGCCGGGGCTGGTCCGTTGATCGTCATCGACACCGAGGTCGTCGGGGCGCACAGGTCGAATCCGGAGTACATGACCTTCATGTCCTCGACCGTGGCGATCGACACCCCCGATGTCCCCACTTTGCCGTAGATATCCGGACGCAGGTCGGGATCGCGGCCGTAGAGCGTCACCGAGTCGAACGCCGTCGACAGCCGGGTCGCGTCATTGCCGCGGGACAGCAGCTGGAAGCGCCGGTTGGTGCGGAACGCGTCACCCTCGCCGGCGAACATCCGGGCCGGCGCCTCACCTTCACGTTTGAACGGGAACACTCCCGCGGTGAACGGGAAGAAGCCGGGCAGGTTCTCCGAGCGCAGGAACCGCAGTAGCTCCGCGTCGTCCTGGGTGCGTGGCAGCGCGACCCGGGGCACCTTGGAGCCGGACAGCGTGCTCCTGGTCAGCGGGGTGCGGAGTTCCTTGCCGCGCACGGTGTAGACGAACTCGTCGCCGGCGTAGTCCGCAACGCGGGCCGGCCACTGCTCCAGGTGGTCGCGGACCTCAGGCAGCAGCTCGTTTTCGGCGGCGGCGAGCAGCTTGCGGACTTGCTCGGCTCCCTGGTCCTCGCCGAGCAGGTCAGCCGCGGTGCTCAGGTGCTGGCGGCGGCGGGCGCAATCGGCCTGGGCTCGGGTCAGCTGGTGGTAGTCGCGCACGGAGTCGGCGATGTCCGCGAGGTACCGGCTGCGGGCGGAGGGCACGACGCTGTGCAGCGCGGTCGATGTCTTGACGTCGACCTGCGGGAGCACGCCCGAGCCGGCGGGCAGTCCCTTCCCGGCCAGCAGGGTCTTCAGATGCTGGTACAGCGCGCTGACTCCGTTGTCGTTGAACCGTGCGGCGCTGGTGCCGAACACGGGCATGTCCGCCCAGGGGACGCCGAATGCCTCGCGGTTGCGGACCAGCTGGCGGGCGACATCGCGGCGGGCGTCTTCCGCGCCTCGGCGTTCGAACTTGTTGACGGCCACAACATCGGCGAAGTCGAGCATGTCGATCTTCTCTAGCTGGGACGCGGCGCCGAATTCCGGCGTCATGACATACAGCGAGATGTCGCTGAACGGGACGATCGCGGCGTCACCCTGCCCGATGCCCGGCGTCTCGACGATGACCAGGTCGAACCCCGCCGCCTTCACCGCCATCAAGATGTCGTCGAACCGTTCCGGCAGCTGCGCGCCGGCCGACCGGGTGGCCATCGACCGGAAGAACGTCCGGTGCCCGTCTCCGCTGTCAAGGGCGTTCATCCGGATCCGGTCGCCCAGCAGGGCACCGCCGCCCCGGCGGCGGGTCGGGTCGATCGCAAGCACCGCGATGCGCAGCTTGTCCTCGAAGTCCAGGCGAAAGCGCCGCAGCAGCTCGTCGGTCAGCGACGACTTACCGGACCCGCCGGTCCCTGTGATGCCAAGCACGGGCACTTGCCGGGCGGCCAGCGCATCCCGGACACCCTGCGCCAGAGATGCGGACCGTCCGGCCTCGAGCACGGTGATCGCGCGCGCCAGCGGAGCAGAACTGCCGCTGAGCACAGCGTCCAGGCTGGGCTCGTCCGCGCACTGGTCAACGTCGCACGCCGCGATCAGCTTGTTGATCATTCCGGCGAGGCCCAGCCGCTGCCCGTCCTCCGGCGCGAAGATGGTCACTCCGCGGTCGGCCAGCAGGGCGATCTCCTCGGGGACGATGACGCCGCCGCCGCCCCCGTACACCTTGATGTGGCCCGCCCCGAGCTCCGCAAGCCGCTGGACGAGATAGCTGAAATACTCGACGTGGCCGCCCTGGTAGGACGACAGGGCGATGCCCTGCGCATCTTCCTCGATCGCGGTACGGGCCACCGTCTCGACGCTGCGGTCGTGCCCGAGGTGGACCACCTCGGCGCCCTGGCTCTGCAGCACCCGCCGCATGATGTTGATCGCCGCATCGTGGCCGTCGAACAGGCTCGCGGCGGTGACGAACCGCACGGGGTTGACCGGCACGTGTAGCGCCGGGGAGTCACTAGGCACTGCCGCCTCCGCTATGGCTGTAGGGGAACTGTGGCTGTAGGGGAAGGGCCGCGAGGACCCGTCACCAAAATAGTAGGAAGTCCTACTATCTTAGCGTCAATTTAGTTGGACGTCCATGTAAATTGCGTGGTGATCCGGCCGCGGGCGTGGATGAGCTGGTCAAGCGGCAAGGACAGCGCGCTGGGCACCAGATGGTCCGGCATATCGACGCTCAGCTCGCCGAGTGGGCCGACGAGCAGGGATTCGAAGCCAATTGCGGATCGATCGGGGACTCGCCGATACTGTTTGGCATGACGAGCCGGCTGCGGGCCCGCACCGTGACGGCGAATGGGTTGCAGTTCGGTGTCCTGGAGGCGGGCAGCGGGCCGCTGGCCCTGTGCCTGCACGGCTTTCCCGACTCTGCTCGTACGTGGCGGTATCTGCTGCCAGCGCTGGCCGATGCGGGTTTTCATGCGGTGGCGCCGTTCATGCGCGGGTATGCGCCGACGGACATCCCCGAAGACGGCTGCTTCGGGCTGGGGGCGCTCGTGGCGGATGCGGTCGGCCTGCACGACGTGCTGGGCGGCGACGAGCGGGCCGTTCTGGTCGGCAGCGACTGGGGCGCCGAGGTGGCCTACGGCGCGGCTGCGTTCGCGCCGGATCGCTGGCGGCGCGTGGTCACGCTCGGCGTGCCTCCGCTAGCGCTCGATACGAGGATCTTCGCGGATTACGATCAGCTGAAGAGGTTTTTCTACTTGTTCTTCCTGAAGACACCCTTCGCCGAGTCGGTGCTCGCTGCTGGGGACATGGCGTTTCTTGACCGGCTGTGGCAGGACTGGTCCCCTGGCTACGACGCGAGCGAAGATCTCCGGAACGTCAAGCAGTGCCTGCGCGGCGAGGGCAACCTCGCGGCGGCGATCGGCTATTACCGGGCCGATGAGCCAGGGCTCCGCCACTTCGGCGCGGATGGCGCGTATGCGGCTGAAGAGCAGGCGCTGGCTAGCGCCGGGCCGCAGCCGACTCTGTACCTGCACGGCAACCGTGACGGCTGCATCGCTCCCTCCCTCGTGCAGGACGCCGGGCGTCACCTCGCGGCCGGATCGAGGATGGAGGTTGTCAAGGGCGCCGGCCACTTCCTGCACGTCGAGAAGCCGGCAGCGGTGAACGACCGGGTTCTGGCGTGGGTCAGCGCGTGAACGCCGACCGTGCCGCGGCGAGGAGACTGAACCCGCGAAACTGCTCCAGCGGACCGTCGGGGATCTAAGGCGGCGTGGCGAGTGGGTAGGTCCCGGCGCTGGTGCGGGTGAGGAAGCCCAGGCGGGTCCACTCGGCTAGCCGGGTCAGCATGTTGCGTGGCTTCACCCGCGGGAGCTCGGCGAGTTCCTTGCCGGTCCAGCCGCGACTGGGACCGGTGCTCAGCTCAGTGGTCACGGCCGCGCCATGCTGCGGCGCCGCCGCCAGGCGGTGAACGCGGCGATGCCCAGGTACACGGCGCACAGGCCGATGCCCGTGATCAGCCACGACCGGCCGGGCCCCCGAACCCGGCTGCGGCGGCCGCCACGGCGATGGCGAGGCAGGTGCCGGCCAGCGGCCAGTACCGGAATGCCGCCGCGACGGCCGCGCAGGCCAGGCCGATGATCAGCAGCGGCGCGCTGGCCGGGTACAGCCCCCAGACCGGATGGCTGACCCCGGCGTGGTACAGCGGCGCGGTGATCGCGTACCCGATGATCCAGGCCGCCACCATGATGCCTTTCCAAGCCTGCCACTTGCGCTGGGCTGGACCGCTGACCCCGGTGCCTGCACGCTCGATCACCCAGGCTGTCCAGCCGATGTTGATGGCCACGAGCACAACCGCGACGGCTATGGCCCAGCCGCTGATGTGCCCGGTGTAGGGGTGCTGGCCGCGCACGGACAGCCAGAAGCCGGTGAACACGACCTGCACGACGACCGCCCGGAAGGTAAACAGCAGCGGTGAGAGCGGCGTGAACTGGCGGCGTGCCTGCCGGGTGGCCTGGTCCAGCAGGTCAGCGGCCTGGCGGGGGTTGAAGTCGCCGCCGTTGCCGGCGGTCGTGGTGCCGGGTGCGGGATTCATGATTCCTCCCTCGATCTACTCTATGCCATAAAGTAGATGCCGCTTTATGGGATAAAGTCAAGGGCCGGCAGATGGTCCCACTGGATGTTGGCCTCGCGACAGCGCAAGGCGATGATGGCGTCGGCCCCAGCGACGGTCCATCTCATGCCTGACTGCTTGAGCCGTTGCCCGATGACCGCCTTGCACCCGGCCTCGACTACGCCGGAGCCGACGAACAGGCCGCGGGAGCGAACCACTTGTAGCGCATGTGGTCCGGGCATCCGGCCGGCTGCTCAGCTACCCATTCGGTGCTTGCAGGAATGCCTGGAATTCCGGAAGCGCGGCCGGATCTTGGACTAGGAACAGATGCCCGCCTTCGTAGCCGCGCAGCTCGGCTCCGCGGAGGCGCGATGCGATCGCGGTGCTGTTCTGGACCGGAGCGATCTGGTCGTAGTTGCCGTAGCCGACCAGGGCCGGGCATGAGATCGCGTCGAGGCGGTCCCATACGTCATGGCCTGCGCGCGCCTCGAGCTGGGCCTTGTAGGCGGCGGTGGCGGCTGGGTCTTGCTGATCGCGGCCGGCGGCGGTCAGGCTTTCGGCCAGCGCATGATCCGCTGGGTGGGCCTCAAGCCAGTGCTCGTCCCAGCGACTGTCAGCCAGCTTGAGCTGCGCCGCAGCCCGCTCCTGAGGCGGGAGCTCCTGCAGCTTGTCTAGCGGGTAAGAGGACCCGCCGTCGCCGCCGGCTGAGGTGCAGGCCAGCGCGAGGCGCTCTACCCGTTCCGGATTGGCGGCGGCGAACTCCTGCGCTACCATTCCGCCGAAACTCACCCCGAGCACCCGGCAGCTGTCCCAGCCGGCGATCTGCAGCAGGCCGACGGCGTCAGCTGCGAGATCGGCCATGGTATATGGACCCCTCAGGGGGACGCTGCGACCCAGGCCACGGTAGTCCCACGCCAGCAGATCGAACCTGGCAGCAACCAGGTCAAGCAACGGCCGGACGGCCTGCAAGGTCGTGCCCGACCCGTTGCAGAACAGCAACCGGGGACCAGCGCCCCTTTGCTCCCAATACAGCTCCACCCCATTCACACGACCAGCCGGCATCTCGCTTCCGCCCTATTCACCATGGTCAATCGGCAACCTGCTCGCTGACGCTACCCGCATGCCGGCAGCCGCCAGCCATCCATGGCGGGTGATCCCCCGGCCTGTCACGCTGGACCGGGACGAGCCCGGCGCGCTGCTGTTCGCTGCCCGTGTCCGGCCCGCCAGCCCAGCCCGGCCGCAACCGGCCAACCGCGCCCACGCGAGGCTCCGCTCACTCAGCGAGCACGCGAACGCCCAGCTCAAGACCTGGCGCATCCTCCGCAAGCTCCGCTGCTGCCTATGGCGCGCAGGACAACTCGCCAAATCCATCCACGTATTGCAGATTCACGAAGCCAAAGCAGGATGAAAAAGGTTCACCGTCCCAGATCCGTCCGTAGTTGTCGGGCGGGCCTGCTCGCGAGGGCTGACGGAGTAGAGCACTCTACGATCCTTGACGTGCCACGGCATATCTCTCGGTGCGCGGCCTGTCAGCCTTTGAACGCTTCTTGCAACTCGCTGGTGATCTCGTCGATCGTCGCCTCCATCTCGCGCTTTACGACCTTGGCGGTTCCGGTAAGCGCCTTGTCGAGTGCTGGTTCGATGCTCGCCTCGCCGACCACGATGAGCCCCGCCTGGTCAGCAAGGAGTTCCTCGGCCGCCTCATTCAGTTCCTTGCGGGTCAGAGCCCCGCCGCCGAACCACTCGGGGATGACGCGGATGTGCGGGCGGTCCATCCGCTTGACAACGTGCGGCTTGCCGTTCTCCTTGTCGACCACGGCCGCGTCGTACTTGCCGACCACCTCGTCCTTGTGCAGGTGCTCGATGGTGTCCAGCACTGCCCGCGCGGCCGCGACGGTCGGATACGCTGCGGCGTAGACGACCACATATTCTTGCTCAGCCATGGCATCTCCTTGGGTTAACCCGGTGGACGAGTTCGGCGTTGGCCTAAGCCATAACAAGCGTAGCGCGACATCGATCACCTGCCCCGGGACCCCGCGCGGGCGGGGAAGGTTGCGGTTCCCATCGGGCGCCCGGCATCGCGCTAGGCCGCGATGGCGGGGGGGCGCGGGGCGCGGCGCAGCCATTGCCAGAACGTGCGTCGCGGTCGGCGGGGCGGAGGGGGCGGCCCGGCGGTGATGCCTGCGCCGTGAACCGAGCCCGTGATCTCGACGCGGAGCTGGACGGGGACGCCAGGGCCAGGCGGCTCGGGCAGCGTGACGCTCCCGCCGTGCAGTGATATGTCACCGGCGTCCACCACGATGCCCGGCCTGGTGATCAGCCTGAGCCCTCCGCCTGTCACCTCGGCGGTGATGCGCAGCAGCGGCTGGGTGATCACAGCCTCGGTGAAGTCCAGCGTCACGCCGCCGCCCTTCACCTTGATGTCCAGTTCCTTCGGCACTACCCAGCGGCCATCCCGGCGGGCGCTGCTGCCGTGGACGTGGATCCGTATCAGGTCCTTCGGCGTGGCGCTCACCGCGCCCGCGCCGGGCGGCACGACAGCGGCACCCGGCGTGGCCGGCAGGTCGGTAGTCAGCGCCGCGAGCTCGGCGTAGGTCCTGGCGGTCAGCGCGCGTTCCAGGCGGTCGTCCAGTTCTTCGGGGAGAAGCCGGCCGTCCCCGGCGGCTACCCGCAGCAGTTCCACCACCTGATCCCGGTCTGCGTGTGACGCGCGGAGTTCCTCGCCCGCGACGGCGGCAGGCAGGTCGCTCTGGCCGCCTCTGCTTGAGTGCGGGTCCGCCATGCCCAAACCCTAAGGCAACGCGCCGATGCGCGCCACGCCACGGCTCGTTCCCGGATCAGTGGTGTGAACCCTAAACAGAGTGTGTAACCAACCTTCGGGTCGTCTCGCTAAACTTGCTGGTATGGCCAGTACTGGATTGCGCGAGCTCAAGAAGGCGCGGACTTTCCGGCACATCGCCGATACCGCCGCCCGCCTGTTCGCTGAGCGCGGCTATGAGAACGTCGCCGTCACTGACGTTGCGCGCGAGGCTGAGGTCGCCGAGCAGACCATCTACAACTACTTCCCGACCAAAGAGCAGTTGGTCACCGATCGCGATCAGCAGGTCCAGGAGCGGCTGAGCGACCTGATCCGCTCCCGGCCGCCCGGGATCACCGCGGCGGCTGCCGTCCGTGAATTCGTTCTCGGGTTTGTCGCTGGGATCCGCGACATCCCGCCGGAGCAGTGGCGGGGCGAGCTGGGCTATCTGGCGGCCATCAGCCCGGCCGTGCGCCGGCTGACACTGGAGATGACCGGCCGCCACGCCGCCGTCATCGCCGCCGCCATCAGCGACTCCACCGCGGTCCCGCCTGAGATCGCCATGTTGCAGGGGATCGCGCTGGCTGGCGTGTTCCAGATCATCATCAGCGAGTCCGGGCGACGCGCTCGCGAAGGCCAGGACCAGGCGCAGATCGCTGACGAGCTGTATCAAGTTGTCGAGAACCTCCTGGACGAGCTCGACCGCTGGCTCAGCGTTTCCGCATCGTCAACGCTGCTGTAAGCGGGCAGCTGTAGAGCTGACTTGTCAACGAGTGGCCCATCTCCGCCGCGATCATCACGCTGGAACCCGGCCGGCGCCTGGACCACGCTCCAGACAGGCGACGAACGCCAGCCGTGGCCGTCCCGGGGAAGGCCCCGTTCGAGATTGCGCCGGCGTCACGCCGCGCGAGACCGGAATAAACGAGAGCCACATTTGTTGGAGTAGGCTCTAAGATAAGAGCACACTCTAAGAAGGTGTCGCGATGATCTTCGTCGCCACCGCCGGGCAGGTAGGTTCCGAGGCCGTACGCCTGCTCGCCGAGCGAGGAGAGCCCGTGCGGGTCCTCGTCCGAGACCGGGACAAGGCGACCGCGCCGGCGCAGGCAGGAACCGACGTCGCCAACGACGTCCCCGCCATCCTCGGCCGGCCAGCGCGCACCTTCGAACAGTTCGTCACCGACTACGCCCAGGCATTTTCGTGAACCCAGCCAACCCCGATCAGGAAATGGAGTCATCATGCCCACCACGACCGACACCAGCCGGACCGCGCACCTGCTCGCGCTGATGAAGAAGGGCGACGACGCGTTCAACGCCCGCGACTTCGCCACGGTGGACACTGTCCACCACCCCGACATGATCGCGTACATCCCCGGGCTTGCCGAACCGGTCTACGGAAAGGAAGCGCACGCCGCGGCGATGCAGCAGTTTCTCCGCATCTTCCCTGACATGCACGTGTACAGCGACCCGTACCCGATCCAGTTCGGCAGCGGCGACTGGATCACCGTCGTCACACACGCCACCGGGACCTTCACCGGGGAGATGACTCTGCCCGACGGCACCGTGATCCCCCCGACCGGAAAGGCGTTCGACGTCGAGTTCGGCCAGACCACCAAGTGGGACGGCGACCAACTCATCGTCATCTCCGCCTTCTACGACGCCGTCCAGCAGCGGCAGCAGCTCGGCCTCGCCTAGCAGCCAAGGTCAGCCGATAGGCCAGGCCAGGCCCGTCCGGTGCGCCGGCGTCGGCGATTACGCAGGCGCATCTCGTCGCCAATTTGCGGAGGGTTCCGCGCTCACCAGGTACAGCGTCATGAAGACGCGAGAACCTCATCGAGGGCCTGGAGGACGAGGTCGGCATGTTCGTGCTGGAATACCAGGGGCGGCCGGATCTTGAGCACGTTTCCGGCCGGCCCGGTTGCGCTGAGCAGTATTCCCCGCTCGCGCATCGCGTCGGTTACTTTGCGGGCGTCCGCAGCCGCTGGCCCGCGTGCCTCATCGGTCAGTTCGACCCCGAGCAGGAGGCCTTCGCCCCGGACATCCCCGATCAGGGGGTGGCGCTCGGCCAGTGTGAGCAGGCCCTGGCGGAGGTAGGAGCCGACTTTCGCGGCGTTGGCCATCAGGCCTTCTTCCTCGATGACGGCGAGGACTGCGAGCGCGGCCGCGCAGGCTACCGGGTTGCCGCCGAAGGTGCTGAACAGCTCGACCTCCTCGGGTACGGCGTCGAGCAGCTGGGACCTGACCACTAGGGCGGCGACCGGGAAGCCGTTGCCCATCGGTTTGCCCATCACCACCATGTCAGGCGCGATCCCTGATGCCTGGAAGCTCCACAGGTGCGTCCCGGACCGGCCGTGACCGGCTTGCACTTCGTCGGCCACTACGAGCCCTCCAAGCGTCAGCGCCCGCCGGGCTGCTTCCCGCAGGTAGGCGGGAGGGGGCGACAGGATGCCGTCGGCGGTAAAGGCCGGATCCAGGTAGATGGCGGCGAAGCCGCGGTCGCCGAGCTCTCGGGCGGCGTCATCGATGTGGGCGGCGTACCGCTGGACCCACCCGTCGTCTTCGCGGCGGTACGGGCCGCGGTACCCGTCAGGTGCCGGGATCGTCGCGACGTGGGCAGGCCGCTCCCCGTTGGCCCACTCCTCGGGGGACAGGGCGTGGGTGGCCTCGGTCAGCCCGTGGTAGGCGCAGGCGGTCACGACCGCGCCGGCCCGCCCGGTGGCCGCGCGGGCGATCCGCCAGGCGAGGTCGTTGGCCTCGCTGCCGGAGTTCACGACCATGACGGCGTCCAGCTCCGGCGGCAGGGTGGATTGGAGCCGTTCGGCGAGCTCGACGATCGCTTCGTGCAGATAGCGGCTGTGGGTCGCGAGCAGCTGCTGCTGTTGCGTCACCGCCTGCACGACCCTTGGGTGGCTGTGCCCGACCACGGCCACGTTGTTGTAGCAGTCGAGGTACCGCCGGTCGTCGGGGTCGAACAGCCAGACACCCTCGCCGCGGACGAGGTGCACCGGGCGGGAGTAGAACAGCGGCGATCGGGGCAGCGCCCGACGGCGGCGCTCGAGCAGAGTATTGGTGGCAGACCTTCGGTAGGGGAGCCGGCGGCAGGCCTCGCGGAAACGCCGCGCGACAGCGTCTATCCCCATCGCCTCGATGGCATCCAGGAAGGCGCGGGCCCCCGGCTCGCCGCTCGCGGCGTAGGCGACGTTGTCCGGATAGAGCCGCTGCCGCCAGGCGGTGACCGTGACCTCAGTGGCAAGCCTGGCCGTCACCAGATCCGCGAGCAGCCCGGCCTCCTCGTCTTCGAGCGGCGTCACCGACACGTAGCCGCCGATTATCGTGTCGGCCACCTCGATGGCGTCGTCCCGGCCGTGGAGCACATCGGCGACGGCGACGGCCAGATCGCAGACCAGCGGCGCATGGGTCATATCCCCGAAGTCCACGATCCCGCTGACCCGAAGGTCGTCGCTGAACAGCACGTTGTCCAGGCTCATATCGCCGTGGATCACCTGCGCGCGAAGCCCGGGCAACGCCGGGGCGACCCGGGCCTCGAACCGGTCCAGAATCAATTCCAGCTGAACCCGGCGGTGGCCGTCGGAGACATGGGTGAGCAGCGGCCGGAGCTTGGGCACGCGGCTGATATCCCACAAGATCTCGTAGTCGGCCGCGGGATGGAAAAAGCCACGCAGCGCCCGCCCCAGACGGGCCGTGATCTGCCCATGGGACCAGATCGCCTCAGTGGTGAGCGCCGTGTTCGCGGCTACCTGCCCGGGCAGGAACGTGAAAAGCCGGGCAGGGTAGGTCCGGCTGTCGGACCCCGGCACCTCGACCCAGGATTCCCCCGCCGCGGTCGGCAGGGCACGCATCACCGGCAGGCCCGGATCCACTCGCTCGATGTGGCGCAGAGCCGCGGCCTGCATCGCCAGGATGGCCCCGTCATCCGCCGGATTAGAGATCTTGAACAAGAAGCGCTGCCCGGCGGCCGTGTCCACCCGGAAGTTCTGGTCCCGTTCGCCCGCGAGGGGCTTAAGGGATGACGATTCGACACCGAAGCCTTCCCGCAGGATCTGCCTGGCCGCCTGCTCGCCGAAGGCAGGCGGCGTGCTCTCCAGGGGGTCAGGGCGCTTCACCATAGGCCCGAAGGTTATCTTGCGGCCCCGCCGCCCGGCCACGCTGCCGCCTTCCCACGGGCCGGGGAATCTGGCATCCAGCCCTACTAGGATCGGACAATGCCCATCCCAGCGGCGTTTGACCTGTCCGGCCGGGTGGCGGTGGTCACCGGGGCGGGCGGTCCCGACGGCATCGGTTTCGCCGCCGCCAGGCTGCTCGCCGAACTCGGCGCGGCCGTGATGATCAGCGCCACCACGGCCCGGATCCACGACAGGGTCAGCGAACTGCGCAGCGCTGGTTTCGACGCGGCGGGGATCATCGGCGATCTCACCGATGCCGGCGTGGCGTCCGGGCTTGTGTCGGCTGCGCTGGAGCAATGGGGCCGGCTGGACATCGTGGTCAACAACGCCGGCATGATCTCCGCCGCTGACCCCGTGTTCGAGTCCGGCACCGTGGAGTCCATGGACCTGGCGACCTGGCAGGCTGCGCTCGCCCGCAACCTGACCTCCGCCTTCCTGGTCACCAAGGCGGCGGTGCCAGCCATGACCGGCCGCGGCTGGGGGCGGATCATCATGGTGGCCAGCGTGACCGGCCCGGTGATGGCGATCCGCTCGGACGTCGGTTACGCCACCGCCAAGGCGGGCATGGTCGGCCTCACCCGCGCAGCCGCCGTGGACACCGCAAGGCACGGAATCACCGTCAATGCCGTCGCCCCAGGCTGGATAGCGACCGGCTCCCAGACCCCCGAAGAGCGCGGCCAAGGGCGGGCCACCCCAGCTGGCCGGAGCGGTTCACCCGACGAGATCGCCGCCGCAATTGCCTGGCTGGCCAGCCCCGGCGCGTCCTACATCACCGGGCAATACCTGGTCGTCGACGGCGGCAACTCGATCGCCGAGCAGCGCGCCACACCAGCGTGATCCCACCCGGCGGTTGTTCCGGCTACTGCTTCCTCCAGCCCAGCGCTCATATCTTCCGAACGTACCGGCGAATCAGCAGCACGACCAGCCGATTCAGCGGCCGGCGAAACCGGGCCCGACCGCGAGCGCCGGCCATCAGCGCGGCGAGGCTATCCGGCAGCAGGATCGACCAGCGATCTGCGCACTGCCAAGTGCCAGATCGCCCTTCGCGCCGACCGGGCCTGGCGTACCGCGGATGTGACGGTCATAGTGTTGGTCATGAGCGATCCGTTCCGTACCGGATTCGACCGGGATGGTTTCGTGCTCGCCCGGCAGCTGTTCAGCCGCCGCGAGGCCGGGCGCTACCGCGGCCACTTCATGGCGCTGCGCGGCGGCGGCCCGCGCCCGGAGGCCGTGGACGGCGCCGGTTCCCGGGCCGGTGACCCGCTGCGGGTCTACCCGCGGATGATGCAGATGCACCGATGGGACCCGGTGAGCCTGCAGTGGCTGCTGGATCCGCGGATCCGCGACTGCCTGCTGGCGCTGCTCGGCCGGCTCCCGTTCGCCGTCCAGACCATGTGCTACTTCAAGCCGCCGGGATCCCGCGGGCAAGCGCTGCACCAGGACAACTTCTTCCTGCGGGCCAGCCCGGGTACCTGCGTCGCCGCGTGGCTCGCGCTGGACCGCGCCGACGAGGCCAGCGGCTGCCTGCTGGTCGTCCCGGGAAGCCACCGCTGGCCGATCCTGTGCACCACCGCCGCGGACCCGGCGCAGAGCTTCACCGACGTCACGGTGCCGGTACCGCCGGGCACCCGGCCGCGGCCCGTGCCGATGGAGCCGGGAGACGTGCTGTTCTTCAACGGCTCGCTGGTACACGGCAGCAACCCCAACCGCACGGCCAGGCGGTTCCGGCGCTCGCTCATCGGGCACTACATCCAGGCCGAGGCACGCCAGGTCGCCGGGTACTACCACCCGGCCCTGGCCATGGACGGCACCCAGCTGCAGCTCGGGGTAAGCCAGGACGGCGGCCAGTGCGGCCAGTGGGCCGACGACCCCGGCGGCCGGCCGGTAATCCAGATGACCGGACGGCACCCAGCCGGCAGCGCACCACAGTGACCGCAGGCATACACCATGCCAGCACGACCCGCCGGAGCGCCCGCACGACCCGCTGGGACGCCCCACCGCCGCCAGACGGCCAGGCCGTCACGTGCCGCGTGGTTCCAGCATCTCCGCTACCGCCACCACGGTCAGGCTGAGGCGCTGCGCCAGGTTGTGTCTTGTTACGGCAGCGGGCACGTGCTCGTGCTCCCTTAGCCGAGGTCGCTAGAGCGGGCGTTCCTGGGAGGGGGCGCCCGCGACGAGATCCCGCAACCGGTTCCAGCGCTGCTGGTAGCGCGGGCCGTAGCGATGTGCGGCGCGTGCCGCTCGCCGGGGCCGGCTGGCGTAGCGGTGCGTCGCCCACCACGACCCCGGTTTGGCCAGTCTCACTGCGCCGACGAAGGCGACGACGCTGATGACGATGCCGACAACGCCGGTTGTGACCTTGCCTTTGAGCAGGCATATCACGCTAAACATGAGATCGAAGGCGAGGACGGAGACCGACGACCACCATGTCGCTGTGCCGACCCGGCCGGACAGGAAGCTGGCGCCGCCGATGAGGACTCCGGTTACCGCCAGAACGCAGAAGATCGCGTCGACCGATTTTCGTCCCTCCGTGGTCCAGTAGACGTCCTGCAGGTGGAGCCACAGCGCGAACTCATCGAGTGTGAGGCTGACGCCCACCCCGAAGATCGCGGCGGCGACATCGAGGGCTGCCCCGTGCGGTGCCGCGGACACCAGGACGATTCCTGTGCCAATGATGATCAATATCCCGAAAACCTGATGGTGAACATGAACTCCAGCGAGCCGGACGTTGCCCAGCCCGGCGCCAGCGCCGCTCCCCGAGCGAATCAGGCGGGTAACGGTTCTCGTAATCAGGAAAGTCGCCAGTATCGCGACAAACATCCACATCATCGGCCGCAGAGAAGCACCGCCCGCGCCGATCGAGACCTTGAGCCCCGAGGGGAGAAATCGGAAGGCGGAGTCAGCGCCGAATCGCACAACATCCTCCCCCTTGCACGGCTGCCCCGGAGTCTACGCGCCGGAGTGTCCAGGTGAGCTGAGGCAACCGTCCCTCGTTACACGCCCTCTCCGCAGCGGCGGACGCGCCGCATAGATAACGGGCCGTGCGCTCAGATACACGTGGCGGTGAGGCTACTGCGCCGCGCGTAAGGCGCCGGCCGGTCGGCCCGTGGCCTGGGCGGACAAGATCAGCAGGTCGAGGATCCGCACCTCGGTGAGCCCGTAACCGCGCCTTATGAGCTCCTGCCGGACCGCTCGCACCGCCGCCCAGTTGCGGTCCAGGTCGCGTTGGTAGCCGCGGACGAACCCGAGCGCGCGCTCTGCGAACGGAGCCCGGGCGCCGAGGTCGTCATCTCGCAGGTACGTCTGGACCATGCTGTCGAGCATGGGGATCAGCGCCGGGCGCTTCGGGTACAGCGCCTTGGTCATCTTCGACAAGCCGACCCCCCCGATGTTCGCGAACGCGTCGAACAGCTGCCTCAACGGCGGCCACGGCACGGAGTTCACCTCTGCTGACAGCGAAGCGCCGGGAGGGATCGCCTGCAGGGCGCGCTCGATCGCGCGGCGCCGCTGGAGGATCGCCGCGATCTGGGCCGCTGAGATGCGAGCGCCGCCCCGGTTCGCCAGCCGCAGGTCCGGCTCGCCGAACGACGCCGGCCGTGATGGGCCGCTGACCTCGAATCGCCCGGGCGCCTTGAGGGAGCCGAGCACGACCCTCAGCGGATCCTCGATGCCGGCGCCGTTGCGGAGGACGACCGGCCGGACAGAACTCGTCGTCACCCGGTCATCGTAGGAGACTGCACCGCAGTGCCGCGCGTCCTGATTGCCGCGCATGCCGCCGACGATCATCACCTTGAACCTGCCCCCCGGGACGTGCAAGGGACTGCCGCGGACTCCCGCACGGCCGGGTCTCTTTCCCTTGCTGCGCGCGGTTCCTCCAAGATCATCGTCTTGACGTCTGCGGCAACGCTGCACGGCGCCGCCGTGAGAAGCAACTGCATGATCGCGCCGCCGAAAGCGCTGTCGAGGCCGGACTCGGCCGCGAGGCGGTGCGGGGTACGTGTGAACCGGGCCAGTGACTGGTCCTCATCGCTGCGCCGCTGCGTGCTTTCATGGCTCGGTTCCCACGGACGCGCCGGGGTGGATAAGGGCCGCGATCGCCGGATCGCGGCGCAGTTTCTCCAGGCAGCGCCGGCGGCGTGGCCCGATGCTGCCGACCGGGATGCCTAGCGTGGCGCTGATCTGGGCATAGGGCATCGGTGGGTCGTCGGTGAGCATGGCGATCAGCTGCTGGCAGCAGCCGGGAAGGCGGGTGAATGCTTGCCGCAGCGCAGCGTGCCGCTCGGCTGCCAGCAGTTCCTGCTCGGCCACCGGCGTCTGCTGGTCCGGGATGCTCTCAGTGTCAAGCGCATACCAGGCCGCGTGCGGTCCGCGCGTTCTGCGCAGGACCCGGCTGCATTCCCGGCGGGTCGTGGTGGCCAGCCAGCCGGCCAGCGCGGCCGGATCGCGGACTCCGCCCAGGTGGTCCACAAGTTGCAACCAGACGGCCTGGCTGACGTCCTCGGCATCGGCGCCGCCTAGCTGGTACCTCCGGCAGATCGACCAGATCAGCGGGGCGAACCGCGCGACCAGGGCCTCCCACGCCCGGCTGTCGCCGTTTGCGGCGCAGGTCACCAGGGCAGTGACCGGCGAGTCGTTATTCATCGGGATCAGATCCTCCCGGATACTTCCTTGGGAACTATCGTCAGGTGTGGCGGCGTCCGTGCGGCTTGGCCTTGGGTGGTTAGACGGGTGTACCGGTCCTGTGTCGGCGGCTAAGGTCTGTCCCGTGACTTGGGGTGGGCGCCTGAAATCCGGCTCGGGTGCGGGGTGCTGCCGGTGCCGCCCGGCCGGGGTAGGTGTCACTCCGGCCTGTCCTGTCCCGTCAGGCTCCTGCCGCCGCTGACGTCTCAGCGCCCTGCGCTCCCGCGCCGGTTAACGTGGAAGATCCGGCTTCCGCGGAGGATCGGGGCCGCCTGGGGTACCTGCGCATCCGCGTAAGCCCGATTTTCCACGATCTTTTCCTGGGCCGGGCCCGGGCCCGGCCCAGGCCGGGGCCGTAGGACCGCGAACGGGTCACCGGGACCCCGCCCGCCCCATCAGCCCCTGACATGGGGCTGGGCACCAGCCCGGCGACACGGCATGCGCCTGCGGGCCCGGAACCAGCGCCTGCCGGGCCCGGAACCAGCGGCTGCCCCCTCTGTGTCAGACTCAGGTGAGACACCAGGGGCAACAGCTACTGGTGGAACTTGAGGGCTAGACGGGATCAGCAGACAGTGACCATGACTAGCTCAGACATGCAAGACACCCCGGCCGGGCGCCGGGCGGCCCGGGCGGCCGGCCCGCGATCGTCCCAGCCGAAACGGCGCACCTTCACCGCCGCGTACAAACTGGCGATGATCGAGAAATACGATGCGGCCACCGAACCGGGCGCGAAAGGCGCGCTGCTACGCGGCGAGGGCCTTTATGATTCGCATATCAGCTACTGGCGGAAGGCGCGGGATTCCGGCGCGCTCAAATCGCATGCCACTGCCGTTCCCGCAGTGGTGCATAAGGGCCGGCCGGGCATGGATGCAGAGAATGAGCGGCTGCGGAAGCGGCTGGCGAAGGCTGAGGTGAAACTCGGCCAGACCCGCGCTGCGCTAGACATCATGGGAAAAGCGTTTGCGCTTTTGGAGCTGCTCTCCGAGAGCGCGGATTCACCAAGGCCGTCCGCCAGGTAAGCGAGGACACCTTCGATCTGCTGGAACCGGTGACCGGCGTGAAAAAGGCGTGCGAACTCACCGGGAAATCACGTGCCACCGTTTACCGCAGGCGCGGCGGCACCCGGTCCGGATGCCGGGAGCGGCGGCCAGCCGCGCCCAACGCGCTGTCCGCCGCCGAGCGCAAGGAGCTGCTCGACGTCCTGGACAGTCCCCGCTTCCAGGACAAGGCCCCGCGGCAGGTCTGGGCGGTCCTGATCGACGAGGGCGCCTACCTGGCCTCGGTCTCCACGATGTACCGGCTGCTCCGCGAGGCCGGGCAGGTCCGTGAGCGCCGCGCGCAGGCCGCCCAGCCGGCGCGTAAGAAACCGGAGCTCATCGCCACCGGGCCGAACCAGGTATGGTCGTGGGACATTACCAAGCTGGCCGGCCCGCAGCGCGGCGTGTATTACCACTTGTACGTGATGATCGATATTTTCTCCCGGTGCGCCGTGCATTTCGAGGTGCACGCCACGGAGCTAGGCGAGCTGGCGAAAGACTTCATCACCGAGGCGGTCCGCCTGAACAGCGGTATCACCCCGCATGCCATCCACGCGGACCGGGGGACCTCGATGACGTCCAAGCCGGTGTCGGCGCTGCTGTCGGACCTGGCGATCCTCAAATCCCATTCCCGGCCGAAGGTCAGTAATGACAACCCGTACAGCGAGGCGCAGTTCAAAACGCTGAAGTACTGCCCGGCGTTTCCCGGCACGTTCGGGTCACTGCAGGACGCCCGCGCGTTCTGCCAGCGCGTTCTTCACTTATTACAACCACGAGCACCGGCATTCCGGGATAGGGCTGCATACCCCGTACTCGGCGCATATCGGCACCGCGCCCGCGATCCAGGACAAACGTCAGGCCGTGCTGAACGCGGCCTGCGCCGCGAACCCGCGGCGCTTCACCCGCCGCCCCAAGGCACCCGACATGCCCGCCGCGGCCTGGATCAACAAGCCGGTCACCGACAGCGACATAACAGCAGCATCCATCCCAGGGAGGCAGCTTAGGAAACAGCAGAAACCTGTGTCTCATTTGACTTGACACGTACCGGCCCGCCAAGATCTACGGGACAGGCCCCAAGATCTACGGGACAGGCCCTAACAGCGTCATGGTCAGCACGGATCCGGCGGATGGTACTGCGAAGCCGACTGGGTATAAGCGGACATGGCAGCTGCCGGGTGGGTCGCAGCCTGGGCCACCTGGCTGGCAGCGATGCTGCCAGCCAGGCCGCCGGAGGCCAGTGCGATGGTCAAGATGATGAGCTTGCCGCGGTGGAGTAGACGTTTCATCGATCTGATCCTTATCTGTGCTGTTTGCTGGGGTCTCGCGTTTTGCGGTCGCTGTCATGTTCCGGGTGCTGCAAGCAGCCGGGTGGCGGCGCGCAGGGCGCCGCGCAGGCGCTGCCGCCCCTGGCCGAACCGGGCTGTCTCGGACTTGGCGTGCAGCCGCTGGACCAGGCGCTGGCGTTCGGCCCGGGCCAGCATTTCCCGCTGCCGCTGCCGGGCGAGCTCCGCGCTGATGTAGGGATTGGTGAACATGGCCTTCTCCTGTCTGCTCGGGCCTTGGAATGTCTGGCCTGTCACCAGAACGATGCGCCGTGGGGGGCCGCCCTCTCTTCCGTGAACCCCGCAAACCCGCGCCGCTTGTCGGAGTCTTCGCCAGCCGCCTATGGTGCAGGCATGCTGGTGGGCCGTGAGGAGGAACGGCGGCACCTCGACCGGCTGCTCCGGCAGGCACGGGCCGGGACCAGCGGGATCGTGGTACTGCGGGGCGAGCCTGGCATCGGGAAGACCGCGCTGGTCGACTACGCGGCCACACGTGCGGAAACGATGCGGATTCTGCGCGTGACCGGGATCGAGGCGGAGGCGGAGCTCGCGTTCGCCGGCCTGTACTCGCTGCTGCATCCGATAGCTGGCTACCTGGCCGCGCTGCCCGAGCGGCAGGCTGCGGCGATTGAGGCGGCGCTCGGACTGAGGGACGGCGCAGCCGCTCCTGAACGGCTGGCAGTAGCGGCGGGCACTCACGGCCTGCTGACCAGCGCCGTCGGAGGACCGCGCGCTGCTGATCCTCGTGGATGATTTGCATTGGCTGGATCCGGCGAGCGCCGAGGCGCTGTTGTTCGCACTTCGCCGGCTGGACCGTGACGCGGTCGCCTGCGTGCTGACGCTCCGCTTGGGTACGCCGACACCAGCCGGCCTGCCATGCCTGGATCTGGGCGGCCTAGAGCCGCAGGCAGCGGCTCAGCTGATTAATACCGTCGCCATAGTCCTGGCCGGCGCCCGCGGTGGCCGGGCGGCTGCACGCTGAGACTGGCGGCAACCCGCTCGCGCTCGTAGAACTGGCGGCAGCCCTGACGGCCGAACAGCTCGACGGCGTGAACATGCCCGCGGTGCCGCTGCAATCCGGCGCGGCGATCCGGCAGCGGTTCGCCGCCCGCCTCGACCAGCTGAGCCCGTCGGCCAGGATCGCGCTGGTTGTCGCGGCCGCGGCGGGACGGTGCCCGGCCGCGGAAGTGGTCGCTGTGGCAGCGCGCCTGGACGACGGTGACAGCGGCGCCCTCGGCGAGGCCGAGACCGCCGGGCTCGTCCGCCTCGCCAGCGACGGGGTGGAGTTCGCCCATCCGCTGCTGCGGTCGGTGGCCTACCACGGCGCCGCCCCCGCGCTGCGCCGAGCGGTGCACCGGGCGCTGGCCGACGTGCTGGCCGGCCGTGATACCGAGCGGGCGGCCTGGCATCTGGCGGCGGCCGCGACCGGACCGGACGAAGTGGCGGCCGCCGCGCTGGATGCCGCGCCGGCCTGGCAGCTGGCAAGGGCGCCCCGCTGGCGGCCGCCACGGCGTGGGAGCGGGCGGCCGAGCTGTCCGGCGCGGCGGAAGCCAGGGCCGTGCGGCTGGCTGAGGCCGCCGAGGCGGGGCTCAGGGGCGGTGACTTGGACCGGGTTCGGCGCCTGACCCAGACAATGCCTGCCACGGGCCAGCGCCTCATCCGGGCCAGGATGCTCGCGGTCCGGGGGCGTCTGCACGTGGTCACCGGGCAGATGGCGGTTGCGCAGCAGGTCCTGCAAGAGGCAGCGGATCTCGCCGCCGATGGTGATCGGCGGCTGGCCGTTGAGCTCCTCGCAGGATCGGTTATGGCAGCTGTCGAGGCCGGCCTGTTCGAGGAGGCTAGCCGCGCTGCCGATCGCCTGGCCAGCCAGGCCGAGCAATCCGACCAGGCCGCCCGGCTCCTGGCCGATCTGGCCTCTGGGCGGCTTGGCGTGGCGGCGGGGCGAGGCCGAGCAGGGTATGCGCCTGATCCACCGGGCCGCATCCAGGCTTGAGACGGACCCGCTCTTGTCCTCGAGAGCTGACCTTCAGATCGATGTGGCCGCCGTCCTGGTGCGGTACCGGATATCTCGACCGCGCCCTGCCATACGCCGACAGAGCAGTGGAACTGGCGCGCAGCGAGGGCGCGATCGGCCGCCTTCCCGATGCGCTCTCAGTGGGCCGTCCGGTCGATGTGCAAGGAAACGGGCCGGTGGGCGCGGGCGCTGGCTTACGGAGGCCAGGCGCTCGATCTCGCGCAGGCGACGGGCCAGGTCTACATGGTCTGTAACGCGCTGGTCATCGTCGCTGAGATTGAGGCGGCGCAAGGCCGTGACGAGGACTGCCTGCAGCACGCGCGAGACGCTGACCGGCTGGCCGGGAATGCTCGATCTCCGGCTGCTGCAGCTCCGCGCCCGTCTGAGCCCGGCGCTGCTCGAGTTCGGCCGCGGCAGGCTGGAGGAGGCAATCGCCGGCTATGAGGGAATCCGGCGGCTGGCAGCGGGCTGGGGATCGGCCACCCGTACTACTCACCCATTGCCGACCTGATCGAGGCGTACGCGCGCACTGGCGCCGTTGACCAGGCGCGAGCACTGCTCCCCGAATACCTCGCCCAGGTGCCTGGCGACGCCAACCCCGCGCCGGCCGCCCGCGCCGCCCGCTGCCGGGGGGTCGTCGCTGCCGATGACTTCGACCAGCACTTCCGCGAAGCGATCGCTCTGCATGAGCGCAGCGACGTGGTATTCCAGCACGCCCGTACCCACTTGGCGTATGGGGAACGGCTGCGCCGCGCGCAGCGGCGCCGCGAAGCACGTGTCCAGCTCCGCGCCGCAGCCGAGATCTTCGACCGGCTCGATGCCCGCCCGTGGGCCGAACGGGCCCGGGCTGAGCTCCGCGCCAGCGGCGAAACCATGATCAAGGCAGGCAACGGCGGCGAGCAGCTCACCCCTCAGGAACTGCAGATCGCGCTGCTCGTCTCGCAAGGACGGACCAACGCCGAAATCGGCCGGGCGGTATTCCTGAGCACGCGCACCGTGGAGTTCCACCTGTCCCGGACCTACCGCAAGCTGGGCGTGGCCTCCCGGACCGAGCTCACCCGCCGGCTCGCCTCGGCAGGCTCAGCCCCGAACTGAGATGGGATCCTCAGCTCGTGAAGTACCAGTACTCCGGGGTGAGGTTCGACTGGGTAATGTTCGCGAACGAAGCAGGCGGCCCGGACAGGTTCTTCTTCCAGACGGCGATCCAGTCAGGATTCGGCTGGAAGAGCACCGGCTGGTTGTCGGTCAGGAATGACGCCTCGGCTTTCACGGCCACCGGGTCGCCGCTGGCCACCGACGCGGCGATCAGCTTGTCGGCGACCGGGTTGCTGTAGCTGCCCACGTTCCCTCCGCCCGTGCTGTTGAAGGTCCCCAGGGTGGTCGGGTAGGGGGAGTCGGTGGACCCGCCGAAGTCCTCCATCGCCCACTTGTTGGTGTTGGGCTGGTCACCCGGCAGCTGGTCGTCGTAGTTGGCGATAATGAAGTTGTCGTTGCTGGGCTGCAGGCTGATGGTGATCCCGGCCCTAGCCGCCTGGGAAGCCAGATCGGTGACCATTCCCCCGACGAACGGCGGCAAGCTGCCGAAGACCAGGTTGAACGCCAGATCGGTGCCCGCGGGGACCCCGGCCCCGCACTCACCCGCGCCGTCGCCCGCCTTGGCGCACACGTCGGTGCCGCCGGGGCGCACCGTCCAGCCGTGGCTCTTCAGCAGCGAGATAGCAGCGGAGATGCTGAACGGATACGGGTCGGTGATGGCGTCCGCGGGAACGTAGGGGCTGGCTGGCAGCGCCGGGATCGGGCCGTAGGCCGGGCCGCCCGCGCCGCCGAAGAACGCCTTGATGTAGCCGGCCTGGTCTTCCAGGTGCGCGATCGCCTGCCGCATGTACAGCTGGGCGATGATGGAGTTGAAGTGCCCGGTCCTGTCGAGGAAGTTGTAGACCACGTAGTTGAACCCGAAGCCCGGATAGCCGAATACGTTATAGCCGCTGGCCTTGACGGCGCCCACCCGCGTGACGTCAATCAGCGGGATGAATCCCACGTCGACGAAGCCGGCCCGCACCGCGTCGAACTCAGCCGCGGGCGAGGTGAACGGGACCGACCGCAAGGCGGATATCTTGCTGGCGTGCGGGCCGCCGTAGGCGGTGTTCGGCGTCAGCGTGAACGCGCCGGTGCTGGCGTCGAACGCGCTCAGCATGTAGGGCCCGTCCACGGTCTGCCACAGCGGGTTGGTCGCGTAGCTGGACAGCGACTTTGACGCTGCCGCCAGGTGGTTGTAGATCTTCGTCGCGTTGGCCGGCACGGTGAAGTCCAGCAGCGGCCCGCCGGCCGAGGCCCTGGCCCACACGGCCGAGGGCATCGGCACGACCTGGGACAGTTCGTCTTCCCAGAACCACCCCGGGTTGACCGCCTTGTGCATGGTGAAGACCACGGTGCCCGCACCCCGGGTCGTGACGCTGGCCACCTGATCCGGGATCCCCACACCGGGGCTGTAGGCGCCCCAGTTGACCGGGCTTTCCCTGATCGCGGCCTTGAGCTCATCGAACCAGAACAGCACGTCCCTGGCGGTGACCGGCTGGCCGTTGGACCACTTGTAGCTGCTCCTCAAGGTGATAGTGACGGTCTTGTCGCTGTTGGACCACACCGGCGGGCTGGCCAGGCTCATCGCCGCCGACTCGATGGGCTCAACACCGTTGCCGAACCAGTACAGCGGCCGCCACATCTCATATTCGAAATCGTTGACGTTATTCGTCCCGAAGGCCACCGCGGTAACCAGGGGCAAGATCCAGGTCGGCCCGGCCCCCGGGCGCTCGGCCCAGGTCACCGTCCCTGCGTGCTGCGCGCCGGTCGCAGCGGGTACCGTACCGAACGCGCCGCTGTAGCCGGTCGGCAGCGGGACGCTCGGGCTGCCGCTGCATCCGGCGACTAAAGTCGCGCCTGCCACGGCCGCTGCGGCGATCTTGGCGCTATAACGGGCGGTACGCTTCATCGGCCGCTTCCCCCTTGCCGGTAGCGCGGCAACTGCTTCGAGATTCGAACCCCAGCCGAAGCCTCCGCGCCGGAGGGGAATACCGGCACGATAAGTCTTCGCCTGGATCCCGGCAAGCGCCGCAGCATTGCGGGGTTCACGGAAGAGCGGGCCACCCCGCGCGGCGGATCGTACTGGAAACAGCGCAAGCACTCCAGGAGGATCCCATGCGAAGGCTCATCGTCTCACTATCCACAGCAGCGATCATCACCGCCGGCGCAGTCGCCGGCCTGCAAGCTGCAGCCGCAGCCAGCACCACCGTGATCCCCCACCCCGATCCCGCCGGGGTCAGCCAGGTCGCGGGCCTAGCCAGCCAGCACAACCCCCCCGACATCTCCTTCGCCACTACGATGATCTCCTACACCCCGATCGACGTGGCCCCGGCCGGGCTATCGCCGGGCGACGGATACGTGCTGGCCGGGCGCATCACCCGGCACGGCGAGGCGGACGGGCTGTCCACCGCCCAGTGCACCTACACCATCACCGCCGGCCCGGTGCTGCGGGTCTGCACCGTCGACTACGCCCTCGACAACGGGCTCATCATCACCAGCGGGTACATCGACGGCCCCGGCAAGAGCGCACCAGTCACCCTGGTCGTCAACGGCGGGACCGGCACCTTCGCCGCCGTGCGCGGCTACGGGCGCCTGCAGCCCACCAGCACCGGGAGCACCGTCACGCTGTACCTGACCGGCTGACCAACCCGCCACACCCGCGGCGGCAGGCACACATACCACGTGCCCGCCGCCGCGGGTGCCTTCAGGCGAGCGCTCGACGGCTAGTCAGAGCGGGGCGTGCCTGCCGGGGAAGGCCGAAGTCATCCCTAGCTGGCTCGCAACCTGGACGGTAGCTTGGTGATCTAGGTGGACGAGAGGGGTTCGGGCGTGGTGCTGAGTCGGCCGGTGATTGGTGAGAAGCTCCCGGCGCAGGACGTGCGTGGGGGTGGAACCTCGACCGGGTCCGGGATGGCGGTGTCGGCTATAACCGGTTCCACACCACGGCGGCCACTGCGAGAGTAGGACCGGCGGCCGTGAGGAGAGGGGTAAGGGCAAGGTCGGCAGCCAGTACCCATAGGCCTTTTCTCCGAAGAGTGCTAAGGAACATCTCGCTCGCCCGTATCGAGGTATAACAAGCATTTTGATGGCACGTAAGCGGACACGCCTACTGCAGCGGTGACTCACTGAACCGCTCAGCACCAGCCACCGGCAGCACAAGGTAGCCCCGACCGCGAAGAGGCACCCGGGAACGCATTCGCGGACCCGGCTTCCTGCCACCGTCCCGGCCAGGTATCACCAAGGCTAGTTGTCACCTGGCCGGCCTTTCGTCTGGGTCCTGCTGCCGCTTCGGTGCTCGATGACACTCCCGGCAAGCGCAGGTGCGGGCCGCCGGAGCCGCTCACGACCTGCCCGGCCTCGATGGGGTGAGATCCTTCGGCGCCGTCCGCGACAGCACGATGACCCCGGCGGCCATGACAGCGAAAGCGAGGACGGCGATGGCGATCTTCGCCGGGCTGTCGGTGAAGTACTCGCCGAACAGCCAGATGCCCAAGATGATGCTGGCCAGCGGGTCGATCATGACCAGGAGCGGCTGGGACACGCTCAGCGGCCCGACGTGAAGGGCGGACTGCTCGAGCAGCGTGCCGGTGACCGCAGCGGCGGCAAGTGCGTACACAGGCCAGCGGGTGAGCATGCCAGCGATACCGAACGTGGTGAGCGTCTGGGTCGCCGTCTTGATGAACGTTGCCATCAGGGCCCACGCCAGCGCTGCTGCCACCGCAAATAGGGCGGCCCGGAGCACCGGTGAGCCGCGCCTCCCCAGCACAGCCAGCACCGCGATGGCCCCGCCGAACACGAGCAACGCGGATAGCCATTCCGCCGTCGCGGGAGCGGGATGCCCGCCCTCAGGCTCGGCCACCGTGAGGAAGGCGGCCAGGGCCACGCAGACGACCAGGACGGCCGCCCACGCGGCGCCGGCCACGTCCTGGCGGATCCATACCCGGCGCAGCACTAGGGCGAAGACCAGCTCAGTGACCAAGATGGGCTGGACCACCGACAGCTGGCCGTGGTGCAGGGCCAGGGCCTGGAAGGCGAACCCGCCCACCGCGGCGATCCAGCCGAGCAGCCATAGCGGCTGCCGGAACAGGTAGCCGACCAGGCGCCAGCCCTTCTCCTGCTTCGGGGCGCCGGCACTCGCCGCGTGCTGCGTCATTACGTTGACCGCATTGGAAAAGGCGGCGGCAACGGCAAACACGACGATGAGGACCATTCCGTGCTCCGCTTCCTCCGCCATGACGGCACCCGCCCGGGTGCTACCCGAGTCCGGCGGCAGGACCCGACAGCTTAAGTCCAGCCTACGGACATGCCGGGCCCTCCTCCCACTATCGAGTCACTCTCGGGGACCAACCCCTGTCCCCGGCCGCCGCCATCGATACCCCGGATCTGCTCTCCACGTTCGAGGCCGCAAAAGCCGGGAACGATATTAAGGGTTATGAGGAAGCTCGCGATGTGGCCAGGGATCTCGTGCCGGGCAGGTGGCTGAGGCGCCCGGCCGGCGCGGCCGCCGTGGCCGCGCTGACGCTGCTTGTCGCGGCGTGCACCGGTGCCGGGCACAGCAGCAGCCAGGTCAGGCCAGCGGCCGCCACTGCTAAGGCCAGCGCCCCGGCGGCCGCCGCGGCCGTGACGATAACACCCGCGAACGGCGTCGCCGATGCCGACCCGTCCGCAGGCATCACCGTGACGGCGACCCGCGGCACGCTGAAGAACGTCACCGTGCACACCTCCGGCGAGTCCGTGTCCGGTCGCCTCGGCCAGGGCGGCAAGGTCTGGCACAGCCAGTGGGCGCTTGACGTCTCACAGGCCTACACGGTGACAGCCACCGCGACCGGAAGCGGCGGCGGCACCGTCACTACGACCAGCACGTTCCGCACGCTGACGCCGACCCGGACGTTCACGACCGAGATCCTCGAGGGCTACGACCAGACCTACGGCGTCGGGATGCCGATCATCTTGTACTTCAGCCAGCCGATCACCGACAAGGCCGCGGTCGAGCGCGCGCTGCAGATCACGACCTCGAAGCCGGTGGTCGGCGCGTGGTACTGGGACTACCCCTGCAACATGGCCGCCACCTGCGCCTACTTCCGCCCGCGTGACTACTGGCCGGCCGGCACCACGGTCAGCTTCACCGGACACCTGAACGGCGTGCTGGGTGCGCCGGGCATGTACGGCACCCACACCCTGACCCAGACGTTCGACATCGGCGCGTCACTGATAGCGATCGGGAACACCGCCACGCACCGCACGCAGATTTACTACAACGGCAAGCTCCGCTATGACTGGCCGATAAGCTCCGGCAGGCCGGGCGATAACACTCCCAACGGGAGCTACCTGACCATCGAGAAGGAAAACCCGGTGCTGATGACCGGCCCGGGATACAGCCTGGAGGTTCCGTGGTCGGTGAGGTTCACCTTCAGCGGCGATTACTACCACGATGCCTACTGGTCCGTGGGCGAGCAGGGCTTCGAGAACGTCAGCCATGGCTGCGTCAACCTTTCGCCAGCCGACGCGGAGACGTACTACAACCTCGCCCTACCCGGTGATCCCATCACGATCATGGGCAGCCCAAAGGGCGGCGCCTGGGACGACGGCTGGACCGAGTGGTTCCTCAGCTGGCCGCAGTACCTGCAGGGCAGTGCGCTGCACCAGGCCGTGGTGGCAGGGCCGGGCGGCAGCACGTTCGTTACCCCTTCGTCGCTGCCAGCCTTGACGGCGACCGCGCCGCTGCAGACCGCGCCGGCCGACAACTCAGCCGCGGGATAGAGCGGCCGGGGCCGGGCCCTCGGTCATGGGGTTTCCCGGGCGAACGGACCTGACCTGACCTGGGCTGAGGTTTATTCCAGGGTGTCGCGGCGGAGCTGGGGGAAGACCTTTGAGACTTTGCTGAGGAGGTAGTCGCCGTAGGTGCCGGTGAAGGCGCGCAGGTCCTGGCCGTCCCAGCGCGGTCGGCCGTCGTCTCCGGCGGCGGCCCGGCCGGGCAGCGGCGGCACCTCGGCGTCGAAGCCCGGATCCAGGAAGAACGGGAAGGAAAGCCGGCCGTGGCCGCTGAGGTTGCGGACCCGGTGCGGCGTCGACCGGTACCAGCCGCCGGTCAGCCGGTCGAGCATGTCGCCGATGTTGCAGATCAGGGTGCCGGGGATGGGCGGGGCATCGATCCAGCCTTCGGGCGTGGCGACCTGCAGCCCGCCGCTGTCATCTTGAGCCAGCAGGGTGACCAGCCCGTAGTCGGTGTGCTCGCCCACCCCCCAGTCCTGAGCCTGCGGCGGCGACGGCGGATAGTGGAAGACGCGGAACAAGATGGTCGGATCTGCGGTGTAACCGGCGGCAAAGTACCCGGCGTCCAGGTTCAGGCTCAGCGCCACCCCGGCTAGCACGGCCTGGCCCAGGCTGGTCAGCGCATCCAGGTAGGCCAGCACCAGCGGGCGCAGCCGGGGGACCTGCCGCGGGAACAAGTTGCCGCCGTGCAACGGGACCCCGGCCCGCACTCGCGGATCATCAGCGGGCAGCTCGGCGCCGAAGTACAGTCCCTCTTTCAGGTCCGGCCGCCCGGAGGTGAGCTCGGCGCCGACTGGGAAGAACCCCCGCCAGGCCCGGCCGCCGCGCTCCATGGCGATCTCGAGCTTGTCCGCCAATGGCAGGGCGAAGAACTCCGCGCTCGCGGTGGTCAGCTGATCCAGCAGCCCTGATGGCACGCCATGGCCGGTCACGTAGAAAAAGCCGCGTTCGCGGCAGGCGGCCTGGATCTGCCCGGCCACGCCAGCCCGCGCCGAAGCCGGCGCCGGGCCGGTCAGCGGGCCGACATCGATGACGGGCAGTGCGGCTGAACCATCCGAGCCTGGCATGAATTCATCCTGCCCGATGCGCGGCATACCCGCTCACGACGCCAGCGATAACTGGCCGCCGCATGGCGGGAACGGCGGGGTGAGTTGCTCGTTATAGGGCGCGAGGGGAGTTTCCGGCGGGACGGCCGATTGTCTCGGAGGTTCTCGTGAAGTTCAAGGTAGCCGCGGCACTGGCGACGGCCGTGCTGTGTACCGCGGTCGCCTCGTGCTCGTCCGGATCGGCGGCGAGCACGCAAGCACCTCCGGTCACGGTGCTGACCAAGGGCGCGGACAACGGCAACGGCGACATCTTCCTGGCCCCGCAGAGCGGCGGCCAGTACGGCACCGGCCCGGAGATCGTCAGCATCACCGGCAAGGTGCTCTGGTTCCACCGGCTGCCGGCGGGCGCGTTCGCCACCGACTTCCGCACCCAGACCTATCTGGGCAAGCCGGTGCTGACCTGGTTCCAGGGCAGCAACACCGGCGGCGAGGGCGTTATCTACAACGCCCGCTACCAGCAGATCGCCACCGTCAAGCCGGCGAACGGGTATGCGCCCGACTTCCATGAGTTCCTGATCACGCCCTGGAACACCGCGCTGATCCTCGCGGACAAGCCCGGCACCGCTAACCTGACCTCGCTCGGCCTGTCCGCGCACCAGCAGGTCGTGGTCGGCGTCGTGCAGGAGATCGATATCAAGACCGGCAAGCTGCTGTTCCAGTGGGTGAGCTCGGACCACGTGCCCTACAGCGACAGCCACGCGCCGATGCCGCAGCCGGGCCAGCCATGGGACTGGTTCCACATCAACGCCGTCCACCTCGACACCGACGGCAACTTGCTGATCAGCTCGCGCTTCACCTGGACCATCTACAAGGTGAACCTCCGCACCGGGGCGATGATGTGGCAGCTCGGCGGCAAGCACAGCACGTTCGCCATCAAGGCCGCGCCCGGCCAGAAGCTGGACAGCGCCGGCGAGATCTTCGCGTTCCAGCACGACCCCGAGGCGCTCGGCGCCAACGTGTACACGGTCTTCGACGACGAGTCCGATGGGCAGTCGACCCTGTACTCCTCCAGCCGCGCGGTCACGATCAGCCTGGACCTGGCCACCGGCACGGCGACGCTGATCAAGTCCGTGAACCAGCCGGAGGGGCTGACGGCGGCCGCGACCGGCAGCGCGCAGACGACCAAGAACGGCGACCTGTTCGTCAGCTGGGGCGGGCTGTCATACTTCTCCGAGTTCAGCCCGTCAGGAAAGCTGCTGTTCAACGCCAAGCTCCCCGACGGCGTGGGCACCTACCGCGCCTACCGGCTGCCGTGGAATCCGGGCAGCTGACTTAGCGTGCGCCGGTCACCGTCCACGCGGCTAGCCGGGCAGCGGGCGGTCACTGACGACGTGCTTCATGACCGGGCTTCGTGCCAGCGTGGTCGCGTCGCGGCTGATCGGGGGCCCTGGCCCGCCACGTGGTCAGGATCGAGCCCCAGTCCGGCCGCTGGACCGACCCTGACCGTGAGGCCAAGCTGTCCCGCACCGGCGGGGGTCGTAGCATCACTGCTCGTTCGGGATAAAAGATCTTAATTTTCATACCGAACGGGCCTTGGTTTCAGCCCGCGTCAACCCTCAACCGCAGGCGGTGGTGCCAGTGTGAGCTATGAGGCCCGGGCGAGGCGTGATGCGCCCGGGCCGGGAAGATCGCGGAAGATCCGGCTTGCGCGGTAATCCTGGTACCCCAGGACGTGTCCGCGTCCCTGAAAGTCTCCGCGTAGCGAGAATCCTCCGCGCAAAGGGCCGGGCATCCGTCAGCCTGCGACGTGCGGGCGCGCCACGGCCTGATATACCGGCGCTCCGGCCGGATCCGTACGGTCTACGCTATGGGCCATGCGGCCCCGTGAGCCAGGCCGGATGCTCGACCGGGAGTCGGAACTCGAGGTCATCAGGACGGCGATCGCCACGGTATCGACCGGGCCGGGATCGGCGCTGGTCGTGGAGGGCGTCGCCGGGATCGGCAAGACCCGGCTGCTGGCCCAGGGCTGCGCGCTCGGCGAGCGGGCCGGCCTGAGGATCCTCCGAGCCAGCTGCGGCGAGTTCGAGGCGACCTACTCGTGGGGGATGGCACGGCAGGTCTTCGACTGCATCGTGCGCGACGACTCCGCCGGCGGACCCCGGCGGTTCCTGCGCGACGCCGGGCGGCTCGCCCTCCCGGCACTCGGCCTGGGCGCTGCGGCGGGCGGCCGGAAGGACGACGAGTTCGCCCTGCTCCACGGCCTGTACTGGCTGACCGCCGACATGGCGCGGGAATCCCCGCTGCTGCTAGCGGTGGATGATCTCCACTGGTCAGACCAGCTGAGCCTGAGGTTCGTGGCCCACCTGATGCGCCGGCTCGAAGGCCTGCCGGTGCTGCTGATGGTGTCAGCACGGCCCCCGCGCCCGACGGGC
The DNA here is from genome assembly GCA_963844625.1 of uncultured Actinomycetota bacterium. Classification (GTDB taxonomy): domain Bacteria; phylum Actinomycetota; class Actinomycetes; order Streptosporangiales; family Streptosporangiaceae; genus Palsa-504. The sequence goes on along the minus strand of CAWJPF010000018.1, from coordinate 326,262 downwards.
CAGCGCGAGCACGGCGACCCCGACCACGTGCTGGCCAGCATCCGCGCCGCAGGGCTGGCCACGGTGATCAGCCCGGGCCCGCTGAGCAGGCCGGGGTGCGCCAGCCTGCTTCGGGACGCCCTGGGCGGCCAGCCTGCGCCCGGCTTTGCCGAAGCGTGCCAGCAGATGACCGGGGGCAACCCGTTCCTGCTGCAGGCCCTCGCGGACAGCCTGGTCGCCGAACGCGTGGCCGGAACGGCGGCCGACGTCGGCCACGTGCGCCGGATGACCCCGGCCGCCATATCGCGCCGCGTCCTGCTCCAGCTCGGGCAGATGCCGCCGGGGGCTCTGGCGACCGCCCGGGCCATCACCATCCTCGGGGCCGGCGCCACGACCGCCCGCGCCTGCCGGCTCGCCGAGCTGGGAGCCTCGGAAGGCGCACGCGCCATCGAGACGCTGATGTCCGACCGGCTCGTCGAGGGGGAGCAGACGCTGGCCTTCGTCCATCCGCTGGTGCGCTCGGCGGTCTACCGGGACATGGCGCCGCCGATCCGGCAGGCTCTTCACCTGGCCGCCGCCCGCATGCTGGCCGCCGAGGGCTGCCCGTCCCAGGACGTGGCAGTTCACCTGCTGGAATGTGGCCATGCCACCGATCCGTGGGCGGTGAGCATGCTGCGCCGGGCCGCCGGGCAAGCGCGTGAACAGGGGGCACCCGACCTGGCGCTGCGGTGCCTGGAGCGGGCGCTGGCCCAGACCCGCGACCCGGAGGTCAGGAACGAGGTGCTGGCCGAGCTCGGCAGCATGGAGGTCGGGGAGGCGCCGGACCGCGCGGTGGAACACCTCACCGGCGCGTTGTCCTCTGCCACCGGCCCGGCCCGCCGTGCCGCCGTGGCGCTCCCGCTGGGACAGGCCCTTGCGGTGTGCGGCCGTTTTGCCGAATCAGTGGAGGTGCTAGCCCGGGCGGTCGCCGAACTCGGGGACGACAATTCCGGGCTGCGGGCGCGGTTGCAAGCGGTCCTGCTGGACACGGCACGGTGGGACATGGCGAGCACCGCCCGGGCCGACGCACTGCTCGCCGAGCTTGACCAGCAGGAAGAGGCCGGAGGCGATCTGGCGCCGGCCTTGCAGGCCATCCTGGCGACGTACCAGACGTCGGTCCTGTGCGACCGGTCGCGCGCACTCGGTCATGCCCGTCGGGTGCTTCCCGTTGCCACCCGGCTGTTCGACCTCAGCGCGCCCATCGTGCCGGAGACGATCTCTGTCCTGCTGTTCTGCGATCAGCTTGACGAGGCACGCCAGGCCGTCCAGGACTGGCTGCGGCTCACGCAGAGCCGCGGGCTGCCGATCGCCTCTTCGGTCGCTGCGTCGTTCGCGTCATTCGTCGCCCTGCACGCGGGAGCCGTCAGCGAGTCGGCCGCCTGGGCCAGGCAGGCGCTGGATGCCAGCGGCAGCTTGTGGGTCTCTCCCATCGCCGTGGCCGTGCTGGTGCTGGCCCTGATCGAGCGGGGAGACAGCCCCGCCGCCCACCAGGAACTGGCCGCCTACGGGATGGTCGGCGACCTCGGACGCACCTGGCCAGCCAACCGGGTCCGGTACGCGCGCGCATGCCTGTACGCCGCCGACGGAGACCACCGCCGTGCCGCAGACGATCTGCTGGCCGCGGGCGATCTCGCGGAGCGCTGGCGGATGCGCAATCCCGCCCTGATGAACTGGCGGTCGGCTGCCGCGCTGTCCCTGGCCGCGCTGGGCCAGGCCGCCGACGCCCGTCAGCTGTGTGCCGAAGAACTGCGGCTGGCCCGGCGCTGGGGCCCGGGCCGGGCACTGGGCATCGCGCTGCGGGCAGCGGGAATCACGGCCGGCGGCAAGCGCGGGATTGAACTGCTGTCCGAGGCGGCCGACGTGCTTGGCCGGAGCCCGGCCCGGCTGGAGCACGCCCGGGCCCTGGCCGATCTCGGCTCCGCGCTGCGCCGCTCCGGGGCCCGGACCAAGGCCAGGGACCCGCTGCGCCAGGCCTTGGACCTCGCGCACGCCCACGGTGGCCTGGCCCTGGCCGAGCGGGCCCGCAGCGAACTCATCATCGCCGGCGGCCGGCCGCGGCGGCAGGCGATACGAGGACGTGACGCGCTGACCCCGAGCGAGCTGCGGGTCGCGCAGATGGCCGCCGAAGGCCAGACGAACCGGCAAATCGCCCAGGCCCTCTTCGTTACCCAGCGGACCGTGGAGACCCACCTGACCAGCGCCTACGGCAAACTCGGGATCAGCTCCCGGCCCGAGTTGCCTGCCGCGCTTGCCACCGGCGGCCGGGCCGCGTTCGCCGGCTAGTCACGTCCCGCCTTCGGTCTGGATGCCGTCGCCTGGTTGCGATGTCAGCCTCTGCAAGATCGCGAACATCTCCGACCAGCCGCTGAATTCATGGCCGGCGCCGTCGCAGTCCCAGACCAGGCCGCTTATCGGCTCCCCGCGGCGGGTGATCACCTCCAGGCGCAGGACGATCCGGCCGGTGCTCTTCATGTACCGGATCTTCGCCGGACCGGGCCGCTGCCCGCATCACGGCGCATACCACAGCCTTTTGATCGGGGCTTCAGGCGCCTTGACCCGTGCGTCCGGCGGCTTGACCGCTGCCTTCGGCTGCGCCGAGCCGTAGCACCCGGCAAATGACTGTGGTGCCCACCGTAACGTGCCCGCGCTGCCCGGCCGCCGATGATCGATGCAGACCGCAGGCCTTCAGCCGGCTCGTCCCGGAGCACGAGTTGCGCGGGCCCGGACCGCCGGTCGGCGAAGAAGGCGCTGGATTACCCCGAAAGGATGGTCCGCCATGTCTCCCGGAACACTCTCGTCGTTCCGCACGCCGCGACGCCGGATTCTCAGACGATCCCTGGTGGCCGTCGCGGTGGCCGTGCTCAGCGCGCTGCTGTGCTCACCGGTCGCCGCGCACGCTTCCGGCCCGGCCGCGCTGAACTGCTCGGCCGTATCCCTCCCGGTGGCCATCGCCGATCCAGGGCCGGCCGGCCAGACCTTGTGGGGGCAGCTGTGCTACCGGGGGCAGGACGAGCCACGCACCGTGCAGGTCCTCATACCGGGCGCCACCTACAACCATCTGTACTGGGACTTCCCGTACGGGAACGGCTACTACTCCTACGTCGGCGCCGCCACGGCCGTCGGGTACGCGACCTTTGACGTCGACCCCGTCGGGCAGGGCGACAGTTCGCATCCCGCGAGCGCCGAGGTCACCTTGAACGCGGAGGCCGTGGCCCTGCACGACGCGGTGACGGCGCTGCGCTCCGGCGCGGTGGGCGGGCACGCCTTCACCCACGTAATGCTGGTCGGTCACTCGTTCGGCTCGGTCGAGGCGTGGCTCGAGGCCGCCGACTATCACGACGTGGACGCCGTGCTGGTCACAGGTGCGCTGCACGCCATCAGCCCGGACATCTCCACGCTGGAAGCAGATCTGTACCCTGCGGTGCTCGATCCAAAGTTCGCCGGCTCCGGCCTGGATGACGGCTACCTGACCACAGAGCCCGGCACACGCGGGTCGCTGTTCTACAGCCCGCCCACCACGGACCCGAACGTAGTGGCGGCCGACGAAGCGAACAAGGACACCGTGACCGCTCCGCTGCTGGCCGGAGGCGCCTCGCTGCTCGCCCTGCCCGCGGCCGAGCAGCCCGCCGACCACATTTCCGTGCCGGTCCTGGTGGTAGTCGGCCAGGACGACAATCTGTTCTGCACCGGCGTGACCGCCTACAACTGCGCCAGCGCGGCATCGGTGCAGCGCTTTGAGTCCCAGTACTACCCCGCGGCCGCGCACCTGAAGGTAGTAGTGATCCCTGACACCGGGCACGCCCTGGCCCTCGCCACCACCGCCCCGGCCACCGATGCCGTCATGCTCGGCTGGTCGCTCTCGGTCCTCGGCCCGTGAGGATCTCGCCGTGCCCGTGAGGATCTCGCCCCGTCCGCAAGGGCGGGGCGGCCTCGCACCCCGGGAAACGTCACCGGCTGCGCTGGGATCAACCGGTTCAGGCCGGGATGGCGGCGTCGACCAGGGCGGCGGCTATAGTGCGGGCCGCTGCCTCGGCGCTGGGGTCGCGGTCCATCCAGGCGCCGATCCCCGCGCCGTCGTAGAGCAGTACCAGTTGCTGGGCGAGTGACTTCGCGTCCTTGGCGCCTGCCTGCCGGGCGAGGTCGAAGAACAGCTCGTGCAGCCAGGTGCGGTAGTCCTGCGCGGCCTGTTCGATGACACCGCCGGGCGGGGCGTCGGCGCTTGCGCTGATGAACGCGCAGCCGCGGAACCCCGGCTCGGTGAACGACAGGCCCTGCACCTCGAACGCTCCGACCAGACGCTCCTTCGGGGTGTCGTAACGCGCTTGGAGCTCGCGCGCCATGCGCTCGGCGGTCGCGGCGTGCCGCGCCTGGAGGTAGGCCCTGACCAGGCCGTCCTTGCTGCCGAATGCGCTGTACAGCGTGGCCTTCGCGACTCCGGCGTGCTCGATGACTCGGTCGATCCCGACCGACTGCACACCCTCGGCGTAGAACAGCTCGCTGGCGGCGGCCAGCAGCCGCGCCCGCGCGGCCGCGCTGCGTTCCTGCGGTGACGGCGCCTTCGCAGACATGCCGTCAACGTTAGCAGACAGGTCTGTCTGTCTTCAATGAGTCGCTCGTCACGTTGACACATCCACACGGGCCAACCTAGCTTGGACGTGCTGACAGACAGACCGGTCTGGATAGCAAACCTGAAAGGTGCATCCCATGTCCGCGGAGCGCGCAAACCCCGACCTGAACCCCATTACCGCCCTGGTCACCGGGGCCACGTCCGGCATCGGCCGGGCGGTCGCCAGGCGGCTGGCCGCCGACGGGATGTCCGTCGTCGTGTCCGGCCGCAACGCCCGGCGCGGCGCCCAGGCCGTCGGCGAGATCACCGCGGCCGGCGGCCGCGCCCGGTTCGTCGAGGCCGACCTTGAGGACCCGGCCGGCGTTGACCGGCTTGCCGCCGAGGTGGGCGAGATCGACGTCCTGGTCAACAACGCCGGGCGATCCGTCTGGGCGCCGACCGAGGACCTGAAGGTCTCCGACTATGACTCGATGTTCGCCAGCAACGTCCGTGCACCGTTCTTCCTCGTGGCGGCATTCGCCCCGGCGATGGCGGCGAAGGGATCGGGCAGCGTGATCAACATCGGCAGCATGGCCGGCAGTCTAGGCCTGGCCAAAGGCGCCGCGTACGGCGCGACCAAGGCCGCGCTGGCGTCGCTGACGCGGAGCTGGACAGCCGAGTACAGCGGCCGCGGCGTCCGCTTCAACACCGTTGCCCCCGGCCCGGTCTACACCCGGCCCGAGGCCCGCGACCTGTTCGACGCGCTCGCCGGGACCACCGCGATGAAGCGCGCTGCCGAGCCTGCCGAGATTGCCGAGGTCGTCGCATTCCTCGCCTCGCCGAAGGCCAGCTACGTCACCGGTGCGACCGTCGCCGTCGACGGCGGCCGCACCGCCATCTGAACCTGCCTGCTCTAGAAGGGAAGACACTCATGACCAACTCCGTGTACGGGCTGAGCATCGACGCCGCCGACGCCGGGAAACTCGCCGGCTTCTGGGCCGAGGCCCTCGGGCGGGAAGTCTCGCCCGGCGCGAACACCGAATTCGCCGTACTCGACCCGGACGGGACCACCCCGCGGCTGAGCTTCCACCAGGTCCCCGAGCCGAAGTCTGTAAAAAACCGGCTGCACCTCGACCTCATCAGCGACACCTTCGAGGCCGAGTCACAGCGACTGGCCACGCTCGGCGCGTCCCGGATCCGTGACGTCACCCGCGGCTCCGCCCACTGGACGACGTTCGCCGACCCCGAAGGCAACGAGTTCGACCTCATCGCCGGCTGAGAAAGGACTACGCCGCGCCGGAGGCTGCCCCGGTAAATGGGTTACGCTGTTTTCGGGCGTACCGGCCAGCCCTCTCATGGTGCACATCCGGCGTCGGGTGAGTGGTGCCGGGATCGAAGCGGAGGCCAGATGAGCCAGTCGGCACTGGAGCTGCGGAGCTCCCGTCAGGTCTTCCGGAGGTACGGGATCCTCGTCGGTGCCGCGGTCGCGGCGAGCCTGCTCGCTGGGGTCGTTACCGCCGCGTTCAGCCCTGCGATGGTCACGAGCACCGCGCTGGTTGCGCTCCCGGCGTCGACTCTGACTTCAGCCGCGGCCGTTGCGATTGCCGATAGTGACCCGGTACTGGCCGGCGCGCTGCCACGGCTAAGCCCGGGCACGTCGTTTGGGACCGTGCGCGGCCAAGTTCAGGTAACAAGCCCGGCGCCATATGTCCTGTCGGTAAGCGCCCGGGCCGGCACCGCCGCCCAGGCAGAGGCCACCGCTAACGCGGTCGCCGAGAGCTATATCGGCTACGCCGGTTCTGCGGGCAGCCCGGCCGGGCACATTCCAGCGGTAATGCTCCAGCCGGCGATGACTGCGAGCGGGGCGACGCAGCTCATGCGGCTGCTGGCCGGAGTAATGCTCGGCCTGGCATCCGGGGTGCTGACCGGAGTCATCGCGGCGCTCGCGAACCGGCGGCTGACCCTGACCCGCTACCAGCTAGGTGCCCGGAGATCTGGCGCCTAAGGGTCTGTCCCGTAGATCTTGGGGTAGGCGGCTGAAGCCCGGCTCAGATGCGGGTGATGCCGGTGCCGCCTAGCCGGGTAGGTGTCACCCTGGCCTGTCCTGCCTCGTCAGGCTCCTGCCGCCGCTGACGTCCCAGCGTCCCTGCGCTCCCGCGCCGGTTAACGCGGAAGATCGGGCCTATGCGGATGATTCAGGCCCTTGGGGGGTACCGAAGTCTCCGCGTAAGCCCGATTTTCCATGATCTTTTCCTGGGCCGGGCCCGGGCCCGGGCCGGGGCCGGGCCGGGGCCGTAGGACCGCGAACGGGTCACCGGGACCCCGCCCGCCCCATTAGCCCCTGACATGGGGCTGGGCACCAGCCCGGCGAAACGGCATGCGCCTGCGGGCCCGGAACCAGCGGCTGCCCGGGCGCCCAGCGGCCGGCGGCGCGGGCGGACCACGTGCTGTCCGGCGAGTGCGCTAGGAACACTCCGTCACATGAAGCCTTTCAATACGGCCGGCCAGCCGTCAGCGCGGTCGTTTGCTCGTTCGATACAAAAAGCGACAGTCAAAGTGACAATGGTGCCAGATTTCGCACCAGGCCCCGCCCCGGCCGCCCCCCCGCGCGTACCTGGCCGATGACACCGGGCGTCAGGTCAGTTGACCTGTGGATAGGAACGAATCGAGAGCGTCTTCGTAGGGCTCCAGGTTAATGTCCTCAGCCCGGAGCCAACCGTCGTCGTAGTACGTGTGCTTATACCGCTCGCCGCCATCGCAAAGGAGCGTGACCACCGAACCTCGGACGCCAGACGCACGCAGATCGGCGATGATCCGGAACGCGCCCCACAGATTCGTCCCGGTGGAACCGCCGGCCTGATGCCCGGTGCGCCGCGCCAGCATCCGCATTGCGGCGATCGAGGCGCCGTCAGGCACCTGGATCATCCGCTCGACGATGCCGGGCAGGAAGGAGAGTTCGACTCTGGGCCGGCCAATCCCCTCGATTCGTGAGCCGCGCTCAGTGGTGTAGCCGGGGTCGTGATCCGCCCAGCCGCGGAAGAATGCGGAGTTCTCCGGGTCCACGACACAGAGCCGGGTTTGCAGCCGCCGGTAGCGCACGTACCGGCCGACGGTCGCGCTGGTGCCGCCGGTGCCCGCGCCGACGACGATCCAGCAAGGCACCGGGTGGCGTTCACTTGCGAGCTGGCCGAAGATCGATTCGGCGATGTTGTTGTTGCCTCGCCAGTCGGTCGCCCGCTCGGCGTAAGTGAACTGGTCCATGAAGTGGCCGCCGGTGTCCGCAGCAAGGCGCCGGGACTGCGCGACCACTTGCGTCGGTTCGTCGACCAAGTGGCAGCTTCCGCCGTAGAACTCGATCAGCGCGATCTTCTCCCTGCTGGTCGAGGCAGGCATGAAGGCTATGAAGGGCAGGCCGAGCATCCGGGCGAAATAGGCTTCGGACACCGCGGTCGAGCCGGATGAGGCTTCGATCACCGGGCGGCCTTCGCGGACCCAGCCGTTGCACAGCGCGTACAGGAACAAGGAGCGGGCGAGCCGGTGCTTGAGCGAACCGGTCGGATGGGTCGACTCGTCCTTCAGATAAAGGTCGATCCCCCACTCGGCGGGCAAGGGGAAGACCAGCAGGTGGGTGTCCGCGGACCGGTTCGCGTCCGCCTCGACCTTCGCGATCGCCTCATGCACCCAGTCCCGGTCCGCCTGGCAGGCCGCGTCGGTTCGGTCGTCCCGGTCGGACATATAGATCGCTCCCTTGATCGCTGGAGGCGTCTGCAGACTGAGCCTGCGCGTCAGCGGGTACCTGTGATGTAGTCGGTCAATGCGGCCCGCTCGGTTTCGAGTTCGCCGATACGGTTCTTCACTACGTCGCCGATGCTCACGATCCCTCGCAAGGCGCCGTCAGCCACGACCGGCGCGTGCCGCACCCGGCGCTCGGTCATCATGCGCATGACCTCCTCGAGCGGGGTCTCTGGCGTGACGGTGTGCACCTCGGCTGTATAGATTGCCGTGATCGGCTCAGACATCACCGCGGCGCCTCGCTTGGCGAACGCCCGGACGATATCCCGCTCGCTGGCGATTCCCTCGACCGAGGTGCCGTCGTGAGAGACGACGACAGCACCGATCCGGTGTTCGGCGAGCACCGCGAGGAGGTACCGCACCTTCGTGTCAGGGGTGACGGTGACGACCTGCGTGCCCTTCACCCGAAGTACATCGCTGATACGCATCCGGTCCTCCCAGACACCGGTGCCGAGGCTGATCGTGTGCCCGCCGGCACCCTTCAGGCTATTACCTCAGCCCGCGGTTTCCGGGGAGGCGATCGGCGGCAGGTCTCCTGGCATTGGCAGCCCGCCCGCCATCCAGGCGCGTACCGACGGTCATGTCGCGGCGGATCGGGACGTCCTATTGTTGGGGTGTGCCGAGCGGACTGCGCTTGCGCCAGGTGGCCCTGGTGGCGCGCGACTGCGGCCAGGTGGCTGGCGAGCCGCGCCGGGCCTTCGGGGCTATGGGTGATTGGCGGGGTTCCGCTTCGCCAGCGAGGAAGGATGACATGACCGCGCTCGATACTGGGACCGAGGATTTGCGTGCCGCGATCGACGACGGCGTTGCGGTGATCACCATGAACCGGCCGGATCGGCGAAACGCCTTCTCCCCCGCCATGATGTCCGCCCTGGGGGCGGTCCTCGCCCAGGTGGAGACCGACGAAGCGGTCGGCTGTGTCGTGCTCACCGGGGCGGGCGGCGCCTTCTGCGCCGGCGGCGACGTCAAGAATATGGCCGCGCCGCCGACGGACGGCGGGAACGGTGCCGGCCGGTCACTCGACGCCCTTATCCACCGCCAGCGACTGAACCAGCGGGCTACCAGCGGTCGTCTGTGGAGCATGCCCAAGCCGACGATCGCCGCCATCGGGGGGCCCGCGGCCGGGGCTGGCCTGTCACTGGCGCTGGCCTGTGATCTGCGCTACGCGGTACCGGGGGCGGTGCTGACCACCGCCTTCGCCAAGGTTGCGTTCGCCGGAGACTACGGCGGGACATGGTTTCTCACCCGGCTGGTGGGCAGCAGTAAAGCCAAGGAGCTCTACTACTTCTCGGAGCGGCTGAGCGCCGAGGACGCCCAGCGGCTCGGGATCGTCAACGCCATCTTCCCGCCAGCCGACTTCGAGCGGGAGGTAATGGAACGTGCTCGTCGGCTGGCGCAAGGGCCGTCGATCGCTTACCGCTACATGAAGGAGAACCTGAACCGGGCCGTATCCGGTGAGCTGGGTGACTGCATGGACCTGGAAGTGACCCATCATGTGCACACCGGGCTCACCGAGGATCATCGCGAAGCCGCTCAAGCCTTCACGAACAAACGCGAACCGCGTTTCCACGGCCGGTAGGTCGTCCCTGCTGGCAGGCATAGATCGGAATCTCCGGGCACGCGCGGCCACCGAGGCCTGAAAGACGCCGGGAATGGGGGCGGGGACGGGCGTTTCTGCGGGCGCGGAGGATTCCGGCAGCTACAATCGTGCGGAGACCGCTGATCAGACTGGCAGGAAATCCTGTGGCCGCAGTCACGGGCGCGGTCCACTGCGCGGTATGTGCTGGCCGAATGAAAGCCGGCCGCGCAGGTGGCCCCCTGCGGAGGTTAATCGTGCGGGTTGAGATCGCGGCATGACTTACAGTCAGCTCACCCCTGTTGAGTGCGCGGTGGCGCTGCTGCTTCTGGCGTGCGGCGTTGCCCTGATGGTGATTGCGCAGCGCCGCAACTGGCGGCCCTCGCTGGCGACGGCGATCTATACCGCGGTGGTGCTGCGTCTGGTGATGCTGGCCCTGGCCTACCGCACTCAGCCTTACGACCTTGTCAACGACTTCCAGACCGCGGGTTTCGATGTCCTGCATCACCAGGACCCGATCCTGAATACCCGGCAGAACGGGTGGGGTTCCCTGCCCCCCTATGCTTTCGTGCTGGCCGGAGCACTGTGGACGACCATGCACCTGCACGTGTCCTGGCTGATCATCGCCCGGATCCCGGCGATCTTGTGCGACCTAGGGGTGGTCGTGCTGGTCGGCGTCGTCGCCGACGCTGGCGGTGAGCGGGCGGCGCTGCGCAGGTTCCAGTACGCCTGCAACCCGCTGGCCATCCTGGTCTCCAGTGTGCACGGCCAGGCCGAGCCCTTCTGCTTCCTGTTCATCCTGGCCGCGTTCGCCATCATCTTGCGGGCGGCCCCGCAAGTCTCCGGCCGCCGTGCCGCTACCGCTGGCATCGTGTTCGGCCTGGCGATAGCGGCGCAGACGTGGCCGGCGGTGTTCGCCCCGGCGCTGCTGCTGGCAGTGCCGTCATGGCGCCGCCGGGCGCAGTTCGCGGCCGGGGCCGCCGGGGTCCTGGCGCTGTTGTTCGTTACGCTGCCGGTCACCGTCGGCACGCCTGTCGCCAAGCTGCCCTACCTTGCCACCCAGTTCCTGGGAACCCGCCCAAGCTTCGGAAACTGGGGCTGGTCGGGGGTGTGGCTGACCGTTCATCCGACACAGCTTCCGGTCTGGCAGGACCCGCTGTGGCTACACGCGGGGTCGATCGGCACCAAGGCCGCCGTCGTAGGCGCCCTGATCGCGGTGTGGTGGTGGCGCCGCGCCCACCCCCTGGACATCGCGACGGCGACCACGACGACGCTTTTGGCGCTTACGCCGTCATTCGGCACCCAGTACCTGGTCTGGCAGGCACCCTCGGCCACCGCCCGGCCAGCCCGCCTGTCGCTAGCGCTGCAGATCGTCCTCGGGGCATACGCGGCCATCTTCTACCTGCCGATGGAGATGCTGACCCAGCCCAACTGGGTGAGAGCCGACGACGTGATGATGTTCGTCAGCCTCGGCGTCATCGCGTTCATGATCGCCGCCTTGCCCTGGCAGCGGCGGCAATGGCATCCACCCCAGCCGCAACAGCATCACGAGGCCGAGCACGTCGCCGACCCGGCGTCGGCCTGACGTCCCGCCCGCAGCGGGGACCCGCATACAGCAGCGCCGGGCATCCAGCGGAGCTGACGCAGGCGGAGTGTGAGCCCCCCCGGGCTGTATTCGGTGATCGTCGTGGCCTAACGTGCCGCGTCGGCCAGGACTGTCAGGATGCTGACCTGCTGGCTTTCCAGCCGTGTGACTGCACGCCTGCCGAGATCTGCGGCCAGCAACGCGCCGGTGGCGATTCCGGCCGGTACGGCGGTCCAGGATAGCCACGGCGTTGGCCAGAGCCCGGCGGCCAGCAGGATTGTGACCGGTACGAGCGCGGTGAGAGCGACGGCCAGCAGGGCAATGTGGACTTTAAGCGACCAGGCTGGGGTCGGGTTGCCGGTCTCGTCGAGCGGCTGGACGCTGACTAGCGATGCGAGCGGAGCGAGCCCGGCAGCTCCGCCTAGCACGGCCGGCAGTACGGCTAGCGCCCATGGCCAGGCCGTGTACTGCCCGCTCAGCATCGTGAACGCGATGGTGACCGCGATCGTGTAGGGCGCGACCACGATCAGCCATGCCGCCTGGCGGCCGCGGATGTCGGCCCGGGTGGCGCCCGGTGTCATGACCGTCAGCCACAGGCTCGTGCCGTCGGAGCCGTAGAGGTTGCAGGCGCAGGCGCCCGCGATCACGGCGGTGAGGATGCCGGCGTAGGGCAGCAGCAGGTTGGTGCCGGCGGTGATCCGAGGGATGGCGCAGGTCGCGGCTCCGACGATGACCGCGATTAGCAGGCAGGTCAGCCGGACCGGATCGCGTACCCACATCCGGATCTCCTTGGCGGTGACCGCGCCTGCGGGAGTGCGCGCCAGGGCCTGGCTGCCCCGGCGGGCGGCGCCCGCACGGGCGGGGCGCGCCGCGGCGTCCATCCGACGGGTCAGCACGAACGGCCACCAAGCGGCCGCAACCATCGTGAGCACGGCCAGGCCGGCCAGGGATCCGGCCGCTACCAGCCAGTCGGCGCGCCCGGCCGCTTCGACCGCGACCGGCCCCCAGCCGGTGGGCAACAGCCTCAGGCCGGTCGCCAGCCACGGAACGGAGCCCCGCCGCAGCGCCGCGTCCAATGCCGGAAGCAGCGTCCCCGCGACCGCGACCACGCTGATCGCGATGGCGGTCACAATCGTGCCGGTATCGTGCCCGCGCCGTGAGCCAGGGCCGAGCACGGCCCCGGCGACCGTGGACAGCACGCTGGCCAGCACAAGCGACAAGATGACGGCCGCGAGACCGACCGCAGCCGGAACGACGCCCAGGCGTGCTCCGCGCGCGATGAGCGCCCCGAACGCGACGGCCATGAACAGCCCCGCCGGGTCCAGCAAGCCGACGGCCAGCAGCGAGAACGCCAGCCGTCGGCGTTCCACCGACAGCAGGCCGAACAGCTCCGGCCGCAGCACGGCGTCACCGGCCAGCGCGCTTTGCGCGACCCTGCCGCCCAGCCAGAGCGCGAACAGCAGCGCCAGTACGTCGGTGGCGGCCGCCGGATCCGGATATGGCACCAGTCCCAGCCAGAGGGTGCCAAGAGCCGAGATGAATACGACTCCGGCGCCCCGCCAGCAGCACAGCCGGATTGGTCCGGGCCAGCTGATGCCGGACAATGGTGCGGCGCAGCGCGATCAGGATCCGAACCATGACAGCCCCCGCGCTGGTGCCGCGCCGACCAGCTCAGCGAACGCGGCCTCGAGTGTCTGTCCGCCGCGCACCTGAGGCAGCGTCCCGGTCCGCAGGATCCGCCCGTGCGCCATGACGGCGACATGATCGCAGACCTGCTCGACCAGCGCCATCACGTGCGTGCTCATCACGGCCGTCCCGCCGGCGGCGAGGAAGCCGGCCAGGATGGCCCGCACGACTGCGGCGGACACCGGATCCACTGCCTCGAACGGTTCGTCGAGTACCAGCACGCTGGGCCCGTGCAACAGCGCACTGGCCAGGCCGATCTTCTTCCGCATGCCGGTTGAGTAGTCCGCGATCAGGGTGCGCCCGGCGTGGGCGAGGTCGAGGACGTCGAGCAGCTCGGCGGTGCGCTCGCGGACAACGTCCTCGGGCATGCCGCGCAATAGGCCGAGATAGGTGAGCAGCTCGGTTCCGGTCAGTCGCTGAGGCAAGGCGAGCCCGTCCGGCAGCGCTCCGATAAGCCGCTTCGCCGGCGTGGATCGCGACCTCGACCAGACGTCCTCGCCGAGGACGAACGCAGTACCACGATCAGGACGCAGCAGCCCGACGGCCATCGACAGCAGGGTGGTCTTCCCCGCCCCGTTGGGCCCGACCAGGCCCAGGAAGCTACCGCTTGAGACGGTCAGCTCGACGTCGCTGACCGCGGCGGTGTGACCAAACGACTTGGCCAGTCCCGAGATCAGCAAGGCGGGAACGCCCTGCCCGCCGGTGAGCGGGTCCGGCGCCGGTTGTGTCGTGGTCATGCCCGCACCGCCCGTTCGTACAGGCCGAGCAACTGCGTCCCGTACGCGCCGACATCCATCGCCGGATCGACGCGCAGCAGCCCGGAGAGCGCGTCGATCGACGCGCGTACGGACACCGCCGCCACGTAGGCGGAGAACTCGCCGAACTCGCCCGCCGCCTGGCCGGCTTCCAGCAACCGCTGCAGGCCCCCGACGGCCTGCCGATGCCCCTCGCCGTAGGGCGGCGGCTCGCTGCCGCCCGGCGGCATGCCGTTCACGATCTCCGTGAACGCAATGATCTTGCGGCGATGCGCGCCGATGTACTCCAGGTTCGACGTCACATAGATCCGCAAGGCATCCAGAGACGAGCTGGCCGCCTCGATGCGCGGGCGCATGTACTCACTGGCCTCGGTAAGGACATGCGCGATGACCTCACGCAGCAGTTCGCTCTTGCCCGCGAAGTGATAGGAGAGCACGCCCTTGCTCACGCCGATGCGCTCGGCGATCGCGCCGAGGGACCCGGCAGCGAAGCCGCTCTCATAGAGCACATCGATCGCCGCGTTCACGATCTGCTCACGGCGGGCCCGCTCGATGAACGACTTCTGCCCGGTCGCAACTCTCGCCATCACGGCTTGTCTCCCTCGCCGCCTCTTCTCATTTAGCCGATCGTACGATTTTTAGTACGACTGGTCAAATATTGTCAGTCCGGCCAGGCCAGGGGACGAGCGGCGTACTCTGCCGAGTGGGGCTTCGCCCGCCCATCGGGCCGCCGGGCACACGCACATCGCTTAGGTCGGCGCGCCACGAACAGTCACGCAGGGCAGGTGAACCTGGGCCGTAACGGTTACGCGCGGCTACCATCGGCTCGGCTGGTCACGTTATGTGATCGGCGTCTGGGCTGAGCTAGAGACCGGAACCGCGCTCCTGGCAGCCGCTAGTCCACGACGCACTGAGTCCGAACATTTATGGCTATACCGTGCTCATGGCCTGTGCCAAGCTACTGGCATGGACGATTTCTACGGTGACCTAGCGCATGACTATGAGTGGCTCTTCCCAGATGAAACTGTCGGCAGACTGGGCGGACTCGGCGCTACTTCGCCGGGGAGTCAAGCCCTCCTCGAGGCAGCGGTCAAGACCATCGGCCCCGGAAATCCGGTGCTCGATTGCGCCTGTGGCATCGGCTCAGACGCGATGGCGCTTGCCCGTAAGGGCCTGGTGGTCACCGCCACTGATGGAAGCCAGGCTATGGTCGCCGAAACCCGCAGACGATCGGAGCGGTACGGCATTGCGATGAGGGTATCTCAGGCACAGTGGCAAGACCTGCCGAATCGAGTCCCCGGTCCTTTCGAACTGGTACTCTGTCTTGGCAATTCCATCGTACACACGAAAACAAGAACTAATAGGATTGCAGCTCTTGAGGGCATGAGGAAGGTGCTTTCTCCGACGGGTACGCTGATCGTCGACTCCAGGAATTGGGAGCTGTTGTACAAATCGCGGCCACGGATCGTTCCCGCGCGGCAGGTGATTGAGCGAGAAGGACTGCGCTGCAACTCCCTTTACATTTGGACGATTCCTGATGATTTCGAAGCGCCATGCACCGCGGAGATCGTGCTCCTCTTCGAAGACGCGGCGGGCCGAACTAGTTATCGTCGGCACGTAATCGACTTTGTTCCTTTCCATCATGATGACCTGATCGATGCTATTCGTGTAGCGGGTTTTACTATCCAAGGCGACTCTTACCAGGCAGATAGCAATTTCTATGCAATCGTCGCAGCTGTCACCTAACGACCTTCAATGGTGGGGGTTACTCAGGTCCAGCCCAGGGACCGGGACTGCGATCGTCGTCCCGCTCGGCCTGACCCTGCTCACCTCGGCCTTCCCAGCCGGGCGACGAGGCAGCGTCGTTGGCATCTGGGCCCCATCGCCGGCCTCGCGGTCGCCGCCGGAACGCTGATCGGTGGCGCTTGCCGGGCACGGCCGCGGCCTGCGGATGTCTCGCGCAGCACGGGCAGGTTCGCTAGCGCGGACGGCAACGACAGCCCGCCCGGCAGGCGGCAGGCGACGATGGCGGTGATGGCGGTGATGGCGGTGGCCAGCGGCGCCCCGCTGGCCCAGATCGTCAGCGGCAGGATCAGCGCTAGCGTTCCCGCCCTGGCCGGCAGGGCGACCCGGCGGGTGAACACCATCCCGGTGCAGTAGCCCACGATGAGCGCGGCGCCGTTCATCACGAAGCCGCGGTAAGGGTCCCTGAGGTCCCCGACTTGGCAGTTCAGGTGAATATCCCTCATACGTCCGTCGGTCACCTGCGTCGCGGACACCGGGAACCTGCGGCAGCGACATCAACCGGGAAGAGCGGGGTCGGCCTTGGCTTGTGCCGCTGGCGCTTCGGCGTGTACCGGGGGCGGCGCGCTCGCCGAGCGCAGTGGCCCGCGGCGGAGCAGGGCGCCGGCGGTGACCGCGCCGGCGGCGAAGATGCCGGCGGTCCACCAGAACGCGGTGTCGTAGCCGTGCGCCAGCGCCAGCCCGGTCAGGGCCGGGCGGCCGATCAGCCGGGCCGCGGCGAGGTGCGCGGCGAGGTAGGAGGTGACGGCGGCGGCGAAGATGGTGTTCAGCAGCGAGGTGCCGACCGAGGCGCCGAGGTTCTGGCCGACGGTGACGGTGGCGGAGGCGACGCCCGCGTCTTGGGGGGCCACGCCGAAGGTGCCGGTGTTGATCACCGGCGCGATCACCATGCCCACGCCGGTTCCGGCCAGGATGGTCGGGCCGAGCACACCCGCGGCATAGGCGGTGTGCGGGCCCAGCTGAGCCAGCCACACCATCGCGCCTGCCGCGGCCAGCATCCCGGACGCGACCAGCGGCCTGGGCCCGAATCTGGGCATCAGCACGGTCGTGGACAGGTTGGACGCGAGGATGAGGCCGGCGCTGAGCGGCAGGAACGCCACACCGGTCACCAGCGGCGAGTACAAGAGCGTCTGCTGCAGGTAGTAGGTCAGGAACAAGAAGATCCCGAACAGCCCGGCCGAGGCGATGAGCATCGAGGCGTAGGCGCCGCCCCGGTTGCGGTCGAGCACCACGCGGGGCGGCAGCAGCGGGTGAGCCGCCCGCCCCTGCCAGGCCGCGAACCCTGCGCCAAGCGCCACGCCGGCGGCCAGGAACCCCCAGGTGGACGGCGCGTGCCAGCTGTGCGCGGCGGCGTTGGAGAGTCCGTAGACCAGGCAGAACAGGGCGCTGGAGACCAGCAGCACGCCGGGGATGTCCAGCCTGGGCTTAACCGGGGACGGCTGCCGCTTCAGCAGCAGCGCCCCGCCGGTGAAGGCCACCGCGGCGAAGATCAGGTTCACGTACAGGCACCACCGCCAGGACAGGTACTCGGTCAGCGCGCCGCCCAGCAGCAGGCCCACCGCGCCGCCGGCCCCGGCGATCGCCCCGTAGACGGCGAACGCCCTGCCGCGGTCCTTCGGCCCGGTGAACGTGGTGGTCAGCAGGGACAGCGCGGAGGGCACCAGCAGCGCCGCGAACGCGCCCTGGCAGGCCCGCGCGGTCACCAGCATGGTGAAGTTGACCGAGGCCCCGCCGATGGCCGAGACACCCGCGAAACCGACAAGGCCGGTCAGGAACGTGACCTTACGGCCCAGCAGGTCGGCCAGCCTGCCGCCGAGCAGCAGCAGGCTGCCGAACGTCAGGGTGTAGGCGGTGACCACCCACTGCCGGTCCACGGTGGTGAACCCCAGCGCCCGCTGCGCGGACGGCAGCGCGACGTTCATCACCGTCAGATCCAGCACCACCATGAGCTGTGCCAGGCCGATCACGCCCAGGATGAGCCACCGCCGCCGGTCCCAGGGGCTGTCGGTGAATGTGGCACTAGACATGAGATTCACCACTTCTCTCCCTGTCGTTACTGCATACACGCGGAAGTTTGGTAGGCTGATGATGTGATTAATGCACTTATAGTGCAACGAATTTGGGGGAACGTCAAGGCTCCGGGCGGGTCACGATGAGCCCCCCACCCGACGCAACGAGCCCGCCCGATGCGACGACCCAGCCGCCTCACCCAACGAGCCAGCCGCCGAGACGGTACGCGTCGCAGGTGCGCGACGAGCAGGCCCGCCGTACCCGCCGGGCGATCGTCACCGCGGCTCACGACCTGTTCTTGGCCCAGGGTTATGCGGCCACGACGATCGACGGGATCGCGGCGGCCGCGCACGTGAGCCGGCGTACCGTGTTCAACTCGGTGGGCGGCAAGGCGGCCCTGCTCAAGCTGGCCTTGGATTGGGCCATCGTCGGCGACGACGAGCCGATAGCCCTGGCCGACCGCCCGGCGATCAAGGCGATCCTGGCCGAGTCCGACCCGCGGAAGGCACTCATCCTCTGGGTGCAGACCGTGACCGACGTCGCCGGCCGCACTACGCCGCTCGGCGAAGTTCTCATCGCCGCAGCCGATATCGACCCGGCGGCCGCACAGCTGCTCGCCGAGGCGAGCCGCAACCGGATGCTGGGCGCTACCGTGTTTATCAGGTATCTCGCGTCCCTGGACGGACTGGCCGCCGGCATAACCGAGCAACGTGCCGCGGAACTCTGCTGGGCGCTCACGGACGGCCACCTCTACCGGCTGCTGGTCGCTCAGCGCAGCTGGAGCACCGCCGACTTCAACCGATGGCTGTCCGACAGCCTCGCGGCGGCATTGCTGCCTACCTGAACGGCCCGCAACCCAGCGATACGGCGGGCCCAAAGCGTTGTTGGAAAGCGTGTTGGGGGCAACCCCCCGCGAGTTCGAATCTCGCATCCTCCGCGACGCTGACTAAACTTGCGCCGAAATCAGGACTGCCGGTCCGGGGGGCGCGCCGACGCTGGGTATCTGCCGCATCATGGAGGCATGACCGCCACGCCGACGACCTGCTACGCACCCGGGCCGCGGGGCGCGCTGGCCTATCAGGTGACGGGTACCGGGCCGGTGGATCTGCTGATGGTTCCCGGCATGCACTCCCACCTCGAACTGCAGTGGCAGCTACCGGGATATCGGCGGTTCGTGCGCGGGCTGACCAGGTACTGCCGGCTGGTCCGTTATGACAAGCTCGGGACTGGCCTGTCCGATCCGACGATCTCGACGCCGACCGTCGTCGAGCGAGTTGATGACCTGGCCGCGGTCGCTGCCGCCTGCGCGGCTACCGCGCCCGTTCTGCTCGGCTTCAGCGAGGGAGGTCCGCTGGCCATCCGCTTCGCGGCCGCTCATCGGGTATCTGGTCTTGTGCTATACGGCACGTCCGTTCGTCCGCCGACACCCGAAGCCCGGGCGGAACTGGATCTCGTCCTGCGGGGCTGGGGCTCTGGACGGTCACTCGACACGTTTGCCCCGAGCCTGGCCACGGATCCCGCGGCCCGCCGGATCACCGCGTTTCTCGAGCGAGCCGCCGCCAGCCCGGCCATGATCCGGCACGTGATCGGCGCGCTCGCCGATAGCAGCGCCGAAGGGCTGCTCGAACACCTGCGCATACCTACCCTGGTACTGCACCGGGCGAACGAATTCATTCCCGTCACCGAGGCGCGGAATCTGGCCGACCACATTCCCGGTGCACAGCTCGAAATTCTGCCCGGTATCGACCATCAGCCATGGGCCGGGGACGTGGACGCGATCGTCGAGCGGGTAGCCGCATTCCTCGCGCGACTCTGCGACCGGTCACGACACGCCGGGCCTGGCGTACCCCGAGTCACCCGCCCGCTGACGGGATGGGCGTCGTTGACCGACGCGGAGGCCCGGGTGGCTATGCTCGCAGCCGATGGGTACAGCAACCCCGCGATCGCCCGCGAACTGTTCTTGTCCCGAGCCACGATCGAGACCCACCTCAAGCGGGTGTACGCCAAGCTGGCGATCGACGGACGGCACCAATTGCACCTGCTCCGCCCGCCTGCCGCCGCGCCGGGACACTCTGACGAGGCAGTGCCGGGAAGAACCTAGCCGAACCCTCCGGATCGCCACCGCAGACCGCCACGCCGGAACGACACAGCGAGGCTCGCCCGCCCGCCTGTCGTACGGTGTACCTCAACGAGCCGGCTCGCCGTCACGACTGCGGGCCTTAAATACCCGAACTCGGGAACGCGCCGCGGGCGCGGGGACCGCAGCCTCTAGGTATGGACAACTTCGACGTCGTGGTCGTAGGGAGTCGCTGTGCGGGTGCAGCCACCGCGATGCTTCTTGCCAGTTCGGGCCTCCGCGTCCTGGTCGTCGACCGGGCCGACGAAGGATCGGACACGATCAGCGGCCATATGATCAAGCCGGACGGCGTTGCGAGGCTGGCAGCCTGGGGCATCCTGTCCGATCTGCTCGGCACCGGCTGCCCGCCGATATCCGCCGCAGAGGTCGTCATCGCGGGCCGGCGCCTGGCCCGGACGATATGGCCGCCCGGTCTCCCATCGCCGATTGCACCGCGACGGACCATCCTGGACCGGTTGCTGCAAGAGCACGCCCGACGCGCTGGCGCCCGCGTCCGTTGCTCCACCACCTTCCGCAGCTGGCGAAACGGTGTCGTCACCCTGGGCGACTCGACGGTACGGACCAGATTGCTGATCGGCGCGGACGGCCGCCGGTCCGCGGTCGCGCGGGCCTTCGCCGCGCCCTACGCCAACGTGCGACCAGGGCGTTCCTGCGCGTGGTACGCCTACTGGAACCACTCGCCGCTTACCGAGCTCCGCGCGGAGCTGAGGCATGGCGTCTTCGCAGGGGCGTTTCCTACTCACAGCGCCCAAGTGCTGGCCTTCGTCCAGCTGCCGGTCACGGCCTGGCGCCCGGGCCAAGGCGAGCAGGATCTTCGGGTCGGCCTTAAGCGCTGCCCGAGCGTTGCGGCCGGGCTGGACAACGCTGAGCTGTCGGGCCGGGTGGCCGGCGTCCGCGACCTGCCCACCTACTTCCGCCGGGCGGTCGGGACCGGCTGGGCCCTTGTCGGTGACGCCGCACATCACAAGGACCCGCTGGCGGCGCGCGGAATCTCCGACGCGCTACTCGGTGCCGAACTGCTGGCGGATCAGGTCCTCCGCGGCTGGGACAACGACCTTGACGGGGCCCTGCACCTCTACGCGGCGGAGCTGACTCGCATGCTGCAGCCGACCGCATACCTTAACGACGAGCTGGCGGGGCTGGATCTCCCGGCTGAACAGGCCCGCCGCACGTGGCAGGCGCTACAGGCCGCCGAACGCCAGATCTACCCGGCGGCATCAGCGGAGGTGCAATCATCATGACAACGACATCACCGCAACGGGCGTGATCGCCACCGGGTTGCACGCGCTGGCGACGGCTCGGCGCGCTCGGCAGTGATGTCCAGTAGGGCGCTTCGGTGCCCGGCCCTTGGGTGCTACCGGCCGGGCAGGAGCACGCTCAGGCAGGTGACACAGCCTTCAAGTTTCTCGAACTCGCTGATGTCCACGACCACCGGTGTGAAGCCCAGGTCAGCAAGGAATCCGGCGGTACGGGGCGCGGACGCGGCGATCAGGATGCGGTCGCCGCCCATCGGGACGACGTGACAGCCGCCCTCTTCGGCGACCGGGCGCACCGCCGGGAACAGTCCGGCCGGTACCAGCTCAGGCAGGAGCAGGAACGTGTCGTCGGGCAGCGCGGTTACCGCGGACTTCAGATGCAGCACCTTTCCCAGCGGGACCGCGATCACGGTGCGACCCAGCGGAGCCAGCAGCGAGCGCAGCTGGCGGATGCCCTCGCCATTGGTCCGCTCGCCGCGGCCCGCATAGACGGTCTTGCCGACCTGCAGCACGTCACCCCCGTCCAGAATCCCGGGCTCTTGGATGCACGCCGTACGCAGGCCTAGCGACCGGACGGCCTGTGTGACGCCGGCGACCTCCGCCCGGCGGGCAGGCATCCCCGGGCGGGTCAACACCGCCAGGTCCTCGCAGATCACGACGGTGTCCTCGATGAAGACCGAGTCCGGGCAGTCATCAGCGGCCGATGCCTGCTGGATCGTCCAGCCGCTGGCGGCCAGCGCGGCGGCATAGGCCGCGTGCTGCGCCTCGGCCAGAGCCGTATTCACCGCGGTGCGGGTGATGTGGGTGACGATTCCGTCAGCCAGCCTGCTGCTGGGTCGGCGGACCAAAGCCGTACCATTCACCGGATCACTCCTAACCTGACCGGGCACCCGGATACGCACCAGAAGCAGCCAGGCGGGACCCGGCCTGGGTGCAGGGTTTCATCCTTTCACCCGGCACCATCAGTGCCTGTTGCCGCGGCGGGCCATCCGATCGCATCAAAGACTGCTAGCGGGTCGAGATAGTCCCGCCAGTGCGCGATCTTGCGGTCGACGATCGACAGCACCGAGATGTAGCGGTTGCTGTAGGCGGTTCCGGTCGGGATGGCGCGGCCTTGCGAGGCGTATTCGAGAACGACAACGCCCCTGGCTTGGTCGTGGTAGACGGCCAGGTCATAGCAGCGATCGAGGGAGAATGTGGCGCCGTACGGGCGATACAGCTCGGCTACGGCTTGGCGCCCTTCGACCCGGCGCGGGTAGCCCGGGACCGTAATGACGTACTCGAAGACGACGTCCTCGGCCAGCAGGTCGAAGAAGTGCTCACCGTCCACCAGCCCGGCCACGCCTTCCTCGATGATCCGGAAGAACGGGTCCAGGGCCCGGAAGTCGGCGAGCGTTCCGGCCGCCGTCATCAGGCCTCGTCCAGGGCCCAGGCCGCGATGGTTTCGGTCAGCACGCTGAGAACCGCCCCGTATCCGGCGGGTACCCCTCCTGCTGCCGTGGCGGCGACCCATTCGTCGCGGTCAATGTCGGTGCCACGCGAGAGCCGCCTGCTCGCGATGCGTGAGCCGGTCTTGCCGGTAGCGCCGAGTACAGGTGTAGAAGAAGTCGAGGTCAGCATGATTCCATCTTCTGGCCTGTGGTCGAGCTAATCAATGCGCAATAAGCTCATTTTGCTGCGAGATACGCTCATGTCGTGGACATACTGCAGGATCATCTCGCCAGAGCGCGCGCATCGGGCGGCGTCTTCGCCCGCTCAGTAGCGCGGCCCCCGTGGGGACTGCGCCTGCCCGGGACGATCCAGCTGGCTCTGCATACCGTCGTCCAGGGCCGCGCATGGCTATGGCTGGAAGATCCGAGAGCTGCGCTGGAGCTTGTGCCGGGTGACCTGGCCCTCGTGCCGGGGGGGCCGGACCATCACATCGCGCACGAGCCGGCGGCGGTCTGCATCTCACCCGAGCGTTTCCGCGAGCAGCATGCCGATGACGAGCACATCGGTCACCGAGGAGCGACAGTATTCCTGTGCGGCGCCTACCGATTCTCCGGTGATGTTGGTCGTGGCCTGATCCGGACTCTGCCGCCGGCCCTGCTGCTGCGTGCCGCCGCCCACGATCCACTGCACGACGTCATCGCGCTGCTCTCGCGGGAACTGAGCGGCCCGGCGCCAGGGCAGCAGACCGTTCTCGACCGCCTGCTCGATGTCTTGCTGGTGCTGGCAATGCGCACTTGCTTCGAGCAGAGCCCGACGGCCCCTCGGTGGTATCAGGCCGCTGGTGATCCCCGGCTAAGCCCCGCTCTGCATGCGATCCACGCCGAGGCCGGCCACCCCTGGACCGTGCCCGAACTTGCGTCTCTGAGCGGGCTGTCCCGCCCGGCCTTCGCCCGGAACTTCGAACGATCACTCGGCCAGGCGCCCATGCAATACCTGACAGACTGGCGGATGACCCTCGCCCGCGACTACCTGCGGACCGGCGAGCTGACCGTCGCCCAGATCGCCAACCGGACTGGCTACGCCTCGCC
This sequence comes from uncultured Actinomycetota bacterium, assembly GCA_963844625.1. Taxonomy (GTDB): domain Bacteria; phylum Actinomycetota; class Actinomycetes; order Streptosporangiales; family Streptosporangiaceae; genus Palsa-504. The sequence goes on along the minus strand of CAWJPF010000018.1, from coordinate 302,579 downwards.
GAACGCCTTCGCCGCGGCGTTCCGCCGACACCACGGACAGCCTCCGGGCCAGTGGCAGCGGGGCGAGCTGGCCAGACCGCCTGAGCCCAGTCACGGTGGGTGAGGCCCCATCCGGGCGGCGCACCGTTTAGCCCCGGCGCCCGCAAGGCGTTCCGCTCTAAGGCGTCGAGGGAAGCTACCGGACGCGCCGCTCTCGGGCAGGTATTAAATCGCTGCCTTGGGTCTCCGTAGATGTACACCGGAAAAGCAGGGTGCCAGGGAGGCGACATGGAAATCACGGGATCTGAGCTGACCGCCCAGTACCAGCGAGCCAACTCGACGTGGCCGTTCATCCACCAGTCCGAGCTTGCTCTCGGGCTGCCGCCGATGCTGCTGTTCGCGGTCGGCTCCCGGGAGACGAACCTCACCAACGAGGTCGGTGACTTCGGGCACGGACACGGCGTCTGGCAGCTCGATGACCGGTCGCACACGCCGCCGGGCGGGTTCCCCGGCTTCGACGCTGACGTGGCCGTGCAGTGCGCCACCGCCGCAGCCATGCTGAAGGGCATCCTGGCCACCACGGGCGGGAATGTCGAGAAAGCGGCTGCGATTTACAACTCCGGCCAGCCGGGCGAGCCGGGGACGACCCATGGCGACTACGGGATCGACGTCGTGGAACGGATGGAATTCCTGCAGCAGCTCAACGGCGGCAACGTCGTCACCGGCAACCTGCCGGCCTGGTTTCACCGGGATCTAGGCCTGGCGTCACCCTTCATGAACGGCGACGACGTAACAGTGGTGCAGAAGAAAACCGGCGCAGCCCCGGACGCCGTGTTCGGCCCGGTCACCCAGACGCACGTGGTCAGCTTCCAGTCCCATAACGGCCTGACCGCTGACGGGATCGTCGGCCCGCAGACCGCGCGTGCCCTAGGGTCCTGACCTGGCGACTGCGAGTACTGGCGCAAGCTGGGACCGGAGCGGCAGGCGCCGCTGGTGTCACCCCTGCGCGGACTTCGCGTCGGCTTCTATGGCAGCGTTGTCGGCCTTCAATTGCCTGGCCTGGACCTTCTGCGCCTTATTCATCGCCCGCTCGACCTTCGCCCCCATGTCGGACACCGCGACCACCACCAGGCCCGCCTGCCCGGCGTCGAGATGCTCGCCAAGCTCTTTCAGGTCGTGTCGGCTCATCCCTGCGGCTGCGTGACCGGCCACCGCGCCAAGAACCGCACCGCCACCCGTAGTGACCGCGAGCAGGCCCCCGCCGATGGCAGCAAATGGAAACAAGACCACGACCAGGCCGGTGGCCAGACCCACCCCGGCACCGAGCACGCCGCCGACCCGTGTCGGCGTCTCGTGTTTCTTGGTGATCTTGACTTTCCCGTCGGCCCGGCGCTCGATCACCGCGGCATCATAGGAGTCGATCAGGCCCGCCTTGGTATGCAGGTCCTTGACCAGCTCGTAGTCGGCGTTAGCATCGCTAACGTTGCCATACACCCCGACATAGGCCATGAACGTGTCGACTGCCATCGCGATACTCCCTGGGTTGTCGTTCGCGACCAGACGATACGGCCCCGATCCCTCAACCGGCATCACCCATGGCGGGTGATGCCCACGCCGCGAGCCAAGCACTCCTCGCAAGCCCGCGATCGCGGTGTTCGCCCGCCGGTTCGGCGCCAGTTACTCTGGGTCGCTCGCGATTCCGCCGGCCAACGGGCCGGTTGCTACCTCCAACCTTCGGACCAGGAGCTTGATCGTGGACTACGCAGATGCAGTGGCTGCCTTTTTCGTGCCTCGTCCGGAGGGTACCGCGCTACCCGCGGCCGTCGCGGAGGGCAGTCCCGCGCGTCGGCTGCGCGACGCCTGCGAACCGGTTGCCATGCATGCTGTGTGGAGCCGGGCGGTGAACGAGCGCCTGGCCGAGCTTGGCCTGGACTTCCTCACCAGCTACGTCGGTGGCCGGGGCGCCTGCCTCGGGGAGCCTGCCGGAGCTGTCGTGGCTGCCGCCTTCGCCTGGTTCGAGCCCAGCTTGGTGACCGCCTTGTGGGAAGCTGCGCGGTCCGCCGTGGCGCATGACCAGCTGGTCCAGGCCCGTGATGAGTCGACAGTCGCCAGCTTGCGTGAGGTCCTGGCTGGCGAGGACCCAGGCGAGGTGGCGAGCCTGCTCGCCGACGCCGCGGAGGGCGCCGACGGCATGGGCCGCCCGCTGTTCAGCGGACGACGCGCCGACGGCCGCCCGCAAGATGCCGTGCACCGCCTGTGGTGGGCCTGCGGCCTGGTCCGCGAGCACCGCGGCGACAGCCACGTGGCCGCGGCTGCCGCGGCTGGCTTGAACGCAGTCGAGATGAACATCTTGACCGAACTGTGGACCGGAATGCCGCTGCTGTCCTACACCGCCACCCGCGGCTGGCGGCCAGATGCTATGCAACGCGCGGTCGGGCAGCTCGAGAGCCGCGGCTGGGTCCGCGACGGCAGTCTCACCGACGAGGGACGCGCCGCGCGGCTGAGCATCGAACAGCGCACCGACGATCAAGAGCGGCCGATCGCCGCTGCGCTAGGCGATCGGCTCGACGAGGTCTGTGGCCGCCTGAATCACTGGGGGCAGCTGTGCATCGAGGCGTGCGCGTTCCCTCCTGACATTCTCAAGCGCGCCGCCGGCTGATGGCGGGCGCGGCCGGACGCCGCGAAGTCCTAGCCACGCGCATGGCATGCCCGTCGAGTCAAGGCAGGCACAAACACCCAGGTCCGCGCGCATCAGAGATGCGGCAGAGGCGGACTTCTCCAGATATGGTGACGACGAATAATCATGCAGGGCTGTCAGTATGGTCGGAGTATGCGAAGCGATGCGAGGGACGTCGATACGTATCTCGCGATGGTGCCGGGGGAGCGCCGTGCGGTGCTGAGTGAGATACGGGACATGTGCCGTGAGCTGCTGCCGGGCTTCGATGAGTCCATGGGCTACGGGATGCCGGCCTACGGTCGCGGCGGCATCACTGAGATTGCCTGGGCCAGCCAGAAGCAGTACATCTCGTTGTACGTGCTGCGCGGGGATGTCCTGGACGCTCATCGTGACCAGCTTGCGCACCTCAGTGTGGGCAAGGGATGCATTCGCTACCGCAGTCCTGCCGCGATCGACTTCGCCATTGTCCGGTCGGTGCTTACCGCCGTCGCTTCGAGCCGCGGGCCCGTCTGCTGACTCCAAGCCCCTTACATCCCCGGAGCCCTCCCGGACCCCCGGGGACGCAGCGTGGCTTCCTCCTTCCGCGGCTCAGGCCGCATTCTCGGGGCAGTTGTGGAATGCTTCGACGCGCCAGGTCCCGTCCCCCTTGGACAGCACCCAGGTATCCACCGACCTGCTCTCGGCCACGAGCGCGGCGTGGCCAGCCAGGAGGACGGCCCCCTTGCTGATCACGATGGCCGTATCGGCCGCGGGAAACCGGATGCCCTGCACTTCGTAGATCGCCCTCCAACCCTTCAGCGGCCCCGCGAAAGCGGCCACCATGGTCGCCGGTCCCGGCGACCAGCGCCATCCGGCTACGTGACCCGCCTGTGCGTGAGCTTCCGGCCATGAAGACCCGCCGCGGTCAGTAAAGGAATCGTCCGCTGCAGAGCGGCACACGCTTCGTCGGTGGACGGGCAGCGGGCCGCCCCGGGTATACCGATTCCTCTCCGGTGGTCGCTGAGTCTGTATAACTAACTGAGCCCGGGCACCTGCCGGGCCTGAGGACTCGACGTGAGGAGCGGTGATGCCGCAGGCGGGCGTGGTGCCAGACGACAGGGAGTTCACCGACCGGACCGGGCCGTTCCGGCGGGAGTTGCTGGCACACTGTTACCGCCTCCTGGGCTCGGCCGATGAGGCCGAGGACCTGGTCCAGGAGACTTACCTGCGGGCCTGGCGGTCCTTTGGCGGGTTCGAGGGCCGGTCGTCTGTGCGGACGTGGCTGTACCAGATCGCGACCAATGCCTGCCTCACCGCGCTCCAGCACCGCGCCCGGCGCGCGCTGCCGTCGGGCCTGGGCGGGCCGGGCGAGCAACTCGGGTTCGCGGGGGGCGCGGCCGGGGCTGAGGTCAGCTGGCTACAGCCCATCCCCGACGCGCTGGTGACCCCGGAAACCGCCGACCCCGCCGACGTCGCCGTGTCACGGGAAAGCCTGCGGCTGGCCCTCATCGCCAGCTTGCAGTATCTGCCCGCCCGGCAGCGGGCGGTGCTGATCCTGCGAGATGTGCTGGCCTTTCCTGCTGCCGAGGTCGCCGCGATCCTCGGCACCACGACCACGGCGGTCAAGAGTACCCTGCAGCGCGCCCGCGCCAGGCTCCAAGAGGTGGCGCCAGCCGCAGAGCAGGTGGCCGAGCCCGCCGAACCGGAAGCTCGGGCTGTGCTCGACCGTTACATCAGCGCGTTCGAGAACGCCGACGCCCGGGCCCTGCAGGACCTACTGCGCGCCGACGCCACCCTGGAACTGCCGCCCTCCCCGGCCTGGTTCGCCGGTGACGACGCGGCCCGTAACGCGGTGGCGGGTCTCGGCTCACCCGGTGACTGGCGGATGATCCGGACGGTCGCCAACGGGCAGCCTGCTGCCGCGGCTTACCGGCGCGGCGCCGATGACGTCTACCGGGCCTACGGGATCGTCCTGCTCGCGACCGCAGGTACTGGCATCGCCCGGATCACCGTGTTCGCTGACCCTGGCCTGCTAGCCAGCTTCGGGCTCCCCGCTGTCCACATACCGGCAGGAGGATCCCGAGTCGCCGTGGATCGCTAATTGAGGAAGTCGCAAAGGGGGGCGCCGATCAGGTGCTCGGGGATGCCGTGGCCCGTGGCCAGGAAGAACCAGTGATAATAGGCCGTGGCCATGGACCGTGTCACGTTGCGGAGGACGTGCCGGGTCGGCACGATGTCCAGGACCGCGAGCCTGGTGACGGCGCCGGGGCCACGTGGCGCCACATCAGGTGGTTCTGCGGGTAGCCGTGCAGCAGCAGCAGCGGCGGGCCCGAACCCCCGACCGCATAGTTGACCGTCATGTCTTCGACGTCCATCCGCCGGTACGCAAAGTCAGGCAGCAGCACATAGGGGCCGTACCCGCGCCCTGGCGGGGCCAAGCTACCGGCCGGCGCAGGGACGGGTACCACCGTCCGTTCGGCAAAATTCTTTATTTTTTCCGAACGAGCATGGGCACTACGGTCCGGTCAGCTCTGCCGCTGAGCGGCTTTCGCCTCGCCAGTAGATGGCCTTGACCCAGACGGTGGCCAGCGCGTCTAGGGCCCGCGCGTCATCGAACGGCACGTCTTTCTCGCCGCCTTGCCCGAGCCAGATGTAACAGAAGTGCTCCAGCATGGCCGCGAGCGCCGAGGCCGTCAGCACCGGATCGACGCCCGGGCAGTACCCGTCGGCCTGCGCCGCCCGGATGGCGGTCGCTATCCGGGTGATGGCTTCGCCCCGCAGCTCAAGCCACCGGTCCCGGAATCGTCCCTCGATCATGGCGGCCTGGAAGATACCGATCAGCTCGCCGCGCCGCTTGGCGTAGGTCCGCCAGAAGCCCGCCACGGCCTCGCGCAGCGCCTCCTCGCCGGCCAGGCCGGCCCGGTAAGGCAGGACCGCCAGCTGGGTGGCCTCGGCGTGAAATTCCTCGGCGAGGGCGATGAGCAGGTCGGCCTTGGTGTCGTAGTAGTTGTAGAAGGACGCCACGGACCGGCCGGCCGCGGCGGCTATGTCGCTGATCTTGGCGTTGAGGTAGCCGTCGCGAGCGAACACCAGCCGCGCGGCCTCGCGGAAAGCCTCGTCGGTCTGCCTGCCCTTGCGCGTCCGGGCCGGGGCCATGCCCGCCGTCATGAGACCAGCCTGTCGCGGCCGGCCCAGAACGGCTCACGCAGCTGAGCCCGGAGCACCTTGCCGGTCGCGTTGCGCGGCAGCTCGGAGACCATCGTGACGCCCGTCGGGCACTTGAACCCGGCCAGCCGCTCGCGCGCCCAGCTGACCAGCCCGGCCGCGTCGAATCCCGATCCGGCCACCACGACCGCGTGCACGGTCTCGCCCCAACGGTCATCGGGGATCGCGATGACCGCAACGTCGGCGACCGCGGGGTACCGGGCCAGCACCGCTTCTACCTCGGCCGGGAAGACGTTCTCGCCGCCGGTGATCACCACGTCGTTGAGCCGGTCAACGATGGTCAGGTACCCGTCGGCGTCGATGCTCCCCACGTCGCCGGTGCGGTAGAAGCCGTCCGCCGTCAGCGCCCGGGCGGTGGACTCGGGGTCATTCCAGTAGCCGGGCAGCGGCGCGGCGCCGCGCACCTGTATCTCGTCACGTTCGCCGAGACGCACCTCCCAGCCCAGCGACGGGCGGCCCGCGGTCCGCAGCCGTCCCCGGGCCGGGTCGTGGTCGTCCGGCGAGAGCGAGCAGACGGGCAGCGGGCCGGTCTCGCTGCTGGCGTAGTTCTGCCGGAACCGGCAGCCGAGCCTGGCCACCGCCCGCTCGAGCAGGTCGGGCCGGATGGGTGAGGCCCCGTAGACCACCTCGATCAGGTGGGACAGATCCGGTGGTTCGGGCCGGGAGCTCACCTCCTGCGTCACGGCCTGGATCAAGGTGGGTACCAGCTGGGTCAGCTGGATCCGGCGGCTTACCAGCTCATCGACGAATCCGGCCGGGTCGAAGCCGCCGAGGACGTGCAGCTGCCCGCCGGTGAACAGGACATAGCCGAGGTTGGCCAGCCCCGCGACATGAAACAGCGGCAGCGCGGACAGATGCCTGGCGCCGGGCACGGCCTCGGGCACCTGGAGCTTCATGAACACCGCCGCCGTGATCAGCTGCTCGTGGGTCAGCGGCACGAGCTTGGGCCGGCCGGTGGTGCCGCTGGTGTGCAGCAAGATCGCGGGCGCGGACGGGCGCAGTTGTTCCACCGGCCGCTCCGGCGGCGCGGCGGTGCCGTCCCGGTCAAGCAGAACGGCGACGGGGTTGTCCAGGCCCGCGGTCGCCTGCCGGGCCAGCGCGGCGCAGTCGGCGTCGGCGACGACGGCGGCCGGCCGCGCCTGCTTGAGCAGCGCGGTCACCTCGGGCGCGGCCAGCCGCCAGTTCACCGCCGCGGGCAGCGCGCCCGCCCGGATCAGGCCCAGCATGGCGGTGACCCAGCCCGCCCGGTTCCGCGCGATGATGGCCACGACATCGCCGGGCGCGATTCCGGCCGCGGCGAACCCGGCGGCTGACCGCTGCATGGCCGTGGCCAGCTCGGCGTAGGTCAGCTGTGCGCCCTGGTGATCGGTGACCGCGAGGGAGTCCGGAGTGACTTCGGCCCGCCACTCCAGGACGTGAACCAGGGACAGCAACGGCCTAGACCGGGAGCCCGGTCCGGTCGGCCGCGGTCTTCGGCTCGTGCCGGATGTCGCCGGGCTGGCCCATGGCTCGCCGCCAGCAGGCGAACTCCAGCAGGATGCCGTCCGGGTCCTGGAAGTAATACGAGCGGACGAAGACGCCCGGGTGCAGTTCCCTGGCCACCCCGAACTCGCTGTCGTCGTGATCGAGGATCGGACTGACCCGCACGCCCTTGGCCTTCAGCTTGGCCCGGTACTCGAGGAACCGTTCCTCAGGGATGTTGAACGCGATGTGGTTCATGGAGCCGACCGCGCTGGTCCACTCGCCCAGGCCAGGCACCGTCACCGGGGCGGAGATGCCAGGGACCGGGTCAGGGGCGTCGGGGAACCAGAAGAACGCCAGCGCGTTACCGCCGCCCATATCGAAGAAGAAGTGCTGACCCGCGCCGCCCGGCAGGTCAAGCGTCTTGATGAGCCGCATGCCGAGCACCTGGGTGTAGAACTCCACGGTCCGCTTCATGTCCGAGCAGACCAGCGCCAGGTGATTAACGCCGCCTAGATCGAACTCTTCGTTCTGCCACTCCATGACGTCCTCCTCAAGGTGCGGGCGGCCAGGGCCTGGCCTGCCGCCCGGAACTAAATCTAAACTCAGTTTCAGTTCAGCGCCAGAGCACCCTGCCGGGCGGGCTGTCAGCGTCCAGGCAGCAGCAGATCGGAGTGGCCGGTGACCGGGATCGTGCGGGAATTCGTCGGGCTGGCGTCGCCGGTGGTGGGCCGGGCGGGCGCGGGCGGTCATCCGTGCCAGGGCATCTACCACCGCCCGGCCGGCCTCCAGCCGCGGGTCGCGTTCATCGCCACGCACTATAACGTGGACTTCAGCGAGCACTACCTGGCCAGCTTCCTGGCCGAGCGCGGTTTCGGGTTCCTGGGCTGGAACACCAGGTTCCGCGGCCAGGAGGCGCACTTCCTGCTCGACCACGCGCTGGCCGAGATCGGCGTCGGGGTGCGCTGGCTGCGCGAGCAGGCCGGGGCCGAGCGGGTGGTGCTGCTGGGCAACTCAGGCGGCGGCTCGCTGATGGCCGCCTACCAGTCGCAGGCCACCGAGCCCAGCGTGCGGCCGGTCACCGGGATGCGGCCGCTGCCGGCCGTCGAGGACCTGCCGCCCGGCGACTTGTACGTCGCGCTGGCCGCGCACTCGGGCCGGCCCGAGGTTCTGACGGCGTGGCTCGATCCATCCGTGACCGACGAGAGCGATCCGCTGTCGGCTGACCCGGATCTTGACCCGTATGACCCAGGCCACGGGCCGCCCTATAGCGCGGACTTCCAGCTTCGCTACCGGGCGGCGCAGCGCGAGCGCAATGAGCGCATCACCGGCTGGGCGCTGGATCAGCTGGATCGCCTGGCCGGGACGCGGGCCAGGGACCGGCTGTTCACCGTCTCGCGCAGCTGGGCCGACCTGCGGATGATCGACCCGTCGATCGAGCCGTCGGACCGGCGGCCGAACTGGTGCTACCTCGGTGACCCGATGCGCGCGAACTACGGGGTCTTCGGCGTGGGCACCGTCAGCACGCTGCGCAGCTGGCTCTCGATGTGGAGCCTGCGCACCTCCCAGTGCACCGCGGCGCCGCACCTGGCCCGGATCACCGTGCCGGCCCTCGTGGTGCACGCCACCGCGGACGCCTGCGTCTACGAAAGCGATGCCCGCGCCCTTTACGACGCGCTCGCCGCGCCGGACAAGACCCTGGAGTTCATCAAGGCCGATCACTACCTGCAAGAACCCGCCGGCGCGCGGACGCAGGCGGCCGACCTGATCGCGGCCTGGGCCGCTAGCCGCGAAGGCTAGCAAACCCGTCGGCGGCCGCGAGGCGCATATGGTTTCTGCTGTGCAGAAACCTGCGTCTTCCCGGTCTGCGTCCGCGTCCCGGTCTGCGTCCGCGTCCCGGTCTGCGTCCGCGTCCCGGTCTGCGTCCGCGTCCCGGTCAGCGTCCGGGGCCGCGACTGGCCGGCCGCCGGCCTACCCGATCGCGTCCGTGGACAATGCGCTGCGGCTGCTGATGCTGTTCCGCGGTCAGCCCCGGGTCCGGTTGTCCGAAGCCAGCGAGTATCTCGGCGTCGCGCACTCAACCGCGCACCGGCTGATGGCCATGCTGGCCTATCACGGCTTCGTCCGCCAGGAACCAGACTCACGGGCCTACGCCGCGGGCCCGGCGCTGGTCGAGATCGGCCTGGCCGCGGTGCGCGAGCTCGATATCAGACGGCACGCCCGGGCGGCCCTGGAACACCTGGCCGCTTCGCTGGGCGAGACCGTGCATCTGGCCGTCCTTGAGGGCAGCAATGTCCGGTACCTGGATGCCGTGGAAAGCTCGCGGGCGTTGCGGGTGGCGTCCCGCACCGGTTCCGTCCTCGCAGCGAACTGCACCGCGTCGGGCAAGGCGCTGCTCGCGGAGCTGCCGGACGCCGAGGTGTCCGCCATCTTCGCCGGCCCGGCCGTCCTGACCGCGCTGACCGCCCGGTCGATCACCTCCCAGCCCCGGCTGCTGGCCGAGCTACGGCAGGTGCGCGATCAGGGCTGTGCGCTGAACGTCGAGGAGAGCGAGGAAGGCGTCGCCTCCGTCGCGGTGGCCGTCCGCGGCCCGCACCAGGTGCCGGCCGCGGCGCTGGTGGTATCCGCACCGGTCTCGAGGATGACCGAACAGGCCGCCAGCCGGATCAAGGCCGAGCTGCGCGAGCGGGTCGCCTGGCTGGAGGGCCAGCTCCGCGGCGCCGCTATCTGACGGTGTGTCCCAGACTTGGGGGCGGCTGAAGCCCGGCTCGGGGTACGAGTGAGGCCGGTGCCGCCCGGCCGGGGAGGTGTCACTCCGGGCCGTCCTGCCCCGTCAGGCTCCTGCCGCCGCTGGCGTCCCTGCCCCCTGCGCTCCCGCGCCGGGTAACGCGGAAAATCCGGCCTATACGGAACATCCGGGCCCCTATCAGGTACCAGATCTTCCACGTAAGCCAGATTTTCCGCGATCTTTTTCGAGACCAGGCCCGGGTCAGGGACCTGGGCCGGGGCCGGGCCAGGGACCAGGCCGGACCGGGACCGGGGCCGGGTCTCGCTTCCACGGGACCTCGAACGAGTCACCGGGACCCTGCCTGCCCCGTCAGTCCCTGGCGTGGTACTGGGCACCAGCCCCGGCGACACGGCACGCGCCTGCGGGCCCGGAACCAGCGGCTGCCCACGCACCCAGCGGACCGACCCGCCAAGGTCTACAGGACTGGCCCAAAACCCGTGCCTGCTAGCCAATGCCGATGCCGCCGTCGGAGTGCACCACGGTGCCGGTGATCCCGCGGGCGCGATCGGAGGCCAGGAACACATAGCTGCCCGCATGGTCCTCGCCGGTGAGCGCGACCTGCAAGGGCGTGCGGCGGCGCAGGTCCTGCTCCCGGTCGGCCGTCGTACCCAGGACCCGGTCACCAAGTCCGAGGCTGCGCGCCCCGGTGAGCTCGGTGCCTAGCGTGCCGCCCGGCGCCACCCCGTTGACTCTCACCTCCGGGGCCAGCTCGTGGGCCAGTGCGATCACGCAGCCGCGGACCGCGAACTTCGACGCCACGTAGAGGATGCCGCCCCGGCCGGGATAGAAGCCGGACGTGGAGACCGTGAGCACGACCGAACCGCCGGACCGGCGCAGCTCGGGCAGCGCGGCGCGCACGCCGATCAGCTGGCTCTTGACGTTGACGGCGAAGATCTCGTCGAAGGCGGCATCGAGCTGATCGTCGGCGATGTCGGCCAGGCCGCGGTAGAAGTCGAAGATGCCCACGCAGTTGACCAGGACGTCCAGGCCGCCGAACGCCTCGGTGACGGCGCGGGCCGCCGCGCGGGTGTCGGCCAGTGCCGTGGCGTCGCCCTGGCTGACCACGCAGCCGGGCATCTCGGCCGCCAGCCGGGCCGCCTTGGCCTGATCAAGCTCCAGCGCACCGACCCGCGCGCCCTCGGCGTGGAAGGCGGTGAGCACCGCCCGGCCGATCCCGGAACCCGCGCCGATTACCAGCGCCCGCTTGCCGTCCAGCCAGGCCATCAGCCTTCGTCCTCCGGCCCGTGCGGTGTCCTCAGCAGCCGGGAGAATAGCTCGTGGTCCTGCCAGGTCAGGGCCTCAAGCTCAAGCGGGCAGAGCAGGATCGCCTGACCCGAGCTCGGCACCGAGATCCGCAGCCGCGCGCCGTTGCGGGTCTGCACCCGCTCCACTACGACCTCGGTGAACTCATTGCCCAGCCTGATCACGGGCTCCGGCGCGGTCAAAGGAACACCGCCAGGTTCTGGGTGCGCAACACCGACTCATCCACCATGATCTCCCGCCGGGCCAGCCGGAGCCCGTCGTCGGTCTCGCGGAGCAGGTCGGTGCGCCCGGCCGACACCAGGTCAGGGGCCCGAGTGTCGCCACGACTGCGGAACAGCAGCAGCGCGGACTCCACCCGCAACTCGTCAGCCCCGGCCCTGAACGTCCTGACGTTGGTCACGAAATGCCGGGTCCGTGACGGCGGGTCCTCGGTCCAGGCGTGATCGGTCGCCAGTCGCTGGACGCGCTTGCGCAGCGCGTAGATGTCCTCGTCGAAGTGGCCCATGTCCGCGAGGGAGTCAAAGCCCGCGCCGCGCGCGGTCGTCACCCGGACGGGCATCAGGTAGCGGATGTCCTCGCACAGCAGGCCCAGCCAGCCCGCGTAGTCCGCCGCGTCAAGCAGCGCCGCCTCCTCGACCAGGAACTGGTGCGCGGCCAGGTGCGCCGGGTCACCGTAGCGGAGCGGCTGACCGGCCGTCACCGCACACCGCCCGGCTCGCACTCCAGGCAATCACTCCACTGGCTCAGCCAGTGCCGCTGGTTGAACTCACCGAAGCCCTGATAGGCCAGGCCAGGACCGGCGAAGGCCTCGAGCGGCGGCTTGATCGGCTCGCCTTGCGAGGTGAGCCCCATCCGGCTGTTCAGGTTCAGCCGCCGGGCCATCGACCCGGTCGCCATGTCGGTGATGGAGACCCAGTTCTCCACGTCGTCCTGTTCGAACATGCCGGAGATGCCGAAACACATCAGGTACGCCTTGTAGGAATCCCGCTTGAACTTCTCCGGCGCCGCCGCGTCCACCGCGAACCACGAGAGCACTTCGGTCTCCCGCTCGCTGACCGGCTGCCACTGGCGCAGCGAGATGAACGGCGCGACGGTTCCGTCGGCGTCGATCTGCGGCCAGTTATGCACCATGCTCAGGTTGGGAAACAGGGTCGCCGCCGACACCATGAAGCCGCTGTCGGCCACGAGTGCCCGCTGGCGGTCCGACCACGATGCCGCCATCGCCGGGATCATCGCGTCCGGGTAGCCCACGTACCGCAGCTGCCCGGCGAAATCACCGCCGGGCGGCAGCTTGTAGGTGGTGCCCGCCCCGGGCCCGGCGGTGTACAGGGCGCCCTCCTTGCGCTTGCTGGCCTTCGGCTCGCGGAACAGCCCGATGTCCACCACGCTGGCGTGGGTGTGCGGCGTGTGGTAACTGTCGCCAGCGAAGTTCTCCGCTCCGATCTTCCAGTTGGCCTTGATCCGCCACCGCTGCGGGCCGCGCAGCTCGACGCCCGCCGGGCTCTGGCGGGTATAAAAGTCCAGGTAGAAGGCAAAATCGCCGAGGTAGTCCGGCAGCGGGGGCGCGTCCGGGTCCAAGCTGATGAAGATCAGCCCGTTGTGCATCGCCATGGAGGGCGCCGGCAGCAGGGACTGGCCGAGGCGGGCGAAGCCGTCCTCGCCGCCGTAGGCCTCGCCGTGGAAGGGCAGGCCGGCCAGCTGGCCGTCGTTGCGGTAGGTCCAGGCGTGGTACGGGCACCGGAAGTGCGAGGCGTTGCCCAGCTCGGCCCGGCATACCTGCATGCCGCGGTGCAGGCACATGTTGAACAGCACGCGGACGACGCCCGACTCGTCCCTGACTACGATGAACGAGTCGGCCAGGACCCGGCGGACCACGTAGTCGCCGGGATCGGGGATCTCGGATTCGTGCGCGAGGAAGACCCAGGACCGGGCGAACAGCCGGTCACGCTCGAGCGCGAATATCTCCGGGTCGCCGTAGACGTGTGCCGGGACCATGCCCCGCCGCACCTGTTCGACCACGGCAGCCAGGTCGAGCATGGCGCTCATCTCCTCCGGTGCCGGCCAATTTCTGCCCGGTGTCTGTCCTACAGAAGTCGTTTCTGCAACGATACGATCTGCGGACGAAAGGTACTCGCGGGATGCAGAGCTGGATCCATGTCATCGAGTGGCGCGCCAACGTGCGGCCCGACGTGATGGCCCTGGCCGATGACCGGGGAGTGGCTTACACCTACGCCGAACTGCGAGCCGCGGTGGAACGTACGGCCGGCGGCTGGGCCGGGCTCGGCATCGGGCCCGGCGACATCGTCGCGATCGTGGCGAAGAACAGCGCCGACTTCCTCGTGCACGCCTTCGCGCTGATGCGGGCCGGCGCGACGCCCGCCTTCGTCAACTGGCGGCTGTCGCCTCGTGAGCTCACCGAGGTGCTGACCCTCGTCGGGCCGAAGGCGGTCGCCGCCGACGCCGAGTTCACCGCCCTAGTCGACGCCGCCCAGCCGCGAACCGCCCCCACCTCCCTCAGCACCCCCACCTCCCTCAGCACCCCCACCGTCCCCGGCATCCCCAGCATCCCCCGGGTGATCATCGGCGGCGGGCTGACGCCTGCGGGCTGGCAGGCCGGCGCGACGCTGACCGGCCCGGTTCCGCCGCGGCCCGAGCTGGCCGGCGACTCCGTGCTTGCGCTCGTGCACACCAGCGGCACCACGGGCCGCGCGAAGGCCATCCCGCTGCGGCATGGCGCGCTGATGATGAGCGTCGCCGACTTCGCCATCGAGATCGGGGACCAGGTCGCCGGTTCACGGCATCTGCAGATCCTGCCCCTGTTCCACCTGGGCGGCTTCGGCCAGTGCCTGCAGGCGATCCTGACCGCCGGGACCGTTTACATCCACACGGCCTTCAGCCCCGCGGCGGTCATCGACGCCATTGAGGCCGACCGGATCGAGTTCTTCACCGCCGGGCCGTCGCTGATCGACATGCTGGTGGCCGAGATCCGCACGCGCGACCGCGCGGACTTGTCGAGCCTGCGCGAGATTGCCTACGGTACGGCGCCGATCACCCCGTCCTCGCTGAGCGCGGCCGTGGCCACGTTCGGCTGCCGGTTCCGGCAGATATACGGCAACACGGAAAGCCAGTCGATGATCAGCCTGCTCGCGCCCGAGGATCATCAGCCCGGTCACCCGCGGCTGGCCAGCGCGGGACGTGTCTCGTTCGGCTGGGAGGTGCGCATCGTCGACCCAGACGGGCGCGACCTGCCCGTCGACATTCCGGGCGAGCTGCTTATCCGCGGCGAGTGCCTGTTTTCCGGGTACTGGCGGGACCCCGGGGCCACCGCCGCGGCCTTCACCGAAGACGGCTGGTACCGCACGGGCGACATCGCCAAGCTGACCGGCGATGGCTATCTCTATATCCTCGACCGCGCCAAGGACATGATCATCAGCGGCGGCGAGAACATCTATCCCGCCGAAGTCGAGGCCGTTCTGGCCCGCCACCCGGCCGTCGCCGACGTCGCCGTGCTCGGGCGTCCCGATCCCACCTGGGGCGAGGCCGTGCACGCGGTCGTCATCCCCGCGCCCGGCCCCGCTGTCGCGCCCGGCGACATCGTGACCTGGTGCCGTGGCCAGCTCGCCCACTTCAAGTGCCCCAAGACCGTGCAGTTTGTCAGCTCGCTGCCCCGGACGACCACCGGCAAGGTCCTCAAGCGCGAACTCCGGGCGCAGCTCTGGGCTCAATCGCAGGCCGCGCGCCCGCCGACCGAGCGGGTGCGACCATGAGCGGGCCGCTCGGGCTCTCCATCGCCTCGCATAGCGGCCTGGCGCCGGCCCGCATCGGCGCCCTGGCCGGCGCCGCCGAGCAGGCCGGCTTCAGCGCGGTGTTCGTCGCCGAGGGGCACGGCGACGCGCTGTCGATGTGCCATCCGGTGATCGCCGCCACTGAGCGGGTGCGGGTAGGGACCGCGATCACGAACGCGGCCCTGCGGCCGCCGGTGCTGGCCGCCAAGACCGCGGCCCAGCTGGACCAAGCCGCTGGCGGCCGGTTCGTGCTCGGCCTGGGCGTGGCGAACTCGGTGATGAACGCCAGGTTCGGGGTGCCGCCGTTTGCGCCGCTGCCGATGATCGAGGAATACGTAGCCGTCGTCCGGGCGATCCTGGGCGGCCAGACCGCCGGGTACGACGGCCAGGTGTTCCGTACCGGCCTTGTCCCGCTCGACAGCCCGCCCGTGCGGGCGGACCTGCCGGTCTACCTGGCCGCGCTCGGGCCCCGGATGCTCGAGCTGGCCGGCCGGATAGCCGACGGCGTGATCCTCAACCTGATGACGCCCGCCCAGGCCGGGCAGGCGGCCGGCGCCGTCCGCGCCGCCGCGCGGGCGGCCGGGCGGGACCCGGCGTCGGTCGAGATCGCCTGCGTGGTGCATTGCTGCCTGTCCGATGATGCCGCCGCGGCCGCGGCGGCCGCCCGCGCGATTGTGCCCAGCTACGTGCTGCATCCCGCCGCGCCCCGGCTCTTCGGTGAATCCAACGGTGGTGTCGCCGGCGCGGGCGGCGCCGGCGGTGCCGGTGCCGGTGCGGGCGTCGGCGGCGTCGACTTGCGGGGCGTGCGCGAGCTCGTGCTCGCGGGCGACCGGGCCGGCGCGGCCGATGAGGTGCCGCAGCAGGTGGCCGACGGGTTCGTGGCCCACGGCAACGCCGCCCAGTGCGCCGCCCGGCTGGCGGATTACCGGTCTGCCGGAGTGGACCTGCCGGTCTTGTTCCCGGTCCCGGTCGACAGCGACTGGGGCTACGAGCAGACCATCGCCATGATGGGCCGCGCTGCCCTGGCGGCGGATCGACCATGAAGGAGGACACCGCCATCAGCGAGGAACTCGTCATCCGCTTCTTCACCGCGCTGGAAGCCGGCGACATCGGCACGCTGCGGGAGATCTACGCCCCGGACGCCGTCATCTGGCACAACGATGACCTGCTCGAGCAGCCCGTCGAGGAGAATCTGAAGGTACTGCAAGGCCTGCACCGGGCCGTGTCAGGCCTGCGCTATGACATCGTCCGGCGGGCGATCGCCGCCGACGGCGTACTGCAGCAGCACGTGCTGCGCGGCCGGCTGCCTAACGGCGCGGAGGTCGAGCTGCACGCCGCGATGTACCTGCAGGTACGCGACGGGCACATCACCAGGGTCGAGGAGTACCTCGACTCCGCCAGACGCTCGTCGCTCAAGGCGGCCCGCGAGGCGCTGTCCGGCTAGCGTCATCGTGAGTATGCCCGGCTTCTAGGTGATAAAGATCGCTCGCTATTGCGACCAAAGTAACGAAGTATCCCGTATCAGCGGCACGTCGGTCGCCGCCTCGGAACCCACCGGATCACGTGTCACCCACCAGCCACCTGAGCCACACGCCGGATCTACCTCCCGCGAGCCGGCCGTGGATATGTCTGCAGTTTCGGGGGTGATAGCCCCCGAAACTGCAGACATATCCGGGTGCTAGGTGCAGAGGACCTAGCGTAGGGACGCGCGAGGAGGCAGCCGGGGTCCCCGCGACCGGAGGCCAGGCGGCCATAGACGCGCTGTCCATGATCGGCATTGACGTCTCGGAGATCCAGCGCCGGGCTGACGACACCTTCGGCGCCGGTGCCTTCCGCTTCCCTCGCCCGGCCTTCACCCCGCGGGCCAAGAACGCGCTGCGACTGACCCTGCGGGAAGCGACTGACCTCGGGCACCAGCGCGTCGATACCGAGGACATGCTGCTCGGCCTCCTCGCCGAGAGCGAGGGCGTCGCCCTGCAGGTTCTGTCGGCACTGGACGTGGACGCCGTAGCCTTGCGCCAGTCGGTCCTTGACCGCGTAGCCCGGCAAGCCTCATAGGCCCGCATTTCCCTGCTGGCATTGGATCGGCGTTCCCGGGTCAGGTTCCTGGCGGCCAGGGGAGGGCCGCCAGGACCGCCAGGTGCAGCGACACGAGGGTTTCCTCGAGCTCGGGAAGAGCATCAGTCCGGCCCGCGCGGACCATCGATCGCACCAGTTCTACCGTTGCCCCGGCGAGGGCGAGATACGCCTCGGAAGGAACCGACGGCCATTCCGGGTGATGCTCTCGCGCGCGCTGGTGCCATCTCTGGTTCAGATCAGCGAACAGCCCGGGCGCGGCATCGAGCCGGTCCAACGCGCGCGGGCCCGCCGTCGGCATGTGGATATAAAAGACCCGTGCGAACGCCGGCTCACCGGCGAGAAACGCGAGGTACGCCCGGCACGCGACCCGGAGTGCCTCCTCGTCGCAGGCGTCGGCGGGCAGCGCGCGCGTAGCGGAGACTATCTGGGCGATCATGAGGTCCCGGCCTTCGGCGGTCGCGGCCAGGAAGCAGTCCTCCTTGTCCGCGAAGTGGGCATAGAAGGCTGCCCGGGACACCCTGGCCCGCCGCACGATGTCGGCCACGGTGACGGCCCGATAGCCGGATTCCGATACCGCGGCGATCACCGACCGCAGCAGCCGTTCCCGCTGCGACGCGCGTACGGCCGACAGCGGCAGGTGGCTCCGGCCGCGGGGAAGACCTGGCTTTCCCTCGTGCGTCCTGGCGAGCGTCCCCCCTTGCCCGATGTCGGTCACGGGCATACAGTAGCGGACGTAGCTCTAAAGTACTGATTCGTACTTTTGGTAAAGCCCAGGTAGCGCACGTAGGCAGGTGCGAGAGCACCTGCCCTGGCGCGGGGAACCGCGTCCCGTTCGGCCGTATGAAAAGACATCAGCGCAGCGGCGGGAAATGAGGCGATCTGGATGTTCATGACGTGGACCGGACGGCAGGTGCGCACCCGGCTAGCGGTAGCCGGAGTCACGCTGGGTGCCCTGGTCGCGGCCGCACCCGCGGTGAGCGCGAGCACCCTCACCGGGCAGGTGACCGCTAGCGCCAGCGGGCCGGTAGCGGGCACCGCGAACGGGGCGGTTCGTGGCCTGGCCAATGGCGCGGTCGATGAATTTCTCGGCATCCCGTATGCCGCACCGCCGGTCGGCGCGCTGCGGTGGCAGCCGCCGCAACCCGCCGCGAGCTGGTCTGGCGTGCGCGACGCGACGCAGTTCGCGCCGCACTGCCCGCAGGTGGCCGGGCCCTTCGGCCAGGCCAGCACGTCGGAGGACTGCCTGTTCCTGAACGTGTTCACGCCCAGCCACGCCCAGCCTGGTTCAGGCAGCCCGGTCATGGTATGGATCCACGGTGGCGCGCTGGTGAGCGGCGAGAGCAACGACTACGACCCCACCGGGCTGGTGGCAGACGGTGTGACCGTAGTCACCATCAACTACCGGCTCGGTGCGCTCGGCTTCCTGGCGCACCCGGCGCTGGCCGACTCGAACGGCCAGTCGGGCGACTACGGCCTGGAGGACCAGCAGGCCGCCCTGCGCTGGGTGCAGCGCAACATCGCCAGCTTCGGCGGCAGCCCGCACAACGTGACCATCTTCGGCGAGTCCGCGGGCGGCTTGTCCACGCTGTCGCAGGTGGCATCGCCGCAGGCGAAGGGATTGTTCGAAAAGGCGATCGCCGAGAGCGGATCATACAACCTCACGCAGACCTCGCTCGCGAGCGCCGAGTCCGCCGGTGAGGCATTCGCGACCAAGGCCGGATGCGCCAGCCAGGCCGCGGCCTGCCTGCGGAGCCTGCCCGTCTCGACCATCCTGGCCGACCAGACCGCGGCCGGCTACACCCCGAACATCAACACCGAGGTGCTGCCGGAGTCGCTCGGGACCGCGTTCGCCACCGGCAACTTCAACCGCGTCCCGATCATCAACGGCACGAACCATGACGAATGGCGGCTGTTCGTCGCGCTCAGCGAACTCGAGGGCGCCCCGGTCACGGCCGCGAACTACCAGAGCATGATCTCCTCGACGCTCGGAGTTCCCGCGGCGGCGGCGGCAATCATCGCGGCCAAGTACCCGCTGACCGCGTTCCCCAGCCCGTCGGTCGCCCTCGGCGCGGTCGGGACGGACGCCATCTTCGCGTGCCCCGCGCTGACCATCGATCAGTCCGTCTCGCGCTTCGTGCCGACCTTCGCCTACGAGTTCAACGACGAGAACGCGCCGGAGCTTTTCCTGCCCCCGGTCAGCTTCCCCTACGGTGCGGCCCACGCGTCCGAGATCCAGTACCTGATGGACCTGCCCACGGCGGCCTTCCCGAAGGCGCTCTCGGCCCCGCAGGAGCAACTGGCGGCGACCATGAAGGGGTACTGGACGGACTTTGCCAAGCGCGGATTGCCCTCCTCGGGCGGCCCCCCGTTCTGGCCGCTCTTCAACAACGTCACCCAGAAGATACAGTCGCTGGTGCCACCCACACCGCAGACCGAGACTGACTTCGCGAACACGCACAACTGCGCGTTCTGGGCCGCCCTGGCCGCAGGCTGACCACCTCGACGGCCTGCGCGGGTAGAGATCCGGGGTCCGGCCTTATCCGGCGGCTAGCCCGCGACTATCGTGGGCAACTGGACGAGAAGCCTGAAGGGACGGCAGCAGTGAGCGAGTTCAAGGTCGTCAATCCGGCCACGAACGAGACCGAGCGAGAGTTCGCCCCCGCCACCGACGCGGAGATCGAACAGGTACTGGAGCGTTCCGCCCGCGCCTACCAGTCCTGGCGGACCACCGCGAAGGACGAGCGGACCAAGGTGCTGCAGCGGGTGGCCGAGCTGTACAAGGAGCGGATTGATGACCTGGCCGCGCTGATCACCCGGGAGATGGGCAAGCCCACCCGGGAGGCCAAGGGCGAGATCCGGCTGGTGGTAAGCATCTACCAGTACTACGCCGAGCAGGGACCAGCGCTCCTGGCGGACACCCCGCTCAGCCCGCGGGCCGGAGGTACGGCGCTGGTCCGCAAGGAGCCGGTCGGCCCGCTGCTCGGCATCATGCCGTGGAATTTCCCCTACTACCAGGTGGCCCGGTTCGCCGCCCCGAACCTGATGGCCGGTAACACGATCATCTTGAAGCACGCGCCGCAGTGCCCGGAGTCGGCCCTGGCGATGGAGCAGATCTTCCGTGACGCGGGCCTGGCCGAGGACGCCTACATCAACGTCTTCGCCACCAACAGCCAGATCGCGGATATGATCGCCGATCCGCGAGTGGTCGGCGTGTCGGTGACGGGTAGCGAGCGGGCCGGCTCCGCCGTCGCCGAGGTGGCGGGCCGTAACCTCAAGAAGGTCGTCCTCGAGCTCGGGGGATCGGACCCGTTCATCGTCCTGGACAGCGACGACGTCACCAAGACCGTGCGGGCCGCGGTCGCCGGGCGGATGGGCAACGCCGGCCAGGCCTGCAACGCGGCCAAGCGGATCATCATCGTCGGAGATCTCTATGACGAGTTCGTCGGCCAGTTCACCGCCGCGATGGCCGTACTGCACCCGGGCGATCCCATGGACCCCGCCTCGGACCTCGGGCCGTTGTCCTCGGAGGGGGCGGCCGAGCACCTGATGGACCAGATCAGCGACGCCGTAGACAAAGGCGCCACGCTGCGTACCGGCGGCCGGCGGGTCGACCGGCCGGGTGCGTTCGTCGAGCCCACCGTCCTCACCGACGTCACCCCGCAGATGCGGGCCTATCATGAGGAGCTGTTCGGTCCCGCGGCGGTAATCTACCGGGTGGCCGACGTCTCGGAGGCCATAGAGCTGGCCAATTCCTCGTCGTTCGGGCTCGGCGGCGTCGTCTACAGTGCGGATCCGGCCCGGGCCGCCGAAGTGGCGGACCTGCTCGATACCGGCATGGTGTGGATCAATAGCCCACAGGGATCAATGGCCGACCTGCCGTTCGGCGGCACCAAGCGCTCCGGCGTCGGCCGGGAGCTGGGCCCGTACGGCATCGATGAGTTCGTGAACAAGAAGCTGATCTACACGCCGGCCGAGCGCTGACGCGGCACGTCGCCCTGCGATCACGGCGGCGAATCAAGCTGGCGGCTTGTGAAGCATTGCACAAGGCGCTTCCGCGGAAACGCCACCACAACCGCGTCAGCGTCGCCTTTACTCGCCCGTGCCCGTGCCCGTGCCCGCATCCGTGCCCGGGATGCCCGGGGCAGTGCCGCTGGCCAGCCGCGCGTCGGCGATGCGGTCCGCCTGCCGTTGGGTCGGGGCATGTCCGAGCACCGCCGTCAGGAAAAGCTCCCGGTTGAGCTCGTACACCGTGGCGGCGGAATGGGCGGTCACGGTCGCGGTGCGCGGGATGGCACGCAGCAGCGCGATCTCGCCTACTCCCTCGCCGCGCTCGCACCGGCGCAGGAAATGCCCGTCCTGCCGGGCATCCAGTTCGCCCGCGGCGATCGCATAGTAGGCATCGCCCGGGTCACCCTGGCGGATCAGGACGGCGCCGGCGGGCAGTTGCACCGGAACCAGAGCCGCCGCCAGGCCTTCGATCGCGGGTGCGGGCAGTTCGGCGAACAACGGGAGCGAGCGCAACAGCGCGATTTCCACCACAGGAACGGGGGTCCCGGCGTCGAGGCCGAACAGGGCGCGGCCGCCGGCCATAGCCGCGAGCGGCAGCACGGCCGCCACCCCCAGCAGCGCGAGTCGGCTGCCTCCCAGGTGGACCAGGAGCGGCACGAGCAGCGCGCCCAGCGCGTACCCGGCCATCGTGAACCCCTCAAGCACCCCGAAGACCCGGCCGATCAGCTGGGGCCGAACCGAGCGCTGCAACAGGGTGCGGCTGGCCACCTCCAGCAGGCAATCGCCCGCTCCGGCCGCCACCAGCAGGATTATGGTCCCGGGCAGGCCGAGCCCGAACGCGAGCGCCGCCAGCGCAGCGCTGAACGTCAGCGCCGCCGCCAGGATCGGCCCGCCCAGGCGCCGGCCGATCAGGACCGCGCTGACAGTGGCGGCCAGCACCGCTCCCGCGCCGTAAGCGAAGTCGAGGTAACCGGCCCACGCCTGCGAGCGGCCGAGCACGCTGATGGCCAGGATGACGATAAGCAGGTCGAGCGCACCCGCCACGACCGAGGCCGCAGTCAGCAACGCCAGCATGAGCCGGATTCGCGGCTGCCGAACGGCCAGCCGCAGGCCCGCGCGGGCGTCCGCCAGCGCCGAGGATTCCTCCTGCCCGGACGACCCGAGGGCCGCTACCCGGAGCCCGGCCACGAGCAGCGCGGCCACTATGCCGAGGCCGGCGCACACGACGAACACGCTGCCCACGCCAGCGAGGGAGATCAGGACCCCGGCCAGCAGCCCCGCCGCCGCGAAGCCGGCGGCTTCCAGCCAGCCCGCGACCACGTTGGCCGCCGTCAGCTGATCGGGGGTAACAGCCACCGAAGGGATAAGCGCGGACTGCGCTGGCCGGGTCACGGTCATCGCGGTGACGGCCAGGATGCTAGCCGCGTACGCCGCCAGCGGCGTGCCCGCCAGGACGGCCGCGGCCGTCGCCCCCGTCGCCGCCGCCTGGACCAGGTAACCTCCCGCGAGCACGACCACGGGTGATCGCCGGTCGGCCAGCGGCGCCACCAGGGGAGCCACCACCGCGGCCGGCACCAGCTGCGCCACCGCCACCAGCCCGGCGGTGGCGGCACCACCGTGAGCGTAGGCGAAGATCAGCATGGCGATCCACACCGCGTTCTCGGCGAGGACGAACAGGACATACGCCGCCAGCACGCGCAGGAGCGTCTTGTTGGCCGCCAGCGAGCGGAAGGCCTGCCGTCGCCGGGCACCGGAGTTGCTCCCCACCAGCCCTCCCCAGGAGACTCCCTGATTGCACCATCACAACCACCACCAGGGCAACCCCGCCATCAGCGATGGTGATCCCGGTCCGCGTCCGGGCCTGTGATGCAAGATCCGTCAGCTGACCGATGTCTCTCACTGAAAGTTGCAGCACCATTTTTCTTGCAAGGGGTACCGAGCAGCTCGTTATCGCGCTCGGCCCCTGAGTACCCGGGCAGAGCGACCAGCATTCTCCCGGACCAGCAAAACCGGCCGCTAAGGAACCCGATGAACGCGATGGCCCCGCCTCGTCCGACCGAACTGTACCGGCGCCGTGTCCGGCTGGCTACGGGACCGGCCGCGGCCGGCGAAGCTCGCCGCCAGGTCCAGGCGGCCATCCGTGCGTGGGATGTCCCCGTCGACCCGGGCGTCGCGGTCCTGCTTACCAGCGAACTGGTGACCAACGCCATCAGGCGCGAGACGACCGGGACCGTCACGCTGGCCATTACCTGCTCCTGCCATCAGCTACGCGTTGATGTCTTCGACACGTCCTGCTTCTTGCCCGTGGTGGTCGATGCCCCCGCCGATGCGGAGACCGGACGGGGCCTGATGCTGGTCGCCACCCTGTCGGCTGACTGGGGCTTTTACCACACCCCTGCGGGCAAGGCGGTGTACTTCACGCTCGCGTTCGCCCCTGACCCGGCCGAGGGCGCCGGACGCGTCCCCGCGGCGGGGGCACCCGTGGGGACGGTGAGCCGCAACCCCCCCGGCGGTTCACCGTCCCCGCCAGGCACGACGCCGATGATTCCCGCGGCCAGGCGAGAGGTTCAGGGGTCACTTCGACGCGATGGTACGCAGGGCAGACTCCCGGGCGATGTCGGTCCGCGAATGGACGTCGAGCTTCTTCAGGATGTGGGAGACGTGGGTCGCGACGGTCCGCCTGGATAGCAGCAGCTTGGCCGCTATTTCCGGGTTCGACAATCCCTCCTGCACGAATCCGGCGATCTTGATCTCGGTCGCCGTCAGGCTGTCCCAGCCGCTGCGCGCCCGCCGGTGCTTGGCGTGCGGCCCGCGCCGGATGCCGTGGGCGCGGAACGTGGCCTGCAGCCGCGCGACGTCCGCGGCCGCGCCCAGCGAGGTGTAGACCTCCACGGCCCCGGTAAATGCGCCCCGCGCCTGGCTGCGGTCGCCGGCCTGGACGAACTCTCCGGCCGCCGCCTCCAGCGCCTTCGCCCTCAGTAGCGGCCTGCCGGCGTCGTCGTAACGCTCCGCGGCCGCGAGTAGCCCGGCGGCGTCATGGTCTAGCAGGCCACGGCAGTAGCGCACGGTCGCCTGCCGGTGCGGGATCGTCGATTCGGCGCCGAGCGCGGCCGCGTGGCCCGCGAGGGCCTGGGCGGTGCTCGCCGCACCGATCTGGCTGGCGAGGCGGACGGCGTCGGCCAGCAGGTCCTCGACTTCCTCGAGTTGTTCTGCGTTGCCGTCGAACGCATCGGTCAGCGCGGTCAGCGCCTCGGGCAGAGCGCCGTCCTGCTCACGCTCCAGGCTGCGGGCCAGGGCCAGCCGGGCGATAAGCCGGTGGCCGATCCGTTCGGCGTGCGGGACGGCGGCCGCGAGGTAGCGGCGTGCCATGGCGGTCTCGCCGCGATGGAAGCTGATCACGGCCGCGATGCCGAGGTCGATGCAGGCCGCAGGGGGTTCCTTCAGGTTCTCAGGCACGATTCCCACCTCGGCCAGCGCCTCGTCCCATCGTCCCGTTTCGAACAGCAACTGGCCCAGGGCGCCGTGTGCCTGAGCCAGCCGGATCGCCGGACTCACCTGGTCGGCGAGATCGCGGGCCTGCCCGGCCGCGGCCAGTGCCTCCTCATTTCGGTCGAGGTTGCTCAGGGTGAC
Organism: uncultured Actinomycetota bacterium; assembly: GCA_963844625.1. Classification (GTDB taxonomy): domain Bacteria; phylum Actinomycetota; class Actinomycetes; order Streptosporangiales; family Streptosporangiaceae; genus Palsa-504. Next base: position 277,705 of record CAWJPF010000018.1, on the reverse strand, counting down.
AGCCTTGTTGATCTGCAGCAGCAGCCGCAGATCGGTCAGCGCCGGATCGGACTGGGTCACGGTCAGCGCCCGGTCGAACAGCGGCAGCGCGTCGGTCGCGTGCCCCTGCACCCCGGTCACGATCGTCAGCACATGAAACGCCCAGCCCATAGCCCAGTTGTCGCCCGCCTCCGTCGCCGCCGCGAGCGCCGCGGCGGCGACCCGGCCCGCCTCTTCGACCTCGCCGAGGTAGCTGTGCGTCCGGGCGGCGAGCACGAGCAGCCTGGCCCGGTGCCGGGCCGAGATCCCGGGAGAAGCCAGCGCCCGGTCCAGCGTGGCCAGGGACTCCGCGGACTCCCCGGCCAGCATGCGGCACTGCGCCAGCGTCCAGTGCAGGTCCACGAGAAGATCGGGCTCGGGTGTCTGCTCCAGCGCGTGGTTTGCCACCTGCTCGGCCTGCGCCCTGTCACCGATACGGTAGAGGGCGTCCGCGAGCCTGCTCGCCAGCCAGCCGTGCTGGTCCGAGTCGGCCGGGGAACTGGCGACGGCCCGGGTCAGGAGTTCGGCCGCGACCCCGGGCGCCTGCCCGACCAGCAGGTCCGCCGAGTCGCCCAGCCAGGTCAGCATCCACTCATCCATCGGCTCGGCCGTGCCGCCGGGTCCGCCGACGGCCCGCAGCATCTGCCGGGCCACCCGGTCCGCCGGCGCGCTCGCCTCGGCGAGAGCGCGCCCCGCATCGCGGTGCCAGGCGGCGCGCACCGGCGCCGGCATCTCGTCGTAAAGCGCTGCCCGGATCAGCGGGTGGCGGAACCCGAGGCCATTGCCTGATTCGGCCAGCACGCCGACGGCACGTGCCTCGTCCACCGCCGGGATCAGGTCCGCTACGCTACGGCCCAGTACGGTCGCCAGATCGGGGACGGCGAAATCCACGCCGAGCAGGGCCGCCGCCCGCAGGACCTCGCGCACCGGCCCGGTCACAAAGCCGAGGCGGTCGGCTATGGCCGCCGACAGGGAGCTCGGCACGGAACCGCTCGCCAGCTTGGCGGCTCCCGCCTCGGTGATGGTCACGCTGGAGCTGCGGGCCAGCGCAGCCACCATCTCGGTGACGTAGAGCGGGTTGCCCGCCGCCCCGCCGGCGAGCCGCAGCAGGTCGCCCTCGGGCTGGCCGCCGGTGAGGGCTCCTATCAGGTCGGCCACCGCCGCCCCGGTGAGCCCGGTGATCGGGAGCCGCGCGGCGTCGCCCGCGACTCGCCGCAGCGCCAGCAGGTCATCTCGCTGGGGCGCTGGTCGCATCAGCCCGATTAGCAGCAGCGGCAGCTGTCCCGCCGACCTCGCCAGCCGGCCCCACAACGTGATGCTGGCCTGGTCGGCCCACTGCAGGTCGTCGATGACCAGGATGGTCGGCCGCACCGCGCACTGCTCGGCGACCAGCGCCAGCAGCTGCTCCGCCAGCGCCGCCGGTACGTCCGTGCCGCGGTCGGTGGCGACCTCCCCGCGCAACAGCCGGACGATCGTGTTCCGCCGGGGATTCGCGGAAGGCTCGCGTACTAACAACCCGTCCAGGAACGGCAGCAGCGGCAGCGCCTGGCCCAGTTCATCGCCGGCCCCCCAGAACACCTCGCAGCCGGCCTCGGGCGCCTCCGCCACCGCCGCCCGTACCAGCGCGGACTTGCCGATCCCCGGCTCACCCTCGATAAGCACCGAGCTGCCGCGTCCCCGGGCCACCTCTCTTATGAGCCCGGTCAGCAACGCCATCTCGCTGTCGCGGCCGACCAGCGCACCGGCCGGAGTCAGCGAGGACATGGAACAAACTTTACTACCAGAACATTTATGGAACAAGCGGACAATTTCCGCATATTAATTTGAGAGCTTAATAGCACCTTCATCGTAATACTTCCCAGGGCGCGATGCAAGTTGCGCATAACCTTGCAGTACATATATCTTCGCAATTTCCCGGACATGAATAAATGCACTTTTCCAGGCAGGGTCTAGCGAAATACGGAATGCATTATTTAGTATTTGAAAAAACTGTAAGTGATGCCTTACGCTGTGTATGAAACAGCCGAAAAGCGGCAATAGTTATACATGACTCAGACGTGCTGTTGCGTGCTGGCGAAGCCATGCAACACACCGCTGACCAGTGTAAACGGCATGGAGGAATCATGCGCATTAGAAAAACCGTCATCATTCCCGCTATCCTAGCACTCAGCGCGGCTGGGTCAATTCTGGCTGGCTCTGCGGTACCGGTGGTAGCGGCGCAGGCATCCACCGTCCACGTGGTGGCCATGGCCCCCCACTCCTCTTACTATCACGGGTGAACTAACCCGGCGCACGACTAACGGCCTGTTGCGGATTCGGCCCTCCGCGGCAGGCCGATCGTGTGATTACGCTAGGCGTGGCACGTTTGTGCGCTAAGCCTGACCGGCGGCCGGGCCGGCCGCTAGCCCAGGCTGTCAGCAACTCCGGCCGCATTTCTTCACCGGTACCCCCCTCGCCATATAAGTCTCCAGCAGTCGCAGCACGCGGTATTCCTGCGCAATAGGCAACATCAAGACCGGCGGCATCTTGCGTTTCAGGGGTCAGTCATGAATCGACCGCGGCACGATACCAGCGGGCCCACCCGGGCTGCGGGCCGCCTCGGCGCCCGAGTCGGCCGTCGACGGACCGCTTCCGCCACGGCACTGGCTTTCCGCGGACCGGCCGCAGATCCGTATGTTCGCGTGGGCTAGGCCTTAGTTGCGGTGGGTATGTGAACGGTGTACTAAGGGTTTGCAAGGATAGTTTCCGTGAAATCTGCCTCACCGTCGCTCTAGTCCGCCCGCGCGGCAGCAGGAGGAGAGACGCCCGATGATCGCGCCAGCAAGCCCCACGGTACGGCGCCGCCGGCTGGCCGCTGAACTACGTGGGATCAGGGAGAGCAAGGGCAAGAGCGGAGACGCCGTTGCCGCCGCGCTGAGATGGTCGCCCTCCAAGATCAGCAGGTACGAGCGGGCCAGGACCGGCTTGCGGCCGCGGGAAGTCGAGAGACTGCTCGACTACTACCAGATCACCGGGCCCCGCCGTGCGCTCCTGCTCGAGCTCGCCGAGGATGCGGCTCAGAAGGGCTGGTGGGAAGAATTCGCTGACAGCCTATCGGAGGACTATCAGCAATTCATCGGCCTAGAGCACGAGGCCACTTCCATGGCCATCTGGCATGTTGATGTCGTAACTGGCCTGCTGCAAGCTGAAAGCTATGCCAAGCATATAATTGGCAGCTACAGCCGGGTCGAGCCAATTGCGCCGGGCATGATCAGCCGGATGGTCAGGGTCCGCATGCAGCGCCAGCAGATACTGGACCGTGCGGAACTGCAGCTATCGGTCGTGCTTGATGAATCGGTCCTGAAACGCCGGGTCGGTGATGCGTCGGTGATGTACGGGCAGCTTCAGCGTCTCGTGCGAGAGGCTGACCGGCCAAATCTGACGTTGCAGATCCTGCCCCTCGACGCGCAGCACACGGTCTTCGGAGAGTCCTTTGTTATATTCGGCTTCGGGGTAGATAGCGACGCGATGCTGCAAGACGTGGTGAGCACTGAGCATCTGCGGAGCGGCTTTTCCCTGGAGGGAGAGCGGGAGACGTACTTGCACCGGATTGCCTTCCAGGCGCTCGCCGAGGCGTCGCTCGACCCGGCGGCGTCGAGGGAACTCATACTCGAAACGGCGGAGTCGCATTGGTCGGTGCGCGCGCCCGCCGGCGCGTAAGTGCCGCAAGACCTGCGCGGCTTCTGGCCGGAACTGGCCGCCGGCGCCCTGGCTCAAGCGGCCCCCACCTCGTCTGCGCCCGTTGAGGCGTGCGGTGCACCGCCAGTACAACAGACATCCATTGGGCCGTAGTGCCACTTGTGGCGAAAGAGGGCCCATCGACACCTCTGTTATCTGCTAACCTTAGAGTTGTGCGGCTACTTTAAGTAGCATCGGAACTGCACTTCGTAGTTACTCATTTCGGATAAACCAACGACAATCAGTGAGGTAATGACGTGGGAAGACCTACGTTCGAAAGCCTACCCGAAAGGCCGGGTTCGAGTTCTTACTGGGTTAAGAGCTCGCTGAGTTTCTCCAATGGCAACTGCGTCGAGGTGGCGAGTCTGCCCGATGACGAGATCGGTGTCCGCAACAGCAGGGATTCCGAGGGTCCGGTTCTCCGATTCACGCCGGACGAATGGCATGCTTTTCTCGGCGGCGTACGAAACGGAGAATTCGACCGCTTCGGCAGGAAGTAGCCAAACCAGTAAAGTGCTGTCGAACCCTGCTTAACGGTAGCTCTCGGTCAGCACGAAAACGGAAGGCCCCGCCGGAATCTGGCGGGGCCTTCCGCTGCAGCACCCTGCGCCGCTCCGGCGCAGGCTCGGCGCGAGCAGCCCCCGTCCGTTCGGTAGAAAAATCTTTTTTATACCGAACGGACGCCGGTATTACCAGGCGAGTCGCGCGAGCCTGGGCGTGGTGGCCGCTGAGGGTGGCGAGCATGTGCCGGTAGCTGCCGGCGGTTCAGCGCCTGAGCCCGCCGAACAGCGCCGCGATCCCCAGCGCGCTGCGGGGAGCGTAGGCGATGCGCCACAGCCCGCCGTGGGCGGCCGCGTGCGCCTCATCCTGCCAGGGGTGGGCCTGCGCTGGGCCGCCGCCGGCGTGCAGGTCATGGACGAGCAGCGCTGCCATGAGCGCCTTACAGGTAGCGGGCTCGAAGACCTCGACGCCGAACCGGTGCGCGCCGCCGTACGCCGCGGCCAGGACCCGGTTCTTGGTGACCGACCGGGTGCGCGTCGGCGGGGCGACGTTCAGCGAGACGACCGCGCCGCCGTCCCTGGCGACCGTGGCCCGCCACCGCTGCAGCCGCTTGGCCAGCGCGTAATTGGGTCCTTGCTGCGGTACGAGCGTGTCGTTGATGCCGGGGTCGGCGCCGGGAGAGTAGGCCGGGCGGAGCAGCCGTCCGCCGGAGATCATGCGCGCGGCCCTGGCCGCCGCGGACCGGTCCGCGAAGGCCCGGGCCGACTGGGCGACCGCATCGGCCGGGACCGCGAACACGTCGGTCGGCGTCGCGAGAAAGGCGAGCGCGACATCGTCGCGCTCATCCTGCAGGCGTACGGTCAGCGCGTCGACGGCGCTGCAGACGCGGACGTTGTCCGCGCCGTCGGCGTAGATGTAGCTGCCGAGTACCAGCGGACCGTCGACCGTGGCGAGCCAGCCGGCGATTGCGGCGACATCGCCGGTCAGGTCAAGGCCCGCGCGCTGCGCCAGGGCGCCGTCGCCGGCTTCCGGGACCTGCTCGCCGGGCTGGTCGCGCGCGACCGGGACCAGCAGGGTGCCCGCGCTGCGCCGCGCGACCTCCAGCACCCGCTCCCAGATGCCGGGGCGGGGCAGGTCGACGGCGATGACCCGGGCGCCCCAGCTCAGCAGCACCGGCAGCGGGCCTACTTCCGCGCCCGCCCCGAGTACCACGACCGTGCGGCCGGGCAGGGCCAGCCAGTCAGGATGCGCCGCGACCATCGCAACAGCGTCCGCGCACGATGGCTCGATGACGCCGTCGGCGGCCCACGTCTGGAGCCTGCGCGCCAGGGCGTCACCGCGGAGCCGGTCACCGCGGTAGGGAACAGAAAGCTCAACGTCGGCCACGCCGGTGCCCGCCACCGTGATGGTGACCAGCTCTTTCGGGGCCGGCGCTGGCAGCGGAGCGTCGAGCGCGGCTTCTTCGCCGTCCGGGCCGACCACGCGCATCCGCCGGTGCAGCGACCCCAGTCCGTCGCGGGCCACGGTCACCGCGGCCTGCCGCGAAGCCAGTCCCGCTTCTATGAGCCTGCGGAAATGAGCCAGGTAGCCCGCGCGCCAGTTACTCTCCTGCTCCGCGCCGAGTGCCCCGGCCGGATCAACGTGGCCCAGCGCGTCGGCGACCACCGCCCGGCCCAGGGCCAGGCTGCTCCGCCGGCCGTCCGCGGAGATGGGGAAGGCGACTCCGGCCGCCGCGTCGGCTATCCCGGTCGGCTCGCCGCTCATTGCGCCCTTGCGATCATCACCTGACCATCATGGCGAATCGGACCCGCCGCGACTAGCCAGTAGATCATCGTGGATCGCCGCTACCCCCTGGCGGGTAGCGGCGATCCACAATCATGAAATCGTGACGCCGCGGCGTCCCCGGTCATGGCCAAGTGGGATTACTTCTGGATCGCCAACGTCATCTACCCCGGATTCGTGCTGTGGGCGGTAGCCGGCTTCGTTCTGAAGCTCGTCGCCTACCGGCGGGGTCTGTAGCCGGTGGTCGTGAGCAAGCCGACCGCGCGCTGCGGTTCGCCCGCGACGAGATGACCCAGGCACAGCTCGCCGAGCGCATTTGGGTGACCCGTCAGACCATCATCGCCATCGAGCAGGGCCGCTACTCCCCGCCGCTGGAGATGGCCTTCCAGATCGCCCGGGTGTTCAAGGTGCCGCTCGACGAGGTGTTCCAGTATCCCGACGGCGAAGCAGGTTCGCAGTGTAGGCCGCGCCGCGGCCTACTGCTGGTTCTGGTAGGCCTGCTGCGCGAGCGGGTGATCTGGCGGGAGGATCAGCGGCTGGTTGGCGCTTGCGGCCGCCTCCTTTTGCTTGGCCAGCTGCGAGCCCGGTGTGGCGTACTGGACGTTAACCCGCGCGTCTCCGCTGCCGCGCGGCTGCACGGGTGTCACCGCGGCCGGATTACCTTGCGCGTCCGTGACCCACAGCTGGAAATCGTCGTACTTGAACAGCTGGATGTCGACAATGGGCGTGGGATAGTGATGCACCCCGCCGGGCTGCTGGACCGAACTAGGACTCGGCGGGCCGGCGGGAGTCTGGGCCGCGCTGGAATCCGGCGTGCTCGCGGGCGTCTGGACCGCAGCGGAAGTTGCCGCGTCGGCGGACGCCGGGGCCGCGCTGGTATCCGGCGTGCCGGTGAGATCGTTAGAATCCCCTGAGCCGGAATCCTGGCTCACGGCGGAATTCTTGGCACCGCCGCCGGGCAGCACGCCGATGTGGAAGGTGGGCTGCAGTGGCACGCCGGCATTGAAAATCGAATCGGTCCACTTGGCCACCCCGGCGGCGTCCTGAATAGGGGTATCCAGCAGGCCATCAGGATCGAGCCCCTGCTTGATATCCGGCGCGAGCAGATCATACAGGCGCTTGGCGTTCTGCCGCAGTAGGTCGACCTTCGCCGGGTCCGCGCAAAACTGCGCCGACCACTCAATCCCGGCAAGATTGCGGACCAGGAACCAGCCCTGGGCGTCTTGCAACCATAGCGCGCTGCCATGATGATCCTGATACGGTGGCTGTCCGTAGATCAGCCCGGTGGCCCCGGTCGCGATTTGGATCATTTTCTTTCTCGCCGCGACATACTCCGGGGAGTCGGTCCGCGTCGGGTGGTCTCCCACGTCGATGGACCAACCGTGCGTCTCGGACTCTGTGTGAACGGGCTCTGTGCTGCTCATCGGTTTTCCCCTCCCTAATCCTCCAGACATATTGTCACTGAGCCCGCAAGATGACCAGAGCAAAGGCAAATTATGCCGAACGGCCGCCAGGGTATACCTTTCTTGCCATTCCGGGCCCTGGCCGCGTGGCCAGGCGCCCAGCGCCTGCGGGGTATAAGGCTCTGCACCTATAGCAGGCGCAGCTGCCGCGCACTGGCCTTGGCCGGCCGCCCGGGCGCGGCCCGGCCGAGCAGCCTCTGATCGATCGCGGCCAGGAAGGGCGACCGACCGGTCGTCCCTTCGATGCCGTGCCTGGTGCGCCGGGCCGAGCAGCTGAGCAGCAGCCTGCTGCGAGCCCTGGTCATCCCGACGAACAGGAGCCGTCGCTCCTCCGCGACCTCGGCCGCAGTGCCGGGTCCGGAGCCGGGGAACCGCAGCGGCAGGAGGCCGCTTTCGCAGCCGGCCAGGAACACCACGTCGAACTCCAGGCCCTTGGCGCCGTGCAGTGTCAGCAGGGTGATGGCATCGGCCCGCGGGTCCAGAGCGTCCGTTTCCGCGCCGAGCGCGACCTCGGTGCGAAAGCGCTCGAGGTCGGAGCCGGACCGGCGAGCGAGCGGCGTCAGCAGCTCGCCCGCGGCCCGCAGGTCGACCGCCGTCCCGTCCCGCTCACCCCGGACAGCGACCAGCGCGCGGACCGCGGCCTTCAGCCGCCCGCTGACGTCGTTGCCGGACTCGGGGCTCGCCAGCCCCATTTCGTGCATGATCTCCGCCACCCCGGTCCGGCGGACGAGCAGGTCGTGCGAGCCCTTCTGGAACGGCAACCCGGCCCGGGTCAGCGCCTGGCCGATCGGGCCGGTCTGGGTGTCGGTGCGGTAGAGCACGGCAATGTCCGCCAGCCCGAGCTTGCCGTGGTCATGCCCGTCCGCCCGGCCGCTGTCTAGGGAGTGGAACGACGTCCCGCCGAGCAGTTGGTCTGTCGTGGCGGCGATCCACGTCGCCTCGGCGTACTCGTCCGCGGCCTCATGAAAGGTGACCGCGCCGACCGAGTTGCCGCGCGCAAGATCCGTCCGTACCGCCTGCGTCTTCCGGCCGGGGGCGAGCGTCGTCGGCGCGATGGCCTGCATCGCGGCGGTCACGATCGCCGGGCTGGACCGGTAGTTCCTCGCCAGCGGCACGGTCGTGGCGCCGGAGAAGTCCGCCGCGAACCGCAGGAAGAAGCCGACGTCCGCGCCGCGGAAACCGTAGATCGCCTGGTCTGGATCCCCGATTGCGGTCAGGCCCGCGCCGTCGCCGCTGATCAGGCGGAGCAGCTCGTACTGCGCCGCGTCGATGTCCTGGTATTCGTCCACGCTGATGTACGGCCACCGGGCATGCAGGTCGGCGGCGATGGCCGGATGGTCACCGAGCAGTTCGGCGGCCATCTCGACCAGCCCGTCGAAGTCGACCAGGTCCCGGGCTATCAGTTCCTTACGCAGGGCCAGCTTCCCGGCCGGGTTATCGGCCAGCCCGGCCAGGAGCTTGCGGCCGTCCCGTTCGGATCCCGTCAGCTCGGTCGCCACCCCGAGACGGGCTGCCTCGTCCGCCACCTCGAACTGCGCGGACAGGCCCGCCTCCCCGTGATGCTCGCGCAGGACCCGAAAGCCCAGGCCGTGGAACGTGGTCACGGTGATCTCCCCGTCCCGATCCCGCGGGCCGTGATCCGGCGGGCCCTGATCCGGCGGCCCCTGATCCGGCGGGCCCTGATCCGGCGGGCCCTGATCCGGCGGGCAGAGCATGGCCAGCCGCTGCCGCATCTCCTCAGCCGCCCGGCGGGTGAACGTGATGGCCAGGAATCGCCCAGCCGGAACACTGCCCGCCTGGATCTGGTGCGCGATGCGGTGGGTAAGAGTACGGGTCTTCCCTGACCCGGGACCCGCCATAATGAGCAGCGGCCCCGCGGCCAAAGTGGCGGCCCGCTGCTCAGGATCGAGCCCCTCGAGCAACGATCCCGCCTCGTCGAGCGGCGATCCCGCCGCGGCCTCCGCAACTTCCGGCCCCGCCTCCGCAACTTCCGGCCTGGGATCCGCGGCGGTGCAATCCCGCCGGGCCCGCGTCCCGTTCGTGCGACCCGCCGCCCCCGGCCGATCCGTCCGCGCCGTGGCCGGCGCGGATGGCGCGGGCGGCGCGAGCAGACCGGTCACGCCGAACAGTGCCTCCCCGTCAAGCTCGCCTGGCTGGAAAAGCCGGATAGTGCCGTATTCCCCGTCGTAGCCCGCGTCCCTGATCACCTCGCCGCGGCGCAGCCGGGTGATGGCCTCGCTGAGCGGTGACCCGCCGACCCGGCGGATGTCATCGAGCGGCGTTTCCCGCAAAATCCGCAGCTCGGGTCCGAGTGCGGTGACCAGCCGGCCGACCTCGCTCACGACTTTCTTGCTCTTCGGCCCGGTGGCCAGAAGTTCGCTCATGATCTCGGGCAGCTGGACCAGGCTGGTAAATCCCGCGGCCCCGGACGGCCGGAACCCCAGCGGCCGGTCGGCCAGCTGCGCTACCCGGCGTAGCACGCCGATGGTCAGGGGCTTGCCGCATTTCCGGCAGATGGTGTCCGCTTCGCCGGCGCGGTCCGCGTGGCGGTCCGCGTGGCCGGCTGAGTCGCCGGCTGAGTCGCCGGCCGGTGCGGGATCGATGCGGACCCCGCATTTGCGATGCCCGTCCAGGTGGTACTTTCCCTCTTCAGGAAAGAACTCAATCGTGCCGTCCAGGCCATTCCCCGTGCGCAGCGCTGCCGCCATCGCGAAGTAATCCAGCTCTGTACCGAACACCGTCGCCTCACGGCCCAGCATGGGCGGTGAATGCGCGTCGGAGTTGCTGACCAGCCGGTACGAGTCGAGCGAGGAACAGGTCCAGTTCATCGCCGGATCAGACGACAGGCCCGTCTCCACCGCGAATATGTGCCCGGCCAGGTCCGCGTAGCAGTCCCGCACCGCGTCGAATCCGGATCGGGAGCCGAGGACAGCGAACCACGGCGTCCAGACGTGCGCGGGCACCAGAAAGCAGCCCGGATCAGCCGACAGCGTGATGTCCAGCAGGTCGCGAGAGTCGAGGCCCAGAATCGGCCGGCCGTCAGAGGCGAGGTTGCCGATCTTGGCTAGGTCCGTGGTGATCTTGTCCGCGGCCTCGAAGCTCGGCGCATAGATGAGGTGGTGGACCTTCCTGGTGCGCTCGTCGCGGCGGTAAATCGTGGATATCTCGACCGAGAGCATGAAACGGACCGTGCCGTCGCACGAGGCGGGAGAGTCGCGCCGGATGCGCTCTTCCAGGTCCGGCCTGACCCGGAACAGGCCCGGTTCGGCCGCGACGAGGGTTTCCTTCAGCTCCGCGGCCCAGGCTGGATGGGTGAAGTCTCCGGTTCCCAGCACGCTAAGGCCCTTGCGCCGCGCCCACCAGGACAAATGCTCGACGTCGCAATCCTTGCTGCAAGCACGCGAGTATTTCGAGTGAACATGCAGGTCAGCGTGGAACATGCGCGGTGGCCTCCAGCGAACCCGGGCATCCATTACGTCCAGGAGGACAATATCGTCCAGGTCAGACAATCTCAGCCGGGACCGCTAACCAGCTCGGCTACGAGCCGCTCACCAGGCGCCCGGTCAGCCAAAACCAGGCCAGTCCGATCGCGATGATCGTCCAGATCGCGACGGCGGCGGCCCGACGCCAGCGCGGACGGGTCGCGCCGACCGTCAGCACCGCGATCGTGACCACGGCCAGGGCGCATTGTCCGACGGCGCCGACGCCCACCCAGTGCAGGCCAGGCACGGCCGTGTCCCAGCTGCCCATGATGCCGGCGGCCGCGTACCCCAACAGCAGCAGCCCCGACCAGACCAGACCGAGCCCGCCGGGCAGCCAGATGGTCCACGGCCGCCACATTCCGCCCGCCGAATCCGCGAGCTTATTCCTCACCGGCTCAGTCTCCAGCGCGGGCGGCGGCGCGGTAACCTCGGGCTAGGGGCGGCTACTTGGAGGCGCCAACGGCATGTCCGAAGACGCGCACCGTGCGCTTCGACTCACGCCCGCCGAGCCGCCCACGCTGGTCAGCATCCTCGTTCGGCTTGATCAGCAGCGTCGTCGCGGTCAGCCACAGCCCGGCGAAAATCAGGCTGCCGAGGACGTCGGTCGGATGGTGCTCGCCCCGGTACATGCGGGAGAGCGCGACCAGGACCGGCATGGCGATGGCGGGGATCAGGAACAGGTACCGCCACCAGCCGCGGGCCGTGCCGATGACCAGGATGGCGATCGCGACGTAGAGGCAGGTGGTAGCCGCGACATGACCCGACGGATACGCCGAGGTCGGCAGGTGCGTGTCCAGGTGGGTGACGTCCGGCCGGGGCCGTTTGACCACCGCGGCGGCGGCGAGGAACGCGGCGAGTTCCCCGAACATCACGGTGGCGAGGAAGATGACCGGTCGCCAGCGCCGGGTGACGGCGAGGAACACGACGCAGGTGAGCACGGACACGATGAGGATGGCCGTGGTAGCGCCGAGGGTAGTGAAGATCAGGCTCCAGTGGGTCCAGAAGGGTGTGCGGTGGGCGGCGAACCAGTGCGGGATCGTCTTGTCCCCGAGTACGTTTCCGTTTCCGTCCTTGGTGATCAGTTCGCCGATGCCGACGATGATGCCCAGGATCAGTACCCAGGCCACCAGTACTCCGGCGGCGATGGGGCCGTAACGACGGACCGGTCTACCGTCCCTCGCGTCCATGGGGGGCTCCTTCGTAGTGGGCCGGAGATCGACACCGGCTTCGGGTTCCAGTCCTTCGGTAATGGGATCGCTCACCGGCTGCCCGGCGGCGTGCCTGGCTAGCTCGAAGGCCGTCGCGGTGACGCCGAGCCATACGATTCCGACTGCCCAGGCACCCAGGACGTCGGACAGGAAATGCACGCCCAGCAAGATCCGGCTGACCCCGATCACCACGACGAGCGCGGTGATCACCGTGATAAAAGCCGTCCGCCACCTCCCGCGAAAGGCGGGCAGGAAGACCAGGAACACCGCCCCGTAGCAGATGATCGAGCCGAGCGAGTGGCCGCTGGGGAAGCTGTTCCCCTGGCCGTAGGCGACCGGATGTGCCACGACCGGCCGCAGCCGGCCGACCAGGGATTTGAGGATCGGATCCAGAACTTGCGCCCCTACCCCGGTCACGATCATGTAGATCGCTAGCCGCCACCGCTTGCGGATCGCGAGGACGATCGCCGAGATACCGATGACCACCCAGAGCACGCCGGTGCTCCCCAGCCAGGTCACCGCCTTGACCACGCTGACCAGGGCAGGATGCCGGGCGACCAGGCTGTTCAGCCGCGCGGCGGCGCCGTGGTCGACCGACTCGAGCGGTGCCCACTGCAGCCGTACCGCGATCAGCAGGATCGCGAAGACCAGCGCCGCGGCGGTAACCGCGATCAGCGGCCCGAGCCCGTGCCGCTGACGACCGGCGGTATGCGAGACCATAGGATCAGACCTTGCGCCAGCGGGCCTCGCACAGCCCGTAGATGCCGAAGATGAGCAAACCGAGCGCGGCGGCCAGCATCAGGACCTCACCGAACGGCTGGTTCCGCAGCGTCAGCAGCGCCTTGTCGATGCCGCCTGACTTCGACGCATTGTGGGTGACCGCTGCGTCGATAACCAGGACGCCGGCCAGCGCGAATACCACGCCCCGGCCGATCGTGCCGACCGTGCCGAGCAGCCTGACGATACGGCGCGTCCTGGCGCTCATCTGACCGGTCATCAGGTATTTCATGAACTTGCGGCGCCATCCTTCGGCGACCAGGACCAGGCCTACGATGACGACGATCACGCCGGCGATGGCAACCAGCCACTGGCCCGCGGGGTGCTGCATGACTTTGGCCGTCAGGTCCTGCTGCTGGTGCGACTGGCTGCCGCTCCGCGCACCGGAGATCGCCTTGAACGTCAGGACCGCGAAGCCGCCGTAGACCACCGCCCGGCCCAGCGACTTTAGTCGCGGACCAGCGCCGCTGCCTTCCCCGGTGACGCCGAACGCTGCCTCGCTCAGCCGCCACAGCGCGTAGCCCACGAACCCGATGCCGAGCAGCCAGAGCGACACCAGGCCGTAGGGCTTGCCCGCCAGCAGCTGGATCGCGCCTTGCTGGTCAGCTTCTCGTGCACTGCGGCCGAGCGCGACCAGCACCGCGACCCAGCCGATGAGTATGTAGATGATCCCGCGAGCCGTGAGCCCGGCTCGGGCCAGCCCGTGCACCGTCGGGCTGTCGGACGCCCGTCTGGCTTTGCTCCGCACGCGCGCGGTAGAGATCGATTGCATGGTTCTGTCACCTTCAATAAAGGCCGGGAAACCTGCTTCTAGCTACCTTCGATAAAGGCCGGGAAACATGCGCTCGCCCGTTGCGGGCCGCGCTTAACCAAGAACCCCATTTCAGGCGGGGTTCGGGTAGTGACGGCGGCGTCAGGAAGGCGGGCGGGCCGGTGAGGTCAAGCGCGCCAAGCGGCGTGCTGGCCGCGGCGTCCCGGGCCGTCAGCGGTGGCAGGTTCCATTTCTGCTCGACGAGTTTGAGCACGGAGGTGTGGTCGAGAACCTCGGAGCAGACGTAGCCGGGCCGCGCGTAGGGCGAGACGATCACGGCGGGAACCCGGAACCCGTAACGGTCATACCGGTGCGGTCCCTCGGTCTGGTGTCGCTTGATCCTGGTCAGGCGCGGGAAAACCGGCTGGAGGAGTTTCTCGAGCGGAGTCGCGCTGCCGATCACGCTCTTTCCCTCGACGTTATCGGGTGGCAGGGCCGGCGGCGGCGGCACATGGTCGTAGTATCCGCCATGTTCGTCGTAGACCCAGATCAGCAAGGTGCCCGGCCAGCCTTTACCGTGCATGACCCCGTTGATGACCTCGGCCGCGTAGCTCTCGCCCTTCTGGATATCCTGCGGGTTTTCCTCCGAGTAGTCATCGAAGTCCGGATCCACGACGCTGAAGGCCGGCAGCGTGCCGTCAGCCGCATCCTTGAAGAACTCGTCCATGCTGCGGATGTGCTGCATGTACCGGCCGATGCCGAGCGGGAAAATGTCGGCCGTGAATTTAATGTCCTTCTCGACGTCCTGATTGACGGCGCCGAGGGACTTCGCCCGGCGCAGGGCCATCTTCCGCTTATGCCGGGCGTAGTGCTTCCACCTGGACTGGCCGGATTGGTCGCCCGTCGCCGGATGATAGTTGGCCCAGGAGATCTCGTGCCTGGTCAGCATGTCGAAGATGGTCCCGGCCGGCGGGTAGTCGAGCAGATCGTAGGGCGAGTCGTCAATAAGGCCGTGCGCGGTTCCCGCGATGAGAAAACGCCGGTTGGGGAACGTGGGTCCTAGGCACGAGCTGAACCAGTGGTCGGCCAGCGGGAAAGTCCGGGCCAGCCCGTAGTAGAACGGCAGGTCGCTTTCTGACCAGTAACCCATGCCGAGCGTGACCGGATCCACGCCGATGTCGTCGTGGGCCGTATCTCTCTGGGCGTCCTCCAGCGCGGCCTGCGCGCTGGTCACGAACCCGTCGTTCTTCCCTTCGTCCCACTGCAGGTGGCTCCCATGCCAGCTCTGTGAAGGCACGCCGCGAAGCTGCTGGGTCGTCGGCATGTGAAAGGCCCTCACGACCTCGCCGCTGGTTCCGCTGTTGAATACTTCGGGCTCGTTATCCGGTCCAAGCGGGAAACCTTCGCCTCGGCCTTGCAGCATGCCGAGGTAGTTGTCGTAGGAATGATTCTCCATCATCAGCACGACGATGTGCTTGATCTGCGGCAGAAGATCAATCCCGGCCGGCATCGAGGGGCGGGGCAGCGGTCCTTGCTCCGCGGCCGAGCGCATACGGGACAGGCGTCTAATCTCACGACGTTCGAGCAGTTCCCACACTTCGGTTCCACCTTCGGGTCAGATATCCAGCGTCACGGCCAACCGCGGAGCCACGCCACGCCACTACCCACCCCCACGCCCCTTATCCGACCCTGCGCCCTTATCCGACCTCGCGCAGTTGGCCCCGCCGCTCCGCTCAGCCGACGGCCGAACCGCCTACCTGGTCCTTGACCGCCAAAGGCCAGCCTGGCGCTCGCCCGCCAACCTCAAGCGGATCGAGAGCGAACTCGCGGTCTGAGGTATTCGCTGCCTGGCGGTACCGGGGGGATGCTCGCGTCCATCCGTAGCGCCAGGCAATATCGGATTCCGGATAGCGGCCTTATCAATCGCTATTCGCCCGGCAAAACCTCCCGTTTCCAGGTGTGCGGCACCGGGCCGTTACGGTTGAGACGCCCGCTTGCCGGTGGCGTGGGCTTCGATGAAGGCGGCGATCCGGTCGTTCAGCTCGTCGATCCGGTTGAAGCCGCCGTGGCTGCCGGGGACGATGGCGACCTCCGCGTGCGGCATGAGGCTTCCCCGGGCGCGGGCCTCCGCCGGGGTGAGCATCGCGCTGCGCGCGCCGGTGATCAGCAGGACCGGCACGGTGATCGCGCAGAGTTCGTCGTCGGTGAGGATGCCGGGGAACTTCGGCTCCATCCGGTAGCCGCGGCTGCCTGCCCACATGAGCGTCATCAGCTCCTGGTGCAGCATGGCCGGGCTGTCCAGCCACCGGGCGAGGTGGCGGCGCAGCGGCATCGGGGTGAGGCTGGCCAGGCCGCTGATGGAGAGCCACCACCAGAAGCGGGCGTCGAGCTTGGTGAGCCCGGCGGGGTCGAGCAGCGATACTGAGGCGACCCGCCCGGGCGCGCGGATCGCCTGGTTCATGGCGACCCAGCCGCCGTAGGACAAGCCGACCAGATGCGCCGGGCGGTCGCTGAACTGGCCGAGCAGCTCGTCAAGCCACGCCGCGCAGGACGCCGGAGGAGTGAGCGGGGCGCGCAGGATGCTGGGGTTCGCGTCGCCGGGCATGTCGATCCCGTATACCGGGTGGTCCTTGGCGAGCGCGGCGACGTGCGGGTACCAGCCCGAGGCGTTAAACCCGGCCCCGGTGAGCAGCACGATCGGCGCTCCGCCGGGATGCGGCCGGTAAGCGTGCACGCGCGTGGTCGCGGTCGCCGTCTCGATATCGAATTCCTCGACGGGCTGCGGCCAGAGCGCAAACGCCCGCTCGTACGCGGCCATGAACTTCTCCCGTGCCGCTTCGCTTACCCACGATCCCACCTCGGCCTTGGGTGCCAGCATGTCCCGTCTCCTCGCGGCTGGGCCTGACATTTGATGATACGATCGTATCATAACCGGCTCGGCCGGTGACAAGGGCTACGGTGAGCGGGTGCCGAAGCGGGTCGATCACGAGGAACGGCGGCGGCAGATCGCGGACGCGCTGCTGCGGACGGCTGCCACGCGCGGGCTGCACGCCACCGGGATGCGCGAGGTCGCGGCCGAAGCCGGCGTGTCCCTGCGGCTGGTCCAGTACTATTTCGGCACCAAGGAAGAGCTCCTGCTGGCCGCCATGCAGCACCTAGCGGTCCGGTTCGGCGAGCGGGGCATGGCGCGGATCAGGCGGCTCAAAGAGACAGAAAGCCCGGTTAACCCGCGCGACGTCATCGCCGCCATCTTGACCGAGGCGCTGCCCGCCGACGACGAGCGGCGTACCTTCACCGTTCTCTACACGGCCTACTTCGCGCTCTCGCTGACTGACCCGGCGTTGGCGATCGCCCCCCTGGTCAGGAACTCAGACGCGGTGATCAACGTGGTCGCCGCCCAGCTGCGAGCCGCCCAGGCCGCCGGCGGCACGCCCGCCCACCTGGACCCGGACCTGGAAGCCGTCAGCCTGCTGGCCATGTCCGCGGGCCTGGGCACGAGCGTCCTGGGCGGCCAGTCCTCGGTCGGGCAGGCCCAGGCCGTCATCGACTACCACCTGGACCGCCTGTTCCCCGCATTCCGGCCAGCGTTACGCCGAGTGCCCATGAAATAACCAGCCACTGGTGGCCGGCCCCGCGCAGGGCAGTGCCCGGCCCGAAGATGCCGTCGTCACGACCGACGGCCGGAGGCGCAGGCCTTGTCTTCTTCTTCTTCTTCTCCTCCAGCGGCAGCGGGCTTCGAGGAGATACCTACCGGCAGTGGTTACCGTCGTCCGTTTAAGCCTGGCGCAGTCCGTAGAAGATCACGGTCTCCGACTGCGCTGGATCGTCAGTCCAGTCGCCGTATATTTCCCATCGTTGACCGGTGAGTTTACGGCCCTGGCGAGCGCACCAGCGGACTACGGCCTGATGGCCGGCCCCAAGTCCGCTGTAAGGTCCACGGTGCGTGGTTTTAGCGGCCAGGCCGGCGGGCAGTGCCGACATGATGACGCGCCCGGAGGCCGGGAACGGGGCGTTGATCTCGACCCCGACCTCCACCTCAACCCGGTCGTCCCCTGGCGAGTCACGATAGAGCATGACATTGGCGCCACTGCTCGCACCGCCTTGCCGCAAGCAGGCATAAACCTCATCGAGCATCCCTCGCCACTGGCCGGGGAATTCCCTCCACGTGGTCGTAGCCGGCACCGCCGCTATCGCCTGCCGTGCCTGAGTCACTACCTCAACCTCATAATCCACGGTCCGACGTTACTCCTGCCTTCTCCACTCCGACCCCAGCCCTACGCCCAGGCCGGCGGTGTAGGACGGCCGGGAACGGGCAGTGCTGAAGGGCGAAAGTCAACGGCACTGATCGACACCCGCAGGAGGAAAGCCCGTCGTGACCGTCATACCGAACATCATGCTCAGCAATGGCCAGCACATCCCGCAGTTCGGCTTCGGGGTGTTCCAGGTCAGCCCGAAGGACACCGTCGCCGCCGTCAGTACCGCACTGCAAGCCGGCTACCGGCACATCGACACCGCCGAGATGTACGGCAACGAGAAGGAAGTCGGCGAGGCGATCAGCAAGTCGGGCCTTGACCGCGGTGACGTGTTCGTCACCAGCAAGCTCGGCAACGACGTTCATCGGCCCGACGACGCTCGCCGGGCCTTCGATGAGTCGCTGAAGGTGCTCGGTTTCGACTACCTCGACCTGTTTCTTATCCACTGGCCGCTGCCTACCAGGTACGACGGCGACTACATATCGACCTGGCGGACCCTGGAGGAGTTCTACCGCGAGGGCCGGGCCCGATCCATCGGCGTCTCCAACTTCCAGCCGCGCCACCTGCGGCGGCTGCACGCCGAATGTGAGATACCTCCGGCGGTCAACCAGATCGAAGTTAACCCTTACCTGACCCAGGACGAGGTGCGCGGGTTCTGCGCCGAGCACCAGATCGCCATCGAAGCCTGGTCGCCGCTGGGCCAGGGCAACGTCCTCGCTGACCCCACGATCGACGTTATCGCTCGCCAGGCCGGCAAGACCCCGGCCCAGGTCGTGCTGCGCTGGCACATCGAACGCGGCGACATCGTGTTTCCCAAGTCGGTCACCCCGGACCGCATCAGGGAGAACATCGACATTTTCGACTTCGAACTGCCCGGCCAGGATGTCGAGGCGATC
Organism: uncultured Actinomycetota bacterium; assembly: GCA_963844625.1. Taxonomy (GTDB): domain Bacteria; phylum Actinomycetota; class Actinomycetes; order Streptosporangiales; family Streptosporangiaceae; genus Palsa-504. The sequence continues at coordinate 258,857 of CAWJPF010000018.1, read as the reverse complement.
AGCGCGCTGAACCGGAACGAGCGAACCGGCGCCGACCCGGACAAGTTCGACGGGAGCTGACCCGCTCAGCTGTCCTGCCCGAGGATTAGGGCGCCGACCACCGGATCGAGAAATCCACCAGGGTGTAACCGAGCGCGTTCACGGTGGGCTGGATGAAGTTGTCCTCGATAATCTGCCTGGCCTGCGCCTCGGCGGTACTGATGAGTGGCCGGATGATCTGCGGACTAGTCCTGACTTGCTGGAACGCGAGGCTCTGGGCCTGGGCGTACAGGATTGTCTCCGAGAACTGCGGCCGGATAAGCCCGCCACATCCGAATCCAGGGTAGGTCCAGCTGTGCTGCGTATCTATCGGATGCGAGAGCGTGTTGTCGATGGTGACGTCGTGTACCGACTGCGGCAATTGCGGCTGCGGCAAGACCATGGTGACGCCGATCCGGCCGGGTTTGCCGGTGACTGGACGGCTGAGGACTTGCAAATAGTAGTGCCCAGCGGCAGGCGCCCACCAGCTCGGACCTGGATTTAGATTGACCGTAGCCGACGCATGGCCCACCGTTTCGAAGGTACTGGAATACCAGCATGGCCATATTCCAATACTTTTCGAAACCTTGTGGGTGAAGGTGAAGTTGAAATTCTCCGTGCCGAGGGCTGGCCTTGAGATTCCTTCGATTTTCTGCAGCACCCACGGGCCCAGATCAATGTCGGTCGTCGTGCCCGCACTGATCGACTGCCACGGCCACGACAGCCTGACACGGGGCAGATGTACGTTAACTCCCACCACGTGCAATGCGGCTGACATCGCCACCAGGACCGCCCACGCGACCGCCTTACGGAATATCAGGCCGATCACGACAATGACGGCCGCCCACTTGAACCGAAGCGGAATACGCCGCCGTCGCCTGTTCCGGTTAATCCGGTTGTTTCGGCCCGGACCCGGCTCGGCCTCGCGCAGGCGGCCATCGTGCAGCCCGTACGGGTCGGGCCAGCCGCTGTCCGGACGATACGGTGCGCCCTGGCCACCCGGCATGGCCGTCACCGGCAGTTCTCTCGTGTCGTGCGGATCCTCGGCAAAAAAGGAGGCGCCCCTCGGGCCGCGGGCACTGCTCGTGGTGAGCATTCCCGCCAGGAAGATCAAGAAGCGAACCATATGTGTTTCATCCCTTATCTGCTCGCCGCGGATTACTCATCCACCGCCGGATAATCCAGGCTCAGCACGACCGGAACCGCCCCGAAGGAGGCGCGAAATCGTGAGCCGGGCTTGTCCGGAGCGTTCGGTTCCTTGATGTCGGGCCACCGCATCTTGGCGTGCTCGGGCGTCAGGCCTGCCACCGAGTATGGGAACTCCATAGCCGAAATATCGTGCAGCTTGAGCATTCCGCCCCAGCGGAATGCCGCGAATACGTTGGCCAGCTTGCGGACGGACAGTGGCCGCCTAGCCGTGATGTCAATCCAGTAGACGGCCATCGCCAACTCGATCAGGTCGTTGGCGCACTGGGTCAGCGCCGCCGAGCGGGTCCGGTACACCGTTCCATCGGGGTTCTGGGTGCCCAGCTTCTCGCCGAGCACGGGCGAGTACCGAGGCTGCGCCTTGCACTGCATCCAGTCGCAGGCTGCGAGCAGCTCCCAGCGTATTCCGCCGCGGTTGGCCACATCGCGGTAGAGCGGCTCCGCGCGGGTCAGCGGTGCCTTGGCGGTCTGGATGAAGTCCGTGGTGACCGCCCGCGGGATCTGCGACACGTACCGGCCGGCGCTGACGCGAGGGCGACGTGTCGTAACCCTCGGCGCCGGGCGACGGACCGCCCCAGCCGCCCGCGGGCTCGCCGCCTGCGCGCCGCCCGCGCTCGCCGCAGCGTTCGGCGCCGGGGACTCCGTGACCGGCGCGGTGACATACGCATCAAGGATCCCGGGAATACTCGCGTCGCCCGGTGTCCCGGTCCCGCTTTCGCTTCCCGCGCCGCCCGGCGTAGCCGCCCCGCCCCGGCCGATCGTCCCGCCGTGACGGGCCGCCCCCGTCCCGCTCGGGCTGGCCGTCACGCTCGGGCTGGCCGTCACGGCCGGGCTGGGCGTCACGCTCGGGCTGGGCGTCACGCTCGGGCTGGGCGTCACGCTCGGGCTGGGCGTCGCGCTCGCGCTGGGCGTCACGCTCGCGCTGGGCGTCACGCTCGGGCTGGGCGTCACGCTCGGGCTGGCTGTAGCACTAGGGCTGGCCGTCATGCCGGGGATGGCTGCCACGCTTGAGCCGACCGTGCCGCTCCCGCCGCCGCTGACACTCGCGGCTGGGCTCGTACTGACCTGCTGCGGCGATGCCGAGGCCGTGGTGCCGTAGCGATACAGGTTGTAGAGATGCATCAGGGCAATCAGGTTCGAGCCGTAGTTCGGATCCGTCGCATAGACGCCCGTCAGGTCGGCCGCGAACGCGTCCGGAACATGGCGGTCAGCCATCGCCTGCTGGTAGCTGCTGCCGGTGGCGAGCAGCTGCGTATGATCAGCGATGCTCTCGGCGATGTTGTGGTAAACCTTGAACGCCGCGCTCTGAGTCACCCACCGGCCACCCTCGTACTCCTGCGTCGGCAGGATATCGGCGCCGGCCGGACCGGTGCCCTTGATGCCGAACAGATTGTGGTCCTTGACGGCGAGCGTGCTTTGCCCCCAGCCGGACTCCTCGATGGCTTGGGCGATGGTGACCGACGCGGGTATGCCGAACCTGCTCTGAGCGGCCACGGCGCCCGGCGCGACCTCGCTGATGAACGCTTGCCGCATGGCCGTCTCCGGGACCGCCGTCGTGGCGGGCGGCGGATTGTTGCGGGCGTAGCTGTGTGCCGGAGACGCTGGTGAGGCCGCCGCAGCCGGTTCGCTGATCGCTTGCGCTCCCGGTATGGCGGCCGTGCCCTGCGATGCGGCCGCGTGATAGGCGGCGCCGGTGGCCGATGCCGTCTGCTGGGGCTGCTGCGCTGACGGCTCCGGCTGCCCATTGCTCGCGCTGAGCGCGGCGACGAGCGTCCCTGGGATCGCCGCCTGTCCTTGGCTTGCCTGCCCCGGGCCCGAGCTGGCCATCACGCCGGGCATATTCGCCGTGCTGGCCACCGCGGCGGCCTCAGCGGTGCCCGCACCAGCGCTACTGGCCGCTGTCCCACTGTTCCCGTTCCCGTTCCCGGTACCGGCCGTGCTCCCGGTGCCGGCCAGCTGGCCGTTGTTGACGAATCCGACCACGCCCTGAGCACCCAGCGGAGCGCTGAACTGATGGGCATTCACGGTCAGGTTGGGCAGCGAATCGGCGCCGATCGTGTAGAGCACTCGGTTGGCGTACTTGGTGACCACCTCGACGTGGCCATCGAACAGCACCCAGTCGCCCGGCTGCGGCAGGTAGCCGTCGCCGAGCGGGTGCCAGCGGTCATGGGCCTCCGCATCCTGCAGGACCGAGGTGATGCTGGGCGACGTCGGGTTCGGGTCAACGCGGACGTCGGCCCACTGATGCAACGGCCACGGGTAAGTGCTTCCGCCGGTCACCCAGCTTTGCTGGCCCGCCGCCTGGGCCCCGAGTGCCAGGGTCAGGCTGGCGAAGGCCGCGCACGATTCGCCGTGATCGGCGCCGTCGGTGCTGTCTTTCTGCCAGATCAGCGCCTCCATTTCGGCCGGTGTCTTGGTCTGCGCCATGCGGAGGTAGTAACTAGCAACATTGATGATGGCCGAGCGCAGCGTGCTGTCTTCCGGCGACGCCGTTCCAGATGCCGGCCGGGCAGGTTTGGAGAACTCAACCAAGTGAGCCGGCATGCTCGTCGGCGACGTCATATCTGCCACCGTCCCGTGGGTGAAGGCGAATCCGGTCATGGCTCCGCATGTACTCAGGCTCACGAGGGCTGTCGCCTGCTGCCACGTTGGCTTCCTGACCGGATGCACGAAATCACCTTCTTCCACAATTTCACTTAATCGTCGTTATCGAGGGAATCGCTGGATGTGCCCGACTTATGTAGCTAACTGGCCCCGGGCAGCGTTTTGAGAATGGTTTGGACTTCCGCATTACCGGGGTTATTGGCATTCTCGAACAGGATGCTGACGTTATTGGCGGCCGTGGCCGTGGCGCCCACAAGCCACTGGCGGTACACGTCGGCTACGAGCGCTGCCTGCCCCGACGGGCTGGTCACCGGCTGGGCACAAACATCGGGGAAGCCGGCCCGTGAGACGATGGCCGATGATCCCGTATACCGGGCGCAGTTCGCCGGACTGCTTTCCAGTCCGGGCTGGACCGCGGGACTGCCCTTCGCATTGGTCAGCGTGGCCCCGCCGATGATGTTGTTGATCGCCCGGGCCGCGACCGTCAGGCTGTCGACCGGGTCCTGCGGGTTATAGGGGTGGTGCAGATCCAGCGACCAGGCCACCTCACCGCCCTGCGTCGGCGTAATCGGCTCGAGTCCGAGCCTGCCGCTCTTCGGATCGCTGTAATTCGGGTTGTCATTGCTGGTCATCAGGGCGAAAACCCAGAGGACCTGGCGGGTGGCCTCGCCGCAGGCGAAGTTCACCTGTCCCGGTTCTGACGCCACATTCGTGTTCTCGCAGGCGGCCGAGATTTCGCTCTGCACGGTAGCTACGCTGGCCGGCCATGACGGGCCCTTCCTGAAGACAATCATCGCCAGGATGGTGAGGAAGGCGACCAGGGCGGCCGTCACGATCGTTATCTTGCGTCGGCGGGACGAGCGGACGCGCCCGATACTGGGTCGGCCTTGCTCGATTAGCGCCCTCCTGCGCTCCTCGGTCGGCGATGGGATGGCGTCCGGGTCGGCCCGGCCCTCCGCGCTCGCAGTCCACGTCGCCGCCCGGACGGCGGCGACGGGTTCGTCGTCTACTGCGGGGCTGGCATCGCGGCTGCCGCGACGGGAAGCCGCCCGAGCCGGGCCAGGTGCCGCTTCCCGGCGGTACACGGACTCGGCCCGCTCACGCGCGCGAGACTCGGCCAGCTTGCGGGCCCGGGCCTCCGTGAGCTCGCGCGAGCGCGACTCGCGCCAGTCGGAGAACTCGTTCTCGAGATCCATGGCCCTGGTTTCTATTTCAGAGAGCCATTCGTCGTCCTGATCGTTAAAGCTTTCGAAATCATCGTCCATCGTATTCACCTCCAGCGTGCGGTCTAGCTCCGGACGGACGGTCGGCTTGCGGACCCGACCTACGAAGCGCTCACCTGCATGCGGGCGCAGGCAGAGTAGGGCTCGGCCGTGCTATGCAGGTGGGGAGCCACCCGATCGCACTCCTACCTCGCCGAATCGATCCATACCTAATTAGAACACGAGTGCGAGGCAGAAGGGAAGAGCCTATGGTCACAGCTTAGTTGTTCGGGTGCGAAGGCTCCCCGCCGGCACGCTCGGCCGCGTCGGCCACCCGCCCGCGCCCACGACCGACCGCGAGGCGCCCGCGCCCGTGACCTGTAAAGCACCCGCACCGCCACGGCTCAAAAGGCCTGTTAGTGTGACCCTAGGCACGTGCGGGAGGGAACTGTGACAAGCGGCGAGACGCTTTCTCGCGTGAGGGGCGGCGGCCCGGCCGCTGGCGTCGCTGGGGTCGTGGTGATCGTACACGGCGGCCAGTCTGTCAGCACGGAACCCACCAGCTCCCTTCAGCTCGCGGTGCTGCGCATGATCCCAGTCGCCCAAGCCATTAAACACACGCTCCGGGGGAGTGGCGCTGTAGTCGTCCGGCCGCGCCTGCTGGTCCGGGGATGGAACGGCGAGCAGGCTTCGCCCGTGCCCGACCTGAGCCGGATTCTCGACCATATCGGAGCCGAGTTCGGCCCGGTGCCGATGGTCTTGGTCGGACACTCCATGGGTGCACGGGCCGCCTTCCGCGTGGCTGGGCACGCCGCCGTGTCGGCCGTGGCGGGCCTGGCGCCCTGGCTACCGCCCGGTGAGCCGGTCAGCCAGCTCACCGGGCGGCGCGTACTGCTAGTACACGGGAGCGTGGACAGCATCACCAGTCCGGACGAGACCTGGGCCTACGCCGAACGAGCCCGGGCGGTAACCGAGGTCGCGGCCATCGAGGTCAGGGGCGGCGATCATCCGATGCTTCGCCGGGCCAGCCTGTGGCACGACATCGCCGCCGAATTCACCCGTTCCGCCCTCCAGTTGCCCGCCCACGAGACCAAGCTGGCCGCGGCCGTCATCCCGACGTCCGCCGATTCCGGCCGCGCCGATTCCGGCCGCACTGTTCTTTAGCGGCACTGTTCTCGCATATCTCCGCCATCGGAACATTGACGCCAATAACCACGGATACCATCATTTTGCCCGTTAGCCCCCGACCGCTCCGCGGCCGTAATGGTGACTTTTTGCGAAATGCCGCTTTTGCAGGTATTCGCGCTATGGAAGCGGAATGAAGGTCGAAGGAAAAGCCGGCCCGTCCACGCCATTCCGGCCTTCACGGGCCAGCCGGCCTGGTCGGCCGGGCCGGCCCGCACGACAGGCACGGCCCGCACGGCCAGCTGCGGCACGGGTCAGGCGCGCATCGACGTCCGCGCCGTTGCTCCGGACGCGGCCGGCGCCTACCAGGCGGCTCTGGCCGCTGACCTGCGCGCGCCAGATGGCGGCTGACCAGCTGGTCGCTGACCTGTGGATCGGCCTGTCACCGTCGGCGCGGTCTCAGCTCGCCGAGGGCGAGGCCGACACGCGGCTTCTGCTGACCCCGGCCACGCTGGCGGCCAGCGAGCCGATTCGGATCACGGCTTTCACCGATGCTGGTCCCGGCGCCAGCGCGGGCACGCGGCTGCGGGCCGTCGAGCTCGTCGCCACCCATGCCGGTGCGCGGCACATGCTGGCCCTCTTCCGCGCGCAGCGGCCGCCCTACCTTCCGGCGCAGGCCGGTATCGCCCCGGGCCCGGCGGCGGGTCGGTCCTGACCGTCGAGTTCGCGACGCCCAGCCCCCTCGGCCTGCTCCAGCCGCACTCCTGACCGCCGTAAAAAGCACAAGCACAATTACCCCGAACGTACCGATGTTCCCCAATCCGGTCACGCTGTCCAAGACCAGCCGCTCCGGAGTTTGGCCAGACCATGATGACCATCCCGGCCGGTCTCGGCACGGTCGTCACCGGGGTAGGGATCGTGAGCGCCCTGCAGATGGCCTCTGCGGTGCTCGGCGCCTTGCCGCTGGTCTTCGTCTTCTTGCTGGCGCAGCGGCAAATCGTCGAAGGCGTGGCCGGAACGGGCCTGAAGTAAGCCGGTTCTGCCCGGCGGGCTATCGCCGATACGGTGGATGCGTGCGGCACAGTCCCGGGGGAATCCGTCCGCTGCCGGTCAACGGTAGCCCGTCCGCGCCCGGCGTCGCCCTCGACGTGGGCGATGGAACCACGCTGACCATTTCCGGCGTCCCCTGCGCCGTCGGTGATACCGTCCTGGCGGCCGAACCGCTGCGGCACGGACTGGCTAACGCCGCGACCGGCGGGATCTGGCGGGTGCGCGGCCCGGCCGGCTCGGCGATCCTCAAGGTCGCCCGGCTTCCGGACCAGGCGGAGCCGCCGAAAGCCTGGCGGACCAGCGATGAGCCAGTGCACTGGAACTACTGGCGGCGTGAGTGGCTCGCCTACGAAACCGGCCTGGCTGGCACCGCATACGCCGCGGAGGGCATCGCCGCGGCCACCGTCCTCGAGGCGAAGGCCCGCCCCGATCGCGGCGTTGAATTGTGGCTGGCCGACGTCGGCGGTGCCGGCGGCTTCGACTGGACGGTGCCGAGGCTGGCCCGCTTCGCCCGTGAGCTAGGCGCCGCGCAGGCGCGCTGGGCCGGCCGGGTACCCGACATCCCGTGGCTGTCCCGCCGCTGGCTGACGCAATACCTGGCCGAAGGCCCCGGCGCCATGGTCAGCATCGAAGCCGCCGACTGGGACCATCCGGCCGTGGCCGCATGGCCGCCCGAGGTCCGGCGCCGGCTTCAGCGGCTGTGGGCCGACCGGGAGCTGATGGTCACCCTGACCCGGCTGGCTGACCGGACCCTGTGTCACCTTGACGTCTGGCCGGCCAACCTGGTGGACGACGCCGGCGCCTCGGTGCTGCTTGACTGGTCGTTCGCCGGAGAGGGCGCCATCGGTGAGGACGTCGCCAACCTGGTCGTGGACAGCTTCACTGACGGCTTGATGGACGTGGCGCTGCTGCCCGAGCTCGCCGAGACTGCCATTGACGGCTATATCGGCGGCCTGCGTGACGGCGGCTGGTCCGGCTCCGCGGACAAGGTAAGGGGCACCATCGCGGCGTCAGGTGCGGCTAAGTACAGCTGGTTCGGCCCGGTGCTCGTGGGCCGCGCGATCCGCGATGACCTCGGCCGAAGGTCCTACGGCCGGGACACCTCGGCCGCCGCGGCGGTCCGCAGGCTGACCGGCCTGGTCACGCTCATATCCGAATGGGCGCAGGCTTGTTACGGCTGAGCCTGTCATATCCCGCTATCTGGTTATCGCGTTCTTGCTGACCCGAATGCGGCATCCGAACTAGCGTATTGCGGCATGGAGGACCGTGACGTTGTCGCCGCGATCGTGGCCGGCGATCCTGCCGGGCTCGCTGAGGCCTACGACCGGTACGCCGGGCCGCTCTACGCCTACTGCGGCTCCGTGCTCCGCGAACCCGCCGACGCCGCCGACGTCGTGCAGGACACCTTCCTCATCGCCGCGGCCAAACTGCGCGCGCTTCGCGACCCGGCCAAGCTCCGGCCGTGGCTCTACGCGGTCGCGCGTAACGAATGCTTCCGGCGGCTACGCGCCGGGCGCAGCACCTCAGCGCTCGACGACGCCCCGGACGTACCGGCCCAGTCGGCCGCGCCCGGCCGTGAGGCGGAACGAGCGGACCTGCAGGAGCTGGTCAGGGATGGGATCGATGGGCTGAACCCGGGCGAACGGGACGTAATTGAGCTGAGCCTGGGCCAGGAACTGGCCGGTGACGATCTCGCCGATGCGCTCGGGGTGTCGCGTAACCATGCCCACGCACTGCTGTCCCGCGCCCGCAGCCAGCTGGAAAGATCCCTCGGCGCGCTGCTGGTGGCGCGGACCGGTCGGGACGGATGCGCCGAGCTCGACGCCATGCTGACGGGCTGGGACGGTCAGCTGACGGTGCTGCTGCGCAAGCGGATCAGCCGGCACATCGAGCGATGTGCGGTCTGCGGTGAGCGCAAGCGCCGCGAGCTGAGCCCGGCGCTGCTTGCCGGCCTGGCACCGCTCGCCGTGCTCACCCCCGGGTTTCGTGACCAGCTGCTGAGGGTAATGGCCGACCGCACGCCCGCCGGGCTCGCGCACCGGCTCGGCGTAGCGAACCGCGCTGGCCCGTTTGGCCCGGCCGGCTTTCCGCGGCCCGCCCGCCCGCCCGGTCCGGCGCCGTGGCACCGGGCTCCGCGGTCGGCCCGCGCCGCGCTGCACCATTCGCACGCCATGGTCGCCGGGACCGCGACGGCGGTCGTGGCGGCCGGAGTCGTCGTGATCGCGATCATCGGCGGCGGCTCGCATGGCCCCTCCGCCGCGGCCGGGCCGGCGGGCGGAGCGATGCACAGCGCGGCGGCCAGTTCGGGGGACAAGTCCGCTGCGCCCAAAGGCCCGTTGGCGGGCGCCAGGAGCGGGCTCGCGCCGGTGGCGTTGATCTCCGGCGGCGCGACCGCGCCCGATTCGCCCGGCATCTCGGCCGCGCCCGGCCCGGCCGCGCCCGGTCCGGCCTCGTCCGCCTCGGCGTCGTCGCCGTCCGCGGCCACCCCGGCGGCGGGCTCATCGTCGTCGCCGGCCGCGGCGGTGAGCCAGGGTACCGTGACGGCCTCGCCCGGCACGGTGGATCTGGTCACGGTCAACGGCACCGCGAGCGGGCAGCTTACGATCACGGCTCACGGCGGTCCGGTCAGCGACTACTCGATCACGGCCGGATCCGCGCTGGCGGGCAAGCTGACGGTCTCGCCCTCGTCGGGTTCGCTCGCGAACGGCGCGACCGCGACGATCACCGTGACGTCGACCAGCCTGGTCGCGCTCGACGGGACGATTACGGTGAACCCAGGTGGCCAGACGGTCACGGTGGTGCTCAGCGTCGGCGTCTAGCCCCTACCACTCGACCAGGGTCCAGATCTCGGGCCGTGGCACGTCACCGACGTCGACCGAGGCGAACCGCCTGGCCGCCTCCTTCAGGTGAGTCATAGCGGCGTCATGCTGGCCGTCGGCGTGCAATAGGTCGGCCAGGTTTGTGTGCAGGGCCGCCACGCGGTGCTGGTCACCCAGCTCGCTGCCGAGCTCAAGCGCCTCGGCCGCGGCCGCCAGCGCCTCGCGGCCACGGCTGACCTCGGCCAGCAGCCGGGCCAGATTGTTCAGCGCCGCCACGGCCGCCCCTGGTTCGGCGCCGCCCCTGGCCTCGGCCAGGCTCTCCCGCAGGAAAGCCTCTGCCGCGCCGGTGTCCCCGGCCCGCGCCGCGAGCATGCCGAGCACGTTCAGGGCCTGCGCGGTCGCCTCGGGGTCGCCGGCGGCCCGGGCCGACCGCAGGGCGGCCTGGCCAAGCTCAGCCGCCTGGCCAGCGTCACCGCGCCGGTACGCGACGACGGCGTGGTCGGCCTGCACCCGCGCCAGCCGTCCCGGCCCGGCGTCCTCCACCAGTTCGGTCACCACCGCGAGATGGGCTTCGGCCAGGTCCCAGTCACCCAGCCGGTGGTGCACGTCGGCGAGCTTGTGCTCGATCCAGGCCTGGGTGGCGCGGTCGCACTCCTCGCCGCTGGCGATGGCAGCGGCCGTCTCGAACTCGGCCAGTGCCTCGCGGTACCGCCCGAGCACGACCAGCACCTCACCCAGGGCGATCCGTCCGGGTAGCTGCGGGTAGCCGAGCGCCAGCGCCCGGACCATGCGCGCATGCGCCTCGGCGTGCGCGTACAGCTCGCGGGCCGCCTCGGCCGCCCGCCACCACCACCGCGCCGCTTCGGCTTCCCGGCCCGCCAGCTGCAGGTGGCCAGCGACGGTCGCGGCGCGGGTGGTGGCCGGTTCGCGCTCGTAGCGGCGGGTGAGGATATCGGCCGCGCGGCCGTGCAGCAGCCTGCGCCGGGCCAGGGTGGCCGACTCATAGGCGGTCCGGCGCAGCGCCTCGTACGGGAAGCCGTAAGACGGGGCCTCATTGGCGGTCGGCGGCGGGATCTCGGTCAGCAGGGACCTCGCCAGCGCCTCGTCGATCGCCTCGACGATCTCGTCCTCGCCCCGCCCGCTGACCGCCCGCAGCAGGTCGGCGTCGTTGTCGCTGCCCAGGACGGCGGCGGCGGCCAGCATCTGCCTCGTCGGCTCCGTAACCGCCTGCAGGCGGCTGCGCAGCAGGTCCCTGACGCTGGCTGGCGGCCACCAGTCGGCCGGGCCGTCGGCGTCAGCCGGCCCGGCGGATCGCAGCGCCTCCACGTACTCACGGACCAGCATCGGCAGCCCGCGTGTCTCGGCCAGCAGCCGGTCCACGTCGATCCGCGGCATCCCGTCCAACTCGAGCAGGGCGCCGATCGCCGCCGGGCCGAGCAGGCCCGGCTCCACCGTCTCACCGAGCGATTGGGCCTCGGCCTCGCCCAGCGCGGTCCGCAGTACCCGCAGCCGGCTGGCCTGCTCCGACTGCCAGCTCAGCACGAGCAGCAGCGGCCAGTCGGCGAGCCGCCGCACCAGGTAGGCGAGCAGGCCGAGGGAGGAGTTATCGGCCCACTGTACGTCCTCCACCACGACCAGGCTGGCCGGATGTCCCGCCCCGATGTGGCCGGCACCCGCGTGACCGGCCGCCGCGGCGAGCAGCGTGTCAGCGATCGCGGCGTATAGACGGGTGACCGCGACCGGGCTGTCTAGCGCGGGGGCGGTCTCCTCAGGGTGCGCCGCGGCCAGCGCCGGGACCAGGCGCCCCGCCATCGCCGCCGTCTGCGCAGGCAGTACCTCGGGCAGGTCGGGGCGGATCGCGAGCGCGGTCCGCAGCAGGTCGGCGGCGAGCACGAACGGGAGCGCGGTCTCGCCGTCGTGGCAGCGGGCCGCCAGCACGACCGTGCCGGAGCGCGCCGCCTCGTCGCGCAGTTCGGCGATGAGCCGGGTCTTACCGCTGCCGCCCTGGCCGGTGATCGCCACGACCCGCCCGCCTCCGGCGCCCGCCGCCTGCCAGACCGCGCGCAGCGCCGCCAGTTCGGCGTCCCGGCCGACCAGGGGCCAGGTCACCGGGGCCGGGGGGCCGCTCACGTCGGGTTCATTCGCGGTGGGGGATGGCGGCGGCTCGAGCCGTCCCGCGCGCACGTCGTCGTAGAGCTGTGTCGTTTCTGGCAGCGGCCGCACGGCCAGATCCCGGTCGAGCACCCGTACCAGGGTCCGGTACTGTCGCATGGCCGCCGACCGCTCGCCGGTCCATCCGTGCAGCCTGATGATGGCCTGGTGGGCGGGCTCGTGCAGTGGGTCGAGCTGCAGCCAGCGCCGCGCGTGCGCCGCCGCCCGCTCGAGCTGGCCATCGGCGATGCAGGCCGCCACCAGCCGCTGCAGCCCGCGGGCGAGCGACTGCCTGAGCTCCTCGCTCACCGATACCTGCCACTCCTCGAAGTCCGGGCAGTCGCGCAGGGTAAAGCCGGCCAGGAAGTCATCGCGGTACAGCTGCGTGGCCCGCTCGAGGGACGCGGGGTCCGGCTTGGCGATCAGGGTCTCGAAGTCGCGGACGTCGACCTGGACCAGCCCCGGTGCGAGCGTGACGGCCGACCGGCTGATGATCAGCCCGTCGCCCATGACGGCCGCGGTCACCGACAGCGTGCGCCGCAGCGAAGCGCGTCCCCGGGCGCTGTCGGCGTCCGGCCAGAGCAGATCGGCCAGCTGCTCGCGGCTGTGCTCGCGGCCGGTGACCGCGAGCAGCGCGAGCAGCGCCGTGGCCTTCCTCGTATCGAAGGTCACCGGCGTGCCGTCGCGCCTGACTACCGGTGGCCCGAGTAGCGCCAGGCTCAGCTCAGTCGTTGCCATCCTGGCCACCGTAACGCACGGGCGTAAAAAAACATCCGGGAAGTCTTGACTGCCGTAACGATCTCGTATCGCCTTCTTTCTAGGCTGATGGTGCGTCGCAAAACAGGCCGCAATCCCGGAGAGTGACATGGCGCAAGGTGTGGGGAGTACCAGCGGGACCGCTTCGGCGGCTCCTGAGACTGCGGTAGCGCCCGGGGGGGCGTCCGGGGTAACCGAGCCCGGCCTGGCCGGCCTGCCCGCCGGCCTCGCCGACGGGCCTGCCGGCCTGGCGGACGGGCCGGCCTCGCCGACCCGGTTGACGGCCAGCTGCTGGCGTCGGCCGACGGCGACGCGCAGGCCGGGGCTGCGAGCCAGGAGCCGGCCACGGTCCGCCTGGGCCGCAGGCGCGGCTGGCTCCGCCGCACGCCGCCCGCCGCGGCCGACGCTAGCCCGGCGGCGCCGAGCGTGGTAGCGGCCGGGCCTGACCTGGACCTGGCCTCCAATGACCCGCTGGTCGGCTATCTGCTCAGCGCGGCCAGCGCCGTCAATATCACCGGCTTGCAGCTCCAGTCCCCGGCGCTGACGGCCCTGCAGGAGTCCGGCGTGGTCCTGGTCGTCCCGCTGATCTCCTCTGGCAGCCTCGTCGGGCTGCTCAGCCTGGGCCCGAGAAGGTCAGAACGCGGCTACTCCACCGATGACGTGCGCCTGCTCAACTCGCTGGCCGGCTACGCGGCCCCCGCGATGCGTGTCGGCCAGTTGGTCAGGCAGCAGCAGGCGGAGGCCAGGCAGCGCGAGCGGATCGAGCAGGAGCTGAAGATCGCGCAGATCATCCAGCAGCAGTTCCTGCCCAAACAGCTGCCTGACCTGCCGAGCTGGCACGTGGCCGCGTTCTACCGGCCGGCCCGGACGGTCGGCGGTGACTTCTATGACTTCATCCCGCTGCCGGACGGCCGGGTCATGTTCGTGGTCGGTGACGTGACCGACAAGGGCATCCCGGCCGCGCTGGTCATGGCGAGCACGCACGCGCTGCTGCGGGATGCCGCGCCCCGGCTCATCTCGCCGGGTGCCGTCCTGGGTCACGTCAACGAGATGCTGTGTGTCGATATACCGGCCCATATGTTCGTCACCTGCCTGGCCCTGGTCCTGGATCCGGTCAGCGGCGAGGTGGAGTTCGCCAACGCCGGCCACGATGTCCCGTACGTGCGGACCCAGGCTGGCGTGGCCGAGCTGCGCGCTCGGGGCATGCCCCTGGGGCTGATGCCCGGGATGGCGTATGAGGAGATGCGCTTCCAGTTCGAGCCGGGCGACTGCGCCCTGCTGCACAGTGACGGCCTCGCCGAGGCGCACGCGCCGGACCGGGAAATGTTCGGTTTCCCGCGGGTCTCGGCCCTGGTGGGTAAGGGCCCGTCGGGCGAGGCGCTGATCGATCTGTGCCTGACCGAGCTAGGCAACTTCACCGGTCCTAATCACGAGCAGGAGGACGACATCACGCTGGTGTCACTCCAGCGCTCACCGTCAGCCTGGCACCAGGGGGCCCAGGGGGCCCAGGGGGCCCAAGAAGACCAGCACCACCGGCAACACCAGCATGGGGGCGAGCGATGACTCATGCAGTCCGGCCTACGCCGCGCAGGCTCGACGCGTTCACCCTGGCCAGCGAGCCAGGCAACGAGCGCCTCGCGCTGGCACGGGTCGCCGACAGCGTGGCGGATGTCGGCCTGGAAGCCGCCCGGCTCGAGCGGCTCAAGACGGCGGTGGCCGAGGCCACCATGAACGCGATCGAGCACGGCAACGGCAACCGGCCGGAGATCCCGGTCGAGGTCGAGGTAACCCAGAACGGCGACGAGATCGTCGTCGCGATCAGCGACCGGGGCGGTCAGGCCAACGCCGGCCAGGCCAACGCCCGCCAGGTCAACGCGGGCCAAGGCGACCACGAGGAACCCGATCTCGTCAAGAAGCTTGACGGCGAGCAGAGCCCTCGCGGCTGGGGACTGTTCCTCATCCGCAACATGGTCGATGCGATGGACATAACAACCGACGGCCAGCGGCACACCATCTGGCTGACCATGCGAACTGGAGGTGCTGCACATGACGAGCATGTGTGAGGCCACGACCCGGGCTGTCCCCGGAGCCGCTGTCATCGAGCTTCGCGGCGAGGTCGACGGGTCGGCCGCCGCGGTCCTGACCGACGCCTACGAACGCGCGGTCCAGCCCAGCGGCCACCCCCTGGCCACCGCGGGCGCTGACCCCGGCACGGTCGTGCTCGACTTCGCCGCGGTGGATTACATCAACTCCACCGGCATCGCGCTGATTGTTAGCGTGCTAGCCCGCGCGCGGGCCGAACGCCGGAAGGTTGTCGCCAGCGGGCTGTCCGCCCACTACCGCGAGATCTTCGACATCACCAGGCTCTCGGACTTCATCGAGCTCTTCCCTGATCTCGACCACGCCGTCAGCCAGCTCACCGGACCTGCCGCCTAGCGGCGCACAACTTCATGACCGAATGGGGAGGAAACCCGAATGAACGTACCCACGATCACTATGGACGTCCGGCGGGTCGGCGAGACCACCGCCGTCGTAGACATCAGAGGCGAGGTCACCGCGGCCTGCGAGCCGGTGCTGATGTCGGCGTATGAGGCGGCGGGCGGCAGCGCGACGAGCCGGCTGGTACTGAACTTCGGCGGCCTGGAGTACATGAACAGCGGCGGCATCGGCATGCTGGTCACCTTGCTGGTCCGCGCCAACCGGCAGCGCCAGCAGCTCGCCGCCTACGGGCTGAGCGACCACTATCGCGAGATCTTCGAGCTGACCCGGCTGGACGAGGCCATCACCATCTATGACAACGAGGAATCGGCGCTCGATGGCGTCGTTAGGTAGGGAAGTCATCATGACTGAGAACGCCATGCAGGGGACGGCAGGTCCCGAGAAGGTAGCCTCCGCCGACCAGATCGGATTGAGCGCTCGCGAGGCCGAGGCCGCGCCGCCGCGCGACGACGTGGCCAGCTGGGCCAAGAAGGTCGAGCGCTTGGAGGTCGACCACAGGGACGGGGTCCGCGGCACCAACGTGGCCAGCCGCCGGCTCACCGGGCCGGTCCAGGGTTTCGGCAAAATGTGGCAGAAGACCTACCGGATGGACGCGGGGTCGCAGATCCAGCCGGAGGCGGCGATCGCCGTGTGGCGCGCGCACTTCCCCGAGTTCTGGCCGAAGGGCAATCGCTTCGCCGGCGCGCTGACCGGCATCAACCCCGGCGACGTGGCGCTGCTTGACCTGTCCATCGGAGGCGGCGTCAAACTGTCCACCGGCGTCTTCGTCCTGTACGCCGACTCCGAGTCGTTCACGCTGATGACGCCGCAGGGCCATATGTTCGCGGGCTGGATCACGTTCTCGGCCGAGCGCGCCGCCGAGAACACCATCGTCCAGGCGCAGGTCCTGATGCGGGCGAACGACCCGCTTTATGAGATCGCCATGATGCTCGGCGGGCACCGCAAGGAAGACAAGTTCTGGGCCGCGACGCTGACCGCGCTCGGCCAGCGGCTCGGCATCCAGGACCCGAAGGTCGAGGCGCGCAGTACCTGCGTGGACTCCAAGCGGCAGTGGCGTCACACGGGCAACGTCTGGCACAACTCCATGGTGCGCAGCATGCTGCAGACCCTGGCCGCCCCGCTCACCGCTCTCCGCCGCCACGGCGCCAAGAGCCACGCCTGATGATCTAACGGAGTCACGAATGCGGGCAGAACTGGACGCCGTGGTCGTCGGTAGTGGTCCTAACGGCCTGGCCGCCGCGGTCACGCTGGCCGCGGCGGGCCTGAAGGTGCAGGTCATCGAGGGCGCGCCGACGATCGGCGGCGGCTGCCGGACCGAAGAACTCACGCTGCCCGGCTTCTGGCACGACGTCTGCTCGGCCGCGCACCCGCTCGCCGTGGCGTCGCCGTTCTTCCAGCGCTTCGACCTGGCCGCGCGGGGGGTCACGCTGGCCTGGGCCGAGGTGGAGTTCGCTCATCCGCTCGATGGCGGCCGGGCGGCGGTGGTGTCCCGCTCGGTGACCGAGACGGCCGCGCGCCTGGGCGCCGACGGCCGCGCCTACCAGCGCCTGCTCGGCCCGATGACCGCGCACATGGACGAGATCTGCCAGGCCATCCTCGCCCCGCTGCGCACGCCGCCCGCGCATCCCCTGACGCTGGCCAGCTACGGCCGCCGCGCCGTGCTGCCCGCCGCCGCCGTGGCCAGGCGCTGGCACACCGACGAGGCCCGCGCCATCATGGCCGGCGCCGCGGCCCACGCGATGATGCCGCTCACCGCCGTCCCGACCGCGGGCATCGGGCTCATGCTGACCGGTCTGGCACACGCGGTGGGCTGGCCGGTGGTGACGGGCGGCAGCGCCCGGATCACCGACGTGATGGCCGACGCGCTGCTCGCAGCCGGCGGCAGCATCGAGACCGGCCGGTGGGTACGCTCCCTCGCCGAACTTCCCTCCGCTACCGCCGTCCTGCTCGACGTCTCACCGCGGACCCTCGCGCTCGTGGCCGGTGACCGGCTCCCGGCCAGGTACCGCGCGGCGCTGCGCCGGTTCCGTTACGGTCCCGGGGTGTGCAAGGTGGACTTCGCGCTTTCCGGCCCCGTGCCCTGGACCAACGAGGCCTGCCGCCGGGCCGGCACCCTGCACCTGGGCGGACCGTTCGAGCAGGTCGCCGTGGCCGAGGCCGAGGTGGCGGCGGGCAAGCATCCGCAGGACCCGTACGTGCTCGTCGTCCAGCCCGGGGTCGCCGATCCGTCCCGGGCCCCGGCCGGCCGGCAGACGCTCTGGACCTACTGTCACGTGCCCTCCGGCTCCGACGTGGACATGACCGACCGGATCGAGGCGCAGATCGAACGGTTCGCCCCCGGCTTCCGCGACCTGGTGCTGGCGCGGTCGGTCCGCACGGCGGCCGACGAGGAAGCGCACAACCCGAACTACGTGGGCGGCGACATCGGCGTCGGCCTGCAGACCCTGCGGCAGACCGTGCTGCGCCCGGTGGCCCGCTGGAATCCTTACCGGACGCCAGCGCGCGGCCTCTACCTGTGCTCCTCGGCGACCCCGCCGGTACCAGGCGTGCACGGCCGCTGCGGCGAACTCGCCGCGCTGACCGCCTTGCGCGACATGTTCGGCATCCGTGAAGCCCCCGACATCAGCCCAGCCCGGCTACGTCATTCCGCTCACGTGGCCTGATCCGGACCGAGACGTCGGCGACCGCCGCACGGACCGTTCCCCTCTGTCCCGGTGAAAATCCTTTTTCGGCCCGAACGGACGTCCTGCCTCGGTCAGGAACCCTACTTGCCCGAGCCCTTGATCGATCCCGTGAGGGGCGCGCCGGCCGGCTGGCTCGGCGGCGCGTAGTAGGCGACGCAGTGCAGCGCCCGGTCTCCGCTCGGCCAGGTCGAGGTGTCCGGGATGACGTCGGCCCAGGAGTACATCGACTTGGAGTATGCGATTCCGTCGTACGCCGCGAACGCGGTGTTACACCCCGCCGTCGCCTGGCTGTTGATGGCGGTGCTGCCCGGATACGCCGTGGTCTTGGGCCAGAAGTGAGGGTTGGCGTAGAACACTTCCGCGGTGTGCGACTGCCCGCAAGGCACGGCCAGCGTCAGCTTCGGCCACGGGGTGTTCTTGTTGAGGTCCATGTTCGACCCGGTCAGGCAGTCTCCGACCTGGAGCTGGCCGAGCAGCAGGTTCCCCGCCGTCGGCGTCGCCCTGGCCGTAGGCGAACTGCGCTGGGTCGCGGTCGCCCGCGCCGACGTGCCCGCGGTCGCGCTCTGCCCGGCCGTCGGGGCGTTGGCGGAGTGACCGCCGAGCGCCACGACCAGCGCGACCACGACGATCACGACCACCGCGGCGCCGGCCGCGGGCAGCAGCCACCGCGGCCGGCTGCGCCGCGGCCCCGGCTGCACCGGCGGCGGGGTGTACCACTGGTCCGGCTGACCGGACGGCGGGCCGCCCGGCGGCTGGCCCCCCCACCACTGGCTGCCCTGCGCTGCCTGGTCCGGTCGAACCCCGGATCCACCGGGAGCGACCGGATCGCCTTGGCCCGTTGAGTACCCCTGAGGTGCTGGGTACTGCTGTCCGGCCGAATAACCCTGCGCTCCCGAATAACCCTGCGCTCCCGGGTACCCCTGCGCTCCGGGATAATTCTGCGCTCCGGGATACCCCTGCGCTCCGGGATGATTCTGCGCTCCGGGATAGCCCTGCGCTCCTGAGTAGCCCTGCGCTGCGGGATATCCCTGTGATCCGGGGTCACCCTGTGCCCCGGGATAACTTTGCGACCCTGAATAACCCTGGGAGCCCGGATAGCCCGGGTTACCAGGGAATCCCTGCTCCGTCCCGGGCCCTTGCGGCGGCTGCGTCGGCGGCGCCCGAGTGGGCGGCGGGGGAGTGGGCGGCGCCAGCGACGTCCGCGTGGGCGGATCGATCGAGGTCTCGCCGCCGGGCGCTGGTTCGGCGGAATCCCCGACGGCGGTCCCGGCGTCGAACGCGGCGGCCCCGGCCCCGGCCCCGGCGCCGGCGCCGAACGCGGGTACCTCGGCCCCGAACCCGGAACCGAACGTGCCGGCGATGGACGGCTGGTGCGTGGCGTCGGCGGCGGCCCGCTGGGTGGACGCGTCGAGGATCCGGGGCGGCAGCCAGTCGGAGAGGTCGGCGGCCGACGGGTACGCCGCCGACAGTTCGGCCAGGAACTCCGGCGCCGCGGGCCGGCGCTTGGGGTCCCGGGACAGGCTTCGCCTGATCAGCGGCCGGAGATCGTCGGGAACCTGATCGATATTCGGCGTGCCGTGCACGACGCGGTACAGCAGCGCGGCGGTGTCGCCGGTGCCGAATGGCCCGTCGCCCCTGGCCGCGTAGATAAGCACGCCGGCCAGGCTGAAGATGTCGCTAGCGGGCCCGACGGTAAGCCCTTCGGCCTGCTCGGGCGACATGAACCCCGGCGAGCCGATCATGAAGCCGGTGCCGGTTAGCGCCGTGGCCTCCGCGGCGGACGAAATGCCGAAGTCGATGATCCGCGGCCCGTCCGGGGCCAGCAGGACGTTGGATGGCTTGAGGTCACGGTGGATGACACCCGCCGCGTGGATCGCGCTCAGCCCTTCGGCCAGCCCCGCGGCCAGCGCCAGCACCGACTGCGGCGGCAGCGGTCCGTACTGCTCGACCGCGTCGGACAGCGACGTGCCGGGAACGTAGGCGGTAACGAGCCAGGGAATCGGCCCGTTGAGGTCGGCGTCCACCACCTGCGCGGTGTAGAGGCCGCCCACCTTGCTCGCGGCCGATACCTCACGGGCGAAGCGGGCCCGGAAACCAGCGTCCTCGGCCAGTTGCGCCCGGATGACCTTTACCGCCACCATCCGCCCGCCGGGTGAACGGGCGAGATACACCCGGCCCATGCCGCCGCTGCCCAGCCTCCCGAGCAGCACGTAGGGGCCTATGCGCTGAGGATCGCCGGCCTGGAGCGCAGCCAACGCTTCACCCCCCCACCCACTGTCATACCTCGTGCTGGCTTGCACCGAATCGCAGGAATTACACATACCACAGATCAGGGTCGCGGTCAGGTCCCGCGTGGCGGCTTGTCGCCATATCCTGGCAGGCCTGACCGCCGGCCGTCGCAAGGGCCAGACACAGCGCAAACTGACACTGAGGAATCCATGACCCTTTCCCCCTGGTGGCGCGATGCCGCGATCTACGAGCTGTACGTCCAGAGCTTCGCCGATGGCGACGGTGACGGGATCGGCGACCTGGCCGGCGTCCGGGACCGGCTGCCGTACCTAGCCGCCCTCGGCATCGACGCGATCTGGTTCAGCCCTTGGTACCCGTCCCCGAGGTCCGACGCCGGCTATGACGTCGCCGACTACCGGTCCATCGACCCTGCCTTCGGGACGCTCGCTGACGCCGACACGCTGATCGCCGAGGGGCACGCGCACGGGATCAGGACGATCATCGACATCGTCCCGAACCACTGCTCGGATCAGCACCGGTGGTTCCGGGCCGCGCTCGCCGCCCCGCCCGGGTCGGCCGAACGCGACCGGTTCTGGTTCCGGCCCGGCCGGGGCGCCGGGGGTGACCTCCCGCCCAACGGCTGGCAGTCGATCTTCGGCGGTCCCGCCTGGACCAGGACGGCTAGCCCGCACGGCACGCCGGGCGAGTGGTACCTCCACTTGTTCGCGCCCGAGCAGCCGGACTTCAACTGGGCCAACCCCGAAGTCCGCGCCGAGTTCGAGGACATCCTGCGGTTCTGGTTCGACCGGGGCGTCGACGGCATCAGGATCGACTCCGCCGCGATGCTGACCAAGGACCCGCGGCTGCCGGAGATCGAGCCGGGCGACCCGTCTCCCTACGCCGACCGCGACGACGTGCACGACATCTACCGGGCCTGGCGCGTGGTCGCGCAGGAGTACTCCGGCCGGGTGCTGATCGGCGAGATCTGGCTGCCCGACGCGGACCGCCTGGCCACCTACCTGCGTCCTGACGAGCTGCACACCGTATTCAACTTCCCGTACCTGTGCTGCCCCTGGGACGCTGCCCGGCTGCGCGAGGTGATCGACCACACGCTGGCGTTCCACGCGGCCGCGGGCGCCCCCGCTACCTGGGTGCTGTCCAATCACGACGTGGACCGGCACGTCTCCAGGTACGGCCGCGCCGATACCTCGTTCGGCCTGGACCGGCGCGACCACAGCCAGCCCGTCGACCTGGCCCTCGGCACACGGCGCGCCCGGGCCGCCGCCCTGCTCACGATGGCGCTGCCCGGTTCCGTATACCTCTACCAGGGCGAGGAGCTAGGCCTGTGGGAGGTAGAGGACCTTCCGCCCGAGCTGCGCCAGGACCCGATCTGGCACCGCACGGGCGGCGCCGACCCCGGCCGCGACGGCAGCCGCGTCCCGCTGCCCTGGTCCGGCTCCGAACCCCCGTTCGGCTTCTCCCCGCCCGACGCCGCCAAGCCGCCCTGGCTGCCCCAGCCCCCCCAGTGGCGCGCCCTGACCGTCGAAGCCGAAACCGCCCACCCCGACTCCATGCTCGAGTTCTACCGCCGCGCCCTGCAAATCCGCCGCACCGAGCTGGCCCAAGGCGAACCGATGACCTGGCTGCCCGCCCCCGACGGCGTCCTCGCCTTCAGCCGCGGCCCCGCCGTCAGCTGCCTGGCCAACCTGTCCCCGGTCCCGGTCGACCTCCCCGCGCACACCGCCGTGCTCCTAGCCAGCGGCTCTCTCACCCACGGCCAGCTGCACCCCGACACCGCGGTATGGCTGCGAGCCTAGCCAGGACCGGATCTACGAGCGCCCACGCCTGAACACCAGCTGGCCCGGCCGCCGTCGGCGGCCGGGCCAGGCGTGACCTGGTTAGTTGCTGCGCAGCCAGGTCGCCGAGAAGTTCTCGCCGCCGCTGAGCGAGGACACCTTGTCCTTGTCGCGTCCGGCGTTGTCGATCATGATGATCTCGGTCAGCCCGCCGGCGTTGCCGATGGCGGCTCCGTTGGCCGTCGAGCCGGTGAGGCTCACCGTGCCGAAGTCGGTCAGCGGCAGGATGCCGCCGCTGGCGGTGCAGCACGGCGCCTCGACGATCACCTCGGCGGAGGAGCGGGCCGCGCCGGCCAGGCTCGCCGTGGTGGTGTGGCTCCAGCCCTGGGTGGTGTCGGCGATGTAGAGGCTGAACTCGTTACTGCCCTCGTAGGTCACCGACGCGTTGAAGTGGTCGCCAGCCTTGACCGTGTTGGAGTAGTTCTCCGACGGACCCGGGTACATCTCGTACCAGGCGTAGTACTGGGCGGTCCGTCCGGTGCAGTCGACCTCGCTGCCCGTCTGCTCGACCGAGCTGCTGTTGTAGCCGTCCAGGCCGACCCAGAAGGCGGCGTACTGGTCACCCCGGCTGCACGTACCGGCCGGCTGGGTCCAGCTCGCCGAGACGCTCGTGTACGTGCCGGTGGTCGCCGCGTAGCCGGACCAGTTCGTGCTTTGTGCCTCGTGCCTGATCCCGCCGGCGCGCGCCTGGGCGCTAGCTGAGCTCGCGCCCACCAGGTGAATCGGGCCGCCCGGAATGAATCCTCCCGCGGTGGTCCCGGCCGACGCGCCGCTCGCGGTGACGGCGGTGCCGACCGCCAGCACACCCATGGCCAGGACGATGCCCCATCGACGTAGCATTCGGTCTCCTAGTTTCTCGGTAGCACGGCCCGACCTGGGCAGGTCCTGCCCCTTCAGAGATTCCGTGTCCTTTGCCGGGCTAGCTAGGGTTTGTCGCGAGTCGACTCACGGTGAGCGTAACGCAACAGAACGCTCCAGAAAAGA
Source organism: uncultured Actinomycetota bacterium (assembly GCA_963844625.1). GTDB lineage: Bacteria > Actinomycetota > Actinomycetes > Streptosporangiales > Streptosporangiaceae > Palsa-504. Next base: position 235,674 of record CAWJPF010000018.1, on the reverse strand, counting down.
CACGTAAGCCAAGGTTTTGTGGCTTTTGGTGTCTTCCGTCAGCGCCATGCCCCGAGCTGGACGTCGCCCGACCACAGCGATGGAGCATCGCTGTTGCTCTGGCCACAACGATGGAGCATCGCTGTGGTTACTACTGCATGGCGGAACTCAGGCCCGGCGTTAGGGCCCAAGCCAGCCCCGAGCCGCCTGACCCGCGTCCTCAGCTCCCGGACGGCAGCTCTGGCGGTGCGCTGCCCGGGCCGATCTGGGCCTTCATCGCGGCGAGTTCATGGTCCACGTCCGACGCCGTCCCGGCTTCGTCGAGCTCCTTCTGGATGTCGTCGGTGTCGCCGCCGACGTCCTCGAGGACCCCGGACTGCAGTAGCTCGTCCAGCGCGCCCGCGCGTGCCTGCATGGTGGCGATCTTGTCCTGTGCCCGCTGCAGCGCTTCGCCCGAATCACCCAGCGTGGTCGAGATCCCCGCCACGCTCTCGTTCACCGAGCTCGTCGCGGCCGCCGCGGTGTACTGGGCCTTCAGCGTTTCCTTCTGGGTCCGGAAGTTGTTGACCCGCTGTTGCAGGGCCTGGAGCGTCTGCTCCATCTTCTGCTCTTCCTCGGTCAGCTGCTGGTGCTGCGGTTCCATCCCGTCGATCTGGGCCTGAGCGGCCGCCTTGCGGGAGAGGGCTTCCCTGGCCAGGTCCTCCCGGCCCTGGGCGAGCGCCGCCTTGGCCTGATCCTGAAGATGGTCGACCGAATGCTGCAGCTGCGCCTCCTGGAGCTCGATCCGCTTGCGTGACGCGGCGATCGTGACCAGGGCCTGACGGACCTTGGTGATCTGGTCGAGCATCTGCTCGTACGAGAGATCAAGCATCTCGTTGGGGTTCTCGGCGGAGTCGAGCGCCTTGTTGGCCTTGGCCGCGACGATGTTGTGGGCCCTTTGGAAGAGGGACATGTCGATCTGCTCCTTGTCAACGGTGACCGGCGGCTCGGGCAGGCGAGCCAAACGAACGATCCAGACACACCAACGAACGAGCCAACCGAACGGTCCAAACGCCGGGCCGAACGGCGAACCTAACGCATGCAGCAAATCTAGCCGCCTGCTGCCCACGGACTCGCCGGCCCGCCCCGGATCATCATGATCGCAACAACAGGCACGGCAGTCTCTTGCAAATTCAAATGGCCCGGTTTATGACCATATAAGTAGGAGATCAAGGGAGGCGTCATGGCCACCACCGGAACCACCCCCGGAGCGAGCCTGTCCCGCGGAGCCATCGGGCTGCGCGAGGTCCTGTTCCAGTCGGTCACCTCGATGGCCCCGGCAGGCGCGGTCGCGCTGTCGATCGCGGCCGGCGCTACCTACGCCGGCGGCGCACTGCCGCTGGCCGTGCTGCTCGCCCTGGTCGCGTGCCTGCTGGTGGCGAGCTCGATCGGGCAGCTGGCCAAGCACCTGCCGTCGGCGGGAAGCATCTTCACCTATCCCGCCGAGGCCATCCACCCGGCGCTCGGGTTCCTGGTCGGCTGGGGTTACGCGCTGGTCGAGGCGCTGCTCGGGCCGATCACCATGATCCTGACCGGCTACCTGGTGGGATCGATCACGAATAGCGAGTTCGGCTGGCCATTCACCGCCACGTGGGTGATCTTCATGATCGTCGCGTCGCTCCTGGTTGCCGGGCTGAACTTCCGCGGCATCCAGGTCAGCGCCCGGACAGGCACCATCCTGGGCTCGTTCGAGATCCTCGTCTTCGTCGCGCTGGCGATCTGGCTCATCGTCAAGGCCGGCTCGAGCAATACCCTCAGCGTCTTCACGCTGCACTACGCGACGATCAAGGGCTACCACGGCTTCTCCGGCATCGCGGCGGGCTCCATCTATACCATCCTGGCCTTCATCGGCTTCGAGGCCTCCGCGCCGCTGGCCGAGGAAGCGCGGAACCCGCGCCGCACTATCCAGGTCGCGGTGGTGGTCTCGTGCCTGGTCATCGGCCTGTTCTACGTGTTCACCACCTACGCGGGCGACGTGTACTACGGCCCGTCTAAGTTCGTGAGCTTCGGCGCGCTCGGCGGCGGCAGCCCGTGGATCCAGCTGGCCCGCGACGTCTGGGGCGTCGGCTGGGTGCTGGCGTTCCTCGCCATCTTGAACTCCACGTTCGCCAACGGGAACGCCGGCACGCTCGCCACCACCCGCACCTGGTACGCCATGGGCCGGATCGGCCTGCTGCCCAGCCCGCTGGCCCGGCTCCATCCCCGCTGGCATTCCCCGTACGTCGGCGTGTTCCTGCAGCTGGTGCTGACGCTGGCCATCGGCCTGCCGGTCGGCCTCAAATATGGCCCGACCACGGCCTTCGTGCTCCTGGCCACCATCCTCACCGGAGTCATGATCGCCATCTACATGGTGTTCAACCTGTCCTGCATCTTCTTCTACCTGCGACGGCAGCGCTCAGAGTTCAAAATCGGGCTGCACCTGATCATCCCGATACTCGGCATCCTGGCCTTCATCCCGGCCTGGCTCACCGCCCTCGGCATCGGATCGAGCTTCCTGAAGTTCGTCAACCCGCTCAGCTACCCGTCCAGCCTGACCGGTCCGATCATCGGCATCTGGTTCGTGATCGGCCTCGTCGTGCTGGCTTACTTGTACGCCCGGCACCCCGAACGGCTGCCGGAAATGAAGCGCGTCTTCGCCGACGACGTGCTGCCCTCCGCCGACGAGTCCGTGACCAGCGCATGAAGGCCGACGAGGGTTACATCGAGGTCCCCGGCGGCCGCGTCTGGTACCGCGCGGTCGGCGAGGAAACCGGCGCCACCCCGCTGCTGTGCCTGCACGGCGGCCCCGGCTTCACGCACTGCTACCTCGAGCCGCTCGAGGCACTCGCAGAACACCGCCGGGTCATCTTCTACGACCAGCTGGGCTGCGGCCGTTCCGATCACCCCGACGACCTGAGCTTGTGGACCGTGGACCGTTTCGTCGAGGAGCTCGCCCAGGTCCGCGCCGCCCTGCACCTGGACCAGCTGCACCTGTTCGGCAGTTCCTGGGGCGGCATGCTGGCCATGCAGTACACCCTCGACCGACGGCCGGACCTGCAGAGCCTGACCCTGTGCGGCAGCCCAGCCAGCATGATCCGCTGGGTCGCCGACTGCGAGGAACTGCTGGCTGAGGAAACCACAGAAACCAGGCGCGTCATCCGCGAGCACGAGACGGCCGGGTTCACCGCCTGCCCGGAGTACCAGGCCGCCATCCTCGGCTTCTACCGCCAGCACGTGTGCCGCCTGCGCCCGTGGCCGGCCGGTGGAACGTTCCTTCGCCGAGGCGGGCTACGTGGTCTACAACACGATGAACGGCCCGAGTGAGTTCACCGTCACCGGCACGCTGAAGACCTGGGACATAATGGATCGCCTGCCCGAGATCCACGTGCCGACCCTGCTGGTCGGCGGCCGGTACGACGAGTGCACGCCCGGCCACCTCGAAGAGATGCACCACCGCATCGCCGGATCGCAGCTGGAGATCATCGAGGACGCCTCACACCTGTGCTTCGCCGAACAACCCGCTGAGTTCAATAAAATCATCAATTCTTTTTTGGCCGAACGGTCCCACCAGTCTCACTAACCACGCTGCCGCCCAGCGCGGCCCGGCCTCAAGCTGGCCACGGAAAGCGAGTTGCGCTCCCGGGCTTGTACCGGGTAGGAACGGCAGATGCTGCGCGGAGAGAGGATCGGTCTGCGGGCCGTGGAAGACAGCGACATCGAGGTCTTCGAGACTGAGCTGCTGAACGACGTCGAGACGCGGTTGCGTGCCGATAACCGGCCGTGGCGGCCGGTGGCACCCGGTTCTCCCCGCTCGCCCTACCGGGCCACCGATGACCGTGCTGACGTGGTCCAGTTCGCCGCGGTCGAGCTAGCCACCTCCGAGCTGGTGGGCGAGGCGCTGCTGTGGGGTATCGACCTGCACAACCGCAGCGCGCACGTCGGCATCTCGCTGCGGCCCGCGTTCCGGGGCAAGGGCATGGGCACCGACATCGTCCGCGTGCTCTGCCGTTACGGCTTCGCGGTCCGCGGGCTGCACCGGCTGCAAGTCGATACCCTCGCCGACAACCACGCGATGATCGGGGCCGCCACCCGGGCCGGCTTCGTCCTGGAAGGCAACCAGCGCCAGGCGGCCTGGGTTAACGGGAGCTTTGCGGACGAGGTAATCCTCGGCCAGCTGGCGCCCGAATAGACGGGCAGCGACACCTCCCGGAACGCAGACCACTACTAGAAGCATCGGCGCCACTGGTCATCTACGCCAACGAATAGCTCCGCTTACCAGAATCTGAATACGAGATAATGGCGGGATGGAGCTACGGCACCTTGAGGTCTTCGTCGCCGTCGCGGCGGAACTGTCATTCACCCGCGCCTCGAGTCGGCTGCATCTGCTGGCGGGAGAGCCGTTCATCGACTACCCGCCGGGCTGGGGCACCCGCGCGATCGCCGACCGGGCCTTCGCCGCGGCCGGCCTCGACCGCGAGGTCCCGTTCGAGGCCGCGGAGTACACCGCGGCGATCAACCTGATCCGGGGCAGCCTAGGCCTGGCGTTCCTGCCGGCCTCGGTAGCCGCTGGCCAGGGCGCCGATCTGGCCCTCATCGAGATCTCCGATCACGCCTTCAGCTGGTGCATTTCCGTCGTGGCGCCCGCCGGCCGCCGCATGTCCGCCGCGGCCCGCGCCTTCCTCAAAAAACTGCCCGCACCCCCGCTCATCGCCGCGACCGATAGCCGTTAGCGTCGCCTGCTGTCACCATTCCGGGAAGACCTGGCCCGTCGCGCTGTTCCACTACGTACCAGCGACTGAAGGAGAACGAAAATGCGTAACCGGACCATCGGCGGCATCACGGTGGGCGCAATCGGCCTGGGCGGGATGCCCATGTCGATCGAAGGCCGGCCGGACGAGGCCCGCTCCATCCGGACCATCCACGCGGCGCTCGACGCGGGCGTGACGCTCATTGACACCGCGGACGCCTACCACATGCTGGCCGGCGAGTCCGGTCACAACGAGCGGCTGATCGCCAGGGCCCTGGTCAGCTATCCCGGCGACACCACCGGCGTGCTCGTCGCGACGAAGGGCGGCCACGTCCGCCCTGGCGACGGCTCCTGGCTGGTCGACGGCTCGCCCGCCCACCTGCGGCAGGCCGTCGACGCCTCGCTGAAGGCGCTCGGCGTCGAGGCCATCGGCCTGTACCAGTTCCACCGCCCCGACCCGAAGGTCCCCTACGCGGAGTCCGTCGGCACGCTCAGGGAACTGCTTGACCAGGGCAAGATCCGCCTGGCCGGAATCTCCAACGCCACCATCGAGCAGATCGACATCGCCCGCAAGGTCCTCGGCGACCAGAACCTGGCCAGCGTGCAGAACCAGTTTTCCCCCGCGTTCCGGTCCAGCGAGGACGAGCTTGCGCACTGCGCCGAGCTCGGCATCGCGTTCCTGCCCTACAGTCCGCTCGGCGGAATCGCCCAGGCCGGCCAGCTCGGCTCGCGCCACGATGCGTTCCAGCAGGTAGCGGACGCCTACGGCGTCTCACCGCAGCAGGTCGCCCTGGCCTGGATGCTGGCCAAGGCCCCGGTCGTCATCCCGATCCCCGGCGCCAGCCGCCCCGAGTCCATCACCGACTCCGCCCGCGCCGCCGACCTGACCCTGACCCCCGCCGACCTAACCCTCCTCAACCGCTCCTAACCCCAGCCCCAGCCCATCACCACCCCAGCCCCATCACCACCCAGCCCCATCACCACCCCCAGCCCCATCACCGTGGAGCGGCACTTTCCTCATCCGGCGGTAAGTATCCGCGATCGGCAACGCCACCACCTGGCGCCGCAGCTGTCACAGGAGCCCCGCAACTGGCCGTCACGCCGCCCATCTGTGGGGATGGCTATGTGATGAAACCCCGGTTTCAGCACGCAGGAGCGTGCTAAAACCGGGGTTTCATGACGCTTCAAGGCCCCCGCGCCGCTGCCCCGGGCCCGGGCCGCTGCCTAGCCTCGCCACCCCGGCGCACCCGGAATAGTCCTTAGCAGAGCTAATGATATAGTGGTGAGTGGAACTAAAACGCCGACGATAGGGAACCAGTGCATCTTGCCTCTCCGGACGCCCGCCGCCGGCCAGGGCGCGAGTTCCAGCCACGGCGGCGCGGGTTCCAGCCACGCCAGATGATCTCCTCGCTCCGGCAGCGGAACTACCGCTTGTTCTTCTTCGGCCAGCTCGTCTCGGTGGCCGGGACCTGGATGCAGACGGTCGCTCAGTCCTTCCTCGTCCTGGATCTGACCCACAGCGGAACGCAGCTCGGCCTGACCACCGCGGCCAGGTTCCTGCCGATGTTCGTCTTCGGCCCGCTGGGCGGCGTGTTCGCGGACCGGATGGACAAGCAGAAGGTCCTGTACGTCACGCAGTCGCTGGCCGGCCTGCTGGCCGGGGCCTTCGCCGTCCTGGTTGCCACGCACAGCATCAAGCTGTGGATCGTCTACCTGCTGGCCCTGGCGCTGGGCTTCGTCAACGTCTTCGACAACCCGGCCCGGCAGAGCTTCATCTCCGAGATGGTGTCAGCGCCCGACCTCCCGAACGCGGTGACGCTGAACTCGGTGTCGATGAACATGGCCCGCGTCTTCGGCGCCGCGTTGGGCGGGGTGATCGCCGCCGCCATCGGCCTGGCGCTGTGCTTTACCGTCAACGCCCTGTCGTTCGGCGCCGTATTGATCTCACTTGCGGCCATGCACAGGTCTGAGCTATTTCCGGCCAAGCGGATCCCCAGGGAGAAACGCCAGGTCCGGCAGGGTATCCGTTACGTAAGATCGACCCCCGAACTGCTCATCCCGCTGCTCCTGATCGCGGTGATCGGCACGCTGGCGTGGGAGTTCAACGTGACGCTGCCCCTCATGGCCAGCCAGGTCTTCCACGGCGGGGCTGCTGCTTACGGCGTGATGGCCTCGGTAATGGGAGCCGGTGCGGTCGTCGGCGGCCTGATCTCGGCGGCCCGGCCGCGCCCAAGGGCCCGGGCCCTGTGCGTGGCTGCGATCGGGTGGGGCATTGCCATCCTGGCTGCGGCGGCCGCGCCGAACTTGTCCCTCGAGCTGGCGGCGCTGGTCTTCGTCGGCTACGGGAGCATTACCTTCAACTCGCTGGCCAAGACCACCCTCCAGCTGGCCGCCAGGCCGGAGATGCGCGGGCGGGTCATGGCTCTATGGGCGCTGGCCTGGCTGGGATCGACCCCCGTCGGCGGGCCCATCGTGGGGTGGGTCGGGCAGACGGCGGGCGCCCGCTGGTCCCTGGTCATCGGCGGGGGAGCGGCCCTGGCCTGCGGATTCCTCGCGCTTCCCGCGCTCAGCCGGATCGACCGCCGGGCCAGCCGTACCGCCGGACCGGCTCCCGACGCCGAGCACGAGCACGTCCAGGTGCAGCCTAGGAGCGCAGCCTGATCAGGCGCCGCCCGGTCACCCGCTCCCGGCCAGCTCCTTCAGGCCGGCCGGGTACAGCGGCGGGCTGACCGCGTCCGCCGCCCGCCAGAGGACCCGCGTATCTGGCTGATCCAGGATGGTCTGCTCCTCGATCTCGTATGCCGCCGCATCCGCGAAGGCCGCGTCGAAGATGAACACCACCTCGTGCTCGGTGCCTCCGTGCCAGCCGAAGATGTTCTCCAGCACGCCGAGCAGCCGCACATCGATCAGCCGCTGGCCGATCTCCTCGAGAAACTCCCGGTGAATGGTGTCCAGCGCGTACTCCCCGAACTCGACGTGGCCGCCGAGCGGCCGCTGAAACGGCGGCTCCGCCGAGCCGGTGTGCTGCGACACCAGCCACGCCCCGTCACGCGGTCGCCTGATGACGGCCATCGCCTTGATGATCTGCCGTTTCTTATCCACCGGACTGTGGTACCACGCCGTACCGATGAGTTCGCGCGCCGGGATCCGTTACAAATGAGAAGACACTAGAAAAGGAGAATCCAGATGAGTGACCAGGCCTTCATCACGTGTCTGTGGTTCGACACCGAAGCCGAAGAAGCCGCGCACTTCTACACCGGCATCTTCAAGAACTCCCAGCTCGGCTCCGTCCTGCGGCACACCGAGGCGGGACCCGGCCCAGCCGGCTCGACCCAGCTCGTCGACTTCGAGCTCAACGGGCAGAAGTTCTCCGCGCTCAACGGGGGCCCGCAGTTCAAGTTCAACGAGGCCGTCTCGATCGTGGTCCCGTGCGCGGACCAGGCCGAGGTGGACTACTACTGGAGCCGCCTGACCGAAGGCGGTGCGGAAGTCGCCTGCGGCTGGCTGAAAGACAAGTACGGCCTGTGCTGGCAGATCGTCCCGACCAGGTTCTTCGAGATGATCACCGACCCGGACCAGGAGAAGGTGACCGGCGTGATGCAAGCGATGTACGCCATGACCAAATTTGACATCGCCGCGCTCGAGGAAGCCTATGCGCGATAAAGTCACCGTTCCGTAATAAAGCCGTTGAACCATAACCCGGGCGGTCACGTGATCCATGGTGTGGGGAGCATAAGGGGGGCGTCACTGCCCCGGCGGTCCTGGTCAGGGATCGCCGGGGCGGTATTCCTGGTCGCCGCAGGAGCCATCCACCTGGACCTGTACCTGACGGGCTACCGGTCCATTCCGACTATCGGCTGGCTGTTCCTGGTCCAGGTGATCAGCGCATTCGTACTGGCCGCCGCGATCCTCGTGACCCGCCATCCGCTGGCCGCCGCCGCCGGCGCCGCGTTCGCGCTGGGCACCCTGGGCGGCTACCTTCTCTCGCTGAAGGTCGGCCTGTTCGGCTTCACCGAGGTCCGGACCACCGCGGGCATCGTAGCCGCGGTCATCGACGTAGCCGCCTTCGCCGCGCTGGCGATCGCCGTGGCCAGCGGCTACGGCCTGGGCCGGCGCGTCCTGCCGCTGACCGCGGCCGTGTCGGTCATCGCGCTGGCGCTGCTCGGCGCCGCCCTCGCCACGCCCAAGGCCGCGCCCGTCGCGGCCGGCACCCAGGTCCTGCAGGCCAGGCAGATCGGCGGCGTGCTGGTGCTCACCAACGCGAAGGGCCTCACGCTCTACTCGTTCGCCCCGGACTCGCCGACCAAGTCGGCCTGCTACGGATCCTGCGTCGCCTACTGGCCGCCCGTTCCCGGCCACGCCTCGGCCGGCTCCGGGGTCACCGGCCAGCTCGGCACGATCACCCGGACGGACGGCACGACGCAGGCCGTCTACGACGGCCACCCGCTGTACACCTACATCGGCGACAGCGCGCCCGGTCAGGACAAGGGCAACAACATCAACCTCAACGGCGGACTCTGGCTCGACGTGCCCGTCACGGCGAGGTAATCGCTGCGACGATAATGGCTCGGGACGGCGCCGTCCAGGGAGGTTCAGCGTGTCCGAGCCGTTTCCGTCGCCGACTGTCCAGGCCAGTTCGCGCACCGAGCTCTTCGTGCGCTACCTCGACTACTTCCGGGCCCGGGTGACCGACAAGATCGAGGCGCTGCCCGCCGCCGAGCTCCGGCGCACCCGGCTGCCGTCAGGCTGGACCCCGCTCGAGCTGCTCAAGCACCTGCGCTACGTGGAATTGCGCTGGCTGGAGTGGGGCTTCGAGGGCCAGGACGCCGGCGACCCGTGGGCCGACCGTGCCGACGACCGCTGGCACGTCGCCGACGGCGAAACGGCCGCCTCCCTGCTGGCCGGCCTGCGCGACCAGGCCGTCCGCAGCCGGGCCATCATCGGCTCGCACGACCTCGACGACGTGGGTAAACCCGGCGAGCGCTGGGACGGCGCCGACCCGCCGACCCTCGAGCGGGTCCTGTTCCACTTGCTGCAGGAGTACGCGCGCCACCTGGGACACCTGGACATCGTGACCGAGCTCGCCACCGGCCTTTCCGAAGAATAATTATCCCGAACGGTCCGTCCCGCCTGCCCGCCGCCATGCCACCTGCCCGAACGGGTCATCCGCCGCCGAGCTGGACCGCCTTGACCGCCAGCAGGATGACCGACACGACGAGGTAGCCGCGCAGCACTAGCACGGCCAGCTTGGTGCCGGCCGACCACTGCACGGGCTTGAGCAGGGAGAGCGGCGGCATCCGCCAGGCGAGGCGCTCCGTGGCGGACATGACGGGAGCTTTAGGTGCGGGCGGCGCGGCCGCGGCCCGGCGCCGGCCCGCGATCTTCAGCCCGGCGAAGGCGGTGGCCGCGGAGGCGGCCAGCGCCGCGGCCAGCCAGATCGCGATCTGCCCGGCGTTCAGGTTCGAGAACAAGGTGCTGATCACCAGCGTGCCGGACAACGTCAGCAGCACGCCGACGATGATGACGGCTACGGTGTTCAGCCAGGGCCGGTTGACCCACGGGCCGAGGACCTCGGGGTCGTTGCACAGCAGCAGCAGGAACACGCTCGCGCTGGGCAGCAGCACCCCGGCCAGCGCCTGCACGCTGGTGGTGATCAGCCCGAGCGGCGCTCCCGGGATGAGCACGATGCTGGCCGCCACCACCACCAGCGCGGCATAGCTCAGGTAGAACTGCCTGGCGTCGCGGAAGCTGCGATGCAGCGAGTGCTTCAGGCCGAACACGTCGCCGAACGCGTAGCTGGTGGACAGCGTCACCGCCGAGGCGCCGATGATGCTGGCGTCCAGCAGCACGATCGCGAACAGGGCCCCGAACACGTAGCTGTGCGCCTGCAGCGCGCGGGCGACCCCGAGCGCGTCGGTGAAATGCCCGGCCAGGTTCGTGCCACGGACGGCGTAGACCGCGACTATCATGATCGCGATCGCGCCGATCACGACTACGAGGGCGCCGAAAAAGGTGTCCGCCCGTTCGTAGCCGATGAACCGCGGGGTGATCCGCTTGTCGATGACATTGGACTGCTGGAAGAACAGCTGCCAGGGAGCGACCGTGGTGCCCACGATCGCGATGATGAGCAGGATAGCGGTGGAGTTGACCCCGCCCTGGACGCCCGGCACCACCAGGTGGTAGGCAATCTGGTGCCAGTACGGATGGGACAGCAGGGCTAGCGGGTACAGCACCAGGCTGGTCGCGATGAAGAAGAAGATCGCGCGTTCCCAGCGGGCGAAGCTGCCGCTGGCGGTGATGGCGACCAGCAGCACGGCGGTGACCGGCACCGAGATGTACGGGCTGATGCCGAAGTACCGCAGCGCCAGCGAGACGCCGATGAACTCGGTGACGATGGTCAGGAAGTTAAGCAGGAACAGGTCGCCGACGCTGAACCAGCCCCAGAAGCGGCCGAACCGCTCGTTGATAAGCCGTGCGTGCCCGACGCCGGTGACCGCGCCGAGCCTGACCACCATCTCCTGGTTGACGATCAACACCGGGATCAGCAGCAATAGCACCCACAGCAGGCTGTAGCCGTAGTTCTGCCCGGCCTGAGCGTAGGTGGACACGCCGCCCGCGTCGTTGTCGCCGACCATCACGATCAGTCCGGGGCCCATGATCGCCAGGAAGGTCAGCAGCCGCCGCCGCAGCCCGCGGTCCTGTAGCTGGTCGACCCGGACCCGGCCGAGCGCCCCCTCGATGTCGCCCAGATGAGCCTCATCCAGCACCGCATTCGGCTTCGCCAGCACCCGGCCCGACGCCCCGCCAGACGCCCCCGTCCCGCCAGACCCCCCCGTCCCGCCGACCGGGCCCGCCCCGCCGACCCCAGCAACCCCACTAGAATCGCCAGCCCTAGCAGGATCATCCACCCCGCCAGCAGCCGTTCCGGCCGTGCTCTTCCCGCCGGACCCAGCCGCCGGGCCGTCCGGTGCCGCCTGATCCTTTGGCGTGTGACCCGGGACCGGCCCGTCCGCCGGTGCCGTCACGGTCCCTCCCCGTGGTGCGCGTCGGGCGGCTGCGCGGCCTCGCGTCTGCGCCAGTCTGCGGGCAGCGTCGCCTCGAGGACGTCATCGACGGTGATGATTCCGAGCATGCGCCGGCGCTCGTCCACGACCGGGATGGTGGTCAGGTTGTAATCGCTCATCAGCACGGCCACGTCCACCACATCGGTGTCGGGCCCGATTCGCACCGGATCGGGATCGCAGACCTCGCTCAGACGCGCCGCCTGATCCGATTGCAGTAGCGTGACCACCCCGGCCACGCCGGTCAGCCGCCCGCCCGGATCCACCGCGTGCACTGTCGTCAGCGCCTCGGGCTGAAGGGAGCGTGAGCGACTGACCGCCGCCAGTGCGTCGGCGGCCGTCGTATCCGGCGGGAGGGCCAGGAATTCCACTCCCATCAGGCCGCCTGCGCTGGCCGGGTTGAACCCCATCAAGGTCAGCACCTTGGTGCGCTGGCCTGGCGGAAGCAGGTCAAGGACCGGCTGGCGCCGCGACTGCGGGAGCTCGGCGATGGCGTCCGCCGCGTCGTCGGCGCGCATATGCGCGAGCACCTCGGCGATCTCGGCGTCGGTCCGGGCGCCCAGCAGCCGGCTGGCCCGGTCCTCATCCAGTTCCTCGAACACGTCGGCCTCAAGCTCAGGGTCGGCGTGCACCTGTCCGAGGATCTCGCTCTCCTCCTCCTTGGACGCCTCCTCGATCAGGTCGGCGATCTGGGCGGGCTTGAGCCGTCGGATCCGCCCGAACGGGCCCCGGGCCAGGGCGCTGCCGGCATGGCCGATCAGCGGCTCGAACCTGGACCAGTCGCGGAACGCATGCCCATCCGCCTCCTCGCCGTCAACTCCCGGCGCGTGGCGTGTCCCGAACAGCCCGAGCAGGCGCCGCGGCCTGCGCCGGATATCCACCCCGACCAGCACCCACTCGCCGTCCCGGCGGGCCAGTTCGAGGTCAGCGGCCCGCACCAGGTGCGCGCTCTCCACGTCGATCAGCCGGTGGCCGAGGATATCCGCCCGGAGCAGCACCTCACCGTCGCGCCGCTCGAACCGGCGCAAGTCGATCTTGGCGCTGGTCAGCTTGAGCACGTCGCCCTCGAGCGAGGCGACCTGCTCGATGGGAACGAACACCTCCCGGCCCGCCACCGTCGCCACCAGTCCCGTCACCATCGGGTAATCGTGTCCGCGGAGCCGGACGATGACATCAGACAAGCGCCCGAGCGGCTCTCCGCTCCGGTCGGTGAGCTCCCGCCTCAGCAGCTCGGACAGGTGCAGCACGTGGGACTGGCCTGCCTGCGGGGCCGGCCCGGCCGGCGTTGAGGTCGTCATCAGCATCGCGGCGTGGAGACCCCGGCCTTCAGACCGAGGAGGATATACCGCTTTCTCCCTCCAAATAATGCTATAATCGAATGTGTTCGCGATAGCCAAGCGTGCACATGTACTACCCAGCACGAAACCGCGGCAGGGCATGCCGTGGCTGCGCGGGGAGGCGACGGGGTTGCCCGGCCTGTGAACCGCGAACCGACAGCGCGGCGCAAACCGCGGCTGGAATCCCCCGCCTTCAGACGGGTGGAGGATGTCAAGACAGTGCCTCCCTGATTGGATCGGGTCAGCAGGCGACGCTGTTCATCGTTGGTCACGATGCCACGTGAAAGTGACAGTCAGTGGGCCGGCCCCGCCCGAAAGGACCGGATCGGAAGCCAGGGCGGGAAAGCTCAGCTTCCCTGGTGCGCCAGGGGGTGCCGGGTACTATGGGATTGGGATTTCACCGGCACCCCCCGCTCAGACTGGGCTCCCGCTAGGTCGCCTGCGTCAGCCGGTCTTCTCCGCGACGCAGTGGTTGACGCACTCGCCCAGGCCCTCGATCCAGGTGCGCAGCACGTTGCCCGGCTGCAGGTAGACGGGCGGCTTCCGGGCGTCGCCCACGCCACCTGGGGTGCCGGTAGCGATGAGATCGCCCGGCCGCAAGGTGATCGCCTGGCTGGCGTAGGAGACGATCTCGGCCGGCCCGAACAGCAGATCCGAGGTCCGCGACTGCTGCATCACGGCACTGTCGACCACGCACCTGACCTCGAGGTCGATCGCGTTGTCTACCTCGTCCGGCGTAACGAGATAAGGGCCGACCGGCGTGGTGTGCTCGAACATCTTGCCCTGCAGCCACTGCAAGGTACGCCGCTGCCAGTCCCGCATCGACACGTCGTTGATCACCGTGTAGCCGGCGATAGCCGCCGCGGCCTGCTCGGGGGTAGCCCGGTACACCGGCTGGCCGATGACGACACCGAGCTCGACCTCCCAGTCGATCCGCTCGCTCACCGGCGGCAGTACCAGGTCATCGCCCGGTCCCATCAGCGTGTCGGCGAACTTGGCGAATAGCGTCGGGTACTCGGGCAGCTCCCGCCCGGTCTCGAGGATGTGGGAGCGGTAGTTCAGCCCCACGCACAGCACTTTCCCCGGCCGTGTCACGAGCGGCGCGAAGTCTGCTTCGGGCACGGGTACCGGTGGCGTACCTTCCCGCTCCCGGATGCGTCCCTCGCCCGCGGCGAGCAACTCGCCGACATCCGCGGCGGCCAGCGGAATGAGGACTTCCCCGTCGAGCCGTGCCGCGGTGGTCCCTTGATCAGTCCGGATAGTAGCGAATCGCATAGCGCCGACTCTAGCGTGGGGGCAGGTAACCGATGCCTGCCGGCTCAGGCGAGCCTCCGCCCCGGGACCTACCCACAGCGATGCTCCATCGTTGTGGTCCCAGCAACAGCGATGCTCCATCGTTGTGGGTCGGGAGAGGTCCCGCTAGCGGGGGAGGTCCCGCCAGCGGGAGGCGGTCGCGCTAGCGGTACGGCCCGCGCTAGCGGTACGGGTCCCGCTAGCGGCTGACCTGCTCGATCGACAGGTCGCCGGCCGCGTTGCGGGTGCGGAGCACCTTCTTGTCGAACTTGCCGACGGCCGTCTTGGGGATCTCGGCGACGAACGCCCAGTTCTCCGGGACCTGCCAGCGCGCCACCTTCCCGGCCAGGAAGTCCGCGAGTTCCGCGGCATCCGCCTTGGCTCCGGTCCGAAGCACCACGCAGGCCAGCGGCCGTTCGCCCCAGCGCTCGTCGGGGATCCCGATGACCGCGGCCTCGGCCACGGCCGGGTGCGCCATCAGCTGGTTCTCCAGGTCCACCGAGGAAATCCACTCCCCGCCGGACTTGATCACGTCCTTGATGCGGTCGCTGATGAGGAAGAAACCGCGGTCGTCGAGCGTGCCGACGTCGCCGGTGCGCAGCCAGCCGTCGTGGAACTTCTCCGGCGCGGGGTCGTGGTGGTAGGAACCGGTGACCCAGGGGCCGCGGACCTCGATCTCCCCTTCGGAGACGCCGTCCCTGGGCAGCTCCTCGCCGTCCTTGCCGATGATCCGCATCTCGACCCCGTGCAGCACCCGGCCCGAGCGCATCCGCCAGTCCAGGTCTTCGGTTGTTCCTTCCTCGACTCCGGCGGGCGGCAGCGCGATGCCGCCGACCGGGCTCATCTCGGTCATGCCCCAGCCCTGGACGATCCGCAGCCCGTACCGCTCCTGGAACCGTTCGAGCAGCACCCGGGGCGCCGCGGAGCCGCCCGAGTTGGCGATCCGCAGCGAGGACAGGTCGATCTCGTGGTCCAGGCCGTAGTCGAGGATGGAGTTCCAGATGGTCGGAACCCCCGAAGTGACCGTGGTCCGCTCGGTGGCGATGAACCGGGTGAGGTGCTCGGGCTGCAGGAACGGGCCGGGCATGTGCAGCGTGGCGCCGGACAGGAACGCGGCGTACGGCAGGCCCCAGGCGTTGGCGTGGAACATCGGCACGATGGCCAGCGCCCGGTCGGCCTCGGTGATCCCCTGCACGGACGCGGCCATAACCGCCATCGCGTGCAGGTAGGTGGACCGGTGCGAGTACACCACGCCCTTCGGGTCCCCGGTCGTGCCGCTGGTGTAGCACATCAGAGCGGCGTCCCGCTCGTCTAGCTCGGGCCAGTCGTAGTCGGGCTCCTCGGCCGCCAGCAGCTCGTGGTAGCGCAGCACCGGGACCCGATCCCCGAGCGCGGTCGCGTCGCCGGGGCCGTTGACGATGAACGCCTCGACCGTGGGCAGCTCACCGGTGATCTTGGCCAGCAGCGGGACGAGGGTGTCGTCCACGATGATGATCCGGTCGGCGGCGTGGTTGACGATCTGGGCCACCTGGACGCCGGGCAGCCTGATGTTGAGCGTGTGCAGCACCGCGCCCATGCTGGGTACGCCGAAGTAGGCCTCCAGGTGCTCGGTGTTGTTCCAGCAGAACGTGGCCACCGGGTCGTTGGGCCCGATACCGAGCCGGGCTAGCGCCCCGGCCAGCCGCCCGGCGTTCTGCGCGACCTGAGCGTACGAAGCCCGCCGGGTCCCCGCCCCGGTCCAGGTGACGCATTCGCTGACGCCGTACACGCGGGCGCCGTGCCGCATGATGGCCTGGATCGTGAGCGGGTAGTCCTGCATGGTGCTGCGGATCATTTAGCCCTCATCCTCGCTGGCAGCGGTTCTTACTGGGCGGTACGGTAAGACCGCACCGCGACCTGCGTCAATTGTCCCGCGTCCGGGGAGAAGTTCATGCCACGCCAGATCGTTCTCGCCTCCCGGCCTTCCGGCTGGCCGACCGCGGCCAATTTCGCGCTGACCGAGGAGGGCCGGCCGGACCTGGCCGACGGGCAGGTCCGGGTGCGCAACCTGTTCATGTCGGTGGACCCGTATATGCGCGGCCGGATGAACGACGTGAAGTCCTACGTCTCGCCGTTCCGGCTCGGCGAACCCCTCGAGGGCGGCGCGATCGGCACGGTCACCGAGAGCCGGTCGCCGGATCTGGCCGCGGGCGATCTGGTCCTGCACATGCTCGGCTGGCGGGACGAGGCGGTCCTGCCCGCCCGCCACGCGCAGAAGGTGGCGCCGGCCGGGGGCCTGTCGCCGTCCGCCTACCTCGGCGTGCTCGGCATGCCCGCGCTGACCGCCTACGTCGGCCTGCTCGACATCGCCGGGCTGAAGGAAGGCGACGTCGTGTTCGTCTCCGGTGCCGCGGGGGCGGTGGGCAGCATGGCCGGCCAGATCGCCAAGCTCAAGGGCGCCGCCCGGGTCATCGGTAGCGCGGGGAGCGACGAGAAGGTCCGCTGGCTGCGTGAGATCGGCTTCGACGCCGCCTTCAACTACAAAGCTGGGCCCGTGCTCAAGCAACTGCGCAAGGCTGCGCCCGACGGCATCGACGTCTACTTCGACAACGTGGGCGCCGACCACCTGGACGCCTCCCTGGTGGCGCTCAAACCCCATGGCCGGGTGGCCATGTCCGGCGCGATCGCCCTCTACAACGCCAGCGAACCGATGCCCGGCCCCACCAACGTGGGCCTGGTCATCACCAAGCGGCTGACCCTGCGCGGCTTCATCGTCATTGACCACCAGGACCGGCTGCCCGACATGATCGCCGACGTCAGCCGCTGGCTCGCCGACGGCAAGCTCGTCCACACCGAAACCGTCGTCGACGGCCTGGAGAACGCCCCCGCCGCCTTCATCGACCTGCTCCGCGGGGCCAACACCGGCAAGATGATCGTCCGCCTCTGACCGGCCGTCCCGCGGCTCGCCCTTCAGCACCGGCTACCCGGCGTGATCGCCGACGTCAGCCGTCGGCTGCGCGAGGGCAAGCTCGCCCACGCCGAAACCGTCGTCGAGGGCCTGGACCAGGCCCCCAAAGCCTTCATCGACCTGCTCCGCGGCGCCAGCACCGGCAAGATTTCCGTCCGCCCCGGGCAGGCTCGGCCGCACGCTGATAAGCCCGGGTGCTAGCCGCCAGGTGAGGCAGGCGAGGGCACCGAGGGGGATGGGCGGCAGGTAGGTGACGGCCCGGTACATGAGCACGGCGGCCGTTATCTGGACGCCGTGCTGGTGGCCGGCGCCTGCGGTGAGCGCGCCGATCAGGCCGAGTTCGGTGATCCCGAGGCCGCCGGGGGTGATCGGCAGGGCAGTGAGCAGCCTGATCAGCGCGAAGGCGGCCAGAGTGGTCTGCCAGGGCAGCTGCGCCTGGGACAGGCCAGTGCCGCGCAGGCAGGCCAGCAGCACGAGCCACAAGGTGAGGTAGCTGGCCACGGTAGCGGCGGTGATCCGCCCGCCACGCGCCGCGAGCAGGGCGCCGGCCCGGTCGCGGAAGCCGGACAGCGATCCGGCGGTATCGGCGGGCGGTGGCCTGCGGGCCACCCGGCAGACAATGGCCAGGGGACGCTGCAGAGCGTGGCCTGCGCGAATCGCGAAAGCCTGGCTGCGTAGCAGCAGGGCGAGCCCGCCGGCCCCGGCGGCGAGCAGGGCCACGCCCACGGCCGCGCCGGTGATCAGGGCGGCGTCGGGCCGGCTGACCGTGGTCATCACCAGCAGGGCCAGGACGGGCAGGCCCAGCAGGGTGAAGACGTTCCAGATCCCGGTGACCAGGGTGTACAGGACGTAGTTGGCGGTGCTGAGGCCCCAGCTGGAGAGCATCGCCCAGCTGACGCCCATGGCCAGGGCGCCGCCGGCCGGCAAGGTGCTGGCCACCGCGTTTGAGCCGAGGTTGACCGTCGCCGCCTGCCGCAGTCGCAGCGCGGGCAGTACCGCGAGGATGGTGATCCAGTACGAGACCATGCTGGCGATCGCCGCGATGGCGACCAGGAGGACGTGCGGCCAGGTCATCGCGTGCACGCTGGCCCACACGTTGCGGTAAGACGCGAAATGCGGGACGGCGAGCCCGAAGATGACCGCGATCAGGGCGACCGACACCGCGGTGCGCGCGATCTTGCGGCCGCGCCCGGATCTCACCGCGGCTTGTCCTGATGGACAAGCTGGTCTGCGGTGGCGGGAGATCCCAGCCACCCCCGGAGCAGCCGTCACGAGCGTGACTGGCCTGTGCCGGCCGATCGCCAGCGCAGGGACAGCTGGCGGATGGTTCCTGGCATATGCCACCTCGCGGCGTACGCGTACGCGACGCCACCGAGGTCCAGAGCAGCCGGACTCACTGTCCCGGGTCCTGCGGGACTAACCCAGCGCGGTCACCCGGTAGTCCGCACAGTACGCCCGTCCGGCCGAAGCGACAAGCGCCCCGGCTTACCCGGTGCCGTCGGCCGCCCGCCGCGCGAGCTCCCGCTCGATCATCGCGACGAGATCGGGGTGAGCGCCCAGGCCCCACAGCACCTCCGGCGGGACGCCGAGCTGCCGGGCGGCTTCTGTCACCACGGGCTGGAGCATGTTCAGCGCGTGGGCCAGCCCTTCCTCCCGCGCGTACGTCGGCGGCAGGTCGTCGAGGGAGAGCTCGCCGGGCCGGCGGAAGGTCGCGTCCCGCCCGGGCAGCCAGGCTTCCCGCTCCGCGATCACCGCGATCGCCGACCTGGCGTTCTCCTGGCTGGAGTCGCCGAACGACGCCAGCACCGACCGTTCCACTACCCCGGCCACGAGCCTGCGGTTGGGGGCGAGCAGAACGTTCCAGACGTACTCCGAACGGGCGTGGCTGGGGTGGCGTAGCGCGAAGTCCAGGCCGTCGATCTCCGCGTCGGGATCGAAGCCGCCCAGGCCGCGCTCGTTCCGGCCGAACTCGACGGCGATGGGTACGTAGCCGAGGTCACCGGGCGTCCGCGCGCGGACCTCGACGGCCTGCCGCACGCCCATCTCGCGCAGCTGGACCAGCCACGGCCCGTAGCGGTCGCCCGCGAACCAGATGCCCGGGTTCCCGTCGAAGTAGACCTCTAGCTCCTTGCTTCGCTGGTACAGCGCGGGCGGCGGCATCAGGCGCTGCTCGCCGGTGGCAGCGTTCTCCCCGATGAGGAACGGCGTCTGGTGTACCCGCTCGATGAGTTCCTCGCGCCGCCGGGCGGTCAGCCCGGCGACCTCATCCAGGGCGCGCACGACGCATTCGAGGTCGGCGGCGTGCCGGGCCGGGTCGAGTGCCGCGATATCCAGTTCCTCGTACCGGGGCAGGATGACCTGGAGCACCTCCGCCACCACGTCCGGCTCGCCCAGACCCAGCGTTTCCAGGAACGGCCGGACCCCGGGGGAGTCCGCCACCGCGCGCCGCACCGTGGGCAGGCTGCTGGCGACCGGCCCGGGCAGGTACACCGCCGGGCGGTCCCGGCCGTCGAAGGGCGCGACCTGGCGGCCGTCCTCGAGCCGGATGATCGGCTTGGCCCGGGCGGGCCCCGGCTCCTCGTCGTCGAACCTCGGCGCCCGCCACAGCCCGGGCTCGGCCGCGAGAAACGCGTAAAACCGCGTGATCCACTCGTCGGTTTGCCCCTGGAGGAACTCGCGGGTCACTCGCGAGACCACGTCCGCGGGCGTGACCTCGTCGATGCCGATCTCTTCGCGCAGGTAACGCCACAGGACCGGCGTGAGGTGCTCGGTGAGGGACTCGTCGGCGAACCAGACCGGCCGGCCCGCACCGCTCAGTGCGCCCAGCTGATCAGGGTCCAGGAGTTCGTGTACCTCCGCCCGCCCGGCCAGCAGAAGGTCAACGGCCACGCCGTAACCACCGTCGACCGGGATTAGCGCCTCGGTGGTCATCGCGTCGCCGACTGCATCGAACAGCGGACGGAACATCGACCCAGGCTCGAACCGGGCCGGATCGAGCGGCAGCGCCTGAAGGGCCTGCACCGTGAGCAGCCCCTCGTCGCGTAGCGACCGCAGCACCTCGACCAGCAGCTCAGCGGTCGACCGCACTAGCGTCTGGTTGGACGGGTCGTGCCCGGGGATGTTGTCGCGGGCCGGCGTGGTGCGGTACGGGCCCTGAACCAGGAAACCGAGGAACGTCTCCTTCTCGGTGGGGAAGAATACGGTCAGCGGCGATTCGGGAACCGGGATAATCCGGCCGGCCTTGAGCCGGAACGCGATCTCGACCCCCACCGCGAGAGTCGCGAGGGCCGCGCGAGTCGTGCGAGCCGCGAAAGCGCCGAGACCCTCGACCGATGAGTGCCAGACCAGCCATTCCTCGTCCCGGCGGCCGGGACGGCGCGACACCGTGACTCGCCGCTTCCCGCCCTCCTCAGCCACCGACCGCGAGATGACCGATTCGGCTACTCCCGCACCGCCCACCCGCAACCGCCCGATGTTCCGCAGGAACAGCAGCACCACCGGCCGGAGCGCGGTCAGCGCCGCTGCGATCTCCCGCACCGCGGTCGCGGCGGGTACCGAGTCGTGGTCGAAGGGAAAGACGAAGAGAGTTTCTGCCAAGGACAGCGAATCCACCGCGAAAGGCCGCACGTAGTTCTCGATCGCGAAGTGCTCGCCCGCGCTGTAGATGCGCGGGGTCCTGGTGTACGCGTACACCGACTTGAACCCGATGCCGAACTTCCCGATCGCGGTCAGGTCCGCGGCCTTCCCGCTCTGACCGACCCCGCAGACCCCCCGGACGTCCGCCTCGGTGAACGGCCGGCCGTCGTGCCGCACCTCCAGCCGGTCCTCGAAGAGCTCGAAGGCCAGCTCGGTGGCCCCCGCGTCCTCGGCGTTCTGGATCAGCTCGAAGATGAAGTGGGTGCGCTCGCTGTACAGCTGGCCGAGCAGGTCCAGGACCGCGGTATCCCAGCCGTACCTGGCGACGTTCTCCTCACGGATCTTCTTGTAGTCGGCGGTCACCCAGTCACCGTATGCTCACCGCTCCCCGATACCTTCCGCGGCCGGGACGTACACCAGGGTTTTGACATCTGTCCATCCGTTCGTTTAGCGTCATCTGTCCCGCGTCAACCATTCTGGGGGCCAGCATGCAGTCGATGCCCGAGGTCTCGCGCCCGCCCTGGATGCTGGCGCTGTCCGGGCCGCGGCGGCGGGCCCGGGGGCCGCGCAAGTCACCGGTCGAGGTCGTCGCGACCATGGGATCGTACGTGACGCGGACGCAGGCCGCCGAGGTGTCCGGGCTGCGGGCCGGGCCGTTCGGCCGCTGGGCCGACGGCGTCACCGCGATGCGCGAGGACTGCGATGCATTCGCCCGCGACTGGCGGGCGCATAACGACCGGGTCCTGGCCGCCGACGGCCCGCTCTGGGTGGCGCTCGGCGACTCCACCGCGCAGGGACTCGGCGCGTCCAGCCCGCAGGGCGGCTATGTCGGCCAGGTCCTGGCCGAACTGCGTCGCCGCAGCGGCCTGCCCTGGCGGGTGCTCAACCTGTCTGTGTCCGGCTCGCTCACCCGTGATGTGATCAATGCTCAGCTGCCCCGCCTTCCGGGTCACCCTGACCTGGTGACCTGCGGGATCGGCGTCAACGACATCTTGTACACCGCGCCGGGCAAGCTGTTCGGCGACGTGCGCACGCTGATGGCGGCACTGCCCGACCAGACCGTCGTGCTCGACCTGCCGCTGCCCGCCGGGTGCTGGGGCTTCCTCGGCCGGGCCAGCGTGCCCTACGTGACCCGGATCAACCGGACCATCCACGCCGCGGCGGCCGCCCGCGACCTGCCGGTCGCGAAGGTATCCGCCCACTTCACGCCGCCCTGGACCGGGAAGTTCGCGTCCGACTGCTTCCACCCGAGCCAGGCCGGGTACCGCGACTGGTCGCGTGCCCTGCTCGCCGCGCTCGCCCTGCCCGAGGCACGCACGACGCTCCGTTCGGCCTAAAATTATTTATTTACCGAACGGACGTCCTGCGCCCGGCAGCTTCGGTGGCCGCGGCATATCGATGTCTTCGGCCTGGCCGGTTTCTTCGGTGACCCGGGTGCCAGCCGAACCGCCCGCCAGCCCTGCCAGCCAGCCGAGACAACTCACCCGGTCACCGCCCCCGGGCAATCCACCCCGGCCCCGGCCCTCACCTCAGCCGTCACTTCCGCCACTCAGGTCGATCTCTTCGCACCCCTAACCCGCCCCGCCCGCGGCATAACCTGCTCCGCGAGGAGAGCCGACGAACGAGCCGGCGCCGCGTGCAGTTACCCCTCGTCGGGCGAGTGCAACTGCACACGATCAACGGGGTCGCTCGCGGAGCAGGCCGAAAAGGCCCTGGACGGCCGATTTCGCGCCCTCGGTGGCCTGCCGGGCTAGGTCGCCGACTAGCTGGCCCGGCGAATTGGGTGACGGCATGTCGTCCCCCTCAGCCGGGTCGGCCTCCTCGACCACGCGCGTGCCCGGCCGTATGTCCGGCTGGAAATCGCCGGGCTCGCGCCGGTAGGACGTGACGTCGCGGAGCTCGCATCGCGCCACCGGAGTGGAGCCCGCAAAGGAGATCCAGCGCAGCACGATCCCGTATTCGGCGTCCACGACCACTTCGTCCGGGGACAACCTTCCGCCCCAGCGCTGGTCCTCGGCCCCGACGTGGAGGTGGTAACCGCGGCGGCCGCGGACAACGGTCTGCGACCCGCCAGACAGCTGGCGCGCCAGCAGCCAGGACGAGTCCAGCAGGTCCGCGATCTCAGCCGGGACCTCAGCTGGCGGCGGCTCGGCCGGCCCGGTGGTCACCTCGTCGTCGTAGATCCTCCGGCGCCGCTCTCCATCGCAGATGATCGTCTCAAGCTGGTGCCTGCCCGGCGGAAGCGTTTGCGGGTCCCTATCGATCCGGTACGCGCGAGGGCCGGTGATACGCAGGCGGGAGATCGTGTGGATGGCAGACATCTGCTGTCCGGCCGCAGTGGAAAAGGAGCCGATCCCGCCGAACCCCGCCTGGCGGAACTGGCCCGGAACACGCGAGAGCACTGCGGCCGTGTCCTGCCACTGATGCACGGTGGCCTCGATGCCGGGCACCCAGAGATCCTCGCTGCGGTGCAGCAGGTGCAGGACCTCGTCGCTGACCGGCGAGCCGTGTTTCATCCGGACGATCCGCGGCTCACCTCGACCCCGAAGATCGCGACGTGGCAGACTCGGGAGTGACATGTGTACGGTCGTGGTCAGCCTCGCGCACGAGGACGAGGTGCCCTTGCTGCTGCTGGGCATCCGGGATGAGTTCACCGGCCGCCCGTGGCAGCCGCCGGCCCGGCACTGGCCCGGATCGCCGCTGATCGGCGGGATCGATGAGCAAGCAGGCGGGACCTGGCTCGCCGTCCACCCGGATGTGCCGCGGATCAGCTGCATCCTGAACGGCCGCGGCGAGGCCGCCCCGGCCAGCCGCCGCAGATCCCGCGGCGAGCTCCCGCTGCGCGCGGCGCAGGACGGCCCGCGAGCCCTAACCGACCTGCATGCCGCCCCCGGCGCCCTGGCCAGCTACGACCCGTTTCACCTGGTCTGCGCCGACCGGGCTGCGGTCCTCCTGCTGAGCTGGGACGGCCAGCGCGCCGCGCTCAGCGACCTCGAGCCCGCCACCCACCTGCTGACCAACACCGGGCACATGTACCCGCCCGCCAGCGCGAATGACCTCCCGGTCGACGCTAAAGCGGCCCGTTTCGGCCCGAAGTTCGCCGCCCAGCGCCCGTCCGGCGACCCGGCCGCCACGATCAAGGACGCCTGGGGCGACTGGCTCACCCTCGCCGCGGGCGGCGACCCCGACGAACCAGGCGCGATCATCGTCCGCCGGGAACTGCCCGACGGCCGGGTATACGGCAGCACGTCCGTCACCCTGGTCGCCCTGGCCAGAGACGGCGGCCTGCGCTACGACTTCGAGCCGGTCCCGGCCGACCCGACCACGTGGTATTCCGTCGACACCCAGAGTCAGTAAGCCGGACTTACGGCAGGTGCGGCGGCAGGCCGAACGCCGGGAATATCCGCTCGGTGTCCAGGAAGAACGTCATCCGGCTGATCCGCGCGCCCGACACCTCGTGCACCTGCAGCGCCCACGGCGTGTGGCCCCCGGCGGGGTCCGGTTTGTACTGCGCCCACGCCTGGACGCCGTTGATCTGGCCCGCGGGCACGAGGATCGAGTGGGCGCACAGGCTCGGCGAGGGCTCGAGCATCCAGCGGACGATGTTCTCGGCACCCCTGACCCACATGGCGTACGGCGGCATCGTCATCAGCGCGTCGTCCTGCAGCAGCGTAACCAGCTGCGTCATGTCGTAACGCTGGAACGCGTCCACGTACTTGGCCAGCAGCTCGGCCTGGTCCGTTTCCACCGTCGTGGGGCGCTGCTCCTCCGGCAGCGCGGCCAGCGTGGCCCGGGCCCGCTGCAGCGCGCTGTTGACGGCGGCCACGCTGGTGCCCAGCGTGGTGGCGGCCTCGGCCGCGGGCATCCGCAGCACCTCGCACAGGATCAGCGTGGCCCGCTGCCGGGCCGGCAGGTGCTGCAGCGCGGTGATGAACGCGAGCCTGATCGTGTCCCGGGCCACCGCGATGTCGGCCGGGTCGCCGTGCTCGGGCACGACCTTGGCGTCGGAGATCGGCGAGACCCAGATGTCGTCCGGATGCCAGTCCCCGAGCATGGCCTCGACCGGCGGCGAGGCGGGCCCGAGGTCGATCGGCAGCGCCCGGCGCTGGCGGCCGCGCAGCATGTCCAGGCAGATGTTGGTGGCGATCCGGTACAGCCAGGACCGCACGCTGGACCGTCCCTCGAACCCGTCGGCCGCGCGCCAGGCGCGCAGCATCGTCTCCTGCACGGCGTCATCGGCTTCGAAACCCGAGCCCAGCATGCGGTAGCAGTAGCCGGTGAGCTCCCGGCGGTACTGCTCGAGCTTGTCCGGGCTAACCTCGGCGGGCGCAGTTGTTGCCATAGCCCCAAACCCTACGTCGCCCCGCTGACATTTTCAGGCGGGCTCCATCCCGTACCTGCTCATCAGCTCGCGTTCGGCCTCCCGCGACGGTGCCTGACCGCAGGACCAGAGCTGGTGCAGCTCCTCGAAATAGGCATCCATCGCCGGGGCGTGCAGCACGAGCAGCCGGGCCGGCTCGGCGCCGGAGTTGCCGAACGTGTGCCCCGCACCCCGCGGTACCAGCAGGAAATCCCCGGGACCGCCGGCCAGTTCGGCGTCGGCCAGCCGGAAGGTGATCGTGCCGTCGAGCACGAAGAAGGCCTCCGAGCAGTTGACGTGCCGGTGCGGCGGCGGGGTCCGCGCGCCCGGCGGCACGGTGCGCTCCATCAGCGAGAAATCCCCGCCGGTCTGGGCGGCGACGGCCTTGAACGCCATCACGTTCCCCCGCGCGGTCAGCAGATGGCCCTGTCCCGATGGCACGACGTCGGTCATGAGGCCTATTCTGGCCAGGGTGGGCCCGGGGGTGAAAGCAGGGTGGGCTTGGGGTGAAACAGCGTGGGCCCGGGGGTGAAAACAAAGTGAGCGACCTGCTGGCCGATGCGGTAGCCGAGCTTTACGATGCCGACCCGGATGATTTCACCCAGCGCCGCCAGGAGCTGACCGCCCAGGCCCGCGAGGCGGGCCAGTCCGCCGCGGCCAAGCAGATCGCCGGGCTGCGCAAGCCGACGCGCTCGGCCTGGGTGGTGAATCGCCTGGTCCGCACCGACCCGGACGCCGCACCCCGGCTGGCCGCCCTGGCCGCCGAACTCCGCGACGGCGGAGACGGCCCGCGGCTCCGCGAACTGACCGTGGCCCGCGGCCGGCTGGTCGACGAGCTCACCCGCCAGGCCCTGCAGGACCTGCCCGCGCCGCCCGCCGCGCTGCGCGAGGAGGTGACCGCCACCCTGGACGCGGCCATCGCCGACCCGGAGGTGGCCGCGAACCTGGGCACCCTGGTCCGTGCCGCCCACTGGGCCGGCTTCGGCCTCGCCCCGCTCCCAGCAGGCGCCCCGCCCGTCCCCCGTACCCCTAAGACCCCGAAAACCCCACCCCCGTCACCGGCTGAGGCCGCGGCGGAGCGGGAGCGCCGCCGCCAGGAGAAGATCGATTTGGCCGAACGATCCCTGGCTCAAGCCGACCGCGACGCTAACACCGCCAACGAGGCGGAGCAGGAGCTGGCGGACACGGTCCGGCGACTGGAATCCGAGCTCGCCGGCACACGTCAGCGGCTGGCCGAGGCGCGGCGGCAGTCCTACCGGGCCGAGTCGAGGCAGCGGCGGGCGAGCGAGGAACTCAGCCGGCTGCGAGAGTGAACCTTCCCGGCTGCCAGTGACTCTTATACACATGAGTCGTTTAGCTGGAGCTGAGGTTTGAGAGGTTTTCGTGTGGTCAGTGGAGGTGTTGCCCGTGGAGATGTTGCCCGTGGACGGCCATCCGTCTGAGCCGGCCGGGTTCCGTGACTTCGTCGAAGCACGGTCGAACGCGCTGCTGCGTTCGGGCTGGCTGCTGACCGGTGACTGGCCGAGCGCCGAGGATCTGGTCCAGACCGCCCTCGCCGCGGCCTGGCCGCGCTGGACCAGCCTGACCAGGCAGGATGTGCCGGAGGTCTACGTCAGGAAAATCATGGTGAACACCTACCTGCGCTGGCGGCAGCGGCGCTGGAACGGTGAGGTGGCGACCGGGCGCCTGCCGGAGCGGCAAGCGTACGGGGATGTGTTCGCCCAGGTCGACGCCCGCCAGGCCCTGATCTCGGCGCTGGACCGGCTGCCCGCCAGGCAGCGGGCCGTGGTCGTGCTGCGCTATTTCGCCGACCAGACGGAGTCGCAGACCGCGGCGGCGATGGGCTGTTCCGTCGGCGCGGTGAAGAGCCACGCGTCGAAGGCCCTGGCCAAGCTGCGGGACGCGCCGGGACTAGCCGAGCTCATGACTGGAGGTGTGACGTCGTGAACACCGAGGGCGCTACCACTGAAGAGCGGCAACTAGCGGAGATGCTGCGCCGCGTCACCCCTGAGCCGCCGCGCCGGGTCACGGTGGAAGATGTCGCGTCGCGGCTGGCTGACCAGGCCGGCGAGGGGCGCGCCGGGCACCGGGAGCCGCGGGGCCGGCGGGGCCTTTCGCGCTGGGCGCCGGTTCTGGCCGCGGCCAGCGTGTTCGTCGTGGCCGGGGCCAGTGCGGGCATCGTGGTGGGCCTGAACTCGCACCACAATCCTTCGCCGTCGGCCGGCCAGGTCAGCTCGAGCACGGCCCCGGCGTCGTCGCCGGCCACTTCGGCCGACCCGAGGCGGACCCCGGGGTCGGCCGGGCCGACCTGGCCGCCGGTGTCGGTGGCCGGAGGGACGTGGGGCGCGAAGCTGATCAACCGCTCGACTATTGACCAGGACTCGCTGGTCGGCGGGGCGAACTCGCTGTACGCGACCTCCCAGGGCTCCCTCGAACGGATTGCCCCGTCCACCGGGAACGTCGTGGCCGACGCTCCGTACACCGCGCCGATCCCGGGGCCGCCGGTCGTCATGGGCAACACGGTCTGGGTGGTGTCGTCCTACGCGGGCAGCGAGGTCGTGCTGCACGGTTACGACGGCAAGACCCTGGCCCAGGTCGCCTCGGTCACCGTGCCGGTCAGCGGTCAGGTGTCCACCAGCGCCGGGGGCGTGCTGACCAGCGGGCCCGATGGGGACCTCTACGTAGCCGCGGGTAGCAGCGTGGCGGTGGTGAGCTCCAGCACGCACCAGGTGGTCAAGCGGATCAGCGTGTCCGCGGGACCGGTGAACTCGGTGGCTGTCGCGCCCGACGGCGGCAGGCTCTACGTCAGCACCGGCTCCTTTGAGCTACTGACCTACAACCTCGCCACGGACGCGCAAATCGGAACCGGAACCAGTGGCATCGGCAATAACGCCGGGAACCTGGTGGCGACCTCCGGCGGTGTCTGGGGCACGGTCGGAGTGGGCATGAGCGAGTGGGTCTGGTTCGCCCCGGACGCGGACCTGACGCGCATCGTCCGGGTCACTGAGGGGGCGGGCGCGGGCCTGACCTCGGTCCCGGTCCTCAGCGGCGGCACGGTCTGGATCGGCGGCGCGCACACGCTCGCGTGTGCCAGCCCCGCGACCGGGAAGGTGCTGGCCAGCGCGGTCATTCCCACCGACGGCGGCGTGGTCGAGTACTTCGGCAGCGTCACCATCACCGGCGGCCACGCCTACGCCTACTACCTGAATCAGCACGCCCAGCAGGCCGGCGTGGCCACCCTCACCCCGCCGAGCGCCTGCTCAGGCTGACCCGTGCCCTTGCCCCTGGCGCGGGCCGAACCCTGCCGGCCCGCGGGCTAACGGCCAGGTCCGTCCGTCACTCTTTCCTCAGGTGGCGGCGGACCTGGCGGCGTTCCGTCGCCGAACGGCCGCCCGCCCAGTTCCTCGCGCCGGTGCGGTTCGAGCCAGCCCGACAGGTCAGGGCCGGCCGGCACGATCTGGGAAGGATTCAGGTTGGTGTGCACGCGGTAGTAGTGCTGCTTGGTCTGGGTGAAATCGATCGTGTCACCGAAGCCGGGCGTCTGGTAGAGGTCCCGCGCGTAGCCCCAGAGCACCGGCATCTCGCTCAGCTTGCTCCGGTTGCACTTGAAGTGGCCGTGGTAGACGGCGTCGAACCTGACCAGCGTGGGCCATAGCCTGATGTCCGCCTCGGTGATCATGTCACCCACCAGGTAGCGGCGGGTCGCGAGCCGCTCGGACAGCCAGTCAAGCCGGGCGAACAGCTTGCCGTAGGCCTCCTCGTAGGCCGCCTGCGTGCCGGCGAACCCGCACCGGTATACGCCATTGTTCACGTCCTCGTAGACGAGGTCGCTGACTTCCTCGATCTCGTCGCGCAGCTTATCCGGGTACAGGTCGGGTACGCCCGGCCGGTGGTAGGCCGTCCACTCCGCCTCCATGTCCAGCGTTATCTGCCGGTAGTCGGCGCTCACTACCGCGCCCGAGGAGATCTCCACCATGGCGGGGACGGTGACGCCGCGGTCGTAACCGGGCACCGCCCGCTCGTAGGCCTCCCGCAGCCAGTGCATACCGAGCACCGGGTCGACCTCGCCCGGGTCCAGGTCGAAGGTCCAGCTCCGCCAGTCGTGCTCGGGTCCGCAGATGCCCATCGACAGCGCGGGCTCGAGCCCGAGCAGCCGCCGGACGATCATCGTGCGGTTCGCCCACGGGCACCCCCGCGCCACCACTAGCCGGTACCGCTCCGCCGCCACGCCAAGCGTGCCGTCCCGTCCGTCAGCCGTGATCCGCCCGTTCAGATACTTGGTGTCCCGGACAAACTCTCCCGCAGTACTCATCTTCCCGACGCTACCTCAAGCTCTTGTTTTCAAGTACCCGCCGGCCGGGACGACTCAGCCGCGGCGTCGCTAGCCTGCCGCGCACGGCAGCAGGCCGTAGGCCTGCTTGGCGGCGAGGATGCGCATGACAGCGGCATCGACCTCTGAACGGAAGGCGGAATCATGATCGACCCGGGTGCGGACCGCGGTGTCCATGGCGGTCGCCGCGGCCAGGCTCACCGAGGTGATCAGGTCACCCCCGGCCGCCAGGAACCCGATCGCGCGGGCCGCCGGGGACATGCCCGCCACCGCCGCGGCCGCGCCCAGGTCATCGGACACGATCACGCCACGGAAACGCATCTGCTGGCGCAGCAGGACTTGCATCACCCGAGAGGAGAAGACGGCTAGATGATCGGAGTCGATCCTCGGGTAGCTGGCCAGGGACACCATGACGAAGGGGACGCCCACGTCGATGGCGGCCCGGAAGGACGCGAGGTAGGGGTCGTCAGGCCCGGTCGTCGGGTCGGCCACCCCGGCGCTGAAATCGGTGTTGCCGAGCACCCGGCCCAGGCCGGGAAAATGTTTCGCGGTCGTGGCGACTCCGGCCTTCCGCATCCCCCGGATGAACGCCACGCCATGTGCCGCCACGGTTCCCGGGTCAGAGCCGAACTCGCGCATCAGCGCGCCGATCGGCTGGTTCTGGCTGGCGGTCCCTGGCGGGACCACGTCCATGACCGGGGCCAGGTCAAGGTTGACGCCGGCCGAATTCAGCTCGCGTCCCCACGCGGTGGCCTGCTGCTGCAGCGTGCCGGGCGCCAGCTGCCCCTGGGTGACCGCCGACGGGATCGGCTGGAAGCCCGGACCCTGGAGCCGCTGGACCTCGCCGCCCTCCTGGTCCGCGGCGATGAAGAACCGAACCCGCGCGGTGGCGCGCGAGGAGGCCAGCGACTGATCGGTGCTGGTCACCTGCCGTATCTCCGCCAGGCCTGCCGTGCTGGTAGTCCCGAATATCAGGGCACCGAAGTGATTGGCGGCAACCGCCTCGGCGACCACGGAAGCGGGCTCGCCGGCGATGCCGACCAGGAAAAGCTGGCCCACCCGCTGGGCCGCCGTCATCCGGGAGAAGACCCGGGCCGGGCAGGAGAGCGTCTGCGCCGGGCGCGGCGTATGCGGCGAGGACCGGGGCGCTAGGGTCCGGTGCGGCGCGGGAGACGTGCTCGGGGATCCGTGGCCGGCGGTCGGCGGCCCGCCGGATGTGAGCCCGCATCCGGAACAGGCGAGGGCGAACGAGAACACGCAGCCGACCAGAGCGCCGACCACCGAGCGCCTGGCCATGTCGCCGGGTTTCCGGCCGGTACCGTTGCCGATTCCGCACATTATTATTCAACTGATAGCAGGTACCGGAGTCGGTCAGGGCAGGATCGCCGAGACCAGACCCGTCGCGCTGGTAAGTTAGCGGATTCCGTCCCAGCGGGCCCGCTCGTCGCCAGCCGGGTCCTCGACGACATTGATGCGATCGGCGAGCAGCGCCGTCGTGCGCGTCGCGGTGTCATAGGCCGCCCAGCCGGGATTGCCGCCGGTGATGAAATCAACCCACGCCCGGTGGACCACATTCGCGACCGCCTGCGACGGCGTCTCGCCCAGGCGGGGACGGACCTCGTCCAAGCCGATGGTGTCGAACACGAACGGGATCTCGGCTCCGTGGCACGCCCCGAGCCGCTGGTTGTCCTGCGGTTCGGGGTGATCGAAACGGTAACTCCACGTCTGGCTGGTTCCCGCCCGGGCCTCGGCGATCCGGATGGGCGGGATGCGGAAGAACCAGTCGCTCACCACGGCGGCCATGATGTCGCCCGGGCTGCCGTCTGGCCGGTTGCCTCGGTAGACGGCGAGATCGTCCGGCGAGAGCCCGTACGCGGCGGCGACGGCGCCGAGCGTCGGTTCGTCGATGGCGTCGATGGTGTCGGCCGCGACCAGGAACAGGCGCGCCTCGTCCCGGTTGGTCCCGATCAGGAGCGGGACGTCGCCGCCCTGACCCGCGGCGATCGCGGTCAGGGGATCCGCGGGCAGGACCTCCCCGTCGACGGTCGGTGCGAACGGCAGCACGCTCAGCGCGAGCTGACCCCACTTGGCCGGATCGGGGTTCGTCTGCACCTCCACCACCAGATCCGACGCGGCCTGCACCAGGGTGGCCAGCGGAACGGCCTTGATCGACTCGCGGTCAGCGGCCACGCCGAGCGCGTCGGCGAGATAACCGCCGACCTTGCGGGCCACGTCCGGGGTGAGCGTGTGGGCCGCGGCGCCGCTTTGGGCGATGGCCTGGGCGAACAAGCCCTCGGCGAGCGGCATCGACAGCAGCGTCGACACGCTCATCGCGCCGGCCGACTCACCCGCGACGGTAACGCGGCCCGGGTCGCCGCCGAACGCGGAGATGTTGGCCTGCACCCACCGCAGGGCCGCCAGCTGGTCGAGCAGGCCGAGGTTGGCGATTCCGTCGTCGAGGAACAGGAAACCCTCGGCCGCCAGCCGGTAGTTGATGGTCACGCAGACGACACCATCGCGGGCGAACGCCGCGCCGCTGTACTCGCCGAGTGATCCTGACCCGTTCATGAATGAGCCGCCGTGGATCCAGACCAGTACGGGCAGGCCGGCCGCGTTCGGGTCGGGCGTCCACACGTTCAGGTTCAGGCAGTCCTCGCCGGGGATCACCACCTCCGGGAATAGCAGCGTGTACTGCGGCGGGTAGTCGCCCTTGGGTGCCGTCGGGCCGTACGCGGCCGCATCGCGTTCGCCGTCCCAGGCCGGTACGGGCTGCGGCGGCCGCATCCGGTTCGCGCCGAACGGAGGCGCCGCATAAGGAATGCCGAGGAACACCGAGACACCAGACTCGACCTTCCCGCGGACCGCTCCGTCCTTGAGCTGGACCACCGGATGCTGCGTCATCTCGCTCATACGTCTCCCGTTGCAACATTTGCTCGACCTGTTGCAAACTGTCTCTCAGTGCCTCCCGCCGTGTCAAGGTCACTCCGCGGCCGAGGGGGGAACGGCCGTCACAGGAACAGGAGCCAGTCCGGATGGCAGTCCGCAGCCCGCGCCGCCCCGACACGCCGCTGCGTCGTCAGCTCGCTGGCGCCCCGACCGCGAGACCGACCGCGCTCGACGCCTTTCGTCTCGCTCGCCGGACGTTCCTCGCCGGTGACCGGGTGGACATGCAGGCGCTGGCCCGTACCCTCAACGTCGACCGGGCGACGCTTTACCGCTGGGTCGGATCCCGCGAGCAACTGCTCACCGAGGTTCTCTGGTCGCTGCTCGAGCCCACGGTCAGGAACCTGCGCGAGACGCACGGCGGTTCGCTGCGAGCCGGCGCCGACGGCCCGTCACCGGCGGCGGCCGTGATCAACGGCACCGTCCGCGGCG
This sequence comes from uncultured Actinomycetota bacterium, assembly GCA_963844625.1. Taxonomy (GTDB): domain Bacteria; phylum Actinomycetota; class Actinomycetes; order Streptosporangiales; family Streptosporangiaceae; genus Palsa-504. The sequence goes on along the minus strand of CAWJPF010000018.1, from coordinate 202,591 downwards.
TCATCGCCAACCAGGGCATGCAGCGTTTTCTTGACCGCGAAGGCGAGCTGGCCCTGCGCCTGCTGACAACCAGGGCAGCTGACTTCGAGACCCGGCTGATCGCGCTGATCGGCGACCTGGTCCGCGAAGAGGTCCTGGCCGGACGCTTGAACGCCGCCGTTCCGCTGGAAGATTTGCCTTATGTGCTGGTCCGCATCATGGAGTCCTACATCTACCTCGGCCTGATTACCGGCGAGCACCCCGATGCCGAGCGCGCCGCCAGGGTCATCAACGCGCTCCTGCCCGGCTCACCGGCCGCTTAGCACCTTCGCGAGCTGGTCGAGGATCTCTGCCATCTGGCCGGGCCGGGTGAGCATGGCCAGGTGATCCGCATTCTCGCGGCGGACGGGCCAGCCTTTCCGGCTGGCCTCGTCGGCGAACTCTTCGTAGGGCTCGCTCAGCTGTACGTAGGCGCATCGCGCGGGCGGCCAGGACGGTACCTCCGGCGCGCGTTCCTCGAAGTAGAGCACGGGCAGCTCGGGCAGTTCGCCCGCAAAACGCTGCCGCAGGCCGGCCTCGGGCAGCAGGGCGGACAGCGCGTCCGCGGGAAACCATTCGTTCCACCGGGGGAGCAGGGCTCCGTGAGCTATGTCCAGCAGATGCTGCCGCAACTCCGCCGGCGCGGTGTCGAACCAGCTGAGCCCGGGATGAGGCAAGATCGCATCGACGAAGATCGCCGCGTGGACGTCCACTTCGTCGGCGATCGCCGGGAGCAGCGCGCCGGCCCCGCTATGGCCGGCTATGACCACGGGGCTCTCCAGACAGGCCTCGGTCACGGCGCTGGTCACCCGCCTGGCTAGCTCGCGGTAGTACGGCGGCCCGCCGTCCGTGCCCGCGGCCAGGGACGGCACGAGGACCAGATGCCCCAGCTGCCGCAGGCTTTCCGCCGTAGGTTCCCAGGTGAGCGGGCCCACGAGGGGGCTGTGCACCAGGACGAACGCGGGCGTCTTCATCACGGTCAAGTGCCTCACGATGGTACTGGCTGGTTGGTTAGGTTAGCCTAAGCTAAGCTGTCTGCGGCCTGAGTCATTTGGTGCGATACGGACCACAGGGAAGGGTAGTTGACATCCTCCCTCGCCTGAAGGCGGGGGATTCCAGCTACTACGCCGATTGGAGCAGCAGATGAGGTTCGCGGTTCACCGGCCCGGCATCCCGGAAGCCTCCCCGCGCAGTCACGGCGTGCCCCGCCGCGATGTTGATGGCCGCGTTCACATCAGCGTGGCCGGCGAAACCGCAGGCAATGCACCGGAAGAGGGCTTGGCTCTCACGCGAGTCCCGGTCCACCTGCCCGCACGCCGAGCACCGCTGGCTCGTGTAGTGCGGCTTGATCTTCTCCACCCGCCCGGGCGCCTTGTCCGCCAGCCGGCGCGCCAGCAGCCCCCAACCCGACCCCAAGATCCCCCGGTTCAGCCCGGACTTGGCCCGGACATTCCGGCCGGGATCACCCCGGGTGCCTTTCGCGACCAGCGGAACCTCACCCACCCGGCCTTGGGCACCCAGACCTGGCCGACCTTTCGGGACACCCGGCGCACGTCCCATTGCCGCCCGCGTCGCCCCACGATGCGGAATCCCTCGTGCCGTCTGGCCTTGCGCCACGACGGCCGCCCGGCCGGGTTGGCCGGGTCGAGGAACGCGGTCATGGCCTGGGTGAAGTCGCGCAGGGCTTGCTGCTCGACGGCAAGGTTCCAGAGGTACCGGGCGTGGCCGCAGTGGTCCTGCAACACCGCTTGCCGGGCGGGGTTGGGGAACAACCGGTACCTGGACATACGAACACACTATCGGATGCCGCTGACATTTCCGGGGAGGTGATGCGGCGTTTCCGTCCTGGCCTGAAGGCCGGGGTCTCCACGCCGCGATTCTGATGACCAACACAAAGACAGTGGACTCGAGCCGTCTCGCCGGGCATGCCGTGACCAGCGGGACCCGCCTAGGCGCCGCCGCGTGATCGGCTGGCGAGCCACCATAGCAGCCGCGGTGGCCTGCGGGGCGCTCGCGGCCGGCGTGCTCACGGGCTGCGGGTCAGGGTCGTCCGATCCGTCTGGCCAGTCGATCACCCTCTACAGCGGCCAGCACGAACAGACCGTCAACGGGCTGGTGAGCGCGTTCGAGAAGCAGACCGGGATTACCGTTAACGTCCGCAGTGACGACGAGGACACGCTTGCTAACCTGATTGCCGTTCAGGGGGCCCACTCACCGGCCGATGCCTTTTACACAGAAAACTCGCCGCCGCTGGAGTTCCTGCAGGAGAAGGGCTTGCTGTCCCCGGTGGACCGGGCCACGCTCTCGGCGGCCACGGCCAAGTACAACTCACCGGCCGGGGACTGGGTGGGGGTTTCCGCGCGGGTCAGCGTGCTCGTCTACAACCCGTCGCTGATCGCCAAGAGCCAGCTTCCCACCAGCGTGATGCAACTCGCCGACCCGAAATACAAGGGCAAGTTCGCCCTCGCCGCCGGGGAGACCGACTTCCAGCCGATCGTCACCTCGGTGCTGAAGGCCCATGGCCAGGCGGCCACGCTCAGCTGGCTTGAGGGCGTCAAATCGAACGCCGCGAGCCACCTCGTCCCGGACAACGAGACGATCACCAATGAGGTGAACCGCGGCCAGGTCGCCTTCGGCGTCATCAACGAGTACTACTGGTACCGGCTCCAGGCGGAGATCGGCGCGTCGGCGATGCACTCGCAGATCACCCATTTCGCCGCGCATGACCCTGGATACGTGATTGACGTCTCCGGGGCAGCGGTGCTGAAGTCGAGCAAGCACCAGGCGGCGGCGCAGAAGTTCCTCGCTTTCCTGGTCAGCAAGCAAGGACAGGAGATCATCGCGCGTGCGTCAGGCAACGAGCAGAGCTACGAGTACCCGCTCGGATCCGGGGTGACCACGTTGGCGCCGGAGACGCCGTTCGACGAGCTTCAGCCGAACTCGATCACGATCGCCGATCTCGGCGACGGCTCGGCGGCGATCGCCCTGCTGCGCCAGGCGGGCCTGCTGTGAGCCGCCCGGCGGACGATAGGGACCGCTGATGGCCGCCACCGCGACGCTGCCTGATGGCCGCGCCGGGAGCCGGGATGAGAAGGGCACGGTCCGCCCCCGGCGTGCCCGCCGGCCGGTCGCCTTGTTCACGATCAGCGCGCTGGTGGCGGCGGTCCTCGCGCTGCCGCTGGTGTTCCTGCTGATCGAGGCCCAGGGCGCCGGGGCGGCAGAAGTGGCGCACCTCATCTTCCGGCCGCTGACCCGCACGCTGCTCTGGAACACCGTGCGGCTCACCGTCGTGGTCACCCTGGCGTGCGCGGTCATCGGAACCGCCGCCGCGTGGTGCATCGAGCGGACCGACCTGCCGGGCCGGCGGGCCTGGGCCGTGCTCGTGGTGGTGCCGCTTGCCATCCCTGACTTCGTGGTGAGTTTCGGCTGGAACTCACTGTGGTCCTGGGCCCACGGGTTCCTGGGGGCGGTCATCGTGATGACGCTGGCGGTGTACCCGCTGGTGTACCTGCCGGTGGCGGCCAGTCTGCGGATGGCGGATCCCGGCCAGGAGGAGGTCGCCCGGAGCCTGGGCTCCGGGCGCGTCCGTACCTTTGTCCGGATCACGCTCGGCCAGGCCAGGGGCGCCATCCTCGGCGGCTGCCTGCTGGTCGCGCTGGTCATGCTGGCGGAGTACGGCGCGTTCGAGATCCTCGGGTACCAGACCTTCACGACCGAGATCTTCGCCGAGCTCAACAGCTATAGCTTCGCCGCCTCATGCGCGCTCTCCCTGGTGCTCGTGGTACTCAGCCTGCTCGTGCTGGCCGGGGAAGGCATGCTCCGCGACCGGGGCCGGGTGAGCAGGTCCGGCCCGATGACCCAGCGGGTCAACCCGCCCCTGCGGCTCGGCTGGACGCGCTGGCCAGCGCTGGCCGCCTTCGCCGCGCTTGTCCTGCTCGCGCTCGGCGTCCCGGTGGGAGCCGCCGTGTACTGGATGCAGGCGGGCCGGTCCGGAGGGTTGTCTGGCGGGGCTAACGTCTCCCTGCTGGACGCCGCCGGGCATACCGCCCTTTACGGCGTGGCTGCTGGGGCCCTGGCCACGGTCATGGCGTTTCCCGTAGCCCTGCTGGCCATCCGGCACAGCGGGCGCGTGCGGCACCTGCTCGAGCGCAGCACCTACCTGGTCCTGGGCATGCCGGGCGTGGTGATCGCCTTCGCCTTGGCCTACTTCACCGAACGCTACGCGGCCGGGTTCGGCTACGGCACGTCGGCGCTGCTCATCGGCTGCTACGCGATCATGTTCTTCCCGCTGGCGCTGGTCGGGGTCAAGGCATCGCTGGCCCGGGCGCCGGTCAGCCTCGACGAGGTGGCCAGGTCGCTGGGCCAGCGCCGGCTGGCCGTGCTGTTCCGGGTGACCGTGCGGCTGACCGGCCCCGGCCTGGCCGCCGCGTTCTGCCTGGTTTTCCTGTCGGTGGTCACCGAGCTCACCGCCACGTTGCTGCTGATCCCGACCGGCGCGCAGACGCTGGCCACTCAGTTCTGGTCGTATGAGACCAACCTTTCCTACAGCCAGGCCGCGCCCTTCGCCCTCGTCATGATCATCGTCGCGGCCGTGCCAAGCTATGTACTGGGCCGATTCTTCAATCGCCCGGCTCAAGCGCGAGGATGAGGGCATGCGGCAAGTCGCGGTTACCGGTCTGCATAAGGCCTTCGGCACCCACCCGGTCCTGACCGGCGTGGACCTGGAGGTACCGGCCGGGTCCCTGACGGCGATCCTGGGGCCGTCAGGCAGCGGGAAGACCACGCTGCTGCGGCTGCTGGCCGGCTTCGACCGGGCCGACGCCGGCACGATCATGATCGGCGATGTCGTGGTCGACGGCCCTAGCGTGCACGCCGCGCCGGAACGGCGCCGCATCGGTTACGTCCCGCAGGAAGGCAGCCTGTTCCCGCACCTGACCGTCGAGGCCAATGTCGGGTTCGGGCTCGCCGCCCGGGAGCGGCGGGGCGGCAAGGTCGCCAGCATGCTGGAGACGGTGGGCCTGGGCGGGTTCGGCAAGCGGTATCCGCATCAGCTTTCCGGCGGCCAGCAGCAGCGGGTCGCGCTGGCCCGGGCCCTGGCCATCGACCCCGCGGTGGTGCTGCTCGACGAGCCGTTCGCCTCGCTGGACGCTCACCTGCGGGCCAGCGTCCGCGCCGACGTCCAGGAGATCTTCCGCCGCGGCGGGACCACGGCGATACTCGTGACGCATGACCAGGACGAGGCGCTGTCGGTCGCCGATCGGGTCGCGGCGCTCCGGGACGGGAAGATCGCGCAGTGCGCGGCACCAGAAGACCTCTACCGTCGGCCGGCCGATCCGGAGCTAGCCAGCTTCATCGGCGAAGCGAACCTGCTCGAGGGGGTCCTTAGCGACGGTGTCGTGAAGACGCTCCTCGGCCACCTTCCGCTGGACGCGACCGTGACCATTCCCGCGGGCGCCAGCCAGGTCACGGTCCTGGTCAGGCCCGAGCAGATCGAGCTTGAGCCCAGCGCGGACGGAGTGCCGGGCCGGGTGACGTCATTCGGATACCACGGACACGACGCCGTCGTGCACGTCCGGCCCGAGCATGACGCCGACCGGACGATCGTCGTTCGGATGACCGGCTGCCCTTACCTGCCGGTCGGCTCACCGGTCACTCTCCGGGCCCGCGGCCCGGTCTTCGCGTGGCCGAGGGACTAGCCAGCCGGCGTCCGCCGCGCCGATCTCCGATATCGGGTTTCTCGTCAACGCGGTTGCCATGATGTGCCACACCTGGGAAGCTGGCGGCTGTTGTCTGGCCGCTACTGTTCGGGGGTGTCCACTGTGGCGCGTGTTCACCTGACGGCCCGGGTGACCGGACTCCTGGCCGGCTCGGTCCTCGCTGCGTCCATGGCGCTAACCGTCGCCGCGCCGGCATCGGTGGCGAGCGTCGTCCGGTCGGCGGCCAGCTCCGCCGGAGCCCGCCCTTCCGCAGCAGGTCCGAGCGGAGTACGCGCGAAGGCGGCCGCGATCGAGGTCGCCGCCACCGGCCGGCTGCTGTGGAGCCGCGGCCTGAACACCGAGCGCCCGATGGCCAGCATCACCAAAGTGATGACCGCGCTCGTCGTGATCAGGGCGGGGGACCTGAGCCGGAAGATCACCATCCCGTCCGCCGTGGTCGCGTACGTGAAGAAGTACGACGCCAGCAACGCCGGCCTGCGGCCGGGAGACAAGCTCACCGCCGGCGAGCTTCTCTACGCGCTGCTGCTGCCCTCAGGCGCCGATGCCGCCTACGCCCTGGCCGAGGTCTACGGTCCGGGGATCCCGGCGTTCATCACCAAGATGAATGCCACCGCAAAGCTGATGGGCATGAGCCGGACCCATTTCAGCAACTTCGACGGCCTGCCCTGGCCGACGCCGTACTCGAACTACTCCACCGCCGCGAACTTGCTCACCCTCGGCCGCTTCGCGATGAGGTCCGCGCTCTTCCGCTCGATCGTGGACCAGCGCAGCTACCGGCTCGCCGCTGGATCCGGACATCACGCCTACCGCTGGCAGAACATCAACCCGCTGCTCGGCCGCTACCCGGGCGCGATCGGGATCAAGCCCGGATATACCGGGGCCGCCGGGCAGTGCCTGCTGTTCGAGGCTAGCCGGAACGGCTATTCCCTCATCGGGGTCACCCTGGACGGCCCCGGCTCCATCACCACTCCCGACGCAGCCGACGCGACCCGCCTCCTGAACTGGGCCTTCGGTCTCCCAGGGGCCTGAGCCCGCACCGCTCAGGCCCCACGGAAGCCCGATCCGCCGACCAAGGATCAGGCGGGCATGGCGGTCAGCCGCAGCCGAGCCGAACGCGTCCGCTCGAGCAGCACCGCCATGCTGGCCGCGATGATCGCGGCGCCGACCGCGATCAGGGCAATCTGCCAACCGGGCATGCCGCCCACCACGACCGTGTGGATGACCGGTGACGGAACGCTAGCCGCGCCTCCACCCGGCCCGCCGTAGCCCGGCACCGGGATCATTGTCGTCGATGCATGCGCGGCACCCGCCAGCGCCGTCATCGCGACGCCCAGGCCCGCCAGCACGGCGCCGAAGCGGCGCAGATGCTTGCTGATGCTCATTTGAATCTCCCCTCCTAGGGATGCGGTCGGGCCGCGCCTTCCGACGAGCCCGATCGCTGCAGTGGCTTCACCGCGACAGTACGGCGGCACGATGGCGCCCAGGATCGGGAACGATTCCCCAGATTTGCCTGCCGGGTTCCCCAGCTTTGCGCGGTCTGGCGGGCCCGACCCGCGCGGCGACGCGTTCTAGGTCGCGGACCGGCTTGTTCCGGCGATGGCGCATGCGGGCCCGGCCGCGGCCTTCTGGGGACGGTGCAGCAGCAGGCCGCCCAGCGCCACGATGGCCAGCACGACTACGGCGGTTCCGTACTCCTGCGCCGTCGCCAGCAGGCTGTTGACCTCGGTGACCAGGACGCCCGCGATAACGGCGGGCACCCCCAGGCCGAGGTAGGAGACGATGTAGAGCACAGAAAGGACCCCGGCCCGCTCCTGCTCGCGTACCAGCGGCAGGACGAGCCGGATGGCGCCCTGGAAGCCGCCGCCGAAGCCGACGCCCGCGATAACGGTTCCGATGAAGAAGCCCGCCACCGAGTCCGTCGCCGTGGCCGCCAGCGTTACCGCGACGCCCGCGACGAGCGCCCCGATGCTCATGTAAAGGGCCGGGCGCGGTTCGGTGCTGTTGAAGGCCAGCACCGACACCGCCGCGACCCCGGCCAAGATGAACAGGCTCAGCCCGCCGTACACCACCGATGACGAGTGCAGCAAGGTGGCGGCGAGCGCGGGGCCGAGCGATGCGTAGAAGCCCGCCAGCGCCCACACGGCGAAGAGTACCGGCGCGGCGATGGCGATCTCGCTGCGCGTCGCCTTCGGCAGCCTGATCTCGGGGATCAGGCTCCGCAGGGCCCCTGGCCGGCGCGCGGCGGTCTCCCGCATGACGAGGACGCCTACGGCCTGGATCCCGAACACGCCGAGCAGGACCAGGTAGATCAGGTGCGTCGGGGCGGGGAGGAACTGGACCGCGAGGGCCGAGATAAGCGCGCCCGAGGCCGTGCCGACGCCGGGCGCGAACGAGTTGGCCAGCGCTCCGCGGCGCCGGTCGAGATCGAGCAGCCCGGCCCCGATGGCGCCCAGCGATGATCCGGTGGCCAGCCCTTGCACCACCCTGGCGGCCAGCAGCGTCCCGACTCCGGAGGCAGTCGTGAAGAGCACTATGGCCACCGCCTGCAGGACGAGGCCGGTCAGCAGGACCGGTCGCCGGCCGATGTGGTCCGATAGCCGGCCGAACGTCAGGAGGGTAGCCAGCACCGCCAGTGCGTAGACGCCGAACACCACCGTCGTGGTCAGTGGCGAGAACCCCCAGCGCGCGGCGTACACCGCGTACAGCGGCGTGGGGGCGGCCGAGGCGGCGAGGAACGACACAATGATCGAGCCGAGGAACAGCAGGAGCAGCCCGCGTCTGCGCGGGCTCCCAGCGTCCTGCGGCGTCATCCGCGAGCCGGTGCCGGCCGAGCCGGTGCCGGCTGGCCCGCCCCGCACCAGGTCGGCGCGAACCAGGTCCTTACTGGTGACCATGGACGTTCTCCTTCGTCGGCGGCGATGCGGTGCTAGCGATCGCCGTGCTAGGCATCGCGGGCGGGTCGCGAGCAGTAACCGTACAGACTGATCTGTCTATTCCGGCTTCCCGGAACGCGCTCTTCTGAGTAGACGGCTCGCGGTCATCCGACGTGCGCCGCCGGAGGGAGCACCGGCGCGCCATGATGGCAGAAAAAGTTGGTTATTCGTCATTGCTGCCATGAGTCCGGGTCGTCAGACTAGGACACATGCGCAAGGTGCTGATGGTCCTCTTCGACGGGGTGCAGAGCCTTGACGTGACCGGCCCGCTTGAGGTGTTCGCGGGGGCCAACTCGTGGCAGGCCCGGCATGGCCAGGACCCGTTGTACGACATCCGCACCGCGAGCCTGGGCGCCCAGACGATCCGGACCTCGAGCGGGCTGCGTCTGGCGCCCGACGAGGACCTGCGCGGGAACGGCGGCCCGGACCCGGATGTGCTGATCGTGCCCGGCGGGGCGGGGGCCCGGCCGGGGGACCCGGAGCTGGTGACCTGGCTGCGGACGCACGGCCGTCGTGCGGTGCACCTTGTTTCCGTGTGCACGGGCGCGTTCCTGCTCGCGGCAGCCGGGTTGCTCGACGGAAGGCGGGTGACGACGCACTGGGCGTACTGCGGCGTGCTGGCCGCCAGTTTTTCCGACATCAGCGTGGATCCGGACCCGATCTTCGTCCGGGACGGGAATGTCATTACCTCCGCGGGCGTCACCGCCGGCATCGACCTCGCCTTGGCCCTGGTAGAAGACGACCTGGGCCGGGAGACGGCCCTCGATATCGCCAGGCACCTGGTGGTGTTCCTGCGGCGCCCGGGAAACCAGGCTCAGTTCAGCACCCAGCTGGCCGCGCAGCTGGCGAACCGCGCGCCGCTGCGGGACGTGCAGCTGTGGATCGCGGATCACCCGTCCGCCGACCTGTCCGTCCCGGCGCTGGCGAGCCAGGCCAGCCTGTCCCCGCGGCAGTTCGCGCGAGCGTTCGCGGCGGAGGTGGGCATGACGCCCGGCCGTTACGTCGACCGGGTCCGGCTCGAGACGGCCAGGCGGCGCCTGGAAGACACCGCCGACGGCATCGAGCAGACGGCCCGTGCCTGCGGCTACGGCACGCCGGAGGCGATGCGCCGCTCCTTCATCCGCGCCCTTGGTGTCAGCCCAGGCGAGTACCGCCGCCGTTTCCGCCCGGCCGCCACCATAGAGCCAGGCGTCATCGACCAGCCCCGCAGCCACCCAGCCACGCCGCCACGCCGCCACCCAGTCACCTAGCCGCCCAGCCACGCAGCGAGATTAGGACGTGTCATGCAGATTGCCATCCTGCTGTTTAACCGGTTCACGGTGCTCGACGCGATCGGTCCGTACCAGGTGCTCAGCGCGCTGCCTGGCGCAGAAGCGGTCTTCGTCGCCGAACGTACCGGGCCCATCGCCGACGAGAAAGGCAGCCTGGTCCTTTCCGCCCCCGCCGCGCTCACCGAACTGCCGCACCCGGACATCGTCGTCGTGCCCGGCGGTCCGGGCCAGCACGACCAGATGCACGACGGCCCGGTACACGACTGGCTCCGGGCCGCCGACGAGACGAGCATGTGGACCACGTCCGTGTGCACCGGCTCACTCATCCTCGCCGCGGCCGGGCTCCTGGCCGGCCGCCGCGCGACCTCGCACTGGCTGGCCCTCGACGAGCTCGGGCCGCTCGGCGCGATACCGGTGAGCGAGCGGGTCGTGTTCGACGGCAAGTACGTGACCGCGGCGGGCGTGTCCTCCGGCATCGACATGGGGCTGGCCCTCGCCGGCCGGATCGCCGGCGACGAGGTGGCCCAGGCCATCCAGCTCGGCATCGAGTACGACCCGCGGCCGCCCTACGACGCGGGCTCCCCGGACCGCGCTCCGGCCGAGATAGTGAGCAGGCTCCGGTCCCGCAGCCGGTTCATCCTGACCGGCCGCCCCCGCTGACAAGCCCCCGCTGACAAGCCCCCGCTGACAAGCCCCGGCTGACAAGCCGCGGTTAAGACACCGGGTTACAGCTCGGCGAACACGCCTTCGCGCCGGTCGTAGTCGTACCGGTAGATCTCGCGGCCGTCCAGGTAGGCGCGCTCAGCCCGGCTCATCACGTCCAGCGGGTCGCCGGACCAGATCACCAGGTCGGCGTCCTTGCCGGCGGTCAGCGATCCGATCCGGTCGGCGCAGCCGATGATCTTGGCCGGGTTGATCGTCACCGCGCGCAGTGCCGTCACCGGGTCCAGGCCTTCCTTGACCGCCAGCGTGGCCTGGTGGATGAGGAAGTGGATCGGCACCACCGGGTGGTCGGTGGTGATGGCGATCGTCACCCCGGCCGCGGCGAGCCGGCCCGGGTTGGCCAGCGACCGGTTGCGCAGCTCGACCTTGGACCGGCTGGTGAACAGCGGCCCGATCACCACCGGGATCGACGCGGCGGCGATCTGATCGGCCAGCAGGTAAGCCTCGGTCCCGTGATCGATCACCAGGTCATAGCCGAACTCCCGGGCGATCCGCATCGCGGTCGCGATGTCGTCGGCGCGATGGCAGTGCTGCCGCCACGGGATCTCCCGGCGTAGCACCCGCCCCAGCGCCTCGAGTTTAAGGTCGCGTTCCACCACCGGCCCGGCCCCAGAGCCGGAGCCGGAGCCGGAGCCGGAAGAAGCCTCATCAGAGGCGGCCGCGAGCTTGGCCTGATAGTTGACGGCGTCGACGAACGCGCTGCGGATCACCGCGGCGATCCCCAGCCTGGTGGACGGGGTCTCGTTCCGTTCCCCGTAGACCCGCTTGGGGTTCTCGCCGAGCGCGGACTTCAGCCCGGCCGGCTCGCGGAGCACCATCTCGTCCACGGTACGGCCCCAGCACTTGATCGCCACGGTCTGGCCGCCGATCGGGTTGGCCGAGCCGGGGTTGACGTTCACGGCGAGCACCCCGCCGCTGATGGCGTCGCGGAAGCCAAGGTCAGCCGGGTTGATCGCGTCGAGCGCCCGTACCTGAGCGGTGACCGGGCTAGTTCGCTCGTTGGTGTCCTGCCCCGCCCACCCCCCGGCCTCCTCGTGCACGCCGGCGTGCGCGTGCGCGTCGATGAAGCCGGGCAGCACCCACTTCCCCGTCGCGTCCACCACGTCCACGCCGCCCGGCACCGCGAAGCCCGGTCCCTCGACGGCCGCGATCTTCCCGTCCCGCAGCAGGACGGTCCCGCCCTCCAGCGGCTCGCCCTCGATCGGGACGATGCGGCCGCCGACAATCGCCGTGCCCGTCTCAGTCACGCTTTCCCTTTCTAAGGGGCCCAAGGATCTAAGAACCGAGAAAGAACTCCGTAAGCACGGGGGAGACGACCTCGGGCGGGACCTCACCCGCCCTTGCTGATGGCCTCGATTTCGTCCCGGCTGAGATCGATGGCCGTGGCGGCGACGTTTTCTTCCGCGTGCTCCGGCGAGCCGGTCCCTGGAATGGGCAGGATCGCGGGCGAGATGGCCAGCGCCCAGGCCAGCACGATCTGGTACTCGGTGACGCCGTGCCGCCTGGCGGCCGCGGCCACCGCCACCTTCCGGTCGGTCTGCTGTGTCGGCGCCCACGGCAGGAACACCATGTCTTCCTGCTCGCACAGGTCGATTATCGACTCCGACTGCCGGTCGGTCACGTTGAACCTGTTCTGTATCGACACGATCGGGACGATCCGCTCTGCCTCGCGGAACTGATCCTCGGTGACATTGGACAGGCCGACGTGACGAATCTTGCCCTCATCCTTGAGCTCGGCGATCGCGCCGACCGATTCGGCCAGCGGCACCTTCGGGTCCGGTCGGTGGAGCTGATACAGCGGTATCTGCTCGAGCCGGAGCCTGCGCAGGCTGCCCTCGCACACCTCCCGCAGGTGCTCGGGGCGCCCGTCCTCGCCCCAGCGGTTCGGGCCGGGCCGGGTCAGGCCGCCCTTGGTCGCGATCACCAGGTCGTCGGGGTACGGGTACAGCGCCTCGGCGATCAGGGACTCGCTGACCTCAGGACCGTAAGAGTCGGCCGTGTCGATGAAGTTGACGCCAAGTTCGACGACCCGCCTGAGCGTGGCCATGGCCCGTTCCCGGTCGGGCGGGTTGCCCCAGACACCTTGACCGGTGATCCTCATGGCGCCGAAGCCCATGCGGTTGACGGTCAGGTCACCGCCGATGTCCATCGTCCCGGCCGCCGCGGCGGATGGCTGCGCGTTCACCCGTTACCTCCTCCTCGTTACCAACGTCAGCCTCTCATGCTCTCCCTCCACCGCTGACGCCCTCCCCCCGCTCAGCAGGCATGAGGGCACCGGCTAAAACACGATTCAGCGCCCAGGTCGCCGGAAACTATCAGGTGCTGATTTTCGTCCGGGCCGCGGCCAATTTGACCGCTTTCGTCAGCGTTTCGATGTCATAGGCGCCGTAATGTCTCATGCCATTGACAAAGAACGTCGGCGTGCCGGATACCCCGGACAGGTCGGCGGAATCGACGTCCTCGCTGACGTGCGCCGCCCCCGTGTGCTTGCGTAGCTCCGCGGCGAATTTCCCGGTGTCCAGACCGAGCGATTCCGCGTACCCGATCAGGTCGCGGGAGGTGAGCGCACCCTGGTGGTCAAAGAGGAGGTCGCGCATTTCCCAGAACCTGCCCTGGTGGCCGGCCGCCTCCGCGGCTTCGGCCGCGGCCTGCGCGTGCGGATGGACGTCGTTCAGCGGCAGGTGCCGCCACACGTACCGCAGGTCACCGAAGTCGCGCAGCAGTTCTCGCACCACCGGCTCGGCCTGGCCACAGTACGGGCACTCGAAGTCGCCGTACTCGACGATGGTGACCGGCGCCTTGTCCGGGCCGCGCACATGATCCCGTGACGGGTCCACAGGAACGACCAGGTCGGTGATGACCTCGGCCGTACCGAGCAGCGCGCGCAGCCGTTTGCGCGGCGGCAGCCGGTTCACCAGCCGGAAGACGATCCAGGTCAGGGCGGACGCGGCCACCGCGGCGGACAGGATGCCCAGCTTGGCCTCGGCCAGCTCGGTGCCCTGCAGCGCCAGCGACGCGATCAGCAGCGACACGGTGAAGCCGATCCCGGCGACCGTCCCGGCGCCCACCACCGCGCCCCAGCCCACGGGCGGACGCAGCCGCCCGCGGCTGATCCGGGTCGCGAGCCACGCGACGCCAGCCGTCCCGACCGGCTTTCCGATGAGGTAGCCGAGCAAGATGCCGAGCGTGACCGGCGAGGTGTAGGCGCGCGCCAGGAAGCTGCCGTTGATCACGATCCCGGCGTTGGCCAGCGCGAACAGCGGCACGATGACGTAGCTGGTCCAGGGGTGGAAGATCTGCGCGAGCCGGTCGTTCGGCGAGATCGCGGTCCGTACCTCATCGCGTGCCGACTGCGCGAGCTCGGCGGTGGGCTGCTCACGGAACAGCCGGAACGCTTCGGATGCCTGCTCCAGCGAGGCCCGGGTCGCTGAGTAGGCGTAGGTCAGCAGGCCGCAAACCAGGCCGACCACGATCGGGTCCACGCCGGACTTGAGGAACGCCACCCAGGCCGCGATCCCGACCAGCAGGTACGCGGGCCCGTACTGGACGCCGCGCGCCCGGATGACCAGGATCACGGCGAGGAACCCGATCCCGACCAGCAGCGACACCACGTCGATGTGCCCGCTGTACGCGATCGCGATGACCGCGAGTCCGGCTAGGTCGTCGACGATGGAGAAGGTGAGCAGGTAGGTGCGGACCCGGTCCGGCAGCCTGCGGCCGACCAGCGCGAGCGCGCCGAGCGCGAAGGCGGTGTCCGTCGACATCGCCATGCCCCAGCCGTGCTCGGATGGCCGCCCGGCGTTCGCGATCAGGTAGATGCCGATGGGCACGATCATGCCGCCCAGCCCGGCCAGCAGCGGCAGCGTGAGCCTGCTCCGCACCCGTAGCTCGCCCAGATCGAACTCGCGCCGCGCCTCCAGCCCCACCACCAGGAAGAAGAAGGCCATCAGCCCGGAGTTCACGAACTCGCGCAGGTCCAGGGTCACCCCCCTGCTCCCGACCAGGAAAGAAAGCCGGGTCGCCCACACCGTGTCATAAGCAGAGATGCTGATGTTCGCCCAGATCAGCGCCGCCACCGTGGCACCCGCCAGCACCAGGGCGCTCCCCGTCTCGGTGGCCAGGAACATGCGCAGCGGCGTTTTGGCCCGCCACGCCCAGGCCGTCCGCCCGGAAAACGGCCCTCCGGCCGGCCCTGCCTCAGCGGCCACGGGCTCGCTCACCGCAGCCTCATAATCTGCTCCAAGGTCAAAAGCTTATTTACTCCGAACGGTCCGTCGTGCGTGCCCTCGCCACTAATTATCGTGGATTACCCCTACCCCCGCACGGGCAGCGGCGATCCCCGATCCTGCCACGCGGCCGGTTCAGGCCGGTCAACTACACCATCCCGTGATCCGGGAAAGCCTTGTCGCCGGGCCGTCCCGAGTCTAGACTGAACGTTCAGTCAACCAATGGGAAGTCATCGTGAGCGTCCAGCCCATCGCCCCGCCCTCCGGCACCGTGCTTAAGGAGATCATCGCCGCCCAGGAAGAGATCTTCGTCGCCCGCCAGCCGAACTCCGCCCGTCTCGCCGAGCAGGCCAAGCAGCACCTGGCCGGCGGGGTCACCTCGAGCTGGCAGATCACCGCGCCGCAGCCGGTCTGGCTGAGCCACGGCCAGGGCTCGAAGGTCTACGACGTCGACGGCAACGAGTATGTCGACCTGCACGGCGGCTACGGCGCCGCCCTGGCCGGCCACGCCCATCCCGCCATCGTCGACGCCATCGGCGCCCAGGCCGGCCTCGGTACCCACTTCGCCCAGCCGACCAAGAACGCGGTCGCGGTCGCGGCCGAGCTCGCCCGCCGCTTCGGATTGCCCCGCTGGCGATTCGCTAACTCCGGGACCGAAGCCACCATGGACGCCGTCCATCTCATGCGCTCGATCACCGGCCGGGACCTGATCATCAAGATCGAGGGCTGCTACCACGGCCACCACGACTCGGTGCAGGTCTCCGTGGCTCCCGACCCGGACGAGGCCGGCCCGCGAGACCGGCCCAGCAGTGCCCCCGCCTCCACCGGCATTCCCAGGGCCATCACCGACCTGACCCTGATCGCCCCGTTCAACGACCTCGACAGCGTCGCCCGGCTCCTCGACGAGCACCACGACCAGGTCGCGGGGATGATCATCGAACCAGTCATGATGAACGCGGGAATCATCAAGCCCGAGCCCGGCTACCTGGCCGGCCTTAAACACCTGCTGCACGACCACGGAGCGCTACTCACCTTCGACGAGGTGAAGACCGGCCTGACCGTCGGCCCCGGCGGGGTGACCAGGAACTCCGGCGTCCAGCCCGACCTGATCTGCCTGGCTAAGTCGCTGGGCGGCGGGGTGGCCGTGGCCGCCATCGGCGGCACCGCGACGGTGATGGACCACGTGGCCACCGGCCGTTATGAGATGGTCGGCACCTTCAACGGCAACCCGCTGGCCATGGCCGCGACCCGGGCCATGCTGACCGAGGTGGCCACGCCCGAGGCCTACCAGCGGATCGAGAAGCTCCGGACACGCGCCGCCACGGGCATCGAGCGGGCCATCAAGTCCTGCGGGCTAACCGCCCACGTGGTCACGGCGGGCGCCAAGGGCTGCGTGGTGTTCGCCGCCGAGCCGGTCCGCGACTACCGCGGCTTTCTTGGTGTGGATGACAGGTACAGTCACGCCCATTGGCTTTATCAGCATAACGGGGGGGTGTTCCTCCCGCCCTGGGGCAAGATCGAGCAGTGGCTGATCTCCGTCCAGCACGACGAGGCGGACATCGACCGGCTGGTGACGAACTTCGCTGCCTTTGCCCAGGCCGTCAGAACCGGAGACTGAAAACGATGGCGCACCCGAGAGAAGGCTGGCAAGGCCACGGCGTCCCCAGGAAGCTGTCCCGCAGGTCCTTCCTCGGCACCGCGGGCGGAGCGCTCGCGGCCCTCGGCGCCGCCCCTCTGCTCAGCGGCTGCGCCTCCGCTCTGGCCGGCACCGGCACCGTCCCGCTGCCGCGCCCGAACAACCCGGTCAAATGGCCCGCTTTCCCGGGAAACACTGCCATCGCCTCGAACCTGCCCGCCGAGCGCGACGCCACCCTGCAGATCTACACCTGGGTCGCCTATATCAACCAGGCCTGCGTCAACGCCTTCGCTAAGAAGTACAAGGTCAAGGTGCAGGTCACCACGTTCAACACCATGAACGAGGCGCTGTCCAAGCTGCGCAGCGGCCTGAGTTACGACCTGCTGATCGGTGCCACCGTCGACGTGCTCGGCCAGCTCATCGAGTCCCAGCTGGTCCAGCCCCTCAACCATTCCTATATCCCGAACATCACCCAGGCCTGGCCCGACTTCACCAACCCCTTCTACGACCAGGGCTGGCAGTACACGGTGCCGTACACGATCTACACGACCGGGATCTCCTGGCGTAAGGACCTGGTGGACGAGAACCCCTACACGATGAGCAACCCGTGGGCGATGCCCTGGCAGGCCAAGTACAAGGGCCGGGTCGCCATCCTGGACGACTACCGGGAGTCGATCAGCCTGGGCCTAATGAAGAACGGCATCTTCGACCTCAACACCACCGACTACAAGCAGATCAACACGTCGCGCCAGGCACTCGAGGAGCTCACCAGCCTGGTCAACGTCCGGATCGACAACAACGACTACACCGAAGTCCCCGACGGGGACACCTGGATCCACCACGCCTGGTCCGGCGACATGGCGGCGGCCGCGTCGTACATGCCCAAGGGGGTCCCGGTCAGCGACGTCGGCTACTGGTTCCCCACGGACGGCAAGGGACCGGTCGCGAACGACACCAACGTGATCTTGAAGTCGGCGACCAACCCGGTGCTCGCCCACATGTTCCTCAACTATATGCAGGACCTGCCGAATGTCCTGGAGAACATCAGCTTCAACGGTTACATGCAGCCATCGAATGGCGTGACCCCGCAGGTCCTGGTCAAGGAGCAGATCCTGCCGCCGTCGCTGCTCTCCACGGTGGTGCTCCCGTCGTACTTCCGCCGCGGCGTGGCCGAACTGCAGCTGCCCGTGGACGTCGATGCCCTGTGGCAGCAGGCCTGGCTCGTCGTGAGCAACGGAATCTGAAGGACAACCGATGAGACGCAAGAACGCGTTCTGGATCGCCCTGGCGGCGCCGGGGATCATCTGGCTGGTGCTGCTGTTCATCGTGCCGTTCTACGCGGTGCTCGCGATCGCGATGGGCAAGCTCGACCAGCTCTTCGAGTCCCCGGTCGCGGTGTGGAACCCGTTCGCGTGGAGCTCGGAGAACGTCATCAACGTCTCCCGCGACCTGGTGGGCAGCGCCGCGTTCGCCGGCCCGATTGTGGTCAGGACGGTGGTCTACGTGGCTATCGCCAGCCTGCTCTGCCTGCTCATCGGTTATCCGGCCGCGTACTTCGTGGCCCGCTTCTCCGGCCGCAGGAAGGGGCTGTTCCTGATCCTGCTCATCGCGCCGTTCTGGATCAGCTACATGATGCGCATGCTGGCCTGGATCAGCCTGCTGCAGACCAACGGAATCGCGAACAAGGCGCTGTCGTGGTTTGGCATCTCCCCGGTCAACTGGCTGGGCGGCCATCCGGCCACCGTGATCCTCGGCCTGGTCTACGGCTACATCCCGTACCTGATCCTGGTGCTGTACGCGGGCCTGGACCGGATCGACCCGGCCCTGATCGAGGCCGGCCGGGACCTCGGCCTGGGCCGGGCCCGCACGTTCGTCAGGGTCACGCTACCGCTGTCCAAACAGCCCATCCTGACCGCGCTGCTGATCACCGTGCTGCCAATGATCGGCGACTACTACACCAACCAGCTGCTGTCCGGCGCCGCGTCCACCTCGATGATCGGCAACCTGATCCAGGGCCAGCTCGGCACGCCCGGCCTCGAGGGCCAGGGCGCGGTGCTGTCCCTGCTGCTCCTGCTGGTCCTGCTCATCCCGATGATCTACTACGTCATCGCGACGAACCGGTCCTCGAAGGTGGCGGCATGACCGCCCCGAGCGTTTCCGCGGAAACGCCGCCCCAGCAGCCCCAGGCCCGGCCCCAGAGCCGCTTGAACCCCAGGAACCCGTGGCGCCACCCGTGGTTCCTCGAGGGCTTCACCTGGCTGTACCTGATCTGGTCGCTGGTGCCGATCGGCATCGCGGTGCTGTTCTCGTTCAACAAGGGCAAGTCGCAGAGCGTCTGGCAGGGCTTCTCCTTGCGCTGGTACTTCAAGGACCCGGTCAACTCGGTCCTGCACAACCCGCAGCTGCACGCGGCGGTCATCCAGACCGTCCGGCTGTCCGTGCTGACCACGGTGATCGCGGTCCCGCTCGGGGTGGCGTTCGCGATCGGCATCAACCGCTGGCGCGGCCCTATCCCGTCGACGTTCAACTTCCTGATGATCCTGTCCTTCGTCATCCCCGAGCTGATCTTCGGCGTGGCGATGTTCTTCGTGTTCACGGAGCTGTTCACGTCCGTGCATCTGGGGACGACGGCCGAGGTCCTCGCCCTCGTCACCTGGAACGTGAGCTGGCCCGCGATCATCGTGCAGGCCCGGCTGGTCGGGCTCGGCCGCCACTACGAGGAGGCCGCCGCCGACCTGGGCGCCAACCAGTTCCAGGCCATGCGAAGGGTCATGCTGCCGCTGCTCGCCCCGGCCATCTTCGCCAGCGCGGTGCTGGTCTTCTCCGGCGTGATCGACGACTTCGTCATCGTCGACCTGCTCTCCTCCAACGCCGGGAACACCCCGATGTCGGTGATCATCTACTCCACCCAGCACGGCGGGAACGGCGGCCCCGCGCTGAACGCGCTCGGCACGATCATGCTGGTCATGTCGTTCATCATCGCGATCATCGGCTACATCGGCTACCGCTTCATGACCCGCGGCGAGCGGGGCAGCCGGATCGACGCCCTCACCACGATCGCGGGCGGCGAAGGCTGAGCGTCCCCTACAGCTCACTTACCGCGCGCGCCAGCCGCGCCACGCCCTCGGCGATGGCCTGCTCGCTGACCGTTGCGTAGCCGAAGATCAGGCCGCCCGGCCCCGGCTGGCCGATGCGGTAGGGCCCGACCGCGTCGATGCCGACCCCCTCGCGCCGGGCCGCGCCGACCACGGCGGCCTCGTTCAGGTGCGGCGGCAGCCAGGTGACCAGGTGCAGGCCGGCGGAGATCCCGGTCGGCTCGAGCCAGGGCAGGTGCCGGCCCAGCGCGGCCAGCACCGCGTCCCGGCGGCGCCGGTAGACCGGCCGCATCCGGCGCAGGTGCCGGTCGAACTCACCGCGCGTGATCAGGTCGGCGAAGGCGAGCTGATCGAGTGCGGGAGAGCCGCGGTCCGCGGCGATCTTCGCGGCGGCCACTGGCCCGGCCAGATGGCCTGGCAGCGCCAGCCAGCCGAGCCGGAGTCCGGGTGCGAGGGTCTTGCTGGCCGACCCGGCGTACACGACGTGGCTGGGGGCCAGGCCCTGCAGCGCGCCGACCGGCGTCCGGTCGTAACGGTACTCGGCGTCGTAGTCGTCCTCGATGATGATCGCGCCGCGCTCGGTGGCCCAGCGGATCACCGCCGCCCGGTTCCCGGCCGAAAGCACCGATCCGGTCGGCCATTGGTGCGAGGGGGTCAAGATGACGGCATCGGCGTCGCTTTCCCGCAGCAGGTCGGCCCGGATACCGTCACCGTCGACGGGGATCCCGACCACGTCGAGCCCGGCGGCGCGGGCGGCCGGAAGCGCGTCGTCCGCCGAGGACGGATCCTCGAGCGCCAGCCGTTTCACCCCGCCGGCGGCCAGCACGCCGATGAGCAGCGTCATGCCCTGGGCGTAGCCCGTGCAGATCACGATGTGATCGGGGTGGGCCAGGGTGCCGCGGACCCGGTTCAGGTAGTCGGCCAGCGCGATCCGCAGCTGCGGCACGCCGCTCCCGGTCAGGTAGCCGAACACGCTGTTGGGCGCGTCGGCCAGCGCGCCGCGGATGGCCCGCAGCCACGCAGCCCGGGGGAAGCTGGACACGTCGGCGCGACCGTAGCTGAGGTCGATGAGCGGCGCGGGTTTCCGGGCCGGGACCGGTCCCGTCGCGGGCGGTGCCGGTCCGGCCGCCACGTGCGTATACCCGCCCGCCCGGCTGGCCAGATACCCCTCGGCCGCCAGTTGCTGGTAGGCCTCGACCACGACGCCGCGTGACACGCCGAGGTCGGCGGCCAGCGCCCTAGAGGGCGGCAGCGCCGAACCGCGCGGCAGCCGCCCGGTCCGGATCGCGTCGCGGATCGATGTCTCGATCTGCCGGTGCAGCGGGACCCGCGCGTCGGGCCGGAGCGCGATCAGCAGGCTGGAATTGGTCCTGATTTCGGCCATAGAACTGGATCTTATCAACAGGACCGATTCTTGCCATGGTTGATCCATAGCCACTAGCTCATCGAGGAGTGAAGACCATGGGAATCGTGCTTGGCCTAGCCGCGGCCCTGCTCTACGGCGGCTCCGACTTCGCAGGTGGCCTGCTCTCACGGCGGCTGGGATTCGTGCGTGTCAGCGTCATCGGCTCGGCCGTCGCCGCCGCGCTGGCGTGGGTCGCGCTCATCGTGTCCGGCGGCCCGGAGCCAAGCGTCCGGGCGGTCGCCTGGGGCCTGGCCAGCGGCCTGGGCGGCGGCGTCGGCACCCTCGTCCTGTACCGGGGACTGGCCCGCGGGCAGATGAGCGTGGTCGGGCCCGTCTCGGCCGTAGGCGCGGCGGTGGTCCCCGTGACGGTAGGCCTGGCGCTGGGGGAGCGTCCCAGCGTGCTGGCCGCGGCGGGCGTCCTGGTCGCCCTGCCCGCCATCGTGCTCGTCGCGGCCAGCGGCAGCGTCCGCGGTCGGCTCGGCGCGGGCCTGTCCGACGGCCTCGTCGCCGGCCTGGCCTTTGGCGTCCTGTTCGTCGGTCTCGCCCAGGCGGGCCGCCACGCCGGCCTGTGGCCGGTCGCCACCGAGCAGACCAGCGCGCTGCTGCCGGTGCTCGCCGCCGCGGTCAAGTCGCGCGAGCCGATACCGATCGCGGCCCGCGCCACCTGCCTGCCCGCGCTGGCAGGCGCCGCCGGCATGGCCGCCTCGCTGCTGTACTTCTACGCCACGCATTTCGCCATGCTGGCCACCGCGGCCGTGCTCGTGTCGCTGTACCCGGGCGTCACCGTCCTGCTCGCCCGGACGATCCTGCACGAGCGGTTCACCCTCGCCCAGCGCGCAGGCCTGGGCCTGTGCACTCTCGCCGTCATCGCGATCGCCCTGAACTAATGGCGCTGAACTTAAATGGCGCTGAACTTAAATGGCGCTGAACTGAATTGAGACGCGACCGCGCGACCGCTGGACTTAGCCTGGCAGGCGCGGGAAGGCCTGACGAGCGCTAAAAGGGGAGAGGCGTGTTCCAGGAGCTAGAGTTCGACGACAGCGATTCACCCGCGATCGGCCTGATCCCGCCCGGCGTTTCCTGGGCCGAGGTGCGGGACCACATGAAGATCGCGCATCACTGCGTCCTGATGCCGCCGGCCGACGGCGGCGAGTACGCCGGGGCCTACTGGACGGGCACGGACATGGTTGTGATCCCCGATCTCGGCCCGGATCAGGAGCAGGCCATCGACGAGTTCCGCGCCTACCTCCAAGAGCACGACGAAACCTGACCCAAGCCCGCACCTCCCTCGCCACCTGAGCCCCTCCCGCCCGTTTGCTACGAGCATCGCCGTCACGGACGCCTCCCAGGCTGCCTCAGAATGCCGCGGCGTGACGCCAGAAGTCGAGCAGCAGCATGGCCGCGGCGGCGGCGATGGGCTTGGTGATCGACGCGATCCGGAAGATGGAGTCCCTGGCCATCGGCGTGCCGTCGTCCAGACCTAGGCGGCCGACGGCCTGCACCTCGACGTCTTCGCCGCGCGCCAGCAGCGTGACAGCCCCCGGAAGCGATCCGCCCCGCACATATGTCTGCAGGGTTGCCTTCAAGTCGGTCACGAGTCCTCCTCAGGCTTCTTCGCTCAACCCGAACCCTAAGCAGCCTGGTCGCCATACTCCGTCGATGACGCGGCGGCCCCCGGGGGCCGGGGCCGGCAGAAAATCCCCGCCGGGATGTATCCGTAGCCGACCTGGCTACTCCGTCTCGATAGAACCCGGATATGACGACGTAAGGCGCTGTCGAAGCCGGGTCAGTTCCGACTTGGAGGATCGCGCGATGAGCGAAGCGAACATCGAACCGGCCCTATCCAGGCAGGCTCACTTCAGATACGACGAGGTGTCGAGCGGCACCACATTCAGGGCGAGGGCGGTGACAGCGCCCCCCCTCGGGCCGCTGACGGCCTTTGCCGGCACGTTCAAGGGCAGCGGCCTTAACACCATCTTCCGGCCCAACAGCGCGAAGACGCCGACGGGGCTGCCCGCGGCGCCCGTCGGCCCCGACGACAACGTTCTCGAACTGAACCTCACCGCTGAGATCCTGTCCTTCTCAGCGCCTCTCGGTAACGTTCCCAACCGGGGTTCTGGTCAGCAGCCCGACGCCTCCTTGAACGGCGTCCCCTACCTGCAGACCATCAGCGACGTCACCATCGCCAGCCAGCCCGTCGGCATCCACTTCGAGCCGGGCCTCTGGATGGCCGTTCCGGAGACCGACATCCCGCAAGAGGGGCCGACGGTGGTGCGCATGGCGTCGATCCCCCATGGCACCACCATCGAGGCTCAGGGGACTTATTCCACCGCCACCGGGAAGCCGACGATACCGGTCGCGACGATTACCCCGTTTGTGAACGACCTGGCGCAGACCGAGGTCCGCTTCCCTAGCCAGACGGCGACCGCCAGCGACACGGAGCGGATTCCGCAAAACCTGGCCCCCTTCATCGCCGCTGGCACGATCACGCAGGCCATCCTGGACGATCCCAACACGGTCCTGCGCGACGCCATCGCCACGCAGAACATCACCTCCACCACCACGATCCTGATCAACACCAAACCGGCCGCGCCGCTCTTCGGCGGCGGCACGGACAACATCGCCTTCCTGCTGGGCGACCCGGCCGCCACCACGCCGAACGCCGACACCACCCAGATGTCGGCGGCGTTCTGGATCGAGACCGTCGAGTACGAGATCGAGGTGCCGGTCATGCCCTACGGCAATCCGCCGAGGAGGATCCCGGCTCCGACCGGCGAAGCCGGTCAACCCGTGCCCGTGTTCCTCGTAGACCCGCCTTACGAAATCACGGTGCCGCGCAGGATCAAGGTCACCACCACGCAGATCCAGTATTCACAGCGCGTCCTCCTGGTCTTCGCCGGCCTGGTCTGGCCGCACGTCTCGGTGGCGACGCTGGTGCCGGAAGGTGCCATCCCGATCCCGCCCTCCGCCTGGACGTGAGCCGCTGCGCTCTTGCTGGCCGGTCCGCACCCGGGGGGCGTGGACCGGCCAGCGGCTACCGCGTGGATCGGGGTTTAGTGCCCGCGAACCAGATCCGATTCCCGCTCTCGCTGATGCCGCCGTCGCTTTCGATGATCTCTATATTGACAAATCTTTCACTCAGCTCTGCCCATACCTGTTCAGGCGGGAATGAAGCTGTCCTGATGACTTCCGTGAGCAATTCGGGCCTGCCGTTTCCAGGAAGCTCGAGCTCGATATTCCAGTCGAACACAGCTCCGGCGCTTTCTCGTACTCTGGTGCGGAGATAGTTATCGCCGAACTGCTGGATACTCTCCGGGCTACTGGCCATGATCCTGAGGTCGGCTACGGTAATGATGTCGAAGGCAAGCACGCCGCCCTCGTTCAGGTGCCTGTACGCGCAGCCGAAGAAGCCTTTCCAGGCCGAGAAGCTGAGCAGGTGATTGATGCCGTGGTAGACGCAAATCACAGCGTCAAATTTCGCATCCAGCTTAAAGTTGCTCATATCCGCCCGGTGTAGCGGGATTTCCCGGGGTAGTTTCTTACGGGCAACAGCCAGCATTCCGGGAGATATATCGAGACCGGCCACCTGGTAGCTGCCTGCGAGCGAAGCAATAATTTCACCCGTCCCGCAGGCTACCTCGAGCAGTGTCACAGGCTGGGGATGAGCGCGCCGAATAATACTGTCGATAAACGCGCTCTCGGTAGCGGAGTCTCCCGTTACGGCGTCATAATGCGGAGCGAGCAAATCATACATTGCCACAAACTAAAGTCTATAGCTTACGGGCCGCGGCCCAGCCTCGACGCTACCGCTACCGCTACGTTGCGCTACCGGGGGCGTCCGGCTGACCACGGTCAGGCCGCCGGGGTAGCGCACGTTGAGCTCGATCAGCACGGGAACTTGACCTGCCGTTTGTGCGGTGAGTGCCCCGGTGGGTACCGTCGCATGAGTGACCAGCGATTCCGGTGGCAATACTTTCTCAGGCCCGTGGTACGCGTCGGACCCCTCGACCGCTCCATTCCCGGCCGTCGGCTCCGAGCCGCCCAGGAGGCACGGACACGGCCGGCCAGGGAAGCGGCGGACGGTCGTCATCGCCGTGACCGCGGGGGTGGTCGCGGTCGTGGCCGCGATCGCCGCGGTCGTAGTCACGGTGCTCGCCCCCGCCCATGGCACCACGGGCTTCGTGCCCAACGGGAGCTCGCCGGGCCAGGACGCGGAGCAGATCACCGGCGCGTTCCTGGCGGCTTGGCAGGCCGGTGACCTCGGCCAGGCCGCCCGCTACACCGATCAGCCCGCCGCCGCGCAGGCCGCGCTCGTCACCTACCAGAAGTACCTCCACCTCAGGAAGCTGACCGCTACCGTCCAGAGCGCCACCGCGGCGTCCGGGAGCGGAACGCGGGAATCGGCCGGATACGCGATCAATGCCAAGGTGGCGACGTCGGGCGATGCCGGCGCCCTCAGCGGCACCTGGAAGTACCAGGGCTCGCTGGTCGCCTACGCCAAGCCGAACTCGCAGCTGTGGTACATCGCCTGGGCGCCTGACGTCCTCGCGCCGAACCTCACCGCCTCCACCCACCTGGCGGCGGTCGAGGTCGCCCCCCAGGTCGTCGGGGTGAGCGACGCCAGCGGAAACGACATCAGCTCGTACAAGGACGCCGGGCTGACCACGATCGCCGGCCTGATGGAGAAAACGGCGCCCCCGGGGCAGGGAGCCCCGGGCCTGTACGTGGAGATCCAGACCGCCGCGGGCAAGGCGGTCCCCAACAGCCAGGCGGTCGTCGTCGCGCCGACGAACGTCCCGACCCTGACCACCACGATCGACGCGAACGCCGAGACCGCCGCGCGCGCGGCCGTCGCCATGCACGCCAACAGCTCGATGGTCGCCATCCAGCCGTCCACCGGCAAGATCCTGGCCATCGCCAACAACGCCGGCTACAACGACTTCGCGCTCACCGCCCTGGTCGCGCCGGGTTCCACCATGAAGGTCATCACCTCCGCCGCGCTGATCAGCAGCGGCGTCCTGTCCGCTACTTCTCCGGTCGCCTGCCCCGAGGCCTATACGGTGCAGGGAATCACCTACCACAACGACGACAACGAGTCCGAGCCGGCCTCGACCCCCCTGATCACCGACTTCGCCCAGTCCTGCAACAACGCGTTCAGCACGCAGTGGCCGCACCTGTCCGGCGGCGGCCTCGCCCGCGCCGCCAAGGAGTACTTCGGCCTCAACCAGAACTGGGATGTCGGCATCGCCGGCGTGTCGGCCAGCTACTTCCACGCTCCGGTCGGTGCCAGCGGCTCCGAGCTGGCTCAGGAGGCGTTCGGTGAAGGGCAGCTCACCGCCTCCCCGATCGCGATGGCCTCGGTGGCGGCCACCGTGGACGCGGGGACGTTCAGGCAGCCGATCCTGCTGCCGGGCACCAAGCAGCT
This sequence comes from uncultured Actinomycetota bacterium, assembly GCA_963844625.1. GTDB lineage: Bacteria > Actinomycetota > Actinomycetes > Streptosporangiales > Streptosporangiaceae > Palsa-504. Next base: position 176,142 of record CAWJPF010000018.1, on the reverse strand, counting down.
CACCGCCACCCCGCTGTCGGCCAGCACCGACGCTCAGCTCAAGCAGATGATGCAGGCCGTGGTCACCAGCGGTACCGCCGCGCCGATCGGATTCGGGCCGGGCGTCTACGCCAAGACCGGGACCGCCGATATCCAGGGCCAGGAGCAGCCCAACAGCTGGCTCATCGCCTTCGATCCGTCCCAGGACGTCGCGGTAGCCTTCCTGGTCGTCAACGCCGGGTACGGCGCCCAGTTCGCCGGCCCCGAGGCCAAAGCCTTCCTCGACAAGTACTAGCCCCGGCGTACTAGGCCCAATGTAACTAGCCCCGGTGCGATTCCGCCCAGCGCTCCGCCCAGGCGTCCAGCGGTTCGAGCGCTGACCCGAGCGACGCGCCCAGCTCGGTGAGCAGGTAGTCGCCGGCCTCATCCCGCGCCACCACGCCCGCGCCGGTGAGTTCCCTGAGGCGCTCGTAAAGCACGCTGGAAGACATCCGGTCGCACCGGCTGACCAGCGCGCGGGCCCCGAGCGGCCCGGCTCGAAGCTCCCAGAGGATCCGCAGCGCCCAGCGCCGCCCGAGCAGGTCCATGGCCGCCATGAGCGGCCTGCCGGTCACCGATCCCCGGACGGGCACCCCGGGCCGCGGTCGCCGGCCTGCTGGCATCAAAACCCCTGACATCGAAACCTCTGGCGTTTCTGTATCGGAAACGATACCGTAGCGGAATCAGAAACACACGGAGGGCCTCATGCCCCGGATCAAGCCCGTCCGCCCGCCTTACCCGCCCGAGGTCGCCGAGCGCCTGGCCGCCATGATGCCGCCCGGCGTCCCGCCGATCCTGCTGTTCCGGACCTTCGCGCGGAACCTGCCGATGACGGCGGCCATGAACGGCTGGGGCGGCTACGAGCTCAGCCGGCGGCTGTCACTGTCGCTGCGGGACCGCGAGATCCTCATCGACCGGACCTGCGCCCGGTGCGGGTGCGAGTACGAATGGGGGATTCATATAACCTTTTTTGCCGAACGGGCCTGCCTTACCGCCCAGCAGATCGCCTCCCTCACCCATGGCGGCACGTCCGATGCCTGCTGGACCGCTGAACGGGACCGGCTCCTCATCGAGGCGGCCGACGCTCTGCACGACTCCGCCGCGATCGACGATGACCTGTGGCTCCGGATGGCCCGGTTGTTCACCGAGGAGGAGCTGCTCGACCTGCTGATGCTCTGCGGCTGGTACCACGCCATCAGCTTCACCGCGAACGGCGTCCAGCTCGGCCGCGAAGACGGCGCCCCCTGTTTCGCCGACGTGCTCTCCTGAACCCGCGGTCAGCCGGTGCTGCGGGCGAGCGCTCCGATCAGGGTCCGCCGGGTGTCCGCCGGATCGATCACGTCATCGATCTCGAACGCCTGCGCGGTGCTCAGCGCCTTGCCCCTGGTGTAGTACTCGGCGACCAGCTCGTCGTAGCGGGCCCGCCGGGCCTGCGGATCGGCGATCGCGTCGAGCTCGGCCCGGAAGCCCAGCCGCACCGCCCCCTCCAGTCCCATCCCGCCGAACTCGCCGCTGGGCCAGGACACGGTGAGCGCGGGGTGGTGCAGATCGCCGCCGGCCATGGCCATCGCGCCGAGGCCATAGGCCTTGCGGAGGACGACGGCGCAGACCGGCCCGCTCAGCCGCGCACCGGCGACGAACATCGCGCCGAACCGCCGCACGGTCGCCGTCTTCTCCGCCTCGGGCCCGACCATGAAGCCGGGCGTGTCGATGAGGGACACCACCGGCAGCCGGTGTGCCTGGCATAGCCGCAGGAAACTGGTGGCCTTGTCGGCCGCGTCCCCGTCGATCGCGCCGCCGAGGTGCCGCGGGTTGTTGGCCAGGACGCCGACCGGCCGCCCGCCGAGCCGGGCCAGGACGGTCAGGATGCCGATCCCGAACTGCGCCCGCAGCTCGAGCAGGCTCCCGGTGTCGCACAGCGTCTCGATCACCGGACGGACGTCGTAGCCGCGCAGCCGGTTCTCCGGCACCAGGTGCCGCAGCACCCGCTGGTCACCGTAGGCCGCCTCACCCCCAGCCGCCCCACCGCCGAAACAGGGGCCGCCGAAGTAGGACAGGTAACGCCGGGCCACGGCCACCGCGGCGGCCTCGTCCTCGACCAGCACGTCGACCACGCCGTTGGGGACCTGAACCGACATCGGCCCGACCTCGCCCGGCGGCACGACCCCGAGCCCGCCGCCCTCGATCATGGCCGGACCGCCCATGCCGAGGCTCGCGTCCGCGGTCGCGATGATCACGTCGCACGCGCTCGCGAGCGCCGCGTTGCCCGCGAAGCAGTACCCCGACACCACCGCGACCAGCGGCACCTTTCCTGACAGCCGCGCGGTGAGCCGGAACGTAGGCACCTCGAGCTGCGCGACCGCCGTGGTGTCGGTGTCGCCGGGGCGCCCGCCGCCCCCTTCGGCGAACATCACGACCGGCAGGCGCTCGCGGTCGGCCAGCTCGAGCAGCCGGTCGGTCTTGCGATGGTTCAGCACCCCCTGCGTGCCGGCCATCACGCTGTAGTCGTAGGCCAGCACCGCGACCGGACATCCCGCTACGGTCGCGGTCCCCGTCACCAGCCCGTCGGCCGGGGTCCGCGCGATGAGGTCGTCCAGCGAGCGGCGCCGCCGCTGCGCGGCGATCGTCAACGCGCCGTACTCGATGAAGCTGCCGTCGTCGACGAGATCGGCGATGTTCTCCCGCGCGGTGCGGCGGCCGCCCGCGTGGCGGCGCTCGACGACCTCCGGCCGTCCCTCGTCCCGGCCGATCCGGTGGCGCTCCAGGACCTCGGCCAGGTCGGCGCGGATGTGCTCGGGCGGGATCGCCTGGTCCACGGCGGCGTCGGCACCCTCGTCACCGGATTCCGCCAGCAGGAGCACCGTCGCCCCGGCCTCGACCGTGCCGCCCGGCCGGACGGTGACCGCGTGCACCACGCCGGATCGCTCGGCGCGTACTTCGTGCTCCATCTTCATGGCCTCGAGCACCATGAGCTCATCACCGGCGGTCACCCGGTCGCCGGGGGAGACCGCGATCGAGGTGACGGTGCCCGGCAGCGGAGCCGGCACGGCATCCAGGCCGGGTGATGCCGCGACCTCCTCCGGGCCGCCGCGAACCGGGAAACCCTCCGCCCCGGCCAGTTCGGCGGCGTGCGCGTCGACCCACCCAACCTCCAGCGTCCCGAGCCCGGACGCGCGCAGGATCGCCTGCAGCACCGCGACGTTGGTCGGTACCCCGGCGATGTCGAAGTCGGCGAGCGCGCGCACGGCCCGGCGGGCCGCCTCGGTCAGGTCGCCGCCCACCGTGACGACCTTGGCCAGCAGCGAGTCGTAACGCAGGCTGACCTCGTAGCCGCTGTACCCGTGGGTGTCCACCCGGATGCCGCGTCCCGACGGCGGCTGGAATCGCGACAGCACGCCGCCCCCAGGCCGCAGCGTCCCGTCGGGCTGCAGCGTCTCGGCATTGACCCGCGCCTGTACCGCGCTTCGCTGCCCAGCGATGGCCCGCCCGGCCGCAGCAGGCAGGTCGAGCGTATCCAGGGTCGCTCCCGACGCCACCCGCAGCGCCAGCTCGACCAGATCCAGCCCGGTCACCTCCTCGGTCACGGTGTGCTCGACCTGCAGCCGCGGATTGACCTCTAGAAACGAGATCACGTCGTCCTGCACCAGGAACTCCACCGTGGCCAGCCCGGCGTACGGCGTCGAGCCGACCAGCGCGACCGCCGCCCGCGCCAGGCGCGCCCGCACCCCCTCGTCGAGGATCGCCGGGGCGATCTCGATCAGCTTCTGCCGGCGCCGCTGGATGCTGCAGTCCCGGTCGCCGAGGACCGCGATCGCGCCGGTACCGTCGCCGATGACCTGGACTTCGACGTGCCGGGCCCGGGTCAGCAGCCGCTCAACGTACAGCGAGCCGTCGCCGAAGGATGCCGCCGCCTCGGACGCGCATCGGCGCATCGCCTCGGCCAGATCCTGCTCGCGCGTCACCGGGCGCATCCCGCGGCCGCCGCCGCCCGCGACGGCCTTCACCATGACCGCGCCGTGCTCGGCCAGGAAGGCCCGCGCGGCCTCCAGCGAGGTACCGCCCGGTGTTCCGGCCAGCACCGGCACGCCGACCTCGCGAGCCAGGGACCGCGCGGCCGTCTTGTCGCCGAACAACGCCAGCGTCCTGGCGTCCGGTCCGACGAACACCAGGCCGGCCTCGGCGCAGCGGGCCGCCAGAACCGGGCTCTCGGACAGGAAGCCGTAACCCGGGTGCACGGCGTCGCATCGCGCCGCCGCGGCCGCCGCGACGATCGCCCCGGCGTCGAGATAGGCGGCCGACCCGGTACCCGGCAGCAGGACTGCCTCGTCGGCCTGGCCGACGTGCGCGCACGAGGCGTCATCGGCGGGATATACCGCCACCGTCGGCACGTCAAACACGGCGGCCGTGGCCAGGATGCGGACGGCGATCTCGCCGCGGTTGGCGACCAGCAGCCGCTTGATCACCAGCGTTCCCTTCCTCTTCGCCGCTGGCAGCACTTTACCTGGCGCCGAGAAAGCGATTTGCCTGTACCGGTGTTACCGTAACGCTGCGGTAACGGTCTGTTCGTAACGTGTCTCTCAACCGCAATGGTGCGGGGAGACAGGAGTTGTCATGAACGAGTTCACGATCGTCACGCTTATCGACCGTCCCGTCGATCAGGTTTTCCCGGTCGTCCAGGACGTAGGGAAGACACCGGTGTGGACACCAGGGCTGACCGAGGCGCGCCAGACCAGCGACGGCCCTCTCGAGACCGGGGCCACCATCGTTTACGCCGGGACGTTCCTCGGCCGCAGGTACGAGACCGAGGCGATTTGCACCGACTGGACCGAGAACAAGCGATTCGCCACCAAGACCATCTCCGGGCCGGTCTATATCGAGATCGATACCACGCTGGTGCCGACCGAGACCGGTACCCGGGTGACGAGCTTTTACCGCGGTGAAAGCCGCGGCTTCTTCAAGTTCGCAGAACCGCTCGTGGTCCGGCTGACGAAGAAGCACTTTGAGACCGCCGCGGAAAACCTGCGGACGCTCCTGGAAGACGGCGCGCTCTCCTGAAAGCGGAAAAGAGCACAGTATACGATATTCGCAGACAATTGTATACCATGATCAGCCTGGTAAATCATATCAAGTTGTGAAAATATCGCGACAGGATATCAGCATAGAACCTGGGGGGAACTATGCCAGATCAGCCAGGCGGCGAATGGTGGCAGCAACCGGCAGGCCGTCCTGGCCGCGTCGGCCAGCCGCCTTCAAGCCCGCCCCAGCCGCCGCAGGCGAGCGCCCCGTCCTCCTCGGCGGCGGCAGTCATCGATGCCGAAACAGCCGTGGCGGAAGAAGTACCGGACGGCTATCATCCTGGCCGCCATCGGCCTGGTGCTCTTCCTGGTTACCGTCTGGCTGTACCCGTCCACGACGCAACTGCCCGTCCCGTCCTTCAGCACGCTCGCCGTCGAGGCGTCGCAGCCGGTCGGGATAATCCAGTACGAGGTCGACCAGGTATCTTCGTCCATCGCCGAGATGAAGGTCACCGTCCAGCTGCCGGTTAACGCGCCGCTTCCGCCGGCTGGTACGACTACCGTCGAGCTAGTTGTGTTTCCTCCCATCGGAGTGAGCTTCAAGACCTGCCCGGCCTCGACGTGCCTATCCGAGCCTGAACGGGGTATCGTCAGAGAAGGTGCTATTGGCCTTCAAGGCGTTTTCCGACGCGAACGGCACAACCGGAATTGCGGATGCAGATTTTTTTGTTCGCGCGCACAGCTTTGGTGGCACATATAATGGCGTTAACGCGTCGGTTGTGGCACCGGAGGTCATGTACCACGGTTCGGGGACGCCGACATTGCTGACACAGTACAATATTCCCGATGCCAGCAGCTATGATTGGTCAGTATTTCCCGCGGAATTGGCCAGCGCAACCTTCGCCACCTGGAACGAACCGGTGACCGGCGGTCAGATATCCGCCCGGGTCGCGGATGGCGTTGACTACGCTAATCAATCTAAAGATAATTATTACACATTTCTGGCTGGAGTAATCCTCGGTGCCGCCGGCGGTGCGGCCTTGGCGGCCCTCCAGGAAGTGCTGAACGTCAACAAGGCCGCTTAGGCACCCGGATCGATGTGGATCTTGGTGCCGGGGGCCGCGCTGATCTGCCCGGCCAGCGCCTCGGCCGCCTGCCCGAGGCCGACCGTGACCTGCACCAGGCCCGAGGGATCCACCCGCCCGTCGGCGTAGTGCTCGATGGCGGGCGCGAGCCCGGCCGACGCGCCGAGGATGCCGACCGCCGTCAGATCGCCGAGGACGAGGTTGCGGCTGTCGATCAGGCTCGGCGCGCCCGAGACGCCGATGTAGACCACGCGGCCGGCGGGCTCGGCCCGCGCCAGCGCGGCCGCGGGCATCTGGTGATCGTCCGTGGCGTCGATGACGGCGTCGTAGGTCCCCGGCGGCGGATCATCAGCCGTCCAGTAGCCGGAAGCACCGAAAGATGAAGCGAGGTCCTTCCGGCCGCGATCCACGGCCAGGATGTGCACCTCGGCTCCCGCGGCCCGGGCGAAGGCCGTGGTCAGCAGCCCGATGGTACCCGGCCCGCAGATCAGGATCCGCTGCCCCGGGCCCGCTTGGGCCGCCGAGGCGGCCCGCCAGGCGTTGCCCCCGGGTTCGACTAGGGCCCCGGCCCGGTCGTCGATCATGTCGGGCAGCCGGTACAGGCTGGACGCGGGCACCAGCACCTTCTCGGCCAGCGCGCCCGCCCATCCCACGATCCCGACCTCGCGCCGGTCCGCGCAAACGTGCCCGTGCCCGGCGCGGCACCGGGCGCAGCGCCCGCAGCCGAGCATGGTGTCGCCAGTCACCCGGACGCCAAGCCACCCCGGATCGACTCCGGTGCCGAGCGCGGACACCACGCCGCACCACTCGTGCCCCGGACGCAGCGGGAATCCCGTCTTGCCCTGGGCGAAATAAGCCAGCTGCGCAGTGAACAGCTCCACGTCCGTCCCGCAGATCCCGGCCCGGCGGACGTCGACGACCACCTGCCCGGCCCCGGGCACCGGGACCTCGACCTCCTCGACCCGCGCCGACTCCAGGCCGGTAATCACCAGTGCGCGCATAAGCCAAGGTTCTCACCCAGTGCGTGGCCGCTCCGAACGTCGCGTCCGCTACCTTGACCCTCGTCAGGCTACCCCTTACAGTGTCAGGTATAGCCTGACAAGGAGCTGGTTCCATGCCGGATGTGGGGGAGCGGCCCGTAATCGCCGTGTGCTCGTTTTGCCTGAAGCCGAATACCAAGGTAGAGACCCTGGTAGCAGGGCCCGGGGTATTCATCTGCGATGGCTGTGTGGCGCTATGCGTGCAGGTGATAGAAAGCAAACCCGCCTCCGTGCCCCAGTTGGCCCCCTGGGAGCACGCGGTAAGCGTCGATGAGGCGCTGGCGAACCTGCCCCGGGTCGCCGCGACCAGTGCACAGGTGGAACATAACCTCACCGCGTCGGTCCAAAGGGCTCGCGCCCTCGGCGCGACCTGGGCTCGGATCGGGGAGGCTCTGGGCATGACCCGCCAGTCGGCCTGGGAGCGGTTCTCGGGTGAGGAGTAGAGCCAACGGGCCGCCTGATTCCCGGAGCCTTGCCCCAGCCATGTCTAACAGCCGGAGCCATGTCCCTAACAGAAGGCACCAGCTCGCATAGCCCCCACCAGCCACCCGAGCCCCAGGCCGTCTTCCCGCCCATTGTAAGAATGTGACACCCTACACACTCTATAGTGCAGGATGCCACATTCATACGTCAGAAACCCGCAGCTGCCGAGCGCCGAGCGCCGAACGCACCGCGAAGGCCTTCCCGCCAGCCGCGCGAGCATCAACGCGCTCCGCCGACACACGCGCAACGGCACCCGCCGCCCACAACGCGCAACGGCACCCGTCGGCCACACGCGCAACGGCACCCGCCGCTCCGCCGACACACGCGCAACGGCACCCGCCGCGGCACCGCGCTAGTGCGCGACGAGCGGCTCGTCCGCCGGGGCCGGGACCACGCCACGCGCGCCGGCCAGGACACGCAGGGCGTCGGCCGGGAGGTGCGCGTGCACCGGGGTGCCCTGGGTCAGGTCCGGCCGCTCGCCGTCGTTCTGCACTAGGGCCTGCATCGGAACTCCGGATGGCAGCCGCAGCATCACCTGCATAGCAGCCCCGAGGAACACCACCCGCTCCACCATCGCGGGCACGCGGTTATCGCCCGGCGAGCCGTGCGGCTCGATCCGCACCCGTTCCGGCCTGATCACCGCGTGCGCCGGCCCGGCCGCGATCGCCTCGCAGCGCTGGGCGGAAAGTCCCCAGTCGCCGAACCGGACCGTAGCGGGCGGGCCAGCGGAAACGACCTCGATCTCCATCAGGTTGGCGGCGCCGAGGAAGTCTGCCACGTAGGTGTCGGCCGCTCTTCGTAGACCTGGCGCGGGGTGCCGATCTGCACGATCTTGCCCGCGTTCATCACGGCCAGCCGGTCGGACATGGTCAGCGCCTCCTCCTGGTCGTGGGTGACGTAGAGGAAGGTGATGCCGACGCGCTCCTGCAGCGCCTTCAGCTCCACTTTGAGGGAGCGGCGCAGCTTGGCGTCGAGCGCGCCGAGCGGCTCGTCGAGCAGCAGCACGGCCGGGTTGAGGACCAGCGCGCGCGCCAGGGCGACCCGCTGCTGCTGGCCGCCGGACAGCTGGCCCGGCCGCCGCTTGGCGAACGAGGTCATCTTGACCAGTTCGAGCGCGTCGTCTACCCGGCGCTTGAGGTCGGCCTTGCCCACCTTGGCATGCCGGAGCCCGAACGCCACGTTGTCTGACACGTTGAGGAACGGGAAGAGCGCGTAGCTCTGGAACACCGTGTTGACGTTGCGGCGGTGCGGCGGCACGTCGGAGACATCGGCGCCGTCGAGCAGGATCCGGCCCGAGGTCGGCTGCTCGAACCCGGCGATCAGCCGCAGGGTAGTGGTCTTGCCGCAGCCTGAGGGGCCGAGCAGGGAGAAGAACTCGCCGCTGGCCACGGTGAGGTCGATGTTGTCGACCGCGATCTCGCTGAACCGCTTGGTCAGCCCGGAAAGCTCGATGCTTCCTCCGGCCACGGCGCCACCTCCAGTTACCTGCCGCGTTTACGCGCCCGCGTGACCGCGGGCGCGGGCTTCAAGTCGAACCCTAGCTGTCCGGCCGCGAACCGCATCGCCAGATCGTATGTGCGCTGCGGCGGAACTTCCGGGTCCTCTAGCGCGATCTGCACGGCCAGCCCGTCAAGCAGGGCGGACAGCGTGATCGCGAAGTCGTCCGCGTCCACGAACGCGAACTCGCCGGCCTCCTGGCCGGACAGCACGATGGAGCGGATGGTCTCCCGCCACCGCTCGTCAGACTTCTGCCGCACCGCGGCCACCCCCGGGTTGCGCGGCGACAGCGCCCACAGGTCCAGCCACAGCAGCCACCAGCTGCGCGGCTCCGGATCGGTGTCGGGCAGGCAGACCATGGCGACGAGTTCGGCCAGCCGCCCGGCCGCGGTCGGGATTTCCGCCATCCGCCGGACGTTCTCGGCGTACCAGGAATCTTCCGAGAACCTGATCGCCTCGGTGAGCAGCTGGTCGCGGGTCTTGAAGTAGTAGATGACCAGCGCCGGGCTGGTCCCGGTCCGCTCGGCCACGTCGGCGATCCTGGTGTCCGCGTACCCGCGCTCGACGATGACCTCGAGCGCGGCCCGCAGCATCTGCTCGCGCCGCTGTTCCCCAGCCTCCGCCCGGCCACCCTCACCTCGTCCAGCCTCAACACGGCCCGCGTGGCCCGCGCGTTCCTTCATCGACCGCTCCAGCTCCCTAGCGGCCGGTCCCTCGTCCCCGGCCTTGTGAGTAATCGTAGCAGCTTCTAGACTGAATGTTCAGTCAATCTTTCCGCCCGGCCGGAGGGTCGCCGCCAAGGCGCCGGAAGGCACGGGAAAGTGCTGGGAGGCACGGGTTTCATGGCAACGCAAGCATCGGATTACGACGCGATCATCGTCGGCGGCGGGCACAACGGACTGACCGCCGCGGCGTACCTGGCACGCTCTGGCGCGCGCACGCTAGTGCTGGAGGCCAGACCAAGGACCGGCGGCGCCGCGACCACCGAAGCCCCGTGGCCAGACGCCCCCGAGTTCCGCGTCACCCGCCTGTCGTACGTGATGTCGCTGATGCCGCCGACCATCATCCGCGACCTGGACCTGGCCCGGCACGGCTACAAGATCTTCCCGATGGGCCCGTACTACCAGGCCTTCCCCGAGGGCGGATCGATCAAGCTCTACGCCGACGACGCGCAGCGCAACCACGAGGAGGTGTCCCGCTGGTCGAAGAAGGACGCCGACGCGATGCCGCGCTGGGACGCCTGGCTGGCCGGCCTGGCCGAAGTGCTGGGGCCGCTGCTGCTCACCGTCCCGCCGAACCTCGGTTCCCGCAAGCCCAGGGACCTCAAAGAGACGCTCCGGCTGGCCTGGCGCCACCGCAACCTGGACGTGCGTACGATCGCCGACGTGACCCGGCTGATGACGATGTCGATCGCCGACCTGCTCGACGACTGGTTCGAGTCCCCGCAGGTCAAGGGCGCGCTCGCGGTCAACGGCGTGATCGGCACCTGGGCCGGCCCCGACGAGCCGGGTACCGCCTACGTGATGGCGCACCACTCGATCGGCGACGTCGGCGACGGCCACCTCGGCAACTGGGGCTTCCAGGAGGGCGGGATGGGCGCGGTCGCCGACGCGATCGCCGCGGCGGCCCTTGAGCACGGTGCCGAGATCCGCACCGGCGCCAGGGTCGCCAAGCTCCTGCTCAAAGACGGCAAGGCCAGCGGCGTGGAACTCGAGAACGGCCAGCAGCTCACGGCCAAGCTCGTGGTTACCTCCCTGCACCCGCGCACCGCGTTCCTGGACCACGTGGGTCGCCAGAACCTGCCCGATGACTTCGTCGCCGACATCGAACACTGGAAGACCCGCAGCGGCGTGGTCAAGATCAACCTGGCCCTGGCCGAACTGCCCGACTTCACCGCCGATCCAGGCACGAACCTGCAGGAGCACCACACCGGCTCGGTGGAGATGGCGCCGACCATGCCCTACATCGAACGCGCCTTCCAAGACGCCCGTGAGGGCCGTCCCGCGCTGCGGCCGTTCAGCGACGGCGTCATCCCGACCGCGTTCGACAAGACGCTGTGCCCGGACGGGACCCACATCATGTCGCTGTTCACCCAGTGGGTCCCTGCGGACTGGAGCGAGGCGCCGCACACCGCCGAACTCCAGGCCTACGCCGACCGCATGATCGACTGCTACAACGAGGTGGCGCCGAACTTCAAGAGCTCGATCCTGCACGCCGACATCGTCGGCCCGTATGAGATGGAGCATGACTACGGCCTGATCGGCGGCAACATCTTCCACGGCGAGCTCTCCCTGGAGCAGCTGTTCCACATGCGCCCCGCGCCGGGGTTCGCCGACTACCGCACCCCGGTGCCCGGCCTGTACTACGCCAGCTCCGCCACCCACGCCGGCGGCGGCGTCTGCGGCATCCCCGGCATGCAGGCGGCCAAGGCCGCCATCTCCGACCGTCGCGCCGCCGTCCGCCGGCCCCGCCGTTCGTGACCCCTCAGGCCGTCAGCGCGATGCTGGAAGCACGCAGCATCGCGCTGGTCGGGGCCAGCGCCCGGCCGGGCAGCCTCGGCGCGCGGATGATCGCGGAAGTAGCCAGGAGCCCGTCCCGGCCGCGCACCTACCTGGTAAACCCGCGGTACGCCGACATCGGCGGCGCGCGCTGCCTGCCGGACCTCGCCGATGTCCCCGAACCGGTGGACCTGGTGCTGCTGGCCGTCCCCGATGCCGCGCTTGAGGCGCAGCTGGGGACGGCCGCCCGCCGGGGCGACCGTTCGGCTGTCATCTTCGGCAGCGCCTTTGACCCCTTGCCCGGCCCTCCCGGGCTACGCGACCGGCTGGCGGCGACGGCGGCGTCGGCCGGGATGGCGGTGTGCGGGGCCGGGTGCATGGGGTTCGTGAACGTGGCCCGGGGCCTGCGGGCCATCGGCTACGTCGAGCCCGACCTGTCCCAGGGCCCGGTCGCGCTGATCACCCACTCGGGTTCGGTGTTCTCGGCGATGCTGCGGGCGCGCCGCGGCTTCGGCTTCAGCCTGGCCGTCTCCTCCGGGCAGGAACTCGTCACCACCGCCGCGGCGTACGCCGGCTACGCGCTGGGGCTGCCCGAGACCAAGGTGCTCGCGCTGGTGCTCGAGGCGATCAGGGACGCACCCGGCCTGCGGGCGGTCCTGGCCCACGCCCAGGCCGCCGACGTGCCGGTCGTCCTGCTCAGCGTGGGCCGGTCCGACGCCGGCCGGGCCCTGGTGTCGGCCCATTCAGGCGCGCTGGCCGCCGCCGACGGCGCGTGGGAGGCGCTGGCCGGCGCCTACGGCGTCCACCGGGTCCACGACCTCGCCGAACTAGCCGACACCCTCGAGCTCTTCGCCGCCGGCCGCCGCGCCCTACCGGGGGGCATCGCTACCGTGCACGACTCCGGCCTGGAACGCGCCCACGCCGCGGATCTCGCCGCCGAACTCGGCGTGCGGTTCGGCGCTCTCGGCCCGCGCACCCGCGCCCGGCTGGCGGCGGCGCTTGACCCCGGTCTCGAGCCGGCCAACCCGCTCGACGTGTGGGGGACCGGCCGCGACCCCGAGCCGCTGTTCGCCGAGTGCCTGTCCGCACTGGCCGCTGACCCGGCCGTCGCGGCGGTCGCCCTCGCCGTCGACCTGGTACCCGAATTCGACGGCGACGACTCCTACCCCGGGGCCGTGCTCAGCGCCTCGTCCGGCACCAGCAAACCGGTCGCGGTCCTGGCCGGCCTGCCGTCCGCCCTCGATCCGGCGACGGCCGCCCGGCTGCGCGCGGCCGGCGTCCCGGTCCTCGAAGGCACCCGCAGCGGCCTGCTCGCCCTGCGCCACCTGCTGGACCACGCTCAGCCCCCGCCGCCGCCGCCCGCCCCGCCCCCACCGGGCGATAACGTCAGGCGCTGGCGCGACCGGCTAATCTGCCCTCGCGGCGCCGCCGTCCTGTTCGACCTGCTGCGCGACTACGGCCTCCGCGTCGTCCGCGCCCAGCCGGCTTCGACCCCCGCCGAGGCCATGAAGGCCGCCGCCGATGTCGGCTACCCGGTCGTGCTCAAGACCGATGAGCCGGGCATCGCCCACAAGTCGGACGTCGGCGGAGTCCGCCTCGGCCTCGGTGATCCCGGCGCGCTCGCCGCCGCCTACGGCGAGATGGCCGCCCGCCTGGGCCCTCGCGCCCTGGTCTGCGAGACGGCCGCCCCCGGCACCGAGCTAGCCCTGGGCCTGGTCCGCGACGCCTCCCTCGGACCCCTGGTCGTGATCAGCGCCGGCGGGGTTCTGATAGAGATTTTTTCCGAACGGGCCGTGGTGCTTCCTCCTGTCACCCGCTCGCAGGCCCGGGCTGTCCTCAGCCGCCTGCGTGTCGCCGCCATCCTGGCCGGCGCCCGCGGCCAGCCCCCAGCCGACCTCGACGCCGCCGCCGACGCGATCGTCGCGCTGTCCCGCCTGGCTTGCGACCTGGGCGACTCCCTGGACGCCCTGGACATCAACCCCCTGATCTGCACTCCGTCCGGCGCCGTCGCCGCCGACGTCCTGATCGTCCCGCGGAGTTCTTAGCCCGGCACGAGAGTCGTCCCGGTCGCCGGGGCTGTTACCCGGCCTGGGCGGGAGGGCTGTGGCTTCGCAGGACCTTGGTCTTGTCCAGGTTCCAGGCCGTCGTGGTGCCGTCGGGATTCAGGACCAGGGTCCAGCCCCACCGGTGGATGACGACGTGATGGTGGAACCAACTCAGGAGGCAGCAGTCCTTGACGCTGGTTTTCCCGCCGCGGGACTTGTGCTTGACGTAGTGGACCTCGCACGCCGCAGCGGGCTGCCAGCAGCCGCCCAGATACTAATTACACAGTGGGCCGGTAATTATACTTGGGGCCCGAGCAAAGTGAAGTCCCTGCGGTCAAGGGCAGCGACCTCAGCCCGATACACTGGCTCACCTGCATACAGGCAGGTTGACCCCTGCGCGAAACGACCTTCTGAGGAGCGGGTCGCGGGCTGGCAGGTTGAGTCCCTCGGAGCGCAGCAGGTCGTGGGCGCGGTTGGGGGGTTGGCGTCAGGGTTAACTCGGGGGGTTCCCTATGGCCGGAGGCTGGCTCGTGCCTCCACACTTGGTTCATGCAGCTGGACGGCAACGTGATCAAGCAGTCCAACGCCAGGTACTCACCGTGCTGGTGAAACCACGCCGCTGGGCGCAACAGCATTCTGCGCATTACCCAAAGCTCGGGCCAATTCTTTATGTGACAAGTATTCAGTATTTTGCCGTCCAGCTCTTTGTGGCGCTGCAATGGAAGCCGCCTTATAACCTATCTCGCGATACGATTAGCGATCTGGGGAACACCGCCTGCGGGGCCTGGAACGGACGGTACGTTTGCTCGCCGCTCCACAACTTGATGAACACGTCGTTTGTTGTGCTGGGCATTACCATGACGCTGGGATCTGTGCTCGTCTCCCGCAATTTCGCAAATGGCCGCGCCTCAAAAGCGGGCTTCGCCGCAATGGCCATATCCGGAGTGGGCGTCATAATGGTAGGATTTTTTCCGGAAAACAGCGTGCCGGCGCTACACGGCCTAGGCGCAGCTATCCCGTTCGTGCTGGGAAATGCTTCGCTCATTATCCTGGCGCTTTCCCTTAAGATGCCAGCACTTCTGCGCCTGTACTTTTTCCTTTCGGGAGTGATGGCGCTCCTTGGCCTGGTGGCTTACGCTAGCAGTCACGACCTTGGCCTCGGCGAAGGAGGGATTGAACGAGTCGTAGCCTATCCGCAGACAGTCTGTCTTATAGTAATCGGCTTCTACCTGGCAGCACGAAGCTCTGCACGCCAGGGACCGCGCACCATCAGTCCGGGCAGGGCAGTGCGCGGTCACGACGCTAGACGGCACGGGTGACAGCAACGGCGCCAGCCAACCCCCGCCACGAACACACGATAGCATCCATCCACGCTTGGACCTGATCACCCGAACAGGCAGGCCGCTACGCCATTAGCAGACGGTCGAGGATCAGGGGTTCAAGGAGGCATCCACCAGAAGAGATGCCGAGCCTGGATCTCGTAAGACGATAATGCTAATTCTCGTTGTTGCCGGGGAGCTAACTAAGCACGCCAAAAGCCGGATATTGCTGGACCTCCACACGGCCTCCACACGGTCTCCACACGGCCTCCACACGGTGGGAATGATGCTTACGGCAACCTCAAAATCATTGAGCGTGAGTGAGGTTTGCTACGGAACCGGCTTGGGTTTCCATGGCTCAATTCAATACTGGGGGTCCTCTATGGAACTCAGCTCGGTGGTCGGCGTCGGCGTCGTCGATCTGCAGAATGCCGCCCGCGCGGAGATCGATCGCATCCTCAAAGCAGACACCTGACAAGCCGGTGGACACGATCAGCTCCGGACCAGACCGGGAGCCCAGGCGCTGGCGGCGCGGCCCCTCTTGTCAACTCAGGTAACACCAGGGGCAACAGCTACTGGTGGAACTTGAGCTAGACGGGATCAGCAACAGTGACCATACTAGCTCAGACATGCAAGACACCCCGGCCGGGCGCCGGGCGGCCGGAGCGGCCGGCCCGCGATCGTCCCAGCCGAAACGGCGCACCTTCACCGCCGCGTACAAACTGGCGATGATCGAGAAATACGATGCGGCCACCGAACCGGGCGCGAAAGGCGCGCTGCTACGCGGCGAGGGCCTTTATGATTCGCATATCAGCTACTGGCGGAAGGCGCGGGATTCCGGCGCGCTCAAATCGCATGCCACTGCCGTTCCCGCAGTGGTGCTAAGGGCCGGCCGGGCATGGATGCAGAGAATGAGCGGCTGCGGAAGCGGCTGGCGAAGGCTGAGGTGAAACTCGGCCAGACCCGCGCTGCGCTAGACATCATGAAAAGCGTTTGCGCTTTTGGAGCTGCTCTCCGAGCGCGGATTCACCAAGGCCGTCCGCCAGGTAAGCGAGGACACCTTCGATCTGCTGGAACCGTGACCGGCGTGAAAAAGGCGTGCGAACTCACCGCGAAATCACGTGCCACCGTTTACCGCAGGCGCGGCGGCACCCCGTCCGGATGCCGGGAGCGGCGGCCAGCCGCGCCCAACGCGCTGTCCGCCGCCGAGCGCAGGACCTGCTCGACGTCCTGGACAGTCCCCGCTTCCAGACAAGGCCCCGCGGCAGGTCTGGCGTCCTGATCGACGAGGCGCCTACCTGGCCTCCGTCTCCACGATGTACCGGCTGCTCCGCGAGGCCGGGCAGGTCCGTGAGCGCCGCGCGCAGGCCGCCCATCCGCGCGTAAGAACCGGCTCATCGCCACCGCCGAACCATTCGTGGACATTACCAAGCTGGCCTCCCCGCGCGGCGTGTATTACCACTTGTACGTGATGATTGATATTTTCTCCCCGTGCGCCGCATTTCGAGGTGCACGCCACGAGCTAGCGAGCTGCGAAAACTTCATCACCGAGCGTCCGCCTGAACAGCGTGTCACCCCGCATGCCATCCACGCACCGACCTCGATGACGTCCAAGCCGTGTCGGCGCTGCTGTCCGACCTGGCGATCCTCAAATCCCATTCCCGGCCGAAGTCAGTAATGACAACCCGTACAGCGAGGCGCAGTTCAAAACGCTGAAGTACTGCCCCGTTTCCCGGCACGTTCGTCACTGCAGACGCCCGCGCGTTCTGCCAGCGCGTTCTTCCTTTTACAACCACAGCACCGGCATTCCGATAGGCTGCATACCCCGTACTCCGCGCATATCGCACGCGCCCGCGATCCAGACAAACGTCAGGCCGTGCTGAACGCGCCTGCGCCCGAACCCGCGGCGCTTCACCCGCCGCCCCAACACCCACATGCCCGCCGCCCTATCAACAAGCCTCACCACAACATACAGCAGCAGCATCCATCCCAGCAGTGGAGAAACTTTCTCATTGACTTGCACGTACCCGGCGGCCCCGGCAGGGCTGGTCTGGAAGGCGGGCCTGGCTGGCCGTTCTGGCCGCCGCTGCGGTGGCGGTGGCCGCTGTCGTGCTGGTTACAACCGGTGGGCATGCCCGGCACGTGGCGAGCGCGCCGTTGCCGTCCGCCCCGCCGCTGCTGCCCCTGCTTGATGGTGTCCCGGCTCATGGTGCCCACAGCGACCTGATCCTCGGCGGTGAGGATTTCTGGCGGGCCGGCCGCCAGCCACGGGCCGTCGTCGCCGCCGGTTTCCTGTTCAACGGGATCAGCCCGCTCCTCCCGCGCGGCCACGGCGCCCGGGTCGACCAGCTCGCCCCGGTTCCCGGCGGGGTGGTCGCGCATATCAGCGACATATCGGCTGGCAGCACCTACGGCGCCCTCGGCCGCGTGGTCTTCATTCCCGCCGCGACCGCCCCTGCCCGGGTCATCGCCCGGGCAACCATGATCGCGGTCGGCCCTGGCGGCCGGCAAGTATGGGTGCAGACTGCCGTCCGGTCCGAGCGGAACGGTAAGGGCGTGCCAGCGGGTTTCAGGAGCCCGACCTGGGCTGTCGACCTGGCCGGCCGCCGGGTCAGCCCGGTGCTGCACCTGCCGCTCGGCCTGGTCGCCGCCACCGAATCCGGGCCGCTGACGCAGAATCTCCGCACCGGGCAGCCGCAGCTGTGGAACGGCGCGACCGGCCGGCCGATCCCCCTGAACCTGCCCGCGGACGCGACTTTCGTCGCGGCGGGCCGCGACAAGGTGATCTCGTTGTCGTGCGGTGGCTTCTGCCAGCTGAATGTCACCGACCTGACCACCGGCACCGATACCGCCGTGGAGCTGCCGCGGACCTGGGTACCGCCGTCACAGACATACCCGCCGCCGGCGGCCAGTTTCGACCCGTCAGGCCAGCAGCTCGCTTTCCCGCTTGACCGCGTCGACGCCGCGGGTACCACGACCGCAGAGGACTTGTTCGTCGCCGACACCGCAACCGGGACACTGCGCGTGATCCCTGGCAGGCCGTTGCCTCTTGCCTCGTCTCCCACGACACAACGCATCCAGCTAGCCGGCTCGTGGGACCGGCACGGGCTGCTGTGGGTACTGGCGGTGAGTCCGGACAACGGCTACTACCAGCTCGGATCTTGGACCGGCGCCGGGCCGTTGCGCACGTTCGCGCCCGCGCAGGGCAGCCCGATGGCGCTGTCGGCCCCCGGATCGGGCTAGCCGCTGACCTGAGACACCCCTATTCACTTTCTAGTTCGATTCTAGTGGCCGGGTAGGACATTTTTCCCGGAAAACATGCCGGTTCGCGGCTCGGGGCCCAAATTGGTAGCCGTGTTTCCCGGGAGCCGGAAGACCGCTGCGATGTCGGCAGGGGACGGCGGTAATTCCCTGGGGCGGATGCAGGGAGGTGAGGCAGGAACCAGGGACCGTTCGGCATCATGATCTTGATTTTGCGGCGGGCCGGGTTACCGGTTGGCCTCGTTGCCCAGCCACGTCCCGACGATGGCCGACATGAACACGGGCTGATGGGCGAACCCGAGAGTGGCGTAGAAGGATTCGGCGTCGTCGGTCTGCAGGCCGACGTGCTGGCCGGGTACCCGGCTCATCAGCAGCCTGACTAGCGCCGAGCCGATGCCCTGCCTGCGGTAGGCCGACACGGTCCAGACGTCGAGCAGGTAGGCGTTGCACACGCCGTCGGAGACCAGCCTGGCCATGCCGACCACGCGAGCGCCGTCGCGGGCGATGGCCACGTGCTGGGAATGGGTGAACGACGCCTGCAGCGCCTGCGGGGACCGGCCGTTGTCGAAGTCATCGGCGGCCAGGTCGGCCTTGGCCTGATGCCAGTCGATCCCGTCGAGCGATTCGTCCACGCGCACCGTCATGCCTGGGAGTATGCCCCGAGCGGCGGTTCAGGGCCGCAGGATTATCTTTCCGTGGTTACGGCCTGCCTCAAGATCGGCGTGCGCGCGGGCCGCCTCGGCCAGCGGATAGGTCCGCCAGATCGGCACGCTGACTGGCCAGACGCGGATAGGGCGGCCAGTTCAGCCCGCGCCTGCGGGGTGCGGTCGGCGGGGTCGGCGCCGGTGAAGCGCACGCCGTACTGTGCGGCCGATTCGTCGGCGATGGTGATGACGCGGTCCGGGCCGCCGGCCAGCGCGACGGACTCGGCGAGCACGCCCGCGCCGGAGGTGTCGAACACGGCATCGACCCCCTGCGGCGCGATGGCGCGGACCCGGCCGGCCCAGCCTTCGCCGTACGGGACGGCGGTCGCGCCCAGCGCGGTGACGCGCTCGAGGTCGGCCGTTGACGCGGTCCCGATGACGGTGATGCCGCGGGCCACCGCGAGCTGGACCGCGATCGTGCCCACGCTGCCGGCCGCGCCGTGAATCAGCAGGGTCTGGCCCGCCTTGACGTTCAGGTGCGCCAGGCCGCGGAACGCGGCCTCGCCGACCGTGACGATGGCGGCCGCGGTCTCCATAGAGAGGCCTTCGGGCATGGCGACCGGCTGGTCGAGCAGCGCGTAATCGCTGTAACCGCCGGCCGACGCGACACCGAATACCGCGTCTCCCACGGCCGCGTGCGCGTTCTCGCCCGCCGCGTCGACGACGCCGGCTACGTCCCAGCCCGGGGTCACCGGGAAGCTGACGGGGAAGATGCCATCCATGTGACCGCTGCGGATCTTCACGTCGATCAGGTTGACGGCGACCGCGTGTACCCGGACGCGGACCTGCCCGGGACCTGGCTGCGGAATATCGGCGGGGGAGACGGTGAGCACGTCGGGCTCGCCGTAGCGCGAGAAGGTAATCGCTGTAGGCATCACAGACTCCTAGGGGAGAGAAGGAACGGTTACGGTGGCGAATAACACAGACCGTATGATTCGTCTTCCCGTTAATCACACACTTTGTATGATTGATGTCCGTGACGTTAATCACACAACTTGTATGATCTTGAAATGCCTGCTGCACGCCGCCCGACTCCGGGGCACCCGCGGGTCGAGCGCACCCGGGGTCACATCCTGGCCGTCGCCCGTGACCTGCTCCCCGAGGTCGGTCCCGTCGGCTTGACGTACACCCTGCTGGCCGATCGGGCCAGGGTGACCAGGCAAACCCTCTACCGGCACTGGCCTACCCGTGCGGCGCTGCTGGTAGACCTGATCCTCACCGGTCCTGAGGACGGCTATCCCGAACCAGGGTCTGACCCGCGCCGGGTGGCCACGGAGTGGCTCACCAGCCTCCGGGCGGGCATGGACGACCGGGCGACCCGCACCGCCGTGCTGGCTGTCACCGCCCAGGCCGACTCCGACCCGGACAGCGCCGAGGCCGTCCGCCGGATCAGCGCTGATCGCCTCGCCGCGTTCAACGCGCTGCTGGCGCCGTCGGGCCGCCAGAGTACGGCCGAGGAATACGCCATGCTGGTCGGGCCCATCTTCGCCCGGCTTTTCTACGACCGGGCCGAGGTCACCAGCGAGTTCATCGGCGCCGTCGTGTCCATGTGGCTGGCCGCCGTCGAACGCCGCTACGATCACTGCGAACAGAGCGGGTAACGGGAAGGTGGAGCTTAATGGGCCGGACGGAGCCGATGAGACGCGTGCGGGCGCGGCGCCCGGGCCCACGCCGGCACCGCGGCCCGGTGCTGGCGCGGGTTGCGGTGCTCACGGCAGCGGCCGGCCTCCTGGCCGCCTGCGGTTCCTCCGGGTCAGCCAGTAGCTCGGCCACCTCGGCCGCCGCCGCCGCGCAGGCCGCGGGCAGCGCTTCCGCCGCCGCGGCCCCGTTCGTTGACATCGTCGAGCCGTTCGACCCCGGTCACCCGGCCATCACGGGGACCGCCCCGGCCAACTGCGGCAGCCAGCCGACGACGCTCGCCATCGAGCAGTGCTATGAGGTCAAGACCGAGAACGTCGATGTGGCCATCGACGCCGCGCAGCTTGCCCGGTATCGGAGCGCCTCGCCTGCCGGGAAGACGGCCATCCTGAACCAGGACAGCGCCTGGCTGGCGGCGCGCCAGCCCGTGTGCGCCGTGGCCTTCAACACCGGCGGGACCAGTGACGGGATCAACACCGCCAGCTGCCTGCTCGACGAGAGCACGGCCCGTGTCGACGCGATCAAGGGGATAATTCCGCCGGAGGCCAGGCTCAAGGGCACCGACAGTCTCGACCCGAACCAGCTGTCGTGGTACACCACTCCCGAAGGCTCCCGTATCGCCGAGATAAGCACCCAGGGTGACACGACAGGCGGCGCACTCGTTTCCTGGGTGATCGTCGGCGGACCCGACGGGTTCGTGGTCAACCCCAAGCAGTTCCACTTCGCCGACAAGTCGTTCACCGTGGCAGGCAAGTTCCTGCGGCCCAACCCGACCTACCACCGGGTCACGGTCGGCCAGGAGTACCAGTTCGGCATGGATTACCCCCACCTCGACGCCGACCCGAACGCGAACAAGAGCGCCGCTGGCTACTGCTACGCGCCGGGGGCGCCGGTCGCCGTCTGGGGCGGCTAGACCGGTCAGATGCCCCACCGGTGGCGGTCCTCGATCAGGTGCCGCGCGTTGCGCATGGCCAGGGCGATGACCGTCTCCATCGGGTTGATGCCGGTGGGGCCGGGGAACAGGCTCGCGTCGGCCACGAAGAGCCCGGGGACGCCGTGGAACCCCCCGAAGCCGCCCACCACTCCGCGGCGAGGATCTTCGCTCATCCGCGCGGTCCCCATGAGGTGGATCGAGTACAGCTGAATCGACCGCTTGGGCACCGGGCGGGCCAGCAGGCGCCGCATCTGGCCGGGGCTGGTGACCTCGGGAGCGCCGTCGAAGGGGAGTAGCACGCGGCGGGCGCCCGCCGCGAACAGCGCCTCCGCGGTCAGTTCCACGCCGCGGACCGCGCGGGCGGCGTCGCGGTCGGTCAGCCGGTAGAACACCTGCGGTCCCAGGCCAGGCACGTTCCTGATCCGCCCGGTCCCGGTGTCCTCGACCAGCGGTCCCGCGGTGACGATGCGGTTGTAGTCCGCCATCAGCGCGCCGAGCTCGCGGCCGTAGGCCGGCAAGATCCCGGCCAGCATCGTGGGGGACAGGTTCACCGCGGTCAGCAAGAGTCCCTCCTCGAAGAATTCGCGGACCTGGAAGGCCTGGTGAACGCCATGCCAGCCGGTGACATCCGCATCGAAGAACGCAGTCACCATGGCGTTCGGGTGCAGTGACAGGTTGCGGCCCAACTGCCCCGAAGCCGACCGCAGGCCCGACCGCATCAGCAGGGCCGGCGTCTGGATCGCGCCCCCGGCCACGATCACCGTCCTGGCCCGCACGGTGATGCTCGGTCCCCTGCGCCCGCCGGGGCGGGTGAAGTGACCGGTGACGCCGGTGACCGCCGGTCCCGACCGGGTAACCTGGTCCACCCGGCAGTCGGCGAACAGCCTGGCGCCCCGTGACAGTGCCCTCGGTACGCTGGTCACCAGCATCGACCGTTTCGCGCCGGTCGGGCATCCGCTGTTGCAGCTGTTCGTGCCCGCGCAGTGCAGCTGATTGCGGCGGTTCGCGACGACGTCCCAGCCCATGGCCTGCGCCCCGGCCCTGAACAGTTCCGAATCCCGCCCGATCGTCTCCGGATCCTGCAGGCCGACCGAGAGGCGGGACTCGGCCCGGGCGAAGTAGGGGTCCAGGTCCTTCTCGCGGATCTCCGGCAGGCCGTCGCGCTCCGCCCAGCGGTCAAGCACCCGGGCCGGCGTCCGCCACGACATGCCTCCGTTGACCACGGTGGACCCGCCGACGCACCGGCCTTCGGCGTAAAGCACGGACGGCCGGCCCAGCGTCATGCCGCCCCCGCCGTCCCGGTACAAGGTCCGCAGCGCCCGGCCGGTCTCGGCCGTGAACAACTCGGTCGGGTGATACCCGCCCTCCTCGAGCAGGATCACGTCGGCTCCGGCTTCGGCCAGTTCGGCGGCTGCGGTCGCCCCGCCGGCCCCGGACCCGATGATCACCACGCCGCAGTCGAGGGTCAGGTCGCCGGTGACATCGGTCTGACCGGTGAGCCCGCTGGGCGCGGTCACGGCTGATACTCGCCGGGGACCGGCGGACTCGCGGCGCCGTCCGTCGGGGCGGTGACCGCGGCCTCGCCCGCGCGGATGTCCGGGCCGTAGGACTCCAGGCGGCGCCGCGATACGGCGGCGATGTACGGACCCGGATGGTAGCCGATTTCCCGCTGCACCTCCGGCAGGTCGTAGTAGCACATCGTGACCACGCCTTTGAGCCGCTTGACCACTTCGGCCGCGGGGTCGTGCCGGGCCAGCAGCGCCCGGATGTACGCCTCCGCCACCCGGTCATCGAGGCGGGCGAACCGCCGCCCCCGCGACGGCGGGTACAGGCGCGCGCCCTGGTCCAGCACGACCAGCGCGGTGGCCAGGGCCTTCCTGGCTGCCGGAGGCAGCGCGCTCAGCATCAGCGCGAACTCACCCAGGACCCGTTCGGTCCGCTGGCCGCTCCGTACCTCAGGCGGGCAGACGACCTCGGCGAACCGCCTGGCCGCCAGCCGGACCGGAGCACCCAGCCGGACCGGGGCACCCGCTGGCCGGACCGGGGCGCCTGCCGGCCGGACCGGGCCGCCCGGCCGTTCAGGACGTGCCGTCGGCACGGAAGATGGGCCAGCCAATCTCGGTCCTCCATTCCGCCTGGTCCGGGGTATCGCCAGCGCCGCGCACGTAGTACTCGCGCAGCGGCCCGTCGATGCTGATCTCGTGGGTGGTGGCGTAGGAGCCCAGCTTGGCGTAGCTGAGGTCGACGTCGGCGAGCGAGCCCCGGTGACGGATGATGGCCAGTTCGGCTTCGGGCACCATGACCGGCACGACCCGCCCGATAGCGCGGACCGGGTCCTCGACGGGGAGGAACACGGTCGCCTGGCCGCGGTCGTGCTGGAAGAGTTCGCTCGCGTACAGGCCGCCGCTGGGACCGGTGGCGTGCAGGCCCTGGGCGCGGACGGTGGCCTGCAGTTCGCCGAGGGCGCCTTGCCACCAGGTCAGGACGTCGCCGCGGTCGACAACCGCCGCGATCCCGGCCGCCCGGGTGGCCGGCACGCTCCGGTGCTCGATCGCGGGTCCGGCCCCGGGAGGTCGCAGCAGGTTACGCAGCGAGTCGACCGCAGCCCTGGTCTGCGCCAGCTCAGCTTCCAGCCGGTCCAGGTGCGCGGCGATGAGGCCATTGCGGGCCTGCGCGCCGGAGGCGGCCAGCACCGCCTTGACCTCGGCGACCGGCATCTCCAGGTCCCGCAGCCTGCGGATGACCTGCGCGGTCGGGACCTGATCAGCGGTGTAGTAACGGTAGCCCGTGTCGGAGTTCACCGTGGCTGGCTCGAGCAGCCCCACCTGATGGTAATGGCGCAGCGTCTTGACGCTCAGGTGGGTCATGCGGGAGAAGTCGCCGACGGTCAGCGCTGCTGTCATCTGGCCATTGTCAACCCTCCCCTTACCGGACAGTCAATCGATGATCGCGCTCTTGACCCTCCGGCGAAGGGAGCACCGAGGGTGGAGTCATCAGCAAGAAAGCCAGCAAGCAGGTCAGCAAGAGACCAAGCATTCGCAAAGGAGCCCAGTCATGACCGATACCCTCACCCTCGACGGCATCGTGGCCGAGCACGTCGGCGCCGTTAACGCCTTCGACGAGGACGCCATCGTAGCCACATTCGCCGAGGACGCCCTGGTCAACGACGCCCACCGGGAGTTCTGGGGCGCCGAGGCGATCCGCCGCTGGGTCGCGAAAGAAATGATCGGCGACCACGTGACCATCGACGTAACCGAGGTCATCGATCACTACGGCGATACCATCGTCCGCGGCCGCTACGACGGCGATTACGACAAGACCAACCTGCCCGGCGACCTCATCCTCACCAACTACTTCACCGTCCGCGACGGCAAGATCGTCAGCCTGATCGTGATCCGCAACACGCCCGCCGACTACTGACGATCGGCCCGGGTCGCAAGCCTGGCTGCCGGCGCCGGGGGGTCGCCGCCAGGGGCCGCCGCCGGGGGCCGCCGGGCCCGGCGCGCCGCGGGACCCCGGCGCGCCGCGGGGCCCTGCGGCCGGCTGCACTAGGGTCGAGGGCGCCAGCGCTGAGAAACCATAGAGCGCGGAGGAACGATGGACCAGGGCTTCGACACCATGCAACTGCCGGCTGCCCCCAACGTCGTCGCCCCGGACGGCTCCGACGTGCGCATCCTGCTGCAGCTCGGGCGCGGCGGGATGGCCCACTTCGAACTGGGACCCGGCCGGGTCGCCCGGGCCGTCGCCCATCACGTGGTCGACGAGATCTGGCTCATCGTGGGCGGGCACGGCCAGATGTGGCGGCGCCAGGGGGAGCGGGAGGAGACCGTCCCGCTGGAACCCGGCACCTGCGTGTCCATTCCGGCCGGCACGCATTTCCAGTTCCGGGCGGTCGGCGAAGGTCCGCTCACCGCGGTCGCCGTGACGATGCCGCCCTGGCCCGGCGAACACGAGGCGTATGCGGTGCCCGGCGCCTGGCCGGCGGATCCCTTCGGCCCGCCTGCCTGGCGCTGACTGCCCTGACCCGCGGACTGCGGCACAATGGCCTGGTGGACGCCGATGTTGTGGTGATCGGGGCCGGTGCGCTTGGCCTGAGCACAGCCCTGCATTGCGCGCTGGCGGGCCGGTCGGTGGCGGTGGTGGAACGCCACATCGCCGGGTCGCAGGCCTCCGGCCGGGCGGCGGGCCTGTTCAAGTCGGTCCAGGCGGATGAGCTACGTACCCGGCTCGCCCGGCGGAGCATCGTCAAAGCGGCCACCTTCGCCGACTGGGCGGGGCCGCCGCTGACGATCGCCCGCCCGGGGAGTTACCTGATCGCCCGGACGGCCCAGCATCGCCAGTTCCTGGCCCGGGAACTCGCGCAGTCACGGCGCTGGGGCGCCGACGTCCGCGGGGCGACCCGGGCGCAGCTCACCAGGCTCAGCTACTACCAGCCGGCCGGCGACGACTTCGCCCTGTGGTGCCCGGAGGACATCTATATCGAGGAACCGCTCCGTCTCATCGAGGCCTTGCTGGCGGCCTGCCAGCGGCACGGGGCTGTAGTAACCGAACACGAGCCCGTCACCGGGATCTCGGTGACGGCTGGCCGCGTGGCCGGTATCCAGACCGGGGGCCGGTCGATCGCGGCGCCGGTGGTCGTGGACGCGGCCGGTGCCTGGGTACGCCACGTCGCTGATCTGGCGGGGGCGCAGGTGCCGGTCGCCCCGGTCCGCCACCAGCTGCTGATCACCGCGCCCACGGCACTCATCGACCCGGCCGACCCGATCGCCAGGGTGGTTGATGCCGCTGTCTATCTGCGCCCGGCCCGCGGCGGGCTTATGTTCGGCGGATTTGAGCCCGGCCCGCTGCCGGTCGACCCGGGGCGTCAGCCCGCCTCGTTCACCACCGATGACGTGCCGCTCGACCTGGGCGTGCTGCGGCAGCTAGCCGCCCAGATCACGGCCGAAGTGCCGGTCGCCAGCACGGCCCCGGTCGCCGAGCACCGCGGTGGGCTGTTCACGATGAGCCCCGACGGCCGGTTCGTGGCCGGCCCCGTGCCAGACCTGCCCGGCCTGTGGGTGGCCAGCGGGTGCAACGGCTCGGGGTTCTCCTCCTCCCTCGCGATCGGCGAGGCCCTGGCCACCTGGATCACCAGCAATAACCCGCCACCAGGCATGACGGCGCTGTCGCCGGGCCGGTTCGGCCCGCTACCCGACGACGAGCTACTCACCCGCGGGCTCTGGCAATACGCGCATTACTACGACCCCGTGACCAGCGCCCCCGAGGTCAGCTACGAGCTTGGCGAACGGCGAGCCTGAGGCCGACCTGGACCAGGACCCAGCCGACCCGCTGCCCGATCGGCGCAGCCGGTTCGCTGACCTGGCCGGTCAGCCGATGGCGGCGTACCAGCGTAGCCCGCATATCGGCGATGTGCTGGCGGGCGAGAGTTTCGATGAGGGCCGGATGCATAGTTGATGCTCCTCTAGGCGGGCCGGGTGAATGGCAGCTGGACCTCGAACACCTGCTGATTGACCTCGGCCACGTCGTCTACCTCGTTGACCCATACCTCGCGTCCGGGCCCTGAGGTCTGGTAGCCGTGCGCGTCGGCCCACTGGACCAGGTCGTGGTACACCATGGGGAAGATGCCGGCCGCCGGGCCGTTCCGCACGGCGACGACGGCCTCAACCTCGGGCAGAACCAGGTACGTCGCTACCGCGGGGAGCTCGGCTGGCGGCTCGGCCACAGGCAGGGCCAGGTAGACCGTGATACCCGCGCCTTCGTCGTGCTCGTAGAAGACGAGGTAGGGCCCTGCCACCTTGGCCTGCCCGGGGATCGCGAACTGATCGAACTGCGCTCGTGAACGGTTGACGACGGGAACGATGTTCTCCGGGCCGAAGGCCGGAGCCGGGGAGGCGATGGCGACCACGCCCATGGCCGGAATCTTCTTCACCGTGATGTCGTCGGCTGGCATGGCGCCTTCTCTCGCGATGTAGCGGAGCCGCGCTTCGACCCCGAGCAGCTTGTTCTGGCGCGCATCGAGTTCAGTTTCCAGCTGAGCACGCCGGAGCATGAGCATGCCCTGGAGTTCCTCCAGGGTGATCCCGCCGAGGAGCCGCCTGACCTGCGCCAGCGAGAGCCCGAGTTCCTTCAGGGCGATAATCCGGTTGAGCTGCCCCAGTTGGTCGGCCGTGTAACCGCGGTAGCCGGTCTCCGGGTCCACCCTCGCCGGGCGGAGCAGCCCGATCTCGTCGTAGTGCCTGAGGGTGCGAACGGACACCGTTCCGAGCCTGGCGAACTCGCCGATGCTGAACATGACACAAGGGTCCACCCCTCACGCAACGTGAGAGTCAAGACCCGCCTCGATAGTGTCTCCTCGGAGCGTCTCCTGCAACCTGGCCCAGGGCGTCATCTGCTGGACCTGTGCGGCTAACGTGGCCGTTATCGCGGGGTGGGACGGTGGCGGCGAGGTGGCGGGTACATACGCTGACTGGCGCGGGCATGTGATCGTCTGCGGGCTTCGGGGGCTCGGCCTTCGCATCGGAGGCGACTCGAGCCGCCCGCCCGGCAGGAGGCTGAACCACTAGGCTGGAAACCGTGCTCATCCAGATCATCTCCAGCACCACCCGCGAAGGACGGTTCAGCGAGCGGACGGCCCACTGGGTCATGGCGTCGCTGCGAGCGCGCGCGGATTTCGACGTCGAGCTGATCGATCTGCGCGACTATCCGCTGCCGTTCTTCGACGCGGCGCCGCCGGCCAAGGCGCCGCGCGAGTACGCGACTGAGGAGGTGGCCCGGCTGGGCCGGACCCTGGACCGGGCCGACGGGTTCATCGTGCTGACCGCCGAGTACAACCACGGTTACCCCGCGGTCCTGAAGAACGCCATGGACTGGACCTTCCCGGAATGGCACCGCAAGCCGATCGCCTTCGTCGGGTGGGGCAACGTCGGCGGCGCCCGCGCCATCGAGCAGCTCCGGCTGGTCGCCGTCGAGTTCGAGATGGCCCCGCTGCGGCACGCCGTGCACATCCTGCCCGACGTCATGCTCCCGGCCCGGCAGGCCGAAGACGTCAGCGATACGACCGCCTTCGCGCCGCTCGAGCCCAAGCTGAAGCTGCTCGCCGACGATCTGACCTGGTGGGCTGCGGCCCTGTCCGCCGCCCGTGTCCGCGAGCAGCGCTAGCGTCCGAGCAGCTACAGCTGGCCCACGTCAGTAATCCGGACCACCGCCGACCCGGCCTCGTCCGAGGCGGCCAGGTCCACAACCGCGCTAATCCCCCAGTCGTGATCACCCGCGGGGTCGTCGAAGATCTGCCTGATCACCCACTGATCCGGCTTGACCTCGATGATCAGCATGGCTGGCCCGCGCGCGTCCGCCCCGGTGCCGATCTCCTCATGCACCTCGAAGTACTCCTCCAGCGCCGAGCCCCACGCGTCCGCATCCCATCCGCTGGACACGTCCAGCGCGCCGAGCTCCGCGTAGTGCCCGAGCGCCGCCAGCCGGACCCGCTGGAACAGCGCGTTACGCACCAGCACCCGGAACGCCCGCACGTTACTCGTCACCGTGGTCGGCCGAGCCTCGGCGGCAACAGAGTCCAGCGGGTTACGCAGCCGCTCCCACTCATCGATCAGGCTGGAGTCGACCTGGCGGACGATCTCGCCCAGCCATTCGATCAGGTCGGTCAGCTCCTCGGTCTTGGCCTCGTCTGGCACGGTCTGTCGCAGCGCCTTGTAGGCGTCGGCCAGGTAGCGCAGCACCAGGCCCTCGGACCGGGAAAGACCGTAGAAGCCGACGTACTCGGTGAAGGTCAGCGCCCGCTCGTACATGTCGCGGACCACGGACTTCGGCGACACCTCGTAGTCGGCCACCCAAGGATGACCGCGGCGGTAGATGTTGTACGCGCCCTCCAGCATGTCCGCCAGCGGCTTGGGATACGTCACCGAATCCAGCAGCTCGAGCCGCTCCTCGTACGCGACGCCGTCCGCCTTCATCTGGGCCACGGCCTCCCCGCGCGCCTTGAACTGCTGGGCCGACAGAATCTGCCGCGGGTTGTCCAACGTCGACTCGATCACCGACAGCACGTCCAGCGGGTACGACGGTGATTCCGAGTCGAGCAGCGAGATGGCGGCCAGCGCGAACGGCGACAGCGGCTGGTTAAGCGCGAAGTCGAACTGCAGGTCCACGGTGAGCCGGACAAAGCGGCCCTCCTCATCGGGGTCGTCCAGCCGCTCCACCACGCCCCCGGCGAGCAGCGCGCGGTAGATCGCGATGGCCTGGTGGATGTGCTTGCGCTGGGCCGCGCGGTCCTCGTGGTTGTCGGTCAGCAGGTGCTTCATCGCGGCGAACGCGTCGCCGGGCCGGGCGATGACGTTCAGCACCATGGCGTGCGTGACGTTGAAGCTCGACGTGAGCGGCTCGGGGTCGGCCGCGACGAGCCGCTCGAAGGTCGGCTTGCCCCAGGACACGAAACCCTCGGGCGGCTTCTTGCGGACCACCTTGCGCCGCGCCTTCGGGTCGTCGCCCGCCTTGGCCAGGGCGCGTTCGTTTTCGACCACGTGCTCGGGCGCCTGGACCACCACCCGGCCGGATGTGTCGTACCCGGCCCGGCCGGCCCGCCCGGCGATCTGGTGGAACTCGCGCGCCTGCAGCAGTCGGGTCTTCTTCCCGTCGTACTTGGACAAGGCGGTGAACAGCACGGTGCGGATCGGGACGTTGATGCCCACGCCGAGGGTGTCGGTACCACAGATGACCTTCAGCAGCCCGGCCTGCGTCAGGGTTTCCACCAGCCGGCGGTACCTGGGCAGCATGCCGGCGTGATGCACGCCGATGCCGTGCCGGACCAGGCGTGACAGGGTCTTGCCGAACCCGGCCGAGAACCGGAAGTCGCCGATCAGGTCGGCGATGGCGTCCTTCTCGGCCCGGCTGCACACGTTGATGCTCATCAGCGCCTGTGCCTGCTCCAGCGCGGCCGCCTGCGTGAAGTGCACCACGTACACGGGAGCCTGGTCGGTGCTGAGCAGTTCGCTCAGGGTCTCGTGCAGCGGTTCCGTGACGAAAGAGAAGACCAGCGGCACCGGGCGCTCCGCGGAGGAGATCACCGCGGTCGGCCGGCCGGTGCGCCAGGTCAGATCGGTCTCGAACCGCCGCACGTCCCCCAGCGTTGCCGACATCAGCACGAACTGCGCCTTGGGCAGTTCGAGCAGCGGCACTTGCCACGCCCAGCCGCGGTCAGGGTCGGCGTAGAAATGGAACTCGTCCATCACCACCTGGCCCACATCCGCCGCGGCCCCGTCCCGCAGCGCGATGTTGGCCAGCACCTCCGCGGTGCAGCAGATGATGGGCGCCTGCGGGTTGACGCTGGCGTCGCCGGTCATCATGCCGACCTGGGACGGGCCGAACGCGGCGCACAGGTCGAAGAACTTCTCCGATACCAGCGCCTTGATCGGCGCGGAGTAGAACGTCCGCCTGCCCTCGGCCAGCGCGGTGAAGTGAGCGCCCGCGGCGACCAGGCTCTTGCCCGACCCGGTGGGGGTGGACAGGATGACGTTCGCCCCCGACACGATCTCGATGAGCGCTTCCTCCTGATGCGGGTACAGCGCTAGCCCGCGCCGCTTCGACCAGCCGGCAAAGGCGTCGAAAAGGGCATCGGGATCGGGTGTCGCGGGCAGCAGGTCAGTGAGCGTCATATCGGTTCCATCGTGCCGTGCCCGGATGAGTGCCTCGGCCAGCCTCGCTGGACTTACCGGGCGTCGTGCAGGCGCAGGAAGGCTTCCGCGACCAGGAACAGCACGAAAAAGGGAACGACAAAATCAATAGCAGCGTGACGAGCTGCGGTATTCCGGCCAGGGGCCCGTTGCGGGAGGCAACGGCGCACCACCGAGACCAGGTACGCGGACAAGACCGTGGCGGCGTTCGCAGGCCGCCTGAAGGACGCGGTGGACCTCGACGCTGTCCATGATGACCTGGCCGGTGTCGTGCAGAAGGCCGGGGAACCCGCCTATGTATCGGTGTGGATCACCCATCGCGACTGATTCCGCGGTGTCTGCCTCAGCCGCGCCGCCGTGCGTGCTTCCGCACCCGGCCCACCCCAGCGGGTTCCACGAGACACCCAGTGGCATCCGTCCCGCCAGCCAGCCCCGGCACCGCGTGGCTCTGGCGGACGAGTCGACGATCACCACAACGATGGAGCATCGATGTGGCTATAACAACAACGATGGAGCATCGATGTGGTGATCGTCTCGTGCCGGATCGCCGCCTAGCGTCTCGCCACGGGACGGGCGTGGCTGGCGGGAACGGCGGGGCGAGAGATGCACTGCGCAGACCCGACGGTGCCGGGCGGCGGCGAGTACGCTCACCGGGCCCGGCCCGAAGCTGACTTCAGGCGCCGGGCCGAACGCGCCGGGCCGAACGGACCGCCTGTCTCATCCTCCAGGTCGCGTTGGGGCCCTGCAGGGCGATCGTCGTCAGCCCTAGCAACAACAGGGGTACCGAAGCCTCGATCGATGCGTACCAGATGACGTTGACGGCCACCATGACGCTTAGCGCGAGCACGGTCACCACACCGAATATCTTCTCGGCGGCCCGTACCCGGGGAGCGAGGTCGAGCTGCCTGGCGGTGGCCTTGGCCGCCCCGGTCCACAGCCAGAGGGCGACCATGAGCGCCAGCAGCGTCGCTACCTCGCCGCCACCGTAAGCCCACGATGTGTTCAGCTGGGCATAGGTGTGTGACCGCGCGACGATGACGAGCCCGGCCAGCCCGCCTCCCGCCGCCACGGTGGATCCCGCCGCCCGGGTGACCCGGCGCCGGATCTTCGGCCAGCCGCCCGCCCGCAGGAACCCGACGAAGGCCGGGAGCGCGGCCAGTCCGCCGGCCAGGATGACGACGGCGGTAAAAACCACGACCCCGGCCAGCACGTCCAGGATCGCGTTCGCCTGCCATACTCTCGAAGGAGGCGGCGACCTGAAGAGTTCAAGCGGGAGGGCGGCGAAGATCGATGCGGCCATGAAGGCCATCCCCGGCCTCCCCCCGAGGCCGCGCGCCACGCGCAGGGACACTTTCTGGCCGGCCAGCCTCACCTGATGGCCGCGTTCGCGCAGGCCGCCCTGGCCACACCCAGCCGCAGCCGCCACGTCGGCCGGCCGCCGGCGAGGCTGTCCTCGACCATGGCGAGGAATTCCTCGCCGTACCGCTCTCGCCACGCCCGCGGGTACCAGCGCAGCAGTTTCCGCGCGGCCGCGTCCGCGGGTTTCACGCGGGGTGCCCTTGGAGCCTGAGCCGGGCCACGCCTGCGTCGGCCACCCGCCGCATGTCGGCCAGGGCTCCGGCCAGCGCGGCCGAGCCCGTCGCCGTGATCTGATATGGACGCCGCCGGTCATCGCTGTCCAGCGGCTCGATGAGACCGCGCTCTTCCAGCCGGGTGATCGCCCCGTACAGCGCACCGGGGCCGAGCTTCACCTCGGCGAAGCCCTCGATGTCCTTGGCCAGGGCATGGCCGTGCTTCGGGCCTGCGGCCAGGCTGACCAGGATCAGCAGGGGAGGGTCGTTCGGCCGGCGAAGCCCCTCCGGCTGACGGTTGGGTGCCATGAGAAATTTTACTACGCGGCAAGAAGCTACGCAAAACGTAGTAAACGAGCAGGATCACCGGGAACGAGCAGGGTCACCGGGAAGAAGCTGTCCGCGCGAGCGTCGCTGCTGGCGTGAGTAGAGCAGCTGGGCTCCGGTCGCGAATACGATCGCGGAAATGATCCCGGCGACCAGGGGAAAGTCCCGCGGATCCAGGAGCGTGGAGACCACCAGGATGACCGCCACGAACGTGGCACCAACGCTCCACGTGAAGGCCTCGTCCGCCGGGTTTCTGGCCCGGCCCGCGTCCCGGCCCGCGTCCCGGCCGGCAGCCCGGCCGGCAGCCCGGCCTGCGTCCCGGACGGCGATCGGTCCGGCGGGGATGTCGGCGGTGATTGCGGCCAGTTCTGTATAGGTCCGCGCGGCGAACGCCTGGCTGACTCGGGTGTCGAATTCGTCCTTGGTCAGCCTGCCCTGCACGAAGGCGGCCTTGAATACGCCGATCAGTTGCTCACGGTCGGCGTGGGATGCCCGGACCCGGCCGTAGTTCACCCAGGCCGCCGAAGCCTGGTCGCCCGGCTGTGACATCACCGGTGCCTCCCCACGAGTGCGAAACAACTAAAGCCTAACTCCGTTGCACGTGAAGGTTCCCGGTGAAACCGCGGTTTCACCACGTTCTCGCGTTCCGGGTTCACGGCGTTGCGGCGACGCGCACCGGGCCGCCCGCGGGGTCGACCTGGGGCAGCCAGTTAGCAGTGAGATGCACGGGGCGGGCTGGCATCATCCGGACCGGACGGGACCTGGCCAGCAGCCGTCCGTCCTGGCTGACCTCGAGCCGGGTCATCCGGCGGAACGCCTGGCTGCGCAGCACGAACCGGCCCAGCGGGGGAGGCGCCGCCGAGGTGATCACGTTCGGCGAGATCCACCGCAGCGGCGGCTCCACGAGCATCGGCCGCCGCATCCCAGGCGCCAGCTCCCCAGGCGCCAGCTCCCCAGGCGCCAGCGCCGCGGACGCCAGCTCCCCGGGCGCCCCAGCCCGGAGGGCGGCAGCGATGTGCCGCGCGGCGTGCCGCCCAGACAGCGCGGCGATATCCGCGGTCTCGGCCGCGTGCACCAGGTTGCCCGCGGCGAACACGCCCGCCGTGGACGTCTCCAGCGTGGTGTCGACCGCGGGCCCGTGGGTGCCGTGATCCATGGCCAGGCCGGCCAGCCGGGCCAGCTCATGATCCGGAATCCAGTCGCCGGTGAACACCACCGTGTCGCACGGCACGAACCGCACCGCTCCGGTCCGCACGTCCGCCACTTCCACCCCGGCCAGCCGCCCGCGCCCGGCCGGCTGCCCGCGCCCGGCCGGCTGCCCGCGCCCGGCCAGCTGCTGCCCGCGCCCGGCCACCCGGCGCACCGCCGTCGACGTCCACACCGGGACCCGCCAGCGCAGGGCCGCGCCGAACCGGAACGCGGCGTAGCTCTGCTGCCGCTCATGCTCGGTGACCAGTGCCACCACGTGAGCCCCGGCGTGCGCGAGCGTCATCGCGGCCGAGAACGAAACATGTTCGGCCCCCACGACGAGGGCGCGGCCGGACAACTGCTGCTGGTCCAGGTACACCCGCTGCTGCAGTTCGCCGGTGGTCATCACCCCGGCCGGCCGGTCCCCGGGGACCAGCCGCGCCGCCCGCGGTCGTTCCCGGCAGCCGGTGGCGAGCAGTACGGCCGACGCGGGCACGGTCTCGATCCCGCGGGCGCTCGTCATCGTGACCGCGCGCGCCCCCGCCCAGCCAGTCACCGTCGTACCCAGCCGCAGTTCCGCGCCCGCGGCCGCCGCCGCGTCGGCCAGGGCCCGCGCGTATACCGGGCCGGTCATGATCCGGTGCCGATCGCGCAGGCCGTACCCGGTATGCCAGCTGTGCCGCGGAACGCCGCCCGGTTCACTCTCCCGGTCGGCCACAAGCACCGAGCCCACCCCCAGCCGCCGCAGTTCCGCCGCCGCCGCCAATCCGGCCGGCCCGGCCCCAACCACCAGCACGTCGAAGCTCACGACCGTACGGCCCGCTCGGCGGCAGGGGCACGCGCCGAGGCGCTGCCCCGGGCCAGCAGCCCCGATACCGCCGCCGCGCAGTAGAACCCCTGGCAGCGCCCGTTCGTGGCCCGGGTCCTGCGGCTGAGCCCGCCCATGTCGGCGGGCGGCACCGGGCTCGCCAGGGCGTCCCTGACCTCCCCGCGGGTGACGCGCTCGCAGTGGCAGACGATCTGCCCGTAGGCCGGGTCGGCCGCGATCCGCTCCGCGTCCTGGTACGGCCGCAGGCCCGCCTCCCCGATATACGGCATGACCGGCGGGGAGGCAGGGCCATCCAAGCGCGGCCGCAGCGCCAGCCCGGCCGCAGCCAGCTGCCCCGCGACGTACTCGGCGATGCCTAGCGAGGCGGACAGGCCGGTAGACCGGATGCCGGCCACGCACGCGTACCGCCGGTTCGTGTCGACGTAGATCTGGTAGTCCGAGTGCTCGGTCGCGGCCCGCAGTCCCGCGTAGGTCGCGGTCACTTCCTCGCCAGCCAACCCAGGTAGGATTCGCTGCCCGGCCGCGACCAGGGCGCCAAGCCCCGAAGCGGTCGTGGCGGTGTCCGCACGGTCCGTGACGTCCTCGGCGGTCGGCCCGAGCAGCACGTTCCCGTAGACGGTGGGGGCGACCAGTACCCCCTTGGTCCGCGCCGTCGGCACCGGCAGCAGGATCGAGCGCAGCAGGCTTCTCGCGAGTTTGTCGAACACGATGAGCTCACCGCGCCGCGGCGTGATCGTGAACCCGTCCCCGCCGAACATCCGGTCGATCGTGTCGCTGCCCAGCCCGGCCGCGTTCACCACCCACCGGC
This sequence comes from uncultured Actinomycetota bacterium, assembly GCA_963844625.1. Taxonomy (GTDB): domain Bacteria; phylum Actinomycetota; class Actinomycetes; order Streptosporangiales; family Streptosporangiaceae; genus Palsa-504. Next base: position 140,202 of record CAWJPF010000018.1, on the reverse strand, counting down.
ATCGCAGCGGCCCGCGGGTGGTGGAAAGCTCATAGGCGTCATCAATAGCGGCGACCCCGGTTACCCGGGTGCCAAGCAGCAGCCGGACGCCCGCGCCGACCGCCTCGGTGGCGAAGGCCAGCGGTGTCGTCCACGGGCAGATGATGGCCTCGTCCGGGATCTCCAGCGCGCTAAGAGCTCCCGTCCCCAGCCCCGGCTCACGCCCGTAGAGCTCACGAGCCCCGACCCGCCGGACCGCCAGGTACCCATTCCGCCTGGCGTTCGCCTCGATGGCCGGCAACGCCGCCGACTGCTCCGGCGTCCATGCCACGAGCAGCGCGCCGGTGCTCTCCACCGGGATGCCCGCGGCGGCCGCATACGAACGCAGCAGGGCGCTGCCCCGGCTGAGCAGCCGGCTCTCCAGGCTGTCCGGTTTCGCGTCGAACCCGGTGTGCAAGATCGCGGTGTTCGCCTTCGACGTGCCGGTCCCGACATCGGCGGCCGCCTCGGCCAGCACGCAGTCCAGCGAGTACTGCGCCAGCGTGCGGGCGATCGCGGTCCCGACCACGCCCGCTCCGATGATCATCACGTCGGCCGGGCCGTCCTTATCCGTCATCGCCTGGCCAGCGTAAGGCTGAGGGCGGACTGGAAAGCCCCGATTCTCATCGCCGCCTCATCAGCGGTGATCGCCGGTTCGATGATGGTTTCCAGCTCAGCGGGTCCCAGGGCCTCGCCGGCCGAGGAAGCTTCCCCTACGCCCAGCCGGGCCAGCGCGGCCACGCCGAGCGCGGTCGCGTCCGCCGTACGGCAGATCAGCACCGGCCGCTGCAGCAGGTCAGCCTGGGCCTGCATCAGCAGCCTGGATCTGGTCAGGCCGCCGTCGACCCGCAGCGAGGTCAGCGGCACGCCGAGATCGGCGCACGCCGCGTGAGCCAGCAGCGTGACCGACGCGGCGATGCCCTCGGCGACCGCGCGGGCCAGGTGCCCTCGTCCGGCGCCCAGGTGCAGCCCGGCGAACAGCCCGCGCGCCCCCGGCTCCCAGTGCGGTGCCCCCAGCCCGGCCAGCGCTGGCACGAAGATCACCCCGCCCGCGTCCGGCACGGACTCGCCTACCACGTCAAGCTCAGAAGGCGCGCCGAGCACGCCGATGCCGGTCAGCCACCGCACCGCCGAACCCGCCGTGTACACCTGGCCGTCCAGGCAGTACGTCGCCGTGCCGCCCAGCCGCCAGGCCACAGAGGCGGACAGCCCCGAGCCTGACCTCGCCGCCGTCAAACCCGTCGTGACCAGCAGGAACGCGCCCGTCCCGTAGGTGCACTTGGCGTCGCCCGCGGCCAGGCAGCCCTCCGCGAGCAGCGCGGCCTGCTGGTCCACGGCGATCCCGGCGACCGGCAGGACGCCCCCGAACACAGACGTCTCGCCGACCACACCGGCGCAGTCCGCCAGCGCGGGCAGCGCGTCTACCTCGAGGCCGAACGCGGCGCACGCCGCCGCGGACCACGCGACCGAATCCAGGTCGAGCAGCATGGTCCGGGACGCGGTGGCGGCGTCGGTCACGTACCCCGCGCCCAGCCGGTGCAGCAGCCAGGTGTCGGTCGTGGTGACCGTGCCCTCGGCGGTCAGGTTCTCCCGCAGCCAGGCCATCTTCGGCGCGGCGAAGTACGGGTCGAGCGGCAGCCCGGTGATCGCGGTCAGCTCGGCGGCCCGGTCCGCCAGCCGCCCGCACAGGCCGGCCGAGCGCCGGTCCTGCCAGACGATCGCGCGGGACAGCGGCGCGCCGGTGGCCCGGTCCCAGGCCAGCACGGTCTCGCCCTGGTTGGCCAGCGCGACCGCGTGGGCCGGCGCCCCGGCCGCCGCCAGCGCCTGGGCGCCCGCCGCGACCACCGACGCGAACAGTTCCTCCGGGTCGGCCTCCACCCCGTCCGCGCCCACGCTACGGGTGCGGACGGGGACCTCGCCGCGCCCGAGCACCTCGGCGCCCGGCCCGACGAGCAGCGCCTTGGTCGCCGAGGTGCCCTGGTCGATGGCGAGGACGTTCACTCCTGGCCTGGCTCCTGGCGCATCGCCCGGGGCTCAGTCACCAGCTGCACCAGGTAGAACACCAGCCCCAGCCCGAGCGCGCCGAGCACGTAGTACTGCGCGTCACGGAACTCACTGGGCCCGATGAGGACGACCAGCTCATAGGCCAGCCAGATCAGCGCCCCGGCGATCACCGGAATTTCCATTTTCCCGAACGGACGGTGCCGCGTGCCCGAAGTCACCTGCGTGCCCGCCCGCCGGGACGAGAACACGTAGAGCAGCACCGTGCCGGCGTACAGCAACGCCGGCATGATCGTCGACGCGGTGAAGAGGGTGGTGAGCGCGCTGGTATGAGTGCGCAGCACCAGCGTGATGACGGCGCCGAGCACCGCGGCTAGGACGGTAGCCCAGGACGGGCCGCCGGTCGCCCGCGGCACCCGGTTGAGGAACTGGTGGCCGGGCAGCCGCCGGTCCCGCGCCATGGCGAAGATCAGGCGGCCGTTCGTCACCATGATGATCATGCCGCAGGCGAAGATCGAGACGCAGACGAAGACCAGGAAGATCTTCTGCACCACGCCGCCCAGCACGTCGCGCACAATGGTCGCCACCGGCGCGGCGCTGGCGTACGCGGCCTTGTTCGTCGCGAAGGCCAGCACGACCAGGAACGCGAACCCCACCACGCCGGAGACCAGCACGGCCCGGATCATCGCCTTCGGGATCACCCGGTGCGGCTCGTGCGTCTCCTCGGCCAGGTTGCTCGCCGACTCGAAGCCGACGATCGTGTACGCGCCGAGCAGGGTGGCCAGCATGAACGGGCCGAGCCACTTGTAGTAGCCCAGGGCCGGGACGGCGCCGGTAGAGGTCAGGTTCGACCAGTGCCCCATCGACCGGACGGCCGCCACGATCAGCAGCAGAATCGTGAGGCCCGCGATGCCGATGATCTCGGTGGCCACCGCGGCGTTGTTTACCCGGGTGGTGACCCTGGTCGAGGCGATGATCAGCGCCGCCTGGAGGGCCAGCACGACCAGCGTCTCCAGCGCCGCGCTGGTCGGGGTGTACGCCTGGCCGATCAGCGGCTGGAACGCCACCTGGATCAGGCCGTAGTCGACGGACACGGTGACGATGGTGAGGAACGCGAACGACATCCAGCCGAACCACCAGCCGATATGCGTGTTGGCCAGCCGCGACGCCCACTGGTAGGAGTAACCGGACAGCGGCACGCGGACCGAGAGCGCGCCGTAGACCAGCGCCACCAGGGACTGCCCGGCCACCACGATGAGCCACGTCCAGATGGACCGGGTGCCGCCGGTGGCCAGGGCGAAGGCGTAGGTGGTGAAGATCCCGGTGGTGATGGAGATGAACGAGAACGCCACCGCGAACGACTCGAAATGGCGGAGCGAGCGGACGAACTGCTGACGGTAGCCGAACCTTTCCAGCATCTCGTCTTCGGGCACGGAACCGGTGCCCGTGGTGACCTGATCCACGTACATCACTTCCTCGGCAGCTAGCGGGCGGTGGGGGAGTTCAGCCGGCCTGCGACAGTCGCTCCGCGGCGCGGAGTACGGTGCAGCCGGCGCTGGCGAGGGCTTCGGTGACCTCGGTACTGGCGTTGGCATCGGTGAGGACGGCGGTGACGCGGCTGAGCGGGCAGACCTTGTGCACGGCGATGGTGCCGAGCTTGCTGGAGTCGGCCAGCACGTAGGACGCGGCGGACTGCGCGATGATGGTCCGCCGGGTGATCACCTCGGGCGGGTGGTAGTCGGTGAGCCCGGCCCGGGCATGCACGCCGCCGGAGCCCAGGAACGCCTTGTCCGCGTAGAACTCGGCGAAGAAGGCCTCCGCGCGCGAGCCGAAGCACGCCGCGTCGCCGGGCCGCAGCTGCCCGCCGCAGAGCTGGATCTCGATCCCGGCCCGGTCGGCGAGGGCCATCGCGGCGGGCACCGAGTTGGTCAGCACCCGGCCGCGGAACGACGGGGGCAGTGCCCTGGCCACCTCGAGCGCGGTGGTGCCGACGTCGATGACGATGGTGTCCTCGGGCCCGATCAGGCTCGCCGCCAGCTGCGCGATGGCCAGCTTGCGGTCGCTGTGCAGCGTGCTCCGGGTGGCGAAGTCGCCCTCCGTCGACCGGATAGAAAGCGCGCCGCCGTAGACCCGCTCGAGCAGGCCCCGGTCCCGCAGCCCGCGCAGGTCCCGCCGGATCGTCTCCAGCGAGACGCCGAACCGGCGGGCGAGATCCTCGGCGGAGACCGCCCGCGCCTGGCGGACCTCGGCGAGGATGGCCTGACGGCGCTGAGTCGGCAGCATACGGCTCCTTTATGACCGTTGTTTACCGATCTTGACGTCATCTTGTGTCAGCTGTCAATCGCCGCGAGGAAGACGAGGAAGACGTGGCCCGTTTGTCCGCAGGTAACCAGGGAAGGGAGCAAGACAGACCGAAGTGAGGGAGAACCGCTATGGCTCGTAAGGCACTGTTCTTGCTGATCCCAGCCGTGGCCCTGGCGGTGGCGAGCCAGTGGCGGGAGATCAACCGTTACATCAAGCTCGAACAGATGTCGACCGGCGGCGGCCATCCGGAGAACGTCCCGGTCGAAGGGGTAGCGGCATACCCGTCCCCCGGCAGCGGCGCCTCGGACGGCACCGGCGAATTCGACTCGGGCAGCCGCGGCGGCCCCAACCTCGCTTAGGCCGGCTGGACCATCGCGGTCCACGGGCGGGCCCGGCGCTCGGACGGCCCCGGGCCTTTCACTATCTAGGCGGGTGCCTGCCCGGGCCCCCGCCTGGCCAGCGCCACTGCCGCGACCGGGCTGAGCGGGAGCGACGGGAACAGGACCGCCTGGTAGGCGTGGTAGAGATCCGGCTTCCCTGACCAGGTGGACACGGCCGGCGTCATGTCCGGGGCTAGCTCGTGCCACCAGCTGCCGCCCTGGCGGTCCACGAAATAGCGGTCGATCTCGTCCCACCACCGCGCCGCGTCCGCGGCGAACCGTTCCTCCCCGGTACGCCGGTGCAGGGCGTCCGCCGCGAGCACGGCCTCACACGCCACCCAGTACAGTCGCGCCGTCATTACCGGCTGGCCGTCCTCGTCGACGGTGTAGAGCAGTCCCGGATGACCGTCCCGGGACGAGGCGTCCGCGACGGCGGTATCGAAGAGCGCGGTCGCCGCCTCAAGCAGCCAGGCGGGAGGTGCGGCCTGGGGCGCCTCCAGGTCCAGCAGCAGCCGGGCCCATTCGAAGGAGTGGCCCGGGGTGGTGCCGTACGGCCGGAACTGGTCGTTACGCCGGTCGTGGTTGTAGTCCGGCCGGGGCTGCCAGTTCTCGTCGTAGTGCTCGGGTACCCGCCAGGAATGGGACCGGGCCTGGCCGTCGATCAGCTTGGTCGCGATCGAGGCGGCCCGGGCGTGCCACGCCGGGTCGCCGCTGACGTCCCCCGCGGCGAGATAAGCCTCGACCGAGTGCATGTTGCTGTTGGCGCCGCGGTAGGCCTCAGTCTCGGTGAAGCCGGCGTTCCAGCACTCCCGCGCGCCGTCTTCGGCATCGGACCAGAAGTACCGTTCGATAATGGACGCGGCGGCCGCGAAGACCGCATCAGCGCCGTCAAGGCCCGCGGCCACCGCGCTGGAGGCCGCCAGCAGGATGTGGGCGTGAGCGTAGTTCATCTTGGTGACGTCGACGACCTGCCCGGAGAGGTCCACGCTCGAGAACCAGCCGCCATTCTCGCTGTCAGCGTAGCGGCTGGTCAGGGCAGCCAGGCCGGATGCGGCGAGGGGCTGCGCCCCGGCCACGCCGTCCAGGTGCGCGAGGGCGTAGACGTGGGTCATGCGGGCGTTGAGGTACAGCGGGCATGGTTTCCCCGGGTCGATGTCGCCGTGGGCGTCCAGCCACCCGAAACCGCCGCCTGGCAGCGCGGCCGCGTGGCCGAAGGCGAGCAGCCGGCTCGCTTCGGCGCGACGCCATTCCGCGGTCCCTGGCTCGCTCACAGTTTCCTCCTACCTAGGGCCAGGTCTGACGCGGCGGCAGCTCGCCGGATCCTCTCGGGATCAGCCGGACCGGCAGCACGGTCCGGCGGCGTGGCTGCCAGCCCCGCCGGCCAGGCTATCGGAGGAGATGTGCGAGACGGCCCCGGCCGGGTTGTTGAGTGGACAAAGCAAAGGAGACAAATATGGAGGAGTCGGTCACCGGTTCGAGCTCGATGACTACGCCGACGCCCTCGACGCGCTGCGTAGCGACCGGACCGTCCACGCGATCATCATCGAATGCCGGCCCAGTGCATCCTGATGCTCTGCGGTCGACGGCCGGCCGCCGTCCCGGCTCGGTCGCCGCGCTGGGTCTCGACCTTGGGACCAGCTCGGCCAAGGCGGTCGTGATCGACACCGGGGGCCGGGTCCTGGCCCAGGCGTCCGCCGGTTACGCCGTGACCTCGGCGCGGGCCGGCTACGCGGAGAGCGAGCCCGCCGACTGGTGGAAAGCGGTGACCGCCTGCGCCCGCGAGGCCATCGACGCGGGCGGCGCGCGGCCTGCGGCGGTCGGGCTGTCGGGACAGATGCACGGCCTGGTCATGGCGGGCCGGGATGGCGGGGCCCTCCGCCCGGCCCTCCTGTGGGCCGACAGCCGGGCGACCGGGGCCCTGCGCGCCTACCGGCGGCTCAGCCCGCAGGCTTTGGCCCGGCTGGCCAACCCGCTCGTGCCCGGGATGACCGGGCCGATGCTCAAGTGGATCGCCGAGAACGAACCGCGTACCTATCGCGACACAAGCTGGGCACTGGCCCCCAAAGACTGGATCCGGGCCCGGCTGACCGGTGAGTTCTACGCTGAGCCCAGTGATGCCTCCGCCACCCTGCTGTACGACCTGATGGGCGACGGCTGGGACCTTGAGGTGGTGGCGGCGCTGGGCCTGGACGCCAGCCTGCTGGCGCCCCTGCTGCCGTCCGCGGGTGCGCCCGCCGGCCGCCTCACCGCCGAGGCCGCGGCTGAGCTCGGGCTGTCCGCGGGCCTCCCGGTCGCGGCCGGAGCCGGCGACACGGCGGCCGCGGCCCTGGGCAGCGGGATCGCCGGCCCTGGCGACATCCAGCTGACCGTCGGCACCGGCGCGCAGGTCATCCGGCCTCTCACCGCACCGGTCAGCCGGGCCGATGCCGGCGTTAACCTGTACCGGGCCGCGACCCCGGACGGCTGGTACCACATGGGCGCCACCATCAGCGCGGGACTCAGCCTCAACTGGGTCTGCGGGATCATGAACGCCACCTGGGAGGAGCTGTACGCCAGCGCCGACCAGCCGGGCCAGGCTCACGACCCGATCTTCGTCCCGCACCTGTCGGGGGAGCGGACCCCGTATTGCGATCCGGCGCTGCGCGGCTCGTGGACCGGGTTGGCCCTGGCCGACGACCGGGCATCGGTCTTGCGCAGCGCGCTGGAAGGAACCGCGTTCGCGATCCGCGATGCGCTGGATGCCCTGCTCGGCGACGATCGCCCGCCGCGGCTGCGGCTAGCGGGAGGAGGCACCCTGGCCACGGGCTGGCGGCAGCTGCTCGGCGATGTGCTGGGGATACCGCTGTACGCCGTGGACGTGCCCGCGGCATCCGGCCGGGGCGCCGCCCTCCTCGGAGCCACCGCCGCCGGCCTGCTCAGCTTTGACGATATCGCCGGACCGCTGGCCCCGGCCGCCCGCCTGGCGGCCGAGCCCGACCCGGCCGCGGCCGCCTTTCACACCGAACGCCACGCCAGGTTCCGGCGCATCGTCTCTGCTCTCAAAGTCTCCGCCCTCGAGGCGATCCAGCCCTCAGATGCCGAGGTGAGGACCATGACCGCATGACCGAGTCGAACGAGCAGACCCTGACCGAGCTGAACGACGCCGTGTCCCCGTCAGCTGACTGGGGATCCCGCGGACTAGGACTGGCCCGGCAGCTGGCGGGCGCGCTGGTCCACGCCCAGCTCACCGTAGGGGTAGTCGGTGGGGTGCGGTTCGCTGGCCGCGTCGAGCGCGGCGGTCTCCGCTGCGGTCAGGTGCAGCCCGGCCGCGCGCAGGTTTGTCTGGAGCTGGCTCACCGAGCGGGCGCCGAGGATGGTCGAGGTGACGCCGGGCCGGTCGGTCACCCAGGCCAGCGCGATCTCGGCCATGGACACGCCGCGGTCTTCGGCGACCTTCTGCACGGCGTCGATGACGTTCCAGGTGCGCTCGGTACCGCGCCGGTCGTAAGCCTCCATGCCGCGGTTCGGATCGTCGCCGAGGCGGGTGTCGCCACTCGGCCGCTGGTCGCGCTGGTATTTGCCGGACAGCCAGCCGCCGCCGAGCGGGCTCCAGGGCAGCATGCCTAGGCCGGCATCGAGCACGGCGGGCACGATCTCCCACTCGATTTCGCGGGCCAGCAGGCTGTACTGCGGCTGGAGCGTTACCGGCTCGGCCACGTTCATGGCGCGGGCCAGGTGCACGGCCTTGGTCAGTTGCCAGCCGGTGAAGTTGGACAGCCCGTAGTAGCGGATCTTGCCCGCCCCGATGAACCGGTCCATGGTCCGCAGCGTCTCTTCCAGCGGTGTCAGCGGGTCGTACGCGTGCGCCTGGTACAGGTCGACCGACTCCAGGCCGAGCCGGCGCAGCGACGCGTCGAGCGCGCGGGTCAGGTGACGCGCGGACAGCCCGGCCCCATTGGGGGAGTCGTCCATCCCGAAGCGGCCCTTGGTGGCCAGCACCACCGGCCCGGTGACGTCGGCCGGGCGGCTGGCGAACCAGCGGCCGATGATCTCCTCAGATACTCCGTGGGTGTACACGTCGGCCGTGTCCACCAGCGTGCCGCCCGCCTCGACGAACAAGTCAAGCTGCTGGTGCGCGACGGTCTCGTCAGACTCGGTGCCGAACGTCATCGTTCCGAGGCTCAGGCTCGACACCGCGCAGCCGCTGCCTCCCAGAGTGCGATAGTCCATACCATCAGGCTACCGACGCGGTCCAGCACGAAACGTTCAGGGCAAGATGTTCAGAACAGGACGTAGAGCTTGCGGATCGTCTCGTGGATCTGCCAGGTGCCGGCCCAGCCGCGTGGGAACACCGCCGTGTCACCCGGTCCGATGTCGGCGGCCTCGCCGCCGTCGGGGGTCACCGTCATGCGGCCGGACAGGATGTGCACGAACTCGTTGGTCTCCAGATTCCAGCGGGACGGACCTGCCGTGCACTCCCAGACGCCAGCTTCCTGCTCGCCTTCGCCCGACCAGAGCGTCGTCCCCGACGTTTGCATGGGCTCGCCGGTGGCCTCCTCAAGCGGCCCCCAGTCCTCGAGCTTCGCGTCGGCCGCGGCGGCCAGGTACGGGGTGACTGTGATCATCAGGAGTTGATCCTTTCCGGGAAGGGCAGGGCAATCGGGTCAGTCGCGAGGCGGCTGCGGCCGGCCTCGTCGAAACGGTCGAGGCCGAGCGGCGACACGTCAAGGACCTCGGAGGATCCAGTGAGCGCGACGTCGGCCGCAGCTTTGGCGACGCCCGGTCCCCACATCATGCCGGCGCCGCCCGCGCAGGCGACGGTGACGCCGTCCACTCCTGGCGCACGGCCGATGATGGGCAGGTGGTCCGGGGTGTAATCGATGGTCGCGGCCCAGATCCGGCGCAGCCCGAGCTGGGCGGTGACCGGGACCAGCTCAGCTAGCCGCGTCCGCATCTTGGCCAGGTAGCCCTCGTCGACCTCTCGGTTCTCGCCCGGCGGCTCATCTGGATTGCTCATCCCGAACAGCAGTCCGCCTTCTTCCGGCCGCCAGTAGAGCCCCGCCGCCAGGTCGAACACCATGGGGACCCGGGACGGGTCCAGGTCCGGGTGCCGCTCGGTCACCGCGACTTGGTGCCTGGCGCCGCCGGCTGGGATCCGCAGCCCGGCCAGCCGGCCGACCGCGGCCAGCTTCGGCCCGCCGGTGAGGACCACCAGGCCCGCGTCGATCCGGCCGTGGCTGGTCTCGACCGCGTAACCCGAGGTCGGCCCGCCCGGTGCGAGGCCGCGGAACGTGACGTGCTCGGCGACCTCGACTCCGCTGCGGATCAGCGCCACGGTGTAGGCGGCCACGTTGCGCGGCGGGGTGATGTACCCGTCCTCGGCGCAGAACGTGCCGCCGAGCGTCTGCCCGGGCGCAAGCGTCGGGTTGAGCGCGTCCACCTCATCAGGGTCGAGCCAGCGGACCGGAACGCCGAGGGCAGTCTGCATGGCCATCCGCTCGCGCGCCGCCGCAACGTCCGCCGCGGTGAAGCAGGGCAGCAGGTAGCCCTGTTCGACGAAGCCCGAGTCGGTGCCTAGTTCGTCCCGCTGGCTCAGGTAGAACCGCCGTGACCACTGGCCGAGTCGCACCGCCTCAGGCGTCCCGCCCTGCATGCGGACGACGCCGGCCGCGCGGCTGCTCGCGCCCTGGCCGAGGAAACCCTTCTCGACCAGCACGACCCGGGCCAGCCCGGCCCGGCGCAGGAAGTAAGCGCACCAGGCGCCCACGGTCCCGCCGCCGACCACCACGGCGTCCGCGGTACCCCCGGTGAAACCTTCAGCGAAGCTCATCGGCATACCGCCCTCCGACATACGCCGGCCTCATCGGCACACGACCTTCATTGGCACGGCCTTCATTGGCACACTGGCGATGCTGACATAGACTGAACATTCAGTCAATACGAGAGGTCGCCGGAGACCTGGAGGTTCCGCGGGATGTACGGGTTGTCGGAAGCAGACCACGAGATCCAGGCGCGGGCCCGCGGATTCGCGGACGAGCTGATCCCGCTCGAGCAAGAGGCTGAAGCCTGCGGCGGGGAACTGCCCGCCGATGTGACCGCCGGGCACGCCAAGCGAGCCCGCGAGCTCGGCCTGCACGCCACGAATATGCCCGCGGAGCTGGGCGGCGGCGGCTGCACGGCCCTGCAGCAGGTACTGGTGCAGGAGCAGATGGGCCGGGTGACCAACGCGCTCGGCTGGGTAGCGGCCACCCCGCCTTCCTGGCTGCCCGCCGTGGCCACGCCCGACCAGATCGAGCGTTACGTCAGGCCCGCGATCGCCGGCGATCGCGAGGAGTGTTACGCGATCACCGAGGAGGGCGCGGGCTCCGACGTCGACGCCATCGAGGCCACGGCCTACCGCGACCAGGACCAGTACGTGCTCAACGGGATCAAGTGGCACGTCACCTCGTTCAACTCGGCCGGCTACGCCTTCTTCCAGGCCCGGCTGACGGGCGGCCCGCACGACGGCGAGCACGCCATGTTCCTGGTGGACCTGCCCAGCCCGGGCGTGCGGGTGGTCAGGACGCCGGCCTACACCCACACGATTAGCCACCACCATCCGATCGTCGCGTTCGAGAACGTGCGCGTCCCGGTGGCGAACCTCGTCGGGGCCGAGGGCGACGGGATGGCCTTCGCCTATGAGTGGTTCAGGTTCGAGCGCCTGATGGTGGCCGCCCGCTGCGTCGGCGCGGCCGAGCGGCTCACCGGGGAAATGACCGCGTTCGCGAGCGCCCGCCAGGTCGGGGGCCAGTCCATCAGCGAGTACGGGCTGGTAGCCGGCATGCTCGCCGACAGCCTCACCGAGCTGTTCGCGGCCCGGGCGCTGGTTTATGAGACCGCCCGCGGCATCGACCGCGGCGCCGACGTAAAGGTCTCGCACGCGCAATGCTCGATGGCGAAGCTCTACTGTTCCGAGATGGCGGGCCGGGTCGCCGACCGCGCCGTCCAGGTCTTCGGCGGCCGCGGTTACATGCGCGAGAACGTGGCCGAGCGCTTCTACCGCGAGCTGCGGGTCGAGCGTATCTGGGAGGGCACCAGCGAGATCCAGCGCATGATCATCGCCCGCCAGATGACCAAGCGCGGCCCCGCCACCCTTGCCTAACCATGATTGTGGATCATCGCTACCCGCCAGGGGGTAGTAGTGATCCACAATCATGAGACCGCCCTGCCAGTCCCAGGGTCGTTGGGCCGTTGCACCGGCCCCGCCGGCTCCCTAGGGCCACCTCTCCCGCAGGCCATGCGCCCGGCGGCCGCAGCACGCTAGCCGAGGTAATACTCAGCCGGCAGGTTGGCCTCGATGGCGGCGAGCACCTCGGGGTCGTCCGGTTCGGTACGGGGGCGGAACCGCGCCGCGACCGTACCGTCGGGCCGGACCAGGAACTTCTCGAAGTTCCACTGGATGTCGCCGGCCTCGCCCTTCGCGTCCGCCACCTCAGTAAGCGAGCTGTATATCGGGTGCCGTCCCGGCCCGTTCACCTCGATCTTCTCGAACATGGGGAACGTGACGCCGTAGGTCGCCGAGCAGAACTCGGCGATCTCGTCGGCGCCGCCGGGCTCCTGCCCGCCGAACTGGTTGCACGGAAAGCCCGCCACCGCGAAGCCGCGCGCCGCGAACTGCTCGTGCAGCCGCTCCAGGGCCGTGTACTGCGGCGTGAGCCCGCACTTGGAGGCCACGTTCACCACCAGCAGCAGCGAGCCAGCCGAGTCGAGCGAGGAGTCCTGACCGGCCAGGGTCTTGACGGGGATATCGCGTATGGTCACCCCGCCAAACTACCGCCCGCGCCAAACCGACCCACCCGGCCCAACACCGAGCTACTCGCCTGCACCGAGCTACTCGCCCCACACCGACTGGCCGAGGTACGCCCGGGCGATGGTCGTGACGTAGTAGTACACCGCGTCCTCCACCGGCGACAACGGCCCCGGCGACGCCCAAGGCGACGAAAGTCCCCGCTGTACCGACTCGCACGCCGCCCAGTCCTGCCGGTTGGTGATGTCCCAGAAATCCACCGCGTAGCCCGGGTCGAAGTCCGGCCGCGCGACGGCCTCGGGCGCGAACGCCCAGGTGCACTCGATCCGGGTCCGGTCCGCGGCCAGCGGCACGATCCGGTGCGTCATCACGTAATCCGGATGCAGGCTCAGCAGCACGTTCGGGAAGATGCTGACGTAGATGACGGTACGCAGGCCCTGCTCGTCGAGCCCGCGCAGCGGCGCGCCGCGGCTCGATCCGTCCAGCGACATCGTCGCCACCCCGTCCCGCAGGTCCATCCAGCCGCCGATCCACGCGCCGTCGCCGGCGTAGTTCTCGCCGCTCCTCGGCGGGCTGACCCGGCACAGCTCGGGGTGGATGGAAGGACAGTGGTAGCACTCGTGGTAGTTCTCGGTGAGGATCTTCCAGTTGGCGGTGGAGTCGTAAGTGTGCCGGCCCGCGGTCACCAGGCGTTCCGGCTCGTACGGCGCGACCAGCTCGTCCAGCTTGGCCAGCGCCTCGGCCAAAGACCCCGCCGCGCCGCCCGAGACGTCCACGAACACCAGCCCGTGCCACTCGGTGGTGGGCAGCTGCGCCAGCCCCCACTGACCGAAGTCGAATCCTGGCTGCTGCCGGAAACCAGCGGCCCCGTGGAGGTCACCAGAAAGTGAGTACGTCCACGCGTGGTACGGGCAGATGATCGTCTTTTCTCGGGCGGATTCGCCGCACGGCAGCAGCTCATGCCCTCGGTGCCTGCAGGTATTCGCGAACGCCCGCAGCGCGCCATCCTCGCCGCGGACCAGCAGCACGCCGCCCTGCCCGGTGGCCTCGGCCCGCTGGTCGCCCGGTTCCGGCAGCTGGTCGCTGCGCGCCACGCACAGCCAGCCGCCGCCGAAGAAGTTCCGCTGCTCCCAGCCGAACACGGCCGGCTCCACGTACGCCGCCCGTGGCAGCATCCGGCTCTCCCCGAACGGCCGCAGCGTCTGCTCCAGCTCGGCCCGGTCCACCGGAGCCGGGGTATATGCAGCTTGCCTAAACGATTGACTGACCATACAGTCAAGACTAAGCCGACCGCGCGGCCCTGTCCAGCCGTCCCCGGCTGCCGCCGGCCACGGCGACGCGCCACGGCGACGCGCCACGACGACTCGCCACGACGAGCTTGCGGATCACCGGCCGGGGTGCGGATACTGCAACCATGGGCGACCGTAATGTGCTTGGCGGCGAGCTTGAGCCATGTGGGACCGATCCGCTGACCGGTTTCTACCGGGATGGATGCTGCACCACCGGGCCAGAGGACCTAGGCAGCCACACGATCTGCGCGGTGGTGACCACGGAATTCCTCGAGCACCAGCGCCGGATCGGCAACGATCTCGCGACGCCGATGCCCCAGTTCAGGTTCCCCGGCCTGGTGCCGGGGGACAGGTGGTGCGTGACGGCGGCCAACTGGCTGCAGGCGCACCACGACGGCGCCGCCGCCCCGGTGGTGCTGGCGTCCACCCACCAGCGCGCGCTCGAGATCGTCCCGCTGGAGATTCTCAAGCCGTACTCCGTCGACGTCCCCGCCGACCTGGGCGCCCTCGAAGAGTAACCACCGCCGTCCGGCCGCCCGGGCCACGAGCACCGAACGCAAGATGGCCTCCTGCTCGAGCACGACCAGCCGCAACGCGTGGCTGAGCCCGCCGCGGTCACGCGCCACCGAAGACGCCGCCAGCGTCGAGGGCTCGGCGAGCGTCGCCGGGTAGAGCGCCCGGGCCAGGCTCCGCATGACATCCACTTCCCGGCCGTCGAGCGCGGGCAGCGCCTCGCCGAAGTAGCGATCCAGGTAGCCGGCCAGCAGCGCCTCCTGGCCCGGTACCCACATCCCGTTCGCGTGGGCGAGGGCCATCCGCCTGTCCTGGTCTTCGGCCAGCGCCGCGGTCCAGGCGGCCTCCTTGGCCGCGCCGTCCGGCCGCGCCGCGCGGCAGGTGGCCCGGTTCCGCTGCCCGGCGACCGGGTCCGCGGCGACCAGGCGGTCCAGGTCTTCATCGGAAGCGAGCCCGCGGGACGACAGCGTCCGCAGGATCCGCCCGCGCAGCTCGGCGTCGATCCCCAGCCCGTCGGGTAGCGACGTCCCGGTCAGCCACGAACGCATCAGCTCAAGCTCCCGCTCGCTGTGTCCGCTCGCGGCGAACCCCGCCGCCAGCGCCCGCTGCCGCGGACTGCCCGCCGGCGCCCGCCCGGCCGTCTCCAGGCAGGCCTGCGCGATCCGCGACCGCAGGCTAGCCCGTTCCGTCCGCGGCGCGTACAGGTCGGCGCAGCTCACAGCCCGTTCAAGCAGCACCTCAAGCCCCGCGGCCGGCAGCATCCCGGCCAGCCGCCGGACGATCAGCCCGACGAGATCCGCCGCGGCCAGCGAGCCACCCGTCACCATCTGCCAGGCCGCGTTCCAGCACACCGCCTCGGTCAGCGGGTCGCCCACGTCCATCGCGACCTGTGCCAGGGCCTGCAGCGTGCGCTCGCCGAACTCGATCCCGGCATAAGTGAGGTCGCCGTCATTGAGCACGAGCGCGTCCGGCACCGCCTCTCCGGCCACCGAAGGCACCACCGTGCGCGCCCCGCTGACCTCGGCGCTGACTACCCCTCGCCGTACCAGCCGCGTCTCGTCCAGGTCATAAAGGCCGATCCCGATCCGGTGCGTCCGCGGTGCGTCCTGCTCCACGGCCAGCGACTCGATGGTCCCGTCCGGCCCTGTCACAAGGGATGCCCGCAGCGTGCTTGTGCCCTCGGTCCGCAGCCACTCATCCGCCCAGGCGGCCAGGTCCCGGCCGCAGGCCCGTGACCAGCAGGCGATCAGGTCGTCCAGGTTTGCGCTGCCGCCGGCGAACCGCGTCATGTAGTCGGTCAGGCCGGCCCGCAGCGCGTCGTCGCCGATCAGCGCGGCCAGCTGCCTGATCACGGCGGCCCCTTTGGAGTAGGTCAGGGCGGGCAGCCGGAACAAAGCGTCGGCCGCGCTGTCCACCGGTGAGGACACCGGCTGCCGCCCCGGCAGCTCGTCAGCGGCGTAGGCGCGCGGCTTCTCCCGGTAGCAGAACGCGGCCCACGGGTCGGCCGACGTGCCGAGGTCGGTCATGGCCGTGTAGCTCATGTAGGTGGCCATCGCCTCGTCCTGCCACAGGTCGTCCCACCAGGACATGCTCACGTGACACCCGAACCACAGGTGTGACACCTCATGCGCGCACACCATCTCCACGCGGTCGTCGTCCGGATCCGGCATGCGCGCGAGCAGGATCTCGTTGACCAGCATCAGGCCCGGTACCGATATGGCCGTCGCGTTCAGGTCTGGCACGAACGCGATGTCGTACTTCGGGTACGGGCAGGGCGCGCGCAGGGTCCGCTCGTAATACTCGAGGGCCTGCCGCGCCATCTCGGCGAACCGGCCGATGTCGGCCACGCCCTGCGCGCCGTCCAGCGACGGCCTGCGCCGGACGCCCATGCTCACCGCCCCGCCGGCCCCGCCCGTCCCGCGCCACTCCTCGACGTAAGGCCCGGCGGCGATCGTCAGGTCGTAAGGCCGCGTGCCGCGCACCGGCCCGAACCGCCACAGCCCCGGCTGCCCCGCCGGCGGCCGCTGCGCCACGGGCCCGTTGGTGACACAGTCCCAGCCGGCCGGAAGCACCAGGCTCAGCGTCGTGGTCGCGGTCAGGTCGGGCTGGTCGAAGCAGCAGAACACGCCGGGCGACTTGGTCGGGTAGCCCATGTACAGCAGGTAGACCGCGCCGTCGGCCGGGTCGGTGAACCGGGTCAGCCCGCTCCCGCCGCGGGAGTAAGCCACCTCGGCGTCGACCACGAGCACGTTCTGCGCGGCGAGCCCGGGCAGGCCAAGCCGCCCCGCCCCGGGCGGCCCCACCGCACGGCCGTTCAGCATCGCGCCGGGCACCGCGGCCGTCGTCAGCTCGGCGAACGTGGCGGCCCCTGGCTCCCGGCAGCCGAACCGGATCTCGGTCCGCGACCGGACCGGATCCGCGGTGAGGTCGAGGAACACGTCGTACGAATCGACATCGATCAGGGCGGCCCTGGCCCTGGCTTCAGCCTCGGTCAACGCTGGCACCTGCCCAGCCTTTCACGTTCAAGCCAAGACCATTGATGCCGAACGGGCCGTGGTGCCTGCCGCCAGGCCGCGCCGCCCGCCAACCGCGGGCCGGGCGCGGCCCGCGCTCACGCCGCCGTGAGCAGCAACGTCGTCACCCGCCGCAGGGCCAGCGAAGTTCCTCGCTCGAAAACCCATCCCGCGCTCTGCCTAGCGCACCAGGCAGCCCTCGGCCCAGGCGGCGGTGAGCTGACGCCAGGCCTCCGGGGTGAGCGAGAAGGCGCCGGTGCTGCCGCTGGTGAAGTAACGCCACAGGGCGGGCCGGATCAGCGTGGCCAGGCCGGTGACCGCGACGGGAAGCGCGGCCAGCGGGTCGCCCCCGCCGGGTGTCAGCTCTTCGCGGCTGGCCAGGTAGTCCCCGCGCCGCAGCACGGCGTCCGCAAGCTCCCGTGCGACATCGCGGCGCCCGCCGTGCTGGGCCGCGCCGAGGACCGCCAGCAGGAGCTGGTGGGTCCGGACGCCGGGCCGCCCAGGCGGCTGCGGCCGCGCCGAGCCCGAGCGGGCGACCTCCAGCAGGGCCCGCACGAGGTCGACGCCGGACGCCTGGGCGTTCACCGGCTCGACCAGCCGCGGGTTGATGTCGATGAACGCCGGCCCGTCCGGACCCAGGATCACGTCCGCGGAAAGCGCGCCGTGCCAGTCCAGAGCCGAGCCCAGCCGCCGCATGTGTTGCTGCGCCTCCGGCAGGTGCAGGCCGAGCTTGTGGCTGGCCCCGCCCGAGGTGCCCTCGCGGACCCGCTCGCAGGCGTGAAACGCGACGAGCTCGCCGTGCGCGAACACCGACTGGACCATGACCAGCGGCCCCGCCATGGGCTGCTGCACCAGGACGCCCCCGCCGAGACCATTGTCCGCGAAGACACCAAGACGCTCGCAGTCCGCCGCGAGCCGCCGCAGTTCGTCCCGCGAGCCGACCCGCCGGACCCCGGCCGACGCGGTGCCGATCGGCATCTTCACGAAGACCGGCAGCCCTCCGGCGATCCCTGGCCCGTGGCTGGTCTCGAGCTCCGGGACCGCCGCAAGCTCCGCCGCGGTGGTGGCCACCACCGCGGGCGGCTGCGGCAGGCCGATCCGGGCCAGCGTGCGATGAGCGGACACCTTGTCCTGCACCTGAATCAGCGCGCCGAACCCCGGGACCGCGGTCAGCAGCCCCGCGGCCTCGATCCGGTCGCGCGCCAGCGACATCGCGGTGACCTGCTCCTGTACCGGAAGCAGGAGGTCCGCGCGCCGTCGCGCGGCGATGCCGATGGCGGCGTCCAGCCAGCCGAACGGATCGCGGCCGATGGCGGGAACCCGGTGCACCTGGCGGACGTGCCGGGTCATCCGGCCCAGGCACAGCCCCTCGGGACAGAGAGCTTCCACCGAGTGCCCGGCCCGGGAGAGCAGGGTCGCGCACTGCCGGGCGGTCAGCCCCGCGCCGTCGCTGAGCATTACCAGCATGACGCCTCCTTTATGTGTATGATGTAAGCATACAACGTATACTTAAACTCGCAAGAGGCAAGCGGAAGGAGATCCTCCGTGGGGCGCACACCGCAGATCAGCCGCGAAGCGATCCTGGCCGCCGCGCTCCGGCTCGCCGATGAGCAAGGCCTCGAGGCGGTCACCATGCACGCGGTCGCCAAGCGCCTGCAGGTCACGCCGATGGCGCTCTACCGGCACGTGGAGGACAAGAACGCCCTGCTCGACGGACTGGTCGAGCGGCTGCTCACCGAGTACCCGCTCTCTGCCGACGGTAACGGGGCCGACGGTAACGGGGCCGACGGTGACGGGGCCGGCGGTAACGGGGCGGACGGTGGGGGGGCCGACGACATGGGAGCCGCCGGCCGGTGGGACGAGCGCCTGTTCGCGCTGGCCGACGGGATCAGGGCGACCGCCCGGCGGCACCCGGCCGTCTTCCCGCTGCTGCTGACCAGGCCCGCCGTCACGCCGGCCGCCCGCCAGGTCCGCGACACGGTCCAGTCCGCGCTGCGCGAAGGCGGCCTGCCGGAGACGGAGGTCGCCCGCGCGGAGCGCCTGATCAGCACCGCGGTCCTGGGCTTCGCCGCGAGCGAGGCCGCGGGCCGTTTCCGCCATCACGACCAGGCCGTAGTCGACGCCGACTTCGCCGAACTCCTCCGCTGGCTCCGCCTGCCCTTCCCGTGAGCGTTCGGGCGCCAGCCCTCACCGCCGCACGTCCGGGGCCGCCGGTACTGTGCTGACCTGAGTTCGAGCGTTCCCAGCTTAAGGAGGATGATCGCGTGGCCCCTCGACCGCCATTGCCGCCGTTCACGGAGGAGACCGCCCGGCAGAAGGTGCAGGCGGCCGAGGACGCGTGGAACACCCGCGACCCGGAGCGGGTCGCGGGCGCGTACAGCGAGGACTCGATCTGGCGCAACCGGGACGAGTTCGTCACCGGCCGGGCCGAGATCACCGGGTTCCTGCGCCGGAAGTGGGACCGTGAGCTCGACTACGCCTTGCGCAAGGACCTGTGGTCGTTTCACGGCAACCGCATCGCCGTGCGATTCCAGTACGAGTGCCACAACGCCGATGGTCAGTGGTTCCGCAGTTACGGCAACGAGCTATGGGAGTTCGACTCGGACGGGTACATGAGACGGCGGGAAGCCAGCATCAACGACGTGCCCATCGCCGAGGCCGGCGCATCTTCGGCGCGCGGCCGGAAGCCGAGCGAGGGCAGTCCTTCCCGCTGCGCTGATCCGGCCTCGCTAACCGAGGTCCGGCCGAGCGGCAGGACCTGGCGCCACCATGCTGAAATTACCCATAACCTGCCTAGAGCAGCGCTTCGGGCCAGGATATAGAGGGATAGCCGGCCCACGCGGACAGCCAAAGGAAACTATGGGCACTGGAAAAGGCAGCACCGGGACGCCAACTCGGCTCCGGTCCTTCAACCCTGTCCGTCTCGCGGACCTCGAATACCGGGCGTGGGTGGGATATTACCTGCGGAACTGGCCGCAGGTACTGATGGCTTCCGTCGGGCTGGTCAAAATGGGCTTCGGCATGGACTGGTACCGGACCCTGCACGGCGCCTGGCTGGCGCTGCGCGCCATCCAGGCGTGGGCGCCGTTCCCTGACAACCATCCCGACCGGGCCCGGGCCTGCATGCGGCGGTTCTACGCGCTGGTCAGGCTGACCTACGGTGAGCCGGCCAACCCGGCGCGGGCCGCCGAACTCGAGGTCGACTGGTGGCGCGTGCACCGGGAGGCCCAGTACGGCCAGGGATCTAGCTACGACGACCTGGTTGAGTCGATTACCCGCCTGTACTGCTACCTCTACGGCCAGCCCGAGGACGAGCTCCGGCCCGCCGCGGTGCACCGCGCCCAGGCCATGCGCCTGTCCGATCAGTGGGTCGAGCAGGGCTGCCAACCCGACAGCCCGCTGCTTCCGCTGGAGCACGCGACGCTAGTCCGCGCCTACGCCACCCTGCTCTCCGCCGTCCATGATCAGCTAGGGCCGTCCACCCTTAGTAGATAGGGCCCCGGTACCGAACGTCCGCGAAGCTGAAATAACGGCCGACACGGCTTAAGCGAGCCCTGACCGCAGGAGCGGGAAGCGGTACCTCGCCGCCATGGCGGGTCACGAGTCAGATACTGGCTGGGGGGTTTGGGTTGACCCGGCGGCGACGTTGGCGGTCCACCGGGCTTCGACCTTCCCCAGCCGCCAGTAGAGGAGTGCCGCCGCCCAGACCAGGACGAACAGGCCGGCGATGCAGAACCCCGCGACGTTGATGTTGAAGTTCGCCATCACCGACCAGAATCCGCCGCTCAGGTGCGCCTCAGTGGTCAAGATGCCGAGGATCTCGATGGTGCCGATGATGAATGCCGCGCCGATGGACAGCCCGGTGATGACCAGGTTGTAGTAGACCTTGCGGACCGGCCGGGCGAACGCCCAGCCATAGGCGAAGTTCATGAAGGCGCCGTCGAGGGTGTCGAACAGCATCATGCCGCCGGAGAACAGGAACGGCAGTGCGAGCACGGCGTAGTACGGCAGGCCCTGGATCGCGGCGTACGCGGTGGCGGCGAGCAGTACGACCTCGGTGGCGGTGTCGAAGCCGATGCCGAAGACCAGGCCGACGAAGTACAGCTGCCAGGTGTGCGTGATGGATTTCATGAACCGGCCGAAGAACCGGTACATCAGCCCGCGGGCTTGCAGCTGGGCTTCGAGCTCGGCCTCGTCGTAAGTGCCTCGGCGCATGTCGCGGAAGACCTTGGCGATGCCGGCCAGCACGATCAGGTTCAGCACGGCGATCAGGTACAGGAAAGCCGCTGAGACCAGCGTCCCGGCCGCCCCGCCGGCCGTCTCGTAGGCCGAACCCGGGTTCACCACCGCGCCGAACACGGCTCTGGCCGCGATGGTGATGCCCACGCCGACCAGCACGACGATCGTAGAGTGGCCGAACGAGAAGAAGAACCCGCTGCCCAGCGGCCGTTTCCCGTCGGCCATCAGCTTACGGGTGGTGTTGTCGATGCAGGAGATGTGGTCGGCGTCGAACGCGTGCCGGAATCCGAGGAACCACGCGGTGATGGCGACCCCGAGCCCGACACCGAGGCCTCGGCTGCCGCCTTCACCCTGGTAGTTGAAGTGGTGCGGCATCACGGCCAGGACGTAGATGCCCCAGCCCGCGGCGTTGATGGCCAGGATGAATCCGAACATCGCGATGAGCCGGCCCCATTCGCGGCCCGACAGGTCCGCGCCGATCCGTCGCAGCCGACCCTGGCCACCAGGCATGTACTCTGCCCTTCCTTCGAGGACTGGTGTTCGCCGGCGGGCCAGGCCAGGCGACCGGACTCGTCCCCCGGGGGGCTTTACCGTTGCGGGACAGTACCGGGATCACACCGGACTTCGCTGGACTGGCTACCACCCCCGGCGTGCGACCAGAGGCGACAAGCAACGTATAAGGCCGATCCCGCGAGCGTCAAGCCTGATTGGATGATCATCTATTTACCTGTGCGTGCTTGACGCCGTGCCTGGCCGGCCCGTACGGTGACGTCACCGCGGTCAAGGACCGCGGTGACGCATGGACCAGCGAAGTCCGGTGAGATCCCGGCGCTGTCCCGCAACGGTGGTCCCCCCTTGGGGGGCGAGCCCGGTCGCCTATCCTGCGCCGACGAAATGGCCCTCGAAGGAAGGGCGGTTCGTACGTGGCGCCAGCCGTCCCTGCTCCCGCGGACCGGCCCGCTGTTACGCCAAAGCCGGCCGGGCGCCGCAGGTACGTCCCGCTCCCCGTCGCGCTGGCCGCGTGTGCCGTGTTCCTGCTGGTGACCATGATCCTGGGCATAGCGATCGGCTCGGTGCCGCTCAGCCCGGCGGCGGTCCTGGGGGTGATCGGGGATCATCTCGCCGGCCATCCGACCTATAGCGTCACCGACGCCATTGTCTGGGAGATCAGGTTTCCCCGGGTCCTGCTGGCCGCGCTGGTCGGCGCGGCGCTGACTACAGCGGGGACTGTCGTCCAGGTCCTTGTCCGCAACGCCCTGGCCGATCCGTTCCTGCTTGGCGTCTCGTCCGGCGCCAGCGTCGGCGCGACCGCCGTACTGCTGTTCGGGGCGTTCGCCTCGCTGGGCGTCTGGGCGATCTCGGTGGGCAGTGTGCTGGGAGCGTTCGGCGCGATGGCCGCGGTATTCCTCGTCTCGCGCCAGGGCCGTGCACTGGCCCCCACCCAGCTCATCTTGTGCGGTGTCGTGCTGTCCGCGCTGTTCGAGTCGGTGACCAGCTTCCTGATCTTCCGCGGCAACCCGCAAGCCACCCAGTCGGTACTTTTCTGGCTGCTCGGCTCCTTCGGGCTGGCCACCTGGCCGCAGTTGCCGATCCCCGCCATCACCCTCGCTATCGCCATCGGCTATCTGCTCGCCCAGGGCCGGTCACTGAACGCGCTTGCGCTGGGCTCCGGGCCGGCCGCGGCACTGGGCATCGACGTGCACGGGCTGCGCCGCAACCTGTTTATCGTCACCTCGCTGATGGCGGGCGTGGCCGTCGCGGTGAGCGGCGTCATCGGGTTCGTGGGCCTGGTCGTGCCGCACATCGTCCGGCTGATGGTCGGCTCCGATCATCGCCGGGTCCTGCCGGTCGGCGTCCTGTTCGGCGCGGCCTTCATGGTGCTCGGTGACCTGCTGGCCCGCGTCATCGTCGCGCCGCAGGAGATGCCGATCGGCGTGATCACCGCATTCATCGGGGCGCCGGTCCTGATCATCTTGATCCGCCGCCGCCCCTACCTATACGGGGCGTCCGGATGAGCCTGGAGCTGCAGGACATGTCGGTAGACATCGCCAGCCGGCGGATCGTCAGCGACATCGGCTTCAAGGTCCCGGACGGCAGCTTCACCGGCCTGCTCGGGCCCAACGGAAGCGGGAAGTCGACCATCCTCAAGGCCATTTACCGAGTGCACAAGCCATCGGCCGGCCGGGTCCTCTTGGACGGCGCGGACCTGCTGTCGCTGCGGCCCAGGGACGCTGCGAGGCGGATCGCCGTGGTCGCGCAGGAATTCACCCTGGAGTTCGACTTCACGGTCCTGGAGATGGTCATGATCGGCCGCACCCCGCACAAGCGGTCCTTCGACCGCGATGACGACAGCGATCACGCCCTCGCGGACCAGGCCATCCGGCAGGTCGGCTGCCAGGACCTGGCGTACCGCGGCTTCAACACGCTTTCGGGCGGTGAGAAGCAGCGGGTGCTGATCGCGCAGGCCATCGCCCAGGGCGCTGATCACCTGATCCTGGACGAGCCGACCAGCCACCTCGACATCCGCTACCAGGTCGAGATCCTCGAACTCGTGGCGACGCTCGGCATCACGGTCCTGGCCGCCATCCACGACCTCAGCCTGGCGGCGCTGTTCTGCGACACCGTGCACCTGATCGCCGACGGTCACCTCATCGCCGGCGGCCCGCCCGGGTCCGTGCTCACCGCCGACACCATCCGCGACGCCTACGGCACGGATGTCCTGGTCATCGCCCACCCCGAGACCGGCACCCCGCACCTGATCCCGCGGCGCTCCCGCACCACGCAAGCGCCCTCTCCCCGAACCGCGCATCCACCGGTCCCGCCCGCCGGGGCCGGCCACTGAAAGGCACATCGGTGCTCCTGTCATCACCTTCCCGGCACAGACCCGTCCGCGGCCGTACCTCCCGGCGGACGGCATTCGCCGGCGCGCTCGTGCTAGCCGGCGTATGCCTGGCGGGCTGCGGCGGATCTGCTGCTTCCTCGGCTAGCTCTTCCTCCTCGCCGAAGACGGCTGACTATCCGGTCACGGTCACCAGCTGCGGCGTGCCGGTCAGTTACGATTCGGCGCCCACGCGGGCCGTATCCAACGACATCAACACCACAGAAGACATGCTGGCGCTCGGCCTGGAATCCCGCATGGCCGGCACCTTCGGCGTCACCGGCGACGGCCCCGTCGGACAGCCGGTGCCGACCGCCTACCTGGCAGGCTTCCGCCAGGTACGCGACGTCTCCTCCGACTACTTCACCCTGGAGGAACTGGTCGGCCTCCATCCGGACTTCCTGTTCGCCGGCTGGGACTACGGCCTGCAGACCGGCACCAACCTCACGCCGCAGGGCCTGGCCAAGTACGGCATCAAGACCCTTGTCCTGACCGAATCCTGCGCCCGTGTGCAGCCGGGCAAGGACTCAGTCAGCATCGACGACACCTACCAGGACCTGCGCAACCTGGGCGAGATCTTCAATGTCCGCACGCGCGCCCAGCGGGTGATCGGCGCCATGCAGGCGCAGGTAGCCGCCGCGCAGGCCAAGGTCGCCGGGCTCAAGCCGGTCACGGTGTTCGACTACGACAGCGGCGAGGCCGCGCCGTTCACCGGCGCCGGGCTCGCGATGCCGACCGCCCTCATCAGCCTCGGCGGCGGGACCAACATCTTCGCGACCCTGAAGCAGAGCTTTACGTCGGTGTCCTGGGAGCAGGTCGTCAAGGCCGACCCGCAGTGCATCATCATCAACGACTACGGAACCCCGACGGCCGCGCAGAAGGAGAAGTTCCTGGAAACCAGCCCGATCACCAAGAACCTCACCGCCGTGAAAAACCGCTGCTTCCTCCCGCTCAGCTACGACGAGGTCACGCCAAGCCCCCGCAACTCCCAGGCAGTGGCGGCCATCGCCCGCTGGCTGCACCCCGCCGCCTTCGGCCTGCCCGCCGACGGCTCCTGACCGCTCGCCCGTCACCTCGCCGCAGGCGGCGCGTGATCAGCCGAGCAGTTCGCGGAACGCGAGGCGGACCGCGCGGGCGCGCTGCGACTTGGCCTCGATCGCGGCGACGTTGTGCTCATCGGCGGCGGTACGGGCGAGCATTTCCAGGTGCTGGTCGCTGAGCTCGGCCAGGGCCCCGGCCTGCTGCCAGTCCCGGTAGGCGGCGTCCGCCTCGCGGACCTCGGCGGCGTAGCGCTCTAGCGCTGCGACCCGGTTGGCGACGCTGGCGTCCGCGAGTTGCGCCGCCTGGACCTGGCGATCGAGCAGCGCGCCGGTCACTGGGCCGGCGCTGGTCACCGGGTCGCCGCTGGCCGCCGGCAGTTCGGCCCGCCGGGCGCGGAGCCGGGCCTGCTCGTGAACGGCGAGCGCGATGTCCCATTCCTGGTCAGCGAGGGCGCCCGAGGCGGGTTCGTCCAGCAGGCCGGCCCGGTAGACCTCGGCCGAGGTGACGGAGTCGACCGCGTCCTGCGCCCGCCGCAGCAGCACCCTGGCCCGGGCATCGAAGTCGTCCCCGGTCAGGTAGCGGCCGTGATAGGTGCGCGCGGCGGTCTCGGCCGGAACCTTGCCGCCGGGCGCCCCGAAGCGGGCGATCCAGGTGACCAGGACGACGGCGGTGGCCGCGGCGATGATCTCCGCGAAAAGCACGGCATAACGACTGGAGGCGGACTCCCAGCTCGTCGGCGCCTGAAAGACCAGCACCCCGATGGCCAGCGGGATCGTGCCGAAGATCGCGGTGAACGCGGCCGCGCTCATGCCCATGACCGCCCCGTCGATTGCCGCTCCGCGCCTGCCGGGGTCGGTGGGCAGGTAGTCGCGGTGCCGGGCGGGCCGGTCCCGGTAGGCCGGGGTGAGGAGGGTGCCCGGGGCGGTCAGCAGGGCGCGGTCGCGGCGCGGGACGTCAGGGTCGACGGCGGGCCGCCGAAGCGTGGCGTCAGCCCGGACCGCGTCGCGCCGGTCATTCATCGGCCAGCTCCTGTTCCGCCCCCGCATGACCGCGAAAGCCCAGAGGTAAGGCAGCTGAATGCCTCCAAGGTATCGCCACCGCACCGGTCCGGTACAGTCGCGCGCCTTCGCCGCGGTTCATCCCGATGTCACCGTGTTCGCGGCGCATGACCCCGGCGGCTTCCCCGGACCGCGTTAATGGTCCGGCGTCTTGGGAAACCCCTGCCCGTTCGGCCAAATGTTTACTATGTTTATAGTAAGTGACGTGAACTAACGAGGGAGTGGCCCGATGGCGTTCACCGAAGCAGAGGTCGCCTACCTGAAGTCGCAGCCGCTGGCCAGGATCGCCACCGTCGGCGCGGACGACCAGCCGGACGTCGCCCCGGTGGGTTTCGAGTTCGACGGGACCTACTTCTACGTCGGCGGCCGGGCGCCGGAGAAAACCAGGAAGTACCGTAACGTCCAGGCGGGCCACGCCAAAGTCGCCCTGGTAGTCGACGACCTCGTGTCCACCAGCCCGTGGACGCCGCGGTTCCTGCGGGTCTACGGGACGGCCGAGCTGATCGAGCGCGCCGGCCAGTTCGGCTCCGGCGCGTACCTGCGGATCACCCCGGAGATCTCGTGGAGCTGGAACCTGGACGGGCGTCCCTACGGCGACGACGCGCTCCAGTCCGGCCCCCGGCGGACCGTCCACCGGTAGCCCCTTAGCCCGCCGTCGGCATCCGGAACCTCGGCACCGGCGTGGCCAGCACCAGCAACGCGCCGGCCACCCCGCCCAGCACCGCCACCCACAGCGCCGGCCGCAGCCCGAACGACGCCCCGAGCAGGCCCCCGAGTACCGCGCCGAGCGGCCGGGTGCCGTAGTTGGCGGCCTGGAACGCCCCGGTGACCCGGGACCTGAGCCTGTCGGGAATCACCGCGGCGAAGATCGCCCCGATGCTGATGTCGAGCATCATCACCCCGAAGCCGGACAGGAATTCCGCCACGAACAGCGTCGCCAGCACCGAGACCAGACGCCCGTGCGCGAGCGGCCACAGAACCAGCGGCGCGGTAAACAGCAGGCAGCCGGCCGCGTACGCCCAGCCGGCCCCGATCCGCGCCGCGATGCGCTTGGTGACCAGCGCGCCGCCCACGCCGCCCAGCGCGGCCACGCCAAGCAGCAAGCCGACCAGGCCGGCCCGGATGTGCAGCACGCGGACCGCGTAGAGCAGGTAGAGCGCGAAGAACATGAGGTTGAAGAAGTTGATGGTGGCCACCGCGATCAGCGACCCGCGGACGATGCCCGAGCCGGCGATGAACCGCACGCCGGCCATGACCGACCCCTGGCCGTCGTCGGCCGGCGGCTCGGCGGGCCGGATCCGGCTCAGGAAGAACGCCGAGCCGAGGAACGACAGCACGTCAGCCGCGATGGCGAACGGCGCGGTCAGCACCTGCACCAGCACGCCGCCGAGGCTCGGCCCGCCCACGAACGACAGCGCCCGGCTGCCGTAGATCAGCGACTGCCCGTCCACGTACCGCTCGGGCGTCACCAGGGACACGAACAGCGTCGCGTCCGACACGTCGAACACGATGCTCAGCGTCCCGGCGCCGAACGTCACCAGGTACAGCTGCGCCAGCGTCAGCACGTGCAGCGCGTAAAAGACCGGGATGCTGGCGAACAGCGCGGCCCGACCCAGGTCGGCCGTGATCATCGTCGCCCGGCGCCGCCCGCGCCGGTCCACCCAGGCGCCCGC
The DNA here is from genome assembly GCA_963844625.1 of uncultured Actinomycetota bacterium. GTDB lineage: Bacteria > Actinomycetota > Actinomycetes > Streptosporangiales > Streptosporangiaceae > Palsa-504. Next base: position 112,530 of record CAWJPF010000018.1, on the reverse strand, counting down.
GGGCAGCCCGAACGCCAGGCTGGGCAGCCACTCAAGCGCGGTCAGGTAGCCCATCTGGGCGGCCCCGGCGTGCAGCACGAGCACGGCCGCGAGCGGCAGCGCGATCCCGGAGATCTGGTCGCCGAACATCGAGATCGTCGACGCGCTCCAGTACCGCCGGAACGCGACCTCGCGGAGCAGCGCCGGGACCATGTTAGCGCTCCGGCCGTATGTCGTCCGGGAACGCGATGTTCAGGTAAGAGACCAGTCGCGCGCCCGGCGGCCGCAGTTCGGGCTTGAGCAGCCGCTCGAGGTACTGATCGACCAGCTCCCGGACGCCACGGCCGAGCTCGGCCAGTTCGTCGGCGGTGACGTAGAGCATCCGGTCGCCGAGCATGGCCGCCTCCTGCCACTCGGGCGGCTGGTCACCGCTGGCCTCCAGCCAGCGCATCAGCTGCTCGAAGTACTGCTCGGCGATGACCGTGTTCAGCAGGCCGGTCGCGGCGGCCTGCTCGGGCGTGTCCGCGGTCGCGCTCCAGTCGGTGAACGTGGCCGTGGCCCGCCACGGCTTCTGCCGGCCGGTCCCGCCGCCGGCCTCCTCGACCAGCCCGTACTTGGCCAGCTGCCGCAGGTGGAAGGAGCAGGTCCCGGACGACTCGCCGAGCAGCTCGGCGGCCCGGGTCGCGGTCAGCGGCCCCTCGGTGCGCAGCAGCCCCACCAGCTTCATCCGCACCGGGTGCGCGTACGCCCGCAACGCCCGCGGGTCCGTCAGCCGGGTGACCGTCCGGCCGTGTGCCGCCGACTCTACGAGCGGCTTGTCCTCAGTGGCCATAATGCAAATATAGCTTTGCAAATAAACATTTGCAAAGGATTCTTGGCACAGTCTTTTAGACCGCCCGCACGGGCACCACCGCGCCACGGACCAAAACAGCGAAAATAAACCGGCAGGATCCGAACGGGCCTGGGTGCCTGCCCCCGGCCAGCTCCTGCCGGAAGAACCGGGCCTCTCGCGCTGTTCGGACAAGTCGTGGACGATATCGCTACCTTCGGCCCGCGCGCCGTGCCGCTTTCCGTGCTCGACCTGGCCCCCGTGCCGGACGGCGGGAACGCGGGCGACGCGCTGCGCGCCACCATCGACCTGGCCAGGCACGCCGAGCGACTCGGCTTCCGGCGGTTCTGGGTGGCCGAGCACCACAACATGCCCGGCATCGCCAGCTCGGCGCCGCCCGTGCTGATCGGCCACATCGCCGACGCGACCAGCGTCATGCGGGTGGGCTCCGGCGGCGTGATGCTGCCGAACCACGTCTCGCTGGTGGTGGCCGAGCAGTTCGGCATGCTCGAGGCGCTCCATCCGGGTCGCATCGACCTCGGCATCGGCCGCGCGCCCGGCACGGACCAGGCCACGGCCACCGCGCTGCGCCGCTCGCCCGAGGGACTGTCGGCGGACGACTTCCCCGACCAGCTGATGGACCTGCTCGGCTTCTTCACCGGCCGCTGGCCGGACAACCACCCGTTCGCGCAGATCACCGCGGTGCCCGGCCGGGGGAACCAGCCCGCCATGTGGCTGCTCGGCTCGAGCGGCTACAGCGCGCAGGTGGCCGGGCTGCTCGGCCTGCCGTTCGCCTTCGCGCATCACTTCATGCCGGCCAACACGCTGCCCGCGCTGGCCCTGTACCGCGAGCGCTTCCGTCCGTCGGAGATCCTCGAGCGCCCGTACGCGATGGTCGCCGCCGCGGTGGTCTGCGCGGAGACCGACGACCGGGCTCGCTTCCTGGCCGGATCCGGGTCGCTGTCCTTCCTGCGGCTGCGTTCGGGCCAGCCCGGGCCGGTGCCCTCGCCGGAGGAGGCAGCCGCCTACCCGTACAACGAGCTGGAGCGCGCGTTCGTCGAGGACCGCCAGGCGTCGCAGATCATCGGCTCGCCCGAGACCGTGAGCCGCGAGATCACCGAGCTGCTCACCGCGACCGCCGCCGACGAGCTGATGATCACCACCATGGTCTACGACCCCGCCGACCGCCTCCGCTCCTTCGAGCTGGTCGCCGACCTGGCCCGCGCCTCCCGCCCCACCGACGTCCTCACGCCCTGACGGCCCCCGGGTGCGGGGTGGGGCACTAGCTCGTGGCCGAGGTTTTCCCGCCGCGTTCGGCCCGGGCCTGCCGCGGGATCCGCTTGCGCCAGCGTTCGGCCCGCCGGTCGGCCAGGATCTGCCGGACTACGTTGCGGCCGGGGATACCGGTGACGCCGCCACCGCCGTGGGTGGCCGAGCCGGCCTGGTACAGGCCGCGGACCGGTGTCCGCAGGTCCGCGTACCCGGCCGCCGGCCGAGCGTGGAACATCTGCCCGAGGGACAGCTCGCCATGGAAGATGTTCCCGCCGACCAGCCCGTACTCTTCCTGCATCTGGTGCGGCCCGATGACCTGCCGGTGCAGCACCGAACTGGTAAACCCGGGCGCGACCGCCTCGACCCGGGCCAGCACGCGGTCAGCGTATGCCTGCAGGTCGGCGTCATGAGGCGCGCCCGCGTAGGTGTGCGGCACCCACTGCGTGAACAGCGACATGATGTGCTTCCCGGCCGGCGCCAGCGAGTCGTCGAACACGCTGGGGATGCAGATGTCGGCGAACGGCAGCGTGGCCGGGGCGCCCGAGACGGCTTGCTGGAACGCGGTCTCGATGTCATCGAGCGACTCCGCCAGCACGATCGTGCCGCCGTACACCGCCGGATCGGGTTCGGGGTAGCTGGCGAACGCCGGCAGCCGGTCCAGCGCCAGGTTGATCTTCACGGTGCCGCTGCGGCTGCGCCAGCCGCGGATGTCGGCGACGAAGTTGGCGGGCAGCTCCGCCGGGTCGAGCAGCCGCAGGAACGAGATCTGCGGATGCGCGGTGGTGACGATCACCGGGGCGTCGATGGACTCCCCGTTGGCCAGCGTGACGCCCGCGACCCGGCCGTCGCGGGTGCGGATCTGCGCCACCTCGGCGTCGGTCCTGATCTGCGCCCCGAACATCCGGGCCGCTCGGGCCAGTGCCCCCGATACCCCGCCCATGCCGCCGCGCGGGAAGCCCCAGGCGCCCGCCGCCCCCTCGGTCTCGCCGATGTGATGGTGCAGCATCACGTACGCGGTCCCGGCCGACCGCGGTCCGGCCCACGTCCCGATCACTCCGGACACCGAGAGCAGGCCGAGCAGCGCGTCGCTCTCGAAGTAGCCTTCGAGCAGGTCGGCGATGCTGCCGGTGAGCAGCCGGGTCACGTCCACCGCCGCGCGTTCGTCGACCGCCCGCAGGCTAGTCAGCAGCCGCGCCTGCCGCAGCAGGTCCTGCGGCCGCCGGGAGCCGAGCCGGGGCGGGATCTGGTGCAGCAGCGGCCCGAGGATCTTCCCGAGGCCGGCCAGGTGCTCCTCGTACCTGGGGTAGGCGTCGGCGTCAGCCGCGGAGAACCTGGCGATCTCGGCGTACCGCTGGGCCGGGTCCTCGGGCAGGCGCAGGTAGCGTCCGTCCCGCCGCGGCGCGAAGTAGGGGCCCTGTGGGTACACGTGGTACCCGTGCTGTTCCAGCCGGAGGTCACGGACCAGGTCCGGCGGCAGCAGCGAGACCACGTACGACAGCGACGTCACCGTATAGTCCGGCCCGAACGGATGCTCGCTCACGGCCGCGCCGCCGGTGACCCCGCGCCGCTCGCACACCACCGTCTTCAGCCCGGCGCGCGCCAGGTACGCCGCCGCGACCAGCCCGTTGTGCCCGCCGCCTACCACCACGACATCCGCTTGTCCCGTCACCAGGCGTCCTTTCCTGCGCAGTTTGTCTTCCGCCGACGGTACGGGACGCCGATGCTGTTTACATAGTCGTATCCCGGCGACGAACGGAGCACCCCCAGTGGACATATCGCAGCCCGGCCCGGACCCCGCCGTCATCGCGGTCGCGCAGCTCGCGATCGCGGTGGGGGAGCCCGACGCCAACCGGCAGGCGGCCGCCGCCGCGGTAGCCGAGGCGGCGGGCGCCGGCGCCCGCCTCGTCGTGCTGCCCGAGCTCTGCGATTCCGGCTACGTCTTCGACGAGGCCGACCCCGCCGCCGAGGCTCGCGGTCTCGCCGCGCCCGTGGCCGGTAACGCCACGCTGCGCGAATGGCGCTCGCTGGCCGCAGCGCATCGGCTGGTGATCGTGGGCGGGTTCTGCGAGCTCGGCGCCGATGGCCGCCTCTATAACAGCGCGGCCCTGGTGGACTCCGCGGGCACCCGGGCGGTCTACCGCAAGGTGCACCTGTGGGACTCCGAAAAGCTCGTCTTCACCCCCGGTGACGCGCCGCCGCCCGTGGTCGACACCGAACTCGGCCGGGTCGCCGTGATGATCTGCTACGACCTGGAATTTCCTGAGTGGGTCCGGCTGGCCGCGCTGGACGGCGCCGACCTGATCGCCGCGCCGGTGAACTGGCCTGCCGTAACCGCGCCGGCCGGGGAGCGGCCCGCCGAGGTGATCAAGGTCCAGGCCGCGGCGGCCACCAACGGGGTCTTCGTGGCGGTGGCCGACCGGTGCCTGGTGGAGCGGGGCGTGTCCTGGATCAGCGGCTCGGTCATCGCCGGACCCGACGGCTACCCGCTCGCCGGCCCGGTTCTCGCCGACCGCCCGGCGGTGCTCACGGCCGCCTGTGACCTGTCCCGCGCGCGGGATAAGAGCCTGGCCGGCCACAACGACCTGCTGGCCGACCGCCGTCCTGAGCTGTACACGTGGGCGCCCGACAAGCGCGTCGCGGCGGCGAACGCGCACTGGGCGGCGCGCATCGTCTCCAACGGCACCAGCTATCCCGATTTCCAGGCGACCATGAGCCGGATCGGCCGGTGGGATGACTGGTGCCGCGAGTGGGGCCGCACCGGCCGGCACTACGAGGACCTGGCCGCCGCGGCGGAGTCGGCCTGGCTGGTCACGACGGGGGAGGCGTGGCGGCGGGCCGCGCTGTGCTGGCACTGGGGCAAGTTCGTCTTCACAGAGCACCCAGACGAGCAGCGAGCGGCGCACGAGCGCACCGTGGCCTGCTTCCGCCGCGGCGCGGGCACCCTTAGCCCGCCCGCCGAGCTCGTGCGGATTCCCTACGCGGGCACCACGCTGGCCGCCTACCTCCGGGTGCCCCAGGACCGGGCCCAGCTTCCGCCTGTGGTGATCATGATTCCCGGGCTGGACTCGGTGAAGGAGGAACTGCAGGCCACCGCGGAATACCTGCTGAGCCGCGACCTCGCGGTGATCGCGGTCGACGGTCCCGGCCAGGGCGAAGCCGAGTACGACCTGCCGATCGAGCCCGCCTACGAGCGGGTGACGGCAGCGGTCGTCGATTACCTGCAGGGACGCGACGACATTGATCCCCACCGGATCGGCGTCTTCGGAGTGAGCCTGGGCGGGTACTACGCGGCCCGGTCGGCGGCCTACGAGCCGCGGGTGCGGGCCACGGTGGCGCTATCCGGGCCGTATCGCTGGGACCTGGACTGGGATGCGCTGCCGCCGCAGACCCGCACCGCCTTCCAGCACCGTTCGGGCGCCGCGAGCCCGGACGAAGCCCGCAAGCGAGCGGCGACCCTCACCCTGGAGCAGGCCGCCGCGCGCATCACCAGTCCGCTGCTGGTCGTGGCCGGCGGCCGGGACCGCCTGGTCCCCGCTTACCACGCCGAACGCCTGGCGCGCGAGGCCCCGGGCGCGGAGCTGCTGATGGACCCCAGCGGCAGCCACGGCCTTACCAACCACGCGCCGGAGTCCAGGTCGCAGCTGGCCGACTGGCTCGCGGCTCACCTGTGACGGTGGTGAAGTGGCGGCGTCCGGCCGCCAGGTGAGAGCTGTGCTACCGCGTCCGCGGTCGGCTGGGCCTAGCCGATGAGCGCGACCGCGCGGGTCGGTCCGCCGTGCGCGCCCTGAAGTTTGAGCGGAAAGCCGGCGAACGTGAACCTCGTGTTCACCACCTGATCCAGGTTGGCGAGGTTCTCGTAGTGCGTGATGTGCTCGCGGCGGCACATCATGTGGCACGGGTAGCTGGTGCTCGCCGGATTATCCGGTGTCGGGCTGTCCACGCCGAACGTCTTCACCTGCCGGCGCACGATCCATTCGCTGGCCGATTCGCCCAGGCCGGCGAACTCGGTGAGATACCGCTTGTCCCCGCCGTAGCGGTTCCAGGTGCCGGTGTAGAACAGGACGATGTCGCCGGGCCGCACGTCAATGGCCGACATGGCCTCCGCATGCTCGAGATCGTCGGCCGTGATATCGGTGCGCGGCGGGAAACCGGTGATGTCCAGGCAGACCGCGGTCCCGTAGAACAGGTCGAGCGGCATCTTCTCGATGGTGTCCGCGGACGGGTCGGGGTCGAGGTGGGAGAAGGAGTCGACGTGGGTGGGGCCGTTGTCGTTGAGGATGAATCCGGTGGTCTGGAAAGAGAACCCGCCGTCGAACCTCGGCGCCGTCTCCTCGTGCGTCGCGTGCTCGAACTGGACGGTCTTCAGGTGGCCGGGATAGACCTTCATTCCCTCGTAGATGTCCTGCGACAGATCGATGATCTTCATCGCTTCCCTCCTAGCGTGTCCTGACGGGTCCTGCGTGCCTGGCGCGCGCGGCCGGGCCGTTCAGTACATGACGACGCCCGCGGTGATGTTGAGGTCTTCGCCGGTGATCGCGGCGGCGCGGTCGGAGGCGAGGAATACGCAGGCCGCCGCCACGTCGCCGGCCTCTACCATCCGGCCCAGCGGGGAGGAGCGCGTCACCTCGGCCCGCGCTTCCTCCTCGCTGATACCGCGCACGGCGGCCTGCCTGCGGACCACGTGCTCCATCCGCGGCCCGGCGACAAAACCGGGGCAGACCGCGTTGACCCGCACGTCATACGGCCCGAGTTCCGTGGCGAGCGTGCGGACCAGCCCGATGACACCCATCTTGGCCGCGGCGTAGGGGGTGCGGCCGTGCAGCGGGCGCTTGCCCGTCATGGACGAGATAGCGATCAGGCTCCCGGCGCGCCGGTTGATCATGGCGGGAATGAACGCACGGAATGTGAGGAATACGCCGTCGAGGTCCGTCGCGAGCGTGTCCCGCCATTCGTCCGGCGTGACCTCGTGCAGCGGCGCGGTCGGCCCGGCTACGCCGGCGTTGGCCACGACCGTCCGCACGTTGCCGAGCTCTCCCGCCTGCGCGGCCATGGCCGCCACCGACGCCTCGTCACGTACATCGCAGCTGACCGGGACCGCGGTCCCGCCGGCCTGTTCGGCCTCCTTGATGGTGCCGGCCAGGTCCGCCGGGTCCCTGGCGCCGGCGGCAACCGTGTACCCCGCCGCGGCGAACGCCACCGCGATCGCACGCCCGATACCGCGGTTGGCGCCCGTCACCACCGCGACCTGCGGGCTCATCATCCGGTCTTCCCCGCCTCCCGCAGGGCCGACAGGATGCGTTCCGGGGTCATCGGCAGCTCAGTGAGCCGGATGCCGAGCACGGTCAGCGCGTCGTTCACCGCCGCGTTGATGGCCGCGGGCGCCATCATCCGGCCGCCCTCGCCGCCGCCCTTGATCCCGTACGGCGTATACGGAGAGGGCGTCTCGACGTGCCCGATCGTCAGTTCCGGTACCTCCATCGCCGACGGAATCAGGTAATCCAGGTAGCTCGACGACAGCAGCTGGCCGTCCTCGTCATAGACGTACTCCTCGTACAACGCCGTCCCGATGCCTTGCGCCGTCCCGCCCACGATGTGCCCAGCCAGCGAGCGCGGATTTACCAGCGTGCCGCAGTCGTGTACCGCCGCGTAGTGCAGGAACGAGACGGCGCCGGTCTCGATGTCGATCTCGACCACAGGGATGTGGCAGGCGTGGCCCATGAAGGGGTAGAAGACGCCGAGGTCCTTGCGGTCCGCGGACGGCATTGTCGTGTAGGGGTGGTCGAAGACCTTCGACTCGTCCAGCCCGCTTTCCATGTCGGGCGGGAAGCTGTGCTTGAACAGGTGCAGCGCGATCGCGATTTCGGCCAGTGACTTGCGCCGCTCGGGGTCGCCCTTCACGTGGAAGCCGCCATCGGCCCACTCCATGTCGTCCGGGTCGATCTCGAGCAGGTGCCCCGCCGCCCGGCGCGCCTTCTCCTTGATCTTTCCGGCCGCGCCCTCGACGGCGCCGGCCAGCATCACGGTGGTCCTGGACCCGCCCGGGCCGGTGGCCGGGAGTCCGTCGCGGCTGCCGTGGTAGACGACGGAGACGTCATAAGGACTGCAGTCGAACTCCTCCGCGACGAACTGCGCCACCATCGTCTCCGGGCTGTTGCCCCAGAACGCGCAGGAGTACAGGATCGCGGTGATCCCGCCGGTGGCGTCTACCTTGAGCGAAACCGATTCCGGCGTCGAGGTCACCGGCGCGGCCGGCTCGTCGAACCAGAACCAGAACTCGGTCGCGGAGAACACGCTGCGCTCCTGGGCGCAGATCAGCCCGATGCCGATATAGCGGCCCTCCTCCTCGCGGAGGCGCTTCTGCTCAGCCCGCCAGTGCTCGTAGTCCGCTAGCTCCAGGGCCTTGTCGAGCACCCGGTCGTAGTCGCCGGAGTCGTAGACGTTGCCGGTCGGGATGAAGTGCGGGAACTCCCTGATGAAGTTCTTGCGCCGGATGGCGACCGGGTCCAGGTCCAGCTCGCGGGCGGCCTTGTCGACCATCTGCTCGAGCATCCAGTTGTTCACCTCGGAGCCGAAGCCCCGGTAGGCGCCCTGCTGGTTCTTGTTGGTCAGCGCGGCCCGGACCCGGTACCGCACGCTGCCGATCATGTACGGACCGACGACCTGGGCCAGGGCATTGCCGTGATGGCCCACGCCGAACTGGATATAGGCGCCGTAGTCGTCGACGGTGTCGATCTTGATGCTGCGGATGGTGCCGTCACGCATCACGGCGAGCTCGACGTCGTAGACGCGGTCGGAGCCATGATGGTCGCAGTTCGAGATGTTGTCGATGCGGTCTTCGATGAAGGCGACCTTGCGCCCGGTGGCCCGCGAGCACATGGCCGCGATGATCGCGGGCTTGTTGGCGAAGAGCTTGGAGCCGAAGCTGCCGCCGGCCGGCACCGGCCTGATGTCGAGCTTGTTGGCGGGCACCTTGAGCGTGTTCGCGGCCATGAACAGGTAGCTGGTGAAGCTGAGCGTGTTGGTGTCGATAGTGAAGCTGCCGGTGCCTGGGTCGTATTCCGCGATGGCCCCGACGGTCTCCAGCGGCTGGCCGCCCGAGCGGTGCCAGCGGAGGTGGTCCCGGACGATGACGTCAGCCTCGGCGAAGTCGCGCTCGACATCGCCGAAGTCGAAAGTGCGTTCGTAAGCGCAGTTCGACTCCAGGGCCTCGTGCACCAGCGGGGCGCCGTCGGCCAGGGCGCGTTCCGGGTCGACCACCGCGGGCAGCGGCTCGTACTCGACCTCGATGAGCTCAGCCGCGTCCTCGGCCAGGTACCGGCTGTCCGCGACGACGACCGCGACGCCTTCGCCGACGTACCTTACCTTCTCCGCCGCCAGGCACCGCCAGGTGTGCCGGGCCGGGTCGGGGCCGAAATCGGGCATCGGATTGCACAGCTCGGCGGCTTGCTTCCCGGTGATCACCGCGTGCACGCCGGGGGCGGCCAGGGCCTGGGCGACCTCGAACCCGACGATCCGGGCGTGCGGGTGCGGGCTGCGCAGCACCGCGGCGTGCAGGGTGCCTGGGGTGATCCGGTCGGCGATATAGCCGCCCCGGCCGAGCAGGAACTTCGGGTCCTCGACGCGGCGGATCGACTGGCCCACCCAGCGCCGCTTGGCGGAATGGTCCCGGACGAGGGGAGCGTCCGCGCGGTTGGCGGTCATGAGGCGGCCTCCTTCACGGCGCGCATCCGTGCCGCGGCGCTGATCACGGCCTCGGTGATGAACTGGTATCCGGTGCAGCGGCACAGGTTGCTCGCGATGGCCGAGCGCACCTCGGCCGGAGTCGGATCAGGATTCTCCGCGAGGATTTCACAGGCCCGCATCAGCATCCCCGGGGTGCAGTAGCCGCACTGCAGACCCTGCTTGGCTGAGAACTCGTCCTGGAGCGGATGCAGCTCGCCGTTGTGGGCCAGGCTTTCGACCGTGCTGATCTCGGCGCCGTCCGCCTGCACGGCGAACGTGATACAGGACCGGATGCTGGCCCCGTTCCGCAGCACCGTGCAGGTCCCGCAGACGCCGTGCTCGCAGCCGATGTGCACGCCAACCAGCCCGAGGTCCTCGCGGAGGAAATCGACCAGCAGCTTCCGCGGCTCGATGTCGGCGACGTGCGGGCGGCCGTTCACGGTCAGGCTGATGCGCGTTGTATCTGCCACTGCGATCCTCACCTTTCGTTCTGCGCGCGGGAGATCGCCAGCTCGAGCCCGCGTCGGACGTAGACACGGGCCAGGCTGAGCCGCGTCAGCGCGCTCGCATGCAGGTCACCGGCCGGGGAGCGGCCCTCGACCGCGGCGTCGGCCGCCGCGGCGACGGCCGGGCCGACGGTCTGAGCGCCGGCGCCGGCGCTGGTCAGGACCTGCTCGGCCGCGGTCGCGCGGATCGCAGTCGGGGCGATTCCGGTGACGGCGAGAGCCGCGCGCCGGATCCGGTCGCCGTCTACCTCGACAAGCGCGGCCACCGCGACGACCGCGAAGTTCGCGTGGATCCGGGAGAACTCGACGAAGGCGTGCCCCCCGGGCCACACCGGCAGCCGGATCTCGGTCAGGATCTCGTCGGGCGCCAGCGCCGTGCTGAACGGGCCCTGCAGGAATTCCTCCACCGCGATCCGGCGGGTGCCGGCCGGGCCAGCCGCCACGAGTTCGGCGCCGAGCGCGAGCGCCACCGCGGGCATTTCGGCGGCAGGATCCGCGTGGGCGAGGCTGCCGCCGATCGTTCCGCTGTTCCGGACCGGGGCGTGCGCCACGAGCCCGATCGCCTCGGCGACGAGCGGGGCCGCCAGGGCCACCTCCGGGGAGCGCTCGAGTTCGGACATCCTGGTCATCGCCCCGACGACCAGGACATTGCCTTCCCGCCGGATCCCGCTCAGCCCGGCGACGTTACGCAAGTCGACCAGGAAGCCGGGTTTAGCCAGGCGGAAGTTCATGAGCGGGATCAGGCTCTGTCCGCCGGCGAGCACCCGGGGCTCCGCATCGGCGTGCTCGGTGAGAAGCCCCACGGCCTCGGCCAATGTCGTGGGTGCGGCGTAGGAAAAGGGCGGTGGTTTCACGGCGACCTCCCTGTTATCGCGGCTTCGTCGGCGCGGCGGGGCGGGCCCGCGGGAAGCACCCGGCCGCAGCGCGGCCCCATCTCTCGATGCTGCCGCCGGAGACGGTCTCCCGCCATGTGCACCCGCCCAGGAATTGGCGCGATGTCCTGGTCAGTCGCACAAGATGGTCCTCGGTCCGGGGCGTCCCGGCCGCCCCGTGGCGGCCAGGCGGGATCCGGGTCAGCCCGGCGGACCGAGCCGGGCGATCTCGCGGATGGTCAGCGCGAGCTGGAGCTCTAGCCGCACGCTGGTGTCCCGCAGGGTCCGCCCGGTCAGCTGCTCGATGCGGCCGAGCCGGTAGCTGACCGTATTGCGGTGCACGACGAGGGCGCCCGCCGCTGCGGCGGTCGAGCAGCCGCCAGAAAGCCACGCCCGCAAGGTGGCGAGCAGGTCACCGCCGTAGCGTTCCTCGTGCGCCTCGACGTCCTGCAGCACGGCGGCGGCGAAGCGCTTGAGCGCATTCGGCGTCCCGGTCTCGAGCAGCAGCGCGGACAGGCCGAGCCGGCCGACGTCCACCAGCCCGCCCCGGCCGCTGGCCCGGCGTAGCGCGGCCGCGCCGCGGGCGACCCGGAACGCGGTCGCGTAGTCGGCCAGGTCGTAGGCCACCGGCCCGGCGACCAGGGTAACCATGCCCCGCGTACCCATGACCTGCTCGGCCTTGACCAGGATGCGGCGCAGCGCCTCGTCGGGATCGGGCGCGGCCGGCAGCAGCAGGACATAGGCCCCGTCGTACGGACCGACCAGCGGGGCCGGGGATGGCTCGACCGCGGCCCGGGCCAGTTCGGGCAGCCGCACGGTGGGCGGAATCGCGGCCTCGACGGTCAGCAACGCCAGGACGTGCGGCTGGGACAGGTCATGCCCGATCGCCGCCGCCCGGTCAAGGACGATCCGGGGCCGGACCGGGCCACCGTCTCTGAGCAGGTCGCCGAGCAGATCACCGGAGAGCCGGCTCTGCACGTCGAGCAAGTGCCGCTGCTGCAGCAGCAGCAGCGCGACGACGAGCGCGAACCGCTCGATGACGCGGAGCTGGACCGGCTCCGGGTCGGCGGGCGGGGCCGTGACCCACAAGCGCCCGGCCAGTTCCCCGCCCACGACGACGGGGGCGGCCCAGGCGGTCGCGTCGGACGTAGGGCCGGTCGCCGCCGTGGTCTGCCCTTTCGGGGCCGGCAGCGGCACCCTGGCCACCGTATAGCGGCGGCCGGACGCCTCCTGGGCCTTCAGCGCCGCGCGCACCCGGCGGACGGCCGGGGCCGGGGGCGGGCAGTAGCCTTCGGCGGGGGCGCTCGCCAGCACGCGGCCGTCAGTGTCCTCCACCGTGACGGACGCACCGAGGGCCGACGCGAGCGCGCTGACCAATTCGGGCAGTCCGACCTCGTCGAGCACGAGTTGCATCAGCTGACGGTGCTGCTGCTCGGCCCACTCGAGTACGGCCCGCCCCCTGCGCATCTCGTCGTTGGCCCGGGACAGCTCCCGGATGACCTCCTGCTGCTCGGCCCGCAGCCGCGCCGTCTCCAGGGCCATCGCGGCCTGCCCGCCGAGCAGTTCGATCAGTTCCAGCTCAGGTCCGCTGAACTGCCGTGCGGCGACCGAGTAGGCGACGATGACCCCGGCCAGGTCGCCTGAGCCGTGCAGCGGCGCGGCCAACAGGGCCTGGTAGCCCTGCGTGGGCGCGAGGTGGCGCAGCCTGCCGTAGGAGGGAGCCTGCAGGACATCGGGGACGACGATCGTACGGTCCTCCCGGTACGCACGGGCGGCTGGAGTGTCGAGGTCGGGGCCGGGCGGACGGATACGCAGCGAGCGGCCGTCCTTGACCTGGGCCAGGTAATCAGGCGTGAGTCCGCTGCAGCCGGCGATGTGAAGGTATTCCCGTTGTTCGTCAGCCAGCATCACCGCGCAGAACTCGAACCCGATTAGCTCACATGCCTGCACCGCCACCCGTGTGAGGACCTGCCCGAGCGGCTCGGCGGCGTTGACGGAACGAACGATCTCGCTCACAGCGGACATCCACGACCGCAGCGAGGCCGGCACCTCCGGCACGCCCATACCGTCCCATCCTTCCCACCAGGGCGCGCCCTGGCAAGAGACGTGTGTTAACACTGGCTAATGGCGCGCGAGGAGGACGAAGGGCAGGCTCCGGCACCTGCCTTGGCGCAAGGGGATGGCGACAGACCTCTGGGCCTGCCCCCGTCGGCGCCGGGATTGCCAGCTGACGGCGGGTCAGAGAGTCTCACGACGGTCCTGGTCGCGTTTGGCGTCAACGTGCTCGTGGCGGTGGCGAAGTCGGTCGCTGCCCTGGTGACCGGGTCGGCGTCGCTCCTGGCCGAGGCGGCACATTCGTGGGCGGATACCGGCAACGAGGTCTTCCTGCTGATCGCCAACCGGCGGTCCCGCCGCCCGCCCGACGTCGCGCACCCGTTCGGTCACGGCCGGGAAGCCTACGTCTGGTCGCTGTTCGCCGCCCTCGGATTGTTCGTAGTCGGCGCCGTGGTGTCCGTCACGCACGGCATCCAGGAGCTCATCACGCCGGAGGCGGCCAGCTACTTCCTCGTCGGTTATCTCGTGCTGGCCGTCTCTTTCGTCCTGGAGGCGATATCCTTCCTGCGGTCGGTCCGGCAGGCCAGGGCCGAGGCCCGGTCGATGCACCGGGACCTCATCGAGCACGTCCTGGCCACCTCCGATCCCACCCTCCGGGCGGTGTTCGCCGAAGACTCCGCCGCCCTGGTTGGCTTGCTGATCGCGGCCACTGGCCTGGCCGCTCACCAGCTGACCGGGTCCTCGATCCCGGACGCGGCAGGATCCATCCTGGTCGGCCTGTTGCTCGCCGCGGTTGCGGTCGATTTGACCAACCGCAACCGGCGGTTCCTCATTGGCCAGGAGGCCGACCCCCGCGTGCGTGCCGCCACCATCCAGGCTCTGCTGGCCGCGCCGGAGGTCGACCGGGTGACCTATCTGTGGCTGGAGATCGTCGGGCCGCGGATGATTTTGGTCATCGCCAACGTCGATCTCACCGGCGATGACACCGAGTCGCACCTGGCCGTCCGGCTGCGGGCACTCGAGGCCAGGATCAGCGCCTCACCCGCGGTGGCCGGCGCCGTGCTGAGTCTCTCCGCACCCGACGAGCCGGCACTCCTGGCTTAGCTATCAGCGCCTGGCCCGGCGGTACGGCGAATCGGCCAGATCTCTGTGGCCGCCGCTACTGTCGCTGCGCCAGGATCATCGCTACCGTCGAATCCGCATGGGTTAGGTGATCCCGGCTTCCGGGAGGCGTTCGCGCCATAATGGGCAGGAGCTGAGAATGGCGACGCATAGCGGGGAGTCCGCGCGAAGGAACATCTCGGACGAGCAGGCGATTCGCGGAAGGAACGTGGTAGCCGCGATTGACTTCCATCACACCCGGCTCTACCCGGTAGATGCCCCGCCGGGCGAGCGGCCCGAGCAGGTTGGCGATGTGGACCCCGAGGCTCACTCACGTGAGATCTCGCACAAGGCGGGAAACCCCGATGGCACCTATGAGGCGGGAAACCCGGATTACTGGCGTGAGATTACCGAGGCGCTGGCTCCGGCCGCCGCGATCCTGCTGCTCGGTCACGGCCACGGGAAGGCCAACGCGTCCCATCAGTGGGTGGCCTATGTCGAGAAGCACGCCCCAGACGTAGCCGCCAAAGTCGTGGCCGATGTCCGCGCCGATATCGACGACCTCACCAATAAGGACGTCCTCCGGTTCGGCCAGCGCTACTTCGGGTGGGACCCAGCACGACTAGGAGAGGAACCAGGTAGCGAATCTCGCAACCTGTGACCACACGGATACTGCTCCGCGGCGGGCTGGTCGCGGACGGAATCGGCCCCTCCCCGCCGGCCGTCAACCTGACCAGGTGTGAGGCGGCGCAATCCGGGCAGGGCCACATCCGGCCGTCGCGACGATGCCGTCGCGCGGCGGAATGGAGGACAACGTGGCGATCGCGACGATTAACCCTGCCACCGGGCAGACCGTTAAGACCTTTGACGAGATGAGCGAGGCGGACGTCGAGCGCTGCCTGGCCGCTGCCGCGGCGGCGTACGCCAGCTACCGCCTGACCAGCTTCGATGACCGCGCGGGCTGGATGCGGCGGGCGGCCGGGATCCTCGACGATGAGCAAGACCAGGTTGCGGCGATGATGACGACCGAGATGGGCAAGACGCTGGCCGCCGCCAAGCAGGAGGTCGCCAAGTGCGCCACCGCCTGCCAGTACTACGCCGACCACGCGGCCGGGTTCCTGGCCGACGAGCCGGCCGACGCCAAGGCCGTCGGGGCCGGGAACGCCTACGTCAAGTACTCACCGCTCGGGCCGGTACTAGCCATCATGCCGTGGAACTTCCCGCTCTGGCAGGCCATGCGCTTCGCCGCCCCGGCCCTGATGGCCGGCAACGTCGGGCTGCTTAAGCACGCGTCGAACGTGCCGCAGACGGCGCTGTTCATGCAGGACCTGTTCAGCCGGGCCGGCTTC
This sequence comes from uncultured Actinomycetota bacterium, assembly GCA_963844625.1. Classification (GTDB taxonomy): domain Bacteria; phylum Actinomycetota; class Actinomycetes; order Streptosporangiales; family Streptosporangiaceae; genus Palsa-504. Next base: position 96,845 of record CAWJPF010000018.1, on the reverse strand, counting down.
CCCAACGGCGTCTTCCAGACTCTGCTGATCGGTTCCCGCCGCGTCGAGCCGGTCCTGCGCGACACCCGGGTAGTAGCCGCGACCCTCACCGGATCCGAACCTGCCGGGCAGTCGGTGGCGGCCATCGCCGGCGATGAGATCAAGAAGGTCGTCCTCGAACTGGGCGGCAGCGACCCGTTCATCGTCATGCCCTCGGCCGATCTTCCCGCGGCGGCCCAGGTGGGCGCGTTCGCACGCTGCCTGAACAACGGTCAGTCTTGCATTGCGGCCAAGCGCTTCATCGTGCACGAGGCGGTGTACGACACCTACGAGCGCCTGTTCACCGAGCAGATGTCGGCCAAGGTCGTCGGGGACCCGATGCTGGACAGCACCGATGTGGGACCGCTGGCCTCCGAGCAGCAGCGCGACGACGTCGAGAAGCTCGTCGTGGACGCGGTCGCCAAGGGAGCCAAGGTGCTGTGCGGCGGCGCCGCGCCCGACCAGCCCGGCTTCTACTACCCGCCGACCATCCTGACCAACATCACCCCCGAGATGCGCATACACAAAGAAGAGGTATTCGGCCCGGTGGCCACCCTCTACCGCGTCGCCGGCATCGACGAGGCGATAGAGCTCGCCAACGGCACGACGTTCGGGCTCGGCGCGAACGCGTGGACCACCGACGAGGCCGAACGGAGCCGGTTCATCCGCGACCTAGTGGCCGGGATGGTCTTCATCAACGGCAACGTGACCTCGTATCCGCAGCTGCCCTTCGGCGGCGTGAAGCGGTCTGGTCACGGCCGGGAGCTCTCGTTCCAAGGGATCCGCGAGTTCTGCAACATCAAGTCGGTATGGATCGGGCCCGACCGCGGTTAACCCCTGAGCACACACAGGACGCCCTACATCCGGCCGCGGCGCCAGTGCGGCTTGCGCTTCTCCAGGAAGGCACGCATGCCTTCGCGGGCGTCCGGTAGCTGACTGGTCGCCGCCATGACCTCGACGGCGTACGCGTAGGCCTTCGGCTGGTCCAGGTCGATCTGCGCGTAGAGCGCCTGCTTGCCGATGGCCTTGCTCTCCGCTGATCCCCGGGTGACCCGCTCCAGCAGATCCTGCACCGCACCCTCGAGCTGCGCCGCGGGCACCACCCGGTTGACCAGGCCCCAGTCCAGCGCAGTGCGCGCATCGATAACGTCGCCCGACATGGCCATCTCCGCGGCCCGCTTGCGGCCGATGTTCCTGGCCACCGCCACCATCGGGGTGTGGCAGAACCAGCCGCCCTTGCCGCCGGGCGCGGCGAAGCCGGCCTCCTCGCTGGCCACGGCCAGATCGGCGCTGGCGACCAGCTGGCACCCCGCTGCCGTCGCCAGCCCGTGCACCCGCGCCACCACCGGCTGGGGTACCTGCTGCATCAGCGTCATCAGCTCGGTGCAGGTCATCAGCAGCGAGCGGACGCCGGCCAGATCGGCGTCAGCGACATCGGCGAAGTCATGTCCGGCGCAGAAGACCGGCCCGTTGCCCGCCAGCACGATGCCCAGGGCATCACTGCCGCCCAGATCACCGAACGCGGCGATCAACTCGCGCATGTGCTCCAGCGACAACGCGTTGCGGCGCTGCGGCCGGTTCATCGTGACGGTGGCGAATTCGCCTGAGCGCTCCACCAGAATGTGATCAAAGCCCATGACCTTCTCCTTCGCCAGGCGGCCCATCGCAGTACCAGTTAAGCCCAGTACGGCGCAGACGGCCATCCCGCGGCCGGAAACCGGGGTTACAAGGGAAGCTTGATCACCGTCATCCCGGTCGCCGAACCCGGCGCGTCCATCGCGGCCAGCGCCCGGCCCAGGTCCTCGAGCCCGATCACCTGACCGATCACCGAGCCAGGCTGAAGTGCGCCGTCCGCGATCATGGCCATCATGGCCGGGTAGTCGCCAGCGGCCATGCCGTGGGAACCGTAGATTTCCAGTTCCCGCGCGATGACCAGGTCCATCGGCAGCGGCGGCGCGGAGGCCGGGCCGAGCAGCAGCCCGACCTGGACGTGCCGGCCGCGGCGGCGCAGGCAGCGGACCGAGTCCGCGGCGACGGACGGTGAGCCGAGCGCGTCGATCGAGACGTTCGCCCCGCCGTCAGTGATCTCGGCGATGACCGCGGCCGTATCCGGGCCCAGGCCGACCGTGAACTCCGCGCCGAGGCCGCGGGCCCGCTCCAGCGCCGCGGCGGCGATATCCACGGCCACCACCCGGGCCCCGAGCGCCGCGCCGATCATCACCGCGGACAGCCCCACGCCGCCGCAGCCGTGCACGGCCAGCCACTGCCCGGCCCGGATCCGCCCGTGCGCGGTCACCGCGCGGAAGGCCGTGGCGAAGCGGCAGCCCAGGCCGGCGGCCGTGACGAAGTCCATCGATCCGGGCAGCGCCACCAGATTGACGTCCGCCGCGTGGATTGCCACCAGCTCGGCGAAGGACCCCGGCCCGGTAAACCCCGGCTGGGTTTGCCGCGGGCACACTTGCGCGTCGCCGGCCAGGCAGTACTCACAGCGCCCGCATCCGCAGACGAAGGGCACCGTTACCCGGTCCCCGCCTCGCCACCGGGTTACCTCTGGCCCGGCCTCGGCGATCACCCCGGCGAACTCGTGCCCGCCGATGTGCGGCAGCGCCACCGGGTCGTGTCCCTTCCAGGCGTGCCAGTCCGAGCGGCATACGCCGGTCGCGCCCACCGCGATGACCACCCCGTCAGCCGGGCACGCCGGATCTGCGACCTGCGTGAGCTCCGGGGTGAGTCCGTACCCGGCGTAGACGACCGCTCTCACGAGCCTGACCTGAGCGCGGCCAGCAGCGGAATGGCCGCGATCTTCTCCTCGGTCAGGTCGTCCCAGCAGATGCCAGCGGCGGGCCGTGGCCCGCGCCGCGGGCGGCAGTCGATGACGCGCTCGGGGGTGATGATGAAGTCCAGCGGCGCGTCGTGCCCTGTCAGCGGGATCGCCCCGGCCGGGTAGACCTGGAGTTCGTGCACGGTGGTGACGGATACGGTGTGCGATCCGATCAGGCCAGCTGCAGAGGCCAGCGCGAATTCCAGGTCGGCGAACCCGCCGCCCTTACCCAGCCGGGCGCCGTCTTCCCCGGCCGCGACACTGCCCATCACGACCAGGTCAACGGGGGAGAGGTCAGCCAGCGTGACCCGCCGGGCCGAGCGGGTCGCCCCCTTGATCGAGGCCGCCTTGCGCGGCGCCTCGCTCAGGTGCGCGGGATCCAGCGCGAAGAACGGCTCGGGCTCAGCCAGCCGCGGGACGGCCATGTACACGGTCTTGCCGTCTTCCAGCGCGCGCTGCCGCACCGGCCACTGCGCCGAGTCCGGGTTGGCCTTGATGGTCCCGGCCGCCTGCCACTCAGGCGTGGCGCGGAACCGCTCGGCGGCGGCCTCGGCGCCGGTGAAATTCGGGATGCGCCCTTCGGCGCCGGGGAACCGGGCTACCTTGGCCGCGCGCATCGCGGCCCAGACCTCCTGCCGCAGCGCGGCCTTCGCGGCTAGCACGTCGGCCGGGCCGCCGGCATCACGGTCATGACGCGGTGCGGGACGAGGCATGCGCCCATCCTGCCCGAAGCAGCACCCGCGCGGATGCGGCCTCGGCCCGGACGACGGGCTTAGGCTGGCCGCAGGTCGCGCCGCGGCCGGGCCACGCGCAGGGCCCAGGTCGGCCGGATGCCTATGAGCGGCCACTGGCGCCGGGTCCGCCTGATCTCTCCTGCGCGCCGGCTGGCCGCCGCGCGTGTCTGCAGGTCCCTGCTCCGCTCGGCGGCGAAGGCCTGGATGATCGCTGGATGCATGGTTCCCTCCTCAGTCGCGGGCCCTTTGCTGGCCACAGTTGAGACCGTGGATCGCCCCCAATCTCATCGGCGTGCCGCGGATAATCGCAGGCGCGCCGGCCACCTCACGCGCCGGCCACCTCACGCGTCCGCCACCTCACGCGTCCGCCACTTCGCGAGTCGGCCCGCCTCCCGCCCGCAGCAGAGCCAAACCAAGCTCCGAGGCCTGGTAGAGCACTGTTCGCCCGCTGCGCTGCCGGTCGATCAGCCCGCCGCGGTGCAGCACCGTCAGGTGCTGGGAGACCGCGCTCGGCGTGACCTCGAGGCGGCGCGCCAGCGCGCTGGTGGTGGCGGGGGAGCGCAGCATGCCGAGCAGCCGGGCCCGCGGCGCCCCGAGCAGGTCCTCGACCGCCTCCAGGTCCCCGGTCCCCTCCGCGGGCCCCCTGGGTCCCAGGTCGGCGTCTTCCCATACGGTCGCGGCGCCCCGGGCCGGGTACCACAGCGTGGTCTGGGTGCTCGTCGCCCTCTTCAGGGACCATTCCGGCCAGGTGAACACGCTTGGCGTCAGCACGATGCCGTCGGGCCCGAGCATCACCTCGTTGTCCACGCTCGGTTCGCTGTCGTTCAGCAAGAGCTTCGTCCCGGACCACCGGAGATCGGGATGGAGGTCGCCGAACAAGGCCCGGGCCCCGCCGCCGGCCAGCATCCCGGCGTGGTAGGCGATGTCCGCGTCGAGCACGGACCGCAGCCGCTCCCAGTGCGGGGCGATGAGGCGCTCGTAGCATTCGGCGGCTTCGGCCGCAATCTGCTCCAGTGATTCCCGTGGCCGCTCGGCCAAGTCCGTGGCGCTGCGCGGCCACGGCCCGTCGCCGAATACCCGGCGCAGGCTCGCCCGTACCGCCTCATCGGGCGTCGCGCAGACGCGGGCCAGCTCCTCGCCGAATCCGGGCGACTTGCCCGTCGATGCCGGGTAGAGGAACTCCGGCCGGTACGGCCGGTCGGTCACGATCAGCGGCCACAACCGGGGCAGCCGCAGCGGTCGCCGGTCGAGCTGGGCCCGCGCCCACCGTACCCAGGGCCGGTTCACCGCGGGCGGGCTCGCCGCGCCCAGCAGCTCCACGGCCCTGAGCGTCTCGCCCAACGGCGAGATCGCGAACCTGGTCGCGGCCAGGTCAGCCACCTCGAGCTCGAGCACCAGCAGCATGCCCCCAGCATGACCCGGCCCACGCGTACGCGCCAGGATTTAGCCCAGAACTTAACCGTCGCGGCGCGCGCCACGGCCCGCCACGCTGACCAGCATGGCGCAGGCAGCAAGCACGACCGGCAGAACCACAAGCCCAGGCTGGGACCGGACTACTGGCGGCTGTGGTGGGCGAACGCGATCAGCAGCACCGGCGACGGCGCTCTCGTGGCCGCGCTGCCGCTGCTGGCCGTGACCATCACGCGGGATCCGCGGCTCGTCTCGGTCGTCACGGCCGCGACCTACCTGCCCTGGCTGCTGTTGTCGCTGCCGGCCGGCGCCATCGTCGACCGCTACGACCGGGCCACGCTCATGTGGTGCTCCCAGCTGGTCCAGGCCGTCGTGGTCGCCGTACTCGCCATCGCGATCGTCCTCCGTCAGGCGAACATCGAGGTACTGGCCCTAGGCGGTCTCCTGATCGGCACCGCCGAGGTCATCTTCAGCAACGCCGCGCAGTCGGTGCTCCCCGCGCTTGTCCCCGCCGAACTGCTGCCGAAGGCGAACGGTAGCCAGGAGATCAGCCTGACCATAGGCGAGTCGTTCCTCGGCCCGCCCGCCGGCAGCCTGCTGTTCGCCGCGGCCGCCGCACTGCCCTTCGGGCTAGACGCTGCCTCGTTCGCCGGCTCGGCCGCTCTGCTATCCCGATTGCCCAGAACCCGATTGTCCGGAACCGAAGTATCCGGAACCGAAATACCCGAAAAAGGAAAACACCCCGGCGAACGACAGCCCCGACCGAAGATCCGCACCCAGATCGCCGAAGGACTCCGCTGGCTCGCCCGCCACCGCCTGCTGCGCGTCGTCGCCGTCCTGCTCGGCGTGTACAATTTCGCCAACCAGATGGGCCAGGCCGTCCTGGTCCTGCTGGCCACCCAGACGCTGCACGTCAGCACGCAAGGCTACGGGCTGCTGCTGGCCGTGACCGCCCTCGGCAGCGTGATCGGCGGCCTGGTCAGCCCGAGGCTGACCCGCAAGCTCGGCATGCTGCCCTCGCTGATCATCGGCGGGGCGATCGACGCCGCCGTGTTCGTCGGCCTCGGGTTCGCCCCGGACCCGGCCGTGGCGGCGGTGATGCTGGCCGGCCAGGGCTTCTCCGTCACCATGTGGAACGTCGTCACGGTCAGCCTCCGTCAGCGGGTCGTGCCCGCGGCCCTGCTCGGCCGGGTCAACAGCGTCTACCGCATGCTCGGCTGGGGCCTGATGCCGGTGGGCGCGCTGGCCGGCGGCTTCGTCGCGCATGCGGCGGGCCTGCGCGCCCCTTACATCGTCGCTGGCCTGCTGTGTGGCCTCGCCCTGCTCGCCGCGATCCCGCTGCTGCTGTCCGCGGACCGGAACGGCCAGGGTTAAGTACCCAGGAGCAAAAGACCCAGCGACGAGGTACCGGCGCGAGGAAAAGCCCAGCGGGGGATTCAAGCCGTCCGGATGGGTAGAAGGTGCTTGCACGATAGTATCCAACTAATAGAGTCGAAATTGTTCTATACAGGAGTCTTCTCCTGGGAGGCCCCCGTGGCTATGCCCGACTTCCTGGTGATCGGTGCCCCGAAGGCGGGGACCACGGCGCTGCATGCGGCGCTCGCCCGTCACCCGGGCCTGTACATGTCGCCGGTCAAGGAGCCGAAGTACTTTCTCTCCGACGGGCCGCCGCCGACCAAGGGCGGCCCCGGCGACGCGCTGACCTACCGGGAGCACATCTGGCGCAGGCCGGACTACGAGGCGCTGTTCGACGCCGCCCCGGCCAGGACGTTGCGCGGTGAGTCCACCCCGCTCTACCTGTATGACCGCGCCGCGATGCGCCGGATTCGCGCGGCGCTGCCCGGCGCCAGGCTGATCGTAATCGTGCGCGACCCGGTGGAACGGGCCCACTCCAACTGGACACACCTGTGGTCGGCCGGGCTGGAGCCGGTCGGTGACTTCGTCCGGGCCTGCGGTGAGGAGGACCGCCGGATCGCGGCCGGGTGGGCCAGCTTCTGGCATTACACCGGGCTGGGCCGTTACGGCGAGCAGCTCGAGTACCTGTTCACGCTCTTCCCGCGCGAGCAGGTCCTCGTCCTGCGTTACCGGCTGCTGGTCGACGATCCCGCCCAGACCATGAACCGGATCTGCGCGTTCCTCGGCGTCGAGCAGGGCGTTCTGGCCGAGATACCGAGGCACAACGTCACGGCCCACCCCGAACCCACGCTGGCGCACCAAGCGGTCTCGCTGGCGCAACGGGCCGGCACCGCGGTAGGCACCTTTATCCCCGGCCTGACCGCGGCGACCCTGACCGGACCGCTCGAGCGTTTCCTGCAGCGTCACAGCCGCGAGCGCCAGCCGCTGGACTGGCGGCAGCGGCAGGAGCTCATCCCGCGGTTCGAGGACGACATCAAGCGGCTGGAAACCGTCCTGGGCGAGAGCTTCGCGGACTGGCTGCGGCCCAGGGAACGGTCCGGCGGCATGGTCGGCGGCAGGCCCGCCGGGCAGGGCCAGGCCAGGAACGGCCGCCCGGTCGCTTCCTTAAAACGACAGCCCCCTCAGCGCAGCTCGGTGAGCAGCGCGTGGGATCCGTCCGGCCGGGTCATCTCGTAGTACAGGCGGTGCCGGCCGTCGGGCAGCGGCACGATGTCCAGGTAACGCAGGCCGCCGCCATGGTACGGCGAGGAGGCGAGCGGCTCGCTGCCGACCGGGGTGAGCGCCGCCGCGTCGGTTCCGGTTGCGACCCCGGTCCGTTCCTCGTAGTTCTCCGCGGCGCTCGCGCGCCCGTCGTAATAGGCCATGATCGTGTCCCCGTCGAAGTGCACCGCCGTGACCCGCGTGCCCCTGGAGTCCCACTGGCCGGGCGTCCCGCTCAGCGCGGTCCCGTGCCACGTCCAGGCCAGGCCGTCGGCGCTGGTCGCGTAATCGGTGGTCATCTGGTCCGTCTGCAGCGGGTCATCCAGTGGGTGGACCGACGCCCACAGGTGCCACTGACCGCCATGGCGGACGATCACCGGGTCCTTGACGCCGGTCTTGGCGTCACCGGGCAGTACGGTCTGCCGGTGGCGGGTGTCGAACTCACCGGGATGCGCGGCCTCCGTCACTTCCACGCGCCAGTGCTTGGTGCCCGGAGTCGCGCAGCTCAGGTAGAGCCGCCAGCGACCCTCCGGCGTGCGGACCAGGGCGGGCCGCTCCAGCGACTCGGTGGCCATGTCCTCCTTGCCGATGGTCAGCAGCGTCTCGAACCGCTCGCCGTCTACCGACCGCGCCACCGCTACCGCGTAGCCACGGCCCTGCCCGATGGGCCGCCTGAGCCGGTACGCGAGGAAGATCTCGCCGTCGCCCGCGACCGCGCACGGCGCCCCCGACCAGTACCCGGGCCCGCTGCCTGGCGGTTCAGCCGCAACAACGCCCAGGTCGGGGTAGGGCAGCAGCATCAGCGAGTCCCCTTCTCCTTTATTCACATCGGAATAATAGATAATACCAGGACCCACCGCGCGTCCGTTCTGGATCTTAGCGGGATCCGGGCCCTGGCCGGTCACTACGCTGGAGGCCGCAGCGCCCGTCTCTCCGCGTCGCGGAGAGACGGGCGGCCATTAGACGTCGCGCCGGAGCAGTACCGCTGCGGCGAGCGCGATGAGGGCGGCGGCGAGGACCGCGAAGATAGCGGTTTCTATCCCCTGGAAGGCCCAGTAGCGGTCGGCGGGCTGGTAGGTGACGAACCCGCGGAAGCCGGCCAGTGCCTGCTGGCAGGACGCCGCGACGCCAGCGGTGCCCCTCCCCGCCGCGCAGGAAGGCGGGAGGTAGCCGAGCGGCACGCCGGCTACGGCGGACCCGTTCGGGGACGGGATCAGGTTGCCAGCCGGGCCGCGGACGCCCTGCGCGATCGTCCAGGCCGATCCCGGCGGCGTATAGCCCTTGAGCAGGTTATAAGTGGTGGTCACCGGGCTTAGGTAGTAGGGCCGGACCCAGAGCGCGATCGCCGCCCGCACGATGATGAACCCGGCGAGCGTGATAGCCATCGCGGGCAGGGTCCGGCGTACCACGGCGCCGGCCGCGATCCCCAGGGCCATGGCGAATACCGCGTAACCCACCGGGACGATCCCCATGATGTCGAACCTGCCGGGCTTGAACGCGTCGAGCTGCAGGGCGTTATCCGGGCCGGACCACCAGGTCACCAGGCCCGACACGGCACCGCCCCAGACGGCCGCGGTGAGCAGCATCCAGCCGGTCGTGGCCGCGAGCCAGCGTTTGCGGGTGATGCTCTGCATCCAGGCGAACTGACCGGTACCTGCTTCAAGCTCGGCGGCCACCAGCGGGGCGCCCAGGAACAGCCCGAACAGCACGGGCACCCCCAGCGTCATGATGACCAGGAAACCTACCGGGTGGTTCCCGAGGAACAGCGTGTTCCCGAGCCCCGCGCAGCTGTGGCTCGCCGCACACGCGATCAGGGCCGAGTGGTACTGGGTCGCCATCTGCAGTCCGGTGATAAACAACAGGACCGTGAACGCGGCCAGGACGGTGGCGCCGATGGACAGCTGCGTGCGGTGCAGGCGCCAGATGAGCCAGGTCATTGGTCATCTCCAACTGTGGTCAGGTGTGCGCGAGCCGCCCCGGCATCCTCGCCCATGCTGGGCTGGCTCATGTAGGCGAGCGCGAGTTCTTCCAGCCCTACGTCGCTGGCCTGGAACGCCGGATCGATGACGGGGCCGTTCAGCCGGACGAGCAAAGTGGTCTGTCGTGGCGTGCGGGTAGCCTGCACGACGTGGTGGGTCCGCTCGATCGCTGCTGTGTCCTTGCGCGGGCCAACCAGGATCTGGTGCTCGGCCATTACGGTGTCGATGTCGCCGCACAGCTGGACCCGGGACGACGCCAGCATGATGATGTGGTCGCAGATCCGTTCCAGGTCGGCGACCAGGTGCGAGGACATCACCACGGTCAGGTCCCCGGCCGCGACCGCGTCGACCAGGAGGGAGAGGAAATTTCGCCGGGCTAGCGGGTCAAGCGCGGCCACCGGCTCGTCGAGCAGCAGCAGCCGGGGCCGCTTGGCCAGCGTCAGCGCCAGCGCGACCTGGGAACGCTGGCCCCCGGACAGCGCTCCCACCCGCCGGTCGAGAGGGATCTTCAGGGACTTGAGCCGCTCCCGCGCCGAGGCGCCGTCCCAGCGAGGATTCAGGTGGGCGCCCGCGCGGATGTGGTCCTCCGCGGTCAACCGCCGGTACAGCGGACTCTCCTGGGCGAGGAAGCCGATTCCGGCCAGGAACTCCGGGGTCTGGCGGGGGACGGCGCCGTTCACGACCGCCTCGCCCGCGGTCGGCCGGGCCAGCCCGGTGAGCAGGCGCAGCAGCGTGGTCTTGCCCGCCCCGTTCGGGCCGATCAGCGCGGATATCCCGCCCTCAGGGACGGTGATCGTGCAGTCGCTCAGGGCACAGACCTTGCGGTAGCGCTTGGATAGCCTGCTGGTCTGGATCGCTGGAGTCACGCGATCTCCTCCTCGTCTTCCGCCCGCAGCGCCACCTGCAGCAGTGATTCCATTGACTCGTCGTCGAGCCCGGCCTCGCGGGCTTCCCGCACCCACTTGGCCAGGCTCCGGCCCAGCCGCGAATGAGTCCCGGGCGGCGGCCCGGGCAGCCGGCGGCGGACGAACGTGCCGTGACCGGCCCTGGCCTCGATCAGGCCGTCGCGCTCCAGTTCGCGATAGGCCTTCAGTGCGGTGTTGGGGTTAATCGTGGTCGCCGCGACCACTTCCCGCACCGTGGGGAGCTTGTCACCCACGTCGATCACCCCCATCCGCAGCGCCTGCCTCACCTGCTGGACGATCTGCAGGTAAGGCGGCACGACCGAGCGCCCGTCCACCCGGAAGCTGATCATGTTCCCGTCCATCTCATAAAGTACTAGTTAACTAAGACTTTAGACTCAGGATCGTCGCCCGTCAATGGCCGCAAGCAGCCAGACCGGCCTCACCGGGGCCTGCCAGTCCTCGCTAGCCCAGCCGGCGGCGGGGCCGGCCAGGCTTTGATGTCACCGCGGAGGCGCAAACGGCGGGCTGGGCGGCTCGCCCCACCAGCTCCGCAAGAACCTTCCTGCGTGCTCGCAGGCACCGGCAAGCGGGCCGTCGGGGTGGTCCAGGGCCTGGCGTATGAGCTGGGTGATCGTGGTGTCGGCGGCCGCCAGGACCTGGCCGGGAGTGGCGTTAGCGGCTGACCGGTAGCCGATTACCGCACCCGCGTTGCACACGAAATCGGGCAGCGCCACGATGCCGCGTTCGCGCAGCACGTCGGCTCCCGCCACGGTGTACGGCACGTTGGCGGCGGGCGCGACGACCCGGACACCCGGGGGCAGCGATCCGGCCTCCGCGGCGCCGATCACCCCGGGGCGGGTCCCTGGGATCACGACATCAGCCGTCACCGCGGTGAACAGCTGGGCTGGCGGTCCCACCGGGCGGCCATAGCGGGCGACGCATTCGTCGCCGTGCTCACGGCGCAGCGCGAGCAGCACCTCGACGTCCAGGCCGGCCGGGTCCGCGACGTACCCGGCCACGGTGGACACGGCGACCACCCGGCCGCCGCGGCGGGTGACCTCACGCGCCACCCCGCCGCCCACCTTGCCGAAACCCTCGATAGCCACTGAACGGCCTTCCCAGCCCCAGCCCCACCGGGCGTCCAGCGCGGCCTCAGCGGCCACCGCGACGCCGTAGCCGGTCAGCAGATCCTCGAACGGTACGCCGCCCGCCACGGCGCGCATGGCCGCCGGTGCGGCCCGATGCTCGCGCAGCGGCGCGAAGTCCTCCTCGGCTGTGCCCATGTCGGGTCCGGTCAGGAACCGGCCCGCATCGGCCAGCGGCCCGATCTCCGCGCAGTACCGAGCCATCAGGACGGCCTTGCCCGCGGGTTGGGCCGGATCCCCGCGCACTCCTGCCTTGGCGCCGCCAACCCGGTCACCCAGCGCGGCGAACTTGTAAGTCATCGCCCGCGCCAGCAACGCCACCTCAGCCGCGCTGACGTCTGGCGCCAGCCGCGTTCCCCCGGCGGACACCGGCACGCCCGGGAGATCGAACACCACGAAGCCGGGGACCGACCGAAGTTCGATGATCTCCGGGCCGACACGATCACGTCCCGCCAGCGGTTCGCCTGCCATGCCCTCTCCCATGAAATGATCGCCCCGGCCCGGCTTGCGCCGCGCCCGCCACCACAGCGCCATATGACCATAGCCGCGCCCGCGAGGATGAGCTGGCCGAGGTCGGCATCCGGCAGGCAGCACGCCGCCCGGGCAGCGGTTAGCTAACCCGGGCGGCTGGCTTACGCGAGTTCCGGCAGGCCCCTAGCCGGCTGCGACTGCTCGGCGAACGCCTTGACGAGATGCTCGCAGAACGCGGGCAGGTCATCGGGCTTCCGGCTGCTCACTATGGTGTTCGGCCCGTTGGTGCAGACCTGGACCTCGGTGTCGACCCAGTTACCCCCGGCGTTGCGAATGTCCGTCTTGAGGCTGGGCCACGAGGTCAGCGTCCGGGCTCGGACCAGGTCCGCCTCGACGATGACCCACGGCCCGTGGCAGATCACCGCGACCGGCTTGCCGGTCTCGAAAATCCGCTGCACGAAGTTCACCGCCGCGGGTACGGTCCTGAGTTCGTCGGCGTTGACCACGCCGCCGGGCAGCACTAGCGCCGAGTAGTCGAGCACGTCGGCGTCACGCACCGAACGATGTACCGGGAAGCTGTCGGCCGCCTCGACATGGTTGAATCCCTGGACCTGGCCGATCTCGGGCGCGAGCAGCTCAGGCGTGCCGCCGGCGTCCTTGACGGCTTGCCAGGGCGCCGTCAGCTCGACCTGCTCGACTCCCTCGTTCGAGGTCAGGAAGGCGATACGCAGGCCGTTCAGTTCGTTGGTCATCAGAGGATCCCCTCTGGCTAGACATCAGATGCGAGTCCGGCGGGAACCGGACTGATGCCCACTGCCCGCTGCCGGCTCCGCTATTCACGCCGCGCCCGGTTTAGTCGTCACACCGGTCGGCTAACGTAAACAAAACAGGCAAGGCCGTGCCGACGAGGGCCGGGCCCTGGCCGGGACCAGCCCCGCCCTGGCGAGCCTCAACGGTCTCGCGGCTGGTTCTTGGGACGCCGGGGTGGTTGATGAGCTCGGCTGCGGGCCCGATGACCTGGTGGTGGACAAGGTGCGCTTCGACGCCTTCCAGTGGACCTCGCTCGAGCCGCTGCTGCGCGGCCTCGGCGTCCGCGAACTGGTTATCTGCGGGGTGATCACGAACATCTGCGTGGAGTCGACGGTCCGTTCCGCGTTCATGCGGGACTTCCCGGTGACCCTGCTCGCCGACTGCTGCGCAGCCGCGACCCGCCGCCTGCACGAGCTGTCCCTTGAGGTGCTGACCAGCTATCAGCTCGCCGAGATCGCCAACGTCGCCGACGGCTTCGGCTTCAGCCCCGTTCCGGCCGTGAAATCGACGGTCGGCGCCTGAGGTAGCCGCCGGCCAGCCGCGCCACTACCCGCCAGCCGAGCAGGAACAACCCGAGGAACGCCAGCGCCACGAGGATGAAGGCGAAGGCCGTGCCCTGCCCTGCCACCACCCGGAGCAGCATGCCACCGGCGACCGCGCCGAGCCAGGCGCCCACGCCCGCCGGGAACAGTTCCAGCGGCCGCCGCCACCCGCGGGCCGCGAGCCAGCCGCCCGCGAGCCCGGCCAGGAACGGCCACGCCGTCGAGGCAATGCCGGCCACGCTCTCGCCCTTGGTGTGGCTGGCCCGGCCGATGATCACGAATACCAGCACGCAACAGCAGTCGAGCACCACCGCCAGCCGTGCCGAACGCATGCGCCCCACCCTAACGCTGGGGCGAGATGATCACCTTGAGGCCGGTGCGACGCGCCGCATCTCCGAACGCCGTCTGCACCCCGCCCAGCCCCGCTTGACTGGTCACCACGGAACCGAGATCCACCGCCCCCCGCGCGGCGAGGCTGATCGCCCGCGGGTACACCTCGTTCATCCGCCGCACCATCGCAATCGTCAGCCCCTTGCGCCGCGCGGCCGACGCGCCGAGCCGGATGGTGTCATCGCCGGGGATGCCGGCCAGCACGACCCGCCCGCCGGGCCGGACCGACGCGATCGCCAGCTCGACGCCCTCGTCGTTACCCGCCGCCTCGAACGCCACGTCCACCCCGGAACCCGTCAGCTCGCGCATGAGACCACCGTCCGGGCCGAACGAGCCGGGATCGGCCACCTCATCCGCGCCGAAACGCGCGGCCGCCTCCCGCCGGTGCGCGAGCGGCTCGATGGCGAGTACGTAGCTCGCTCCCGCCGCCTTGAGCAGCTGGATGAGCAGCAGCCCGATCGGCCCGCAGCCCGTCACCGAGGCGGTGCCGGCGAACGGCAGGTGCCCTAGGTCCACCGTATGGATGGCCACGCCAAGCGGCTCGAGCAGGGCGCCTTCGGCGTCGGATACCTGGTCGGGCAGCGGGTGCAGCAAGGCCGACGGCCAGGTCATGAACTCGCGCATCATGCCGTCGGTGTCGCCGTGCCCGGAGAACCTGATGCGGTAGCACAGGTTCCGGTAGCCGTCACGGCACGCGCGGCACGTCTCACACGGAATGGCCGGATCGATCGCGACCCGCTCACCTCCGCGCGGCCCGTCCGCGATCACCCCGGCCCCCTCGTGACCGAGCACGAGCGGGTGCGTGAGCTTGGCGTCCCCGATCGCGCCCTCGTCCCACCAGTGCAGGTCAGAGCCGCAGATACCGACCGCGGTGACCCGTACCAAGCTGGTCCCCGGCTCAGGCGCCGGCTCCGGCTCCTCCGCTACCCGAAGGTCACCTACCGCGTGGAGTCTCGCTGCCCGCACCCGATTTCCTCTCGTCGGTACCACCTTATTTATTTTTCCGAACGAGCATCAGTGCGTGCCCCGGCCAGCTGAGACGCCAGCGGCCGGGGCACGCAGAGACGGCGGGACCAGTGATCCCCGGAGCTAACCGGGGATCACTGGTGCAGGGCCCGCCTGGATCAGGGGATTAGGCCGCAGGCCCGTTGGCCAGGGTCACGTTCGAGGTGTGCGACTGGCCGCTGGCGTCCAGCCAGGTGATCGAGATCGAGTCGCCCGGGTGGTACTTGACCAGGATGTGCGTGATGTCCGTGGATGCGGAGACCGACTGGCCGGCGATCGAGGTGATCTCGTCCCCGGCGGCGAGGCCGGCGTTGGCGGCGGGGGATCCGGACAGGGTACCGGCGATCGTCACTCCGGCCGTGCTGCCCTGGTTGCCCGTGCTGCCCTGGTTGCCCTGGCCGCCGAAGCCGCCCTGGCCGCCGAAGCCGCCGAAGCCGCCCTGGCCGCCGAGCCGGCCCCCGAGCTGTCACTCGACGGCTGGATCTCCACGCCGAGGAAGGCGGTGGCACCGATGTGGGTGGTGCTTGACGTCGTGCCCGCCTCGATCTGCTTCGCGACGGACAGCGCGTCGTTGATCGGGATGGCATAAGCCTGCTCCGCGCTCTGACTGGACTCTGACTGGGAGGAGGTCCCGGAGGAGGCCGCGGTGTCCATGCCGATCACCTGGCCGTAGGAGTTGACCAGCGAGCCGCCGGAGTCGCCGGGCTGGATGTCCGCGTTGGTCTCGATCAGCCCGGTCAGCTGCTCGCTGACGCCGGAAAGGTCGTCCGACGCGGTGATCGACTGGTTGAGCGCGGTCACGGTGCCCGCGGCGACCGACGGGGTGCCGCCCTTACCTTCGGCGTTGCCGAGGGCGACCACGTTGTCACCGCTTTGCACGGTGGAGGAGTCGCCGAGGCTGGCGATGGTCAGGCCGGACGCGTTCTGCAGCTGCAGCACGGCCACGTCGTGGCTGGCGTCGTAGCCCACCACGTTCGCGGTGTAGGTCCGGCCGTTGCCGATGTCGGTGACCTTGATCGCGGTGGCGCCGTTGATGACGTGGTTGTTGGTCAGCACCTCGCCGTTTGAGGTCAGCACGATGCCGGTGCCGGCCGAGGTGGCCTGCTGATCGCCGTCGGTAGAGACAACATCCACCAGACCCGGGTCCACCCTGGCCGCGATCTGGCTGGTGGAAAGCATGGTCTTGGAGGTCGCGGTGGCGGTCCCAGCAGACGTCGGGTTCATGGTGCCGATCAACGCGCCCGCGGTGGCTCCCGCCGCGAGGGCCACTGCCCCGGTGACGATCAGCCCGCGCTTGTGGTTCCGGCGTGGCGGCGGCGGTGGCTCGCTGTTGAAACCATATCCGTACCCCTGCCCGCCGCCGTAAGACGGTCCACCGGGATAACCGGCTCCGCCACCAACGCCGGGTCCCGCCGGATTGCCCGGTCCGCTCGGGTTAGCCTGCGCACTCGGGTAAGCCTGCGCACTCGGGTAGCCCGGCGCGCCCGGCTGGCCGCTTGGCTGCTGGCCGCCAGGGTAAGGCTGGCCCCCTGGATTAGGCTGACCGCCGGGGTAAGGCTGACCGCCCGGGTAGCCCTGGCCGCCCTCCGGACCACGGGTAGGCTCAGAATTATTCGGGTCGTAGGTCTGGCTCATGGCTTTCGTCCCCAACTTCAGGCCGCCCGGTCGGCGGCTTCGTCCTTTCGTTACATCTCGATAATCGGCCGCGGACCTTGAGGGGAGCCAAGGGTAACCACCTGCTTAACTGTAAGTTTCCTGAAGGTCTCCTCAGGACGTTCAGGTTGGGGCGCTTTCTGGGGTGACGTCCCGTTCCGTGCCGTTATCGGCGGTCAGCCATTCGCGCACGGCTAGCGCCGCCAGCGCCGGCACCAGGTCCCTGGAGCGCCGGACCAGCCACGCGATGCCCTTGGTGGCCATCCAGCCGAACTCCGCCAGCCGGGTGGGCGGAGGGTTTGAGGGTTCCGGATCAGGACCATCGCCGACCGGGTGGCCCGTCGCGGCCAGCAGGGTGTGGAAACGGCACGCCATAAGGCGGTGCCCGCGCTCGTTCGGGTGCAGCCGGTCAACGCTCCAGTAGCGTCGCTCGTAGGTGGCGGGGTCGCAGGCCGCGTCCAGGTGGATGGTGCCGTGGTGCCGCGCCACCTCATCCACGGCGACATTAACCGCGTGCATCCGGCGCGCCAGCGGACGGGCCAGCGCACCCGGCAGACCGAACATCTGGCCCGGGTCAGGTAGCCGCATCGTCAGCACACCGCGGGCACACGGACGACGGGATAGGGGAACCGGCCGGGCTCGCTCGTTTTGCGCGGCGGATGGGGTGCGATGACGAGCGGCTGGTGACCATTGCGGACGAGGAGTTCGGCGACGCGCAGGACGCAGTGCGCGACGCCATTGACGTGGGGTGGAAACGACTCCGTGATAATCGCGACCCTCATGATCACAAGGTGCGATATAAACCGATCGCGGCATCACAGCCGCCATGACTTTCAAAAGAAATATCTGTGACTTCTTGGCTTTGGGACACTATCCGCATGGATCCCACCTGGATAGTGCGGTTGGAAGCGTCGGGCGAAGGCACGGGCCCGCGGCTCGCGGTCAAGGACTGCATCGATATCAAGGGCTTGCCCACCACGGTGGGCTGCCAGGTAATCGCGGAGCAGGCAAAACCGGCGGCCAGGGACGCGGCGGTCGTGGCCGCGGCCCGGCGGGCCGGGGCCAGGATTGTGGGAAAGACCAACCTGGCGGAGCTGTGCTGGTCGGCTCGTGGCACGAATCCGTGGTCGGGTACGCCGGTGAACCCGGTCGACCCCCGGCGCCTGCCCGGTGGCTCGTCCAGCGGCTCAGCCGTAGCCGTCGCCACCGGCGAGGCTGACGTCGGGCTGGGCACCGACACCGGCGGCTCGGTGCGGATCCCCGCGGCCTGCTGCGGCGTCGTCGGCCTGAAGACCACATGGGGCCGCGTACCGGTCGACGGCGTGTACCCGCTAGCGCCGTCGCTGGATACGGTCGGCCCGATTGGTGCCGATGTCGATGCGGTGGAGCTCGGGATGCGCCTGATCGAGCCGGGCTTCACGGCCGGATCATGCGAGCTCGCGGCCGGCCGCCTGAGGGCAGAAGCAGACATCGACCCGGCGGTCGACGCCGCCGTCGACGCCGCCCTGGCGGCCGCCGGCGTGCTGACCACGGAGGTCGGCGGTCTCGACCTCGGCGCCGCGGTTCGCGCCACGGACGTGCTCATTGACGCCGAGGCCTATCAGGCCAACGCATATCTGATGCCGCAGCTGGACCGGCTCAGCCCGCAGATACGACGGAACCTGACCGAGGCGGCCGCGATCACCGACGATGAGGTGGCCGCCGCGAACCGGACCCGGCAGGCCGTGCGTGAGTGGTTCAGCCGCGCGCTGGCCCGCCACCCGTTCCTCGCCCTGCCCACACTGGTCGGGCCGCCGCCGCTGGTCGGCGAGCGCGGCATACCGCTCACCGTGCTCACCATGCCGGCCAACCTGGCTGGCCTGCCTGCCCTGTCCCTGCCGGTTCCCGGCGGCCCGGCCGGACTGCCCGCATCCCTCCAGCTCATCGGTCCGCCGGGTGCCGAAGAGCAGCTCATCACCCTCGGCCGCATCATCGAGGCCGCCATCGCGTTAAGACCGCAGCCCCGCCTGTCCCTCGTCCACCTCCGGGGTATCGCTTGTGGTCGTGACCGTGGGCGACAATGGTGACCTATGGTCCCAACGAAGGGAATCGCGGATGAGCGCGCCGGCCGACACGCAGACCGCCGCTTGGTCGCAAGCGTCGCTGCGAGGCTTCCTGCACGGGCTGCCAGGCGTGGACCGGGTCGGGGCGGAGGCGCGGGCGGCCATGCTGGCCAGCCGGTCGATCAAGACCACGGCCAAGGCGTGGGCCCTCGATGCCGCCATCTCGATGATCGACCTGACCACGCTGGAGGGTCAGGACACGCCGGGCAAGGTGCGCGCGCTCTGCGCCAAGGCCAAGCGACCTGACCCGGCCGATCCGACCGCGCCGATGGTCGCCGCCGTCTGCGTGTACCCCGACCTGGCGCACGTCGCGGCGGCCGAACTCAAAGGCAGCGGCGTGCACGTCGCGAGCGTCGCCACCGCCTTCCCCAGCGGCCGGACCAGCCTGGACGTCAAGCTCGCGGACGTGAAGTACGCGGTCTCGGCGGGTGCCGACGAGGTGGACATGGTGATTGACCGCGGTGCCTTCCTGGCGGGTCACTACCTGGACGTCTTCGAGGAGATCGTGGCCGTCCGGGCCGCTTGTGACGGAGCCCACCTGAAGGTGATCCTCGAGACCGGCGAACTGGTCACGCTGGACAACGTGCGGCGCGCGTCGTGGCTGGCCATGCTGGCCGGGGCCGATTTCATCAAGACCTCGACAGGCAAGGTCACTCCGGCCGCGACGCTCCCGGTGACGATGGTCATGCTTGAGGCCGTGCGCGACTTCCGCGAGACGCACGGCCGCCAGATCGGCGTCAAGCCCGCTGGCGGCATTCGCACCGCCAAAGACGCCATCCGTTACCTGGTCCTGGTCAACGAGACGGCGGGGGAGGACTGGCTGGATCCTCAGTGGTTCCGCATTGGCGCTTCCAGCCTGCTCAACGACCTGCTCATGCAGCGGACCAAGATGGCCACCGGCCGCTACTCGGGTCCCGACTACTTCACCCTGGACTGAGGGGCAGTACCCTGGCCAGCCAAGATGCTACTCATGGCGGCCACCGGGCACAACGAGGGCACATGGGCCATGGTCGGCGCGAAGAACGCATTCATGATCTCCCGGGCACGGTCGTCGTCGGGCACGAAGTGCGCGTAGGTAGCAGCGCCCGGCCGTCCGAGGTTGTGAACATTAGCCATGCTTCCACCACCAGCACGGTAGAAGGCTGTAGCGAGGCACCAGGCTTATGAGCGGACGGGTCCGTCGGATCAGGATCGGGCGATTGGCGGGACAGTGTAGGTCTGGTCGAGCACCTCGGGTGCGGGCTCGTACATACGCAGGACCGGGCGGAAATCACCGGCAGGAGCGGGTAGCCAGTTGGCGGCGGCGGTTGGATCGCCGGGTCTGGCGTGGCTGAGGGTGATGGTGAGCGACCCGTCGTCGGCGTAAACGATGCCGGGCGTGCGGTCGCCGAGGGAGTAACGGTTGATGTCGTTGGCGACCAGGAAGAAGTGAGGGACGTCGTACATCGTCAGCGACCAGAACGCTCCGACCGGCGGGGGCGGGTCGAGCCGCAGGGTATAGGTGCGCTGGCCGGCGAGCTGATCGCCCTGGTCGTCGTGGTAGGTCATGATGTAGACGGCCTCGTAGGCGTGGTTGCCCCACAGCCCGCCCATCGCGGCCGCGGCCCGCTCGACGATGCGTACCTCCGGGTCGGTGATCTTGAATTGCGGATCGTCGAGCGCGCCGACCTCGAAGTAGTCGAGGTTGTAGTCGAACACGTGCATGGTCAGTTTCCAGCCGTGGACCTCCGGGCTGCTGCCGCCCGCTACCAGAACGTTCTTCAGCGTGGCCTGCCCGGCGGTGAGCCCGCGGCGCAACGCCTCGGCCAGATGTGCTTCCGGCGCGATGTAAGGCGACGGGCCGCTTTGCGTGATCTTGGTCGGCGCGAGCCTGTCTTGCCGGGGAAGGTCGCGAGGCGCGGGCGGGAACGCCTGCGACCACAGCCGCAGTTTCTCCCAGAACACCATGTCGGCCGGGACCGAGGGGTCTGGGCCGGGAATGCCGTCAGGTTGCGCGGTGGCGTCAGCCGGTTCGAGGGTGGTCGCGTCTTGCAGAGCGTGCACGGCAGGCAGGTCGGGCTCGCCGGCGCAGGCCCACCGGCCGACGATACTGGCCACCCGGGTTGGGACGTGGATCACCGTCACGCCGCTGGCTGCCTCACCGGACCAGCCGGGCGGCACGAGCAAGAAGTCAGCCTTGCCGGTGCCGGTGGCCCGGTGCCCGACATAGGCGAAATTGTTGGTCCACGCGTCCACGAACTGCAGCACGTAGTACCGGCCGTCGGTGTCCGGGACATGCAGCCGGACTGGGCCGACGCTCAGGTCAAGCTGGGCCATCGAGTAGAGCGTGTCGTTGTTGATCGTGACGAAGGTGTCCTGCGGCCCGGCGAGGGTCCGGGCGTGGCTGAACTGGTTGAATAGCGCCCGCGGGTTTGAGCCAACCCCGGTGGTCACATACCGCAGCACCTGGTCGAGATTGAACACCAAGGGGAACCCGTAGAGGTGCGCTTCAGTCGCCAGCTTAGTCACGTCGTCATCTGCCATGACTGTGATGCTAACCAGCCGGGCAGCGGACCACGCCCCCTCAAGCCGCATGAACGCGTGAACGCGGATGCTAGCTCAAGGCGACGACCCTCGCCGCGCTGGGTGCGGTGCCTCAATGAAACCGGGTGACGTGAGGTGGTGTCCAAGTGCCGTCGAGGATTTGCTGTTCGGGCCAGTAGGCGCGCAGGTACAAGGAGAACGGTCCGGCGGGGGCGGGCAGCCAGTTGCTGCGCAGCTCTTCGTCATCCGGCGCCGTGGCGGACGCGGTCAGGGTCAGCGACCCGTCGGCGGCGTGGTGCAGGTTCTTGTTCTTGGTGCCGAGTGAGTAGCGGTTCAGCTGGTTGGGGTGGAAGAAGTGATGCTCGTTGTACAGCGTCAGTGACCAGAAGCCCTGGACGGGCGGCAGGTGATTGGGCGGGAAGGTCACCGCGTAGGAGCGGGAGCCGTCCAGGCGCTCGCCGTGGGCGTCGAGGTCCTGGTAGAAGTAGGTGGTTTCTCCGGGGGTGTTGACGAAGATGTTGGCCTTGCCCATCGCGGTTCGCGACAGGTAGTCGGTGCCGAAGCGGGCGCCGTTGTGCTGGGTGCTCCAGTGGCCTGGCAGCGGCAGGCCGATGTTGCGGAACTGGAACAAGTCAGCCACCAGGCTCGCGTTCGCGTCCACCGCGGCGGCGTTCAGCTGGCCGGCTACCTGCGGGTCGGCGGCCGCGGCCTGCAGTAGCGAGTCCAGCCACCCGTAGAGGGCTTCCTCCCCGGCGCGGGCCGGAACGTCGGCCATCACCTCGGGCAGTTGGTCGAAGAACTGCTCGGGATCGACCCACTGGGTTTCCTGCTCACCGGAGGTGGCATCTCCGGCTGGAAACACCGGTGCGGCGGTCCAGTCGGTGGTGCGTATCGCGCCGGTGTACTCGCTCAGCGGGTACACCATCACCTGGTTGATAACCGGCTGGATCGCGGCCCGGTCCTGGTCGGTGTCGTCCATGAACACCCGGGGGATGCACGCCGCGATCCGGGTGTCGAACCGGAATACCCCGGCGATCCCGCTAGGCATTGCGCCGTCCCAGGACGTCGGGGCGAGCAGGTAGAGCCCCGGTTTGGTTTGGTACATGGCCCCCAACCGGACGAACGAGTCCGTGCGCTGGTCCACCGCCTGATACACCCAGAACCGGCCGCCGAAATCGGGCACCTGCACCACCGACGGGCCACGCCGGGCGTCGATGATCCCGAACCCGTACACCACGTCCTGGTTCGGGCAGGCGACCAGCTTCTCCTCCGGCGTGATGTAGTCATGCAACATCCCGATACTGCCTGGCGAGGCCGCCGGGATCACCCCGCCCAGCAGGCCCGGACCCGGCAGCCTCTCCATGATCGACAGCCGGTTATGCATGTTCACCAGCGGCCAGCCCCACAAGTAAGCCAGGCGGCCAACCGAACGGACATAATCCTCGGTCATCCTCGCGCCCGAGACCGGCCCGGCCACCCCACCCGACATCGACAACCTCCTCGGCTGATGACACTGGCGAAGACCAGCAACGCCATCCTGGCACGCGATCGATGACCAGGATGGTCTGGGCGTTGTCGGCGGTCAGCGTAGCCTCAAGGGCCTCGTCGAACGGCTGTGCGCCGTTCGCAAGGCACAAGATGGTCCTTCTGACCGCTCCGCAGAAAGGATCATCAGGACCCACTCTTACAGGCGGAGCCTCTGGCGACCCAGCAGGCCTGACGGCGAGGGCCAGGCCCGAAGCGCACGCGGCGAATCTCGCCGGAGAGGCCAGGCACGCCTTGATCGGGCTGGGCCATGTGCGGTCAGCGAGCGCGGTGAAAGGCTGATGCCATGCGCTTCTCTCGTAAACCGCCACCGGTCCCGAAGCTGGTGCGCCGGGTGCCTCGTCCATGGGACCCACCAGAGACGGAATTTCCTGGCCTCGTGCCGATCAATACCTTGCAGTTTGACCGGTCCGAGCAGACCGCGATCGCGATCACCGGCGTATGGGCCTACAGCAATGGCTTCGAATTCTTCGTGACCCGCCTCATCCGGCCGGATGCCCCTGGCTTCGACGAAGACCCAGTGCCTGGTGCGCCGAGGGGCACACTCGCAGAGCGCCAGTCCTTCCAGATCAGTTTGCAGCTCGCTGACGGCAGCAAAGTCATCAGCGGGAGACCAGACGGTGACGCCGAGCCGACCGGGCCGATCCTGCGATCGCGTGGCGGCGGTGGCAGTTCGCACCATGTCGTCTTGCGATGGTGGGCGTGGCCGCTGCCGCCAACAGGGCCGCTGGGATTCAGCTGCCAGCTCGGGACGGCCGAAACGCAGGTCAGCATGAACGCGCAACTGATCCTTGATGCGTCGCAACAAAGTGTGCGGGTCTGGGCCGAAGACGAGGCGTAAGTGTCAAGTGGCGCTTGACACTCTGGACGGTCCTGCCTGCCGGTTACATCCTCAAGCTGCATGCCGACACGTTCATAGAATTCCCGCCGCCAGGCGCCCGCGGACTTCAACCCCCAGGAGATGCTGAACGCGGTGCTGAAGGCCGCCGCCGCGGGCATCGACACGTAGCCGGGACCTGGAGGAACGACCGGAGGCAGAGCGCGCTCGGTGGCTGGGCCCGGGTGAGGGACTTGCCTGCCGCTAGCATGGAGACCGGATGAAGCGTGCCAGTCAGCTCCAGGCCGAAGGCCAGGATGATCCGCCGTCCGCGGGGATGGCCTGGATCCCCGGCGGTGAATTCCTGATGGGCTCGGCGGAGTTCTCCCCGAGGAGCGCCCGGTCCACCGGGTAGCCGTGGATGGCTTCTGGATGGACGAGCACCCGGTCACGGCCGCCGCGTTCCGGCGGTTCGTCCGCGCGACCGGATACGTGACCGTGGCGGAGCGGCCGCTAGACCCGGCTGGCTACCGCGCCGCCGACCCGGCACTACTGGTCCCCGGGTCGGCGGTGTTTCGCGCCCCACCCGGGCCAGTTGACCTGGCCGACGTGCGGAATCCCGCGCAAGGTCATCATGGGTGGCTCGCACCTGTGCGCCCCTAACTACTGCCTGCGCTACCGGCCCGCGGCACGGCAGCCCCAGATGACCGACACCTCGATGTCCCACCTCGGCTTCCGCTGCACCATCCGCCCGCGGCCAGCCGGGGAAACGCAACCGCAGGCCGGCACCGGCAGGTAGCTTTGCCAGGCAGTCAGCATGCAGGCGGAAGCGTGTCGTCCCCCGAACTCGCCGTAGGAGGGCACAATGAGGGGCATCGCTGCGGGAAGACGCCGGATACGATGAGAAGTGCTGAGATGAGAAAACGCAGGTCAGAAACGTTTCCGACGACCTGCCGCCGGGCAGAGGATGCCCTGCCTTATTCCACCCTGGACTGACATGGGAAAGTTCGAGTACGCACCTGCACCGGAGTCGCGGGCGATCGTGTCGCTGCGCGAGTCCTACGGGCTTTTTATCGGCGGCGAGTTCACGCCCGGCGTGGACGGCCGCCCGTTCAAGACCATCTCGCCGGCCACCGAGGAGGTGCTGGCCGAGGTGACCGAGGCCGGTCCTGCCGATGTGGACCGCGCCGTGACCGCCGCGCGTAAGGCGTACGAGCACACCTGGTCGCTCATGCCAGGGAGAGAGCGAGCCAAGTACCTGTTCCGTATCGCCCGGATCGTTCAGGAAAAAGCTCGTGAACTCGCCGTGCTCGAGTCGCTCGACAACGGCAAGCCCATCCGCGAGTCCCGCGATGTCGACATCCCGCTCGCGGCGGCGCATTTCTTCTACTACGCCGGCTGGGCCGACAAGCTGGAGCACGCGGGATACGGGTCCGCGCCGCGCCCGCTCGGCGTCGCCGGCCAGGTTATCCCGTGGAACTTCCCGCTGCTGATGCTGGCCTGGAAGATCGCCCCGGCGCTGGCCTGCGGCAACACGGTGGTCCTCAAGCCGGCCGAGACGACGCCGCTGACGGCGCTGGCGTTCGCGGAGATCTGCCAGCAAGCCGACCTGCCGCCGGGCGTGGTCAATATCGTGACCGGGGCGGGGGAAACCGGGCGCGCGCTCGTCGGGCACCAGGGCATCGACAAGATAGCCTTCACCGGCTCCACAGAAGTCGGCAAGGAAATCGCCCGTGCGTGCGCGACCGGCCCGCGCAAGAGGCTGACCCTCGAGCTTGGTGGTAAGGCCGCCAACATCGTATTCGAGGACGCACCCGTAGACCAGGCGGTCGAGGGGATCGTGAACGGCATCTTCTTCAACCAGGGCCACGTGTGCTGCGCCGGCTCGCGGCTGCTCGTGCAGGAGTCGGTGTACTCCGACGTGCTGGCGGCGCTGCGACGTCGGCTGGAAACGCTGCGGCTGGGCGACCCGCTGGACAAGAACACCGACGTGGGCGCTATTAACTCCGCGGCCCAGCTGGCCAAGATCCGCGAGCTCTCCGAGGTCGGGGAAGCGGAGGGCGCGCAGCGCTGGTCGTCGCCCTGCGAGCTGCCCGTGAAGGGCTTCTGGTTCCCGCCGACCGTGTTCACCGGAGTGTCCCAGGCCCACCGCATCGCGCGGGAGGAAATCTTCGGGCCAGTGCTTTCCGTGCTGACGTTCCGGACGCCGGCCGAGGCGGTTGAGAAGGCCAACAACACGCCCTACGGACTGTCCGCCGGGGTCTGGACGGAGAAGGGATCGCTGATCTTGTGGATGGCCTCCCGGCTGCGGGCCGGCGTGGTGTGGGCCAATACGTTCAACAAGTTCGACCCGACGTCGCCGTTCGGGGGCTACAAGGAATCTGGTTACGGCCGGGAAGGCGGCAGGCACGGGCTGGAGGCCTACCTCGATGTCTGATACTGCCCCTGCCGCGGCCCGCATCGCGGTGCGCAAGACGTACAAGCTGTATATCGGCGGGGCCTTTCCCCGCTCGGAAAGCGGAAGGTCCTACGCGGTGACCAACCACCAGGGCAGGTTCCTGGCCAACGCCGCCATGGCCTCGCGCAAGGACGCCAGGGACGCGGTCACGGCTGCGCGGAAGGCGTTCGCAGGCTGGTCGGCGGCGACCGCCTACAACCGCGGGCAGGTGCTATACCGGGTCGCCGAGCTGCTCGAGGGCAGGCGGGCCCAGTTTGCCGCTGAGGTGCGCAGCGCAGAGGGGCTGGGAGCCCGGCAGGCCGACGCGGTGGTGGACGCGGCCGTCGATCGCTGGGTCTGGTACGCCGGCTGGGCCGACAAGCTCACCCAGGTGCGCGGGGCGGCCAACCCGGTCGCCGGCCCGTACTTCAACTTCTCGCTGCCCGAGGCCGGCGTGGTGGCGGTGATCGCTCCCCAGGCGTCGAGCCTGCTCGGCTTCGTCTCCGTGGTCGCGCCTGCGGTGGTGAGCGGCAACACGGTCGTGGTACTGGCCAGCGAGCGTTTCCCGCTGCCGGCGGTATCGCTGTCGGAAGTGCTCGCTACCTCCGACGTGCCCGGCGGCGTAATCAACGTGCTGACCGGCCGTACCGCGGAGATCGCGCCCTGGCTCGCCTCCCACATGGACGTCAACGCCATCGACCTGTGCGGCGCGGGTGGCTCGCTCGCCGACGACCTGGCCGTCGCCGCAGCGGAGAACCTCAAGCGGCTGGTCCGGTCCGGCGACGAGGACTGGACGCTGACTCCAGGCCTGGAGCGCATGTTCGCCTACCTGGAGACGAAGACCGTCTGGCACCCGGCCGCTACCTAGAGCTGACCCAGATCAGCTTTCGAATGTATGTCTCATTTCGGGGTTGCGTAATGCCCGCTCGCCTGTATCTTAGTTATGGGAAAAAATATTCGATCCCATGGTTGGGGATAGGTCATGTTCGATAATTCCTTCTTCGGTGTCGACGAGGAAGAACTCGACGACTGGGATGACGAGGACGAGGGGTACTACCGGGGAGAAATCGAAGACGGCGACGCGGAGGATGAGCGTATGACCCACCTGGCGGCAGAGATCGAAGCAGGTCGCGCGGAGGTGCCCCCGCGCTGGAAACTCGACCGCCCGAGCCCGGGGGTCCTGGTATGGACCACCCCCTCAGGACGGCGTTACGCGTTCACCTTGACCGGTGAGCCGCTGCCGTTGCCGACACTCCGTCCTCATCCGGTAACTTACTAGCGCGCTCTTTCACATCGCGGGCAGGTCACCGGGCATGGTGAACGATGAGTCTGGGTAGGGGCATGGTTCCTGCGAGGAGGAAGAATGCCCGCCACCCTTCAGCCGGTGATCGTGACCCCGAGCCTGCCGCTGCTCCTGGCGTTCTATAAAGCCCTGCTCGGTGCGGTGGAAATCTCGCGTGTCCCAGCTGACGGCCCCGCCTTCTACGTAGGCCTGCAGATAGGTAACGCCGAACTCGGCGTGGTGGCCGACGGGGAGGCCCGTATTGACGCGCCGCAGCGGATCTTGCTCAACGTGAATGTCGGCGACTTGGATGTCGGCGACGTCGATGGCCTGCTTGAGCATGTAGAAGCCCTGGGCGGGCGTGTGCTCGGCCCGCCGAACGACATGCCCTGGGGGCAACGCGTAGCCCATATCCAGGATCCGGACGGCAACACCGTCAACCTCACGCAGCCCATCTAGGGACACATAGCTGCGTCGCAGGGAGCCAGTGGCCCGGCCTTGGACCGATCGCGACCGGGGGCTGCCCTGAGCATCAGACGCCCGAGCGGCGAGCGAACTCCCGGTGGATCACCTGCCGGTGATTGGCTCAGAAGTCTCGCCTTCTGTAGCGACGCCCTTTTGTTACTGCAGAAGTTCGGCGATGAGGGCTGCGGCCCGCCGCGCTCCGTCGGTCTCCATCGGGAGTGAGCGGGTCGGTTTGTTGAGCGCGACGGTCATGGCGTCAGCAATTGACTCGCCGGTAGAAGTCGCGTAATCCATCCGGGTCCCGGCGCAATAGCGCCGGAGCCGATGGGGGACATGCAGCTGCTGCTCGAAGTGGTGGGCGAGCGGGAAGTAAAGGAATGGCCGCCCGTATTCGACGAGTTCCATGGTGGTGGTCAATCCGCCCTGCACGACAGCGACGTCGCAGGCGTCCAACAGCCGACTCAGGTCCTGCACGTATCCCCTCACTTCAACCCCGGGCGGCACAGGTATTGATTCGGGCTCGAGGCGAGGGCCGGTGACCACGACCATCTTGAGTGCCGGCAGCCGTTGGAGCGCGTACGGGAAGGCCTCGGCCACTCGCTGCAGCAGGTGCCGGCCCACGGCTGAGCCACCGGCGGAAACGACGCAGACCTGGTTGTCGGGTCGCCAGCCTTGCTCGGCCCGCACCGCGTCGCGGTCCACGGACGGCCGGATTCCGCTGATGTAGCCGGCAAAGTCGTAATGCGCCTGCGTCCAGTCACGAACCGCTGGCAGGCCGGGGCCAAGGGGGTCGGTCACCAGATCGTCGGCGGTGCCGACGAAGACTGAGCGGTCGCGCAGTCGGGGGTACCGGGCGATGTGTTCGATCATCTCCGCGTTGTAATCCGCAGTTATCGCCGCTTCCGCCTCCCCGCCATCGGGCATGGGCAGCCACCCCACGAAATCGGTCAGCCACACAAATGGGCATCGCTTGAGTTCGGGATTCTCGTGCAGGAAATAGTCGATCTCCCAGCCCTCGTCGGCGACCACCAGGTCGTACGGCTCCGCATCGACCAGTTCGTGGAAAACGTGGAAGTTCGCGACCTGGATTTCGTCCATCCGGCGGATGGCCTGAAACGCGTGCAGGTCGTGTTCGCCGGACTCAGCCTCGATATGCGCGCATTCACTGGCCAGCCACCTGCTCGCAGGATGGACCCATTCGTGCCGCTCGGCGAGTATCTCCGTGACTGGATGTTGCGCCAGCCAGTGCACCTCCAGATCGGGGTGCAGGGAACGGAGCTCGGTGGCGACCGCGACATCGCGGCGGGCATGGCCGAGGCCGATCGCCGAAGGCACGAACAGCGCTCGCCGCCGCCGTGTGCGGGCTGGCGTCCACTCCATCCGGCGCGGACCGGGCTGGGCGAGTGACGCGGCGAAGTCATGTATCAGCAGATTCGTTCGCACCGGATCACGGACGGTCGGCGCATGCCCTCCGCCCGGGATTGTCACCATCGAACCGCCGGTCCACCGTGCCAGCGCAACCCCGATCTCGTACGGAACGATGCCGTCATGCTCCCCGTGCACGATAAGCACCGGGCACCGGACCGACTTGCAGACCTGTTCGGCGTCCGCGGCGTTCGGTTCCACGACTGCCGGCACAGTGCGCAGTAGCGTGTCTGCGTCGGTCTCCAGACCCCAGCCAACGAGGTCCTCCCACTGCTTGGTGGAATGCGAGTCGGTGAGAACCTGCGACATGAAGAACTCGACCCAGCCGCGATAATCAGCACGCCAGTAGTTCTGATTGGCCTTTTCCCAGCCCGAGTAGGTCTCTTTCACATCGTCAAACCCGGACGGCAGCGGCCACGGCAGCGCCGCGCCGATAGCCACCACCCCTGCTACACGCTCCGGATGCCACGCCGCGAGCTGCAGCGCGTGACGACCGCCCAGAGACAGCCCCACGGCTACGGCCCTGTCGGTACCAGTCGCCTCCAGCACCGCGACGGCATCGTCGACATACTCTTGGTCTGCGTAAGCCGCCGGGAAGTCCGGGCGATCCGCATTGCCGTTGCCTCGTCCCTCCACCGTCACCACCCGGAAGTGCCGGGCAAGATACGGTACCTGGGCTTTCCACTGGCGCATATGGACGATAGCCCACGAGGTGAAGAACAAGATCGTCGGTTCCCCGCTGCCGAAGATCTCGTAGCCCACCCGTACCCCGTCCCGCTCAATCACCCCGGTCCCATCCGGTGCTCGTGCCCTCATGTCGCCTCCGGTGCCCGTGCTCTCATGTGGCCAGGCTCGTTGGTGTCAGCCGTGGATGTCAATCGGCGCACGTCGAGGAGCCCGACGAGCGCCCCGCCCTCAAGCCTGTCGTCGACTCCGTCGAGGGCGGGGCGCCCGCCGGCCGTTCCCGAGGATTGGCAGCTGCGAGGACAGTGGGGACGAGCAGGACAGTCGTGCCTAGCAGTGAGCAGCCCATGCCGGGTGAACTCAGCCGCTGTCGGCGCGGCATGTCAGCTCAGGCTGGCACTCCGGCCGCGAGGGCTTTGACGTCCCGAGTCGTGAGCGGCTTGCCGCCGATGCCCCAGTCGCCGCTGTGGACTTCCTCGATCACGACCCAGGTCACTGGGCGCATGTTCTCGCCCTCGATCATGACCATCGCCTCGGTGAGCCTTTCGACGATCTGACGCTTCTGATCTGGCGTGAAGACGTCTTCGATGAGTTTGACGTTGATGAGTGGCATCGGTCCTCCTCGATCTCCTGGATAACTCTTGGGCCGAAGCTACGTTCGCGGTGGTCATCTTCGCTTCCCGTGGGGCACCTAGTCCGCAGTGCTTATAGCCAGTCTCGCATCAGGTGCCTACAATCTCGTTATGCTGCTCGGTCGCGAGCAAGAGCGGCGCGAAATCGAGCTTGCTCTTGCAAGGGCACGATCGGGCGAAAGCGCCGTACTCGCATTTGTCGGGGAACCTGGGATCGGCAAGACCGCTCTGCTTCACCATGTCGGTGAGCGCGCGGCCGGGATGCGGCTACTGCGTGCACGCGGAATCCAGTCGGAGGCGCAGATTCCCTTCGCGTCCCTGCTAGAGCTCGTTCGCCCCGCTCTGGCGATGCTTGAGCGGATCCCGGAGCCGCAGGCGGTGGCCCTTGAGGGCGCGCTCGCGCTCCGGCCCAGTCCAGCGCAGGAGCGCTTCGCGGTCGGCGCAGCCACACTCAGCCTGCTCGCGGCTTACGCCGAGCAGGGCCCAGTGGCGGTGCTGGTCGACGACGCTCAATGGCTTGACCAGTCCAGTGGGCAGGCGCTGCTGTTCGCCTTCCGGCGCCTAGTGGCCGATCCGATCGCTGTTTTTCTCGCCGTCCGCGATGGTGATCCATCGCTGATCGATGACGCTGACCTGCCGACACTGCGGATTAGCGGCCTTACCAGCGAAGAGGCAGCCACTCTGCTAGGAGGCCTGGCACCCGAGGCGGCCAGACGGCTGCACGGCGCGACGGCCGGCAATCCGCTTGCCCTGCTCGAACTCGCTCCAGAGGCGCATAATGTGGCGCTGGCACCTGAAGGCGCTCCGGTCCTTGTCTCCGCCACGATCTCGCGCGCGTTCCTGCGCCGAGCTGGCTTGCTCGACGACGACGCGCAGCGGGCTCTGGTTCTCGCCGCGACGAGCGAAAGCGGCGATCTGCCGATGCTTGAGCGGGCCGCGGCCCGGCTCAGAATCAATCTCTCCACGCTGGCCGCTGCAGAAAGCGCGGGCCTGGTTACGCTGCGCGCAGGGGTGGTGGAATTCCGCCACCCGCTGGCACGGTCAGCAATCTACGCTGCTGCACCAGCCGCGCAGAGGCGAGACGCCCACCGGGCGCTCGCCGCCATCCTGCCCGATCGGGACGGCGACCGTCGTGCATGGCATCTCGCTGCCGCGGCCACCGGCGCGGACGACTCGGCTTCCGCCGCACTTGAGCAGGCGGCCACCCGCGCCCGTGAGCGCAGCGCTTACGCGGCCGCCACCTCGGCCTTCGAGCGGGCCGGGAGGCTTGCCGCCGACAGCGAGCGGCGCGCACGCCTGCTGTGGGAGGCGGCCGAGGCGAGCTGGCTTGCCGGGCTCGCTGATCACGCTGTCGGACTGCTCGACGAGGCCCGCGCGTCCACCAGCGACCCGGCGAAACTCGTCAAGATCGATCAGCTCGCCGGCCACATAGCCACACGCCGTGGTCCCGTAATGCGCGGTCACGCGATCTTGACGGCGGCCGCTAAGCGAGCCGATCCTGAGCGCGCCGTCGCGATGCTCGCCGACGCCGCCAGCGCTTGCTTCTACGCTGGGCACGCAGCCGAGATGCTGTCGGTCGCCGACGAAGTACGAGCAATTCTGCCCGATTGCCCTTCGATACGCGCCCGCTTTCTGGCTGCGATCGCGGTCGGCATGGCGCGGATTCTCGGCGGCGACGCGGCGGCCGGCGCAACGGCGATTCACGAGGCCATCGCGCTGGCCGAGAACTCGGCCGCGTTGCGCGGGGATCTCCAGATGCTGCCCTGGCTGGCCGTCGGGCCGATCTTCCTGCGCGAGACGGGCGCCGGGCGCTCGCTGCTGGAGCATGCGGTGAACACCGCCCGTGCACGCGCAGCCGTCGGAGTCCTGCCGTTCGTGCTGAACCTGATCGCTCGCGACCATGCCACCACCGACCGCTGGGCGGTCGCCGAGGCCACCTATCAAGAAGCGATCGACCTGGCGCGGGAGAGTGGCCAACGGACCGAGCTGACTTTTGGTCTCGCGGGTCTCGCCTGGTTGCAAGCGCGCCGCGGACGTGAGCGCGAGTGCAGGAGCGGTGCCGCCGAAGCGCTCAGCCTTAGCCGTGAGCTCGGGATGGGGCTCCACAAGATCTGGGCGACGGCGGCGCTCGGCGAGCTGGAACTCGGACTCGGCAACGCGGTCCGCGCCGCTGCGCTCTTCGAATTTCAACAGCAGCTGCTACGCGACCTTGCGATCACCGACGTCGATCTCTCGCCCGCGGCAGAGCTCGTCGAGGCCTACTTGAGGCTAGGCCGCGACCACGACGCGCAGCGGGCCGCCGCACAGTTCGCGACCGCTGCGCGAGCCAAAGGGCAGCCATGGTCGCTCGCCCGCGCGCTCCGTTGCAGTGGGCTGCTCGCCGAAGACGCCCACCTCGCCCTGCACTTTGAGCAGGCGCTCAGCCTCCACGAACAGACGCCCGATACGTTCGAGACGGCGCGCACGCAACTGGCGTACGGCGAGCGGTTGCGGCGAGCCCGAAACCGGGTCTTGGCCCGTGAGCAGCTCCGCGCCGCCGTGAATACATTCGACCGCCTGGACGCCCGCCCCTGGGCCGATCGCGCCCGCACCGAGCTCGCGGCGACCGGCGAGAGGCGCCGCAGGCGGGGCCCAAGCATGATTGACGAACTGACCCCGCAAGAGCTGCAAATCGCGCTTCTGCTGGCCGGGGGAAAGACGACACGGGAAACCGCAGCCGCACTCTTTCTCAGCCCGAAGACGGTCGAGTACCACCTTCGCCACGTCTACCAGAAGCTTCGCATCCACTCTCGCGACGACCTCGCGCAGAAACTCGCCCTAACGAGCGAAGAGGCCAGGCTCTAGCCTCGGGCGGCCACAGCGGCCGGATGGTCGATGAGTGCGGGCGGTTCGTGCACGTCGAACTCGCAGCCGAGCATGATCAGCCGGAGACTAGCCTGCGGCATGTCCAGAACGCCGACCTCTTCGGCCCCAGTTGAACCCAGGGCATCAACGCCGGCGGGCCGCCGCCTCGGCTATTAGCAGGCGGTCTCCGGGTGCGATGACCGGGTCCTCGCCGAGGCCCAGGGTGAACCTGCCCGCGTGGATCACGCCGAGCACCAGACCGGCGCGCTCGTCGCGGACGGCGCTGAGCGCTTTGCCGATCGAGGCCGGGTCGGCATCGATCTCGGCCAGGATGTCCCGGCCCGACTCCACGAGCTGCGCGACCATCTCGCCCGCGTGCGGTGTTTCCAGGGTCGTCGCCAGGGTGCGGGCCACCAGTTCGTCGGCCGACACGGCGTGCTGGACGCCGAGGTCGTGCAGCGCCTCCCGCACAGAAGCCGAGGTGACCAGGGCCGTAATAGGCAGGTCAGGCGCTAGCTTGCGCAATATCACCGCGCTGACCAGCACATCGCCATCGCTGGCGCCGGAGATGAGGGCCTGCTGGGCCCCGGCCGGACGGGCTGAGGCGATCGTGCGCTCGTGAGTCGGGTCGCCGCGGATCAGGTGCACGCCCGGCTGGATCGTGCCCGGCTCGACGTCGGCGGCCAGCACGACGGGCACCCCCGCCGCCTTCAGCTCGTCCAGGATCGCGGGCACCGTGGGGTTCATCCCGATGACGAGCCGGTAGGTGCCCTCGGGGAACCGGGTTTCCAAGTTGAGTATCCTCCGAATTCCGGCCGCTGCGGCCCCGCCGGTCACGAGCGCGAACACCGCCGCGAGCAGCGGGATCGTGGTCAACATGACGGCCGAGCTGATCAAGCGTCCGACGCCGTCATGCGGCGTCACGTCACCGTATCCGACGGTCGTGGCCGTCGTGACCGCCCAGTACAGGCCGGTCGTGAACGGATAGTGCTGGGTCAGCGCGAACAGCCAGGCGCCGATCAGCACGCAGGCGAGCGCCGAGCCGAGGAGGGCGGCCACATGCTGCCGCTGCCGCCCACCGAGGATACGCACTAGAAGAGTTATCACGGCACATATCGTGCCCCACCTCCGACATCACCGCAGCAAAGCGCAGGCGCCAGCCTCACGCAGCGTCAGGCCTGGTGGTGCAGGCGGTAGTGCTCGGCGAGCACGTCGTCGCCGAAGTCGTCCTCCGGGTTACGCCACACGGAGTGGATGTGGTTGCCGTTGTGCTGGGTGTTGTCGTGCTCGATGAGCAGCGTGGGCCCCTCGATGCGGAAGTAATGCCGGTGCCCGCGTTCGATGCCGCCCGCCCAGGCGAAAGTGAGGTTATCGAGCCCGGCGCGTTCGATGGCGCGCATCTGGACCCCGGCGACCTCGTCCGGCAGCCGCCGCGCGAACGCCCCGACCAGGATGCCGAGCTCGTCGAGCTGGCGCAGGTTCAGGTCACGGGCGGACAGTCCCTTGGGGCTGGCGCGGACGTAGCTGAGGATGTCACGTTCGTCCTCGCTGAGCAGGTAGTCGGGCTCGGGACCGAACACCGGGTCTGGCCGTTCGGTGTCGCCGATCTTCGGCACGGTCCGGGTGGCGAAGTCGGGCGGCGAGCGGTGGTGAATGATCGCGGCGCGCCGCTGGGCCGGGTCCAGTGAGTGTACGAACTCGAAGCCGAGTTCCTCGTCGTCAGCCAGCGGGTCCAGCGTCCCGTAGCGGGCCGGCTCGGCACCGAGCAGGCACGGGGTGGGGGCGATGAAGCGGCCGTCGGCGATGGTGTAGTTGAGTGACACGTGATGCCCGGCGAACTGCCAGCCCCAGATCAGCTCATCCGGCTGGCCGAACACCTTGAAGCAGTACCGCTCGGGGTCGAAGAGCCCCGCGGCCTCGGATCGGAGCACCCGCAGCACGTGTTCCA
The DNA here is from genome assembly GCA_963844625.1 of uncultured Actinomycetota bacterium. Taxonomy (GTDB): domain Bacteria; phylum Actinomycetota; class Actinomycetes; order Streptosporangiales; family Streptosporangiaceae; genus Palsa-504. The sequence continues at coordinate 61,642 of CAWJPF010000018.1, read as the reverse complement.
TGGCCATCACCGAGACGACCTTGGCGTATCCCGGCAGGCTCGTACCGGTCACGATCAGCTCGTGGGCGAGCCCGCGCTGGCCCTCGTCGAGCGCGCCGATCGGCAAGCCGGTCCGGTCCAGCGACGGCACGAAAGACCAATCGCGGCGCTCATCGCCGAACGGGAAGCACGCCTTCTCCCGCTGTGATCCGGTCAGCGCCGCCAGGAAGGCGGCCGTGGCAGCCGCCATCCGCCCGGCCGTCTCCGGTACGTCCGCGTCATTCATCGCCATGCCCCAAAGTAGCCCGGGTGGTGACACCACTGATCGTTCGGCCTCAAATGATTTTGATTATCCGCTCCGAGGGCGAAGATCGCGGCGAGGGAGGCCAGCAGCGCGACCGCGGCGGCTAGGGCCATGGACAGGGACGCCGTACCGGAACCGCAGGCGGCGGCGCTGAAGGCAGGGTCCGGCCCGCGAGACTGCGCGGCTACTAAGGTCTGTCCCGTAGATCTCATATGAAGCGGCCCGTCAAGCTTTTGCTGTTTCTGTGCCTGGTTCGTTGTGTTTTCTGATGATCTGTCCTGGTTGCGATCATCGTGACCCGGCTGGTCTCGGCCGGGTTGGCCGTGCCGGGGTTCTTCTTGAACGCGTTCTTCTGGAGCGGCCCCGTCTGGGTCATCCTCACCGAGGGGTTCGTCATCATCGCCACGATCACCGCCCTGATCCTGCTGCGCCAGCAGAGTGGTCGCTTCGCATGACGCTCACGTACGCCGGACCGGACCAGCTCCAGCTGAAGCTGATCCGGGCCGTCCGCGCCGTCGACCGGCGGCGCCTGCTGGCCGGCGCCGCCAAACGATGTCCGGGACATGGGGGTTTGCAGAGTCTGAGGGGACCGAGGGGCTGACGGGCCTGGCTCAGCTAAATGCGAGGCGTTCGCAGTCGCGTACGGCTGGCTGATATCGATGTGCTGCGATGGCCTTTTGCGATCATCCTGGATGAATGAAGGACCAGCAGCATCCTGCCAGGCTCGATCACACTCAGGTTCACGGTCATGATCATGATCACGGGCAGGCTCACGAGCACGAGTACCAGCATGATCACGGGCACCATCACGATCATGAGCGCCAGGGCCGAAGCGCCTGGGCCCGCCTCCGGCACGCCGTCGGGCTGCACTCGCACTCGCATGACAGCGGCGTGGACGCGGTGCTTGAAAGCTCGGCTGCGGGCATGCGGACACTGTGGATCTCGCTGGCCGGGCTCGGGGCGACCGCGCTCGCGCAGGCCGTGGTGTTCGCGCTGTCCGGTTCGGTAGCGCTGCTCGGCGACGCGCTGCACAACTCGGCCGACGCGCTGACCGCGGTTCCGCTCGGCATCGCGTTCATGATCGGCCGCCGGCGTCCCACCCGCAGGTACACCTACGGCTACGGACGGGCCGAGGACCTGGCCGGGATCGTTATCGTCGCGGTGATCGTGGTGTCCTCCGCCGCGGCCGCGTTCGAGGCCACCCAGCGGCTGCTGCACCCGCGCCCGGTCACTCACCTGATCGCGGTCGCGGTCGCCGCCGGGCTGGGCTTCGCGGGCAATGAGCTGGTGGCCCGCTACCGGATCAGGACCGGGCGCCGGATCGGTTCCGCCGCGCTGGTCGCCGACGGCCTGCACGCCCGGACCGACGGGTTCACCTCGCTGGCCGTGCTCGCCGGGGTGGGCGGGGTGGCGATCGGCTGGGACTGGGCCGACCCGGCCGTGGGATTGCTCATCACGGCGGCCATCGCGGTGGTGGGCTGGCAGGCGGCCCGCGAGGTAGGCCGGCGGCTCATGGACAGCGTGGATCCGGCCCTGACCGAGCAGGCCGAGGCGACCCTGCGGGCCACGCCAGGTGTCCTGGACGTGGGGCCGGTCCGGCTGCGCTGGGTCGGCCGCAGGCTCCGGGCCGAGTGCGAGATCTCCGTGGACGCGGGCAGCTCCCTCGTGCAGGCGCACGCGGTGGCGGTCAGTGCCGAGCACGGGCTGATTCACGCGATCCGCGGGCTGGCCGGCGCCGTGGTGCACGCCGACCCGCTGGACGGCGCCGATCATCACGCGCCGCTGGCCGACCACCTGCCCGCTTAGGCTCGCTTACACCTCAGGCAGGAGGCCGGCGAGCAGGGCGCCCATCCGGCTGGCGGAGGCCTGGCCCGCCTCGATGACCTCGGCGTGACTGAGGCCGTGCCCGGCCAGCCCGGCCGCCAGGTTGGTGACCAGCGAGATGCCGAGCACCTCGGCCCCGAGGTGACGGGCGGCGATCGCCTCGAGCACGGTCGACATCCCGACCAGGTTGGCGCCGAGTCGGCCGAGCATCCTGATCTCCGCCGGGGTCTCGTAGTGCGGGCCGGGCATCATCGCGTAGACCCCCTCGGCCAGGCCAGGGTCGGCGCCGCGGGCCAGGGCCCGCAGCCGCGGCGAGTACAGGTCCGTCAGGTCGGTGAACCGCTGGCCGACCGACGGCGGCGGCCCGGCCAGCGGAGACGCGCCGGTCAGGTTGAGATGATCGCTGATCAGCACGGGCTGCCCGACGCTGAGTCCGGAGCGGATGCCGCCCGCCGCGTTGGTCAGCACCACCGTGCGGCAGCCCGCCGACACCGCCATCCGCACGCCGTGCACCACCGTGGCCGGCGACAGCCCCTCGTAGAGGTGCACCCGGCCCAGGAACACCAGAACGCGCACCGGCCCCGCGCGGACCGAACGCACCGTCGGCGTGTGCCCGGCAACGGTCGGTTCGGGAAACCCGCCGAGCTCGGCGAGCGGGATCTCGGCGGCGGCGGGGCCGATCGCGTCGGCCGCCGCCTTCCAGCCCGAGCCGAGCACCACCGCAATGTCGTGGGGGCCGGTACGGGCGGTCAGAAGCGCGGCGCTGGCCGCCGCGGCGGCGAAGGGATCGTCGGTCACGTTGGTCATCATGGCGCACGCCGGGCGCATTACGCCGCCCCGGGCCCGGGTAACGGTGTCTGGCCGGTGTTACCACTACCGTTCGGCCGAAGATGGAGTTGCCCGCGATCCGTTATACCGTGACGAAGTGGAAGAGCAGCCTGGTCCGCGGACAGGGACCCCCGAGCCGGAAGAGCCCGTGGCGTCTGCGCAGACGCAGGCTGAAGAAACGGGGCACCGGCGGGGGACGTGGGATGACCCGCGGGTGCCCTGGGCCGGGCGGCCGCGCCGGATCGACATCTTGTGCTGGGCCGGCATCACGCTGAGCGGACTTTATTACTACGCCCTGCTGCCCTTCCGCGCCTCCCTGGTCGGTACCCATCCGGTGCTGCTCGAAGTGCTGAACGGGAGTACCGAGGCCATTATCGCGGCCGCGGCGTTCGCCCGCGTCGGGCACGGCTCGCTGCTGGTGGTGCTCCTCGCCGCCGTCCCCGGGCTGATGAAATTCGATCTGCTCTACTGGTGGGCGGGCCGGCTCTGGGGTGAGCGCATCATCGCGCTGCTGTCCGGTAAGCGCAACCGCGGGGCCAAGTACATGGCGCGCGTGGACCGGTGGGGCCGCAAGTTCACCTGGCCCGCCGTGGTGATCTCTCCGTTCCTGCCGATCCCGAACGCGATCATCTACGTCATCGCCGGCTGGGCCGGGATGCATTGGGTCACCTTCCTCATCCTGGACGCGATCGGCTCGCTGCTGTGGGCAGGGACGCTGGCCGGCCTCGGGTACGAGCTCGGTCACCATGCGGTCGTGGTCGCGCAGTCCATCTCGCATTACGGGCTCTGGTTCTCGATCGCGCTGGTCATCCTGATCGTCTTCTTCCAGGTGCGTTCGCAGCGCCGGATGATGCGTACCGCTGCTGGGGCCCGCACGCCCGCAAAGACCAGCACCGCCGAGGCCAGCACCGCCGAGACGAGCACCGCCGCGCCGGCCAGCGGAGGCGAGACGGCTGGGAGTTGATCCCGGTGATCTGGCCAGCGTTTACCTAGCTCCGCTGGTCAGCCCGGGCGGTGTCCCCTCGCTCGCCTGGGCCGTGCTCCGGGATGAGGACGTGACCCTGGGCGGTTTCGGCGGCGCAAACCCGCAGACCATCTTTCAGATCGGATCGGTGACGAAGGTCTTCACCGCGCTGCTCCTCGCGGACATGGCCGAACGCGGCGAGGTAAAGCTGTCCGATCCGGCGGCCGCCTACCTCCCGGGCGGGGACGGTCCGGCCGCGACGGGGTCAGGCACGGCGACCTTGGCCGATCTGGCCACCCACACGTCGGGATTGCCCCGCCTGCCGCGCTGCCTGATCTGGTCCGCGCTGCTGAGCCCCCGGGACCCCTACGCCAGGTACTCCGCCGCGCAATTCGTCCGTGCCACTCGCCGATCGCTGCGTACCGCGTCCCGCGGGAATCCCCACGCATACTCCAACTACGGTTTTGGCGCGCTCGGTTACCTGCTCGGGCAGGCCGCTGGTTCGTCGTACGAGACGCTGGTGACCGAGCGGATCTGCGGCCCGCTCGGCTTGCGCGACACGACGTTCGGAGTTCCCGCGGCGTGTCGAGACCGGATGGCGCAGGGATACCAGCGCGGGCGCGCCGTCCCGGAGTGGCACCTAGGCGCGTTCACCGCGGCCGCCGGCCTGTACTCCACCGCGACCGACATGGCCAGGCTTCTGCGCGCCTGCCTGACCGCTGCGGCCGCGCCTGCGCCTGCGCCGGCACCTCCGCCGATGCCCCTGGCAGGTGCGATCCGCGTTACGCTGGCGCCTCGCCAGCCCAGTACGGCGGGGAAGATCGGCCTGGCCTGGCATCACTCCCGCCCCGGCGGTTACAGGGTCATCTGGCACAACGGGATGACCGGCGGCTTCAGCGCGATGATCGCCTTCGACCCGCTGCGGAACCTCGGCGTCGCGGCACTGGCGAACTCCGCGGGTGCACTGCCTTCGCCGCTGTACCCGGCCGTCATGGCCGCGTTCCGGTAACCCCGATGGCGCTTGCGTGACCATCTGGTGCGGGGCGGACTAGCTCGGTGTTTCGGCTTCGTCTGGCGCGGAACCGTCGACGTCGCCTCCATCAGGATCTGGCTCCGCGCTGTGCCCACGGCGGAGCCTCGTGGCCCCCGGCTGGCTGTATTGAGCGCGCCGGGCGGTCCGCCCCTCGGTCCCTTCCCAGCTGGCCAGCGGGCAGCGATCCGGATCTTCTTGACATGCCAGCTAGGTAAAAAGCTATAGTGCTATGTACCTAGTTAAAGTGAGGTCCAGTTGATCGAGTTCTACCTGGATGCCCGCTCTGGGGTCGCGCCGTACCGGCAGCTGATCCATCAGGTACGGCATGCGCTGCGGCTGGGCCTGCTGCGCGAGGGCGACCAGCTGCCGAAGGTCAAGGACGTGGTCGCCGGGTTGGCGATCAACCCGAACACGGTGCTCAAGGCCTACCGGGAGCTGGAATACGAAGGCCTGGTGGCGGCCCGCCCGGGGATCGGCACGTTCGTGACCGGGACGCTGGACGGCGGGTCGCTGGCCGCGCACGGGCCGCTGGCCCGCGACCTGGCGCGCTGGCTGGCCAGGGCACGACGGGCCGGCCTGGACGATGAGTCGATCGAGGCGCTGTTCGCCAGCACATTTCGGTCCGCTAGCGAGGAGGACATAGCGTGAGCGCCGTCATAGAAACCGACGGGCTGGGCAAGCGGTACCGGCGGCAGTGGGCGCTGACCGACTGCACGCTGTCCATCCCCGCCGGGCACGTCGTGGGGTTGGTCGGCCCCAACGGCGCGGGGAAGACCACCTTGCTGAGCCTGGCCGTCGGCCTGCTCGCGCCGACCGCGGGCACGATCGAGGTACTCGGCGGCAGGCCGGCGGCCGGCCCGGCGCAGCTCGCCCGGGTCGGCGTCCTCGCCCAGGACGCACCGGTGTACGTGGGGCTGTCGGTCGCCGATCACCTGAAGCTGGGCGCACGCCTCAACCCGGGCTGGGACGCGGCGCTGGCGCGCGAGCGGGTCGACCGGCTGGACCTGGATCCCGGTCAGAAGGCCGGTACCCTGTCCGGCGGGCAGCGGGCCCAGCTCGCGTTGACCCTGGCCGTCGCCAAGCGTCCCGAGCTGCTGGTCCTAGACGAGCCGGTGGCCAGCCTGGACCCGCTGGCCCGGCGCGAGTTCCTGGCCGACCTGATGGAGGCCGTCGCCGAGCAGGAACTGTCCGTGGTGCTGTCCTCGCACCTGGTCGGCGACCTGGAACGGGTCTGCGATTACCTGATCGTCCTCGTGGGCTCCCGGGTGCGCGTCGCCGGGCCGGTGGACGAGCTGCTGGCCACCCACCACCTGCTTACCGGGCCGTGCCGGGACCCGGGCACGCTGCCAGACGGCGTGGAGGTGATCTCCGTCAGCCACACCGATGTGCAGACCACGCTGCTGGTGCGCACCACCGGCCAGATCCTCGACCCCGCCTGGACGGTCTCCAACGTCGGGCTGGAGGACCTGGTGCTGGCCTACATGAGCCAGGCCGCCGGACGCCGCCGCCGCGACAACCGCCACCACCTGGAGGTACGGAAATGATCTGGCTGACCTGGCGGCAGTTCCGCGTCCAGGCTCTCACCGCGGCCACGGCGCTAGCCGCGTTCGCGATCCTGCTGGCGGCCACCGGACCGCACCTGGCCAGCCTGTACGCCGCCAGTACGATCACCGGCTGCCACGGCTTCGGCTGCCAGACCGCGGCCATCACGTTCCTCAGCCAGCTGCAGGCCACCAGCCCCTACCCGATCGTGTACCTGCTTGGCATCGCGCTGATCCTCGTCGCGCCCGCGATCATCGGCATCTTCTGGGGCGCCCCGCTGATCGCCCGCGAGCTCGAGACCCGGACGTTCGCGCTGGCCTGGAACCAGAGCATCACCCGCACCCGGTGGCTCGTGGTCAAGCTCACGCTGACCGGCCTGGCCGCCATGGCCGTCACCGAGGCGCTCAGCCTCATCTATGCCTGGTGGGCCGGTCCCATCGGCAAGGCCATCGATCTCGGCGGCAGCACCTCTCTGTTCAGCGGGGGCCGGTTCAGCTCGCTGATCTTCGCCAGCCACGGCATCACCCCGCTCGGCTACGCGGCGTTCGCCTTCACCCTCGGAACCGCAACCGGCGCCCTGGTCCGCCGTACCGTGCCCGCCATGGCCGTCACCCTGGCCATCTTCGCCGCCGCCCAGCTCGCTATGCCGCTGTGGGTCCGCCCGCACCTCATCCCGCCCGACCGGACGATGGCCACGATCGATTCTGCCCAGCTGGACTACGGCAACCTGACCGCGACCGTCGTCCCCGGCCAGCCGGGCGCCTGGATCCTCTCCAGCGAAGCCGTCAACGCGGCGGGCCAGCCGACCAGCAATCTCCCCGCCGCCTGCCAGCCGGCGACCATGGGCCTCAAGCCCTCCTCCCCATCGCAGTGCCTGGAAAGCCGCGGCTTCCGGGAGGCCATCACCTACGAGCCCGCCAGCCGCTACTGGCCCCTCCAGTGGATCGAGACCGGGATCTTCCTGGCCCTCGCCCTCGCCCTGGCCGGGTTCTGCTTCTGGCGGCTCGGCCGCCGCCGGACCTGACGTGCCTGGCGAGGGTTAAGGCGTCGCCACGCCCGCACAATAGCCCAGTCCCCCCTGCCCAGGACGGCGAGTAAGGTAACCGCCTGGCCGGGCCACCTCGAGCGCCCGCTGCGCTTCCGCTACCCGCGGGGTTGGCCGCGGTCCCGACCTCCCAGCCGCTCTACGCGGAAAAGCCTCACTCGTCGTTGAGCATGCAGTCACGGAGCTTGATGATGGCGTCTCTTATCCGCGCCTTGACCGTGCCAATCGGGGCGCCCAGGATGGCGGCGACCTCGCTATAGGTGTGCCCGCCGTAGAAGGCGATCGCGATGGCCTCTCGTTGCAGGTCGGTGAGCTGGTCCAGGCAGCGGACCAGCCGCTCGCGCTCGTAGGTGTCTTCCGTGGCTTCAAGAGCGTCGTCCCACGGGACATCCGCGACGGCGGTCCGGTAGTCGCGCGCGACGGAAGCCGCGGTGCGCCGCACCCGGTCGATGGCGCGGCGGCGTGCGATCGTCAGCGCCCACGCGGCGGCGCTGCCCTTAGCGGGGTCGTAGCGGAAGGCGGTGCGCCATAGCTCAAGGAGCACCTCCTGGGTGACTTCCTCGGACTGCGCTGCGTCACGGAGCACGGCCCGGACCTGGCTGTGGATCGGCTCCCGCAGCCGTTCGTAGACGAGATCGAACGCCCCGTGCTCGCCTCGCGCGACCGCACCGAGCAACTTGTCCAGGTCGCCGTGAACGTCAGGAAACGAGCTGGACCGCGTGCCTTCGTGGTTAGTCACATAACGGCATTCGAAGACCCAGGCGGTTCGGCTTGGCCTTACCTGCTAGTAGTCGCCGCGGCCCGGCGAACGGATCGGCGAACGGATCGGCGAACGGATCGGCGACGGCGGATCGGCTCACTCGCTCGATTCGCGCACGACAAGGCGGCAGGGGACCGTGCGCGTGCCGTGGCCGGGTTCGCCGGCGATGGCGGCCAGCAGCAGTTCCGCGGCGGCGCGGCCGACCTCCTCTAGGCACATGTCGACGCTGGTCAGCGGGGGCTGGGCGCCGAGCGCCATCGGCTCCCAGTTGTCGAAGCCGACGAGGGCGACGTCGCCAGGTATGCTCCGGCCGACCGCGCGGAGCGTGTCGGCGACGCCGCGGGCGATCTGGTCGCTGCCGCAGAAGATCGCGTCGGTGTCGGGCTGGTCAGCGAGCAGCTGACCAGTTGCTTCCCGGCCCCAGCGCTCGCTCCACTCGCCGAACCTCACTCCGCCGTGCGGCCGCGCGCCCGCCGCGAGCGCCCCACCGAAACCCGTCGCGCGCCTACGTGCCGCCAGGAAGCGCTCCGGGCCGGTGATGTGCCCGATCCGCCGACGTCCCGCGGCCAGCAGGTGCTCGGCGACGGCCCGCCCGCCGCCCTCGTCGTCGGGCAGCACCGCGGGGCCGTCCTCTCCGAGCGGCTGGGTCATCGCGTACACGACCGGAATGCCAGGCTCTGCCGCCACCGGGGGTCTGGGCTCGACCCGGCGACCGGTGACGATCAGGCCATCCACCCGCCGGCCGGCCAGCACCTCGACATAATGCCGCTCGCGTTCGGGGTCGTCCCTGGTGTCGCACATGAAGACCGATACCTGGCCGGTGCCGAGCGCGTCCTCCGCGCCTAGCATCACCGGGATGCTGAACCGGCCGAAGCTGTCGGTGGTGATCAGGCCGACGGTGAACGAGCGGCCCGCGAGCAGGGCCTGGGCCAGCGTGTTCGGGGCGAAGCCGAGCCGCTCCGCCGCCTCGGCGACGCGCTCCCTGGTTTCGGTGCGCAGCTTGCCCTGTCCGTTGAGCGCCTTGGAGGCGGTGCCGATGGACACGCCGGCCTCCGCCGCAACGTCACGGATGGTCACCCGCCTCATGCCGCACTCCTCGGGTATTCGCTGGTCAGCCGGTGTTCGCGATCAGCTCAGCGGTCGCGATCGGGCCAGCGTTGTTGACGCCTCGCGGGCCAGCCTCTGGCCTACGTTTTCGTGGGAATTCGGGAAAACCTATTCCTTCGACCGAGCATGGAGCCGCGTACGTGAACAGTGCCGAAATGCCGCCTGCCGCTGACCAAGGAAACCCTGGCCCTCCCGGCGAATCCCCAGGCCGGTTGTATCCCGCGGATTCGCCTCCTCGTAGCGTAACCGGACCCGTCGCGCCGACCGCTGCGGCCACGGGACGCACCGCCCGGTTGTCCGGGGCCCGCCTGAATGGCGGGCTCATGCACGAGTGGCAGCAGCGAAACCTGGCTTCCAGCCTCCCGCTTGCCCTGCGCCAGCTCGAGGACGCGGGCAACTTGGACAACATGCGCCTGGCCGTGCAAACGGATCGCGCGGCCAGCCGGGCTCTCGTCGGCGGCGCCAATGGCAGCGACCCCGAAGGCACCAGCCATGCCGCCCCGGTAGACCGCTACGGAGCCGCCGGCGGGCGTCGGCCGGTCGGCGTGGGTCCCGTGGATCCGCTGCCAGGGACGGGATACCGCGGGCCGAAGGGCGGCGTTTCTTCTACGTGAACCCGCTACAGCGCCGCGAGGGGCACTTCGAGAAGGACGACCCGGGCCAGGCGACGCGTCTGGTTCAACTGCGCCTGCTGCCCGCCGAACATCCGGCGCGGTCTACCTGTGCGTGCTCGCCGCCCCTTGGGCCGGGCGCGGGGTGGCGCTGCGGTTGCCGGCCTGGAGCGCCAATACCCGTATATCGGTAAACAATGATCCCGAACGGACCTTGGTTTCAGCGGCCTACCAGGTACTTCATCGTCAGTGGCGGCCAGGCGACGTGATCACGCTGCACCTGGACCTGACCCCGCGCCTGACCTATCCGGACCGGCGCGTGGACGCGGTGCACGGCTGCGTGGTGATCGAGCGCGGGCCACCGGGACGGCCGGGCCATGCGCGTCTGGATGCCCCGCGCGGACGGCTAAGGGCGGACACCGTACAGGTGCTCGAGGGCGAGCTGGTCCAGGTGCTCATACGCTAGGCCGCGCCGGGCCAGCGCGTCGATGTCGGCGGTGGACTCGCGCACGTCGCGCCAGGTCTCCCCCGGGGCCAGGGTCGGCGAGGCGAGCTCGCCCACCCCGGAGGCCCGCAGCGCCTCCATCACCTCCGGGTCGGACCGGAACGCCTTGGCCTTGGCCCGCAGGATCAGGTAGTTACGCATGCACGCGGCCGCCGACACCCAGACGCCCTCGTCGTCCTCGGTCCGCGGCGGCTTGTAGTCGAAGTGGACCGGACCGTCGTACCCGCCGGCCAGCAGCGTGTCCACCACCCAGAACGCTCCCCGCACATTCCCGGCCCCGAACCGCAGGTCCTGGTCGAACCGCGGCCCGTGCTGCCCGTTCAGGTCGATGTGGAACAGCTTGCCGTGCCACATCGCCTGCGCGATGCCGTGCGCGTAGTTCAGCCCGGCCATCTCCTCGTGCCCGATCTCGGGGTTCACGCCGACCATGTCGCCGTACTCGAGCCGGTTGACGAAGGCCAGCGCGTGCCCCACGGTGGGCAGCAGGATGTCACCGCGGGGTTCGTTCGGCTTCGGCTCGATCGCGAACCGGATGTCATAGCCCTGGTCCCGGACGTACTCGCACAGCAGGTTCAGTCCCTCGGCGTACCGGTCGAGGGCGCCCCTGATGTCCTTGGCGGCGCCCGACTCGGCGCCCTCGCGGCCGCCCCAGAAGATGTAGGTCTTGGCGCCGAGGTCCGCGGCCAGGTCGAGGTTCCGCATCACCTTGGCCAGCGCGAACCGCCTGATTTCCCGCTCGTTGGCGGTGAACGCGCCGTCCTTGAACATCGGGTGGCCGAACAGGTTGGTGGTAGCGGTCGTCACGACCAGGCCGGTCTCGGTCAGCGCCTTGCGGAACGCGCCGATGCGCTCATCGCGTTCCGCGGGCGAGGCATCGAAGGCGAACACGTCGTTGTCGTGGAAGTTCACCCCGTACGCGCCGAGTTCCGCCAGCTTGTACACGGCACGCTCGGCGGGCATGGGCGGACGCACGGCGCCGCCGAAGACGTCAACGCCCTGCCACCCGACCGTCCATATGCCGAACGAGAAGTGGTCTTCGCGCGTCGGAACGTACTCCGTGCTCACGTGGCGGTCCTTTCCTGTCGTGGCCCTGAAGTCTTCATGCTTTCATGCCAGCCAGCCGCGCCCGGAGCCCAGCCGCGCGGGCCGCCCAGGCGTCACGCAGCCTAGCCACGACGATGCTCCATCGTTGTTGCTATTACCACTACGATGCTCCATCGTCGTGGCTGTGGATACGGTGCGAGGGACCAGCCGACCGCCCGCGTGGTCTCAGCCGTCTTAGCTGCCCCAGCCCGCCGTCGCGTCCCGCAGCGCCGCGTACTGCTCGCGGACCTGCGGGGAGGGCTCGGCGGTGTACTCGGCGCCCGGACCGGCCGGCGGCCACTTCGGTGGCTGGTCCGAGCCGGACAGCGCCCAGGCGGCCTGCCGGGCGGCGCCGAGCGCTACGTACTCCGCCGGTTCGGGCACGGTTACCGGCACGCCGAAGACCGCCGGGGCGATGCGGCGGACGGCCGGCGACCGGGCGGCGCCGCCGATGAGAACCACGCGCTGCGCGGCGATCCCGCAGTCGGCCAGGTTGTCGATGGCGTCCGCGAGCGAGCAGAGCACAGCCTCGACCGCCGCCCGCGCGAGATTTTCCGGCGTCGTGTTGGTGCTGGTCAGCCCGGCCAGCACGCCGTGGGCGTCCGGCCGGTTCGGAGACCGCTCGCCGTCGAGGTAGGGCAGCAGGGTCAGGCCCCGCGCCCCGGGAGGCGCGGCCAGCGCGAGGCGGGACAGGCCGTCGGCGTCGGTGCCGACCATGCGGGCGGTGACACTTAGCACCCGGGCGGCGTTGATCGTGGCGACCAGCGGCAGGAAACGCCCGGTGGCGTCGGCGAAGCCGGCCACCGCGCCGGTCTCGTCGGCGGCGGGCCGGGCCGCGACCGCGTACGCGGTACCCGAGGTCCCGATCGAGACGACGACTTCGCCCACCCCGAGGCCAAGGCCGAGGGCGGCGCCCATGTTGTCCCCGGTTCCCGCGGAAAGTGCCGCACCGCCGGCGGCCCGGCCCACGACCTCGGCGGGCCCGGCGATCCTCGGCAGCCTGGTCGGCCTGCCGAGCGCGGCCTCGGCTACCTCGGGCAGCCAGCAGCCAGTGGCGGGGGAGAAGTACCCGGTGCCAGAGGCGTCACCGCGATCGGTGGTCGGCTCACCGGCCGCCAGTCGCCAGGTCAGCCAGTCGTGCGGGAGCAGTACGTGCGCGGTGCGGGCGGCGGCGTCCGGCTCGTGCTCGGCCAGCCAGCGCAGCTTGGTGACCGTGAACGAGGCCGTCGGGACGCTCCCGGTCCGCTCTGCCCACCATCGCGGGCCGCCGAGTTCGGCGATGAGCGCCCGGGCCTGAGGCGCGGAGCGCACGTCGTTCCAGAGCAGGGCGGGCCTGATCACCTGGCCGGCCTTGTCGATGACCACCATGCCGTGCTGCTGCGCCGCCACCCCGATCGCGTCCGCGCGGTCGAGCAGTCCGTCCCCGGCCTGGGCCAGAGCCCGCCACCACAGTTCGGGGTCGCACTCGGTCCCGTCCGGATGCGGGGCGCTGGCCTGCGCGACGATAGCGCCGTCGTCGGCCTGGCAGAGCAGCACCTTGGTGGACTGCGTGGATGAATCGACGCCAGCGACAAGCATCAGCGGCTCCCTGCCACGCCGAGAACCCGGCTACGCGGGGAATACTGTCCCCGTCTCACACCGGAGAAGTGATGACTCACGATAACGCGAATCCCGCACGGGCCCGTTCACCGAGTCGCCGCCATCCGTGATTACTTTATGTTATTAGGCATCCCGGGAAAAGCTACCGCTCCGCCATCTGGCCAGGCGAGCCCGGTTCCGCCTGCACACGTTTGCTTGAAAACCGCATGACCTGGGCCACTACGGGATGCACGAGCCAAATGAACGTGCAGATGGGCTTGCATAGAAGGCGTCAACTCGGGCAGGATGAGGTTTGCGGCCGTCAGCCGGGATTGCCGCACTACGCTCCGCGGGGTCGCGATGGGCTTGAGCCAAGTAGGGTTGCCGACACGAACGAAGGTCGATCCTGCCATTCGTCGGCCGCTTGACCTAACCTCCAGGCTGCAGTGCGCGCCTGGACGTCCTCGCGTGGTCCGGATGCCTTCTGACTGGTGGGACTCGCCTGCCGTAGCGGCCTGTCCCCTGGGCACCGGCGCCCAGTCCGGGCGGACCGCCAGGAAGTTCACCAGGAACATGCTGAAGGACTGGGGCCTGGCCTCGCTCGCGGATGACGCCGAAGCCATCGTCGGCGAATTCGTGGCCAACGCGGTGTCACACGCCGCGAGGTGCGTGGGATCGGGGCAGCCTCTCGGCCTTCGGCTGCTGCGCCGGACCGGCGAGGTCATGTGCGCCGTGCTCGACCCGTCCGACACCGCCCCGGTGCTCAGGGCGCCGGACCGGACCGAGGAAAACGGCCGCGGCCTGCAGATGGTAGACGCGCTGAGCGACGTCTGGGGCTGGAGCCCGGTGACTGGCCGCGGCAAGGCCGTCTGGGCCATCCTCTTCTGTGCTTTACCTTTCCGCTTGTTCAGGCGTTCAGCTCACCGGGCATCTAGCTGAAGCTGGCCCCCATCTTTGAGCCAGGCGCCTCGCCGCCACCTTTCCCTGAGCTACCCTCAGTCAGCACACATGACGAGGGAGGCCATAACCCCATGCCCTGGACCTGGCGGTATGAGAAGGCGGACGGGACCGCGATCGACTCCGACGAGCTGCAAGAGGCCATCTTCGCCAGCCAGGGCGACGCGGAAAGCTGGCTCGGCGAGAACTGGCGCGCGCTGCTGGCGTCCGGTGTGGACCAGGTCTCTCTCCTGGAGGACGCCAGGAGAGAGTACGGTCCGATGAGCCTGCACCCGGACGCCTAAGGACGGCTGCCTCAGCGTCACAACTGCCTCAGGGCCGCAACTACATCAGCACCGCGGCTCCGTCAGGGACGCGATGGCGGGCTGGCGGTCCGTGCCGGGTCGCGGATGATCACGTCGCTGAGCGCCTCGTCGATCCGGTGCATCAGGCCGGCGTCCAGCCGCACGCCGGACGCCTTGACGTTCTCCCGCACCTGCTCGGGCCGGGTCGCGCCGATAATGGCCGCGGACACGTTCGGGTTCTGCAGGACCCACGCCACCGCGAGCTGGGCCAGCGAGAGCCCGGCCTCGTCGGCCAGCGGCTTGAGCCGCTGCACCGCCGTGAGCGTCTCGTCGGTCAGGAACCCCTTGATGAAGTTCGAACCCGACGGGTCGGTGGCCCGGGAATCCGCTGGGGGCGCGGCGCCCGGCTGATACTTGCCGGTCAGCACGCCCTGTGCGATCGGGGAGAACACGATCTGCCCGATGCCCTCTTTCTCGCACAGCGGAACGACCTCCGCCTCGATCACCCGCCACAGCATGTTGTACTGCGGCTGGTTGGACACGATCCGGTCCAGGCCGAGCTCGCCGGCGACCTTGAGCGCGGCGCCGATCTGCTCGGCGCGCCACTCGGACACGCCGATGTACAGGACCTTGCCCGCCCGGATGAGGTCGTCGAAGGCGCGCATGGTCTCTTCGATCGGCGTCTCGTAGTCATACCGGTGCGCCTGGTACAGGTCGATGTAGTCGGTCTGCAGCCGGCGCAGCGAGGCATGCACCGACTCGGTGATGTGCTTACGGGACAGGCCGCGGTCGTTGCGCCCGCTGCCCATGGGCCAGTACAGCTTGGTGAAGATCTCGAGCGATTCGCGCCGGACCCCGTGCAGCGCCCGGCCGAGGACCTCCTCCGCGCGCCCGCCCGCGTAGACGTCGGCGGTGTCGAAGGTGGTGATGCCCTCGTCGAGCGCGGCCCGGACGCACGCGACCGCGGCCTGCTCCTCGACCTGCGAGCCGTGCGTGATCCAGTTCCCGTACGCGATCTCGCTGATGACCAGGCCGCTTTTACCAAGGTGTCGGTATTCCATGATCCCTAACTCTAGAACTTGTCGCCGGGCCCGACCCGCGGCGTCGGCACCCGGAACCTGCGTATCTGCAGCGCCCGCATTACCGCGTACACGGTCAGGCCGCGGGTGGACTCGCCGGGAAGCCGCTCGGCGACCAGCGCGGTCAGCTTCCGGCGGATCAGGAAGGCGTCGATGAGGATGACGGCCACGAGCACGAGGACCAGCGGGGAGATGAACTCCTGCACCCCCCTATCCCGGAAGAACACGGCGGCGAGCAGGACTATCAGCACGTACATGTAGTACTCGCTGAGCCGGCGCTTGGAGTCCACGAAGTCACGGGCCAGGGCGCGGGCCGGGCCGCGGTCGCGCGGGTTGAGCGCCCACGCCTCGCCGCGCTTCATCGCGTCGTACCGGCCGGTCCGGCCGGCCTTGGCCTTGGCCTTATCCTCCGGGGTGCGCGGCGCGGCCGACGGGCGCGAGCCGGTGATCGGCTGGCGCCGCTTGGCCTCGGCCACGCTGCGCTTAGGGGTGGGCCGTCCCTTGGCCGCCTCGGCGGGGGAGCGGACTGGCTTGGTTTCGGCCGGTGCGTCCGGGCTCTGCGCGCCCGGGGAATCCTGGGCCGTGCCGTCCGTCGCCCCGGCGCTACGGCGTCGGAACACGGGCATAGCTTAGAGCCCAGCACGAAATAGTGCGCGCCGCGCCCCTGGGGACGAAAGAGTACGCGCTGCGCCCGCCCGGACGTGGTAGCTCCCATGCCGGCGACCGCGTAGGGTGGAGGTCGACTAGTCGCACGGGCTCGTCCGCCGTCTAGCCGGGTGCCGGCCTTATCGGCCCGGTCGCGCGGCTGGTGGTGGTCAAGATGTTAATGAAGGGGACGGCCGCGCGTTATGGGCGTGATGAAGCGAGTCTCACTTGTCTTCAAGGCCAAGGCCAACAAGGCCCTGGACAAGATGGAAGACCCTCGTGAGACCCTGGACTATTCCTACCAGCGGCAGCTCGAGTTGCTGACGAAGGTCCGCCGCGGGGTCGCGGACGTCGCCACCTCGCGCAAGCGCGTCGAGCTGCAGATGAACCAGCTGCAGCAGCAGGCGAACAAGCTTGATGACCAGGCGCGCAAGGCTCTCGGGATGAACCGCGAGGACCTCGCGCGGGAGGCGCTCATCCGCAAGTCCTCCGCGCAGAGCCAGCTGAACGACCTGCAGGCGCAGTATGCCCAGCTTCAGGCCGAAGAGGAGAAGCTGACCGTCGCTTCGCAGCGGCTGCAGGCCAAGGTGGACGCCTTCCGGACCAGGAAGGAGACCATCAAGGCCACCTACACCGCGGCTGAGGCGCAGACGCGGATCAACGAGGCGTTCTCCGGCATCTCGGAAGAGATGGGCGACGTCGGCATGGCGATCCAGCGGGCCGAGGACAAGACTGCCCAGATGCAGGCCAGGGCCGGCGCGATCGACGAGCTGATGGCCTCGGGCGCGCTCGAGGACCTCGGCGGCCGCCGCGATGACATCCAGTCCGAGCTCGACCAGATCAGCGCGGGCAGCGACGTCGAGAGCGAGCTGCGCAGGCTCAGGGGCGAGATCGCCGCCAGCGCGCCGAAGCAGCTTGAAGGCGGCGCCAACGGCGACGGCCAGCCGAATGGCGACAGCCAGCAGAGCCAGACCCACTACGCTCCGCCGGCCCCCTCCACGGCTGGGCTCCCGGTTTCGGATCTGCCCAGCGCGAACGAGCAGCCGCAGGACGGTGAGGGACAGTGATCGTCAGGATCCTGAGCGAGGGGCAGTTCAAGGTCGACGACGCGGCCACCGCCGAGCTGAACCGCCTGGACGCCGAACTCGAGACGGCCGTCAACCACAACGACGAGGCCGCCTTCACCGCCGCGCTGACTGGCCTGCTGGCCCAGGTTCGCGCGCAGGGTTCACCGCTGCCCCCGGATAGTCTGGACGCGTCGGACCTGATCCTTCCTCATCAGGATTCGAGCATGGACGAGGTTCGCAAGCTGCTCACGGACGAAGGCCTCATTCCGGGCTGAAGCCCAGGGCTGAAGTCCCGGGCTGAAGCCCTGGACATTCGGGGCGGAAGTCCTGGGAAGCCCAGAGCATACTCGCGGGTAACGTTCGGCTCGGGTTCAGCGTTATACGGGTAGATTTCAGCTAAGTAATGCTGCTGGCTCCAGGCGGCCACAACCGGCCGGGGCCGAACGGAGGTGGCGCCATGGCGGCGCGTACCAGGTATGCGCCCGACCGGGGGCTCACGGTGCGGATGACCGCGACCATGTTCCTGCTCGGGCTCGTTTTCGTCGCGTTCGTCGCCGCGATCATCGGCATCGGCACGGCTTATCACGCGTCCAGTGCCGCGATCGTGCTGTTCGCGGTGGTCCTCGGTGGCGGCTTCGCCATCGGGTCGCTGTTCTACTCAGACAAGATCGCGCTGCGGACGGCCGGGGCCCGCGAGGTCACCCCGCAGGAGGCACCCGAGCTGCACGGCATCGTGGACCGGCTCTGCGCGCTGGCGGACATGCCGAAGCCCCGGGTGGCCATCGCCAACTCGAACATGCCGAACGCCTTCGCGACCGGGCGCAACGCGGACCACGCGGTGCTCTGCGTGACCACCGGCCTGATGCGCCTGGCTGACTCCGGAGGAGCTCGAGGGCGTCATCGCGCACGAGATGTCCCATGTGGCGCACAAGGACGTCCAGGTCATGACGGCCGCCTCGTTCCTGGCCATCATCGCCGCGCTGCTGATCAGGGTCGCCTTCTACGGGGAGCTGTTCGGCGGCGGCCGCGGTCGCGGCGGCAACAACCAGAACACCGCGATCATCATGTTCGCGCTGATGGCGGTGAGCATTATCGTCTACGCGGTCAGCTTCCTGCTGATCCGCCTGCTTTCCAGGTACCGCGAACTGTCCGCCGACCGCAGTGCCGCGCTGCTCACCGGCCAGCCGAGCGCGCTGAAGAGCGCGCTGCAAAAGGTCAGCGGGGATATATCCAAGATCCCGACCAATGACCTGCGCACCGCGCAGCCCATGAACGCGTTCTTCTTCGCCCCCGCGATGCACCTGGCCCCCAAGGGGAGCCTGGCCAGCGTCTTCTCCACCCACCCGAGCCTGGAGCGCAGGCTGGCCGAGCTCGACAAGGTGCAGCAGCAGCTCAACCGGACCGCCGGGTAACGCGCTCGTGGGCTTCCTCGACACCCTGCTGGGCCGGACCAAACCGGTCCAGCCCAAGCTGGATGACCTGTTCGCGCTGCCGTCGGCGGCGGTCACGCTCGACGCCGGAGCCGGTTTCAAGCCCACCGGTTCCGGCTCGGTGTGTTTTCGCCCGGTCGAAGGCCGGTCCTTCTCCGACGTGCAGAAGGACGTGCAGGAACTGCTCGATATGAGCTCGGGCAAGGAAGGCGGCCTGCCCGTCGAGGTGAGCAAGGACTCCTACGGGTTCACCTGGCTGGTCAGCTCGCGCATGTCGGACGAGCTTGACGCGCTGGTCACCGATCTGCACGCGGTGAACTCCTCACTCGTCGACGCGGGCTTCGGCCCCCAGCTGCTGTGCACCCTGGTCGCCTTCAAAGATGATGAGGAGCGCAGGCTCGCTCTGGTCTACCTGTTCAAGCGGGGCACGTTCTACCCGTTCGCGCCGCTCTCCGGCGAGCGCCGGGACAACGCGCTTGAGCTGCAAGTCAAGGGCGTGGTCGGTAGCGACCTGAAGTTCGAGCCGGACCTGGCCCGCTGGTTCCCCGTCTGGGGGGCACCGGGCCTGTAAAGCACATGTAAACCGGCTAGGAGTGGCTGGAATGCGGGCGCACCGCATATCGTTGGGACTGCACGTGGGAGCAAATCCCGCGCCGCACGCATGCGACACACGAGCCCGACGCCGCGCAAGCGGCACATGAGCAAGGCGGGAGCCAAGGTGACTGTTCAGCAAGAGGCCACGCAGGGGCAAGAGGCCACCCAGGGAATTGTCCTGACCGATGGCGCGGCAGCCAAGGTGAGCGGCCTGCTCGCGCAAGAGGGACGCAACGATCTCAGGCTGCGCATCGCGGTCCAGCCGGGCGGCTGCTCGGGGCTTAAGTACCAGCTCTACTTCGACGAGCGCGACATCGACGGCGACATCGTCAGCGACTTCAGCGGCGTCCAGGTCGTGACCGACAAGATGAGCGCCCCGTACCTGATGGGCGCGACCATCGACTTCGTCGACACGATCGAGAAGCAAGGCTTCACGATAGACAACCCGAATGCGACGGGTTCCTGCGCCTGCGGCGATTCCTTCCACTGACGCCGGGTCGGGTAGCCACCGTGCGTATCGCGGTCACGGGATCAATCGCGACCGACCACTTGATGACGTTTCCCGGCAAGTTCACCGATCAGCTGATCGCGGACAAACTCGACAAGGTGTCGCTGTCGTTTCTTGTCGATGACCTGGCCATCCGTCGCGGCGGGGTAGCGGCCAACATCGCCTTCGGCCTGGGCGTGCTCGGCTTGCGCCCGCTGCTAGTCGGCGCGGTGGGGGCGGACTTCGAGGACTACCGGCGCTGGCTCGAGGACCATGGCGTGAGCACCGCGGGCGTGCGGGAGTCCGTGCTGCACCACACCGCGCGTTTCGTCTGCACCACCGACCAGGACGGGAACCAGATCGGCTCGTTCTACGCGGGCGCGATGAGCGAGGACGGCGAGATCGACCTCGTGCCGCTGGCCGCCAGCCACGGCGGGATCGACCTGGTCCTGATCGGGGCCAGCGACCCCGGGGCCATGGTGACCCATACTGCGCAGTGCCGGGACTCAGGGCTAGCGTTCGCGGCCGACCCGTCCCAGCAGCTGGCCCGTATTCTCGGCGACGAGCAGGTCCGCGAGCTGGTCGACGGTGCCGCCTACCTGTTCGGCAACGAGTACGAGGAAGCCCTGATCGAGCGCAAGTCCGGCTGGGGCACCGCGGAGATGCTGAAGCGGGTCCAGGTCCGGATCACCACGCTCGGCGCCCAAGGGGCCAGGATCGAGCAGGCCGGGCAGCCGCCGATCACGGTCCCGGGGGTGGCGGACGCCCAGCCCGCCGACCCGACCGGCTCCGGTGACGCGTTCCGCTCGGGTTTCCTCGCCGCGGTGGCGTGGGGCCTGTCGCTGGAACGCGCCGCGCAGCTCGGTAACCTGATGGCCGTACACGCCCTGGAGGCCACCGGTCCGCAGGAGTACGAGCTGAAGCCAGGTCCGCTGGCGGATCGTTTCGCCGTCGCCTACGGCGACGACCCGGCCGCCGAGGTAGCTGAGCACCTGCCCAGCTAAAAACCTATTTTTGCCGAACGAGCAGTGGTGCTTGCCTCCGGCCACTGTTTAACGCAACCTGCACTCCCCGTGTGCCGTCTCAGAGCTAGAGTCAGCTTTACCGCGGGAGGACAATCATGACACGGGGACGCCTGATCACGGCCATCGCCTCGGGGCTCGCCGTGGGCGGATTGGCCCTGGGCCTGACGCTATCGGCGAGCGCCACCCCGGCGCATCCGGTGGCCAGCACCGCCGCGCCTTACGTCACGTCGGCGCCGCCGGTCGTCTTCGACTGCCCGGCCCAGCCGGCCCTGGTCGAGCCGAAGACCTACATCCTCACGTGCGCGGACACTAATTCCTACGTGGGCAAGCTCTCCTGGACCAGCTGGACGTCCGGCCTGGCCAGCGCCAAGGGCGTGCTGGCGGAAAACGACTGCCTGCCGTACTGCGCGGCCGGGCACTTCCGTAGCTATCCCGCGGTGGTGCTCTTCTGGGGTGACGCCACGGTGCAGAACCACCCGGGTGAGCGCCGCTACACGATGATGACTGTCATCCTCACCGGCCCGCGGCCGCGCTACTACGATTACCTCACGCACAAGTGGGTGACCGCGCCGGTGACCCAGACCAGCACGCTGCCGGCTTGGTCCGGGACGCCAACCCGAGTGCCCGTAACGACGTCATAATGCTGACCGGCGTCTGAGCCGCCACCTGCGTGAAGGGCACCACAGTGTTTCCAGGGACACAGTTTTCCAGGGCTGGCCTGCTGGCCATCGCGGCCGCGGCGTTCACCTGCGTCGCGGCCGGCTGTTCGTCCTCTTCAAGCCCGCCGGCCGCGCCGAGCGCCACCGTCACGGTGACGGCCAGCCCGACGGCCCCGGCCGCGTCCGCCTCCGCGGCGCCGGCCGCGACCGGCTCCTCCGCGGCCGCGGCCCCCGCCTGCCCGACCAGTTCCCTGCGGGTCAAGATCTCCTCCCCGAATGGTTACGCCGGCGGTACGGACCAGAACATCGACTTCACGAACATCGGCAGCACGTCGTGCACGCTGTACGGCTATCCGGGCGTCTCGCTGGTTTCCGGGCCGCCGTCCACGCAGATCGGCCTGGCCGCCAAGCGGAGCACGACCACCCCCGTCACGCTGGTCATGCTGGCCCCAGGGGCAACCGGCCACGCCGTCCTCCAGATCGTGGACGCGCTGAACTTCCCGCCCGCCTCATGCAGCCCGACCAAGGCGACGTACCTGCGGATCTACCCGCCCAACCAGAAGGCCTCCATCGACGTCCCCAGCGCCGCGCAGGGCTGCGCCAAGCCCACCCAGATCCTCTACGTCAGCCCCGTAACGCCCGGCTCGTAAACCCGCGGCACTCCCGCCGCGCTCGGGTAACCGCTCCACTCGCCCCGCACCGCCCGTCCGGCCGCGCACCGGCGGCGGTAGCGTGGCTGGCATGGGAACCGCGCTCACGTCTGGAGGCCTGCCCGTGCTCGCCCGCGCTCTTGCGCCCGCGCTCACTGATACCGCGTACCACGGTCCGCCTGCCCTGACGCTGACCCGTGCGTTCACGGAGTGGACGTTCGATCCGGCGATGACGGCGCTCGTCGTCATCCTCGGCGGTTGCTATCTCGCCGGAACGCACAGGCGCGAAGCCTGGCCGGTCGCGCGGCGAATCTGGTTTCTCGGCTTGGGCCTCGGTGTCCTGGTGATCGCGACGATGTCCTGGGTGGGCGTTTACCAGCCGGTCTTGATGTACGCACGGGCGGTACAGACGGTGCTGCTCGTTCTCGTGGTGCCGCTGTTCCTCACGCTCGGGCGTCCGATCTCACTGACCGTCGCGGTGTTCCCGCGGGTCGGCCGGCGCATCGAGGCGGCTATCCGCTCACCCGCCGCCCGGGTCCTCACCTTTCCGGCCATCACGACGTTCGCCCTGGTGGCCGTGCCGTTCGTGATGTTCTTTACGTCCTGGT
This sequence comes from uncultured Actinomycetota bacterium, assembly GCA_963844625.1. GTDB lineage: Bacteria > Actinomycetota > Actinomycetes > Streptosporangiales > Streptosporangiaceae > Palsa-504. The sequence continues at coordinate 38,994 of CAWJPF010000018.1, read as the reverse complement.
TCACCGCGGTGTACTACAGCGGCGCGGTACGCGAGCTTACCTACCTGGCGCTGATGGTGCCCGGGTTCGTGTTCTTCTGGACGCTGCTGCGGGTGGATCCGGTGCCCAGGAAATACTCCTACGCGGTCGCCATGTGGATCACCGGTGCGGAGGTGATCGGTGACGCCTTCCTCGGGGTTGCGGTCATCGCCAACCAGAACCTGATCGGCGCGGCCTACTACCACGCGCTGGCCAGGCCCTGGGGACCCACGCTAGCGACCGACGAGGTGATCGCCGGGGGAGTGCTCTGGGTCCTCGGCGACCTCGTCGGCCTGCCGTTCCTGGCCGCGCAGCTGATCCACATGATGCGTGAGGACGAGTCAGAAGCGGCCCGGGTCGACGCCGACCTGGATGCCAAGGAAGCCGAGCTCAAGACCGCCGCCACGGCACCCGGAGAGCCGGACCGTGCGGAGGAGCCTGCGGGGGCTAAGCCATGGTGGGAAGACGATCCCCGCTTTACCGGCCGCTTCAAATCCATCTGAAGGCCGCCCGCCAGCTAAGGCCGGCTATCACCTAGGGCCTGTCCCGTAGATCTTGGCGGCGGCCGCTGGGCGCCCGGGCAGCCGCTGGGCGCCCGGGCAGCCGCTGGTTCCGGGCCCGCAGGCGCATGCCGTTTCGCCGGGCTGGTGCCCAGCCCCATGTCAGGGGCTGATGGGGCGGGCGGGGTCCCGGTGACCCGTTCGCGGTCCTACGGCCCCGGCCTAGGCCCGGCCCAGGAAAAGATTGGAAAATCGGGCTTACGCGGATGATCAGGTACCCGCCGTGAGCGTTCCAGACTAAGGTGAGTTCCCGGCGCGTAGCGCCCCGATGGGCGCTATGGTAGCGTATGCCCGGCTTGTACCAGTCCGTCCCGTTCCCCCGGCAGCGCGAATCAGCGGCCCGGGGCGCCGGCAATGACATGAAACCCCGGTTCCAGCACACGCTGGCGTGCTGAAACCCCAGTTTCATGTCACAGTCACACGCCAGGACACCGGATCAGCCACGCGGATACCGCAAAACGGACGACAGCGGAACGCTGCCGCCCGTACCACAGCGGACGCGACGACACACCGCTAACACACGTTACTTTGGAACGCTTACCCAAGGGCCCGGATCATCCGCATCGGCCCGATCTTCCGCGGTAACCGGTGCGGGAGCGCAGGGACGCTGGGACGTCAGCGGCGGCAGGAGCCTGACGAGGCAGGACAGGCCAGGGTGACACCTACCCGGCTAGGCGGCACCGGCAGCACCCGCATCTGAGCCGGGCTTCAGCCGCCCACCCAAGATCTACGGGACAGACCTTAGGACTCGTCAGAGCCTGCGGCGGATATACAGGGCCCAGCCGCGCGGCAGCTCCTGGCATCCCGCGAACTCCTGCGCCTTCATCGCGCACCAGGAAGGTATGTCGGTGTAGGCCGCGGGGTCGTCCGCAAGGACCGCCACCACGGCGCCCAGCGGGATGTCCCTGATCTGCTCCGCGAGCATGATGATGGGGATCGGGCACTTGCGCCCCAGCGCGTCGATCGTCAGCGTGACCGCCGGTACAGGCGCTGGTACCACGGTTCGTTCGGCCTCAGGAAAAGAGACGGAACTGGCGTCGGCGCCCTGATGGTCCGTACCGTGGGCCGGGTCCCGGACGGCCCCTCGGCCGAACAGATTCCTGCGACGCCCGGTCATGCGCACTGCCTCACGCCCTCCATCATGCCCGCCGCCGGCCCTGGTACGCGCGCCCAAGCAAAGATCGGGCGCAAAGATGACGCAAACCCGTGGGGTCCTAGATGACCCGCGCGTGGTGCGCGATACTGTTTGCACGACACGTTGTAGCAGAACCGAGGAAGGCCCTCGCCTTGACTACCGACAACGCCGAAAAGGGCTCGGGCAGGCCCCGACCCCCTGTGCCCCGCCGGGCGCGCGTCAAGCGCGCGACGGGCATGACGGTCGCGCTTACCATCGTGGTCCTCGGCCTGACCGGCTGCACGAATGACACCTTCACCCGGCTTGGCTTCCCCAAGCCCATCACCGAGCAGGGCAAGACCGTCCTGTCCCTCTGGCAGGGCTCCTGGATCGCGGGCCTGGCCGTCGGCGTGCTGGTCTGGGGGCTGATCCTGTGGGCGGTGATCTTCCACCGCAAGCGCGGGGACAAGCTGCCGCCGCAGGCGCGCTACAACATGCCGATCGAGATCATGTACACGGCGGTGCCGTTCGTGCTGATCGCGGTGCTGTTCTACTTCACCGCGAAGGACGAGAACTACATCGACAATCTGTCGGCCAAGCCGGCCGTGACGGTGAACGTGCTCGGGTTCCAGTGGAGCTGGCAGTTCAACTACCCGCAGTACGGCGTGACCAGCACCGGCAACATGTACGGCGAGGGCCCGCTGCCGGTGCTCGAGATCCCGACCGGGGAAACCGTCAGGTTCAACCTGACGTCTGATGACGTCATCCACGCGTTCTGGGTGCCCGAGTTCTTGTTCAAGCGAGATGTCATCCCAGGTCACCCGAACCATTTCGAGATCACCGCCACGCAGACGGGGACCTACATCGGGCATTGCAGTGAGCTGTGCGGCCTTTACCACAGCCGGATGCTGTTTACCCTGAAGGTCGTGACACCGCAGCAATTCCAGGCGTACATGGCCGTCCAGCAGGCGGCACAGAGTTCATCCGGGAGCACGCAGTGACCACGATCGAACGGCCGGCCATCGGTTACGAGTCGCCGAAGACTGAACGCAAGGGATCCATCCTCGCCGGGTGGCTGTCCTCGACTGATCACAAGATCATCGGGCACATGTACCTGATCACCTCGTTCTTCTTCTTCCTCTGCGCCGGGATCATGGCGTTGATCATGCGGATCCAGCTGCTCGGCCCGAACGAGCACATCGTGTCCGACCAGCAGTACAACGAGCTGTTCACCATGCACGGCACGCTGATGCTGCTGCTGTTCGCCACCCCTTTGTTCATCGGGTTCGCGAACGAGCTGATACCGCTGCAGATTGGCGCGCCCGACGTGGCGTTCCCCCGGCTCAACCTGCTGAGCTACTACCTGTTCACGTTCGGCGGCCTGATCCTGCTGTTCAGCTTCATCACCCCGGGCGGCTCCGCGTCGTTCGGCTGGTACGCGTACTCCCCGCTGACCAGCGCGATTTACTCGCCGGGCATCGGTGCGGACATGTGGATCATGGGGCTGGTCCTGTCCGGCTTCGGCACCATCCTCGGCGGGGTCAACTTCGTCACCACGATCTTCTGCATGCGCGCGCCCGGCATGACGATGTTCCGGATGCCGATCTTCACCTGGAACGCGCTGCTGACCTCGATGCTGGTCCTGATGGCGTTCCCGGTGCTCGCCGCCGCGCTGCTCGTCCTCGAGATCGACCGCCGGCTCGGCGCCCACGTCTTCGACGCCGCCAGCGGCGGCGCCATCTTGTGGCAGAACCTTTTCTGGTTCTTTGGCCATCCCGAGGTCTATATTCTCGCGCTGCCGTTCTTCGGCATCGCGACCGAGATCCTGCCCGTGTTCAGCCGCAAGCCGCTGTTCGGCTACAAGACGCTGATCGCCGCGACGATCGCGATCGCGGGCCTGTCGATGACGGTGTGGGCGCACCACATGTTCACCACCGGCGCCGTGCTGCTGCCGTTCTTCGCGTTCATGACCTTCCTGATCGCGGTGCCTACCGGGGTGAAGTTCTTCAACTGGGTGGGCACCATGTGGAAGGGCCAGCTCACCTTCGAGCCGCCGATGCTCTATACGATCGGCTTTCTTATCATATTCCTCTTCGGCGGCATCACCGGCATTATCCTGGCTTCGCCGCCGCTCGACTTCGCCGTGTCCGACTCCTATTTCGTGGTGGCGCACTTCCATTACGTACTGGCCGGCACGGTGCTGTTCGAGATGTTCGCGGGGTTCTACTTCTGGTGGCCGAAGATGACCGGCAAGATGCTGAACAGCCGGATCGGTAAGGCCCAGTTCTGGGTGATGTTCATCGGGTTCAACATGACGTTCCTCGTCCAGCACTGGATGGGCGTCGAGGGCATGCCCAGGCGCATCGCCAACTACCCTGACCTGCCCGGGAACGTGACCACGCTCAACGTCATCTCGAGCGTCGGATCGTGGCTGCTGGCCCTATCCGTACTCATGTTCTTCTGGAACGTTTACATCACCTGGCGGCACGGGGAAAAGGTGACCGAAGAAGACCCATGGGGTTACTGCAGCTCCCTGGAATGGGCGACGTCCTGCCCGCCGCCGCGGCACAATTTCTACCGGATTCCGCGGATCAGGTCCGAGCGGCCGGCCTTTGAGGCGCACTATCCGAATATCAAGTGGGGCCGCGAATCGCAGGGGCTCGAGCAGGAGATCCCGGCTATATCGAACGCGCGCAAGTGAGCGTTATTCAGTACCGACTAGCGAGCGCGGGCCTTTTTGGCCCGTGCGAGCGGTCGGTGAACGTAAGGGTCGGCGAGTACCTCGACGTAGATCTGAATAACGCGAACTTTTTGAGTGAGAGTAGGGTTCACCCATGAAGGTCGAAGGCTGGCTGTTTCTCGGCTGCGGGATCTTTTTCGGTGGCACGGACATCGTGTACTGGTATCTGTCGAAGGACCCGACCGGGACCACCGCGCTCGCGCTCGCCGTCGGGCTCGCGGTCCTTACCGGCTTCTACGTACTGTTCACCGGCCGTCGCCTGCCCAAGCGCCCGGAAGACGACCCCGAAGGCGATATCCCGCAAGGCACCGGCGAGATCGGCTTCTTCAGCCCGCACAGCTGGTGGCCGCTGTTTCTCGGTCTGTCCGCCGCCACGGCGGGGCTGGGCCTGGCGATCGGCTGGTGGCTCTTCCTGATCGGGATGCTGGCCACCGTGTTGGCCACGATCGGCTTCGTCTTCGAGTACTACCGCGGCCTGTTCTCCCACTAAGCCTCGCCCGCTAACACCTCGCCAGGCCAGACTGGTAGGCGATAATGACGAGCTGGATCCGGTCGCGCGAGTTGAGCTTGGTCAGCAGGTGAGCCACGTGGGTCTTGGCGGTGGCCGGGCTGATCGTCAGCTGCTCGGCGATTTCGGCGTTCGACATGCCGCGGGCGACCATCCTGAGCACCTCTAGCTCGCGGTCGGTCAGGACCCTCGACAGGGTGTCGTACGTAAGGCCGCTTCGGCTGGCCGGTTCGGCGGCCTCGATCGGAGCCTGGGCCGCGCTCTCCGCGGCTCCGGCGCTCCCTGGTGTGCGGGCGAATTCGCCGATCAGGCGGCGGGTGACGCTCGGCGCGAGCAGCGCGTCGCCCGCGGCCACCACCCGGATAGCGGTGAGCAGGTCAGCGGGCAGCGTGTCCTTGAGCAGGAACCCGCTGGCCCCGGCCCGCAGCGCGGCGAAGACGTACTCGTCAAGGTCGAAGGTGGTCAGGATGAGGACGCGCACGTCGGTGCTCTCGGTGATCCGCCTGGTGGCCTCGATGCCGTCCATCACCGGCATCCGCACGTCCATCAAGATGACATCGGGCTTGGTTCGCCGCGCGGCCTCGACTGCCTCCGCCCCGTTGCCCGCCTCGCCGACCACGGCAAAGCCGGGCGTGGCGGCGATGATCCCGCTGAACCCCACGCGCACCAGGGCCTGATCATCGGCGACCACCACGCGCAGGGCGCCCCCATCAGTCATCAGGCACCGTCACTCATGCGGCACCGTCACTCATGAGGCACCGTCACTCATCAGGCACTGCGGTCACTCGGCACTGCCGGCCGGGAGCGGGATGTGCGCGCTGACCTGGAATCCGTACCCGGGCCGCGGTCCCGCGCTGAACTCGCCGCCCAGCAACGACACTCGCTCGCGCATCCCTATGATGCCGTGCCCGCCCCCGCCGTCAGGGGTGTCACCGGTGAGGATCCAGCCGGGCGCGGACCCGGGCGGCCGCGCGTCGAGGGTCGTCACCCCGCCGCCGAACAGGCTCCCGGCCCCGTGGGAGGATATCCCGGCACCAGCTAGTTCGGGTAGGCCAGCGCCGTTGTCTGTCACCTCGAGGACCAGCTCGTCATGGCCGTAACCGATCAGCACCTGGCACGAACTGGTCCGTGCGTGCTTGACCACGTTGGTCAGCGCTTCCTGGACGATCCGGTAGGCGGACAGGTCAATGCTCGCCGGGAGCTCTCTCGGTGGCCCGCAGCGGGTCACGTCTACCCGGACGCCGGCGCTGGCGGTGCGCGTGAGCAGCCGGTCGAGGTCGGCCAGCCCCGGCGCGGGGAACAACGGCGCGCTCTCCTGGTCTCGCTGGCCGGGCGCGGCCGGTGAGGCGCCGTCAGCGTGGGCGGCCGCGTCTGTTTCATCGGCCTGACGCAAGGCACCGAGCATCCGGCGCATCTCGTCCAGGGCCTCCCGGCTGGTCGCCTGGATAGCCCCCAGAGCGTTACGCGCGTCCGCGGGCTGGGTGTCGATGACGTACTGGCCGTAGCCTGCCTGGACCGCGATAACGCTCATGCTGTGCGCGACCACGTCGTGCAGTTCCCGCGCGATGCGCAGCCGTTCCTCGGCGACCGCCTTGCTCGCCGCCTCATCCTGCAGGCGGACGGCATACCGGCGCCGCTGCCTGACGGTGTAACCGGCGGACCACGCGATGATCACGCAAAGCCCGACCGAGACCAGGCCGCCCCGCGCGAAATCCCCGCGCCCGGTCAGGTCAAGCAGCACGGCGTCGGCCACCAGGGTAGCCAGCACGGCGGCGACCACGCGTACCGCGGCCTGCCTGCGCTCATAGGTGGCCGCGACCAGGTAGAGCACGTAGGCGACGGGCAGGAAGTAGGTCAGGGACCCGCCGTCCGGGCCGGTCAGCGTGGTCACCAGCACGGACCCGGCCAGCAGCACGCCGAGCATCAGCACCGGACGGCGGCGGCGCAGGGCCACCGCGATGGCCGCCACCGCTACCAGGAATATGGCCAGCGGCCAGGACAGCGGCAGCACCTGGTAGCGCGCGGCGCCATCGGGGAATACCGCCACCCGACTGACGCTCTTCCTGATGGACGCGAACAGGATCACTCCGATGGCCGCGCCGACGAAATAGTCGAGCGCGGACCACTGCCCGGGCCCGAGCCGCTTGGTCAGCGGCGGCCGCTGTCGCGCCGCCTGGTCTGCGATGGTGCGCACGTACCTAAGGTAACCGTCCTGGCGGTCCGGAGCGTCATCCTGAAGGCGTACGCCGTCACGATGATTCGCGCCGCTCAGACTGGTCCCAGACGGACGGCAACTTCACTCTGCGGGGTGATGACGCGCCTGCCCACCTGCTGCCACGGTAACACCATGCCAGCTACCCCTCCGCCTGCCCTCGGTCAGACGGCCGTCATCGAGACCAGAGCGCTTACCAAGGTGTACCCGGGCCACGTGACCGCGCTGGACGGGCTCACCGTCAGCGTCGCGCCCGGCGTCACCGGGCTCGTCGGCGCCAACGGCGCGGGCAAGTCCACGTTGATCAAGATCCTGCTCGGCCTCCTCCCGCCGACCCAGGGTCAGGCCAAGGTGCTCGGCCACGACTGCGAAACCAGCGGCGAGACGATCAGGACCCTGCTCGGCTACATGCCGGAACACGATTGCCTGCCGCCGGATGTGACCGCGACCGAGTTCGTGACGCACCTGGGCCGGATGTCGGGACTGCCGCCCACGGTGGCCAAGGAACGCGCGGCCGAGTCGCTGCGCCACGTCGGGCTGCACGAGGAGCGGTACCGCCAGGTCGGCACCTACTCGACCGGCATGAAGCAGCGGGTGAAGCTGGCCCAGGCGCTGGTCGGCGCCCCGAGGCTGCTGCTGCTCGACGAACCGACCAACGGGCTCGACCCGGCCGGGCGTAACGCGATGCTGGAGCTGATCGCGAGGATCGGCGCGGAGTTCGGCATCTCGATCGTGGTTGCGTCGCACCTGCTCGGCGAGATCGAGCGGATCTGCGACCACCTGGTCGCGATCGAGGCCGGACGGTTGCTGCGCGCCGACTCGATCACCAGCTTCACCCAGATGAGCCAGGTCCTCGCGGTCGAGGTCGAGGAGGGCCTGGTCCAGCTGCAAGCCGAACTGGCCGCCCATGGCCTCACCGCCAGCGTCCAGGCCAAGACGCTGCTCGTGCCGCTCGGCGGCGACGACACCTACGACGTCGTGCGCGACTGCGTAGCCACCCTCGCCCTGCCGCTGTGCCGCCTCGAGCAGCGGCGGCACCAGGTCGAGGAACTGTTCCGCGACGAGGAAGGGGCGCCTCATGCCTGACTCTGCCGTCTCCCCCCCGGCCGCCGGCGTCATCCATGACCTCGGCTATCGCGGCTATGACGGTCCCCGGCTAGGCCGGGGCCAGATCGTCAGGGCGCTGACCTGGCACAGCTTCCGATCCTCGTTCGGCATCGGCCGGGGCGCGAAGGCCAAGATCATCCCGGTGCTCGCGTTCGTCGCCATCTGCCTGCCCGCGCTGGTGAACGCGTTCGCGGTGGCCCGCGGCAATAGCCGGCTGTTCGGTTACGACGTCTACGTGCCGAACCTGCGGGTCGCCGTGGTCATCATCTTTCTCGCCGCCCAGGCGCCCGAACTGGTCTCCAGGGACTTGCGCAACCGCGTCCTGCCGCTGTACTTCTGCCGGCCGCTGCGGCGCGGCGATTACCCGCTGGCCAAGTACCTGGCCCTTACCTGCGCGCTGCTGGTCCTGATCGAGGTACCGCTGCTCATCCTGTACGTGGGCACGATCGCGTCGGCCAAGAGCGGGCACGGGGTCTGGAATGAGACCAAGGCGCTCATTCCCGGTCTCGGCGTCGGCCTGATGTGGGCCGTGCTGCTGGCGGCCATCGGCCTGGTGCTCGCGTCCCTCACCGGGCGGCGCGCGTACGCGACCGGGATCGTCGCGATCAGTTTCGTCCTCACGTTGTTCTTGTCCCTGCTGCTGATCCAGGCCGAAGGGGGAATGACGGCCACGTCGACGGGGGCGCGGGTCGCCGGGCTCTTCAGCCCGTTCACCATCCTGGATGGGGTGCGAGTCTGGCTGGGCGGCACGTCGCCGGGAGAAGTCGCCAACCCGGGCCACTACGGCCCGCTGTACGGAGTCCTCGCGGTCATTCTCCTCGCGGCCAGCCTCGGGGGCCTGGCCGCGAGGTACAGGAAGGTAAGCCAGTCGTGAGCATCGAACTCACCAACGTGTCCCGCTGGTACGGCAACGTCGTGGCGGTCAACGACGTCACGATGTCCATCGGGCCCGGAGTGACTGGGCTGCTCGGACCGAACGGTGCGGGTAAATCCACCCTCATGCACATGATCGCCGGTTTCCTGCCGCCTTCTCGCGGCGAGCTGACGATCGGGACCCGGCCGAGCTGGCACAACCCCGCCATCTACCGCGAGATCGGCCTGGTCCCGGAACGGGACTCGGTGTATTCCTTCCTGACCGGCAAGCAGTTCGTCATGGCGACCGCGAAGCTGCATGAGCTCGCGGAGCCGGGCGAGGCGACCGCGCGGGCGATCGACATGGTGGACATGGCCGAGGCGGCCGGCCGTAAGATCGCCACCTACTCCAAGGGCATGCGCCAGCGCATCAAGGTGGCCGCGGCGCTCGTCCACGATCCGGAGATCCTGCTGCTCGACGAGCCGTTCAACGGGATGGACCCGCGCCAGCGGCTGCACATGATGGACCTGCTCGACAAGCTGGGCAGCGAGGGCCGGACGATCCTGTTCAGCTCGCACATCCTGGAGGAGGTCGAGCGGCTGTCCGGCACCATCCAGGTGGTGGTGGCCGGCCGGCTCGCCGCCTCGGGTGACTTCCGTGCCATCCGGCGGCTGATGACGAGCAGGCCGCACGTGTTCAACGTCCGCTCCTCCGACGACCGGCTGCTGGGCGGGACCTTGATCGGCCGGCCCGCCGTGACGGCCGTGGAGCTGACCCGCACCGGCCTGCAGGTGCGGACCTCGGACTACGGCGCCTTCTGCCGGGACATCGCGGTGCTGGCCCGCGACCACGATATCCGGCTGCGCGAGGTCCTGCCCACCGACGAATCCCTGGAAAGCGTCTTCGCTTACCTGGTCGCGACTGACGCCTCCAGCTAAGCCTCCACACCTGAGTCTCCAGCTGAGGAGCTGTGAATCATATGTCTGGCTTCTTCAACCCGACGGTCGCGGGGATCACGATGCGGGCGACCTTGAACCGCAAGCGCGCGCTCCTGTTCGCGCTCCCCGCCCTGATCCTGATCTTGTTCACGGTGGCGCTCAAGGCCTCGCGCCCGCCATCCCGGCCGTGGCCCTCGCACGTGCTCGGCACGTTCGGGTTCTCGGTGCTGATACCGCTCACCGCGCTGATTATCGGCACCAGCGTGCTCGGCGCCGAGATCGACGACGGCAGCATCATCCACCTGCTGGCCACCCCGGTGCGCCGGTCCTCGGTGATCGTGACGAAATTCCTCGTGGCGACCGTGCTCACGATGATCTTCGCCGCCATTCCGGAACTCATCGCCGCCCTGATCGCGGGCGGGGGCAGTGTCCCAGATGTCATCAGCACCGGCCCCGGAGGTGCGATCATCGCCAGATCGGTCGCCATCAGCGGCAGCAAGCTCGCGCTCGGCCTGTTCATCGGGGCGCTGGCCTGCGCGGTGATCTACAACGCGGTCTTCATCATGGTCTCCGTGGCGACGACCCGGGCGATCGCGGTGGGCCTGCTATACGTGCTGATCTGGGAGGCGCTGCTTTCCAACTTCGTCAGCGGGGCCCGGCTACTCTCCATCAGCCATTACGGGCTCGGCATCGCGAACGGCATCGCGCACGACTCCGCCCTCGATGCGGGCCTCACGGTGATGACATCCGTGGTCATGGGCGTCATCGTCACCGCCGTCGCGCTGGTCCTGGCCGTGAACCTGCTCACGTCCTTCACCCTCAAGGGCGACCCCGCCTAGCCCCTCCGGAACGGAATGAAACCGGGCTTTCAGCACGCTGGGACGTGCTGGAAGCCCGGTTTCATTACCCAGCCGAGCCCAGCCGACCCGAGCCGACTACGAGCCGGAGGAGTCGCCGGAGTCGTCCGGCGCGTCCCCGGCGGGAGCCTGCCCCGCCCCGACCGCGGCCTGCTCCTCGCCGGCCTCGACCGCATGCCCGTTCCCGTGGCCGTTCCCGTGGCCGTTGCCCTCGATCGCGGCGTGGCCGTCGGCATCGAGCGGGATGGTCTCGGCGAAGGCCCGGTTGGCCATCGCTCTAGCCTTGCCGAGGACGCCGCGGGCCGCAGGCGGGGGCACGCCGTTGTCGTCTTCTGATCCGGGCGCGGGCAGGAGGGCGAGCACCGGCTTACTCTCAAGGACCGCCCGGACGTCGTCCGGCACCGGTTTGTGTATCTCGACGAACTCGCCGTCAGGCCGCTGACTGATGATGCCCGACTCGTAGCCGTGCAGCAGCATCTCCTTGTCCTTACGCTGCAGACCCAAGCAGATACGTTTAGTGATGAAGAAGGCGGCGAGGGGTCCTACGAAGATCAGTATTCGCGAGATCCAGGTGATCGTATACAGCGGGACCTGCAGGAAATCGGCGAGGACGTCGTTGGCGCCCTCAGCCCAAAGGACGCCATAGAACACTATGGCCGCCATGCCGATGCCGGTCCGCATCGCAGCGTTCCGCGGCCGGTCGTTGATGTTGTGCCACGACTTGTCCCCGGTCGCCCATTGTTCGAAGAACGGCCAGAACGCCGCGCCGCCGAGGATCAAGGTGAGCGGCACCGCGAACGGGATGAGCACGCTCATGCTGAGCGTGTGCCCGAGGAAGTTGATCTCCCAGGCAGGCATCATTCGCAGCGAGCCCTCCAGGATGCCCATGTAGAAGTCGGGCTGCGACGCGGACGAGATCTGCACCGGACTGTACGGCCCGTATAGCCAGATCGGGTTGATCTGGGCGAAGGTGGCGAGTAGCGCGAGCGCCGCGAAGATGAAGAAGAACCACGCGCCGCCCTTGGCCAGGAAGTACGGGAAGAACGGCTGGCCGGTCACGTTCCTTTCGGTGTTCCCCTTTGCGGGCATCTGCGTGTGCTTCTGGTGGAACATGATGAACAGATGGGCGGAGATCAAGGCCAGGATCAGGCCCGGAATCAGCAGCACGTGGATGATGTACAGCCTAGGGACGATGAGGGTACCTGGGTAAGGCCCGCCGAACAAGAAGAACGCTAGGTAGGTGCCGACGATCGGGACGCCTTGCAGCACCCCCTCGAAGATTCGCAGGCCGGCGCCGGACAGCTGGTCGTCGGGCAGCGAGTAGCCAAACAGCCCCTCAAGGAGCCCCAGCGTGAACAGCACGATCCCGATCAGCCAGTTGACCTCGCGCGGCTTGCGGTAGGCGCCGGTGAAGAACACCCGCAGCATGTGAACGATGATCGCGACCATGAACAGGTCGGCGGCCCAGTGGTGGATCTGCCGCATCAGCAGCCCGCCGCGGACGTCGAAGCTGATGTTCAGCGTCGAGGCGTACGCCTCGCTCATCCGGATGCCGTCCAGCTTGACGTACGAGCCGTGGTAGGTCACTGGGCTCAGCGACGGGACGAAGAACAGCGAGAGGAAGGTACCGGTCAGCAGCAGGATGACGAACGACCACAGCGCGATCTCGCCGAGCAGGAACGACCAGTGGTCAGGAAACACCTTCCGCATCAGCACGCGGAAACCGCGCGCCCCGTGGAACCTGTCGTCAAGCCACCCACCGACGCCGGTCAGCGGAGCAGGAACGTCAAAGTTGTCACTCATCCGCGCTCCCAGAAGCTCGGGCCGACAGGCTGGGTGAAGTCGCTCTTCGACACCAGGTATCCCTGCGTGTCGACGGTCAGCGGCAGCTGCGGCAGCGGACGCGGCGCCGGGCCGAAGACCACGGTCGCGCCGGTCGACGCGTCGAAGGTGGACTGATGGCAGGGGCACAGGAGATGGTGCGTGGTCTGCTCGTATAGCCCCACCGGGCAGCCCACATGCGTGCAGATTCTGGAGTAGGCGATGATGTTGTTGACCGTCCAGTTCATCGTGCCGATCAGCGTCTGCCCGGCGTACATGGTCGGGACGTGCAGCTCGTCCGGCCGGAACTTGATCAAGGTGACGGTGGCCTTGGCGAGGGCATCGAGATCGTCGGTGAAGCCCTCGGGCACGATCGTGATCGACTGGCCGGGCGCGCTGAACTCGGCCGGGGTGATCGGCTGGTTAGTGCCATAGACAAGCAGCCGCCGTCCTGGGCTCCACACGGTGTGCCGCAGGCTGGTCCCGGGCAGCGGGCCCAGGTCCCTGAGCAGCACGACCGGCGCGGCGAGCAGCGGCAGCGTGCCCAGCATCAGGGTGCGCCGCACCAGTGGCCGCTTGACGAACTGGCTATTAGCCGTGCCCTCCTTGAAGTACTCCTCGAAGGCCTGTCGGTCCCCAGAGGCAGAGCGCAGTTCGTGCCGCTGCTCGACCACCTCGACGTTCGGCATCAGGTGCCGCACCCAGAGCAGCGCGCCGAGGCCAAGGGCGGCGAGCGTGACGGAAAGCGAGAAGCCCAGGGCCAGGTTCGAGCGCAGGGTGGCGTCCACGGAGTGGACCTCGAGGCCGATATAGGCGGCGATGAAGCCGCAGCCGGCGATAAACGCGAGGATAAAGCACGCCGCGACGATCCTTTCAACCCGCCTGGCGTGGATGATCACCCTCGGGTCGTCCGGCGGGAGGCCGACGATGTGCTCCGCGCCCTCAGCCTCCGCGACCTCGCCGCCGTTGTCGTCGTTGTCGTCGCCGTCGGCCAGCGCTGTCGACCCGAGCAGGCGTGGCGAGGGCGGAGGAGTGCCGATCACCCGGTGCGGCGCAGCCGGACCGACGTGCCCCTCGGTCTCTTCCATGTCACTCATGATTACTACTACTCCGTCCCCGTCGGTCTTGGATCACGCCGCTTGGCAGTAATCCACAGCGCGATGATCACCAGGAAGCCCAGGCCGCCGATCCATATCACCAGGCCCTCGGTGACCGGCCCGATCCGGCCGAGCGAGAAGCCGCCGGGGTTGGGCTCGACCCGCGTCTGCGTGATGTAGGCGATGATGTCGCGCTTGGCCGACGGGCTGAGCACCCCGTCGGAGAACACCGGCATTGCCTCAGGCCCGGTCAGCATCGCCGTATAGATCTGCGTTGGAGTGGACTGGGTCAGCGGCGGTGCGTACTTGCCGTAGGTGAGCGCGCCGCCGTCCCCGGCAAAGCCGTGGCACTGGGCGCAGTTGGCCTCGAACAGGTTTGACCCGAGCGCAGTGTCTGCTCCCTCGGTGGATACCTGCTCGGCGGTCGGGATCGCCGGGCCGCCGCCGAGGGAGGCGACGTAGTTGGCGATCTCATAGATCTGCTGCTCGCTGAACTTCACCGGCCCGCGGCCGTTCTCCGCGCCGACCTCCTTGGCCGGCATCCGGCCCGTGGACATCTGGAAGTAGACCGCGGCTGCGCCCGCACCGACCAGGCCCGGACCGTTGGCGGTGCCCTGGGCGTCGAGGCCGTGGCAGCTCGAGCAGTTCGCGTCGAATAGGTTATGGCCCGCGTTGATGTTCGACTGCGACGCGGGCGACGAAGCTTGCGCGGCGCCCCCCGTGCGGGTGAAGACGCCGTAGAGCAGCCCGACGACGACGAGCCCGAGCAGCAGGGCCGCGTAGCCGGCGGCCGGGCGCCGGCGCCTGGCGTTGATCCAGCTCACTCGCTGTCCCCTGACTAGTGGATGAGGTAGATGGTGGTGAACAGGCCGATCCAGACGACGTCGACGAAGTGCCAGTAATACGACACGACGATAGCGCTGACCTGCTGCTCGTGGGTGAGTGTCTTGGCGACGTAGGTACGGCCGAGCAGGAAGATGAAGGCGAGAAGGCCGCCGGCGACGTGCAGCCCGTGGAACCCGGTGGGTATGTAGAACACCGAGCCGTAGTTGCTTGACGACAGCGTGAGGCCCTGCTTCCTGATCAGGTCCAGGTACTCGTAGCCCTGCCCCAAGACGAAGTACAGGCCCATAAAGAACGTAAGTACGTACCACTCGCGCAGGCCCCAGCTCATCGGATGGAACACCGACCTGGTGCGCCCCAGCTGGCCCCGCTCCACCGCGAACACGCCCATCTGGCAGGTGACGCTGGACAGCAGCAGCACGGTGGTGTTCACCGACGCCAACGCGATATTCAGATGAGCGCCTGGCCAGGGCAAACCCGCGCCCTTGTCCACCGATCTGATGGTGAAGTACATCGCGAACAGGGCCGCGAAGAACATCAGCTCGGAGGACAGCCAGACGATAGTGCCGACGCTGACCAGGTTGGGTCTGCTGGCCGGCGAACGGGGGGTCGTCTCTACGGTTGCTGTCGCCACGAAGCAATTATTACGACAACCTGTAGGCGATCGCTACGCGACCCCCCGCGTTGGTGACGGTATCGGTACCATTCAGTGTCATGAAGGTCGTTGTGTACAGCCACGACGCCGATGTCCGGGCTCAGGTAAAGCTCGCCATCGGGCGTCGTCCCGCCATGGACGTGCCGGACGCCGAGATCATCGAGGTCGCCACGGCGCCCGCCCTGTTCCGGCTGCTCGACGCCCGCGGCGCCGACGTGATGATTCTCGACGGGGAGGCGCAGCCGGCCGGCGGGATGGGAGTGTGCCGCCAGGCGAAGGACGAGATCTTCAACTGCCCGCCGGTGCTGCTGATCATCGGCCGGGCCGACGACGGGTGGCTCGCCACCTGGTCGCGGGCCGACGCGGTGGTGAGCCACCCCATTGACCCGATCTCGCTCGCGCACGAGCTGGCCGGGCTGATGCGAACGCGCCCGCCCGCCGTAACTGGCTGATCCGCTTTATCCCGAACGAACAGTGGTCTTACGTTCCGTACCCCTGGGGGCCCGCCATGGATGCCCGAACCACCTGGCCCGCGTTGCTCGGTGCCCTTATCCGCGGCGATTCGCTCACCGCTGATGAGAGCGAGTGGGCGATGAACGAGATCATGGAGGGCGCGGCGACGCCTTCTCAGATCGCGGGCTTCGGGGTCGCACTGCGGATCAAGGGCACCTCGGTGGCGGAGATGACGGGGCTGGCCCGGTCGATGCTCGCGCACGCGACGCCCATTCACCTGCCCGGGCACCTGACCGACCTGGTCGGGACGGGCGGCGACGGCGCGCGCACGGTCAACGTGTCGACGATGGGCACGATCGTGGCGGCGGCCGCGGGTACGCGGATGATCAAGCACGGCAACCGGGCCGCGTCGTCCTCCTGCGGGGCGGCCGACGTGCTCGAGGCGCTCGGCGTAGCGATCGACCTGCCGCCGGCCGCCACCGCCGAACTGGCCGCCGAGGTAGGCGTGGCGTTCCTGTTCGCGCCGCTGTATCACCCGGCGCTGCGGTTCGCGGGCCCGACCCGCAGCGAGCTCGGCGTGCCGACCGTGTTCAACTTCCTCGGCCCGGTCGCGAACCCGGCCCGGCCCTCAGCCCAGGCGGTCGGCGTGTTCGACCCCCGGATGGGCGAGATCATCGCGGGCGTGCTGGCCGGGCGCGGCTGCTCGGCCCTGGTGTTCCGCGGCGCCGACGGGCTGGATGAGCTGACCACCACCAGCCCGTCCGCGCTGTGGGTGGTGCACGACGGCGAAGTGGCGCAGACGGAGTTCGACCCCGCCTCGCTCGGGCTGCCGCGGGCGTCCGTGGCCGACCTGCGCGGCGGTGACGCCGAGTACAACGCGGCGGTGGTGCACGCGGTGCTGGCCGGCGAGCGCGGGCCGGTCCGTGACATCGTGCTGCTCAACGCGGCCGCCGCGCTGGCCGCGGCGGCCGGGGTTCCCGGCCCGGATGCAGTCGTCTCCGCGCTGGCCGATGGCTACGCCCGCGCCGCCGAAGCCGTGGATTCCGGTGCCGCCAGCATCCTGCTCGACCGCTGGATAGAGGTAAGCCGCCGCCTGTCCGCCGCCGCCCGCCCGCTCCCCAGCAGGTAGCCCCGGTTCAGAGCTCGGCGTCGGCGTTCAGGCCGAGGGAGAACGCGGCCTCCAGGTCGTGCCTGCTGTAGGTGCGGAACGCGATGTGGGTCTCGGTGTGCGTCACGCCAGGCACCTTGTTCAGGCGTCCGGGGATGACGTCGGCGAGTTCCTCGTGGCGGCGCACCCTGACCATGGCCACCATGTCGAACTCGCCGGTCACCGAGTACACCTCGCTGACCTCGGGGATCTTGGCGATCGTTTCTGCGACCTCGGGAATGCGCTGGATCTCTGCCCTCACCAGAACGATCGCGGTGACCACCAGATGCCTCCCAGACTGTCGCTGCTGGCTTATACGGGCCAGCCAGATTCACAGGGCCAGATTGTCTCTGCACCTTCTTCAGGCTGGCGCTTACGCTACTACCTCCGGCCAGGCGCTGAGCTCGGACAGCGTGCGGACGCCGCGGTGCGCCAGGCGCCTGATCAGCCAGCCCAGGACGTCGGCCGTGGCTCGCGCGTCGGCCAGCGCGCGATGGCAGGGTACGGTCCGCGCGCCGAAGAACCCGGCCAGCGTGCCCAGCTTGCAGTCGGGAACCTCGTCCGGGTCCATGACCTGCCTGGCCAGCGTGACCGTGTCCAGTACGGTAAAGCCGGGCCAGGTCAGGCCGCAGTCGCCGCAGGCGGCCAGGAGGAAGCCGAGATCGAACGGCGCGTTGTGCGCCACCAGCACGCAGCCCTCGGCGAAACGCAGCAGTCCGGGCAGGACCGAGGTGAGCTTCGGCGCCGTGGCGAGCATCCAGTCGCTGATCCCGGTTAGGTCCTCGATGGACGGGGGCACGGGCGTGCCCGGGTTGACCAGAGAGGCGAACTCGCCCTGCCGCCGGCCGCCGCGGACCCGGACCGCTCCGATCTCCGTGATCGCGGCGGCCTCCGGCGACCAGCCCGTAGTCTCCAGGTCGACGACGGCGAACTCAAGCTCGGCGAGCGGTACCCCGCCGTACACGGCGGGTGGCCGCGTGGCCACGTCCGGACTGATCACGCTCACCAAGGTAAATCCGGCCACCGACATTTTGGCCACTGCCACGCCGAACCCCGGCCCTGCGGGGACGCAGGCCGGGAAATGTCAGAGGTCCTCGTTAATGTGTGCCCGTCCATTCACTGAATGTCAGGGAGACGTCATGATGATTGATTGCGGCCGCTGCGTGAGGCACGGCGCGGACTGCCAGGATTGCGTTGTTACCACCCTCGGACCGTCAAACATGACAGGCTATCCGGAGCAGGCGCACGGATATCTCGACGAGGCGGAGGTGCGGGCGCTCAGCGTTCTCGCGGACGCGGGCATGGTGCCGCCACTTCGGCTTTCCCTCCCCGGTTCGATTCAGCCCGGTTCGATTCAGCCCGGCTCGAGGATTTCGCCCCGGCCGCGGACCTGGGTTCTTCCCGACAGCAAGGCGTCGTGATGGTAGCGTAACTGCTTCGTCGCCGGAGGCGAATCGCGGCAACGTAATGAAGTAGTTGGAATTGGGCGAATCGGTTGTACCGTCCTTTCCCCTTCACTACGCTGGCCCCAAAGTTGCCTGGCCAGTAACTAGGGTCAACGACCTGAGTGAACGCGCAGGTGAGTGAGACGACGAGGGAGTGTGGTAAGTACGTGGGTGCGCGGCTCGCGGGCAGCAGGTCCTGGCTTCGCCGCGGTATCACGATCGCGACTGGACTGGTTGCGGTCGGCGGGCTCGCGGTTTTCGCCACCGGCGCTGGCGCTGCTCCACAACCGACCGTTGACCAGGTTCAGGCCAAGGTCAACCAGTTGACGTCGCAGTTCAATCAGGTCAGTGAGCAGCTCGACCAGGCCGGGCAGCAGCTTTCCTCGGCGCAGTCGAGGCTGGCGCAGGTGCGGGTGCATCTCAACTACGCGAACGCCCAGTTCCAGGCGGCGCAGGCGAACGTGGCGCAGACCGCTGCCGCCGCGTTCGAGGACACCGGGGCGACATCTATCGCGGGCGTGCTCACCTCGGGCGACCCCTCGGTCCTGCTGCAGCAGGGCTCGTTCTTGCTCGAGATATCCGGCAGCCGGACCGCCGAGACACAGCAACTGCTCACCGATGCCAGCCAGCTGACCGGCGTGGAGCAGGAAATGCAGCGCACCGAGAACGGGATCGCGCAGCTTAAGAACGAGCTCGCCGTCCACAAGAACGCCCTGGGCAAGGTCATCGCCACCGAGAAGGCGACCCTGGCGAGCCTGACCGTGCCGCAGCAGCAGACGGTGGAGACCAACTCGATCGGCGGCAACGGCAGCACCGCGCCCACGCCGTCTCCCTTGCCGACCAATACCAACGCGGGCAAGGCCGTGGCGTTCGTCTACGCCATGCTCGGCTGCCCCTACGTCTGGGGCGGCACCGGTCCGTGTCACATGGGATATGACTGCTCCGGGCTGGTACAGGCCGCGTGGGCGGCCGCGGGGGTGCAGATCCCGCGTGATACCTACGAGGACTGGGCCGAGCTGCCGCACGTTTCGCTGTCCTCGATCGAGCCCGGTGACCTGATCCTCTTCGACGGTGAAGGGCACGTGGCCATGTACGTCGGCGGCGGCTACATCATCGATGCGCCGCAAACGGGGCTGGACGTGGAGAAGATCCCCATGAGCACCTCCTGGTACGCCGACAACACCGATGGAGCAGTCCGGCCGTAGCGGCTGACCCCGGGTGAGCTGGGGCAGCTAGCGGAGGCGGAACGCCTGGCCGCGCTCGCGGCCAGGAGCACCGCGACCCTGGCCGTCCCGTGGGGCGTCCCTTATACACTCGTGCGGTGCGCCGTACGCTCATCGTCACCAACGACTTCCCGCCGCGTCAGGGCGGAATTCAGTCGTTCGTGCACGCCCTGGCCACCCGGCTGCCCGAAGGCACGGTCACCGTGTACGCGTCCGCCTGGAAAGGCGCGGCGGAGTTCGACGCGCGGCAGCCATTCCCGGTCATCCGGCACCCGACGTCGCTCATGCTGCCGGTGCCGAGCGTGTCGCGCCGGGCCGCGGCCATCGCCCGTGAGCACGGCTGTGAGGCGGTCCTGTTCGGCGCGGCGGCGCCGCTCGGCCTCATTACCCCGGCGCTGCGCCGGGCGGGGGTGCGGCGAGCGGTCGCGCTGACGCACGGCCACGAGGCAGGCTGGGCCGCGCTCCCGGGGGCCCGCGGACTGCTCCGCCGCATCGGCGACGAGGTCGACGTGGTGACCTACCTGGGGGAGTACTTCAGGGTAAGGCTGGCCCGCGCTCTGTCGGCGGCAGCGGCGAAGCGGATGGTGCGGCTGGCGCCGGGCGTCGACATGACGTTCTTCCGCCCGGGCGCGGGCGGTCAGGCCGTCCGGGACCGGCTCGGGCTGGCCGGCCGGCCCATCGTGGCCTGCGTGTCCCGGATGGTTCCGCGCAAGGGCCAGGACACGCTGATCAAGGCCTGGCCGCAGGTGCGCGCCGAGGTCGCCGACGCGCGGCTCCTGCTCGTCGGAGACGGCCCCTACATGCCGGCGCTGAAGCGGCTGGCGCAGCGCCTGGACGTCGGCGACGGTGTCCTGTTCACCGGTTCTGTGCCCTGGTCTGACCTGCCCGGCTACTACGACGCGGCGGACGTCTTCGCGATGCCCTGCCGGACCCGGCGCGCCGGGCTAGACGTGGAGGGTCTGGGCATCGTCTACCTGGAGGCCTCGGCCACCGGCCTGCCGGTCATCGGCGGTGACTCGGGCGGCGCCCCGGATGCCATCCTCGACGGTGAGTCCGGCTACGTCGTCCACGACGTAGCCGGACTCGCGGTGCGCATCACTGAGCTGCTCCAGGACCCCGCCAAGGCCCGGGCGATGGGGGAGAAGGGCCTGGCCTGGGTGGACCGCGAGTGGCGCGAGGAACTGCCCGCCGCCCGCCTGGCCGCCCTGCTCAGCTGACGGTTCCGAGCTGAGCGGTAACGTTTCCGGAACGATCCAGGCGTAGCGTTGCCGTCCATGGGCGGGGTGCAGCTTGCGAGCGGGCAGGAACGGGCGGACGTCGCGGTGCGGCGGTCCCGTCTCACCCAGCGGCGGACGACGGCGGTGCTGGCCGGGGTGATGGTGGCGCTGCTCGGCTTTCTCTTCGTGTCGGGTGCCGTGACCGGCACGCTGACGGTTGACCACATCTGGTCGGCCGCGGGTCTGCTGGTGATAATCCTGGTCACCGCGGTGGTCGGCATAGTGGTCGCCGGCCATCAGCCGCGCAACCCGATCGGCTGGCTCCTGGCCGGCGAGTCAATGTTCATGCTGCTCTCCGTCGCCGCGGGGAACTACGCGAACCTGGTGTACCGGCTCGGTTACCACGACCTGTCGTTCGCCGGGCCGGAGATGCTGGTCCTCGACCAGCTGTTCAGCAACTCACTGTTCGGGTTCCCGCTGGTGATCCTGCTCTTCCCCGATGGCAGGCTGCCGTCGCGACGCTGGCGGTGGGTGGTATGGCTCTACCTGGCCATCACCGGCGCCGCCACACTGGCCGCCACCCTCACCACGCTCAGCCTGGGCATCGACCACGACGTCGTCCTGCAGGCCGACGGGAGCCTCGCCTCCCTAGGGCGGGGCAGTACGGCGTGGGTCGTCCCGGTGCAGGCCGCGTTCTTCATCGCGGTCGCGGCGTTCTGGCTGGCCGCCGTCGGCCGTCAGGCCCTCAGCTGGCGCCGCTCTACCGGAGAACGGCGTCAGCAGCTGAAATGGCTGGCCAGCGGGGCCGGCGTCTGCGGAGTCTTCGGCATCTGGGCCATTACGACCAATTCGGCGATCTGGGAAGTGCTTATCCTCGGGTTCGCGGCCCTGCCACTGAGTATCGGTGTCGGGATCATGAAGTACCGGCTGTATGAGATTGACCGGATCATCTCCCGCTCGCTCGCGTACGCGATCGTGACAGGGCTGCTGGTCGGGGTATACGTGGGGCTGGTGCTGCTGGCCACCCACGTGGTGTCGCTCCAGACGCCGGTAGCGGTCGCCGCCGCCACGCTGGCCGCGGCCGCGCTGTTCAACCCGCTGCGGCGGCGGGTGCAGCGGGTGGTGGACCGGCGGTTCAACCGGGCCCGGTATGACGCGGACCGGATGGTGGCCGCGTTCGCGGCTCGCCTGCAGGACGCGGTGGATCTGCGCTCAGTCCGAGATGACCTGACCAGTGTGGTGGGCCAGGCCCTGGAACCTGCGCACATATCGGTGTGGCTCAGTCAAAGTGACCGAGGCTAGCCGCCTCGGTCACCCGCCGGCTTAAAGCGTGACACGCAGATCTTGGGGTGGGCGGCTGAAGCACGGCTCAGATGCGGGTAATGCCGGTGCCGCGCGGCCGGGTAGGTGTCACCCCGGCCCGTCCTGTCCCGTCAGCCTCCTCCCGCCGCTGGCGTCCCAGCGCCCTGCGCTCCCGCGCCGCTTAACGC
This sequence comes from uncultured Actinomycetota bacterium, assembly GCA_963844625.1. Lineage (GTDB taxonomy): Bacteria > Actinomycetota > Actinomycetes > Streptosporangiales > Streptosporangiaceae > Palsa-504. The sequence goes on along the minus strand of CAWJPF010000018.1, from coordinate 16,696 downwards.
GGAAATTCCGGCCTATACGGAAAATCCGGACCCCCATCAGGTACCAAAGTCTCCACGTAAGCCCGATTTTCCGCGATCTTTTTCGGGACCAGGGCCGGAACCGGGACCGAGACCAGGGCCGGGGCCGGGGCCGGGGCCGGGACCAGGGCCGGGGCCGGGGCCGGGACCAGAACCAGGACCAGGACCCCGGCCACGGGGCCGCGGGGACCGCGCACGGGTCCCGAGGCCGAGGCCGCGCGACCGCGCACGGATCACCGGGACCCCCGCCCGCCCCATCAGCCCCTGGCATGGTACCGGGCACCAGCCCGGCGACACGGCACGCACCTAGGGGCCCGGAACCAGCGGCTGCCAGGCGCCCAGCGGACCGACCCGCCAAGATCTGCGGGCAGGCCCTAAATCGGCTAAGGCTGGGCTAGCCCGCTTAGACCCGTCTAAGGCCACTCTCAGCAGGCAAAATAGGGATTTACTCCGACGCGGCGCGACGGGTCTTACGGCGAGACTCGATGGTGAGGGCAGCAACTGGCCCGTACATCGAGGAGCAGCGATGAACCCGAACATGGCCCGGTTCCTAGTCTGGGACCACATCACAGAATGCCGCCGTCAGGCGGCGGCGGCCAGGCGAGCCGACGCGGCGCGAGGTGTCCAGCGCAAGCCGAGTACCCACGCGGCCCGGCGCGGCGTCCACTGGCTGAGGAGCGCATGATCATGTTTAAGCGGAATACGAGGCTGAACCGGATTGTCCGGCGCATCGTCGCCGGGCTGGCCGAGATCGACTACGCCCAGCGCAGGCTCGATGCGATCAGGACGAACTCCGACCGCTACCTGCCCGACGCGCAGGCGCACCAGGGACCGGAGAACTACGCCGAGTTCCTGTTCCGGACCTCGGGGGTGCTGCTGCACGAGCCGCCCGCGGGCCGCCGCTCCCGCGGCCAACTCGTCCGCTGAAATCAGTGAGAACTCAGGAGTAGAGCGCTTCGATGTCGGCGGCGAAGTCCTTCATCAGCACGCTGCGGCGGATGCCGAGCTTGACGGTAAGCTGTCCGCTCTCCTGGGTGAAGTCACCCTCAAGGATCCGGAACTTCCTGATCGACTCCGCCCGCGACACCGCCTTGTTCGCGTCGTCGACCGCGCTCTGCACGGCCGCGATCAGGTCCGGGTCCTCACGCAGCGTGGCCACGGTCGCGTCGGCAGGCTTGCCGTTCCTTTCCTTCCACGGCCCGAGTGCCTCGGGGTCCAGCGTGATCAGCGCAGCGATGAAGGGCTTGCCGTCGCCCACCACCATGACCTGGCTGATCAGGGCATGGCTGCGAAGCCGGTCCTCGAGCACCGCGGGCGCCACGTTCTTGCCGGCCGCGGTGACGAGCATCTCCTTCTTCCGCCCGGTGATCCTCAGGAAGCCCTCCTCATCGAGCTCGCCGATGTCACCGGTGCGGAACCAGCCGTCGGCCGTGACGGCCTCCTTGGTCGCCGCCTCGTTCCGCCAGTAGCCCTGGAAGACGTTCGGCCCGCTGACCAAGATCTCGCCGTCGTCGTCGATCTTGATCGCGACTCCGGGTATCGGCATGCCGACAGTGCCGATCTTGTTCCGGTCGGGCCGGTTGACGGTGGTCGCGGCGGTGGTCTCGGTCAGGCCCCATCCCTCGAGCACGGTGACGCCGACGCCGCGGAAGAAATGACCGAGCCGCTCGCTGAGGGCGGCCCCGCCGGAGACGGCGTACTGCGCGCGGCCGCCGAGCGTGGCCCGCAGCTTGCCGTAGACCAGCCGGTCGAACAGAGCATGCTGGGCTCGCAAGCCGAACGCGGGCCGGCCGGGGTCATCAAGCGCCCGGCTGTAGGCGATCGCCACCTCGGCCGCGCGGCCGAAGATCGCGCCCTTCCGCTCGCTGGCGGCCTTCTGCTCGGCGCCGTTGTAGACCTTCTCGAACACCCGCGGCACCGCGAGGATGAACGTGGGCCGGAATGAGGCCAGGGCGGGCAGCAGCGCGTTCAGGTCCGCGCAGTGCCCGAGCACGATGCCGCCCTCGATGCACGCCACCTCGATGATCCGGGCAAAAACGTGCGCGAGCGGCAGGAAAAGCAGCGTGCCGGGATCGGCGACCCCGGTGGCGAACGTCAGCGGGCCGAGCAGGGCGTTACGCACGCTGGCGAGCAGGTTCTCGTGGGTCAGCTCGCAGCCCTTGGGCAGGCCGGTGGTGCCCGAGGTGTAGATGAGCGTGGCCACGTCAGACGACTTGGATGCCTTGGCCCGCTCGGAGATGATCTCATCGCCGACCCCGGCGCCGCCGGCGGTGAGCGAGCTGAGGGACGCGTCGCCGCCCGTCTCGATCCGCCACACGTGCTCAAGGTCAGGGACCTGGTCCCGGAGGCTGCCGATGGTCTGCTCGTAGGCCGCCGTCTCTACGAAGCAGGCCCGCGCCCCCGAGTCGGTCAGTATCCATTGCGCCTGCTCGGCCGAGGAGGTCTCGTAAACCGGCACGGTCACAGCGCCCGCGGCCCAGATGGCGTAGTCGATCAGTGTCCACTCATAGCGAGTGTGCGACATCAGCGCGACCCGGTCTCCGGCTCCGATCCCGGCCGCGACCAGTCCCTTGGCCACCGCGACGACCTCGTCCTTAAACTGGTTCGCGGTCACGTCCTGCCAGCTCCCGGACGGCCCGGAGGGACCGGATGGACCGGGACGGCGCATAATCACCGCCTGCGGCTGTTCCGCGGCGCGACGGAAGACGGCCTGGGCGAGGTTCGCGGTCGCGGGGATCTCGGCCAAAGCTGGAATACTGAATTCGCGCACGGCATCTCCAGTGAGGTAAAGCGCTGCTTCGCAGTACCAGCTTAGAGCGCTCGGCGTGTTTTCCCGGTTACGATCTTCCGGTCCGGCCGGCCTACGGTGGTGAGATGCGAGTTCACGTGGTGAGCGACGTGCACGGCCGCGCGGATGCGCTGGCCGGCGTGGCCGACGGTGCCGACGCCCTGATCTGCCTGGGAGACCTGCTCCTGTTCCTCGACTACGCCGATTACGGCCAGGGCATCTTCGCGGACCTGTTCGGCGCGGCGGCGGCCAGCGAGTACGTCGCGCTGCGCACCGCGAAGAAGTTCGATGAGGCCAGGGAGTTCTCCGCCCGGCTGCTTGCGGGCCGGCCGGAGAGCCGGGCCAGCCTGTTCGAGGCGGCGATGGCGAAGCAGTACGCCGCGCTGTTCGCCGCGCTCCCGGAGCCGGCCTACCTGACCTACGGCAACGTCGATGTCCCGCGGATGTGGGAACAATATTTGAAACCCGGACATTATGTACTGGACGGCGGCACGGTCGAGATCGGCGGCTGGACCTTCGGTTTTGTCGGCGGCGGCCTGAGATCGGTGTACCGGACGCCGTACGAGATGAGCGAGGAAGAGTTCCGGGCTAAGATCGAGGCGGTCGGCGAGGTGGACGTCTTGTGTACCCACATTCCGCCCGCGGTCCCCGAGCTTCTCTACGACACCGTGGCCCGGCGGCTGGAAAAGGGCAGCGTGGCCCTGCTCGATGCGATTAAGGCCACTCGCCCGAGGTACTCGATCTTCGGGCACGTGCACCAGCCGCTTGCCCGCAGGACGAGGATCGGCGTCACGGAATGCCTGAACGTGGGACATTTCCGCGCCGCCGGCGCCCCCTTTGTCCTGCAGCTTTAGCGGTACGATCAAGGGTAGGAGGCGTCAGGTGTCGGAATCCCGAGATGACGGTCAGCCCGGAAGCAGTAGCTCTCCAGGATCTAGTGACCAGCCCAGCAGTAGCGATCAGCCCCATTCCAGTGGCCAGCCGTATCCCAGCGGCCAGGCCAATCCCAGTGGCCAGCCGGGTCCCAGTGGCCAGCCGGGTCCCAGTGGCCAGCCGGGGCCCAGTGGCCAGCCGGGTCCCAGTGGCCAGCCCCGTTCCGGTGGTCAGGCCGGTCCCAGTGGCCAGGCCGGGAACAGCGGCTCTCCGCGAGGCGGTAGCCAGCCCCGCAGTGATGGCCCGTCCCGCAGTGATGGCGCGCCCAGGAGCAATGGCCAGCCAGGCAGCCGGAGTCAGTCAGCCCGCAACAACGACCCCGTTGCTGATTTCCAGCGCTGGCTGATGAAAGCCGGCGCGCGCAGCATGGCTAACCAGGTCGCCGACCAGGTCAAGAGGACGATGGGCCAGGAGAAGCGCCGGGCCAGGGGTGACGTGTGGGACACGGTCACCAACGAGATGCCGCCCGACGAGCCGCCAGAGTGCCAGTGGTGCCCGGTCTGCCAGGCGGCCCGTGCCGCCCGCATGTCGGGTCCGGGTCTCGGCGAACGGCTGGCCGGCGCGGGCGGGGTGCTGGCGTCGGTGGTCTCCGATGCCTTCACCGCCTTCGACAAGGCCATGAAAACACAAGATCAAAATCGTCCTTCCGAACGGACCGCGGTGACACCACCCAAGCCCCCCGCACCTGATCCCGGGGAAGACGCTCAATGACCCTCGCCATCGGCGTCGATGTCGGTGGCACGAAGGTCGCGGCGGCGGTCGTCGACGAAGGCGGCCGGATCCTCGCCAAGCTGAAGCGGTCCACTCCGGCAGCCAGCCCGCAGCGAACCGAGCAGGCCATCGCCGACGTGGTGACCGACCTGCTGGCCGGCCACCAGGTCGTGGCGATCGGGCTCGGCGCCGCCGGGTTCGTCGACTGCGACCGCGCGACCATGCTGTTCGCGCCGAACCTGGCCTGGCGTGACGAGCCGCTGAAGCAGCGGGTCGAGGAGCGCCTCGGCCGCGAGGTAGTCGTGGAGAACGACGCCAACGCCTCGGCGTGGGCCGAGGCACGGTTCGGGGCGGCCCGCGGGTACCGTGACGTGATGCTGGTGGCGGTGGGTACGGGCATCGGGGCCGCCATCATCATCGGCGGTGAGCTCTACCGGGGCCGCTGGGGCATCGCGGGGGAACCGGGGCACGTCCGCGTGGTCCCCGACGGCCGGCTGTGCGGCTGCGGGAACCGGGGCTGCTGGGAGCAGTACTGCAGCGGCAACGCCCTGGTCGCCGAGGCCCGTGAATTCGCCAGGCGCACGCCAGAGGGCGCCATGCGGCTGCTGCAGCTGGGTGGGGGAGTAGCCGAGGGCATTTCCGGTCCGGTGATCACGCAGGCCGCGGCCGAGGGCGATCCGGCCGCGCTCCGCTGTTTCCAGATCATCGGCGGCTGGCTCGGCCAGGGCCTGGCCGACCTGGCCGCGATCCTCGATCCCGCCTGCTTCGTAATCGGTGGCGGCGTGTCCGAGGCGGGTGACCTGCTGCTTGATCCCGCGCGGGCCGCCTTCGAGCGGGCGCTTACCGGGCGCGGTCACCGGCCGTTCGCCGAGATCAAGGCCGCGCAGCTGGGCGAGGACGCGGGCATCGTGGGAGCCGCCGACCTCGCCCGTCAGACCACGGCGCCGTCGTCACCGTCGTCCGGGCCGCCCGGGCCCGGGTCGTTCATGCGCAGCACGAGTATGACGAACCCGGTGACGAACGCGGCCACCGCGCAGAATGCGGCGATCCCGGGCACCGACCAGCCCGCCGCCGTGGCCACGACCAGGTAGGCAGGGCCGCCGAATAGCGCCGCCCAGGCGCCCTTGGCCATGGAGTCAAGCTTGGGTAGCGGTGGCGGGGGCGGCGGGACGTAGTGCTCGTCGTCGTCGCTGACTCCGGTGGCGGCCGCTGGCGTCTGGCGGGCCCGGATGCTGCGCGCCTCGGTCCGCCGTCTGCGCCGCGCGGCCTGTATGACGTCAGGCTGGTCTGCCCCGTCGGGGTCAAGAGCGCCCCGGACCCCCTCATCGTCGTATCCCCGCATCCCGCGTGGTCCCCGGATGCCCTCCGCCCGGTCTGCCTCCCGGGTGCCCCCTTCTGTCCCGCGTCCCCCCGCCCCGTCGGCCTCTTCCGTCCCGTGCGTATCCACGTCCGCCCGCCGGACATCCTCTGCTGCGAGCCCCGTATCGGCGTCCATCCGCCGCGTCTCCCCAGCCCGGCTCTCTTGCGCCCCAGAATCCTTGTCAGCCCCGGGTACCTCATCAGCCACATGAGCGTCGCGGTTATTTTCGGCCTCATTTAGCTCTTGCGTTCCGTCGGCCCCCAGGATCCCGTCCGTCCCTAGCCCGTCGGCCCCGAGGATCTCGTCGGCCCTCGGCTCCCCGTCCGGCCCTAGCGCCCCGTCAGTTTCCCCGGCATCTCCAGCCCCACGCGCACCCTGGTTCCCGTCAGCATCGTCGGCCGAATCCGCCTCCCGGATTCCCGGGCCTGACGCCGACGGCACGTCCTCCCGCTCGGGCCAGGGGACCGGCTCGGTAGTGGTCGCAGGCGCATCGAATCGCGCCACCAGGTCGCGCCAGGCCGCGTCCTCGTCGCTTTCTCTGCTCTCCGTGTTATCCCAGTCCGGCACGTTCCCACCGATGTCCGAATCGAAGCCTGCCTCCACGATAGCCGCCCCCGGTCCGATGCCGGGAGAGTAAATCTCATGAGGCGTACTGATTCGCGCCGTCCCGGCGGCGATGACCGCACGACGTGCTAAGGCAGTTGCTCACTGCCATCGTCGCCCGCCGCCGACTGCGTGGCGTGCTCTGCCCCCGTCCGTTGCGCGGCCCGTCGCGCCGTTTCTGCGGCCCGGTCGGCAGCCTGGGCAGCCTGAGCTGCGCGGACCCCGGAACCCGCCGCCTGACTGCCTCGCCGTCCGCCCGGCGCCCCGGTGCTCCGGGTAGAACCGGTCAGCGTCTCGGGAGGTTGCGATTCAGCGGGGGTGTACGGGAGGGTGTGCCGGGTGGTCAGCCACCTGTGCCGCTTGTCGGCGGCCGCGGCATCGGAGAGGTCCAGGACGGCGGCGATGGCCTCCGACCGCATGCCCATGGCGTGCGCCCCCTCGAATAGCTTATATTCCAGGCGATCCAGGCCGAGCCGGGCGGCCTGCACCAGCACGAGGGCGGCCCCCATGTCCAGCCCCTCGGCTTGCCCCGAAGAGACCGCCTCGGTGACCGACTTGATCGCGTCTAGGTCCGGGATAAGGCGTTTTTCCGTTTCCCACAGCAGCAGGTCCACGCCGGACGCGTAGCGCTCGGTCAGGTGCTTGCGTGCGGCGGTGACCATCTCGGGCGACGGAGCAGGAGCTTCCACGTCTCCAAAGTTAGTGCTTCCGGCTGAGCCCGTCGACCAAATGGCGATACCTCTATGTAGGAGTAATATTGCCCGGTGTCATAGCTGGCGGGCGTGCGTCTGAACGAACTTCAGGCTGCCCTCGAAGATGGCTTCCGCATCGTTGTCGAGGGTCGCGACGTGATAGCTGTCGGCGCACTCACGCACCGTGACCTGGCTTTCGGGCAGCCCGGCCAGCAGGGCGCGCATGCTGGGCGGCCCGACGACATGGTCGATAGTGCTGCGGTAGACGAGCACCGGCGCTTTGATCTCACCGAGGTGCCCGACTGCCAGCCCCCAGAGCTTCGGCAGCGTGGCCGCGGCGCGGATGGGTACCCGGTCGTAGCCGACTTCATGTCCGCCCGGCTTCTTGATGTCGCTCGCGATGCCGGGCAGGGACTTCAGCACGTGCTTGAGCACCGGGGCCAGCACGAACAGCCTGGTGTCAGGGGCCAGCGACGGATTGACCAGGACGAGGCCGCGCACCGCCTCGCCGTGGGTTTCGGCCAGGCGCAGCGCCAGGCAGCCGCCCATAGAGAGCCCGAAGACGAAGATCTCCTCACACCGCCGCGCCAGCGTGCCGAACGCGACGTCTACCTCGGCGTACCAGTCCTGCCAGCTGGTACCGGCCAGGTCCTGCCAGGTGGTGCCGTGCCCGGGCAGCCTGGGCAGGCTGACGGTCAGGCCCTGCTCGGACAGGTACTCGGCCCATGGGCGGAGCGATTGCGGGCTGCCGGTGAAGCCGTGGCACAGCAGCACGCCGACCGGGCCGCCCGCGTGATCAAAGGGTTCCGCGCCGGGCAGCAGCACGCCCGGAAGCACTGGTGACATGCTGTCAACGTCCTTTACTGTCGATCCATAAGCAAGGCTGAGGCAGCCGAACCGGCAGGCTAATTTACACCCGCGGCCGAGCTTTACTGATGGTAACCGCCGTGACCGTACGGCGTCGTTGATCAGGTCGCGGCTCACGCCGAGCTTGTCGGCAACTTTGAAGTCGTCGCCCTGGTCAGGTGATCCCACACGTTGGGGTGCCTTTGGCGGTTGCAGCGGTGGCGCTCGCCGCAGCTGGTCCGGCAGGAGAGCGGCTCAGAGCAGACGAAGGCCGGCCGCTCGCTCAGGTACGCCGAAGGCGAGGAACCTGCGGTCCAGGCCGGTGATCCGCATGATCTTGACCAGAGACAGGCTAGGTGAGGATAGCTGGAACGGACAGCCCATTTTCTCCGCGTAACCGGCCATACGCACCAGCGCGGCTAGGCCCCGAGCATCACAGAAAGCCAGCGCCGTGAGGTCCACAATCACCGGCCTGCGGTGGCGATCGATGACGTCGCTGACGTAGCTGACGGCCACCTCAGCAGTGGCGATATCTAGCTCGCCGATGAGGTCCACGATGGCGTCGCCAGCAAGGGAGACCCGGTGACTCAGTTCCAGTGGCACTGTCCTGCACTGATCGCCATGTGCCGCCCCGGTTACTTCCTCAACGGCTCCGGCTTGGCCCGGGGCGGCAACCTGGGATGCGTAAGGGCCGGGAGCCGCAATCAAACGCGCGCGAGGTGACTTGTGCATGGCCGAACCCCCAGGGTCTCCTCTGATAGGAATGGGCAAGGCAGGTAGTAGGGCCCGCCGGTCATGGTGTAGATAGCGGTGTCACGCGGTGAAGTTCGATGACTTCAAGCCCGAGGCCGGCGATCCGCTGTACCAGCCCGGAGAGGGCGGCCGGGTCGGGCACCTCGGCACGGAGGGTGGTCGTGTCCGGGCCTGTGGTGACGTCGCAGTCGTCGAATTGTGCGTGCAGCGTTTTGTCGGCTTGGCCGGTGAAGGTGATCTCATACGTGTTCGGTCGCACGGGATTACGCCTCGCAGTCGGTGTTTGTTCAGGCCGAACCGCGTGGCCCGCGAGGCCACCTCGGCCGAGCTAAGACCGGAGTGTTCGCCCACCCTCTCCGCGCGCAAGACCCCGTCGGGGCTCAGCGTGTGCCATACGGGTCCCCCGTCACCCGGCGCCAGGCCAGGTGAGGGCGCCCCGGTATGAGTAGCCACGTGTCCTCCATGTCCGCACCATGCCTCGCCCACGCCGACCGCGGTCCCCGCTCCTGTCCGCGACCGGTCGCTTGCCGATCCTGCTTGAGCGGTCACGCGGATGTCGTCACCCCGCCGGGGGTGAACTCCGGCCATTTCGTTTGGCCCGCTGGGGAACGCGCAAATAGCCTCGGTGAACTCACCGACACGACCGGTACCCGTAGTTCAATTACCGGACATCGTCCGTTCATGGATCGTTCGTAAATGCCGTCGGGTTTCGCGGCTGCGGAAGCGCACAGCCCCGCAGCGCGACAATGCCGGTGGCGATGATCATCAATGACCAAGGCTCTGGGCGCGGCGATGAGTCGCGGGACGCCCTGGCTTTGCGATAAGTCGGCTCTTTCACCGTGAAACCACAGCCTTTGGAAGCGGGCAGGAATCACCCGTGAAAGGGTGATGATGCCCCGGCGCGATTCGAGCAAGCTGCAGGAGTCAAATTTCGCGATCCTCGCCTGGGGGTGCGCTAATGGTGCCGGCACTAAGCGCCTGGCTTACGATCTGCGCAGACCGGCGGCGAGCGTCATGACCGCCGGCACGCAGACCAATCCGGACAATACTGACGAGACTCCTGCCGAGCCCAAGCGCGGGTTCAAGTTCCCGACCGCGTTTACCGTGTTGTTCTTCGTGCTGGTGGCGGTCTGGATCTTGACGTTGATCATCAAACCGGGTTCTTACTCCTATGTCAGCTGCGACGGGGGGACACCCAAGCCGATTCCCGGCACGTTCGGTGCGGTCAAGGTCGACCTGTCCTTCCAGGAGCGGTTGTATGACCTGTGGGTGTCGCCGGTCAACGGCTTGTACGGGATACGGACGCCGTCGGAGGTTGTCCCGGACCCCAGCCCCGATCTGCTGACGAAGGGCCAGGCGGCGTGCGGGACCGCGGCGGGCAAGCAGGTGCCCGCCAAGATCGTCACCGCGCCGGGGGCCACCGGGCCGTACAACAGCGGGGATCTGGCCGGCGCGGTCCAGGTGTTCTTCTTCGTCCTGGCGATCGGCGCGTTCATCACCGTCACCATCAAGACCGGGGCGCTGGAGGTGGGGATCGGGCGGGTCACCGAGCGGTTCCGCAAACGCGGGCTCCTGCTGATCGTGATCTTGATGGTGATCTTCTCGGTCGGCGGGACTACCTACGGGATGGCCGAGGAAACCCTAGGGTTCTACGCGATCATCTTGCCGGTCATCATCGCCCTGGGCTATGACCGGCTGGTGGGAGTGGGGATTATCATGGTCGGCGCGGGGGTCGGGACGCTGGCCTCGACGGTTAACCCGTTCGCGACCGGGGTGGCCTCGGACGCCGCCGGCGTAGCCCTGGGGGACGGCATCGGGCTGCGGCTGATCATGTACGTCGTATTCGCCGCTCTCGCCGTGACGTACGTGCTGTGGTACGCGCGGCGGGTCAAGGCCGATCCGGGCCGGTCGATGGTGCCCGCCGTCGAAGGGGACCAGGCCCTGGCCAGTGCCCCGGCCGGGCCGCCGGAGCCGATGACCGGCCGGCAGAAGACCGTCCTGTGGATCTTCGGGTTGACGTTCGGGCTGATGATCTTCTCGGTGATCCCGTGGGGGGACTTCAGCGCCTCCCTGGAGTCCATTACCCTGGGCTGGTACTTCCCCGAGCTGGCCGCGCTGTTCCTGGTCGGTGCGGTGCTGGTCGGGCTGGTGGGTGGGCTCGGCGAGGAAGGCACGGTCGCCGGCATCATCGCCGGCGCCGGCGATTTCATCGGCGCCGCGTTGATCATCGCCGTGGCCCGCGGGGTGACCACCATCATGAACAACGCCGGGATCACCGACACGGTGCTGCACGCCCTGGAGGGGGCGGTCAGCGGGCTGTCCTCCGGGGCGTTCGCGGTGGTGGTGTACCTGGTCAATATCCCGCTGGCGTTCCTGGTCCCGTCCTCTTCCGGGCACGCCACGCTGGCAATGCCGATCATGGCCCCGCTCGGCGACTTCGCCGGGGTGAGCCGGGCGATGGTGGTGACCGCCTACCAGTCCGCGTCCGGCTGGATGAACCTGTTCACCCCCACCTCGGCGGTCGTGATGGGCGGGCTCGCGCTCAGCCGGGTCCGTTACGACCGGTTCCTGAGGTTCGTCGCGCCGCTGCTGGGCATCCTGCTTATCCTGACCTGCCTGGCCATGCTCCTGGGCGTCGCCGTCCCCGCCCTCGGAGGATCGGTGAAATAGGTGAAACAAATGGACACCACATCCTCCTGGCACCGCCCGGCCAGGCCGCAAGGCCGGACCCGGCGCCGCGGCCGGATCCTTCTGGCCGGGGCGGGCCTGGCGGCTGCCCTGCTGGCTAGCGGCTGCGACACCGCCCTGCAGGTGCCATGGGTCACCTACAACTCCCAGCTCCAGCAGCAAATCGACGCCGCCACCGTCACCCGCGACTGCGCCGCGCTACGAGTCCTCCTCGCCGCCGCCAAGACGACCAGCACCGCGCACGAGAAAGCCACCGGCTTCCCCAACGACGCCCTCGTGTCCTACATCCAGGCCAGCCAGCATGAGGCGGGCTGCCCCGCTAAGGCCGGCTGACCGAATCAACGCCCGGGTGTCTGTCGTGCCCATTCTCCTGACCGCGGTCTTCGGACCGCGCTCAGGCATTCCTCAAGACCACGGCCCTTGAGGTCCGGCAACAGCTGGGCGCATGAACGCCGCGCACATAGCCGGAGATCACCCTCCGAAGGGTGACGAAATTCCGAGATAGCCAGAACAGAATCTGGAAACCGGCTAGTACAAGTGCGGAGCAAGTGACGGTCATACGACGCAATCGGTCAGCTAAGGGTGAGCCATGACGGATAACCCGAAATAGCTAGCCCGGAAAGGCCGCATCAGGTCGGTCTCACCGCCGCGACTTCCGCGCCGTGTCACTGGCAGCATCTGCAGGTCACCGGAGCGAGGAGGCTGACGATGCGGATCGTGATCGCGGTGGGTGGCAATGCGCTGCTGCGGCGCGGCGACCCGATGACCACCGAGGTGCAGCGGCGGAACATCGCGATCGCGGCGGAGGCGATCGCGCCGCTGGCCGCGGAGCACAGCATCGTGGTCGTGCACGGGAACGGGCCGCAAGTGGGCCTGCTGTCGCTGCAGGCCGAAGCATACAAAGGCGCCGAGCCGTATCCGCTGGATGTCCTGGACGCGGGTACCCAGGGCATGATCGGCTACCTGATCCAGCAGGAACTGCGGAGCCTGCTGCCGCCGGAGCACCAGGTGGCGACGTTGCTCACCATGATCGTGGTGGATCCGGATGATCCGGCGTTCGCCAGCCCGGCCAAGTTCGTCGGCCCCGTCTACGCCAAGGAGGGCGCCGATGCGCTGGCCGCCGATAAGGGCTGGGCGTTCCGGCAAGACGGTGCCGCATGGCGGCGGGTGGTGCCCTCTCCCGAGCCCCGGCGCATCCTGGAGATCGCGCCGATCGGCTGGCTGCTGGAGCGGGGCGCCGTGGTCATCTGCGCGGGCGGCGGCGGGATCCCCACGATGTACCCAACCTCGGGTTCTGGCGCCCTGGCGGGTGTCGAGGCGGTCATCGACAAGGACCTGGCGAGTGAACTGCTCGCCGAGGACGTGGACGCGGACCTGTTCCTCATGGCCACCGATGTGGACGGGGTCTACCTGGACTGGGGCAGCCCGGAGCAGCGGCGGCTGGGCCGGGTGACGCCGGAGGAACTGGCCGGCTATGAGTTCGCGGCCGGGTCCATGGGCCCCAAAGTCAAGGCCGCGGCGCGCTTCGCGGCCAAGACCGGCAGGCGGGCGGCGATCGGCTCGCTGGCTGACATCGCCGGGATCGTGGCGGGGAAGGCCGGCACCAGCGTTGTCACGCAGGGCACGCCTGAGGGAGCCGCATCTAGTTCCGATGAGGCCCGGCACACGGAGGACGCGGTGCGGCCGAGCACGGCAGGGGCGGCCGGGTCATGAGCCAGGAATCGCGGGCGGACGCGGGCGGGTCCGCGGAGACGCCGCCTGAAAAGAAGTACCTATCGGTGCGGCAGGCCGCGTTCATCGGCGTCGGGGCGATGGTCGGGGCGGGCATCTTCGCGCTGCTGGGCGCGGCCGGCGAGGTGGCCGGGGCGGCGGTGTGGCTGTCGTTCCTGCTCGCCGGGGTCGTCGCGGGACTGCAGGGCTACTCGTTCGCGAAGCTGGGCGCCCGGTACCCGTCGGCCGGGGGGTTCCTGGAGTACGTGGCGAAATCGACCGGCAACGGGCACTTCACCGGGGTCACCGCGTGGCTGACGTATATGGCCAACGCGATCGTGACGGCGATGGTGGCGGTGTCGTTCGGGAGCTACGCCACCTCGACGTTCGCCGGGGAGAACGCGGCCTGGATCAAGGTGTTCGCGGCGCTGATCATCGTGGTGATGACCGCGCTGAACGTCGCCGGGTCCGGGCTGGTCGCCAATGCGCAGACGGTGATCGTCTACGTGGTGCTGGGGATCCTCTCCTTCTTCTCGGTGGTCACGCTGGTGAACATCCACCCGTCGCTGCTGGCGTTCTCCGGGTACCCGTCGTTCCAGGACATCATCTCCAGCGTGGCGCTGACCTTCTTCGCCTTCCTGGGCTTCGGCATCATCACCTTCACCGCCAAGGACCTGGCCAAGCCGTCCCGCCAGCTGCCCAAGGCGATGTTCCTGGCGCTGGGGATCGCGACGGTCATCTACGTGGCTATCGCGCTCGGCGTGTTCGGCACGCTGACGGTGGACAAGGTGATCTCCTCCGGCGGAACCGCGATCGCGGTGGCCGCCGAGCCGACGCTGGGCCGGGCGGGCTACTGGCTGATGACCGTCACCGCGCTGTTCGCGACCGCCGGAGCCACCAACGCGGGCCTGTACCCGGCGCAGGGGCTGTCCGAGCGACTGGCCGAGACGGGCCAGTTCCCGCCGCTGATGGCGCGCAAGGCCGGCGGGCGGGCCTCGAACGGGCTGCTGCTCCAGGCGGCGGTGTGCCTGGTCCTGGCCGTGGTGTTCAACCTGGACTCGATCGCGTCGATCGGCAGCGCGGTAGCCCTGGTGATCTTCACCATGATCACCGCGGCGCACCTGCGGATTCGCGCCGAGACCGGCGCGAACCTCCTGATGCTCATCCTGGCGATCGTGGCGGCCGGCGCGGTCTTCGTGACGTTCGTGTTCACCACCTTGATCCACGAGCCCGCCTCGATCATCACGCTGGCGGGCATCTTGGCGCTGAGCGTGGCCCTGGACTACGGATGGAAACACTTCCGCGACACCAGGACGAAAAATGTCCAGCTCGCGCACTAGGCCAGCCGCCGCGGCGCGGGTGAGCCGCAACCGTCCCGAGGAGCTCAGATGACCACCGTGCAGCAACCCGCCGAGAACCTCGCCTGGTACGCCCTGTCGCCGGAAGACGCGGCCGGGCAGATGGGTGTCGATCCGGATGACGGGCTGGACGCCCACGAGGCGAAGCGGCGGCTGGAGGAGTACGGGCCGAACGAGATACCGGCCGAGCCGCCGCCGAGCGTGTGGGTGGTGGCCCGGGCCCAGCTGGTCAACCCGATGAACATCATGTTGCTGATCGTGGTCGCGGCCAGTTTCGCGATCGTCCAGATCGCGACGGCCGTGGTGGTGCTGGGGTTGGTGACGTTCAACGTGGTGATGGGCACGGCCCAGGAGCTGAAGGCCCGGGCCAGCGTGGAGGCGCTGGCCAAGCTGCAGGTGCCGCATGCCCGGGTGCGGCGCTCGAGGCAGGTCGAGCAGATCGAATCGACCACGCTGGTGCCGGGTGACATCGTGCTGCTGGAGGCCGGGGACGTGGTCCCGGCGGACGGGCGGATCGAGTCCTCGGCCACGCTGGAGGTGCAGGAGGCCGCACTGACCGGGGAGAGCGCGCCGATCGCCAAGGACGCGGGCACGTTGTCCGGGGGTGAGGTGGCGCTCGGCGACCGGACCAACCTGGTTTTCCAGAACACCCAGGTCACCCGGGGCACCGCGACGATCGTGGTGACCGCCACCGGCAGCGCGACCGAGATGGGCAAGATCGCCGGGATGGTTACCGCCACCCAGCGGTCCAAGTCGCCGCTGCAGCGCGAACTGGACGGCATGACCAAGGTGTTCGGCCTGATCGCGTTCCTGGCCGTGGCGATCATCGCCATCTTCGGCCTGGTGCGGGGCCAGGACACTACCACGCTGGTGCTGCTGTGCATCTCCACCGCGATCGCGGCGATCCCGACCGGGCTGCCCACGTTCGTGCAGGCCATGCTGTCGTCGGGGGCGCGGCGGCTGGCCGAGCACAAGGCGGTGGTCAAGTCGCTGTCGGACGTGGAGACCCTGGGCGGGACGACCGTCATCAACAGCGACAAGACCGGCACGCTGACGATGAACGCGATGACCGCGACCACCATGCTGGGTGGCGGTGACTGGTTCAAGATCGAAGGCCCCGGATACGTCAAGACCGGCGCGATCCTGGGCGTGGCCGGAGGAGACCCGCCCGACTTCCGCAACCTGGCCCTGGGCCTGGTGCTGTGCACCGACGCCACCGTCGGTGACGACGGGTCGGTCATCGGCGACCCGACCGAGGCGGCGTTCGTGGTGCTGGCCGCGAAGATGGGCGTGGACGCCGAGCAGACCCGCCAGACCCTGCCCCGCCTGGCCGAGGTGCCGTTCGATTCCGAGTACAAGTTCATGGCCACCTTCCACGACCGCCCGGACTGGCTGGCCGGCCCGATCGTCCAGCAACCGCACCTGGCCACCGTCAAAGGCGCGCCGGACGTCGTCCTGAACCACTGCGACCGGGCCCTGTGGCATGGCCAGCAGGTGCCAATCGGCTCGGTCCGGGACGAGCTCCTGGCCGCCAACCGCCAGCTGTCCGAGCGCGGGCTGCGGGTGCTCGCGTTCGCCGCCAAGGACATGGATGACGCGGCGATGGCCGCGGCGCTGGCTGATCCAATGGCCGCCGTCACCGGGCTGGTCTTCGTCGCGCTGGTGGGGATCGTGGACCCACTGCGCACCGAGGCCAGGGACGCGGTCCGCGCCGCGCTGGGCGCAGGGGTCGACGTGCGGATGATCACTGGCGACCACACCGTGACGGCCCGCGCGATCGCCGACGAGCTCGGCCTGGGACCCGGCGTGATCACCGGCACCGAACTGCAGCACCTGTCCGATACCGAGGTGATCGAGCGGCTTCCCCAGCTGCACGTGTTCGGCCGGGTGGCACCTGAGGACAAGCTGCGGCTGGCTAAGCTTATGCAGCAATCCGGCGACGTGGTCGCGATGACCGGCGACGCGGTCAACGATGCCGCCGCGCTCAAACAGGCCGACGTCGGCGTGGCCATGGGCAGCGGCTCGGAGGTAACCAAGCAGGCCGCCAAGATCGTGCTGACCGACGACAACTTCGCCACCCTGGTCCAGGCCGTCGACCTGGGCCGCGACATCTACCGGCGGATCTCCACCTACATCAAGCTGCAGCTGACCATCTTGTCCTCGGTCCTGCAGCTGATGGTGTACGCCACCATCTTGAACATCAATGGCGGCGTCGCCCTGTTCCCGCTCCAGCTGC
>CAWJPF010000017.1:0-76904 GCA_963844625.1 uncultured Actinomycetota bacterium | reverse complement strand
AGTGCCACATGCCAACTGTGAAATCATCCGGTCCTCGCGGCGGCTGACGATCGAGGCCACGGTGAGCTTGTGATCGCCCTCGGGTCGGCCCGTGGAGGTGCCTGGCCACCATGCCGGGGCCGGAGCTGCGGGTAGGCATGGCTGCCTCGTGCCGTGTTCGCGGCCGGGGTATCCATGCGCCCTAACCTCATTTCCTGCGGACCAGCGAGTACTGGCTGTTCCGGCTGGGATTGTCGTGGCCGGTGGCCGGTGCAGCGAAGGTTAGCTCGACGCTGAGTCCGCCGTGATTCCCCGGGTGGACGCTGAGGGCTGCGTCGTGCGCTTTGGCGATGGCGGCCACGATGGACAAGCCGAGGCCGGATCGGCCCGGCTCATCCGCCCGGTCCGGGTTAAGACGCTGGAAGGGCTGGAGCAACCGCTGGATCTGCCCGGCGGGTACCGGGGGGCCGGTGTTGGCCATGAGCAGGAACGCGTGCCCGTTCCTTGTTCCCGTGCTGACCTCGACCTGTCCGCCGGGGACGTTGTAGCTCAGCGCGTTGTCGGTGAGGTTGGCTATCAGCCGCTCGGCGAGGCTGGGATCGCCTGTGGCCGGGGCGGAGCCGAGTTCGGCCGTGACGTCCAGCGCCAGGGCTTGGGCCCGCGGGCAACGCGCGTTGAGCACCCGCGTCGTGATTTCGGCGAGGTCGAGGGGATCCCGGCGGTCCAGCCCGCGCTGGCTGCGGGCCAGGGTGAGCAGCGCTTCGATCAGCCGTTCTTGCTCCTGGCCTGTGACGAGCACTTCTTCGCAGGTAGAGCGCAAGGTGGCGGCGGTGGCGGCGGGGTCAGCGAGGGCTACCTCGAGCAGGGCGCGTTCGAGGGTGAGCGGGGTGCGCAGCTCGTGGGAGGCGTTGGCGACGAATTGCCGCTGAGCGTCGAAGGTGGCCTGCAGCCGGGCGAGCAGTGCGTCGATGGTGTCGGCGAGGTCGGTGAGCTCGTTGGCGGGACCCGGTATGGCGAGCCGCCGGCCCAGGTCGTCCTCGGAGATGGACCGGGTGGCGGTGGTGATCTTCCGCAGCGGCCGCAGGATGCGCCCGGCGAGCAGCCAGCCCAGTATCAGCGACGCTATCGCCGTGAGGCCCAGCACGACCGCCACCGCGGCCAGGAGCCCGTGGGAGTTGATGGAGTGCGCCCGGTCGGAGAGCGCTGTCACCTGGTATTCGAGCTGGCCGATGCGGGCTTGTGCCTGGGCCAGCGGGGACTGCTGGCCGCTGGGGGCCGGCGGGGCGGGGGTTGCGGGCTGGACGGAAGCGGCGGACGCCTCCCACGAATAGATGCCGGTGACCACGACGGCGGCGGAGAGGATTGACAGGGCGCCGTAGACGGCGGCTAGCCGCCACCGCACGCTGCGGCGGTGGCGTCGGGCCGGGGACGGGGCGACAGGTGCGGGCGGGCGCATCGCGGTCCTTAGATCCGGTAGCCGGCCTGGGCGATGGTGCAGATAACCGGCGGATCGCCGAGTTTTACCCGCAGCCGGTGGATGGTGGCCTTGACAGTGGTGGTGAACGGGTCGGTCATCTCATCCCACACCTTTTCCAGCAGCTGCTCGGCCGGTACCACCGTGCCCTGGGCTTCCAGCAGCAGCTGCAGCACGGCGAACTCTTTGGGGGTCAGCGGGAGCCGCCGTCCGCCCCTGGTGGCGACGCGGTGGGCTGGGTCGACCCGTAGGTCGTCGCACGTGAGCAGCGGCGGCAGCGGCGGCCGGGACCGCCGGGCCAGCGCCCGGATCCGGGCGACTAGCTCGGCGAACGCGAACGGCTTGGACAGGTAGTCATCAGCGCCGAGGCCAAGGCCGTCGACCCGGTCCTCGATCGTGGCCGCCGCGGTCAGCATGAGGATCCGGCCTTCGCATCCCCTGGCGATCAGCTGACGGCACACCTCGTCGCCGTGCACCGCGGGCAGGTCGCGGTCGAGGACGATCACGTCATAGCTAGTCACGACCGCACGGTCGAGGGCCTGCTGCCCGTCGAGGGCGATGTCGACGGCCATGCCCTCGCGGCGCAGGCCGACGGCGACGGTCTCGGCGAGCTTGACTTGGTCCTCGGCCACCAGCACTCTCATGATCCCAGGGTGCCCGGCCCGCGGTCACAGCGTGGTCACAGTACCTGTGACGGCCGTGTGACCGGCCGTGAACTACAACTGCGGGCATGGAAGCAACCATCGAAGTGAGCGGGCTGCGCAAGCGGTTCGGGCCCACGCTGGCGCTGGACGGCATGTCCTTTACCGTCCTGCCCGGGCAGGTCACCGGGTTCGTCGGGCCGAACGGCGCGGGTAAATCCACCACGATGCGGGTCGTGCTCGGCCTGGACGCACCCGACGCGGGCACCGCCCTGATCGGGGGCCGGCCCTACCAGTCCCTGCGCCGCCCGCTTACTGGTGTCGGCGCGTTGCTGGACGCCGCCGCGCTGCAGCCCAGCCGGTCCGCGCGCAACCACCTGCTGTGGCTGGCCCACTCCCAGGGCCTGACGGCCAGCCGGGTGGACGAGGTCGTCGCGCAGTCCGGCCTGCAGACCGTCATCCGGCGGAAGGCGGGCGGCTACTCCCTCGGCATGCGGCAGCGGCTGGGCATCGCCGCGGCGCTGCTCGGCGACCCGCCGGTGCTCATGCTAGACGAGCCGTTCAACGGCATGGACCCCGAGGGGATTGTATGGATGCGCGGGTTCCTGCGGTCGCTGGCCGCCCAGGGCCGGGCGGTGCTGGTCTCCAGCCACCTGATGGGCGAGTTGCAGGACACCGCCGATCACCTGGTCGTGGCCGGCCGCGGCCGGGTGATCGCGGACGCCAGCGTGGCGGAGCTGATCGCGACCGCGTCCGGGGGCCGGGTATCGGTCGCCACCACGGCACCCGGGCGGGCGACGGAGGTTCTAAGCGCCGCAGGGGCGCAGGTCGCCGCGGCCGGTACCGGCCCGCTCATCATCACTGGCCTGGAGGCCGAACGAGTGGTGGCTCTGCTGTCGCGCAATGCGGTGCCCTTCTCCGAGGTGTCCGCGCACCGGGCGACGCTGGAGGACGCGTACCTTGAGCTCACCAGGGACGCGGTCGAGTTCCGGCCCGCCCCGTCCGAACGAGCGGCGCGATGACCGTCACTCCCTACCAGTCGCGCCTGCGGGAAGGGCCCTACGGGTTCGCGGACCTGCTGCACGCGGAGTGGACCAAGTTCCGGACGGTACGCGGCTGGATCATCGCCGTGATCGTCGGGGGCCTGGCCATCGTGGCCTTCGCCCTGGCGCCGGGCCAGCAGGGTTCGTGCAACGTCTCCAGCTGCACCGCCCCGGTGGGACCGGGCGGGGAAGAGGTGTCGGACAGCTTCTACTTCGTGCACCAGCCGCTTTCCGGAAACGGCAGCATCACCGTCCGGGTGACCTCCCTCACCGGCGAGATCCCGGTGCTTACCCAGGGCGCGGCGATGCGGGCCGGTCTCGTCCCGTGGGCCAAGGCCGGGATCATCATCAAGGCGAGTACCAGCCCGGGATCGGCGTACGCGGCGACGATGGTCACCGGCAGCCACGGGGTGCGGATGCAGGACGACTTCACCCAGGACATGCCCGGTCTTCCCGGCGCCGTCTCCGCGACCTCCCCGCGCTGGCTGCGGCTGACCCGCTCCGGCGACACCATCACCGGCTACGATTCCGCCGACGGCACCCACTGGGCCCAGGTCGGCACCGCCACCCTGTCCGGCCTGCCGCAGGTCGCCCAGGTCGGCCTGTTCACCACCTCGCCTGGGTACCTGCAAACCTCGCTCGGCGAGGCGAGCGTCAGCGGCGGCCCCAGCGTAGCCACCGGCGTCTTCGACCACGTCGGCCTGAGCTGGCCCAGCGGCGCGTGGGCCGGCGACAACGTTGGAGGAGGCGGCGGCTCGCCGGTCGGTACCGCGGGCTCCAGCCAGGCCGCGGACACGTTCACGATCACCGGCACCGGTGACATCGCCCCCGTGGTGGCCGGGGGCGGGGGCGCCGGCGTCACGATCGCGCAGACTCTCGTGGGCACGTTCGCCGGCCTCATCGTCCTGGTGGTCGTGGCGGCGATGTTCATGACCGCCGAGTACCGGCGGCGCCTGATCCTCGTCACGCTCACCGCGGCTCCCCGGCGCGGCCGCGTACTGGCCGCCAAGGCCGTCATCATCGGCACCGTCACGTTCGCGGCCGGGCTGGTCAGCGCCGCCATCGCCGTGGTGCTCGGCCAGCGGGTCCTGCGCGGCCACGGCGCCTACGTGTACCCGGCGAGCGCGCTGACCCAGGTGCGGGTGATCGTCGGCACGGCGGCCGTCCTCGCGGTCGCCGCCGTCCTCGCGGTCGCCATCGGGACGATACTGCGGCGCGGCAGCGGGGCGGTCGCGATGGTCGTCGAGGTGATCGTCTTGCCGTACCTGCTCACCGTGGCCGCGCCCATACTGCCGGTCGGCCCCGCCGACTGGCTGCTGCGGCTCACCCCGGCCGCAGGGTTCGCCGTCCAGCAGACCCTCGTCCAGTATCCGCAGGTCACCAACACCTACACCGCCGCGTCCGGCTACTATCCGCTGCCGCCCTGGGCGGGCCTGGCCGTGCTGTGCGCCTGGGCCGCGCTCGCCCTGAGCCTGGCCGTCTTCCTGCTGCGCCGCAGGGACGCATGAGGCGCGCACCAGCGCGAGGCACGCGGCGGGCAGACCCGGAGTACGCGGGGCATGCGCTGCACGCGGAATGGACGAAGGCGCGCACCGCGGGCGGCACGATCTGGCTCCTGCTCGCCATCATCGCCACCACCATCGCGGTCGGCAGCGCGGTGGCCACGGCGACCCGGTGCCCGGCCGCGGGCTGCGGCCAGGATCCGGCCAGGGTCAGCCTCTCCGGCATCGACCTCGGCCAGGCGGTCGTCGCCATCCTGGCCGTGCTGGCGATCAGCGGCGAGTACGGCACAGGCTTGATCCTGCTCACCCTGACCGCGATACCGCGGCGGACCACCCTGCTGGCCGCCAAGGCCGCCATCCTGACCGGCCTGGTGACGGTGGCGGGCACGCTCGCGGTCCTCGGGTCGCTGCTGGCCGGGCGCCTCATCCTGCCCGGCCACGGCTTCATCCCCGCGCACGGCTACCCGCTGCTGTCCCTGGCCGACGGGTCGTACCTGCGCGCTGCCGCCGGGTCAGTCCTGTACCTCATCCTGGTTGGCCTGCTCGGGCTCGGCGTAGCCACCGCGATCCGGGATTCCGCCGTGGCCATCGGGATCGTCCTCGGCCTGCTGTACCTGTTCCCGGTCGCGGCAGCCGCCGTCGCGAACCCCCACTGGCAGCGCCACCTGGAGCAGATCGCACCCATGTCCGCCGGACTGGCCATCCAGGTGACAACCGGCCTGCGCGGTATGCCGATCAGCCCGTGGGCGGGCCTCGGCGTGCTCGCCGCCTGGGCCGCGGGAGCGATGCTGGCCGGCGGCCTGGCGCTGCGCGTCCGCGATGCGTGAGCCGGGCCGGTCGGGCGAGTGATTTGGTCAAACCACCTGTCGACCCAAATCCTCCCCGCCAGGCCGAATACCCCCGGTAGATGGCAGTCATCTGAAATTCATGAGCTAACAGGTGCGGGCGGGGTTGACGGGCCGCCAGCCTGCAGTGCGATGCCCGACCGCGGACATTGTGCGGGTGCGGTGGTCTCCAGTACCTAAAACTTTCCACGAAGCCAAAATCCTGACCCGAAAGAAGCAGGCCCAGCCCGCCTTGTCACCGCCCAGGCGATGACGCATGTCATGCCAGCTTGCTGAAGGACGGCACTACCGACCCCGGGACCCTGATGGTGGGATTGGAGTGTCCAGGGGGACAAGGCCGGAGACTCCAGCCCGGCCAGCCGAGACGAGGGAACGATATGGGTCAATACGGCACCGGTTACGGTGCTCCCCGCGGTGGCGGGAGCACCTCGGATTACGACATAAGCCAGGACGACTACGGCAATAACGCCCAGGACGACTACGGCAATAACGCCCAGTACGACTACAGCAGCACCGCAAGCCACCCCGCGGGCGGGGCCGGCCCCACGGTGGTCTCGTTCGAGAACGTGTCCAAGCATTACGGCAACCTGCACGCCGTAGACGGGCTGACGCTGGAACTGCGCCAGGGCGAGACCGTCGCCCTGCTCGGCCCGAACGGCGCGGGCAAATCCACCTCGCTGGACATGCTCCTCGCCTTGCGCAAGCCCACCAGCGGGCGGATCACGGTGTTCGGCTCTGACCCGTACACGGGCGTGAAGTCCGGCCGGGTGGGAGCCATGCTGCAGTCCGGCGGCCTGATGCCCGAAGTGACGGTGCGCGAGCTAGTGACGCTGGTGACGAGCCTGCACCCCAAGCCGGAACCGGTGGAGGTCACGCTGAAGCGGGCCGGCATCGCCCAGTTCGCCGACCAGCGGGTGGACCGGCTGTCCGGCGGCCAGACCCAGCGGGTGCGGTTCGCGCTGGCCATCTGCGGACAATCCGAGCTGATCGTGCTGGACGAGCCGACCACGGCCATGGACGTGGAGACCCGCAGGCTGTTCTGGGCCAGCATGAAGGAAGAGGTCGCCGAGGGCCGCACGCTGCTGTTCGCCACCCACTACCTGGAAGAGGCCGACCAGGCCGCGGACCGGATCCTGGTCATCAACCGGGGCCGGCTGCTGGCGGACGGGACGCCGGCCGAGATCAAGGCGCGGGCCGGCGCGAGGCGGGTCTCCTTCCGGCTGGACCGGGTGGACGAGCAGTTCCTGCTCGGCCTGCCCGGCCTGGTGAACCTCGAGATCAGGGGCGAAGTCGTGCAGATCCAGTCCAGCGACTCCGACGCGACCCTGTACGCGGTCCTGGACGCGGGCTACCGGCCGCACGAGATCGAGGTCACCAGCCTCGGCCTGGAGCAGGCCTTCCTGGCCATCACCGCCGAAGACGACGCGGCCAACGGCCACGCGGCCAGCACGAACGCGCACGCAGGGGAGACGATCTGAGATGAGCGGCACTCTGGCCCTGGCGAAGGCCGAAATATCCAGGCTCCGGCGGAACAAGCGCTACCTGATCTTCACGGTCGCCCTGCCGGTGATGTTCTACCTGATCTTCGGGAAGTCGAAGACGACCGGAAACGGCGTCGCGTTCGCGGCTTACTACATGGTCGGCATGGCCGCCTTCGGCGCCTTCAGCGGAGCGTTCAACAACAACACGATCCGCATCTCACAGGAACGTAAGGACGGGTGGATCAGGCAACTGCGGCTCACGCCCCTGCCGGCCAGCGCTTACGTGGTCGCCAAGGTCCTGGCCTCGATGGTAACCACGGTGCCGTCGATCGTGATCGTATTCTTGCTCGGCCGCTTCTACGGCCACGTGCAGATGCCGATCTGGAAGTGGATCGTGTGCGCGCTTGCCATCTGGATCGGCACGCTTATCTTCGCGGCGCTGGCGGTCGCCCTCGGCTACAAGCTCGACCCGGATTCGGTGCAGCCGGTCGCCATCGTCATCTTCTTCTTCTTCTCGATCTTCGGCGGCCTGTGGTTCTCGCTGACCGGTGCGCTGCAGAAGTTCGGCGACTTCACGCCCACCTACCAGATCGTCAAGATCAGCACGGACGTGATCAGCAAGGGTACCGTCTCCATGGTCAACGTGATCGGCCTCGTGGTCTGGTTCGCGATCTTCGTCGTGCTAGCCACCTTCGCGGTGCGCTCCACCGCCGAGACCGTCTGAACCAGCGGGACCCGGCCGGCACGGGGGCCCGGCCGGGTCAAACGTGGCAGCATAGAAGGGAGGTGAGGTGCGATGGCGATAAGGTCCGCCGAGTCCGCCGAAGCCGCCAGCAACGGGACGGACCAGGAACGGCACGAGCCCAGGCCGTACACGGGCGCCTTTAGCGGGCATAACGTGCCGGGCACCGGCAGCCCGATGCGCTGGTTCTTCTCCGGCGTCTGGCTCGTCTACCTGCTCCAGCCGGTCGGGGAACTGTTCGGCCACCACCACGGGGTGGCGTGGATCGCGGGCGGCCTGGCCATCACGGTCGCCTTCTGCGTCATTTACATGCTCGTCCTCATGTACTCGGACATGCAGCCGCAGCTGGCCCGGTACGGGCTCGTGGCCATCTCCGTGCTGGCGGCGCTGGCCTGCACCGTGTACGGCAAGGACTGGACGACGCTGTGGATCTACGTGTCCGCCGCCACCGGCTTCGTGCTCGCGGCCGCGCCCGACGGGCGGCGGGCGGCCACGCTCGGGGTCGCCGGGGTCGGGGCCTGTTACGTCTTCTTCTGCTTGATCTCCCACGAGACCCTCACGAACACCCTGATCGTGCTACTGCCCGTGCTGCTCATCGGCCTGGCCATGATGGGGTTCCGGATGCAGATCACCCTGATGCATGAGCTGGCCCAGGCCCGCGGGACCGTCGCCAAGCTGGCCGCGAACGAGGAACGACTGCGGCTGGCCCGGGACATGCACGACCTGACCGGCCAGTCGCTGTCGATGATCACGCTGAAGTCCGAGCTGGCCGCCAAGCGGCTGGCCAAACTGCCGTCTTCCACGGAGCGCGACGCGGTGCTCACCGAACTCGGTGACATCGGCCGGGTCAGCCGCCAGACGCTACACGACATCAGGGAGGCGGTCAGCGGCTACCGCAGGCCGACGCTCGCGATCGAGGTGATCACCGCGCGGAACGCGCTGGAGGCGGCCGCGATCCACCTCGACGACGCTCCCGCGCTGACGATGCGATCCGGCACGTTCGACCCCGACACCGAGGCGGTGCTGGCCTGGTGCCTGCGCGAGGCCGTCACCAACGTGATCCGCCACTCCGGCGCGCGGAACTGCCGGATCAGCCTGGCCGAACACGGCCGCGAGCTGTCGCTGGAGGTCACCGACGACGGCCGCGGCCTCGCGGAGCCAGGCCTGACGGCCCCCGCCAGACAAGAGCAGCCGCCCAAGGGAAACGGCTTGCGCGGTATGTCCGAACGGCTGTCCGCGGTCGGCGGCCGCCTCTCCCTCGGGCCGGCCGACCCAGGCGGCACCGGCCGTGGTTTCCGGCTCGCCGCCACGGTCCCCGTGCCGCCCGGCGGCCAGGATTGCCCCCTATGACCTCCGAGGGCCGCGAGAGCCGCGAGCCGGTCCGGCTGCTCCTGGCCGAGGATCAGGTGATGATCAGGGAGGCCCTGGCCGCGCTGCTGTCGTTCGAGGGCGACATCGAGGTGGTGGCGCAGGTCGGCCGCGGCGACGAGGTCGTAAAGGCCGCGCACGCCACCAAGCCGGACGTGGCGGTACTGGACATCGAGATGCCGGGCATGGACGGCCTGACCGCCGCCGCCGAGCTGAAGCGGAGCCACCCGGCCATCAAGATCGTGATCCTGACGACGTTCGGCCGGCCGGGCTTCCTGCGCCGCGCGATGGAGTCCGGTGTGTCCGCGTTCCTGGTCAAGGACTCCCCGGCCGACAAGCTCACGGACACCATCCGCCGGGTCCTGGCCGGCGAGCGGGTCATCGACCCGGACCTGGCCGCGGCCGCGCTGGCCGACGGCATCAACCCGCTCACCCCGCGCGAGCGCGATGTGCTCGAAGCGTCCGCCGACGGCAGCACGATCGCCGAGATCGCCCGCCGGCTCTATCTGTCCGAGGGAACGGTGCGCAATTACCTGTCCGCGTGCATCCAGAAGACCGGGGCCCGCAACCGCGCCGAGGCGCTCCGGATCGCCTCGGAACGGGGCTGGCTGTAGACCGTAGGATGAACGGCGTGACCTCATCCGGATACCTGCGTTACCCGCACATTCACGGTGATCTCGTCGTTTTCGTGGCCGAGGACGACGTCTGGCTCGGCCCTGCCGACGGCGGCCGGGCCTGGAAGCTATCCGCCGACAGCGCTCAGGTGAGCTATCCGCGCTTCTCCCGCGACGGGTCCGCCATCGCCTGGACCAGCTCGCGAGCTGGCCAGCCCGAGGTCTACCTGGCCGACACCGGCGGCAGCGCCAGCAGCAGGCTCACCTACTGGGGGGACAGCACGACCCGGGTGACCGGCTGGACCCGGGACGGCGAGGTGCTCGCGGTCACCGCTGCGGGCCAGCCCGAGTCCTTTCTGACCTGGGCGTACGCGATCCAGGTCGCGGACGCGCCGCCGCGGCGGCTGCCGTTCGGCCCGGTGAGCGATCTCGCGCTTGAGGACGCGGGCACCGCCCTGCTCACCGTCCGGATGAACAACGAACTCGCGTACTGGAAGCGCTACCGTGGCGGCACCAGGGGCAAGCTGTGGACCGCGACCGAGCAGGATCCCCTGTTCACCCGCGTCCTGGCGGACCTGGACGGCCAGCTGGCCAGCCCGATGCTGATCGGCGGGCGGCTGTTCTTCCTGTCCGACCACGAGGGCACCGGCAACATCTATTCGGCGGCGCTGGACGGCAGCGATATCGCCCGGCACACCGATCACGACGGCATGTATATCAGGAACCCCAGCACCGACGGGCAGCGGATCGTCTACCACGTGGCCGGCGACATCTGGATCCTCGACGGCCCGGACGCGCCCGCGCCACGGCGGATCGAGCTGACGCTCGGTTCCCCGGCCGCGGGCCGGGCGCCACGGCTGATCTCGGCCGAGGACCACCTGGGCGGTCTTGGCTGTGACCAGACGGGTCAGGCCAGCGTGGTCGAGGTGCGAGGCACGGTGCACTGGCTGACGCATAAGGACGGCCCGGCCCGGGCACTGCTGGTCGATCCCGATGCCCGCGGCCGGCTGCCGCAGGTGCTCGGCGGGACCGGCCGCGCGGTATGGGTCACCGACGCCGAGGGACCCGACGCGCTGGAGACGGCCAGCATCGCCGGCGAAGAACCCGGCCCCGCCCGGATCGCCGCGGGGCTCATCGGTTATGTCCTGCACCTAGCCGCTTCCCCCGACGGAGCCACGGTCGCGGCGGCGGCCCACGACGGCCCGCTGCGCCTCGTCGACATGGCGTCGGGGCAGGTCACCGAGCTGGCGGTGTCCGACGACGGGCCCATCGACGGGCTGTCCTGGTCGCCGGACTCGGCCTGGCTGGCCTGGTCCCAGCCCGGCCCGCAGCCGCTGCGCCGCATCCGGATGGCCAGGATCGCGGACCGTGCTGTCATCGACGTGACAGACGGGCGGTTCGCCGACGCCGATCCGGTGTTCACATCCGACGGCCTGTACCTCGCGTTCATCTCCAAGCGCAGCTTTGACCCGGTGTACGACGCCCAGACCTTCGACCTGTCGTTCCCGCTCGGCAGCCGTCCCTACCTGGTGCCGCTCGCGGCGGACACCCCGTCCCCGTTCGGGCCGCTGCCTGGTGGCCGTCCGGTGGGCCAGGATCCGTCGGCTGGGGAAAAAGATAAATCCGATTCTGCCGAACGGGCCGTCGTCTCAGTTGACGAGCAAGGTCTCCCGGACCGCGTGGTAGGCGTGCCCGTGACCGAGGCGCGCTACTCCGGCCTGCGTGCCGTCGAGGGCGGGCTGGCCTGGCTGCGCGAGCCGGTGGCCGGGGTCCTCGGCGAGGGCCGCGCGAACCCCGAGGACAAACCGCAGCGCCCGGCCCTCGAGCGGTTCGACCTGGCCAAGCGGGAGGTCACCGAGCTCATCGAGGAGCTCGACTGGTTCGAGGTCAGCGGCGACGGGACCCGGCTGGTCGTCATGGATGACGACGAGCTGCACGTCCTGCCGTCCGGCCACAAGGAGGACCATGCCGCGGACGAGACGGTCACCGTCGACCTGGCGCGGGCCAGGTTCATGGCCGACCCGGCCGCGCTCTGGCGGCACGCCTACGCCGAAGCCGGGCGGATGATGCGCCTGAACTTCTGGACCCCGGACATGTCGGGCGTGGACTGGGACGGGGTGCTCGACAGCTACCGGCCGCTGCTGATGCGCATCCGCGGCGCGGACGATTTCACCGACCTGCTGTGGGAGGTCGTCGCCGAGCTCGGCACCTCGCACTGCTACATCACGAAAGCCGGCCTGGACTTCTTCAAAACCGATCCGGGTCCAGAAGGGATCGGGCAGCTCGGCGCGGACCTCTCCCGTGACCCGGCCGGCCGCTGGGTGGTAAACCGGGTCCTGCCCGGCGAGTCGTCCGACCCGCGGGCGCGGTCGCCGCTCCAGGCGCCCGGCGTTATCGTGGCCCCCGGCGACGAGCTGGCCGCGGTGGACGGGCGGCCGGTCGATCCGGTGCACGGTCCCTGGCCGCTGCTGGCCGGCACGATCGGCAAGCCGGTCGAGCTGACCATCCGGCCTCAGGCCGCCGCCTCCTCTGCCTCTGCCTCTGCCTCCTCCGTCTCTTCCGTCTCTTCCGTCTCTTCTACCTCCGCCGACACCTTCTCCGCCGTCTCTTCTGCCGCCGATACCGCCTCCGCCGGACTGCGCCAGGTGGTGGTCGTGCCGCTGCGCGACGAGCGGCGGCTGCGCTATCAGGACTGGGTGGCAGGCCGCCGCCGGCTGGTACGCGAGCTGAGCGGTGGGCGCCTGGGCTACCTGCACATCCCGAACATGGTGGGTGAGGGCTGGGCCGACTTCCATCGTGACCTGCGGACCGAGATGCGGCTCGACGCCTTGGTCATGGACGTGCGCGGGAACGCCGGCGGACACATCTCGCAGCTCGTCGTGGAGAAGCTGGCCCGCCGCGTCATCGGCTGGGACGTCGGGCCCGCGATCCGGCCCGTACCGTACCCGGAGGACGGGCGGCGCGGCCCGGTCGTGACCCTCGCCGACGAGTTCGCCGGGTCCGACGGTGACATCGTCACGGCGGCGATAAAGCTGCTCGGCCTGGGACCGGTGGTCGGCACCCGCACCTGGGGCGGCGTGATCGGCATCGAGGGCGTCCCCGGTTACGAGCTGGTCGACGGCACCCACATGACCGTCCCCAAGTACGCGTTCTGGTTCGAGCAGTACGGCTGGGCCGTGGAGAACTACGGCGTGGACCCGGACGTGGAGGTGCTGATCACCCCCGACGACTGGGCCGCCGGCCATGACCCGCAGCTGGAAACGGCGGTGCACTTCGCGCTCGAGGCGCTGGAGAAGCAGCCGCCCTCGGTGCCGCCCGACCGGTCGACCGCTCCGTCCAAGGCCCGCCCGCCGCTTCCCCCCCGTGGGCGGCGCACCGAGGGCGAAGTGTGATGACGTCCCCCTACCTGCGCTACCCGCACGTTGACGGTGACCTGGTCACCTTCGTCGCCGGGGACGACGTTCTGGCTCGCGCCCGCTGATGGAGGCCGCGCCTGGCGCCTGTCTGCCGACGAGGCGCCCGTGAGCTACCCGCGGTTTTCTCGCGACGGGACCAGGGTGGCCTGGACCAGCGGCCGGGACGGCAACCCCGAGGTATATGCGGCCGACACCGAAGGCAGCGAGGCGAGCAGGCTGACCTACTGGGGTGATCCGCAGACCAGGGTCACCGGGTGGACCGCCGGCGGTGATGTGCTGGCCATCAGCTCGGCCGGCCAGCTGGCCATGAAATACCGGCGGGCGTACGCCGTCCCCGGCCGGCGGGACGAGGGCGCGCCGCCTCGCCTGCTGCCGTTCGGCGCGGTCAACGACGTGGCCATCGAGCAGGCGGGCACCGTCCTGCTTACCGGGAGCGTGGCCGGCGAACCCGCGTTCTGGAAGCGCTACCGCGGCGGCCGGGTCGGCCGCCTGTGGACCGCTACCGAGCAGGACCCCCTGTTCACCCGGGTCCTGGCGGAGCTGGGCGGTCAGCTGGCCAGCCCGATGCTGATCGGCGGGCGGCTGTTCTTCCTGTCTGACCACGAGGGCACCGGCAACATCTACTCGGCGGCGCTCGACGGCACCGGGGTCAGGCGGCACACCGACCACGACGGCATGTACGTCAGGAACCCCAGCACGGACGGGCAGCGGATCGTCTACCACGTGGCCGGTGACCTCTGGGTGCTGGATGGCCCGGACGCGCCCGAGCCGCGGCGGGTCGAGGTGACGCTCGGCTCCCCGGCCGCGGGCCGGGCGCCGCGGCTGATCTCGGCCAAGGATCACCTGGGCGGGCTGGATTGCGACCGGACGGGTCAGGCCAGCGTGGTCGAGGTGCGGGGCACGGTGCACTGGCTAACGCATAAGGACGGCCCCGCTCGTGCGCTGCTGGTCGATCCCGACGCCCGCGGCCGGCTGCCCCGCGTGCTCGGCGAGACCGGCCGTGTGGTGTGGGTCACCGACGCATCCCGGGCCGACGCGCTGGAGATCGGGGCCGTGACGGGCGAGGCGGAGACCGTCCGGATCGCCGACGGCCTCATCGGTCATGTCGTTCACCTGGCCGCGTCCCCCGACGGGGGATACGTCGCGGCGGCGGCGCATGACGGCAGGCTGCTGGTCGTGGACGTGGCGTCGGGGCAGGTCACCGAGCTGGCGGCGGCCGAAGACGGATCCGTCGACGGGCTGTCCTGGTCGCCGGACTCAGCCTGGCTGGCCTGGTCCTCACCGGAGCTGAGGCCGCTGGCCCGGATCCGGATGGCCAGGATCGCGGACCGCGAGGTCGTCGACGTGACCGACGGGCGGTTCGCCGACACCAACCCGGTGTTCACCACCGACGGCCTTTACCTGGCCTTCCTGTCCCAGCGCACGTTCGACCCGGTCTACGACACGCACACGTTCGACCTGTCGTTCCCGTTCGGCAGCCGTCCGTACCTGGTGCCGCTCGCGGCGGATACCCCGTCGCCGTTCGGGCCGACGCCCGAGGGACGCCCGGTGAGCCAGGAACCGGCCGAGGATTCCGCCGACGGCGTGACCGTCACGATCGATGCCGCCGGCCTGCCGGAACGAGTGGTGCCCGTTCCGGTGGAAGAGGCACGCTACCGCAGCTTGCGGGCGGTCAAGGGCGGCCTGGTGTGGCTGCGGGCCCCGGTGACCGGTGTGCTCGGCGAGGGTGGGGCGGACCTGGACGACGACCGGCCTCGCTCCGCCCTTCAGCGCTTTGACCTAGGTAAACGCGAGGTCAAAGAGCTAGCGGGCGGCGTCGACTGGTTCCGCGTCAGCGGCGACGGCACCCGGCTCGTGGTGCAGGACGATGGACTGCGGGTTATGCCGTCGGCGCGCAAGCAGGACGATTCGGGTGATGTCGTGATCGTCGACGAGTCCCGGGCCAGATTCCAGGCCGATCCGGCCGCCCTGTGGCAGCACGCCTATACCGAGGCCGGCCGGTTCATGCGGCGGGACTTCTGGGTTCCCGACATGTCCGGAGTGGACTGGGCGGGCATGCTCGAGGAGTACCGGCCGCTGCTGGACCGGATCCGCAGTTCCGCCGACTTCGCCGACCTGCTCTGGGACCTGCTCGGCGAACTCGGCACGTCCCACGCGTACGTGAGCGCGGCGAGCCACGGGGGCGGGAAATACGCCCCGGTGGGGCAGCTTGGCGCGGACATCTCACGTGACCGCACGGGCCGCTGGCTGGTGGACCGGGTGCTCCCGGGCGAGTCCTCGGACCCGCGGGCGCGGTCGCCGCTGGCCGCCCCCGGTGTCGCCGTCGTGGCCGGCGACGAGATCGTAGCCGTCGACGGCCTGCGGGTCGACCCGGTACGAGGCCCCTGGCCGCTCCTCGCCGGCACCGCGGGCAAGCCGGTAGAGCTGACCATCCGGTCCCAGTCCCCGGCCACCTCCGCCGCCGCCCCCGCCGCCAGCGACCCGGCCCCCGCCGCCGCCGGCCCCGCCCCCTCCCCGCTGCGCCGGGTGGTCGTGGTGCCGCTGCGAGGCGAGCGGCGGCTGCGGTACCAGGACTGGGTGTCAGGCCGTCGCCGGATGGTGCGCGAGCTTAGCGACGGGCGCCTGGGTTACCTGCATATCCCGGACATGATGGGGGAGGGCTGGGCGCATTTCCACCGCGACATGCGAACGGAGATGGCCCGCGACGGGCTGATCTTCGACGTGCGCGGGAACAGCGGCGGCCACATCTCCCAGCTGATCGTGGAGAAGCTCTCCCGCCGCGTCATCGCCTGGGGCATGGGACGCTGGCTGCGCCCGGCGACTTACCCGGAGGAGGCGCGGCGCGGGCCGCTCGTCACCGTAGCGGACGAGTTCGCCGGATCCGACGGCGACATCGTCACGGCGGCGATCCGGCTGCTCGGCCTCGGTCCGGTGGTCGGCACCCGCACCTGGGGCGGCGTGATCGGCATCGAGGGCTATCAGGGCCTCGTCGACGGCACCAGCATCACCGTGCCCAGGTACGCGTTCTCGTTCAACGAGTACGGCTGGGGCGTGGAGAACTACGGCGTCGACCCGGACGTGGAGGTGCTGATCACCCCTGACGACTGGGCCGCCGGCCGGGACCCGCAGCTGGAGACCGCGGTCGAACTGGCTGTCGAGGCCCTGGATAAGCAGCCGCCCCCGGTTCCCCCGGACATCTCCGCCGGCCCGGTCAAGTCCCGCCGCCCGCTGCCTCCTCGAGCGTCATGACCGCCCCTTCTGAACCGGGGACTCGGCCCCGGATGACCGTCGACCCCGCTCACCAGCGGGCGCTGCGGGTGCGCGCTCTCGCGGACATGTTCGCGGTCGCCCTCACGGTGCTGGCGGTTGACGTGTTCTCAAAGGCCGTCGTGCTCGAGAAGCTGGCGGGGCATCCGCCCGTCAAACTGCTGCACGGGCTGATCACGCTGGGCCTCACCTTCAACGCCGGAGCCGCGTTCGGTCTCGGCACGTCCTATACGGCCGTCATCGCCCTGATCGTGTGCGGCGTCATCATTGCCATCATCCGCAAGGCCAGGCAATTGTGCAGCGTGGCCTGGACGATCGCCCTCGGCCTGCTTCTCGGCGGGGCGATGGGAAACCTCGGCGACCGGCTGTTCCGGGCTCCCGGCCCGCTGCGGGGCCAGGTCGTCGACTGGATCAACCTGCCCCATTTCCCGTGGACGTTCAACCTCGCCGACGCGGCCATCACCTGCGCGGCCGTCCTCATCGCCGCACTGGCGGTCCGTGGTGTCCGGATCGACGGCACGTCCCCCGCGCACCCCGCGGACGGTGCCGGCACCGGGCGGGTCGGGGACCGGGACCGCAGCCCGTCATGACGTCGTCGGATCCGGACCGGATCCTCGACGTCCTGTCGTACGACCTGGCCCTGGATCTCACCCGCGGCCCGGAGACGTTCTGGTCCCGGACCGAAGTGAGTTTCCGCTGCCGGAAACCGGGCGCCGCCACCTTCGCCGATCTGCACGCGGTACGCATCGAGCGCGCGATGCTGAACGGCGCCGACCTCGACCCGGCCGCCACCTTCCGCGATGGCCGCCTCGATTTGCCCGCGATAGCCAACGAAAATCTCCTGGCCGTTGAGGCAGAGTTCGCCTACGCATCAGGGCCTGACGGCCTGCACCATGTGACCGATGCCCGGGACGGCAGCGCCTTCGTGTACAGCAAGGCTTCCGCCCGGGGCGCTCCCCGCATCTTCTGCTGCTTCGACCGCCACGACCTGCGAGCTCCGTTCACGCTCTCGGTCAACGCCCCGGCCGGATGGTCGTGCCTGGCCAACGCGCCCGCGGTATCCCGCCCGCCAGCAGGTGAGCCAGGAATCTGGCGGTTCGCGCCCACCGCCCCGATCCCGCCCTGGCTGTCCAGGTTCTGCGCGGGCTCCCTCTCGGGATCGGCTCTCACCGTCGGGCGCGACGGCGCTCCTCCGCTTCCGGTGACCGTCCAGGCCGTCCCCTCGGCCGCCGCGTTCGGCGAACCAGGACTGATCACGGATTTGCTGCGGCAGGCACTGCATTTCTACGAAAGCACCCTCCGGGTGCCTTATCCGTATGGAAAGTGCGACCTGGTATTCGGTCCGATATCCCCGGCCCTGGCGTATTCGGTCCCTGGCCTGATCCTCATCCAGGATCAGGTTCTCGAACCAAGTCCGCATGCCAGCAGCGCCCTGTACGTGGCGACGGTGGTGGCCCACGAGCTTGCTCACGCGTGGTTCGGCAGCCTGGTGACGATGCCCCGCGATCAGATGTGGCTCGACGAGGCCCTTACGACCTACATCAGCCGGACCGCGCTGGCCGAGATCTTCCCAGGCACCACGCCGTGGGCGGCGTCGACGTCCGCGGCGCTACCCGACGACTACTACGCCAGGGACGCCGCCGCTATCAGGGACCTGGAAGACCTCATCGGGCAGCCAGCGGTCATCGACGGCCTGAGCACCCTCCTGCACCACCACGCCCACGGCCATGCGACCCAAGATGACCTAGTCCGCTACTGGTCGCAGGCCAGCCAACACGACCTCCGCGAATGGGCCGCCGAGTCCCTTGTCCCGGCCGAACGGGACGACGACGAGTGACCACGTCGGAATGTCGGTGAAAACGCCGTCCTGGCTGGCCCGAGACACGCTGCTCGTCCTGGCCGTCATCCTCACCGCCGACCTGCCGCGACTCCGTCGGACAGCAGCCAAAGATTTTGATCCGAACGGACCCGGCTGGCTTATTTCGGCGGGACGCCGCGCAGCGCCCTGGCGGCCGGCCTACGCCCCCCCGGGCCAGGCCCGCGGCGCCGACGGCCGCGCGGCGATGCTGCCGGGCCGGCCCCGCTGGCCCGCTGGCCCCGCTGGTCCCATCCGCGCGTTCTCGCGCAGGCATGACCGATGCCCGGCCCTTTTGCGCGGAGGATTCCCGCTACGCGGAGACTTTCAGAGATGCAGACACACCCGATCCACGGCGGAGTCCGGATCCCCGCGATCTTCCCCGGGGCCGGGCGCATCACGCCTCGCCCGGGCCTCATAGCTCACACTGGCACCACCGCCTCCGTTGAGGGTTGACGCGGGCTGAAACCAAGGCCCGTTCGAACGGGCCGTGGTGCTACGGCTCCGGCCACAGCGGGCCCATCAGGGGCAGACGTTCTGGTAGGCCACGCCGTTGCCCACGTAGCTGGCCCATTCGGCGCGGGTGAGCGAGCGTCCGGCCGCGGCGCACAGATACCGGACGGTATCCCGCGCATAGGCGACGTCCCACAACTGAACCGTTCCGTCGGTGCTGCCCCTGGCCATGGTCGTGCCGTCCGTGCTGACGTCCGTAGAAGACCTGCGCGTCGGCCTCGGTGAACGGCACCCGCCCCCGGTAGGGGCACCCGCCGGTCCACCGCGGCCCGCCGTCTGAGTGGCTGCCCTGGTCGGGGCCGTCGCGGGCGCGCAGGTCAAGCGCGGACACTATGTCCAGCAGCGACCGGATGTCGGTCCCCTGCTGATACAGCAGATCTGTCGCCAGCCGCGACCGCCCGCTCTGCTCGTTTACCCCGTCCTGGATCAGCCGCAGTTCATCCCGTAGATCCGTCAGCACGAAGGCGAACTCGCCGAACTGCTCCCCAACTTCGGCGAATCCGGCCGCCAGCTGTTCCTGGACCTGCCGGTCACCGGTCTGCACGGCCGCCTCAAGCGCGGCCCCGACCGCGCCGAGGCTCGACCCCGAGACGCCGCCGTCACCGATTGAGACCAGTTTGTGACCCGACGGCCGCAAGTACACTACCTTCAGCTCGCGCGGCCGGTGACCGCCACCGTGACCCCGACGCCGATCATCGCGAGGCCGCCCGCCCCGCCGACCAACTCGAAGCGACGCGGCGAGCGCCCGAACCAGCCTCGCACCGCGCTCGCCGCGAACCCCCAGCCACAGTCGGAGACCGCGCCGATGGCCACCGAGACCAGGGAAAGCAGCAGCATCTGAGCCGGAACGTTCCCGGCCGCGCGGTCCACGAACTGCGGCAGGATCGCGCCGAACAAGATGTAGCTCTTCGGGTTGGTCACGCCCACGACGATCCCGTCCCGCAGCGCACGCCAGCCTCCTCGCGGTTCCCCAGCCACGGCAAACGCATCGGCTAGCGACTTCCGCTGGCGTATCGCATGGACGCCGAGCCACACCAGGTACAAGGCTCCGGCCACCTTGACGACCACGAACGCCGAAGCCGAGCGCTGCAGCAGCGCGCCCAGCCCGACCGCCACGCCCGCCGCCACCACGTAGTTGCCCGCGGCGTGGCCGCAGGCCGTGGCCAGCGCAGTGCGGCGCCCGTGCGCCAGCGCGCGTCCCACGATGAACAGCACCCCTGGCCCCGGGATGACGATCAGGACCAGCGAAGCCAGCGTGAAGCCGAGCAGCTGTCCGCCGGAAATCACGATGTAAGAATCTCAGGCCCAGCCGAGCGCAGCTCGGCCGCCGAACCCACGCCGAGCAGCTGCAAGGTCCGCTTGAACTGGTGGGTCAGGATGTCCAGGGCCTTGTCCACGCCCGGCTCGCCGCCGGCCATGATGCCGTACAGGTAGGCGCGCCCGACTGCGCAGGCGTCGGCGCCGAGCGCCAGCGCCACCGCGATGTCGGAACCGTGCCGGACCCCCGAATCGACCAGGATCGACACGTCGGGCCCGACCGCTTCCCGCACCGGGGCGATCAGGTCGACCGGCGGTACCGTCCGGTCGAGCTGGCGCCCGCCGTGGTTGGACAGCTGCAGGCCGTCTGCTCCCAGGGAGACCGCGCGCTGGGCATCCGCGGGCCTGAGCGGGCCTTTGATGACGAGCTGGCCCGGCCACCTGTCCCGCAGCTCGGCAATGTCGTCCCAGTCAATGCCCGGGTTGAACAGCGATCCGGTGCCCTCGATGCTCGCCGCCGGGCGCCCGCCGAAATTAGCGAAGTCGATGGCCGGGTTGCGCAGCATCCGCACCCAGTAGCCCGGCTTGCCCGCGATGCTGACCAGCGTCCGCGCGGTGAGCTCAGGCGGGATGACCAGCCCGTTCCGCTCGTCCCTGATCCGGTGGCCGGTCACGAAGCAATCCACGGTGACGACAAGCACGCGGTACCCGGCCGCGGCGGCCCGGTCCACCATTTCCTTGCTCAGCCCGCTATCCCGCAGGATGTAAAGCTGGAACCACAGATCGGGCTGCGCGGCGGCCGCGACATCCTCGATGGTGGTAGTCGCCATCGTGGATAGCGTGTACGGCAGGCCGTGCCGCTGCGCCGAGCGCGCCGCGCCGATCTCGCCGGCCGGGTGCATCATCCGCGTGTACCCGGTCGGGGCCAGCGCCAGCGGCAACGGCACCACGCGGTCGAGGAACCGCGCGGTCGTATCCGGTTCCGACACGTCCACGAGCGCCCGCGGCTGAAACCGCCACCGCCGGAACGCCTTGGTGTTAGCCACCAGTGACAGCTCTTCGTCGGCGCCGCCGTCGACGTAATCGAAGACGGGACGCGGGGTGAGCCTGCGCCCCGCCGCGCGCAGATCGCTGATGTCGTGGCAGGCTGACAGCCGCCTGCGGGTCGCGTCGAGCTCGACCGGTTTCATCTGGATCAGCTGACGGATCTCCGATGCCCTCATGTCAGGGACGATAGCCGAGGCCGCCCGGCGACGAAACGTCCGCGGGTCCAATCCGCTACCGGCCATCGCGCGGCCGTCCAGCGGCTGCCAGCGCCCTGCCTCCCGCCGCTCGTGGCCCTCAGCGCGCCGCGCAACCACAGCGATGCTCCATCGCTGTGGCTAGAGCAACGACGATGCTCCATCGTTGTGGTACCGCGGGCCTTTCGGACGGCGGCTGTCACTCGCATCAGGCCGGGACGGCGGCCACGGACGGCGGGCGCGACGCGGTGAGCCCCGCCACCCACGGCTCGCCGCGCGGCGCGCCGCCGGGCCCGGGAGCGGTCCGGCTATGCCGCAGGACGGCCAGGTGAAACGATCGTGTCGTGACGCCACCGCAGCCGGGCGAGATCCAGGTCGAGGATCACCTCGAGCGCCGTATCCGCAAGCCGGTCGACCTGCTGCGCTGCGCCCTGTCCTGCGCCGAGATCGTCGTGCTGGCCGCGGCCGGCGTCGCGGCCAGCGCGACCACGAGCGGCGTGGAGACGGACATCGTGGGCGCGAGCAGGCGGCTGCCGCACGCGCTGCTCACGGTGGCGCCCACGCTGGCGCTGTTTGCCCTGCTCATCCTGCCGGTGGCGCTGGCCGTCCAGCTGCTTTTCATGCGCCAGCCGCGACGGCTCTTCGAGGCGGTGGCGACGGGCGCCCTGACCGTGGCCGTGATGGCGCTGGTTAACGCGCTGCTCCGGGACGAGGCCGCCGCCCGGCTCTACGACGCGATCGTCATGTCCCGTCCGGGGGTCAGCCACGTCGCCGCCCTGGACCCGTACCTGGCCGGCCTGGTCGCGTACGCCACCATGGTCGGTCTCGTCGGGCGGCCCGCGTGGCGGAACGCCCTGTGGGTGGCCGTCGGCGTGTACTCGGTGGTACAGGTCGAGACGCTGCGCACGACCGTTCTGGCCCTCCTGATCACGCTGCTCGCGGGCCGGGCGATCGGCCTCGCCGTCAGGTACGTCGCCGGCACCACCTCCCAGCGGCCCAGCGCCCGGGATATCGCGGCCGTGCTGACCGGCACGGACCTGCCGGTGACGGCCATCCGGCGGCAACCCCAGGCCACGACCGGAGTGGCCGGATCCCGCCACTACGCGGTGACGACGCGCGACCGCGGCCGGCTCGACGTGGTCGTCTACGACCGGGACCAGCAGGCGGCCGGCGCGATCTACCGGGTCTACCGGTCGATCCGGCTCCTCGGGCAGGTATCGCGCAACGCCCCGCTGTCCGTGGAGCACGCGGTCGAGCGCCGGGCGCTGCTGTCCTACGCCGCGGAAGACGCGGGCGCGCCCACGCCGCGGCTGCGGGCCCTGGTCCGGGTCGGGCCGGAAGCCTCCGTGCTCGCCTTCGAGCACCACGACGGCACCACGCTGGCCGCGCGGAACCCCGGGTGCAGCGACGCCGAACTCAGGCATATCTGGGACGCGGTGGGCCGGCTGCACGCCCGTCACGTCACGCACCGGGGGCTGACCGCCGACCGCATCCTGCTGACCGACGACGGCCAGGCGATCCTGCTCGATCCAGGCGACGGCGATGTGGCCGCCAGCGACCTCCAGGTCCGCCTGGACGTGGCCCAGCTCCTGGCCGAGCTGTCGCTCTACGTGGGACCGGACCGGTCGGCCGCGCTGGCCGTCGAGAAGGAGAGTCCCGACGAACTCGTGGCCGTGGTGCCGCTGCTGCAACCGGTCGTGCTGGCCCGTTCCACCCGGCGGGCGCTGCGCCGCCGCCGCGACGTGCTGCCCGCGCTCCGCAAGCGGCTGCTCGCCGCCATCCCGGGCGGCGCGGTGGACACCGTCCGCCTGGAGCGCGTCCGGCTGCGCACGCTGCTGACGCTGGTCGCGAGCGTCGTCGCCGCCTACCTGCTGGCCGGCGAGCTCGCGCGGGAGAGCCTGGCCAGCGTGCTGCGCTCGGCGAACTGGCACTGGAGCATCGCCGCGCTGGCCCTGTCGGCCGTAACCTACGTGGGCGCCGCGATGTCGCTGTCCGGCTTCGTCACCGACCGGCTGCCCTTCCTGCGCACGCTGCTCGCCCAGGTGGCCGGATCCTTCGTCACGCTGGTCACCCCTGCCGCCGTCGGCGGCGCCGCGCTGAACATCCGGTACCTGCAGCGCAGGAAGGTCCCCGCGGCGGTCGCCGCAGCCAGCGTCGGCGTCGCCCAGGTGGTGTCGTTCGTCCTGCACATCCTGCTGATCGCGGTGTTCGCCGCGATCGCGGGCACGACGCTGAAGTACACGATCCAGCCGCCGAGGTGGGCCTACTTCGTGCTCGCCGGGCTCGTCGCCGCCGCGCTCGCGGTGCTCGCGGTCCCCGCCGGGCGGCATCTGCTGCGCGCCCGCCTGGCGCCCACGCTCGAGCAGGTGCTGCCCCGGCTGCTCGAGATCGCGCAGCATCCGCGCAAGCTCGCCCTGGGCATCGGCGGCGCGCTGGTCCTGGATGCGGCCTACATCTTGTGCCTGACCGTGTGCGTCGCGGCGTTCGGCCGGTCGGTCCCGATGGCGGCCATCGCCGTGGTGTACCTGACCGGCAGCGCCATCGGCTCGATCATTCCCACCCCCGGCGGGATCGGCGGCGTGGAAGCGGCGCTGACCGCCGGCCTCACCGCCGCGGGCCTGCCGGGCGCGGTCGCGGTCAGCGCCGTGCTGCTGTTCCGGCTGCTGACCTTCTGGCTTCCGGTCCCGTTCGGCTGGGTCGCGCTGAACTACCTGGAGCGTAAGGGAGACCTGTGACGAAGGAGCAAACCGTCACGGGTTGCCAGCAGCCGGACGCGGGGTAGCGTAAGAAGGCGAGGCCACGACGCCAGGGAGTGTGTTATTTCCGCAGTCCTGCGACTGACCAGGATCACCGCCTTTTATCTCGTCGCATTCGTCATCATCACCGCAGGCTCGATCTGGCTGGCCCTGCAGGTCGCGCCGTTGCAGACGGTTTCCGCAGCCGGCCAGACCGCCCAGGTGGGAGCGGTCGTTGCTGACCTCAGCCTGTCGGGCCCGGGCGAGCTTGACCTGTTCGGCCAGGTGATTCCGACCAAGCCCGAGTTCGAGGGCCCGATCCGGCCGCTGCTGCAGCTCACCCACATCACCATCGACCCCCAGGTCGCCCAGTTGCTGCGCTCGGATAACCCGCGCGAGCTCAAGCTCAGCCTCAGCCAGCAGCTGGCGCAGGGCTGGACGCGCTACTTCGAGTGGGAGACGCTGATCGCGGTCGGCTTCGCCGTCGTCGGGCTGCTCGCGGTGGCCGGGATCAGCAGGCAATCGCACGCGAAAATGGCGAAAACCGTGATCGCGGGCCTGGTCGTCGTCTGCGCCGTGAACGTCGGCGGGGTTCTGCTGACCGCGTCCAGCACCCCCAAGGTCCTGCGCAGCGTCAAGACCCTCGATGACCTGGTCGGCACCGACCCGCTCCAAGCGCCCCAGCCAACCGTCACCAAGCCGCTGACCGGGGTGCAGGCGGTCGTGATCGGCGACTCGACCGCGGCCGCCGTGGGCAACCCGCTCCCGGCCGGCGCCACCGCCCTGGACCAGGCGTGCGGGCGCAGCGGCGAGTCCTACGCCGCCGACCTGGCCACGGTGAACCACTGGAACGTGCTGAACCTGGCCTGCAGCGGCGCGACCATCCAGAACGGCCTGCTCGGCGCCCAGGTCCGCGGCAACGGGCAGGTGGCGCCGCCCCAGCTGGTCGAGGCCGAGCAGGCCACCCACGCCAAGGTGATCATCGTCAGCGTCGGCGCCGACGACGTCCAGTGGTCGATCATGACCCGGCTGTGCGTGGCCAGCGCCGTATGCAACGACAAGGTGTCCTCCGCATACTTCAACGCCCAGCTCAGCGCGTTCACCCGCAGTTACTACGAGCTCCTCCTGGACCTGGCCGAACTGCCCGGCAACCCCGCCGTCCTGATCAACCAGTACTACTCGCCGTTCGGGTCGGACATCGGCTGCCTGGCCAGATACGGCATCACCGCCGCCAAGGAAAAGGCGCTGCTGTCCCGGCTCGGGCAGCTGAACAAGGTCCTGGCCCAGGGGGCCGAGACGTTCGGATTCGGCGTCGCCGGCCCGTCGTTCACCGGCCACGAGCTGTGTACCGCCGAGCCCTACGTGCAGGGCCCCGGCGATCCGGCACCGCTGCACCCGACCGCGGCCGGGGAACTGGTCATCGCGCTGACTGACCAGCAGGCGCTGCCAGACGTGCGGGGCCTGGTCCCGGCGCCGTCCGCCACCCCCACCGCCACGACGAGCAGCTTCACCGCAGCACAGGGATGACCTCGTCGCGGTAGGCGGCGAGCGTCTTCTCCTCCTCGTCGTGCATCAGGTAGAGGGCGAACTGGTTGACCCCGATCCCGGCCAGCTCGCGCAGCCGGTCCACGTGGGCGCTAGCCGGGCCGAGCAGGCAGAACCGGTCCACGATCTCGTCCGGCACGAAGTCCACCGACGGGTTATCCGACTTGCCGTGATGCGCGTAGTCGTAGCCCTTGCGCCCGGCGATGTAGTCGGTCAGCGCGCGGGGCACCGGCCCGTCAGTGCCGTACCTGGCCACGAGGTCGGCCACGTGATTGCCGACCATGCCGCCGAACCACCGCAGCTGCTCCCGCTGGTGCGGCAGGTCGGGGCCGACGTAGCCGGGCGCCGCCACGCAGATGGTGATATCGGAAGGGTCACGTCCGGCCGCCTGCGCCGCGGCGCGCACCGCCCCGATGGTCCACCGCGCGATGTCCGGGTCGGCCGTCTGCAGGATGAAGCCGTCGGCCTGCTCGCCGGTGAGCTTCAGCGCCTTCGGCCCGTACGCGGCCATCCAGATCTCGAGCTGGCCGTTCCGCACCCACGGGATGCGCAGCGGCTGGCCGTGCAGCGTGACCTCGCGCCCCTCGGCCAGGCCCTTGATCACCGTCATCGCCTCGGACAAGGTGGCGAGAGACATGGGCGGCTGGCCGATGACCCGCCGCGCCGAGTCACCGCGGCCGATCCCGCAGACGGTCCGGTTGCCGTACATGTCGTTGAGCGTGGCGAACAGCGACGCGGTGACCGACCAGTCCCTGGTCCCCGGGTTGGTCACCATCGGCCCGACGGTCAGCGCGGAGGTCGCGGCCAGGATCCGCGAGTAGATGACGAACGGCTCCTGCCACAGCACGTGCGAGTCCCACGTCCACCCGTAGCCGAAGCCCGCCTCCTCGGCCCGCTGCATCATCGCGACCACGGCGCTAGCGGGCGGGTTGGTCTGCAGCACCACCCCAAAATCCATAATTTCCTCCGAACGAACGCCGGTACCAGCTACAGCAGATACTGATTCAGCCCGCGGGGGAGGAACGTCCCGTACCCGGGATTGCCCTGGTAGGTGCCGTCATCGATCACCACGCGGCCGCGGGCCAGGGTGGTCACGACCCGCCCGGTGATCTCCATGCCCTCGTAGGCGGAGTAGTCCACGTTCATGTGGTGGGTCGCCGCCGACAGCGTCTGCCGCGCCTGCGGGTCGTAGATCACGATGTCGGCGTCGGAGCCGGCCGCGATCACCCCCTTGCGCGGGTACAGGCCGAACATCCTGGCCGGCGTGGTGGAGGCGACCTCCACCCAGCGCGGCAGGGTGAGCTGGCCCGCCACCACGCCGGCGTGCAGCAGGTCCATCCGGTGCTCGACGCCCGGCATGCCGTTGGGGATCTTGGAGAAGTCCCCCCGGCCCAGTTCCTTCTGGTCCTTGAAGCAGAACGGGCAGTGGTCGGTCGACACCACGGACAGGTCATTAGTCCGCAGGCCGCGCCACAGCGAGTCCTGGTGCTCCCTGGGACGCAGCGGCGGTGAGGCGACGAACTTCGCCCCCTCGAAGTCCGGCCGGGCCAAGTCGTCGATGGACAGGTACAGG
Source organism: uncultured Actinomycetota bacterium (assembly GCA_963844625.1). Lineage (GTDB taxonomy): Bacteria > Actinomycetota > Actinomycetes > Streptosporangiales > Streptosporangiaceae > Palsa-504. Next base: position 49,813 of record CAWJPF010000017.1, on the reverse strand, counting down.
TACTGCGGGCAGGTCTCGGCGAACACGTTCTGCCCGGTATCGCGCGCCTCGGCGACCGCCTCGAGCGCCTGGCTGGCCGACAGGTGCACGATGTACAGCGGGCAGTTCGCCACCTTGGCCAGCGTGATCGCCCGCGAGGTGGCCTCGCCTTCGAGCTCGGGCGGCCTGGTCAGGCCGTGGTTCACCGGCTCTGTGCGGCCAGCCGCGAGCGCCTGCGCGACCAGCTGGTCGATGGCGATGCCGTTCTCCGCGTGCATCATCACCGTCGCGCCGCTGCGGGCGGCCTGCTGCATGGCGAGCAGGATCTCGCCGTCGGTCGCGTAGAACACGCCGGGGTAGGCCATGAACATCTTGAAGCTGTTCACCCCGGCCGCAATGCAGGCGTCCATCTCCTTCAGCGTCGTGTCGTTGACGTCGGAGACGATCATGTGGAAGCCGTAGTCGATCGCGCAGTTGCCGTCCGCCTTGGCGTGCCACTTGTCCAGTGTGGCGAGCAGCGAGGTGCCCTTGGCCTGGACGGCGAAGTCAACGATGGTGGTCGTGCCGCCCCAGGCCGCGGCGCGGGTGCCGGTCTCGAACGTGTCCACCGACGAGGTGCCGCCGAACGGCATCTCCATGTGCGTGTGCACGTCGATCCCGCCGGGCAGCACGTACTTGCCCGTCGCGTCGATGACCCGGTCCGCCGCCACGCTGACCGCGTAGTTCCGCAGGCGCGGGAACACGGAGGCGATCTTCTCGCCGTCCACAAGCACGTCGGCGTCCAGCGTCCCCGCCGCCGTCACCACCGTGCCCCCTGTGATCAGGATGCTCATTTTATCCCTCGCTCGCGCTGGGCTCGCTCATGGCTGCACCAGGGATCCGTACTGGTCGGGGCGGCGGTCGCGGTAGAACTGCCACAGGTTCCTGACCTCGGCGAGCTGCTCCATGTCCAGGTCGCGCACCAGCACCTCGTCCTTGTCGTCGGCGGCGGCGTCGCCGACGACCTGGCCCCGCGGGTCCGCGAAGTAGGTCTGACCGTAGAAGTCATTGTCGCCGAGCGGCTCGATGCCGACCCGGTTGATCGCGCCAACGAAGTACTCGTTGGCGACCGCGGCGGCGGGCTGCTCGAGGCGCCACAGGTACTGGGACAGGCCGCGGCTGGTCGCCGACGGGTTGAACACGATCCGGGCGCCGGCCAGGCCGAGCGCCCGCCAGCCCTCGGGGAAGTGCCGGTCGTAGCAGATGTACACGCCGATCCGGCCGGCCGCGGTGTCGAAGACCGGGTAGCCGAGGTTGCCCGGCCGGAAGTAGAACTTCTCCCAGAAGCCCTTCACCTGCGGAAGGTGGGTCTTGCGGTACTTGCCCAGGTAGGTCCCGTCGGCGTCGATCACCGCGGCGGTGTTGTAGTAGATGCCCGGGTGCTCTTCCTCGTACATCGGCGCGATGATCACGATGCTGTGCTGGCGGGCCACCTCCTGCAGCCGCCGGGTGGTCGGCCCGTCCGGGATGGCCTCGGTGTAGGAGTAATAGTCAGCGTCCTGCACCTGGCAGAAGTAAGGCCCGTAGAACAGCTCCTGGAGGCAGACCACCTGCGCGCCGGCCGAGGCCGCCGTCTGGATATGGCTCACCGCCGCCTCGATCATCGAATCCTTGTCCCCGGTCCAGCGCTGCTGGATAAGCCCGGCCCGGACAATGTCAGCCATCGCTCCTGCCCTTCCGTGTTCCGCGTGAATCCCTATCTTGCCGCCTGACCAGCCTGCCCGTAACCCGTCACCCCCCAAGAAGCCCGCTCTATTACCGCCCCCCCTTGTATATCCCCACAACCCCCGGCCCGCCGTCGGCCCACCGCGTAATGAAACCGGGCTTCCACCACCCGATAGCGTGCTGAAACCGGGCTTTCACTGCGTTCACCGATCCCGCGCTACGTACGGCAGGACGAGGCCGGCCGCGGCGATGAGCGCGCCCGCCGCCACCAGCCGCAGCAGGGCCGAGCCGGCTCCCGGGCCGGACGCGGGGAGCATCCCCGCCCCGGCGCCGAGCGCGAGCAGGGCCGCGCCCGCGGCCAGCACCCGGGCCTGCGGCCGCAGCACCTCCAGGGACGCGTCAGTCTCGGCCAGGTGCGTGGCGAGCAGGTACGCGAGCAGCGCGGCCCCGAGGACCGCCGTATGCCACGGCCAGGGCCGGTGCAGCACCTCCAGCCACACGATGGCGATGACCGCGCCCTCCTCCCAGGGCACCGCGCGCAGGGTCTCGAGGAACCTGAGCCCGGCACGCACCGGCGCAGGCAGCAGGTAGCTGTCCTCCGCCACCGGGACCGCGGCCAGCGCGAGCCGCAGCGCGCCCGCGGCCACCCCCGCGATCGCGAGGAACAGCGCGAAGCCCGCCCAGCCGCTGTGCACCAACGGAACCGTCGCCCAAACCACGCAGCCCGCGCCGAGCAGGACCGTCGCGAGCAGTCTCGCGGCCCCGCGGCTGACGCCGGTCACCGCCGCGCCGCCAGCGGGCGGCGGGTATGGCCGGCCAGCGGCAGGTCCAGGGATTGCACGCCGTCCCAGTGCACGACGGGGATGCCGAGCTGGCTCAGCGAGAACCTGATCGCCTCTTGCTCCATCCGCCAGATCTGCCTGGCCATCCGGTCCTCGCTGCGCCGCCTGGCCGGCGGCTGGGCGTTGAGAACGTCCACCACCAGCATGGTGAAGCCGCGCTCGCGCATGTCCCGCAGCGCCTCGACGAACCGCTGGTCGAGCAGCGGGCTGAACACCACGACCAGCGCGCCGGGCGGCAGCGCGGCCCGTGGCAGCCTGCGGAAGCTCGCGCCGCGACTGTAACCCGAGTCACTGGCCAGCATCGAGTCGATGATCCGGTACAGCTGGCGCCGGCCGAGCCGGGGCACCAGCCAGCTCGCCCCGCCCCACTGGTAGGTGATCACGCCCACCCGGTCCCTGGCCTCGAGGTAGGCGCGCGCCGCGGCGGCCGCGCCGCGCAGCGCGAGATCGACGGCAGAGGACCCGGGCTGGCCGACGTCCGAGGTGGCGTCGGCGAGCAGCACCACGTCCTGCGAGCGCTCGGCGGCGAAGGTGTTCACCTGGAGCCGCCCGCGCCGGGTGCTGGCCGGCCAGTTGATGCTGCGCTGCCGGTCGCCCGGCACGTACTCGCGCACGCCGAAGAACTCGATGCCCTCGCCCGACATCCGGGCCTGATGCTCGCCGAGCCGGTTCGGCAGCTGCCTGAGTACCACCTTGGTCCGCTGCTGCGCCGGGGCCGGGTAGCAGTCCAGCCAGGGCAGGGTCACGGTCGCGTGGCCCTCGGCCAGCCGCCAGCGGTCCCGCAGCACCACGTCCAGGGTGCCGACCTGTCTCTTCCCCCAGCGCTCGGGGGTGAAGGTGAAGCGGGCCCGCGGCCCGTCGGCGGTCGTGGCGCCGACCGGACCGATTTCCGGTCCCGGATGCCACGTCCACCGTACATAGCCGTCACCTTGACCCTCAGCGGCCACGTCGATGGCCACCAGCTCGCCCTCGAAGGCCCGCCGGGAACTCGGCCGGACACGCACGCTGACGCGGGGTGGCCGCCGCTGGCTGCGCCCGGCCGCGAGCAGCAGGAACGCGGGGGCCGCGACCCCGGCGAACTCGGGGCGCCGCACCAGCGTGGCGACGAACACGCCGAACAGCCCGAGCGTGAGCAGTCGCCGGGCGTGCCGCGACGATCTCCACCGCAGGTCAAGGTCGCTGGCGGCCACGCGGAGCAACGGATCGTTCGGCATAATCGGATCAGGCATCAGCCGGTGACCGCCGGGGCCTGGTCGCGGCCGCTCGCCCGTGCGGCCGGATCGGTTTTCGGGGTGGGCACGGCCGAGAGCAGCTTGGCCACGACGTCGTCGGAGGAGACCTGCCGCACCCACAGCTCGGGCCGCAGGGTGACCCGGTGCGCCAGCGCGGGCACCGCCACTTGCTTGATGTCGTCCGGGACCACGTAGTTGCGCTGCCGCAGCACCGCCTGGCCCCGGGCCAGCTGCACCAGCGCGAGCCCGCCACGCGGGCTGGCGCCCACCTGGACCTGCGGGTCCTTCCTGGTCGCGGTGACGATCGCCACGATGTAATCGAGCAGGTCGGGGGTGATCTCCACCTGCTCGAGCGTTCTCCGCATGGCGAGTACCCCGGCCGAGCTGGTGACGGGATTGAGCTCCACGCTCTCGCTGGCCCGCTCCACCCGGCGCCTGAGCATGGCCGTCTCGTCGCCGGCGGTCAGGTAGCCCAGCCGCAGCCGCATCAGGAACCGGTCGAGCTGCGCCTCGGGCAGCTCGTAGGTGCCCTCGTACTCGATCGGGTTGTCCGTGGCCAGGACGATGAACGGCTCGGGCAGCCTGCGGGTCTGCCCGTCCACGCTGACCTGGCCCTCGCCCATCGCCTCCAGCAGTGCCGCCTGGGTCTTCGGCGGGGTCCGGTTGATCTCGTCGGCCAGTAGCAGCTGGGTGAACACCGGGCCGGGCCGGAATACCATCTCGGCCGACCGCTGGTCGTACAGCGGGGCGCCGACCACGTCGGAGGGCAGCAGGTCGGGGGTGAACTGGATGCGGGCGAAATCAAGCCCGAGCACCCGGGCGAACGACCGAGCGATCAGGGTCTTGCCGAGCCCGGGCAGGTCCTCGAGCAGGACGTGGCCGCCGGCCAGGATGCCGATCAGCACCAGCTCCAGGGTCCGGCGGCGGCCGACGACCGCGCGCTCGAGCTCGTCCAGGATGGCCGTGCACGCCCGGGCGGTCTCCTCGGCACTCGAACTGGTCAAAGCTGCTCCAATCGGTTGATGAGGCGCGCCAGGGTGCGCCGGGGGATACCCCGCTGGTCGGTGGCGTCGCGTACGGAGGCCGGCCGGGTGGCCGGGTCGATCCACGTCCACAGGTCGGCGTCGCGGGGGTGGCGGCATAGCAGCCTGCGGGCCGCCTCCGGATCCTGGTAGAGGTGAACGTCGTGGCGTTCGGCGAGCCGGGCGGCCAGCAGGTGCTCGAGTACCGGCCGCAGCTCGCCGTGGTAGAAGCCCTGGCTGGATATCGAGGTCTGCACGACGAACCGGCGATGGGAGTAGCCGCTCAGCGTCCGGGCGGTGGGTTTGTTCCTGGCCTTCTTGGCCTGGTCAGGCGTCAGCTGCGGCAACAGGGCACGCAGCACGACCATGGCGATCGCCGTGGTGGCTACGGCCACCACGGAAAGGCCCGCCCACCCGGCCATGGCGTAGCCGGCCACGGCCGTCACGGCGACCAGGACCGCCGCGATGGTAAGTTCCGGTGCGCATCCCCGCCACGGGCTCACCGTGCCGCCCGTGTCCTCGGCGGGCCAGTCGTCGCCGTTCATACGCCCGCTCCGGTTTCGGTTTCGGTTTCGCTTTCGGCGAGCGCGGCCGCCAGTTCGTCGAGCGCCTGCTCGGCCGCGTCGCGCTGCCCGCGGTCCAGCGGGTGGCTGGAGAACCGGGCCTCGTAGAACAGCGCGGTCAGCCGCGCGGCGGCGGTCCCGCGGACGATGCCGGTCTCCGTGGCGCGCGTCAGCAGTTCGTCGGGCGTGTCGGCGGCGGCCCGGGCCGCGCCGCGCTCGCCCAGGTGAGTCTCCATCGCCACGTAACACGCGATGATGGCGGCGCGCGCGTCATCGAGGGCGCGCAGCGCCGACCGCCCCGATTCGACCGCGTCCCGCAGGTTCTCCGAGTCCTCCGCGATGAAGTCGTCCGCCCGCGGCTTGATCGGCGGCCGCAGCCGCCTGGCGTACCAGATGCTGATCGCGATCGCGGCCAGGAGCAGCACGACGAGCAGGGCATACAGCAGGGCAGCCAGCGGCAGGTGGAAGGTCGAGCTCGACGCCAATCCGCGCGAGGGCGTGATCGTGGGGGCCGGCTTCGTCCGGCCGGGGGTCGACTGGATCCGGGGCTTCTTCGTGAACAGGCGCAGGTGCAGGCCGATGATCGTGATCACCGCCACGGCGGCCATCCCCGCGCCGAGCACGAAGGTGAGCACCGCACGCAGCTTGGCCGCCACCGCGCTGACCGGCGGCCCCTTGGCCATCATCGCCACTATGCCGGCGTTCCGGGCCACCGCCTGGCGCCTCAACGTGATCACGAGCAGCACGCCCAGCACCACCTCGAGCACCAGCCCGATCACCAGGCCGTCACGATGCAGCGGCCCGTCCCACCTGGGCTCGGTCACCGCCCCGCGCAGCCCGGCGAGCCCCAGGATGATCAGCAGCACCAGCGGCAGCATCCGCACCAGCAGGTCTTGAGCCTGGCGCCCGCGGGTATCCGGCGGCGTAGTTTCCGGCTGGCGGCTCGTCATAGTCTCGCGTTTCCTGCTGTGACGGGTGGCCCGTACCCGCACAAGTCCGCTTGTAACGGCACACGAACGCCGCTTGCGTCACCCTACCCGGCACCGATAACAACCGGATGAAGCCGTCATGACGTCGCGCTCCGGCGCCCGCGACGATTAAATATTGCGCGGCGAAAGCGAATTCAGCGGCCGCGAGTATTCGTGTGGCGGCCCGATAGCGGCACAATAGGCCTGAGCCGGGACAGGTCTGGTGCCCCAGCCTTCACCAGAGGGACACGAATGAGTCAGCCATCAGGAGCAGCAACCGCACCTCCAGGGATTATTTACGTCATCCGCCACGGTGAAAAGCCGGCTGATCCGGCGCCCGCCTGCCCGGAACAGGCCCCGGCCATGCCCGGCCCGCCTTTCGGCATCGACTTCCAGGGCAACCAGGACGCGCATTCCCTGCTGCCCAGGGGCTGGCAGCGCTCGGGTGCGCTGGCCGTCCTGTTCGATCCCGCCACCGGGCCGCTCCAGGCGGGACTGCAGACCCCGACGGCCCTGCTCTCACCCTCCTACGGCAGCCCGGACAAGACGGCCGGTCACCGGACCTACCAGACGATCCAGGGTCTGAGCGGCCGGCTTGCCCTCGCGATAGTCTCCGCCTACGCCGAGGGCGATGAACCCCAGCTCGCCGCGAGCGTTGTGAGCCAGAATTCCGGCGTCGTGCTCATCTGCTGGGAGCACGACCACATCCCGTCGCTGGCCTCGTCGCTGCCGACCGTCGCGGGAACGACAATCCCCCCGGCCTGGCCCGGCGACCGCTTCGACGTCATCTGGGTGTTCACCCTCGTCCCCGGCTCGGCTCCGCCCCAGTACACCTTCGCGCAGGTCCCCCAGCAGCTCCTCTCCGGCGACCTCCCCACGACCATCTAGAGCATGTCCTGTAGATCTGGGGCGGGCGGCTGAAATCCGGCTCGGGTGCGGGTGCCTGCCGGTGCCGCCCGGCCGGGTACTGCCGGTGCCGCCCGGCCGGGTAGGTGTCACCGGCCCGTCCTGTCCCGTCAGGCTCCTGCCGCCGCTGACGTCCCAGCGCTCCCGCGCCCCCGCGCCGGTTAACGCGGAAAATCCGGCCTATGCGGATGATCCGGGCCCCTGGCGGGTACCAAAGTTTCCGCTGAAGCCCGATTTTCCATGATCTTTTCCCGGGCCCGGGCCCGGGCCCGGGCCGGGGCCGGGCGGGCCGGGGCCGGGCCCGGGCGGGGCCGCGGCCGCGGCCGCGACGGAGTTGATCTCCGCGATCAGGGCCTGCTTCGCGCCCGCGTCCAGGAACGACGCCCGCACCCCGTTCTTCGCCAGCTCCGCCAGCTGACCGTGACTCAGCCCGAACGCCGATGCCGCCCGCCGGTACTCACGTGTCAGCGTGGTGCCGAACATGGGCGGGTCGTCGCTGTTCAGCGTCACGAACAGGCCCTCCGCGAGCAGCCGCGGCAGCGGGTGCGAGGCCAGGTCAGGTACCTGCCTGGTGCAGACATTGGACGTCGGGCAGACCTCGAGCGGGACCTGCCTCTCCCGCAACTCGGCGACCAGGCGCGGGTCGGCCAGGCAGCTGAGGCCGTGCCCGATCCGTTCGGCTCGCAGGCCGGTCAGGGCCTCCCAGATCGTCTCGGGGCCGGACATCTCGCCCGCGTGCGGGACACTATGCAGCCCGGCCGCGATCGCGGCGCCGAACACCTCGCGGAACACATCCAGGCAGGCCGGTCGCGCCTGCTCGATGCCGGCCAGCCCGAACCCGGTCAGTGCTTCCGGCCGCCAGGACAGCGCGTGCTCCAGGGTCGCGTACGCGGCCGCCGCGCCAAGCTCGCCGGCGATGTCGAAGATGTAGGCCAGCTCCACGCCATACTCATGTCGCGCAGCCCGAGCCGCGACGTCCAGCGCCTCGGTGAGTGCGGCCGCCGGCATGCCGGCGGCCGTGAACGTGTACGGGGTGACGGTCAGCTCGGCGTACCGGACGTTCTGCCCGGCCAGGTCGCGCGCCGCCCCGAGCACAAGTTCCGCGACGTCGGCGGGCTCCCGGAGCAGGCCGCTGACCGCGTGGTAAACCGCCGCGAAGTGCGGGAAGTCCCTGAACTCATAGAACGAGGCGAGTTCAGGCCCAGTGAGCGGAACATGCCCGTCCGGATGCCGGCGCGCCAGCTCGAGCACGGTAGCCACCGACGCCGAACCGACCAGGTGAACGTGAAGTTCTACCTTCGGTAGCTCATCGATGAACACGTCAATCGACTCCATGCTGGCGACGCTAGCAACGCCAGAAGCCGATACTCCACATTTCTAACAAGGAATTGTCAAGAACCAGGCGCCATCGCCAAGTTAAGACGACGCCTTGGCCTTGGCGGCCGCCTTCATCGCCTGCTTGTAGGAGCGCACCTGTCCCAGCGACTCCTCATCAGTGATGTCCGCCACCGAGAAGCGCGTGCCCTCATCCCCGAACACGCCCGCCGCCTCCTGCCACCCGGGCGGCCGCACCCCGAGCTGCTTGCCGAGCAGGGCCACGAAGATCTGCGCCTTCTGGGCCCCGAACCCCGGCAGGGCCGCGACCCGCTTCAGCAGCTCGGCCCCTGTCTCCGCGGTCGACCACACCCGCGCGGCGTCGCCGTCGTATTGCTCCATGATCAGCCGCGCCATGTCCTGAACGCGCGCCGCCATCGCCTTGGGGTAGCGATGCAGGGCCGGCCGTTCGGAGAAAATAAGGGCGAGCGCGTCCGGATCGAATTCTGCGAGCTCAGCCACGGTAGGTTCGTGCCCGAGCCGCCGCACCAGGTCCAGCGGCGCGCTGAAGGCGCGCTCGAGCGCCACCTGCTGGTCGAGCAGCATGGCGATCAGCAGGGCCAGCGGGCTGCGGGTCAGCAGCTCGTTGGCCTCATTCTCAACCGGCATCCAGATCGCCACAGCGCCTCCCGGGTGTCACGATCACACGTCACGATCACTTATGCCGCAGCGTACTCCGCCCCCGAGATTCGCTCTCGGCATGATCCACCGCAGGTGCTGAGGCACTATAAGCTAAAGGAAGCTGGGCCGGTCTGGGGGTCTCCGGTCCGGGATCGATGAACGGGAGTCAGCATGACACCGCACATGAAGTGGGGCATCGCCGGGATCATCATCGGCTTTATCTTGCTTTTCGTCCTTCCCTGGGAGATAGGGCTCGCGCTGATCGTGCTCGCGATCGCCGTACCGGCCGGTGCCTACCTGATGCTCGACCCCTCGCAGCGGCGGCGGCTGAAGGAGGTCCGGCGGCGGCAGATCCGCTGAACACGGGCCGCCGGGGCAGCCCGGCCTCTTGGGGTCAAGCAGGCTACGCCGTACGCCTACGTGAGTAAGGAAGCCGCCGATGGCCGTTCGTCGCCTCAACCACGCCGTTCTGTACGTGCACGGTCTCGAGCGCACCGTGGACTTCTACACCAGCACGCTCGGCTTCGAGGTCCGGCTGGCGATCCCCGGCCGCGCGGCCTTCCTGCGCGCCCCGGACTCGGCCAACGATCACGACCTCGGCCTGTTCGAGATCGGGACCGGCCATGCCCCCGAACGCCCGCAGAACCCCGGTCTCTACCACCTGGCCTGGGAGGTCGGCACACTGGCTGACCTGGCCGAGGCGCGGGCCAAGCTGGATCAGGCCGGGGCGCTGGTGGGGCAGAGCGACCACCGTGTGTCCAAGTCGCTGTACGCGAAGGACCCGAACGGCATCGAGTTCGAGGTCATGTGGCGGGTGCCCGCGCAGGACTGGGCCGCCGAGACGGCCGACGGCGACATGATCCTCCCGCTCGACCTGGCGGCGGAGATCGCGCGCTGGGGTCAGGACCAGGCCACCGGCGCTGCGGCAGGCTCACCCACCTAACCGCCCCTCGGACACCCGCGTGATGTAGGTCAGCGCCACGAACGACCGAAACATCGCCAGCGGATCATCGCCACGGATGCTCACCGTCCGCGTGCCGGTGCGCTCGACGCCCCGGACCCAGGAGGCGACCTCCGCCATATCCGCCGTCTGCACGTGGACGTCCAAGGTGGCCGGAAGCGTGATCGCCGGCGGTTTCAAGGCCGCCGCCCGCGCCGCCGTCCGCCGCGCCCCGTCGGTGATCATGGTGCGGGCGACCTCCGGGTGCAGGTTCGACGCACCGAACCTGGTGAAGGACTCCTTGACCACGACGCGTTCGGCGTCCGGCAGGAACGGGTCGGCCTCGGCGGCGGTCTGCCGGTCCCCGCTGATCAGCCCGACCGGTACGCCGCAGGCCAGCGCGACCAGGGCGTTGATGCCGCTCTCGCCGACCCGGACCCCGTTGAGCTCGACGTGCGAGATCACCGCGGGATTGTAGGTGTGCGACAGCACCGAACTCATTCCCGAGATCGACCCGTGGTACCCCACCATGAACACAACGTCCGCGGTCGCGTCCAGGCCCTGCATCATGTACATCGGCTTATGCCGCCCGGACACGTAGCTCGCCCGCCCGTGCAGCGCGGCCGGGTCCAGATTGTTCATGGTCCCGTGCGAGTCGTTGCACACGATCTCGGTGGCCCCGCCGGCCAGGGCCCCGTCGATCGCGGCGTTGACCTCGCCGAGCAGCAGCAGTCGCCCCTCCTCGTACGGCTGACCCGGCGCGCGGCACTGCGACCAGTCGACGATCCCGGCCACGCCCTCCATGTCGAACGAGATAAAGACCTTCACAAAAATCAAAATCTATCTCCCGAACGGCCCGGGGCACCGACTCGAGCCGGACCCCGCCTTGACGCAACTAACTGGTTGCCATATTATGGCAACCAGTTAGTTGCTATCTATTGGAGGCTGTCATGGCATTCCCTGATCGCATCGAGCGGGTCGTCGAGATCGCTCACCCGCCGGCCAAGGTGTGGGCGGCGCTCACCACGGCCGAGGGGCTGGGAACCTGGTTCGGCAACCAGGCGACGATCGACCTGCGCCCAGGTGGCTCGGCCCAGATGTCGTGGACGGGCGGCCACGCCGCCGACATGCGGATCGAACGAGTCGAGGAGCCGGCGGTGTTCGGCTTCACCTGGCACATCTACGGCCTGCCCGATGATGATCCGCGCCGCACCTATGTCGAGTTCACGCTCGAGCCGCTCGGTGCGGGCACGCGGCTGACCGTGGTCGAAACCGGCTTCGCTCAGCTGCCGGAAGACGCCTACCGCAAGGCGTACGACGGCAACACCCAGGGGTGGGCGAGCGAGCTGGGTGAACTAGTCGACTACCTCGATGCCGCCTGATCTCGAGGCGACCGCCGAACCGCCTGATCCCGAGGCTATCGCCCAACCGCCTGGCCTCGAGGCGATCGCCGAACAGGTCTTCGTCGCCCTGGCCGACCCGAGCCGGCGCGCCATCCTGGCCGCGCTGGCGTCGGGCGGTCCCGCCACGGCCACCGACCTGGCCGGTCGCCTGCCGATCACGCGGCAGGCGATCGCCAAGCACCTGGCCCTGCTCGCCGAGGCCGGCCTGGTGACCGCAGAACCGGGGGAGCGGCGCCGGGTGCGATACCGGCTTCGCTCCGCTCCGATGCAGGTGGCGCAGCAGTTCCTGGCCGCGCTGGCCCGCGACTGGGACGGTCCGCTCGACGCGCTGAAGGATCACCTCAGCCGGTGAGCCCGTGCCTCAGCTCACCGGCGCCGCAAACCCACCCCGAACGCCAAGACGCCAAGACGCCAAGACGCCAAGAACAAGAAGGAGAGAAACGATGACCAGCCACAAGACCGGAACACGTGAACAGTGGCTCGCGGCCCGGCTGGAGCTGCTCAAGGCCGAGAAGGAGCTGACCCGCCTGAACGACAACCTCGCCCGCCAGCGGCGGGAGCTGCCGTGGGTACGCATCGACCAGGACTACCTCTTCGACACCGAGGACGGTGAAGCCACGCTCGCCGGCCTGTTCCGTGGCCGTTCGCAGTTGCTCGTGTATCACTTCATGTTCGGCCCCGACTGGGACGAAGGCTGCCCGAGCTGCTCGTCGATCGCCGACGGCGTCGACGAGACGTATCTTCATCTCCCGAATCACGACGTCGCGTTCACCGCCGTCTCCCGAGCACCGCTCGGGAAGCTGCTCGCGTACCGGGACCGGATGGGATGGAATTTCCCGTGGGCGTCGTCGGGACGGTGCGGCTTCAACTTCGACTTCAACGTGTCTTTCACCGCGGAATCGGTTGCGAACGGCGGGTCGTACAACTTCCGGCCACTGGACGGCTGGCAGCTCGATCCCGCCCAGCTGCCGTACGAGGGACCCGGCCTGAGCGCGTTCGCGCTCGAGGACGGCGTCGTGTACCACACGTACTCCGCCTACTCCCGGGGCATCGACGCGCTCTGGAACATGTGGCAGTGGCTCGACCGCGCGCCGTTCGGCCGCAACGAGGGCGACCTGTCGTGGTTCCGTCGCCATGATCAGTACGACAGCCTGTGACGTGTGCGGAACCAGGCCCCAGCCCAAGAGCTTGACCTGAACTGGAAGGTAGACACCACGATGAAGACACCCCAGATCGTTTCGCAGCCAGAGTGGGAGACTGCGCGCCAGCAGCTGCTCGTGAAGGAGAAGGAGCTGACCCGCGCCCGTGACGCGCTGGCCGCGGACCGCCGGCGGATGCCGTGGCTGGCCGTGGAGAAGGCGTACGAGTTCGACGGACCCGAGGGCAAGGCGAGCCTGCTCGACCTGTTCGAGGGCCGCCGTCAGCTGATCGTCTACCGCGCCTTCTTCGAGCCCGGCGTTCACGGCTGGCCCGATCATGCCTGCGTCGGCTGCTCCCTGATGGCCGACCAGGTCGCCCCCGTCGTCCATCTGAACGCCCGCAACACCACTTTGGCGTACGTCACGCGCGCACCGCAGCCGGACATCGAGCGCGTGAAGGCGCGGATGGGCTGGACGATGCCCTGGTACACCATGACCGACAGCTTCGACACCGACTTCGGCGTGGACGAATGGCACGGCACGAACGCGTTCATCCGCGACGGCGACCGCGTGTTCCGCACCTACTTCGTCAACAACCGCGGCGACGAGGCGCTAGGAAGCACGTGGAGCTACCTCGACCTGACCGCGCTCGGGCGGCAAGAGGAGTGGGAGGACTCGCCCGAGGGCTATCCCCAGAGCCCGCCGTACGCGTGGTGGAACTGGCACGACGAATACGGCGACGAACACCACTAATCGCGAAGCAGCCCAGGGAACAGCAGCGCTAGCTGATGCGGGTACCCGGCGATCAGCCGGAGCTCGTCGTCGGTCAGCGGCTTGCCGTCCGCGGCCGCGCACAGCTGCACAAGCGAGAACACGAGGTCCTCCTCGCCGTCCGCGACCGCGACCCCGAGCCCGGAAAGGACGTGCCTGAATCCGGCCTTGCCGCCGTACTCGCCGGTCAGCACGACCCGGCCCGCGCGGGCGTACCAGTCGGAGGGAAACGGCCCGAGCGTCGAGTCGTCGTACAGCTCGTAGTTCCCGCGGTCCTTCAGCGCCCCGTCGGCGTGGATGCCCGACTCGTGCGCGAACGCGTTGCGCCCGACCCCCGGCCAGCCGGGCGGCAGCGGCTGCCCGAACGCGTATGCGGCCCACAGCCCGAACCGCCGGGCCCAGGACAGGTCGACCGGATCACCGATCGTTACCGTGTCGGCGACCCCGAACCCATGCCGGAACGCCAGGATGCACGACAGCAGGTCCGCGTTGCCGGCCCGCTCGCCGATGCCGTTCACGCACGTGTTCACCCACGCGTCCTGCCCGGCGTCGAGATCGCCGAGCGCGCCCGACACCGAGTTCGCGACGGCCATGCCGAGGTCGTTGTGGCAGTGCGTCTCGACCGGGAGGCCGGCCGCGGCGGCGAGCTTGGCGAACCGCTCCCTGATCCGGCCGGGAGAGTCGCCGCCGATCGTGTCGCAGTACCGGACCCGCGACGCCCCGGCGTCCCTGGCCGCGAGCGCGAACTCAAGCAGGTACCCGTCGTCGGTCCGCGATCCGTCCTCCGCGTTAACCCCGATGCTGGCGGCTCCGCTGTCCCTGGCCACCGCGACGGCCGCCGTCATCTCGTCGATGATCGCGGCCCGGTCCAGCTTGCCGCGGAACTTGTGCTCGATCATCTGGTCCGAGGTGGAGATCGACAGGTTGTAATGCCGCAGCCTGGCCGCTCCCGCCCGGACGGACACGGCCGATTCGACGTCGGCGGGTACCGCCCGGCACCAGCCGGACAGCCGCAGCTCCCCGAACGCTCCCGCCTCCGCCAGCGCCAGGCACGCCCGCACGTACGGCACCTCGTGGAACAGGAACGGGAACCCGATCTCGGACTGCGCTACGCCCAGCCGCCCCAGGTAGAAGTTGACCATCACCTTGCCGAACTTGGACAGCCCCGTCCGCGCGGTCTGCACTCCGTCCCGGTTGGTCACGTCGAGAAAGTGAATCGTTGGCATATGCCCAGATTGACGAGATGATCGATTATCGTCAATATTGATTAAAATCAATTATGCCGAACGAACCGTGGTAGCAGCGTATGGATAATCTCCTGACCGTCGCGGAGGCCGCCCAGCGGCTGGGCGTCAAGCCCGCTACGCTCTACGCGTACGTCAGCCGCGGCGTACTGGGCCGGGCCAAGGCCGCGGATGGCCGGGGCAGCCTCTTCCTCAGGGACGAGGTCGAGCGGCTGGCCCGGCGCGGGCGGCCGCGGCGTCCCGCCGGGGCGATCGACATCACGGTCGAATCGGCGATCACCGAGATCACCGCGGACGGCTTCCGTTACCGGGGGCTGGATGTCACCCGGCTCGCGGTGAGCCGGACCTTCGAGGCAGTCGCCGAGTTGCTCTGGACCGGTGAGTTCCCCCCGGCCCGCCCGTCCCGGCAGGCCGCGTCCTGGCAGGCCGCGTCCTGGCAGGCCGCGCCCGCCGCGCTCGCGGTGGGCCGGGCCGCGCAGGCCGCGCTGCCGGCCGGGACCCGGCCGCTTGACCGGCTCCAGGTGATCGTGCCCGCGACCGCGGCGACCGATCCGCTCCGCCTGCAGCTCGATGAGTCGGCGGTGCTCGCGGCCGGACGGAACCTCATCGCGGCCATGGTGGACTGCCTGCCTGCGCCGTCCGCCGCCCGGCCTGCGCCGGGCGATTCGATAGCCGAACGCCTATGGCCCAAGCTGTGCGAACGGCGGCCCGCTCCGGACCTGCTGCGCGCGCTGTCCGCCGCGCTCGTCCTGCTGGCTGACCACGAGCTGGCGGCCTCGACGCTGGCCGCCCGGACCGCCGCGTCCGTGCGAGCGGATCCGTACGCCGTGGTCGGGACCGGCCTGGGCGCGGTGAGCGGGGCCCTGCACGGTGGGGCGTCCCTAGGTGCGGAAACGCTGATCGCCGCCGCCCGCGGCCCGGATGACGTGCCCCGGGTGGTGGGCGAATTGCTGCGGCGCGGCGAGAAGGTGCCCGGGTTCGGTCACGCCATCTACCGGGGCGGCGACCCGCGCGCGGTCGTGCTGCTCGACCTGGTGCGTCGCGCCGCCCCCAAGTCGGGGCAGCTCGCGGCGGCCGAGGCCGTGCTCGCGGAGGTCAGGCAGAAGTCCCTGCCCGAGCCGAACATCGACTTCGCCATCGCGACCCTGGCCCGCGTAGCGGGCATGATTACCGGCGCCGGGGAAGCGGTATTCGCGGTCGCGCGGACGGCGGGCTGGATCGCCCACGCCCTGGAGGCCTACGCCGGCGACGGTCCGCTGCGTCCCCGCGCCGTTTACACCGGCCGCGCCGCGGTGGATGGCCCGTCCCGGACCTGACGTTATTCGCCGGTGGCGCCGTCGGTCTGCTCGCGGAGGAGGTCGGCGTGGCCGAGATGCCGGGCGTACTCCTCGATCATGTGCAGGTAGATCAGCCGCAGCGACATGAGCTCGTGATCGTGGGTGAAGGTGTCGTCCAGGGACGCGTTGGCCACGGCCGCGTCGGCCAGCTTGAATTCCTCGGTCAGGCGGGCGTAGTCGGCGGCGGCGCGGACCGGGTCGACGCCCTCGAAATCGGCCGCCCGGTCGGCGCCGAAGGGCGAGTCAACGGGCTCACCCGCGAACCGCTGGCGGAACCAGGTCCGCTCAACCTTCGTCATGTGCCGTATCAGGCCCAGCAGGGACAGCCCAGAGGGCGGCACGGTGTGCCTGGCGAGCTGCTCACCGGTCAGCCCGGCGCACTTGTAGAGCAATGTCGCCCGGTGCCAGTCAAGGAAGGCCTGCAGCATGGGTCGCTCGGGGCCGGTCAGCGGTCCTTGCGGCCGCTCCACGTCTGGTGCTTTCCACGTCACGGCGCCCATCCTGCCATGCCGCTCGCGCCCCGCCGACTGGCCCGGTCCTCTTGCAGTAATAACGGTATGGTGACCTGATGGCTGCGGCAGCAGAACTCGGGAAGCTGATCGGGGAGCGGGTCCGGCGCAGCCGGGCCGAGTGCGGGCCCGCCCGCTTCGCCCTGACCGTCTTCGCGCCGCACGCTGCATCTGGCGGCGCGCGGTGACCGGCTGGCTTGACCTGGTGGCGATTCAGCCGCAGGTCACTGAGCTGCGTCCGGACTACACCGCGCTGGTCATCGTGGCCGACGGCCTGCGGCCTGGTCCGTCTGACCCGGCCACCGAGGCGCTGCTGAGCGACGCCGAAGCCGCGGCCCGCGCCGTGCTGGCCGGCCGGGACCCGTCGGAACTCGAGCCCGTGGCCGCCTGGCGGGTTGCCTACCAGTCCTTCGGCGCCAGGCCGAAACGGACGAGGCCCAGCGTCGAGGCCCTGCTGCGCCGCGTGGAAGCCGGGCTGCCGCGTATTGACCGGCTCACGGACATCTACAACGCGATGTCCGTGAAGCACCTGATCCCCATTGGCGGGGAGGACCTCGCGAGGTACGCCGGGCCGGCCCGGCTGGTACGGGCGGCCGGGGACGAGCCGTTCGACACCAACCGCGACGCGCAGCCCGTTACCGAGTACCCCGTACCAGGGGAGGTGGTGTGGCGCGATGACACGGGCGTGACGTGCCGCTGCTGGAACTGGCGGCAGTGCGTCCGCACCCGCATCACCGGCTCCACGGTCAGCGCCGTGTTCATTCTCGACGGCCTGGCCGCGCTCGGTACCGACGGCCTGCAAGCCGCCGGGCGGGATCTCGTCGGGCACCTCAGCGAACTGCATCCGCAGGCCCGCCTGAGCTGGCGCCAGCTCGGCGCCGCCCCCCTGCCGACCAGCCCCCGGCCGGGCCGCGGGGTCCCTACCGGCTAAGGGCGGCACGCTCGGGCGGACGGGTGGTGATCTCGACCGTGCCTTTGTAGGCAAGACCGCGCACGTGGATCACCGGGGCGTCAGTCGGCAGACGGTAGCCGGGGTCCTCCTCGCCGGCCAGCCCCTGGGTGACGCCGAAGCCGGTCATCTCGACCCGTACGCCCGGCGGTACCAGGATCGTCACCCTGGACTTGTAGGCCACCGCGAGGAACGTGGTAACCGGGCCGCTGAGCTCGGCCGCCCGCAGGTCGAGCCAGCCGCCGCCCTTGTAGACGACGGTCGTGTAGCGTTCCGGCACCCGCCAGCGCCCGGCCCGCCGGACCGAGCTTTTCAGCGCGATCGCGAACCGGCCAGGCCCGCGGTCGCCGACCTCGGGCGCCCGGCCGGTCGCGGCCGCCGCCGCCGGCAGGTCGGTGAGCAGCGCGTCCAGGTCCGCGTGCGTGCGGGCGGTGAGAGCGGCCCGCATCCGCTCGTCGAACTCAGCGTCGTCCAGCCGTCCCTCGGCGAACGCCTCCTGCACGCGCTGCACGACCGCATCCCTTTCACGGTCAGAAGCGCGGGTCGCCGGGCCATCACCGGATCCAGCCACCGAAACCGCCCGCCCCCCGGAACCTGCCTGCACCCCGGAACCCTCTTCGGCTTCCTCAACCTGAGGACCCCCGTCGGTCGCCTCCATCGCATTCCCTTCCGGTCCGATTCCCTGAACGAGATGTATCGTAACTCGGCCCGGGCGGCGCCCTCAATCTGGCTCAGCCATCCGCTATCGTCGCCGGCTTTCACAGATTTAGCCAATCTGACTCAACAAAACTGAGTCAGATAGGAAATTTTCTTGTCCCGGCGCCCCGGACGGGCCTGGCGGCGATTTTTGCCGCCATCACACCACTAACATGCGCCGGATTCACTCAACTTTATTTAGTACACGGGGTGGTGCGGAGTTGCTCGGAATGTCATGCTCCGGTGTCGTGAGACGCGAGTGGCTCCGGCGCCGGGCCGGCGTGCTGACGGAGCGGAACTTCCGCAGGTTCTACACCGGGTACGTGACGTCGCTGCTCGGCACGGCGATGTCGACGGTGGCGGTGGCCTGGGCGGTGCTTGAGAGCGGGGTTGGCGCGTCCGGTCTTGGCTACGTGATGGCCGCCAACGTCGTGCCGCAGGTCCTGTTGCTGGCGGTCGCGGGGGCGGTGGCCGACCGGTTCGGGCGGCGCCGGGTGATGCTGTCTGCCGACCTGCTCCGCTGCTGCGCGCAGGCGTCCCTCGCGGCGGCGCTGGTCGCGGGCAGGCCGTCGCTGTGGCTGTTTGTCCTGCTCGCCTGGCTCCGCGGGACGGGAGAGGCGTTCTTCTCACCTGCCCTCGACGCGCTGACGGTCGAGATAGCGCCACGCGACCAGCTCGGCAACGCGAACGCGCTTTACGGGCTGGCCACGTCGGCGACCAGGATCGCCGGGCCCGCCGTCGGCGGGGTGCTCATCGCCTTGACCGGCCCCGCCGTGGTGGTAGCCGCGGACGCGGCGTCGTACGCCGTCAGCGTGCTCGCGCTCAGCCTGCTCCGGGTGCCCGGGCGGAAGCCGCCCGTGCGCCGCGGCCTGCTCCGTGACATGGCCCAGGGCTGGACGGACTTCCGGTCACGCCGCTGGCTGTGGGTGGTCACTGTGCAGTTCGCCTTCTTTAACCTGATTACCTGGGCGCCCTGGATGGTGCTCGGGCCGGTGCTGGGCCGGGCGTACCTGGGCGGCGCCGCGGTCTGGGGCGCGATCATGGGGGTGCAGGGGGCGGGCGCGATCCTGGCCGGGCTGCTCTCGCTGGGTCGCAGGCCCGCGCGTCCCATCGTGATCGCCACCATCGGCACGTTCTGCTACGCGCTGCCGGACATTCCGATGGCCCTGCACGCGTCCGCTGGATGGGTAGCCGCCGCCGCGTTCGCCTGCGGCGCGGGTTCGGCGCTTTCCGGCACCTTCTTCGGGACGGCCATGCAGCAGCAAGTGCCGCCGGAAATGCTCGCCCGGGTCAGCGCGCTGTCAACTTTCCCGGCCTACGGCATCGGCGTCATCGGGTACGCGATCGACGGACCGCTAGCCGCCGTGTTCGGGACCTCGGTGATCTTCGGCGTGGGTGCCGTCTACGGGCTGCTGAGCAGCGCGGCCGTCCTGGCCCTGCCATCCGTCCGCGCCGTCCCGTGGCGCGACCAGGACCCCGGCGGCGAACCGGGGCTAGTGCTTTCTCGCCGCGGCGCGGAGGGCCGCGAACGCGGCCAGCCGGGCGCCCACGGTGATGACGACCGCGACCGGCAGGATCTGGGCCAGGTCGGCGGCGGGAGTGAAGGCGACGAGGCCGAACGCGACGCTCACCCCGCCCACGGCTAGGGCGAGCGCCATGGCCACCCGCGGGGCACGCACGGTCCGGCGGACCATCAGCCGCGCCTCGCGCGGCAGCCGCAGCACCATCCAGGCGAAGCAGCCCGCGGTGACGACGGCCAGCACGCCGAGGCCGATCACGAACGGCAGCCGGTTCACGTGGGTGACCGCGGGGACCCAGATCAGGATCAGCGCGATCAGCGTGAACACGTAGATCGTCCTTGACACGGTGCGCAGCAGCACCACGTCGATGTTCCTGCTGTAGATGCGCTCGCCCGGGGTGGCGCGGGCCGCGTTGATGAAGTGCCTGATCGCCCCGGAGGTATCGTGCCGCCTGAGCCTGATCCGGCCGAGCTCGTTCATCGCGCCGCTGTGCGCGGGGTCGAGCGTGAGCGCGCGTTCCTGATGCTCGCGCGCCTCCGCCAGGTCGCCGCGCGCGAGGCTCACCTTGCCGGACAGGAAGTGGACATCCGGCTCATTCGGGGCCAGGGCGCGGGCGCGGGCCGCCGCCTCGGTGGCAATGTCGAGCCGCTGGGCCGCCAGGGCGGCCTGGGCCACGCAGACGTGCGTCTGCCAGTAGCTGGGCGCGAGCCGGCATGCCTCGTAGGCCGCCCGCAGCGCGTCCGGCAATTTACCCAGGTGGACCAGGGCGTTGCTGGCCAGCCGGTGCGGCCACTCGTCGGCCGGGTCTAGGGCCACCGCCCGGTTGGCGGCAGTGACCGCGTCCGCGTAGCGGTCCGCGCCCAGGTGCGCGCGGGCCATCAGGCACCAGGCCCGGCTGCTCTCCGGTTCCGCGGAAACCACGCGGGCCAGCAGCTCGGACGCCTCGTCGAAACGCCTCACGTCGAGCATCACCGAAGCCCGCGCCAGCGCCGTCCTCAGCTCGATCACGGGCGCCGGCTGGATCAGCCGGCGCTTGCGGAGGTAGGCGGCCAGGTCATCGTAGGTACCGCCCTCGTTGGCGAACAGGGCTACGTTACGGGCCGTATCGAACCAGGCGCCCAGCGACGGCTTGACCTCGGCGATGGCGGCCTCAAGATCCGGCGTGCCGATCATCCGCGGCTCGCCGCGGCGGACCGAGTCCATCAGGGCCCGTTCGGCGGCCGTCTCGCAGATGTGCGCGATGTCGGCGCCTGAGTAACCGTCGGTCTGCCGCGCCAGCTTGGCCAGGTCGATGCCTGCCACCGGGCGGTCCTTCAGGTGGTAGCGGAACACTCCCTCGCGCGCGGTCGTGTCAGGCGGCAGGACCAGCAGCGTCCGGTCGAAACGCCCGGGCCTGCGCAGCGCGCTGTCCACGTCCCACGGGTGGTTGGTCGCCGCCAGCAGGAAGACGCCCTCGTTGTTGCCCGAGATGTCGTCCAGCTCGAGCAGCAGCTGGTTGACCGCGCTGCGCATCGGGGTGTGCCGCAGCTGCGAGCGCTTCTGCCCGATCGCGTCCACCTCGTCGAGGAACAGGACGCACGGCGCGTTCCGCCTGGCGACCTCGAACAGCTCGTGGATGTTCCGCTCGCTCTGCCCCACGAACATGTCGATGATGTCCGCGAACGACACCGCGATGAAACGGGCGCCCAGCTCGCCCGCGACCGCGCGGGCGATGAACGTCTTGCCGCATCCTGGCGGCCCGTAGAGCAGCAGCCCGCCGCGCAGTGACTTGCCGTACAGCCGCCGCAGCTCCGGGTTGCGCATCGGGGCCAGGAACGCCGCCTCAAGACGCTCCTTGACCTCGGTCATCCCGGCGACGTCCGCCAGCGTGAGGCCGGCGTGCTCGAGGTCGTAGGCATCCGCTTCGTCGATGCCCGCGGAAGCTGAGTCCGCCGCGTCACCCTCGCCGACGAACATGGCGGGCAGCACGTCACGTAGCTCGTCTTCGGCCTGTGACCAGTCGTACTGCTGCTTCTTGCCGTTTCCGCCCGTGTCCTCGACCGGAGTGCCCTGTACCGTAACGTCCTGCTCCGGAGCGTCCTCCCCGGCCGCCGGCGCCGAGGCAGGCTCCCGCGCGCCACCCGGCTCCCGCAGCAGGCTGAGCGCCTGCGCGTTGCCCGGATCACGCTGCAGGACGGCGCCCAGGTGCCTGACGGCCTCGTCGGACCGGCCCGCGGCCAGCAGCAGCGTCGCCAGGTGCAGGCGGAGCGGCACGTCGTCGGGCATGGCGTCGATCGCCTTACGGAGGCTGTCCAGCACGGTGGGTTCGGGTTCCATGCATCCGTCCGGTCGATTCGGCCTGTTCCTTATTACAGGGTAATGTGCCGTCGCCCGCGCCAGCCCCGCTCACGTGCACACCTCAGGCCCACAGCTCCGTCACGCTGAACCCGAGCTCGGCCAGCAGGCGCCGCAGCAGCGGCAGCGAAATGCCGAGCACAGTGCCGTGGTCGCCGTCGATCCCTTCCACGAACCAGCCGCCGCGCCCGTCCAGCGTGAACGCGCCGGCTACCGCGAGCGGCTCCCCGGAGGCCACGTAGGCGGCGATCTCCCTCTCCGAGGGCGTCCCGAACCTCACCCGTGTTGCGGCCACCGCGGCGGCCCGCTGGCCGGTGCCGGCATTGATAACGCAGTGCCCGGTGACCAGGGTCCCGGTCCGGCCGGACATCTCGCGCCAGCGCTCGACCACCTCGGCGGCCGAGGCGGGCTTGCCCAGCGCGCGCCCGTCCAGGTCGAGCAGGGAATCACAGCCGATCACAAGTCCGTCCGGCAGCCCCGAGGCCACCGCGGCGGCCTTGGCCTCGGCGAGCAGGCCGGCCAGCTCGGCGGGCGTGTCGGCCGAAAAGGCGCTCTCGTCGACTCCGCTGACCAGGACCTTAGGCTCAAGCCCGGCTGTGCGCAGCACCGTAAGCCTGGTCGGCGAGGACGATGCCAGAACAATCGAAGTCACGTCACCCGACCCTACCGTCCGACGCCGGGGAGATCTTCGTGCGTAACGGGCAGCCGGGCGCGAACTGTCCGCGGGGCCGGTTCATCCGGCGGACAACGGTGCCGCAGACCGGGCACCGGACCGGTGAACCGCCAGGTATCCCCTAAACGTTACAGAAGTGTGAATTATCCAGGCGATGCAGACCGTCACGGGCCTCATCGTCAGGCGCCGCCCTGGGTGCGCAGGCCGGGATCCGGGGAAGATCCCGGCCGCGTTGTGACCGGCACCGGGGCATGCCAGGACATACACCTCGCGCTGGGGGTCTATGTCCTGGGCGCGCTCGGGCCCGCTGGCCGCGCTGCCGTCGCCCGTCACCTGGCCTGGTGCCCGGATTGCCGGGAAGAGCTCGCCGGGCTGGCTGATCTGCCCGCCTCCCTGGACAAAGTGCCTGCCGGCGATGTGGCCAGGCTCCTTCACGAGGATTCCGGCAGGGTGCCGGACGCCGCACCGGGGCCGCCGCCGCCGCGGCGCCGGACCGCAAAGCCCCGCAGGCGCCGTCGGCGGCTCGGGCTGACCGCCGCGGTAGCCGCCGGTCTCGTCGCCGGGGCTGGCACGGTGGCTGGGTCGCGCGTACTGGAAGCCCCCGCTCCGGCGACGGCCGCCTCGGCGCTGCCATGGGCCGCCACCGTCCACGCGAGCAATCCTCAGACGCATACGAGCGTCACCGTTAAATACGCGGCTCAGCCGTGGGGTCTTGCCCTGGAGGTGCAGGTCAGCGGCATTCCGGCCGGAACCGTATGCCAGTTCCAGATCACTGACTCCCGCGGGCAGGAAGTAGCCGCCGCGAGCTGGACCGTTCCCGCTGGTCAGCAGGACCCCTGGTATCCCGCGACGTCACCCTTGTCCCTGGCCAGCGTCCGCGGCTTCGTCGTTGCTACCACGGCGAAGACCCTGGTCAGCATCCCCATCCGCTAACCCCCGCAGGCATGCCAAGCCAGCCGGTGAACCGGAACCGGCCCGGCTTCGTGTTAGGTAGTAGGGATCGTCCCAGCTGGCCGGCGGGCGCTCTCACCGCAACACGCCAGTCCTATTTCGCGTGCAGACCTGTAAGGCTGCCCGAAGGAGGATCACGGTGAGACGGAGAACCAAAGCGGTGCTCACGCTCGCGGCCATGTTGGGCACAGCAGTGGCCTTGGCCGGCCCGGCGTCGGCGAAACCTTACCCGCCGCCGAGCATTCATCTGCTGTGCTCGGCAGCGCCAACCGACGGCACCGTGGAAGGCGCGGTTTGCGTCCTGCCCTTCGGAGTCACCACCGCGCCGAACGCTTACTCCGCGACCATCGCGGTGAGCAAGGCTGGCGCCGCAGGCGCCACAGTCACCTTCGCACTGAGCGCGGGCAGCCTCCCGCCCGGCCTGACCATGCCCGCCCAATCCGGGTCTGGTACCGCCATCACCGGAAACCCCGCCCGGACCGGGACGTTCAACTTCACCGTCAAGGCGACCGACGGGAACCTGACCTCCACGATGGCCTACCAGATCACCGTCACGGTGCAAGGCCCGCCGGACCAGTTGCTGTGCAACGCCGCCACTGGCAGCTTCCTCATCAGCGGGATCTGCGTGCTGCCTGACGCCGTAGTCGGCCAGCCGTATCAAGGGCACCTGGTCACCAGCCATAACGCCGGCGGTACGCTCAGCGTCGTCGCCGGCGCCCTCCCGCCGGGACTGTCCCTGCCCGCCACCTTCGGGGCGTCCGGGGCGATCGTCGGCGGCACTCCCGCCCAGCCAGGCGAGGAACCCGCGTACAGCTTCACCGTGCAGGGCACCGGCGGCCAAGGCCAGCCCCTGTATCAGGCCTACCAGATCACCGTGGACCCGGCCCAGCCACTGGCCGTCGTCCTGCCGGGCAGCGGATCAACCTTTTATCCGGGAACCGTCGGCCAGGCGCTCGCGCTGGACTTCTTCCTCAGCGGCGGGGCCGGGCCCTACACCTGGGCCGTAGTCGGCGGGCACCTCCCACCCGGGATGACGCTGCAGGACGGCAATGCGGGGCCGCGCGACGCCGATAACCAGCTCGCCGGGACACCGACCGCGGCCGGCACCTTCACCTTCACCATGCGGGTCACCGATTACGCCGGTCAGCAGGCAACCCAGCAATTCACTCTGCCCATCCAGCCCTGAACGTCGTACGAGGCACGGTCCCGCGTCGACGCGTCACCGACACCGGGGCCACGAAGAAAACTTCAAAATGTGCTTCTAGCGACCGCCTGCTCTGCCTAGATGGATAACTCGAGGACGTCCGGCCGTGACCAGGGGAGCGCTGGTCACGGCCGGGCCCAGCCTCAACACCGCCGCCACCGACCCCGCGGGCGAGGCGGTCGGCTCACCCGCGGGTAGGGTGCAGACGTGATGGAGACGACCACGCTGGGCCGGGGCGGGCCGGTAGTGTCCAGGGCCGGGCTCGGCCTGATGGGCATGTCGGGCATCTACGGCCAGGCCGACGACCAGGAAAGCCTCGCCACGATCCACGCCGCCGTGGACGCCGGGATCACGCTCCTTGATACCGGCGACTTCTACGGGATGGGTCATAACGAGCTGCTGCTCCGCGACGCGCTGCGCCGCGGGATTCCGCGGGACAGCGTGTTCATCCAGGTGAAGTTCGGCGGGCAGCGCGATCCCGCTGGGGCGTTTATCGGCCACGACGCGAGCCCCAACGCGGTGAAGAACTCGCTGGCCTACACGCTGACCCGGCTCGGTACCGACTACGTCGACCTGTACCAGCCGGCCCGGCTCGACCCGCGGGTGCCGATCGAGGACACGGTCGGGGCGGTCGCCGCCATGGTCCAGGCGGGCTACGTCCGCTACATCGGACTCTCCGAGATGGGGGCCGACACCATCCGCCGGGCCCACGCTGTCCACCCTATCGCCGCGCTGCAGATCGAGTACTCGCTGATGAGCCGGGGCATCGAGGCGCGCATCCTGCCCACCGTCCGGGAACTCGGTATCAGCGTGACCGCGTACGGCATCCTCTCCCGCGGCCTGCTGAGCAGCGGCACCGCCCGGCTGGCCCCGGGCGATCCGCGGGCCCGCTTTCCCCGGTTCGCCGGCGAGAACCACGACAGGAACCTGGAGTTGCTCGCCGCGCTCGAGGCGATCGCCGAGGACCGGGAGGTTACCGCCGCGCAGCTGGCGATCGCCTGGGTGGCCTCCCGCGGCGACGACATCATCCCGCTGATCGGGACCAAGCGCCGGGACCGCCTGACCGAGGCACTGAAAGCGCTGGACCTGACGCTCAGCACGGACGAGCTCGCCGCGATCGAGGCCGCCGTCCCGGCCGACGCGGTGGCGGGGGACAGGTACGAGGCGGCGCAGGTGGCCGCACTAGACAGCGAGCGCTAAAACACCTGCGCTAAAACCACCTAGCGCCGGTAGTCGCCCGCCAACTCGCGCAGCCGGGCGTGCGTCCCGTCCATCGGCCCGGCTGAGCCAGCCGCGCCAGCCGCGCCAGCCGGGCCGGCCGGGCCGAGGTAGCGCTTGGCCATCTTGGCGATGGAGGTGTAGTTGGTGTCGCAGACGTTTGCCAGCGGCGACTCCACCGCCTGGGTGACTAGCTGGTACGCGTCCAGCTTGTCCAGCCCGCATAGCTCGGCGACCCACGTCACCATGTCGTGCTGGGCGATGCGGAATGCGTCCTCGAGCGGCCGCGCCGAACCGGCCGACATGATGTGCGTATCCGATTCCAGTCGCGGCCACGGGCAGGGCACGCCCTTGACCAGGTCCACGACCAGGACCGTGTTCATCGCGCACTCGACCGCGACCCCGCAGGTCTCGCCCTCACCCTGGCGCGCGTGCCCGTCGCCGAGGGAGAGCAGCGCCCCGGCCACGTTGACGCCCAGGTAGCAGGTGACCCCGGCGCGCATCTCAGGCGTATCCATGTTCCCGCCGAACGCATCGGGTACCAGCGCGCTGCGCACCTCCAGGTTGGCGGGCGCCACCCCGACCGTTCCGTGCATCGGGTCCATCGGCAGGTCCATGACGAACGAGCCCCGTCGCGCGCTGAACCGGCAGGTCCGGGCGGCGGCGTCAAGCTCCCAGAGCCACACCACCTCGGGCAGCGGATCCTGCAGCAGCGCGGTCAGGTGCGTCCCGGTGAGCGCGCCGAACAACGGCACCGTCGTCGACGCGGCCACCGGGCGGGCCGGCTCGATCGACACGAAGTGGACCGCCACGGTGTCGCCCGGCTCGGCGCCCTCGATATAGAACGGCCCGGTCTGCGGGTTGAGGAAGGGGAACTCGCACACCTGCGAGACCAGGTCCTGTTCGCTGCGCACCCGCCCGCCGAAGCAGTCCTCGGTATAGACCTGCAGGACTGCGGGCGGCCGTATCCGCATCACCGGAGCCGCGCCGCCGAACGTCCAGGCGTACTGCGCGGGCTCGGGCCGGAACTGGATCACCTCGAGGTCAGCCATGGCGTCATGATCGCACGCACCGTGCCGCCAAACAGCAGTGCCGCCAAAGAACAGTGCCGCCAAAGAACAGTGCCGCCAAACAGGACCGGCGAGCGAGAGGTGATTAGCTGACGCCGCGGCGGCTGAGCCCGGAGGGGTCGGGCTCACCCTGCGGCAGCGATACGCTGCCCGTCACGTCCGCGGCCAGCCGCACGCGGTCCCCGTCGACCAGCCGGACTTCAGTGCCGGGCAGCACCCGGTCCTCGTTGACGAAGGTGCCGTTGGTCGAGTTCTCGTCCGTGATCGACGCGTGCCCGAAGTCGTCCACCTGGACGGTGGCGTGCCGTCTTGACACGTTGTCGAAGCGGGCGAAGGCCGCGGCCACCAGCGACTCGGCCGGGTCCCGGCCGAGCATGACTGACGTTCCGGCCGGGATGTCGACGTTGCCGGTGGGGAAGGTGATCCGCATGACGACGGGAGAGATGCGCCGACGCCGGCCGGTCGGCAGCGGGTCCCCGCAGGTGGAGCAGACCACGTCCGCCGCGTCGCCCACGGCCGCGCCGCAGTTCGGGCACAAGGTCGCGGGGTCAGCGCCCGCCGCGATGAACCTCTGCGAGATGGTCGGCGTCAGGACGTCATCGTCGGGTGTGGCGGTGTGCGGCAGGTTAGCGCCGCACCGGAAGCAGATCAGATCCTCCGGCTGGACCTTGACGCCGCAATCGGGGCAGCTCAGGCTGGCCATGTTCTCGCTCTCGTGTTTTGGGTATCCGGCCCCCGTTAGACTACCGCCGCGAGTGGGAGGTTTGCAGCGGGCTATGCGAAGGTGTTCCCATGGTTAGCTACCAGCTCACTCCGGAGCACCAGGACCTGCGGGACTCCGTCGCCCAGTTCGCCCGCGAGGTGGTCGCGCCGGTTATCGGCGGCTACTACGAACGCGGTGAGTTCCCGTACGACATCGTGGCCAAGATGGGCAAGCTCGGCCTGTTCGGGCTGCCGTTCGGCGAGGAGTACGGCGGCATGGGCGGGGACTATTTCGCCCTCGGCCTCGCGCTGGAGGAACTGGCCCGGGTGGATTCCTCGGTCGCGATCACCCTCGAGGCGGGGGTCTCGCTCGGAGCCATGCCTATCTACCGGTTCGGCACCGAGAAACAACGCCAGCGGTGGCTGCCGGAGCTGTGCGCGGGGGAGCGACTGGCCGCCTTCGGGCTGACCGAGCCCGGCGGCGGCTCCGATATCCCCGGCGGCCTGCGCACGACCGCCCGCCTCGAGAACGGCCTCGAGAACGGCCTCGAGAACGGGGAGTGGGTGGTGGACGGGACCAAGGCGTTCATCACCAACGCCGGTACCTCGATCACGTCCCTGGTGACCGTACTGGCCATCACCGAACGCGGCGAGAACGGCCGTAAAGAGATTTCTTCGATCATTATTCCGAACGGGACGGCCGGATTTGTGCCCGGTCCCGAGTATTCCAAGGTCGGCTGGTGCGCATCCGACACCAGAGAGTTGTCCTTTACCGGATGCCGCGTCCCGGCGGAGAACCTGCTCGGTGAGCGCGGCCGCGGCTACGCCCAGTTCCTGCAGATCCTGGACGAGGGCCGGGTGGCAATCGCCGCGCTGGCCACCGGCCTGGCGCAGGGCTGCGTGGACGAATGCGTCGCCTACGCCGGGCAACGGGAGGCGTTCGGCCGCCGCCTGGAGCAGCACCAGGCTATCCAGTTCGCCATCGCCGACATGGAGGCGCGAGTGCACACGGCCCGGCTGGCCTGGTACGACGCCGCCGCGCGACTGGTGGCGGGCCAGCCGGTCAAGAAAGAGTCGGCGATCGCCAAGCTGACCGCCTCGAACGCGGCCATGGACAACGCGCGGGCCGCCACCCAGGTATTCGGCGGCTATGGCTTCATGAACGAGTTCTCCGGTCGGCCGCTTCTACCGGGACGCGAAGGTCCTGGAGATCGGCGAGGGGACCTCGGAGGTCCAGCGGATGCTCATCGCCAGGGAACTGGGACTCGGGTAAGTATTCGAAAGTCGTGTGAGAGCACGCCCGCCAGCCGGTATGGCCGTCCATGATGGCCAATGCCGGTGCGGGCGTTGCCGGTGCGGGGATTTACCCGCTTGGCGGCGGCGGTGGCTGCGCCCGGGTGCGGAGGTCGTCGCTGGCGTTCCAGGGCAGGAAGCGTTCCAGTGCCGGCCCGGTGCGGGGCTTGCCGCCGTGACGGCCGCATTCGTCGAGGTGTGCGGGAACTACCGGCGGGCAATGCTCGTTTGATCGGCGTGGTCGTTGCGCGGGAGGACATGGTGGTTGGGTGTTGTCCCGCCGAGCGCGATGGTTGCGCGGGCGGCGGCTGTCTTGACGTCGTCGGCGACCGGGTCGAGGGAGGGGGCGGAGCCGTGCACGAGGCTCACGCCGATGGCGCCTTTGAGCCCGGTGAGGCCGAATACGGGTGCGGCGACGCCCTGGATGCCGGCGGCGGCGCCGCCGTCGTCGGTGGCGAAGCCTTGCCCGCGGACCTGGGCGAGTTCGGCGGTGAGGTCGGGCAGGGAGATCGTCTGCCCGTCGGCTCCGCGGGTGGCCAGTTCGACGTGGCCGGGCAGGCAGTCGGCCTCGAGCCAGGCGAGGCAGGCCTTGCCGACGGCGGTCAGGTGGGACGGGAACCGGGCGCCGATCGAGCTCGCGAGCTGGATCCCCAGCGTGGGCGGGTCCTCCTTGCACAGGTAGAGGACTTCGGTGCCGTCGAGGACCGCGTAGTGCGAGGTGATGTTCAGTGCGTAGGTCAGGCGGGCGAGTTCGGGTGCCACGGCGCCGGCGGTGCCGAAGGCCCGCAGGTGCGCCGAGCCGACCTCGAATGCCTTCAGGCCGATCGAGTAGGCGGGCGGCGAGGACACGGTCACGAAGGATTCGCTGGCCAGGTCGCGCAGGATGGTGTAGGCGGTGCTCCTGGGTATATTGAGCTCGCTGGCGATCTCGGCGAGCGTCATCGGCGTCTGGCTCCGTGCCAGCCGGTCGAGGATTCGCACCGCCCTGATGACCGAGGTGCTCATGACGCTCCGATTGCGCGGACGGCTGATCCGGCCTGCGGCGCGCCCCGGCACGTACCGGCTGAGCCCGGGTTCATCATCTGCCCCCCGGCGTTTAACCTGTCAGGCGTGCGAGCGGGCCCGGGTGCGAGTCTGCCAGAGCGCGTTCACATATACAACCATTACCCCCATTTGAGGAAGAACCTTGACATATATAGGAACGGAGTGCGAGCATCCGCAGGTGACTTCTCAGAGATCCCGCCGGACGCGCGCTCGCGCGCTGGTCGCGACGGCTGCTGTCCTGGCGGTTTCGGTGACGGCGGCGTGCTCGTCGTCCGCGTCGTCCGGAGCCGTGAAGAACACTACTCTCACGGTCGCGGCGTTTAACCCGTTCACCGGCCCGGATGCGGCATTCGGGCCGGAGATGATGGCGGGCTGCCTGGCCGCGGCGACCGCGGTCAACGCGGCAGGCGGCGTGCTGAGCAACAAGGTGGCCTGCTCGACCGTGGACACGCGCGGCGACCCGGCCGACGCGGTTACCGGCGCGGCGAAGATGCTGGCGACCACGCCGCACCTGTTCGGCGTGCTGGGCCCGAGCTCGGATGAGGCGGACTCGACCGCCCCGCTGATCAACGCGGCCAAGATCCCGATGTTCGCCGACACCGGCGAGGCGTCGTTCGACCACACCAAGCTGGAGTATTTCTGGCGCATGACCCCCGCAGACGACGTGCTGGGCTACGCGATGGCGCTGTATGCCAAGCGGAAGGGCTATCTCCGGGGCGCGGCGGTGTTCGGCAACGACGTCGGCTCGCAGTCCGTCGTGCCGACGCTGCTGAAGGGCTACAGCGCACTGGGCGGGCAGATGGTCAGCAACCAGAAGATCGCCCTGGGCCAGAGCTCCTATCAGCCGGAGGTCGAGCAGATCATCGCGGCCAAGCCGCAGGTCATCTTCACCGAAGCCTCGCCGCAGG
Source organism: uncultured Actinomycetota bacterium (assembly GCA_963844625.1). Taxonomy (GTDB): domain Bacteria; phylum Actinomycetota; class Actinomycetes; order Streptosporangiales; family Streptosporangiaceae; genus Palsa-504. The sequence continues at coordinate 18,697 of CAWJPF010000017.1, read as the reverse complement.
CCGACGCGACGATCCTGGCCGAGCTGCAGCAGCTGGGCCACCTGATCCCGGTCATCGGCAGCGACGCGACGCTCGAGCCGGCCTGGCTGCAGGCGGTGGCCGGGGCGATCGGCAAGCCGGCGCTGAGCAAGTACTTCGTGGGCGCGATACCCTACGCCCCTGCGTCGGGGCCCGCGTGGCAGGTGTACAACAAGTATGTGCTGGCCTCACCTGGGGTGACCAAGCCGGCGTCGCAGTGGAGCGACGACTCGTACTCGATGGTGGACTACGACGGGCTCATCGTCATGGCGCTGGCCGCGACCGCGGCGAAGAGCACCAGCGGGGCCGTATGGAATAAGTCCATCCCGGCGGTCACCACGGCCTCCCCAGGGGCGGTGGTGGTGAATTCGTACGCGGCCGGCCTCGCGGCGCTCAAAGCGGGCAAGAAGATCGATTACGTCGGCGCCACCGGGCTCATCGCCTGGGACCAGTGGCACAACTCGACCGGCGGCTTCGAGGTCACGGGCTACCAGCCGAACGGGAGCACCCCCCTGGTGGCCACTATCTCGGCCGCCGACCTCGCAACGCTTATCAAGTAAGCGGCCGCGCCCGGGCGCCAGCAGATAGGGGCCCGGGCGTCAGGCCGTCGCCGGCACGGGCCCCCACCCGGAAGGGAGCCAGAGCATGTTCCTGCACGCTATCGGTTTCGGGATCGTCACCGCTGCGGTGCTGGCGCTGGCGGCGGTCGGGTTCACCGTCCAGTTCGGGGTAACCAATATCCTCAACCTGGCCTACGGCGATGTCATGACCGCATCGGCGTTCGTGGCTTACGTGAGCTCCTCGGCCGGGCTCAACCCGTGGTGGGGAATGGTGCTCGGCGGCCTGTTCGGCGCCGTATTCTCCGTCCTGCTGAACCGGTTCGTGTATACGCCGTTCATCCGCCGCGGGGCCCGGCTGTTCACGATGATCATCGTCACGATCGCGGTGAGCCTGATCCTGCAGAACTGCCTGCAGGCGATCTTTGGGCCGGACTTTGTCAGCGCGCGCATCTCCGCCGGCGCCCCGGTGCACGTGCTGGGCATGGTGTTCACCGCCACTCAGCTCATCTTGATCGCGATCGCCGCCGTCGCGCTGGCCGCGTTGCACGGCCTGCTCAGGTACACCCGGCTGGGCAAGGCCATGCGCGCCACGGCCAGCGACCCCGCGCTGGCCCGCAACTGCGGCGTGCAGACGCGCTGGGTCATCGACGCCGCCTGGCTGCTGTCCGGACTGCTGTGCGGGCTGGCCGGGGTCGCGCTGGTGACCGAGCTGGGCAGCTTCGACTTCACGACCGGCTCGGCGTTCCTGATCCCGGTCATCGCCGCCGCGGTGCTCGGCGGGGTCGGCCACCCGTACGGGGCGATGCTGGGCGCGCTGGTCATCGGGCTCGCCACCGAGCTGGACGGCACCTACTTCGATCCGACCTACAAGGAGGTCGTGGCGTTCCTGGTGCTCATCGTGGTGCTTCTGCTCCGCCCGCAGGGAATCTTCGCCGAGGTCGCCAGCCAGAAAGAGGTCGCCGCATGAGCCTCGCCTGGTCGTTCTACATCTCCACCGTGCTGGTCTACCTCGGGGTCGACGTGATGGCCTGCTGGGGGCTGAACCTGCAATACGGCTACACCGGGATCCTGAACTTCTCCTTCATCATCTACCAGTCGGCCGGCGCGTACACCGCCGCCGTGCTGACCCTGGGGCCGAACACCGCCGGCAGTTTCCAGCAATACATCGGCGGCGCGAACCTGCCGTTTCCGCTCCCGGTTATCGCCGGCGGGATCGCGGGCGGCCTGCTGTCCGCGGTCGTCGGCGTGATCGCGCTGCGCCGGCTGCGAAGCGACTACCAGGCGATGGTCTTCCTGGTCATCTCCCTGATCGCCACCGCCGTGGTCACCAGCGACGTGGGCCTGTTCAACGGCCCGGCCGGGCTGTCGCTCATCCCCCAGCCGATGAGCACCGCCCTGAACCTCTCGCTGGTCGGCTACCGGTGGTTCTACGTCGGGCTGACCGCCGTCATCTGCCTGATCGTCTACGCGTTCGTGTGGCGGATCACCAGCGCCCCGCTCGGCCGGTCGTTTCGTGCGGTCCGCGACCACGAGCAGGGCGCCGCCGCGCTGGGCAAGAACGTGACCGGCCTGCGCATGACCTCGTTCGTCGTCGGCGGCGTGATCGCCGGGATCAGCGGGGCCGTGCTGGTGGAGTTCATCAGCGCCTGGTCCCCCGGCGGCTGGCTCTACCAGGAGACCTTCGTCCTCTTCGCCGCGCTGATCGTCGGCGGCACGGCCAACAACGCCGGCGCCGCGCTGGGAGCGCTGCTGGTACCCGTCGCGTTCCTGGAAGGCAGCCGCTTCCTGCCCCAGTTCGGCCCCCCCGGGCTCATCGACGCGCTGCAGTGGGTCGCCGTCGGGCTCCTGACGCTGATCTTCCTGTGGTTCTGGCCGCGCGGCGTGCTGCCCGAGCGCAGACGGATCATCAAGCTGCCCGGCCTGCAGCAGGCCCGGACCGGGCTGCCGCGACCCGTCGACTACGAGAAAACGGCTGAGACCCGATGACCTCGGTGCAGCGACAGCGGGCGACACCGGCCGCGCAGGCGGCGTTGCTGCGGGTCGATGATCTGGCCAAGAGCTACGGCGGCGTGCACGCCGTAGCCGGGGTGTCCTTCGACGTGCCGCGGGGCCGCATCACCGGCCTTATCGGCCCGAACGGCGCCGGCAAATCCACCGCGCTGGGTATGGTAGCGGGCGCGATCAAGCCGAGCCGTGGTTCGGTGCTGCTCAACGGCACCAACGTGGCCGGCTGGCCCAGCCACAAGATCGCGCGGCGCGGGCTGGCCAGGACCTTCCAGCAGTCCAGCGACTTCGCCGGGATGACCGTCACGGAGAACCTGCTCACCGCCCGGTACGGGCAGCGCGGAGACACGCTGCGTGGCGCGCTGCTCGGCCGCCGCTACTGGCGCGCCGAGCAGGAAAGCCTGACCGCGCGCGCCGCTGACCTCATCGACCGCTTCGACATGGCCCGGATGGCCAACGAGTTCGCCGGAACCCTCAGCGGCGGCCAGCGGCGGCTGCTCGAGATCATGCGCGCGCTCATGACCGAGCCGGAGATCCTCCTGCTCGACGAGCCAATGGCCGGGGTCAACCCCGCCCTCGGCGAGCGAATCGAGGACTACCTGCTCCAGCTGAAGCAAGACGGGCTGACCATGCTGATGGTCGAGCACGAGATGGCGGTCGTCGAGCGGCTGTGCGACCCGGTCATCGTGATGGCACAAGGCGAAGTCCTCGCCGAGGGAACCATGGACCAGATCCGATCCGACCAGAGGGTGCTCGATGCCTACCTCAACGGATAGCCGCCGCCCGGACGCCGGGTACCTGAGCGTCCGGGGCCTGACCGCCGGCTACGGCGCCGCGCCGATCATCAGCGACATCTCGCTGACCGTCGCCGAAGGTGAGGTCGTGACCGTGATCGGCCCCAACGGGGGCGGCAAATCGACACTGCTCAAGTGCCTCACCGGGCGGCTGAGACCCCAGGCCGGGCAGGTCCTCCTCGACGGACATGACGTCACCGGGGCCAGCGGCAACGCCCTGACCAAGGGCGGCCTGGGCTACGTCCCGCAGCACAACGACATCTTCCCGACCCTCACCGTCAGGGAAAACCTCGAAATGGGCGGCTACCTCCTGCCGAAAGCCCAGGTCGGCGCCCGGATCGACGACGTGCTGCAGACCTTGCCCGCCCTCAGGCCGCTACTCAAACGCAGCGGCAAACTCCTCAGCGGCGGCGAACGGAAACTCCTCGGCATCGGCCGCTCCCTGATCAGCTCGCCGAAGCTCCTCATCCTCGACGAACCCACCGCGGGGCTGTCCCCGATCCTGGCCCGCGGCATCCTTGATGACCACGTCACCTCACTTGCCCGCGCCGGCGTGACCATCCTGCTGGTCGAGCAGCGCGCGCACCAGGCCATGCAGATCGCCGACTGGTGCTACGTCCTGGTCGACGGCCGGGTCGAACTGAACGACGCACCCGCGGCTCTGCGTGCCCGGCCCGACTTCGGCGAACTGTTCCTCGGCCGGTCCGCCCGCACCCCGCCGCCAGCCGCGCCGGACCGGCCCCTGCCTGAGGCCACTACCGGCCCGGCAGTCACCGCCGCCGGGACGCACCAGGCCAGTCACGATGAGGGCTGACCGGCCCGGCGAGCCGGCCCGGCCGCCGGACCCGGACCGGCATCCCGGCGACGGCATCCGCCCGCAGCTCGCGACCGCCGGCATCACGCCGCAGGACACTCGTCTCACTGCCCCGGCCGCCGTGCCGCCGCGGGCAGCCCTGCAGCCCCGCCCCTGGCTCGAGCGCATCGAGCCCTACCGCCCGGGCCTGCACGCGGGCAGCGACGACGGGGCGCTGGCCTCCAACGAGTCCCCGCTCGGCGCCAGCGCCCGCGTGGTCACCGCCCTCACGGGCGCCGCCCTTGCAGACGCACGGGGACCGGATCACCATGATCCGGCACACGGTGCTGCTCGGCGCGGGCGCGTTCGGCGGCCGTCAGCGCGGCGATGACTTCCAGCTGCGCCTGGTGCTGGAGAGGGAAACCCACCCTCGCCAACCGCAAATCACGCATTATGCGTCGGCGTGTCGCAACCCACAACGCCTCCGTCACACAATTTCGGGTACTTGCGGATTCGGAGCCTAGTCCTTCCAGTAACGAGCATGCTATTCAGCGTGATCCTAATGAGGTAATAATCAGCCTGTAATTATCGTCATAACGGGCTGATTAGCTGGCGCTCGCCGCGTGTGCCCGCCGCTCCAAGGCGACCCGGTAGCCTGGGTCGGCGGCAGACGGCCAACGACCGATATGTCCCACACGCCGGACTGACGGCCGGGCCGCCGACGTTGGTCCCCGGGTCAGCGTGCCCGGCAGGAGATAATACGAAGAGTTACCATACTATCACTAAATGAAGGTCTGGTGCGGCCGATCCCGGCCAGGTCAGACAGCGCGGATAACCTTCTCAGCGAAGATCTCGCCGGTTTACTGGCGAATGCCCCGTGGCGGCCACCCAGAAGATGATTATATGTCCTTACCCGTTTTGTAACGCGAGAGTGTGGCTCGGCCGCCTTGTTGACCCGAGCAGCGGCGATCGTTGCGAAGGGAAAGAGGGTGCGTATGGAGGGCGGCTTGCGCCGTTTCAGCCGGGCATGTGCGCTGGCTAAGGCTTGCCAATGCGAGGTGCGAACGTAGTGCGTAAACGATCGGTGACGAATCCCGGCGACCCAGCTGGCGCGGCCGGGGCCGTCAGCGGAGGGCCAGCCGACCGGCAAGGTTCGGTGCCTCCCGCAGGCGGAAGCGCCGCGGGTGACAGCTCGGATGCCATCGGCGGACGGGGCGCGGCGAGCATGGGACCGCAGCCCGTCATCGGCCCGGCCGCTTCCGACGGCCAGACGCCCGTGGTCGTCGCCCAGCCCCAGGCGGGGTCCCCGCCCGCGGTCGGCATAGTCGGGACCACCCATCCGCATCCGAGATGGCCCGGCTCGGCCCGGTCGCGGTTCGCCCTGGGGAACTGGCGCGTCCGGTGGCGGTTGGCCGCCTTGGTCGCGGTGCCGTTGCTGACCGCGGCGGTGCTCGGTGCGGTGACTATCAGCGGAGACCTCAGCGACTGGCAGACGACCGGCAGTGTTCAGCACCTCGCCCAGCTCAACAGCGCGGTGGTCAAGTACACCCAGGCACTGGAAGATGAACGCGACTATTCAGTCGCCTCCACAGCGAATAGGGGCGCCTTTTCTGCCAGGCTGAAGACCGCACGGCGTGTCACCGATGGCGCCGCCGCGCAGGTCGCCGCCTTGGCAGATGGCATCACGGTCGGAGACGGCTATCAGCTCGTCGCGGTGCAGGCGCTGAACGCGGTACAAGTGGGCGCGGAAACCCTGCCGTTCGTCCGCGAGGCGATGGCGGACCCGCTATTCCCCAGTGCGGCAATCATGCAGGTGTACACCGTGAACATCATCCAGCCCGCGAACACATTCGCCAGCGTCGTCGGGAACGAGGGCAGCAATACCGATCTCCGGCGTGACGTTATCGCCCTAGGCGCACTGCTCCAGGTCGAAGACGCCAAGTCGGTTCAGCGGGCCATCCTGCTGAGGGCGGTCAGTTTTCCGCAGCCGTCGCTGTCGCCCGACGACGATGCCAGCCTCCAGCAGGCACAGCGGCAGGAAGCGGTGGATCTGGCCAACTTCAGCGCATCCGTAGATGTCGCCGAGCAGCAGACCTACGGCGACACGGTGAGCGGGACGCCGGTCGACGGCGCCGCCAAAGCGGAATCACTCGCGTTGGCGTTGCTTCCCGGCGCCTCCTCGGCGCACCCACTCACCCCGGCGAATGCGCGCATCCTGGCCGCGGCAAACGTGAACGACGACATGTCGGCCACCATCGGCAAGGTGCGGCATGTCGCCGACGAACTGACCGGCAACATCTCCACGCTAGCAAATGCGTCCAGGACCAATGCCAGCACGGACCTGCTGGTCACCAGCCTGGTGACGCTGCTGCTGCTGCTCCTGGTCGCGCTGGTCTCGACGATCGTGGCCCGCTCGCTGATCCGCCCGCTGCGCAAGCTCCGCGCCGACGCGCTCGACGTGGCCGGCAACCGGCTGCCCGAGATGGTGCGGAGGCTGAGCCAGAGCGAGGGCGCCGACGAAGGCATCGAGATCGAGCCCATCGGGGTCACCTCCACCGACGAGATCGGTGAGGTCGCCCGGGCCTTCGACCAGGTCCACCGCGAGGCGGTCCGGCTGGCCGCCGACGAGGCCATGCTGCGCGGCAATCTGAACGCCATGTTCATCAACCTGTCCCGGCGCAGCCAGTCGCTGATCGAGCGGCAGCTGTCGCTGATCGACTCGCTGGAGCAGAGCGAGCAGGATTCCGGTCGGCTCAGCAGCCTGTTCCGCTTGGACCACCTGGCCACCCGCATGCGCCGTAACTCCGAGAACCTGCTGGTTCTGGCCGGCCACGAGGTGACCAGGCGGTGGACTCAGCCGGTGGCGCTGGTAGACGTCCTGCGCGCGGCGATCTCCGAGATCGAGCAGTACGAGCGGGTTGTCCTCAACGTGCAGCCCGGAATCGTCGTGGTCGGCCAGGCCGTCAACGACGTGGTGCACCTGGTGGCGGAGATCGTGGAGAACGCGACCACGTTCTCCCCGGAAGATACTCAGGTGTACATTTCCGGCCAGCCGCTGAGCAGCGGCGGCGTGCTCCTCGACATCACCGACAACGGCGTGGGCATCTCGGACCAGGAGATTTCGCACGCCAACTGGCGGCTGGACAACCCGCCCGTGGTCGACGTGGCCGTATCCCGGCGGATGGGCCTGTTCGTGGTCGGCCGCCTGGCGGCCAGGCACGGCGTCCGGGTCCGGCTACGGCACGCGCAGGTCGGCGGCCTAACCGCGCTGATCTGGCTGCCCGACACGGTGGCGGCCCCCGAGGTGGCGTCCCCGCTCGGCCGGCTCCGCCGGTTCGAAGCCGACGACTTCGGTCCCGCGTCGTCGCTGTCCGCGCCCACCCAGACGGCCCCGCCAAGCGCCGCGTCCCAGGCCACCGCGGCCGCCAGGATACCGAGGTTCTCACCCGCCGCGCCGACGGCCTCGCCGGGGTCTACGCCCTTCGGCTCCGCCGGCCCGGGTACGGGACCCCAGGGCACGCAGCCGGGCTCCGGCCCGCAGGCTCCGCCAGGCACCCAGGGCTCGGGCGAGGCAGCTGCCGGTCTCGGCGACGGCGGTATGGCGGCGGCGCGCAGTGGCTGGGACATGGGCGGCGGCAGCTGGGGTGATCGCGACGAGCCCGCGACTCAGGCCCTGCCGATCCGCAACACCAACGGAAACGGCCACGGCCACGGCAGCCCGGCCGGGCCCTCGACCAGCCAGTCGGCCGGCGAGGGCTTCCAGTCGGCCAGCCCACAGTCGGCCGGCAGGGACCAGGCCAGTACAGACCAGGCCAGCTCCCAACGGGCCGACGGGGACCAGGACACCCCGGCGGCTCCCGGAGGTCCGAGCAAGCTGCCCGCGTTCACCGGGCTCAGCTCGCGGGGACCGCAGCCCCCGCAGTTCCCGATCGGCAGCCAGAATGTCCACGGCAGCGACGGGCCGAGCGCGTCCGACGCCGCCGACGCGGCGAACGGGCGGTCCGAAGGCAAGGCTAACGGCCAGGGCACGGACGATCCGGACGCGGATTCCGGTCAGGTGACGATCCCGGCCACCGCGGGCCCGGTGCCGCGGCTGCCGATCTTCGACTCACTCGAGTCCGACTGGTTCCGCCGGAGCGGGCAGACCATGACCACCACGACCGCCACGACCACCACGACGGCGCCCGCCGGGCCGCAGGCCGGGCCGGACCCGTGGACGTCGCCCGCCGATGAGGGCTGGCACGCGGCCCAGGCCGCCGCGTCGCCCGCGGCTGGCGACAAGACGCAGGCTGGCCTGCCGAGGCGTGTGCCGAGGGCTAATCTTGTGCCAGGATCGGTCGGGAGCGACGGTGGTCAGGAATCGACAGAAACCGAAGCACCTGCCAGGTCGCCGGATGTGGCTCGCTCACGCATGGCCAGCTTCCAGCGAGGCGTGCGCGAGGGTCGCGCCGTCGCACCCCAGATCGAGGAGCCGTAGGACCGATGACATACCAAGGCCCAGGCACAGTGACTTCAGGAGGAGGAACCTGTATGAGCGGGCGACGAGAGGAGTGCGAATGAGCACGCCAGGGCGCCCTGCGCAGGATCTTAACTGGCTGATCACCAACTTCGTGGAGCGTGTGCCTGATGTGGCCCACGCGGTGGTGGTGTCCTCGGACGGCCTGCCGCTGGCGTTCAGCGCGGGTTTTCCGCAGGAAAGGGCTGATCAGCTGGCGGCGGTGACGTCGGGGCTGACGAGCTTGACCCAAGGTGCGTCGCGGGTGTTCGAGGGCGGCGCAGTGGTGCAGACTGTAGTGGAGATGCAGCGGGGTGTCCTGGTGGTCATGGCGATCAGCAATGGCTCCAGCCTTGCTGTCCTCGCTGCATCCACCTGTGATCTCGGGCTGGTGGCCTACGAGATGACCCTGCTGGTTGAGCGGGCCGGGCGGGTCCTTACCCCGGCCACCCGCGGTGTCATGCAAGCAGCTATCCCGGGTGATGGACGACGGTGACCGGAGGTTTCAGTGGCTGGCCAAGGGCGAGGTGACGACCGGTCGCCGTTCGTAGGCTTGCCCGGTTCCTGGCAGGGGCGGGCTGGCCTATGGGACGAGGGGCCGGGGCCACGTTCTGGCTTCGGCACCTTCGGGACCGATGAGGATGGTGCCACCAGGCTCGTCCGGCCGTATACGGTGACGGGAGGCCGGACGCAGCCGAGGTACCAGCTCGCTATCGAGGCGCTGGTCACCGCGACCGTGCTCGAGCCCCGGGATCTATCGGTGCTGGCGCCAGAATGCCAGGCGATCCTCCAGTTCTGCCGGGACTGGAGGTCGGTGGCCGAGGTGTCGGCGGTGCTGCGGCTACCGCTTGGCGTGGCCAGGATTCTCATCGCGGACATGGGAGCGGACGGGCTTGTACGTATCCACCAGCGCGATGATTCTGAGGGCCGTCCGGACCTCAATTTGCTCGAAAGGGTGCTTAGTGGACTCCGTAAGATCTAGCGTCGCCCAGCCGAGGTCCGACGCATCCGCATCTGCCATGACGTCGGTCAAGATCGTCGTGGCGGGCGGATTTGGTGTAGGCAAGACGACATTCGTGGGGTCGGTGTCAGAGATCACGCCGCTGACGACCGAAGCCGTGATGACGGTGGCCAGCACGGATGTTGATGACTTGTCGCACGTGCCGGACAAGTCGACGACGACGGTGGCGATGGACTTCGGCCGGATCACGCTGGATAAGGACCTTGTCCTCTACATGTTCGGCACGCCGGGCCAGCACCGGTTCTGGTTCATGTGGGACGACCTGATCCAGGGCGCGATCGGCGCGGTCGTCCTCGTCGATACCAGGCGCCTAGCCGACTCGTTCCCCGCGGTGGACTACTTCGAGGCGTCCGGCCTCCCGTTCGTGATCGGGATCAACGGCTTCCACGGGCAGTTCCCGCACCGGTCGCGGGACGTCAGCGAGGCGCTGGCCATCTCGCCTGACGTCCCGGTGATCCCGTGTGATGCGCGGAACCGGGAGTCGACCAAGGCGACCCTGGTCACCCTGGTCGAGCACGCCATGTCGATGCAGACGGCGGGACGGTTCTGATAGGTGGCCGCTGGCTCCTACACGACCAGCACCGCCTTTCTCGAGGCCCTGGCCGAGGCCGGGGTCAGCTACATCTTCGCGAACCTCGGCAGCGACCATCCCGGGCCTGATCGAGGCGCTGGCTCAGGTTAACGCCGAGGGCCGTGCGGCGGAGTTCCCTCGGATGATCGTGTGCCCGCACGAGACCGTCGCGCTATCCGCCGCGCACGCCTATGCCATGGTGACCGGCGAGCCGCAGGCCGTGATCGTTCACGTCGATGCGGGCACCCTGAACCTCGGTGGTGTCAGCAACGCGATGCGCGGCCGCGTCCCGGTGTTCGTCTTTGCCGGGGCGGCGCCGTATACGCAAGAAGGTGAGCTGCCCGGCGGCCGCAACGAGTTCATCCACTGGATTCAGGACGTGCGCGACCAGCGCGGCATCCTGCGTAACTACGTAAAGTACGACAACGAGATCCGCACCGGCCGCAACGTGAAGCAACTCGTGCATCGCGCGCTGCAGATCGCCCGCAGCGAGCCTGCGGGCCCGGTCTACCTGACCAGCCCGCGCGAGGTGATGGAAGAGCAGGTTGAGCCGTACACCGTCGACCGGGCGGACTTCGAGCCGGTCGCGCCGATGGCGCTCACCGATGCGGTCGCGGCCGAGATAGCGACCGCGCTGGCCCAGGCCCGGCGTCCGCTGATCGTAACGTCTTATCTGGGCCGGGATCCGGCCGCCGTGCCGAAGCTCGTTGAGCTGTGCGAGCTACTGGCCATCCCCGTGCTGGAGTCCATGGCCTACCACGTCAACTTTCCCGCCGACCACAAGCTGCACGCTGGCTTCCAGTACCACACGGTGGCGCCGAACCCGGTGCTGGCGCAGGCCGACGTGATCCTGGTCATCGACAGTGACGTTCCGTGGATCCCCGCGGTGAACCGGCCGTCGGCCGAGGCCGCCATCTACTACCTGGACGTTGACCCGCTCAAGCCGCAGATGAACATGTGGCATGTGCCCGCACGGCGTTTCGCCGCGGCCAGCTCGCGGCTGGCGGTGGAGCAGATCACCAGCTTCGTTCGGGATAATATCCTGATCGATGCGGCGGTCGAGGTCCGGCGGATCGAGGTGACGGGAGCCAGCCAGGCCCGGCGGGCCGCGCTCGATGCCCTCGAGCAGCCCGGTAGCGATGGCGTCATCACGGCCCAGTACCTTACCGCGTGCGTGCGGCGCCTGCTGGCCGACGAGGACGCGCTTATCCTCACCGAAGTCGTGACGAACAGCAAGACGGTCGCCGATCACCTGCGGCCGAACCGGCCCGGATCGGTGATCCATCATGGCGGTGGCTCGCTGGGCTGGGCGGGCGGCGCGGCCGTCGGGGCCAAACTAGCCGCCCCCGACCGAACGGTCGTGTGCCTGGTGGGGGACGGCTCGTTCCTCTTCGGTGTTCCCTCGTCAGCGCAGTGGGTGGCCAGGCGGTACGGCACGCCCGCGCTGACCGTCATTTACGACAACCGCGGCTGGGCGGCGCCCAGGTTCTCCACGCTGCAGGTCCATCCGGATGGCGCGGCGGCCAAGGCCGATGATTTTTATGTCAGCTTCGAGCCCGAGGCCGACCTGCCCGGCGTGGCCCGGGCGGCCGGCGGCGCCTACGGGGTGACCGTGTTGGATCCCGGTGAGCTGCCCGGGGTGCTGAAGGACGCGCTGGCCGTGGTCCACGGCGGTCGTTCCGCCGTGGTCAGCGTGCACCTGCCACCGGTCTGAGCGGGAGAGTCATCGGCGCATGGCCGACCTGGCCGCACCGACTGTACCGCCGATAAGGTCGAGGGCGTCGCTGACCGGCTCGATGTTGCCTGGCAGGTTGAGGAAGCCGTGCAGCATCGTCTTGATCTGCACCTGGCGCACGTCCACGCCAGCCAGCGCAAGCGCCGCGGCGAACGCTTCGCCTGAGGCTCGCAGGTCGTCGTATTCGGCGTTCAGCACGAGTACCGGGCCCAGGCCCTCCAAAGCCGCCAGTGCGGGGAAAGCGTACCCATCGGCGCGGCTGATGGCGCCGCCGAGGTAGTTCATGTTGATGAACTTCGTGGTGGCCGGCGGGAAACGCAGGATCTGCGGCACCTCGGTCATGAGCGCCGCGAGTGACGCTGACGGGGGCGGAACAACGGGGTGGGCGACTGGGTACCCGAGGATCAGCTGCGGCTGCCAGCCGTCCTCGTCGCGCAGCTTGACCGCCGCCCCGGCGGCAAGGTTCCCGCCCGCGCTGGCACCTCCGATCGAGATCTGCTCGACGTCGGCGCCGAGGGACCGTGCGTTCTCGCGGACCCAACGCATCGCGGCCACCACGTCGTCGTGGGGCACCGGGTACGTCACCCCGTCGACGCACAGCCGGTAGTCGACGCTGACGATGACGACCCCCGCACGCGTGACTAGTTCCCGCGCGAACCATCCGCCTCCGGCATGTCGAGATGACCGCCGACGAAGCCGCCCCCGTGCATCCATACCAGGCACGGCGCGTCGTCGGCCGAGCCGGGTGCGTAGATCCGCACCGGCACCGGCCCGTGCGGTCCGGGTGCCTCATCCATCCGCGTCGCGACCAGCGGCACGTCGTATCCCGCGTGCTCCTCGAACGCCCTCCACCGGTCGGCCAAGGCCGGATTCTCGAAGAGTTCCAGGAACGACGAAACGCCCTCGAGAAGGTGGAACTTGCTGGACATCGCGGGGTGGATGGGCATAGGTCAATCCTTTCGTCGGCTAGCCACGCGCGCGCAGGAACTCGATCGAGCGCTGGACGATGCCGCGCACGTCGCCCGCGCCGTTCCAGAAGTGGGTCGCACCCGGCACGAGCTCCAGTTCAACGGTCGCCCCAGCCGCGCCGAGCGCCTCGGCGAGCCGGATGCTCTGCGCCGGCGGCACCATGTCGTCCACGGCCCCGTGCATCAGCAGGATCGGCGGCGCGGCGGCGCTGGCGTGGGTCACCGGGCTCGCCTGCCGCGCCAGATCGGGCACCGACGAGGCCGGCCCGCCGAGAAGCTGCGCCTCGCGGGACTGCGGCCCGGGATCCGGTACGCCGCCGGCGTCCGCGACGTCGGACGGCAGGCCGGCCAGGTCGGTGACCGGGAACCAGGCGACCACACCTTGCACCGTGCTGCCGGTGAGAGCGGCCAGCAGCGCGAGGTGGCCGCCGGCCGAATCGCCCCAGAGGAATACGCGGTCGGCGTCTAGCCCGTAAGAGGCGGCGTGGTCCCGGACCCAGCCGATCGCGGTCCGGACGTCCTCCAGCGGCGCCGGGAAGCGCGCCTCGCCGCTGAGCCGGTAGTCGATCGCCGCCACCGCGAAGCCTTGCGTGGTCAACCGGTCGTAGAAGTCCGCTCCCAGCACGGGCAGCGGCTCGCGACGCGAGCCGCGCCGCCACCCGCCGCCGTGCAGGTACACGATAACCGGCGCCGACCCGTCGGTCTGCGGAAGGTGCAAGTCGAGCTCCAGCGGCCGGTAGCCGAGGACCTCGCCGTACACCAGGTCCGGCACCTGCCGGGCGGGCGCTGTCATGCGGCCGACAACTGCCCGGACAGTTTGTAGAACGCGCCGTTCTGCATGATCGCGAGCAGGTTATCGGCGTTCTGCAGCACGCTCACATCCTCCGTCGGCTCGCCGCGCACCACCAGCACGTCGGCGAGGTAACCCGGCGTCAGCAACCCGACCGGCAGGTCCATCACCTGGCCGCCGTAATGCGTGATAGCGCGCAGCGCCTCGGCCGGGGAGTAGCCGAAGAGCCTGACGAACAGCTCCAGGTCCCGGGCGTTGCGCCCGATCGGGTTGTTCGGGAAGCCGTAGTCGCCGCCGGGCAGCACCCGCAGCCCGCGCTTGCGCAGTTCGGGGTACAGCTCGGTCATCGCCCGCAGCGCCTTCACCGACCCCATCTTCGCCGCCATCGCGGTGTCGATGCCGTACTCGGCGCCCTCGTACACGTTGGCCCACATGATGCCGACGGCAGGGGAGAGGAAGACCGACTCCTTGTGCTCCTCCAGCAGGTCGATCGCCTCGGCGTCGGCGTAGGTGCAGTGGTAGACCGACCGGAACCCGTTGCGGACCGCCAGCTTGATCGACTCCGGCGACTGGGCGTGGCAGTTCAGCCAGACGCCGGACTCGCGGGCCTGCTCACCCGCGGCCTGCGCTTCTTCCGGGCTGTACTGGGTGATCATCGAGCCGCCCTTGACGAAGACGTCGTCGTTGCTCATCAGCAGCTTGACGGTGTTGAAGCCGATCGCCGCCTGCTCGCGGATGAACTCGCGCACCCCGTCCGGGCCGACCTTCTTCGGCTTCGGGCCGTCCGGGCCCATCTGCACCGGGTTGTTGTCGCGCTCGAACGACGCGGCCCGCATCCGCGGGCCCGGCGTCGCGCCCGCGGCGATCCGGTCGCGCAGCCACACCTCGGTGGGCACGGGCGTGAGCGAGCCGGCCGAGTAGGCGCTGGTGAAGCCGGCCTCGAGCATTATCTTCGCGTTGCGCTCGGCGATCGCGAGGTGCTCGTCCGGCGTCGGCATGTGGCGGAAGAAGCTAACGTCCAGCGGCGGGTTGAACGACGGGTCGATGTGCCCGACAGCGGACGGGAACGTCAGGTGCGCGTGGGACTCCACCAGGCCCGGCATGACCGTCGCGCCGGCGCAGTCCACCACCTGGTCGCCGGCCCCGATCGCGGTGCCGCCGCCGGCCCGCACGCTCTCGATGCGGTCGCCCCGGACCACGACGTCGGCGGGCACCGCCGGCGAACCGGTGCCGTCAAAGACCTGCCCGTTGACGAAAAGGATTCGGTTCTCGCTCAATGCTGTCTCCTTGGTACCGTCACACCGGCGGCCGGTGCAGCAGTTCGATGAGGTTGCCCTCGGGATCGGCGACGAACGCCATCCGCACCCCGGGTTCCGGCGAGGGGCCCGGCGGCATGACCGGCCGGGCCCCGCGGCGACGGCCCGGTCGTACCCGGCGTCGAGGTCGGTGACGTCGAACGCCACGTGCCCGTACCCCTCGCGCAGCGCGGCCTCAGCCGGCGTGCCCGGCTTGCGGCCGCTGCCGGAACCGGGCCGGTACAGCAGCTCGAGCCGGTAGCCGAACTCCGGGTGGATGAGCATCTCGATGCTCAGGTCGAGCGCCTCGACCCGGAGCGTGAGCTCCGGCACCAGCCCGAACACGTCGCAGAACCACGCGGCGGCCGCCCGAGGTCGGCGACTGCCAGCCCGACGTGGTCCAGCCGGGCGGCGATGGCTCAGCCATGGACGTTCAGCCCCGCCGGGTCGGACGTCAGGTACGACGCGAAACGGCCGGCCGGGTCGCGCTCGGCGCGGATCGCGGCCAGACGGCGGTACGCCTCGTCCGACAGGAACCGGTCCTGGCGCCGGGTGAAGTCGGTATCGCCCAGGTAGACGCCGGCGCCGTGGGCGGCCAGCGCAGCCGTCCGGCGGTGCACCCAGTCGGTGTACCGGGCGTCGTCAGCCGGGTCGCCGTAGATCGCGTACGTCGCGACGTATACGTCCGCCTCCACCGAGAACGCCATGTCGGGCCGAGTCGCGACGCGGCGCCCACCCGTACCAGATAGAGAACGAGTGCTCGGTGTCCAGCTCGCTCCACAGCGCGTGCAGCCTCGGGGCCAGGACGCGGGCCGGCGCGTCGGTCCAGGTGCAGTCGACGGCGTACCGGTAGCCCTCGGGGTTCTGCGCCGTCTGGGCCAGGTTTTCCTCGGGCACGCTCGTCCGGCCCTGGACGTGCCCGAGCTCCCGGCCGGCCAGGGGGCCGTCCTGGAGCGGCGCGAGCAGGGCGACCGCGTGGGCATCGGAGTCGGCCATCACCGTCGTGTGCAGGAGCAGGACCGTCCCGTCCGGGCGGGCCGTGCCGTCGTGCAGCGGGACGTCCGGCAGCCGGGTGGCCGCGACCACCGGCTCGACGCGCCGGTCGAGCCCGGGCAGGACGTCGTGCAGCCAGGTGAGCAGCTCCACCGTGTCATCGAGGCGGAACGTCCAGGTATCGTGCCACATCACCCGCGGCGCCTCGTAGGTCTGCAGGTGGAACCGCGTGACGACCCCAGGGAACCCGGGCCGGCTCCGCGCGCCGCCCACAGCAGGTCGGGGTTCTCCTCGGCGTCCGCGTGAACGAGCTGGCCGTCGGCCGTCACGACGTCCAGTCCCGGCACGCTCTGGCAGGCCCAGCCGCGCGCCCGCCCGTTCCAGCCCTGGCCGCCCTGCAGCAGGTAGCCGCCGAGGCCGACCGAGGCGCAGTGGCCGCCGGGAAACGCCCTGCCCCGCTCGGCGAGGAACGGCGCGAGCTCCAGGCCGCCCTGCACGGCGGGCCGCGCCGAGACGACCCCGGTCGCCGGCTCGTAGGAGATGTCGCGCATCCCTCCGAGGTCGATCAGCAGGGCATCGTCGCGCAGGCTCCACGCCGCCCACGAGTGGCCGCCCGAGCGCACGCTGACCGTCCACCCGCGCTCGGCCGCCAGCCGGACGCCCTCGATCACGTCGTCGTCGTCCTCCGCGAGCAGCACCGCCGCGGGAAACCGGTCCGGCCGGCGCGCGTTGAAGATGCGGCCGGCGCGGGCCTGCTCGTACCCGGGGTCGCCGCGCAGCAGCAGGCGGCCGGCGAGCCTGTCGCGCGGCGGGGCCGTCATCCGATGACCGCCGCGCCGCCGTCGACGGGGATGTTCGCCCCGCTCACGTGGGACGACTCGTCCGAGCACAGGAAGAGGATCGCGTGAGCCACGTCCTCCGGCTGCCCCCACCGGCCCAGCGGCACGCGCGCGGCGATGCTCGCGGCCGGGCCCTCGGGGTCCCGCAGCAGCGGAGTCGTGTGCGGCGTCTCCGTCATCGCCGGGCTGACGGCGTTGACGCGGATCCCGTGCGGGCCCCCTTCGACGACCAGCTGGTACGTCAGCGCGAGGACGCCGCCCTTGGCGGCGCCGTGCGCGTTCTGCGGCATGAAGAACGCGCCGCGCGAGGCCGTGATGGACGCGACGTTGACGATCGACCCCCCTCCGCCGGCGACCAGGTACGGCCAGGCGGCGCGCGTGACGAGGAAAACGATGTCGAGCTCGTTCCTGATGGTGAACGACCAGTCGGCGAAGGAGAGCCCGTCGATGGGCCCGAACCGGATCGCCGACGCGTTGTTGACAAGGATGTCGACTCCGCCGGCCAGGGCCACGGCGGTATCGACCCATCGCCGGGCGCCCTCCTCCGACGCCAGGTCAACCGGCGCGACCGCGTCCATCCGCCCGCCGCTGGCCCGCACGAGCGCGACCGTCTCATCGGAGGTCTCCGGGTGCAGATCGCAGCCCACGACGTGAGCGCCCTCGCGCGCGGCCAGCAGTGCTGTCGCCCGCCCGATCCCGCCGCCCGTGCCAGAGATGAGCGCCCGCTTGCCGTCCAGCCGGCCCATGCGCGGCGCCTCCGATCAGCTCTAGTTCCCGTCTGGTTTCTTCATTCTATGGAAGTTACTATCTCACAGTGAGAGTATGTGCCAGCAAGGATTTGCCGGGAGAACGTTAGGAGCACCGCGATGAGGCTGACGTATCTCGGCCACGCCTGCCTGCTAGTCTAGACCGACGGTGCCCGGGCCCGCAGACCGCGGACGCCGCAGGAGGAGAAACAGGTGTCGACGAACGGCGCGGGCCGCAAGTGCTCGGGCTGGGGTGCGGTCAGCCCCACGGCAGCGCGGAGATCCTGCTGAAGGCGGCGGTGAGGGCGGCCGAGGGGGAGGGCGCCGATGTCCAGCTGGTCCGGCTCGACGAGCTCCGCCTGCCCAGCGGCGCCGGAGGGCGCCGAGCCGGACGACGCGTGGTGGCTGTGGGAGCGGCTGGTGGTCGACGGGCTTATCGTGAGCACCCCGATCATCAGCCGGACGGTGGCCGCCCGGCTGAAGCTGTTCGGCGACCGGCTGCTCGGGCCGAACGCCGACGCCGCCATGATCGAGGGACTGATGGCGCTGCGCAGCCAAGGACGCGACCCGGCCGTCCCCTTCCGCGTCGATGAACGGGTGCTGAAGCCACGGGTCGCCAGCTTCCTCGCGGTGGGCGGCTCGCTGACGTCGCAGTGGAAGACGCTGGCGCTGCCGATGATGCACGCGACCACGTTCTCGATGCACATCGCAGTCGTCGAGGACCAGGTCCAGTTCGAGGGCGCAGGCACGCCACGCTCCGTGGTACTGGGCGCCCGCCGCGATCGACCGGGCCGCGGTGCTGGGACCGCCGCATCCGCCAGCCAGCTCGGGGTGAGCATCGACAAGGCGCGATTCCTTGGGCCGCCGGGGCTTTGCCCGATGTGCCACCTCAACGTCGTCGCCCTGCACCCCGCGGACGTCGAGTGCGCCACCTGCGGCGCGCGCGGCCTGCTGGCGCCGGACCTGCAGGTGACGTGGACGGACCTGTCGACTTCGGTCATCTCCATGGACGAGAAACGGGCCCACGCCGTTGAGATCCAGGAAACGGCCGAGCGCCACCGCGAGGTCCACGCGG
>CAWJPF010000016.1:0-115904 GCA_963844625.1 uncultured Actinomycetota bacterium | reverse complement strand
AGGTAGCTGATCACGCCGCTGGTGCCGTTGGCGAACCGCACCGTGACCTGGACGTCGTCGGAGTCGGGGCCGCCGCCCACGGCGTAGACCTCCTCGGGCAGGCTGTCCGCCCACCAGCTGAGCGTGTCCAGGAAGTGGCCGCCCTCGCCGGTGAACCGGGACCCCTCGCCCTCGTTGCGGTACCAGCTGTCCGCGCCCAGCGGGCCGGCGTTGACCAGGTACCTGGTGGACGAGCTGGCCGGGCCGAACTCGGCCTTCATCTTGGCCAGCATCGGAGCGAACCGGCGGTTGAAGCCGACCATCAGCCGGTCGTTGCCGGTCTTGGCGACCATCTCGGTGATCCGGTCCAGTTCCTCGGTGGTCAGCGCCAGCGGCTTCTCCACGAAGACCGCCTTGCCGGTCTCCAGCGCCCGGCAGACCAGGTCCGCATGGGTGGCGTGCCGGGTCACTACGAAGATCGCGTCCAGCGACTCGTCGTCCAGCACGGCCTGGACGCTGGTCGAGGCGGTGGTGAAGCCGAACCGCCGCTGGGCGTTCACCGCCGACAGCGACCGGGTGGTCGCGACGTGAGCCAGCTGCGCGTCCGGCAGTTGGGCCAGCTGCGGAAGCAGCATCGAGGAGGCGTAATTGCCCGCGCCGATGAAGCCGATGGCCAGGCGCTTGCTGGCCGGTCCGTTCGGTCCATTTGGTCCTTTCCGGACCCTGGCCGGGACGGACGTGACGCTGGCGCGGACCAGGCTGGCGGCGGGCCGGGGCAGGCTCTCGGGGTCCGGCGCCGGGTAGGAGAGCAGGACCCCGACCGCCTTCAGCGCGCCGGAGGACAGGTCGGCGTAGACCGAAACCGCGTCGTGCATCGGGAACGTGCCTGAGACCAGCGTCTCGACCTCGAGGTCCTTGCGGGCCAGCAGATCGAGGAAGCACTCGATGTTGCGGCGCTCGGTCCAGCGGACGTAGCCGGCCGGGTAGTCGATGCCCTCCAGTTCGTACCGGTCGTCGTAGCGGCCCGGGCCGTAGGACCGGGAGAACCGGACGTCGAGTTCCTTGTCGTAGTACGCGTTCCAGGGCAGGTCCAGCTTGGTCTTGCCGATGTCGACCACCCGGGCCCGGTCCCGGGCCAGCTTGGCCGCGGTCTCGACCGGACCGTTGGAGGTGCCGCCCGCGGCCAGGAACACGTGGTCGGCGCCGCGGCCGCTGGTCAGCTCGTCCAGCGAGGCGGCCACGGCGGCCAGGCCCTCGTCGTCCGGGGCGGCGCAGGTCACCGCGCCGGCCTGCTCGGCCAGCCGGCAGCGGGCCTCGATCACGTCCAGCCCGACCACCCGGACGCCGGCCGCGACCAGCAGCCGGACCACCAGCTGGCCGATCAGGCCGAGGCCGATGACCAGGGAGGTCTCGCCGAGCTGCGGCTCGGCGCGGCGCACGCCCTGCATGGCGATGGCGCCCACGGTGGCGAACGCGGCGTGCTCGGGGGCCACGCCCCGGGGCACCGCGGCGCACAGGTTGACCGGGATCCAGTTGTAGTCGGCGTGCAGCGCGAACTCGTTGCCCGCCGCCGCGACCAGCTGGCCGACCTTGAACTCCTCGGCGCCCGCGCCCACCTCGACGACCACGCCGGACAGCGAGTAGCCCAGCGGGGTGTAGGAGTCGAGCTTGTTCATGACCTTCTTGTAGGTGGCCATCGCGCCCTGCTGGGCCACCGTGTCCAGCACCTTGCGCACCTGGTCCGGCCGGGCCCGCGCCTTGCCCACCATGGACAGGTTGGCCTCGTGGACCTTCATCATCTCGGTGCCGGTGGAGATGAGCGAGAACAGCGACTGAACCAGGACGCCGCCCGGCCGGCACGCCGGGACCGGCGCGTCGAGGACGATGAGCTCCCCGGACTTGTAGTTCTGCGCGATCTGCTTCATGGTGTCCTTGTCGGTCATGCCGCCACGCCCATGGACCGCGCGTTGCGGTACCAGAGCTCCATGGACAGCAGCTGCCAAATCTGCTTTGCGTTGTCCTCGCGGCCCGCCCGTTCGGCTTCGATCAGGCGGTTCAGCGGACCGGACCGGATCAACCCGGCCCCGGTCAGCTCGCCGTTGACGAGCGTGTCGTTGATGACGTCCCGCAGGTCATTGCGGACCCAGGCGCGCAGCGGGGCGCTGAACGAGGCCTTGGGCCGGTAGATGATCTCCTTGGGCAGCCAGGCCTCGGCGGCCCGCTTGAGCGCCAGCTTGCCCTGCCGGCCGCGGATCTTGTCCCGGCCCGGGATGGCGAACGCCGCCTGGGCCACCACCGGGTCCACGAACGGCACCCGGACCTCCACCGAGGCGGCCATGCTGGACCGGTCGGAGTAGGCGAGGTTGAGCCCGGGCAGGAACAGCCGCGAGTCGGCCAGGCACATCCGGTTGACCTCGTCGTCCAGGTCGTTGTCGGTGTAGATCGCGCGATGGCCGTCGACCACCCGGTCCACCTGGCCGCGCAGGTCCGGGTTCAGCAGGCCGGCCAGGTCGTCCGGGTCGTACAGCGTGTAGCTGCGCCGGAACCGGGGTTCCTCGGGCAGTTCGGCGAAGGTGAGGAAGCGCTTGGCCCAGCGGGCGTAGCGCAGCCCGCGGTCGCCGACGCTGACCGGGGCCCGGTCCACCGCGAACCGCGCGGC
Organism: uncultured Actinomycetota bacterium; assembly: GCA_963844625.1. Taxonomy (GTDB): domain Bacteria; phylum Actinomycetota; class Actinomycetes; order Streptosporangiales; family Streptosporangiaceae; genus Palsa-504. Next base: position 113,266 of record CAWJPF010000016.1, on the reverse strand, counting down.
GGCCCGGGCCGGGCCGGGCAGCCGGCCGTAGCGGCTGGCCATCAGGCAGGCCATTTGCTTGCGGTAGCCGCCGAACAGCTCGTCCGCGCCCATCCCGGACAGGATCACCTTGACCCCGCGATCGCGGGCCGCCTGGCACATCAGCAGCGTGTTGATCGCGGCCGGGTCGCCGATCGGCTCGTCCAGCGCGTCCACCATGCGGGGCAGCAGGTCCACGATGTCCGGGGAGATCTCGATCTCGTGCAGCTTCACGCCGTACTGCGCCGCGACCTTGCGGGCGTAGATCGCGTCGTCGGGCATGGCCTCCAGCCGCTGGTCCTCGGGCCGGAACGTGATCGTGTAGGCGTCGATCTCCTGCGCGGCGCGGTGCGCCAGCACGGTGATGATGCTGGAGTCCAGGCCGCCGGACAGGAAGCTGGACACCGGCACGTCGGCGACCAGGTGGGCCGCGACGGACTCCTCGATGACCTGGCGCAGGTCCGGCGCCGGGCTGTGCTGGGCGTCGCGGGCGACGTCGGCGACGTTCCAGTACTGCTCCACCTGGATGTGACCGTCCGGGCGGAGCCGCGCCCAGGAGCCGGCCGGGAGCTTGCGGACGCCCTCGATCGCGCAGAACTGCTCCGGCACCCAGTAATAGAGCATCGACGCGACCAGCGCGCCCGGCTCGATGCGCAGCTCCGGGCCGACCGCGGCGGTCAGCGCCTTCAGTTCGGAGGCGAACAGCGCGCCGTTACCTCGCTGGAGGTAGAACAGCGGCTTGATGCCGAGCGGGTCGCGGGCCAGGAACAGCTCGCCGGTCTTGGTGTCGGCCAGCGCGAACGCGAACATGCCGCGGAACTTCTGCAGGGCCTTGGGCCCCCAGTGGCGCCAGGCCTCGACCACGACCTCGGTGTCGGAGTTCGTGGTGAAGCGGACGCCGCGGCCGGCCAGCTCTTGCCTCAGCTCCCGGTAGTTGTACAGCTCGCCGTTGTAGACCATGACCAGGTTGTCCTTGATCATCGGCTGGTCGGCGGCGGCGGACAGGTCGATAATCGACAGCCGCCTATGGCCGAGGTGGACGCTGACCCGGTCGTCGGAGTGGGTCCAGACGCCGCCGGCGTCCGGACCGCGGTGGGCGATCCGTTCGGTCATGACGTCGGCGAGCTTGTGGCCGTCCGGCTGCTGGTAGCAGCCCGCGATCCCGCACATGGGTTTTTAGCGCTCCCTGTTGGTGAGGCTGTCGTAGACGTCGACGTAGGCGCGCTGCTGGTGGCTCCAGGCCAGCTCCTGCTCGACCCGTTCCCGGCCGAGCTTGCCCAGCTCGGCGCGCTTGGCCTCGTCATCCATCAGCTCGACGATCGCCTGGGCGTACTCGCGGACGACGTTGGGCGTGACGTAGACGCCGGCGTCGGCCACCGACACCCGGGTCTCGCGCAGGTCGAACGCCACCACCGGCAGCTCGAAGGCCATGTACTCCATCGACTTGTTCATCGTGGACAGGTCGTTGAGCGGGTTCTTCGGGTCCGGCGACAGGCCCACGTCGGCCGTGGACAGGATGCGGGTGACCAGCTCGTCCGGGGCGCGGCCGGTGAACTCCACGTGGCCGTTCAGGCCGAGTTCGTCGCGCAGCGCGACCAGCTCGTCGAAGCAGTCACCGGAGCCGATCAGCGTGAACGCGATGTCGTCCCGGCCGAGCTCGTTGATCACGACGTCGGCGGCCCGGACCACGATGTCCACCCCGTCCTGCGGGCCCATCACGCCGATGTACGCGGCCAGGTACGTGCGGCCGCGCCGCTGGTCCTCCTCGGCCGGCCCGCGCTTGAGCTTGTCCGGGTCCGGGCCGGTGCGCACGATCGTCACGTCCTGCGGCCGCTTGCCGCTGCGGTTGATCGCGATCTCCCGGTAGGAGGCGTTGGTCGAGATGACGTGGTCCGCGGACCGGTGGGTGCGGCGCTCCAGCGCGCGCAGGCCCCGGTAGGGCAGCTTGGGGCCGCCGGGGAAGCGGGACTCGAACAGTTCCGGGCACAGGTCGTGGTGGTCGAAGACGAACTTGGTGCCGTTTATCGCGCGGAAGAACAGGGCGATGGGCCAGAAGATGTCCGGCGGGTTGCAGGCCTGGATGACCGCGAACCGGCCCTTACGCCGGGCCTTGAGCGTCTGCCAGGCCGTGGCCGCGAACGAGTAGGCGTACTCGGCGATGAAGCTCAGCTTGCTGCCGCCGGGTGCGTAGGGCTGGTACTTGTACAGCTCTATCCCGTCGATGACCTGGTAGGAGGGATCTTCCTTGCCCTTCGGGCAGATCGCCGCGACGGTGTAGCCGGCCGATTTGAGAGCCTGGCATTCCAGCCAGACCCGCCGGTCGAAAGGCAACGGAAGGTTCTGGACAATGATGAGGATCCGGGCGGCGGTACTTGAACCCTTGATTTGCTCCTGGCTGGGCAGCATGACCCATAAGAGCGCTGAGTGGACGGCGGTGATACATCAAGCACCGAAGCATCCTCCTCTCGCGCCTGCCCAGGGAGCGGTTCGGGGCGAGGCCGGCCAGGCACGGCGATGGTGCATGCTGGACCGCTCACCGCGGCCTTCGAGTCAGATGGTGGTCGAGTAACCGTTCACCGTGAACGTCCCGGGTTTTGATGTAGCTCACGCAGGCTTGGCAGTAAAGGAGAAGTTGTTAACCTGGAAAGTCTGATCCCGGCTGGCGGTAGAACAGATCTCGAAACCAAAACTAATGGCAGTCAGGGTGGGCTTTGCTGGCAGGTACTTACCGCTTCCATGTGTTTCTAGCCAGGTGAGCATAGCCATAACGTTCACCTTGCCTGACGAATAATTGGTTCCTGTAGGTGGCTGCCAGATAATCTCCGAACCGAATTGGCACAGATTCCAGCGCCGAACCGGAACACCATTTGTTCCGCCGAAGGTCTGGGTGGTGACAACGTCATGAAGAACGTCGCATCTTGGCCGCAGAGAATCACCCGCGAAATCTGTCTGAATCATGACTTCGTTTTTCCAGTCATCAAGCCAGAGATCGTAGGCGGCTTCGCCTACAGTTCCGCTATGAGCGTTCAGGGTCACCGAATAAGATGAAAGCATTGAAGACCAGCTGGACAACGCAGCGGGGAAGCCAGTTCCGTTGATCCAATTCTGGGTCTGACCTGTATTGGGGTACGAACGGACCGACGTGCCAACCGGAAAATTCGCTACAACGCTCCAGTGGCCAGGGCTGGCGACATGCAGCGTTTGCGAATAGCTATTTGACGCTGGACCGAACACGTTGTTCCCGACAGTGATCTCACCCGTAGTCCCGACTATGCCCGGATAAGGCTCACCCTGGACCTGCGAACCATACGGGGGACATTGCCCCTGCGGCGAACTGGTCGTGCAGGTGGCAGCTATTGCGGAGGTAGAGGAGCCCGCATCTGAGCTCGACGTCGAAGTGCCGGCGGGCGAAGACGTCGAAGTGCCGGCGGGCGAAGATGTCGAAGTGCCAGCGGGCGAAGGCACCGGGCTGTGCGTCGCCGAGCATCCTACGACGGCGACGAGAACTGCGCCGGTGATAGCCGCGGCGACAGTCACACCAGGCCGGGACCGGTTGGTCATGGGCGACTGCCTTTCTCTAGCTGCTCAGGCCCTCACCATACGTTACGACACCGCGGCCAGTGCCTAGCCGCAGCTCACCTGACAGGCCCTGGACGGAAGGTTCCGCGGGGGCCCCGCCGGTGGCATCGCGACCAGTTCGTGCGCCTCGCGTGTATCATTCGGCGACCTACCGGTTCTCATATCGTGGCGGTTACGTGGCGGCAGCCCGTGGGTTCGGCTGCGGGACGATGACATTCGAAGCGGCGCAAGGGTCGGACTGATGGCTGTACCTGCTCGGAGGAACCCGGTGGCACAGGTAGTGCGGCAGGCGCGGCGGATAGGTGGCCGCCTGAGTTGGGGCCTCGCGGACCAGGCCATGTGCAGCCTGACGAACTTCCTGCTCAGTGCGTACATCGCCCGCAACCTGGGGGCGACGCAGTTCGGCGCCTTCAGCCTTGCCTACTTGACCTACGGCTTCGCGAACAACGCGTCGCGGGGCCTATCCATCGAGCCACTGCTAGTCCGGTTCAGCGGGCCGGAGCTGACTAGGTGGCGGCGAGCCACCGGAGGGTGCACGGGCACCGCGTTGCTCGTGGGCCTGGCCACCGGTTCCCTCGCGCTGCTTGCGGGGGCGCTGATAGGCGGCACCACAGGGCTGGCATTCGTCGCGCTCGGCCTGACGCTTCCGGGCTTGCTCCTGCAAGACAGTTGGCGCTACGCCTTCTTCGCGGCAGGACGCGGCCACCAGGCCTTCATTAACGACACGGTTCTGGGCGCTCGTTCAGGTTCCCCTTCTCGTGGGCCTGAAGATGACGGGCCACGCCAACGTGTTCTGGTTCATCGTGGCGTGGGGCGCGGGAGCCTATGCCGGGGCCATCCTCGGCATGTTCCAGGCACGGGTGGTGCCTCGCCTGGTGGGCGCGACCCTCTGGATGATATCGCACCGTGACCTGGGGCCTCGGTACATGCTGGAGAATGCGGGGTCCAATGCATCCAACCTGGTGGTCAACTACAGTAACTCATCGATTCTCGGCCTCGCCGCCGTAGGCGACATCCAAGCCGCCAACGTGTTCATGGGCCCGTTCAAGATCGTTATCTTCGGCCTTGGCATGATCACGATCCCAGAGGCCGCCCACGTCCTGCGCAGGTCCCCGAGGCGGCTGCCACTGTTCTGCCTGGCCATTAGCGGCGGACTCGCGCTGGCGGGGCTAGCGTGGGGCGTAGTACTGCTGGTGGCGATGCCCCTTGGCCTCGGGCACCTGGTGCTGGGCTCGATATGGCAGGCCGCCTACCCGCTAGTCCTGCCGACCACGCTGGTCATCGCGGGTGGCTGCGCTGCTGTCGGCGCGGCCGTCGGCATGCACGCGCTTGGCGCGGCACGCCGCAGCCTGCGCGCCGCGATGTGGAGCGCGGCCATCACCGTTGCCGCCGGCATCACGGGCGCTCTCGTGGCGGGCGTGCTTGGCACGCTCTACTTCACCGCCGCTGCGGCATGGCTCACCACGGTGATGTCCTGGTGGTATTTCCGGAAGGCGATGCGCGAGTCGTCCACTGTCCCGGTTCCCAGATGGCTGTGGCCGGGATCTGGTGGCCGCCATTCCGCAGGCACCGAGGAGCATCGTGTCCAGACAAAGGTGCGGGCGGGGCGCTGAACTCCCGGGGGCCGGCGACCGCGGAGCCGCGATGGCGGGTTCACTCCAGCCTGGATGGCATCTCGATGAATGGCGCGCTGACGAACTCTGTCCGGGCCCACTGCCGGTAGATGCGCTGTCGCCGGCGGGAAAGTATCTGGTGCAGGACCGGAATCCGGTGCCGGAGCAGTGGGCCCGCCAGCCGGGACCGCAGGCCATTTCCCAGGGAGTAAGAGCCGATCGTTGAGGTCAGGTCGGCGTTCTTCGGGACCGGCAGGGGGGCGACGCAGCGAATTCGGTCAAGCGCGCCCTCCCGGTAGAAGAACGGCCAGGCATCCGCGTTGGCACGGATGGGCAGCAGGAGCTTGATCATCCGCTCACATGCCTCCCGTGTTATCAGGTAGGCACCGGTGCTTCGGGGCTGCGTGATATCGACTGGCAGGGCGAGATGACGACCGGCTGAAAGCCGCACCGCGCCCGCACGGCTCAACTGGACCGGGTCCGGGCAATCGACGCTGAGCAGCGCCGCCTCTGCCCCCGTTAGGTGCTCGCCCACTTCCTCGGCCAGCTTGTCCAGGTCGGCGGGCAACATGACATCGTCTTCCAGGATCAATGCCACGTCCAGCCCGTCTTCGATGATCTTCCGGTAGATACTCAGGTGGCTCAGGGCGCACCCGGCCGACCCTTGCGGAAATATTCCCCCGGTCACGAAGGACGGGTCTATGAGCGCGGCGTCGGCCATGTCTAGTTCACGACCGTCCACGGCCGTCACAATCTGGTAACTTATGCTGGTCTTCTGCAGCTCCTGGGTAATATGCGCTCGCCGATCCGGCGAGCGGGCCAGGTTAACGACATAAGCATGCATGGGCCACCCGTCCTTACCCTTTGCGTGTCTTGCAGAATTGAAATCATCGTCCAAACGGACCCTCGGCACGCCCGAGCCGCTCGATGACTCCCTTGCGCCCACGTCGAAACCGTGAGTCACCGCATCCATCCTACAAGACCTGCAGCGACCGTACTGTGATACATGATGCCGTTCAGTATTGGCGGCCGCGGCAGGTATCACGGCTCCGGGGAAGGTTCTCTAGTTTATAGCGAGGTGCAGCTGATTGAGGCGGAGGCCTGGCGCCGTCAGCGGGTACGCCGCGGATCCTGCGACGCCCAGTGACGTGAGGTGACCCAGCCGGATGAGGATCCTGCTTGTCCATAACCGCTACCGTTCGGTCATGCCGAGCGGCGAGAACCGGGTCGTTGATCAGGAAGGCGAGGCACTCGCGGCCCTTGGGCATGAGGTCAGGCGGTTCACCCGCGACAGCGACGAGATCAGCCAGTGGTCACTGCCGAAGAAGGCATCCCTCCCGGCTCGGACCATATGGAACTGGGAGTCCTTCCATGACCTGAAGGCCGTGCTGCGCGAGTACCAGCCCGAGGTCGTGCATGTCCACAACACCTTCCCGCTCCTTAGCGCGGCCGTCCTCCGCGCCTGCCGTGACGCCGGAGTCCCGGTCGTCGCGACCCTTCACAATTACGGTCTGGCATGTGCCAATCGCGCGTTCTTCCGCGACGGGGCGGTCTGCCATGACTGCGCGAACCGCCCGCCCGTTAGCTCTGTACTGCATGGGTGCTACCGGGACTCCCGGGCGGCTACCCTGCCGGTGGCGATTGCCATGGTCGCGCACCACCGGGCGTGGCGATCACTCGTATCGGCCTACATCCTGATATCGGCGTCACAGCGTGACCTGCTGCGCGGGGTTGGCCTTCCCGAGGACCGCGTGTTCGTCAGGTACAACCTCATCACCCGCCGCGATCGGCTCCAGACGGCACCCGAGCCAATGGTGGTCTACGCCGGACGGCTTGATGAGATCAAGGGCGTGCGCCTGCTGATGGCCGGCTGGGACCGCTATCGGGAGGAGGCCGGCGAGCCAGGCCTCAGGCTGGCCATCGCGGGCGCGGGGACACTTGACGGCGAGGTGACGGCGTGGGCCTCGACCCGGCCCTCGGTGGCGCTGACGGGAGCGCTCAGCAGTGCCGAGTGCGCGAGCCTGATCTCGCGGGCACGTGCTGTCCTGCTGCCATCGGCCTGGGAGGAGACGTTCGGCCTGGTCGCCATCGAGGCGATGGCCGCCGGCGTGCCGCCGATCGCCGCAGGCCATGGGTCGTTCCCCGAGCTCATCACCACCGGTGTCGATGGCGCGCTCTTTGACCCAGGTGACCCGGCCGCGCTGGGACGCGCGATCGCCGATGTCGAGCGAGACCCTGAGCGGTACGCGACGTACGGTGACCAGGCCCGCAAGACCTACGAGCAGCGATTCGACCCGGAACGCAACCTTGCGGAACTGCTGGAGATATACCGCTTCGCCATAGCTCATCCTGCCTGACCGCGGGACGCATCGACTCCGGCGTCATTCCTGCGGGTGCCGGCGTCCACGGGCGACAAGTCCAGGGGCGACCAGAAGCGATGCCGCCACCGTCAGGTGCAGCATGTACAGCGAGGCGTCAGTGAAGGCATCCTCGGTGAACGAGGCGATCAGGACATAGGTCACCAGGAAGAGCGCGAGCGCACGGCGCAGGCCCGGCGGCTGGAAGAGGCACGCCGCGAGCAGGTACACGATGATCAGGGCGCAGACGACGACCCCGATAAGCCCCTCTTGCATGTAGGACGACAGCCAGTTGCTGTCGATCGGCAGGCCGTTGACGCTCGCGTTGGACAACCCGAAGCCGAATATCTCCTGGAATGGGGTGCGCGGCAGGGTGAGCACGAGCGCCCAGAAGTTAGTCCGCCCAGTCAGGGTGGTCAGCCCTGCGGTGCCCTGCCCGCGGGCTAGCCAGGTGGTGATCACGCCGGCCAGCGTCATGACGGCCACCGCCAGGATGACCACGGTCGCCCCGAAGAACCTCCGCACCCGGGCGTTCCCCGCGACCAGGCTCAGGCCGGCGACCAGGAGGCCGGCCACGCCAGCGGCCAGTGCCGTCCTGGTGTGCGTGAGGAGCAGGGCGACGAGGGCGAATCCGACGCCGGTCAAGGCGAGGCGGCCGCTCAGCTGCCGGCCAAGCCAGAGCAGGGTCGTCAGGCCGGCCGCGATCGCGCACCACTGAGCGATCCCGGTGGGCAGCACCGGCCACAGGTCGGCCGTGAGCCGCCCCTGGTAGGCGAAGGCATGGCCGGGGGACACCAGGATGCCGAGGAACACGGAGCCGATCAGCGCGTAGAGGACGCCGAGATGGGTTCGGAAGAGCAGCATGTCGCGCCGACCCCACCACGGCGTCAGCAGCCATAGCGCGGCCACGAACTCGATGAGCCTGGAGGTACGGAACAGGGCGCCGAGGTGACGGGACGCGAAGGCCGTGACCAGCGTGTCCGCGGCGAGCAGGCCGAGGAGGCACAGGAAGACGTTCGGGCGGAACTTGAGCTTGGGGTTAATGGTGAGCAGGATCAGCAGCGCGATCGGCAGGGCCGCCTGCGCGATGCCCTTCCCGACCCTGCTGGGGATGGGCACGACCGAGTACCCGGGGAAGAAGGTCAGGGTATTGAAGCAGAGCAGCGCGTAGGCGATCTTGAACCTGCGCCGGAACGACCGCTCCTGCTCCTCGGGGAGATCCCCGGTGAGGGCGCGCGGGTAGCGGCGCAAGGCGGTGGCTGACACGCTCATCTGGCTAGGTCATTCCTGACATGGTTCGCGGAACTCAGCTATGAGAGCGCCGGGCGAGCGGTGTTGATACGTCAGCGTACCCCGGCCGACCACGCCACCCTTACGCCTGACTCGTCCGGCGTAGCAGCTCGTCGATCTCGCCGGCGGCGAGCAATTCCTTAATCCGCCGCAGCCGGACGTACCGTGACGAGATGAAGTCCGCGTAGCTCAGCCCGTGCGTGGTGTAGCTGCGCAGCAGCTCGGCAACCCCGTCGCGCACCCGCCACCGCATCTTCAGGTCCGGGAAGACGTCCGTGAGCTTGCCGAAGTCGACCCGGTAGTCACGCAGGTCGGGCCCTGCGTTGGCGGCCAGCGTCACCTTCGAGCCGGGAACGATGTCGCGCACCATCTCGGCGATGTCGCGGACCTGGACGTTATCCTCCGCCCGGCCGACGTTGAAGGCCTCGTCGTGCACCTTCTCCCGGGGGGCCTCCAGCATGGCGAGGAACGCCCGGCTGATGTCCTCGACGTGCACGAGCGGCCGCCAGGGCGTCCCATCGCTCTCCAGTCGCACCTTCCCGGTGGTCAGGGCGATCGCCGTGAGGTTGTTCACCACGATGTCCAGCCGGAGCCGGGTGGAGGCGCCGTAGGCGGTCGCGTTCCGCAGGTAAGTGGGGCTGAAGTCGTCGTCCGCGAGCTTCGCCAGCTCACGCTCGGCGAGCACCTTAGTTTCCCCGTACGCGGTTACCGGGTTGAACTCCGCGTCCTCGGCCACGGACGTCGATCCCGCGGCCCCGTAAAGGCTGCAGGACGACGAGAACAGGAACCGCGGGACGCCCGCCTCCTTCGCCGTCCTCGCCAGGTGCAGTGTGCCGTCCAGGTTCACCGAGAACGTGGCCGCCGGGTTCAGGTTCCCGACCGGGTCGTTGGACAGCGCGGCCAGGCAGGCCACCGCGTCGTAGCCAGCCAGCTGGGCCACGGTGACGTCTCGCATATCAACGTGAGCCGAGCCAGCGTCGTCCGCCGTGGCCGGACCTAGATCGCACCCGTCATACAAGCCGAGGTCGAGGCCATGCACCTGATGCCCAGCGGCCCGGAAGAACGGAACCAGTACGGCGCCGATGTAACCGCCGTCGCCTGCAACGAGGACCTTCATCGTGCCTCTCTCCCGAGCTGGTCTGCCTTGCGGCCTAGCGGGCTCTTCGCACGTTAGCAAACTGGGCGCTCAGGACATGTCACCTGCTACGCTGACGACATTTGTCTTGCGCGGACTTGTATCAGGGGAGAGAGTCCGAGGGTCATCTTTCTAACGGAAGCGACGAGGGCCGATCGCGTCCGATCCAGCCGGTCACCCGGCTCTGGGGGAGAACGGAGGACATCAGAGTGAACGCGGTGCCGAGGCTTACGATCGGGCTCCCTGTGTACAACAGCGAACGGTACCTCGGCGAGTCCATCGAGTCACTGCTCGGCCAGAGCTACACGGATTTCGAGCTGATCATCTCGGACAACGCATCGACCGATGACACTCCCGGCATTTGCGAGCGCTACGCGAAGCAGGATCCGCGGATCCGGTACTTCCGCCAGCCTAAGAACATTGGCCTGGCGCCCAACCACAACTTCTGCGCGGCGCAGGCGAGGGGCGAATTGTTCAAGTGGGCCGCGGGTGACGACCTTTACCACCGCGATCTGCTGCTGCGCTGCGTGGAGGTGCTTGACGAGCGTCCGGAGGTGGTCCTCGTCCACTCCTACACGGCGCTGATCGACGAGGACAGCAAGATGTACCAGGCGAACGCGTACCCACTGGGCACGTCGGCACCGCGAGCGTCGGAACGGTTCCGCAGCATGCTGCACGACAACGGGGGTGACGACGACGGCGGTGTGATACGTAAGGCGGTCCTGCTGCGGACCGCGAGGAAAAACAGCTACCACCACGCCGACCGGACCACCATAACCGAACTCGCCTTGCACGGCCCGTTCTACCATGTGCCGGAGTGGATGTACTTCCGCCGTGACCACCCTGACCGCGCGGAGCGCGCTCACCCCGGCGTCCGTGCGCGATGCGCCAACATGGACCCCCGGCGCGCGAACCCGTGGCTCCACCCACTGCCGCGTTTGCTCGCCGAGTACTTCTGGGCCTACGTCAGGATGATCCAGAAGGCACCCCTGGCGCCAGCGGAGCGCCGTGCGTGCTACTGGCACCTCGCCACGTGGGTGGCCAAGCGGTCTAAGCCGCATCACCTGGTGACCTTCGACCCGCCGGTCGCTGAGTCCCAGCCGAGCATCGACGTCGACTCAGTAGTCCCGGGGCGCGCGGCCCGGCTGCCATGAACGCCCGTCGGCTTTACTATTTCTTAAGTATCCTCAGCGCGCCCGGTAGTGCTTACAGACGTTATTCGCTGGTTGAATTTAATTGTTATGCTCAGCCCACGTGGCCGAGCAAGCAGGTTCCCGGCGCAATCGAGCCGAATCGCACGAAGGCAGAGTGAGGCAAACATGTATTGCAGTTGCTGTTTTTCGGTCTGTGACCATGCTGCAGCTCAGCGTGGCGTGTGGTTTTAGGGGCTTCTGTTACACGATGTACCGCCTTTCGGCCGGCGTGTTTCAGGCGGTGAGGGTTTCGAGACGGGTGCTGTAGTGGTGCCGGCGGGCGCGTGCCTGGTGGCGGCGTCGCCAGTGTGACCAGCGGAGGTGGACCGCGAGGCGGGCGACGATGATAATGACGCCAGCCAGCCGCTACACGCTCACACTGAGAGGCGGGGAACAACACGTATTTATCTGACGGCCACGTACTCCTATGATGCGGGATCCGTCTGCCTATGTAGGATCCGGCCCCAGCCGAATGCGGGATTCTGCCCGCCGTCGGCGGCGTGATTGGACGGAGGCCTCGCATGCAAAGGGATCGGGAGTTGCATGTGCAGACCGAGGAAGGCGAAAGTAGTGACCTCGCCAAGCCGACGGAGCCAGCATTGCGGCTGGCCGAGGGCATCGCCCGCGGCGCCGCCGTCGTCGCCGGCTTCACGATACTGTCCCGGATTCTGGGCTTGGTCCGCACCCTGGTGTTCTCGCAAACCGTCGGCGCGAGCTGCCTGGGCACGGCGTACGTCACCGCGAATCAGGTGCCCGATCTCCTGTACCAACTGGTCCTGGGTGGTGCGCTAGCCAGCGCGATGGTCCCGGTGCTGGCCCGCTCGGCCGCGCGCGCGGTCAGCGACCCGGCAGAGAAGGCGCGGGTCGGCCAGATCACCTCGGCGCTGCTGACCTGGACCGTTGTCATCACGGTGCCGCTGGTCCTGATCATCGTGGCGGCCGCCGGGCCGATCGCCTCGCTGCTGAACCCCAGCAACCCGAACGCGCACTGCGTCCACGCGGACGTGGTTGCCGTTACCGGCGACATGCTGCGGGTGTTTGCTCCCCAGGCCCTCCTGTACGGGCTCGCGGTCGTCCTGAGCGGGCTGCTGCAGTCCTACCGCCGGTTCGCCGCGCCGTCCATCGCTCCGGGCATCTCGAGCCTGGTGCTCATTGCCTGCTACCTGGCCTTCGTGCCCTTGAACAAGGGTCGTCCGCTGGCCCAGCTCCCCGTCCCGGCCGAGCTTGTCCTGTCGGTGGGGACCACGCTCGGCATCGCTGCCCTGGTGGTGGTGGCGCTGCCGCCGACCTGGCGGCTGCACCTGCGGCTCCGGCCGGTGTTGCGGTTCCCGCCCGGGGTAGCGCGCCGGGCGGGCGGCCTGGCGCTGGTCGGCGTCATCGAGCTCATCGCCATCGACGTGGCCAACGTGGTGATCATCGCCCTGGCCAACGGGCATGGCGATACGGGCGCGATCGTCTTGTTCAACTACGCCTCGCAGGTGTTCAACTCCATAGCCGCGATCCTGGCGCTGTCCATCGTGGTCAGCGCGTTCCCCGTGCTGTCTGCGCGGCAGGGGCCGGACTTCGAGCGGACCAGTGCCGGGTCGACGCGAGCGGTCCTGCTCATGTCGTGGCTCGGTACGGCCGTGATCGTGGCGATCGCCGTTCCCGCCGCGCACGTGCTGGCTAAGCAGCCGGATCAGGTGTCACAGCTGATTGGGGCCTTCGTCCTGTTCGCTTTTGGCATCGTGGGTACCGCGGTGATCGCGATCCTGTCGCGGGTGATGTTCGTCATCGGGCGGCTCAAGGTCGCCGCCGCGGCGCTGGCCGGAAGCTGGCTGGTGGCGATCGTGGTCGATGTGGTGCTGGTCCAACTGGTTCCGCCGCGCCTGGTACCCGCAGCGCTGGCCCTGGGCATCACCGTCGGCCAGACCGTCGTGGCCATCCCGCTGGTCTTCGTCACCCGGAGGATCTGCGGCCCGGCTGCCGTGCAGGGGGCCCGCCACGCGGCGCTGGCCGGGCTAGTCGCCTGCGCGGCGGGCGCCGTCGCGGGCGTGGCCGTCAGCCTGGCGGTGCCGCTGCATCACAAGTTGGTGGCCGTCGCCTTGGCGGTGCCCGCGGCCTGCTGCGCGATTATCGTGTTCACCGTCGTCGCGTACTTCCTCGACGACGGTGATCTGAGGGCGGTCCTCGCGTGGGTGCGGCGGGTAGCCAAGCTGAGGCGGTCCTAATGGCGGGTATGTTGACGTGCGTGACCGCAGTGCGACGGCGGTTGCCTGAGCGGCCTCTGGGAATCCTTGGCGCGGGAGCGGGGTAGTGGACCAGATCGTTGATGGCGATGTCCGGCAGGACACGCACACCGAGCCGGACGAGGATGCCACCATCCTTGTGCCGATGGTCCACCATCAGCACACGGGCGGTGCTGGGTCGAGGGCCGAGCCGCTGCCACCTGAGGCGGCGAGTCACCAGGTCGTCGTGGGTGATATCCCGCCGGAGCCGCCTGCTTTCCGGTCCAGCGCCGACTTGCTGGCAAAGCTGGACCGGACTGAGGCCCGGGTACTGGCGATTTACCCGGCGGCAGGGTTGCTGGGCCTCGGCACTACGCAACTGGCGGCCGCATACGCGCGGGCGAAGCTCGCGGACGGCTGGCGGCTGGTGGCCTGGGTCAACGCCGCGGAGACCGGTAGCCTGCAGGCGGGACTGGCTGCGGTGGCTGAGGCCACGGGGCTGACCGATGGTGGTTCCGGGCGGGATATCGCCGATGCGGGCCAGGCGGTGCGGCACCTGCTGGAGACCGACGGGGACCGTTGCCTGCTGGTTTTCGATGATGTGGCAGACCCGGAGGCGCTGCGGCCGTTTGTTCCGGCCGACGGTGCGGCCCAGGTTCTGATCACCAGCACCCGGCAGCCGACAGCGGATCTGGCGACCGCCGTCCCGGTGGACATGTTCAGTGCCGATGAGGCGCTGTCGTTTCTGACCGGGTGGACCGGCCTAGACGATGAGGCGGGGGCGGCTACGTTGGCTGCCGTGCTCGGGCATCTGCCGCTGGCGCTAGCGCTGGCTGCGCCGGTGATCAGAGGGCAGCGCCACGGGTATGCGAGGTACCTAGACCGGCTGCAAACGATCCCGACCGAGGTACTCCTGACCGGAGACGACGGCCAGCCGTACCCGCCCGGCGTAGTGCGGGCGGTGCTGCTGGCCCTGGCGGCGATCCGGGCGGCCGACAAGACGGGCATGTGCACCCGGGTAATCGAGATCATGGCGGTGCTGTCGGCGGCTGGAGTCCGCCGCGAGCTACTGCACGTCGCCGGGCGGGCGGGCGTGCTGGCCAGTGGCGGGCATCGGGTAGCGGCGGACCTGGTGGACCGGGCGCTGGAGTGGCTGAGTGACCGGTCGCTGCTGATGTTCAGCCCGGACGGCCAGACCATCATGATGCACCGCCTGGTGGCGCAGGTGGTCCGTGACGGGCTGGTCCGCCGTCGGCGGCTGGGGGCGGTGTGCTGGGTCGCCGCATCTGTGCTGGAAGCGCACGCTATCGCGGTTGCGGGGTCGCAGGATCGTCCGGCCGTCAGGGGCATCCCCCAGCAGGTGACGGCGCTGCTGGATCACACGGCCGAGGTGACGGGGGAGGCCGACGACGAGCTAGCCGAACTTCTGCTGCGGCTCCGGTTCATCGCGCTTTATCATCTGATTGAGCTGGGCGATAGCGCCTCGCAGGCAATCGCGGTCGGTGAGCCGCTGACCGCGGACCTCGAGCGGCTGCTGGGTCCTGACCGTCCAGACACCTTGAACTCGCGGAACAGCCTCGCCGCCGCCTATCTGGCCGCGGGCCGGGTCGCCGACGCGATCCCGCTGTTCGAGCAGACTCTGGTCGTACTCCAGCGCCAGCTGGACCCCGATCACCCCGACACGCTGACTTTGCAGAACAACCTCGCCACCGCCTACCAGGACGCAGGTCGAGTCGCCGAGGCTATCCAGCTATACGAGCAGAACCTGGCCGTACGAGAGCGGCTGCCGGGCCCTGATCATCCCAGCACTCTGAACTCCCGAGGCAACCTTGCCGCCGCCTATCTGGCGGCGGACCGGGTTGCCGACGCGATGCCGCTGTTCGAGCAGGCCTTGGCCGGCCGGGATCGAGTGCTGGGGCCCGATCACCCCGATACCCAGACCTCACGGAAGAACCTGGCCAAGGCCTACCGAGCCGCGGGCCGGGTCGCCGACGCGATCCCGCTCGAGCAGGCCTTGGCCGGCCGGCGACAAGTGCTGCGCCCCGATCACCCCGATACCCAGACTTCACGGAAGAACCTCGCCGCCGCTTACGGCGATGGCAATCGGGCAGCTAAGACGATCCCGACAGTCGAGCGGACCTTGGCCGCTCGGGAGAGTCAGGCACCTGCCGATGCCGCCGCGAAAGCGCTTCCCGCAAGCTTGCGTCGGCCTCCCACCGATCCGGCCAGGCGGGTGCTTCCGGCCGGCTTCCGTCGGCCGCCCGCCGATCCAGCCGGGCGGCTGCTTTCTGACCGAGCCGTAGGCCCGTCTGCCGAACTGTCCGACCATTCATCCCCGAGCTTGACGCAGGACCGGCCCCCCATAGACGCCGAGCGCGACCGTCAGGTGGTCGCGGCAATCACGGCAGGGGACCCGGCGGGCACTGCCATGGCGTACGACAGGTACGCACCTGCCCTGTACGGCTACTGCCATTGGATGCTGCACGACTCGGCAGACGCAGCGGAGTCTCTGCAGGACACGTTCGTCCTCGCCGCCGCCTCGCTGAGCGAGCTGCCCGAGCCTTCCAAGCTGCGCCCGTGGCTGTTCGCGCTGGCCCGCAACGAATGCCGGCGCCGGATCCGGCCTGGGGCAGTTACCCGCGATGAGGCCGATGCGGCAAACCAACG
Source organism: uncultured Actinomycetota bacterium (assembly GCA_963844625.1). GTDB lineage: Bacteria > Actinomycetota > Actinomycetes > Streptosporangiales > Streptosporangiaceae > Palsa-504. The sequence goes on along the minus strand of CAWJPF010000016.1, from coordinate 97,207 downwards.
GGCCGGTGCGGGCCAGCGGACCGATGAGGTGCGCCCCCCGGCCGACCAGGTGCGCTACCCGGCCGATGCGACGGTGCAGTTCAGCGCGGTCGGTGCGCCGACGGATGCGACGGTGCAATTTAGACCGGTCGGTGCGCCGACGGATGCGACGGTGCAATTTAGACCGGTCGGTGCGCCGGCCGACGCGACGGTGCAATTCCGCGTGGTCAGCGAGCCGATCCGCGAGTCGGCCGATGCGACTATGTCGTTCCACATGGTCGACCAGCTGGGCGATGCGACGATCCAATTCCGCGTGGTCAGCGAGCCGACCGACGCAACCGACGACCTGGCCGATGCCGATGGTTACCTAGGACAAGCGGAACTGCGGGCGTTGGTCCGCTCCATCTTGGCCGACTTGAAGCCTCGAGAGCGTGAGGTCATCGAGCTGAGCTTTAGGCACGACCTGGCGGACAACGATCTTGCCATCGTGCTCGGCGTGTCATGGAGCCGGGCGCACGCCCTGGCCTCACGCGCCCGTAGTCGGCTAGAGAAATCGTTCGGTGCCTTGCGCACCGCGCTTGCCGGGCGGGAGGCCTGTCCGGTGGTAGGGGAATTGCTGGCCGACTGGGATGGACAGCTGACCGAGCAGACGCGCGACTTGGTCGTCTGGCACATCGAGCAGTGCCAGACCTGCGCCAATCACGGACAGGGCACGCTGCGCCCGACGGCTCTTTCCGGCCTGCTGCCGCTGGCCCCGCTCCCTCCGGAACTGCGGAAGCACGTCTTGAGCCTCTGCTCCTCCGCGGACGAGGATGCGGTGGCTTACCGCCGACTGGTAGTCAGGCGCGCGGAATCGACGTGGTTGGCAATGTTCTCGCAGGCGATCAGGCGGTTGAGCTGGGCCAGCATCCGGGCCAATCCCGGAGCGGCGATCGCCACCGCGGCTGTCGCGGTGTGGGTGGTGGCGGCTGTGAGCGTGACGCTGCTCACCTTCGCTGGCTCCGGCGCCGCACATGCCCAGGTGCCTCAGCCAACCGGGCTGACCTCGTCGAGCCGTCCTGCGGCCGCCCCAGCCTCGGCGAACGGTCGCGCATCCGCCGCGGCGACGCCGTCCGCGCCCGGCAGTCAGCCCGCGTCCCAAGGCCCGTCCTCGGTCCAACCGCCGCCGTCGTCGTCATACTCACCCGCACTGTCGTCCACACTGGCACCGTCGTCCCAGGCCTCGCTCTCGCCGTCAAGCTCGCCTGGGCCGTCGCCATCGCCCTCGCCGTCAAGCTCGCCCAAGCCGTCGAAATCGCCCTCGCCCTCGCCCTCGCCCTCGCATTTGACGTCGCCCGCGTCATCCCCGTCGGCGACGCCCTAAGGCGAACCAGCCAGACGTGGGCCACCAGCTGAGGATCACCGGGCCTGCCTATGTCCGTGATTTCATGACCATGTCCGGGGGCCATCGAGCGGAACAGGCCAGGTATGGCGATCCGCTCGCGGCTCACCAGCGGCGGGGCCGATTAGTCCTGCGCAGTAGCCGCCTCTCTCGCTTGCGCAGTCCAATGGGCAAGTTGGTACCAGACGGCAAGGGTCTCGGCGTGCTCAGGGCCGCGGACCCGCTCGCGGACGGGCAGCAGCGCGGCGAACTGGTCTCGCGCGGCGCCCGCGTCCCCGGCGCGCCCAGTCCAGTCGGCGAGCTCCTCCCGCGCGGCTAGGGTGTCAGGATGATCCAGGCCCGATACCCGCTCGCGGACGGGCAGCAGCGCGGCGAACTGGTCTCGTGCGGCCCCGGCGTCCCCGGCGTGCCCGGTCCAGTAGGCCAGGTTGAACCTGGCGGCCAGGGTGTCGGGATGGTCCGGGCCAAATACACGCTCGCTGACGGGGAGCAGCGCGGCGAACTGGTCTCGCGCGGCGCCCGCATCTCCCGCGTAGCCCGCGAAGTTAGCGATATTGTGGCGGTCGGTCAGGGTGTCGGGGTGCTCAGGGCCGAGGACGCGCTCGGCTACGGGGAGCAGCGCGGCGAACTGGTCTCGTGCGGCGCTCGCGTCCCCGGCGTGCCCGGTCCAGTAGGCGAGGCTAGCGCGGGTAGCCAGGGTGTCGGGGTGCTCGGGGCCCAGGACGCGCTCGGCTACGGGGAGCAGCGCGGCGAACTGGTCTCGCGCGCCGGCTGCGTCCCCCGCCAGCCCGGTCGAGTAAGCGAGTTCGCTCCGCGCGGCCAGGGCGCCAGGGTGCTCGGGCAAAGCCCCCTGGGCTGCATCCGTGCGCACAGCGCCATTGCCGGAGACCGCGTGGCTGGACGCGGATACTGTCTCGGCCGGCGGTGCCGCTATTGTCTCGGCGGGCGGTACCGCTATTGTCTCGGCGGGCGGTACCGCTGGAGTCTCGGCGGGCGGTACCGCTGGAGTCTCGGCCGGCGGCACCGCTGGAGTCTCGGCCGGCGGCACCGCTGGAGTCTCGGCCGACGGCACCGCCTGGATCTCCTGGACCAGGGTCTGCAGGTCAGCCTCGGTGTCCGGGTTCTCCTCCAGGAAGTCCATCAGCCGGGTCGCCCAACCTACCCCTAGGGCCGCGCGGATCAGCCCCGCATCCGTCCCGGTCGCGCCGATGAGCTTCTCGCGTGTCTCCTCCAGACGCTGCTCGGCTAGCAGGGTTTGCTTTGCATCCCCACGGCCCAGGAGCCGGGCGAACCTGCACCGTGCCGTCTCCCACTCATCAGCAGCTGCGGCATCGACTACCGTCCGACCGGCCAGCATCGCCAGCACGACCAGGCTCTTGCCCAGAATCTCGCCCCCTCTCATCGATGATGAGCACGCCAAGAGGGCTAAGCCAAAACAAATTCTACAGCCACAATGGCCTGATTACATTGCGGCGTCATGACGGTGCTTCTTGCGAAGGGAACGAGCGGATTAGCCTGGATCTTCGCGTGCCCAGCAGAGCGGGAGGACGAAGCATCGGAGCAGTTAGCCCAGGTCTTCCCAGCCCCATAGACCGGCCGGGCTGCCGCCAGCCTCCCGGCCGAACCGGAACCGATCCCGGCGGCCTTCTTGCTGGCGGAAGAGCTCGAACATGCCTGCCCCAGGCAAGCGGTCGATAAGCGCCGTGACCAGGTCCTCCGCACCGGCCTCCCGCAGGCTGTTCATGAGCCTGATCACGCCGTCGGCGTGGTGCAGGGTGGCGTGGGCCGCGGGATCCCGGTGCAGCAGCGCGGTGACCTGCTCGGCCACCCCGGCCTGCCGCAACCTGTCCAGCAGCGCGGCCACGGCTCGCGGGTTCTCGAGCGAAGCGTGGGCGGCCGGATTCCGGTGCAGCAGCGTGGTGATCTGCTCCTGCATCCCCGCCTCCCGCAGGCTGTCCAGCAGCCAGGCCACCGGGTGCGGATTATCGAGGGGGGCGTGCGCCGCGGCCCGGCTCGCCAGGGCCGAGGCTTGCTGGTCCGCGCCTGCTTCCCGCAGGGCGTCTAGGAGCCTGGTCACGGCATCCGGGTCGTCGAGCGGAGCGCTGGCGGCGGCACGACCGGCTAGCGCGGCGGCCTGCTGCTCCGCGCCCGCCGCTCGCAGGCTGTCCAGCAGCCAGGTCACGGCGCGAATGTTGCCGACGGACGCGTGGGCGGCCGGATCTCGGTGCAGCAGCGTGGTGATCTGCTCCTGCATCCCCGCCTCCCGCAGGCTGTCTAGCAGCCGGCTGACGGCGCGGGGATGGTCGAGCGGGGCGTGGGCGGCGGCGCGCTGCGCCAGCGCGGCGGCCTGCTGGTCCGCGTCGGCCACCCGCAGGCTGCCAAGCAGCCTGGTCACGTCGCGCAGGTCGTGGAGGGACGCGTGGGCGGCGGGATCCTGCTGCAGCAGCGCGGTGATCTGCTCCTGCGCCCCGGCCCCCCGCAGGCTGACCAGCAGCCCGGCCACCGCTGCCGGATCGTGGCGAGGGACCTGGGCGATGGCCCGCTCGGCCAGCACGGTGAACGCTTCTGGCTCCCGCAAGGCCGCCAGCAGACCGGTTACGCCGAGCGTGTCGTCGACTGGGCTCTCGGCGGCGGCGCGGCCGGCTAGCGCGGCGGCCTGCTGGTCGGCGCCCGCCGCCCGCAGGCTGTTCAGCAGCTCGCCCACGGCGGTGGGGTCGTCCAACCAGACGTGGGCCGCGGGATCTCGCTGCAGCAGCGCCGTGACCTGCCTGTCCCCGATCGCGCGCAGGCTTTTCACCAGACTGCTCACGGCACTCGGGTCATCGAGCGGGGCATCGGCAATGGCCCGGCCGGCCAGGATGATGACCTGCACCTGCATCCCTGCCGACCGCAGGCTGTTCAGCAGCCTGCTCACGGCACCGGGGCTGCGGACCGGAACGCGGCCGGCAGCGCGCTCGGCCAGCGTCCTGACCTGGTCTTCCACGCCGGCCGCCGCCAGGCTGTCCAGCAGCCTGGCCACGGCCGCCGGCTCGTCCAGCCCGACGTGGACGGCGGGATCCCGGTGCAGAAGTGCGGTGACCGGCTCGTCCGCGCCGGCCGCCCGCAGGCTGTCCAGCAGCCCGGCCACGGTGGCCGGGTCATCGAGCGGGGCGTGGGCGACGGCCCAGCGCATCGGGCGGACGTCGGCGCGGAGGTAATGCGGCGGGTCGCTGAGATAGAGAACGGCCCGGAGGTTCCCGCTCCCGGCCGCGTTCTTGTAGAGCTGGGCCGCGTATCGGTACAGGCCGCGAGCGGCCGCGGCCGCACCGAGCGCGACCTGGTCGCTGGGTCCGGCATGGTACGCCGCTGCCAACCAGAATCCCGTCGGCGGGACCTGGCCCTGCCGGTGGTGCCGCCCGTACTGATCGAGGTAATCCGCCAGCCGGTACCGGGGGCCGTCCGCCAGTTGCGCATCACCGTTCCGGGAGCCGGGTCCGGTCGCACCGGATCTGGCCGGGTGCGGACGGATCCGGGTGAGTGGCCCGCGAACGCCCTTACAGGGGACGGCGGTGTAGGCCAGGGCCTGCTCCAGCCAGGCCTCGCCCTCGGCCTCCCATTCGGCGTCCGTCAGGTACCAGGGCGCGGCTGCTTCCAGGAAAACCTGCGGCAGGCCGATCCCCATGCCCAGCCGCCGGGCATCCATCGCCACGCGGATCAGCGCCGCCGCCGCAGGCGGCGCGTAGCGGTACCGGGCCAGCAACTCGGGCGCCCCGGCCAGATACTGAATCACCTCCCCGTCTCGCGCCGCCTCAGCAGCCTGTGTCAGTCGCGCGTCCCCCGCCTCGGGCAGCCGTCGCAACTGCGCCGCGGTGAAGGTGGCAGGTACGGTGATATCCCGGCCTGCCAGCAGCTCCCGCGCCTGGGCATGCGGATCGGCGCCGCCGGCCGGGCGGGCCGTCAGGCCGTCCCAGAACTGCGGCCACAGTGTGGCCAGGACCAGCACCGGCGCCCGGGCGGGGTCGCGCAGCAGCTCCCGCAACCCGGCGGCGATTCGTTCACCGAGTCCGTCGGCTACGTCCAGGTAGAACTGGGCCTCATTGAGCCACACGACGGTCCGTGGCCCGACCGCGGCCAGCTCGCGCAGCGCGGCATCGGGCCGGGACGGGTCGATGGGATGCCACAGCCGCCACCCGGGCTCCTGTTCTCGCAGCAGCTGCAGGGCCTCCCAGCAGGCCCGGGTCTTTCCCGTCGAGGACCCGCCGACGAGTACGGCGATCCCGCTGCTGCCCTCGATCGCCGCCCGCACCACCCGCGCGAGCTCCACGTCGTGCTCCCGCGGCACGTACGCCGGCAGCACCGGCATCCCGAACGCCGGCTCCTCGAGCTGCATCGGCCGGTGCACCTCCACCGCGAAGGGATCGGTCACCTCCTCGACCGGCCGCCCCGCCATCGCGCCCCTGACCGGCCCGGCCCGCGCGTCCCGGACCTCGCCGGCGAGCTGGGCGAGCATGCCTTCGAGCCGCTGTCCCTGCAGGTGGGTCAGGTCATGGTTGAGCTGGTCGGCCAGCGGCGTCAGCGGTCCTCCCCGGGACCCGCGGAACCTGATCTCCTGCACGAGGTGGCCGGCCAGGCTGTCCGCCAGCACGGCACCTCGCACTCCCAGGACCCCTGCCGACGATTTCCCCACCCCCGTCAGGTCGGCGTCGTCCAGCACCGCCAGCTGAGCCGCTATCCCAGCACGCAGCTCTTCCAGCAGGGTCGCCGGGCCAGTCGGCGGCGCATCCGGCACCGGCTCGCCGAAGACCTGGCTGATCACCATCGCGAGCTCCTGGGCCTGCTCGCTGCCGGCCGCGCTCGTCTCCTCGGCGGTGACCCAGACGGCCGCGGAGGCCGCCTGCCGCAGCGCCCGGTCCTGGTCACTGCCGAGTACCAGCGCGGTCAGCTTCTTGCGACCGGCGTCGGCGAGCAGCCCGACGAGCCACGCCCCAAGATCATCAGCCACAAATGGCACGCCAGCAAGTCTCCCAGCTCACCACGGCCGGGGGAAGGCTGGGACAGCACAGCCACAATCATCCGAACGGGCCCTGGTGCCTGCCTTCAGGACACGGAGCCGCCCAGCCGCGGCTAGTGCGCTGACCACAAACGTTGGCCGGGTCTGGTGACGCGCTGAGGTAGCGGCGGTGGCATGGCGAGTTCTGTCGCACACTCGACCTCATGATGAGGAGATCGGGTACGGGGAGATGTGATGGCTGAGCCGGTGCGGACGCGGCGGCTGACTGATGAGGAGGGCCGGCGGCTGCAGCAGATCGTACGGCGGGGTAAGCACGGGTCGGTCCGGGTGCGGCGGGCGATGATCATCATGGCGTCCGCGTCGGGCACGCTGGTGTCGGCGATCGCGCGGCTGGTCGCCGCCGATGAGGACACGGTGCGGGACGTGATCCATCTGTTCAACCAGAAGGGCCTGGCCGCGCTGGACCGTCGGTGGGCGGGCGGCCGTCCCCGCCTGATCAGTGACGGCGACGGCCGCCCGCCCGGGCGGGTACCGGCTGTTCGTGATCTTGGAGAACCTGTCGGCGAACAAGCCCCCGGCGATCCGGCGCTGGGCCAAGCGGGAGAACGTGGAGCTGTGCTTCACGCCGGCAAACGCGTCCTGGGCCAACCCGATCGAGGCGCAATTTGGGCCCGTGCGCACCTTTACCGTGGGCGGCTCTGACCATCCCAGCCACACCGTGCTGGCCCGCAAACTCCAGGATTACCTGCGCTGGCGCAACGCCAGTGCCCGCCATCCTGACGTCCTGGCCGCCCAGCACTGCGAACGGGCCCGCATCCGCAGCGAACGCCAGCAACGCTGGGGCCGCCCCAAGCCCGAGGCCGCATGATCAAACCGGTCAATGTTCGTCAGCGCGCTAGGGATCCTGCGGACGTTCGCTGGTCAGCGCACCAGCTTGCGATAAGACGGCCGTCGGCCTGATGATCTCCGTGTGACGGAGCTCATCGCGCATCTGGAGTCGTACCTGGGGGCGATCAGCGGCGGGGCCGGCGGTGACGAATCCACTCCCGCGGGGCTTCAAGTGGTGTGGTTCGGAGCGAACCGCCCGTACACGGGCGTCACGACGATCGCGACACTGGGGCTCTCCCGGCATCACCTGGCCCAGTCCGGCAGCAGGGGCGTGCATCAGGAACTGCTGATGCACCTGCCAATGGCCGGCCAGCCGGGCAACGCCGCCGCGCTGCTGCTCCAGGTAGCCGCCGAACTGATTGCCCAGGGCCGTGGCCTGCTGCGCGGTGAAGTCATCGGACCGCGGGGTCCGCTGTTCGGCTCCGGCCAGATGACTGCCTTGTACGCTGCTGCTCCCAGTTACCTGCCTCCCGGGTTCGACATCTGCGACATCGGTACGGTGACGGTAGTGATGACCTGGCTGGTTCCCATCACCGACACCGAAGCCGGCTACGTACGCACCCGGGGCTGGCCGGCGTTCGAGGAGACCCTGATCGCCGAAGACCCCGATCTGGTCGACCTTTCACGCAGCCCGGTGACTGCCGCCAGAGATTTGGGCGGGTAGCACACTAACCGCACATTGAGCGGGTTAACCCCGCCCGGCGTATCACCAACCCGGTGAACGTTGGTGGTCACCGCACTAGCTAACAGGATGGCCCGTTCCGCTTCGAGGACAGCCGCTTGCGCTGGGTACACGCCATGCGAGTGGTGCACGGTCCATCCGGCACGATTGCGTACCGCACAGGGTAAGCGATATGAAACTACGAGACTTTGGTGCACGCCTTGCGGTGCGTGATCGGCGCCGCCGCAGGTGCGAGTAAGGGTCCCCGGTGAAGTGCCCGGGACCATAGAGACGTGGCATGAGTGGCGGCTCCTTCCGCAGCAGGACGGCAGGCGCGTCCGGCGCGCGGAAGGGGTCTCGCACACGCCCGGAGCCGGCTTGGAAAAGAAACTCCCGGCGCGTCACCCCGTACTGAGCTAGACCTCAGCTTCGCCTCCTGGTCACGGCCGGTGGCGTTGACGTCGATGTAGCCGGAGCTTGCCGCTGCTGGGTTCGTCCGTCCGGTCCAAGACGATGGCGGGCTGCGGACCGCCGAAGCCAGCCTCCGGCGGTCCGATCTCGACGCTGCCGTCGACGCGGTCGAGCCCGGCATAACCCAGGACCGCGCACCAGGAACCGGGCCAGCAGGTCAGGATCGTCTGCGTCGAGGACAAGTTCCGTTACGCGACATGCCACCGGGCCACGTTGCGCGCGGTCCGCGTCCACCGTCCTGCACCATGGCCCCGGGCGGCGCGGCAGGAGGCCCTAAAGGAACGATGCCGCCACGTCGCTAGAGCAACGAGAGCGGCAGGAAGCCAGGGGGGCTGATCCTGGACGCGGGCTGGACGGCGAAGGCTACTGCCGGGCATCTCGGCATGACTGCCCGGCCGGTGGCCGCCCGGCCGGACGCGCCGCCCGGGTCCTACCCACGGCAGGTCCAGTACGGAGAACATCCGCTCCGCATTACGTGCGCGGTGAAAGGCTGGAGCGGCCGGTTCAGGTTGACGGTTTGCGGACTGAGGCGGCAGGCGCGCGGATGAGCGCTTGCGCGGATAGGGCTGCGAGCCAGCCGAAGCCGGTCACGATGCTGGCTCGTTGGAACAATCCGGCGAGATCGACCAGCCGGGGTGATTGATTAAAACCGGCGCCGGCCAGTGCCGTGGTTGCCAGCATGGTCGTTGCGGTAGCAGCGCAGTACAGGCCGAATCCGCGGTGGCCGGTCCGGGCGGACTGCCAGCTGCAGGTGAACGCGGCGGCGGGCAGGCCGAGGAACACCGGGATTGCTGCGAGGTTATGCATCATGCCGGTGCGGCTGGGCTGAGTGAGCGCGTCGGGTGTTCCTGGCGGGTAGCCGCTCACCGGGTCGGTAACGAAGACGGCTGCGGCGATGAGGCCGGCACCGGCTGCGCCGATCAGGGCCGGTCCCGCCCGGCTGCTGAGCGCGGGATCAGCGGCGCGCCCCAGGCCGGCGGCGCCGGCGAGGACCAGCGTCCCGGTCACGGCGAAGTTCGCGGCCTGGACCCGGCCGTGCGGCCCGAGCGCCAGCGAGCTGACCGGATGGCGCGAAGGCCGGTACTGGTCCCGAGTGGCACCCTCGATGAGGAATGTCGTGACGAAGACCGGCCCGGCAGCCAGACCGCAGTACAGCAGACCGCGAGTCCATCTCCCCGGCCGGCCATGCGCGCTGGCGGGTTTCACGAGCAAAGAGTAGCGAGCCGGGGCGGCGAGGACGGCACGCCGCCGGATTAGCAAGGCGAGCAAACCCGGCGAAGCAGCCATCAACATAGACCACCGACGCTAACGACCGCATCTGCAGAGCGGACCATCTGGTCCTCGGGTACCTACAGTATCGAGCGACCGGATCGCATACCGCATTGCCCGTCCTGCCAGGTGAGCGCTGCCCGGCCCGGGCACGGCCGGCCTCAGGTTTCCGGTGAGCGGTTAAGATCGCCGTCATGAAACGCGCGATCGATGTCGGGCTGTTCGGTGAGCTGGCCGACCCGCGAGTGGCGGCCCGCCTGGCTGCGCGGGCCGAGGAGCGGGGCTGGGACGGCTTCTTCGTCTGGGATCACATCGCCTACCGCGCGCCGGTGCGGGCTGTAGCCGACCCGTGGGTGGCCCTAGCCGCAGTGGCCTGCGCAACGTCCCGGGTGCGGATCGGCGCGCTGGTCACTCCGCTTTCCCGCCGCCGGGTTCACAAGGTAGCCAGGGAGACGGCCACGCTGGACCTGCTCAGCTCCGGCCGTCTCATTTTCGGGGCCGGGCTCGGCAGTGCGCGGAACGGCGAGCTGGAGCCGTTCGGGGAGGTGACCGACCCGCGCGAGCGTGCCCGCTTGCTCGATCACGGCCTGGACGCCCTGGCCAGGTACTGGGCTGGTGAGTTCGAGCCGGTCCCGGTGCAGCGGCCGAGGCCTCCGGTGTGGGTAGCGGGTCAGTGGCCGAACCGGCGGCCGGTGCGCCGGGCGCTGCGCTGGGACGGCCTGTTCCCCATCGGCCTGCCCGGCCCCGAGGCGCTGGCCGAGCTGGCCGCCGAGATCCGAGAAGCGCGCCCGGACGGCCTGTTTGACCTGATCACGGAGCTTCCCCCGGACACCGACCTGGGGCCGTGGGAGCAGGCGGGCCTGACTTGGGCGGTCACTTTCTTCGGTCTGCAGCCTACCGAGGCGGAGGTCCGGGCCGTGATCGACGCCGGCCCGGGCTGACCCAGCGTGCGCGGTCGGCGAGACGAGGGCCAGGGCCGTCACGTCCGAAAGGCTGGTGTCCTCGACGCTCCCCCGCGCTGCCGGTCAGGGCGAGCAGGCAGAGCACACCGTACATCCGGTTTCAGGCCCGGCCCCGGTCCAGGCGCCTGGTTCACCGCGCGTTTGAAAGCCGCGTCATCGTCGGCCGGCGCCGAGCTTGCGCACTGCCCCGGCGGCCTGCCGTGCCGCCACGAGAATCGGATCCCACACCGGCGCGAACGGCGGAGCGTAGGCGAGGTCCAGGGCGGTCATCTCTTCGACCGTCATCCGGTTCCATAGTGCCGTCGCAGCTGTGTCGATCCGCTTGGCCGATCCCTCCTGGCCGACGATCTGCACTCCCAGCAGACGTCCGGTGCAGCGTTCGGCGATCATCTTGACGTTCATCCGGTGGGTACCCGGGAAGTAGCCGGCCTTGGTAGTGGACCGCACGGTTACGGTCACGTATTCGAACCCGGTGCGGGTGGCGTCGCGCTCGCGCAGCCCGGTCCGGGCGATCTCCAGATGGCACACCTTGCTCACCGCCGTGCCGACCACCCCGGGAAATGTGGCGTAGGAGCCGGCCACGTTGTGCCCGATGACCCGGCCTTGCTTGTTGGCGTGGGTGCCGAGCGCCACATGCTGGTACTGACCAGAGACCAGGTTGAGGACCTCCACGCAGTCGCCGGCCGCCCAGATATGGTCGTGGCCGAGAACCTGCATCTGCATGTTCGTGCGCAGGCCGCCGTGATCGCCCAGCGCCAGGCCGGCATCTTGTGCGAGCGCGGTGTTCGGCCGTACCCCGAGGCCGAGGACGACGATGTTGGCCGGGATTGAGCCGTCGGCGGTCAGCACCGAGCGGATCCTGTGGTTGTTGCCGGTCTCGAATCCGATGACGGCGGTGTCGGTGCGCACGTCGATGCCGATATCTTCCATAGCCCGGTGTACCGCCGCCCCCATGTCCGGGTCGAGCGTGGTCATCGGCTGCGCGGCGTGATCGACGACGGTGACGGCGACCCCGCGCCGCACCAGTGCCTCGGCCATCTCCACGCCGATGTAGCCTCCGCCGACCACCACGGCCCGCCGCGGCCGCGCGCGATCGAGATCCGCCAGGAGCGCGGTGCCGTCGTCGAGAGTCTGCACGCCGAACACGCCGTCGGCGTCTACGCCGGGCAGCGGCGGTCGCACCGGGACCGCGCCGGTCGCGATGACGAGAGAGTCGAAGCCTTCCCAGAACGACCGCCCGGCGGCAAGGTCATGAGCGAGCACCCGTCCGGCCGCGAGGTCGATCTTCTCTACCTCGGTTCGCATCCGAAGGTCGATGCCGTTGCGCCGGTGCGCGTCTGGCGAACGGGCGACCAGACCCTCCGGTCCGTCGACATCGCCGGCTACCCAGTACGGGATGCCGCAGGCAGAGTAGGAGCTGTAGGCTCCGCGCTCGAACGCGACGATCTCGACCGCGTCGCCCGCGATTCGCTTGGCCTGCGAGGCTGCGCTCATCCCGGCCGCGTCCGCCCCGATGACAACGATCCGCTCGGTCATGGGATCAGTACACCCCCTGCTCTGGCCGCTCCGTCGCGTACGTCGCCACCGGTCAGGCCGGCCCGGTGGTGGTCCGGATCTCGGTTCCCGCCCGGACCGCCCTGGTGACCGGGGTCTTCTCCGCGATCTCGGCCAGCTTCGCGCGCTGGTCTTCGTCGACGCCGTGCAGAGTGATCAGCCGGTCGATCCACCTGGTGTTGCGGTCTTTGACGACGTAGGTCAGCTCGACATCTACGCCTGCCAGCGGCCAGTTCTGATGTTCGGCATACATTCGCAGCGTAATCGCGGTGCAGGCACCGAGCCCGGACAGCAGCAGGCCGAACGGAGTCGGACCGGTATCGGCACCGCCGTGGTCGACCGGTTCATCGCCGCGCAGCGCATGGCCCCCCGTGTTGATGCGGACACCGTACGGCGTTTCCTCACTTGTCACCCTGGCGGTGGCGATGGTGTGGTCACGGTCGTCGCTCATCACGCCATCCTTAAAGGGAATCCCGAGGAGGGTGAGCGTGACACTCCTGGTTGGCGGCTAGCTCACGGCCGACCGGAGCGCCGACCCGGGCCTCCGCGCGCATTACCTCCCCGGAGGAGACGTGCTGGACGCTGAACTTTGCGGCCAGTCGCTCGCCCTGCGTTCCCTCGCCGCCGCCAGGGGCGGCGATCATCAGCAGCCTCACTTTGCCTCCTAGCCCGAAAACCCTCGTCGCGCTGACGCCGAGCACACCTCCATCGTCACGGTGATGAAACCCGTCGTCTATGTTCCCTGGTATCAAGTCCTACCGTGGACATTGTGCGGTGGGGATCTGCCGTTGTCCTGACCGCCCAGCCAAGCGCCAGATCCTTGTGCTCGCGGACATTTGCGCCGTGATCAACCCCGTGTTGAAGTACTGCAGTCAGCGCGACGCGGACCGCACTGGTGGTCGCCGGGCTGACCAGCGTTCGCAATATCCATGACGAGATCGAGATCGGCGACGACGCCGACCCGGTCGACGTCACCTGGCTGGTGCAGAACGCCACGGACCGCAACGCGCTGGTCGCCGACGGCAGCGACGTCTCCGTGGACATCAGTGGCAACATCGGGGCTTGGCTTGGCTTGCCTTGATCAGGCCGCCGCCGATGCCCGTGGACCATTGCCTCCTCGCGGCCGGTGCGATCATCGTTGCACTCTGCGGAGAGTTGCTACCGCGTCCCAGGGCAAGGCCCAGCCTGGCATCGGCGGCGGGCCGGTCAGGGTGCTGGCCAACCTGGCGGGGAAGCCATCCAGGATGGACCGGTCGCCGAAACGGTCGCGCTGCTTGACGCAGGCACCGGCGCGGACCACCGACTCGGCCCCGACCACGCTGCCGTCGCACACGATCGCGCCGGGTTCGACGATGCTGCCGCGGCCGATGCGGCAGCCGTGGATCATCGCGCCGGGGCCGATCACCGCGTCGTCGTCGATGATCAGTTCGTTATCGGGCAGCAGATGCAGCACCGTGTTCTCTAGGATCTGCACCCGGGAGCCGACCCTGACCGGGCCATGTGAGTCCCCGATGATCTTCACGCCGGCGCCGATGAGTGAGTCCTCGCCGATGGCCACGTCGCCGGTGATCTCCGCCGAGTCGAATAGCACCGCGCCGGCGCCGATCGACGGGGTCTTGTCGCGGTAGGCGTACAGGGTTCCCATGCGTTCTCCGGCTCGCAGCGGCCCGGACACGATCGTGCCCGGGTAGTCGGTCAGGTTGGTCTGATGCTGACGTAGCACCGCCAGCCGCTCACGGTCGGCGTCCGTGGCCGACCGGATGACATGGGGCGGGCGCCCGACCAGGACAGAACCAGGCGGGATGACGGTGCCCGGCGGGACCAGCGTGCCCTCGCCCAGAATGCACCCGCTGCCGAGGCGCGAGCCTGACATGAGGATCGCGCCGTTGCCGATCTCGCACAAGTCGCCGACCGTCGCCCCGACGATGGCGGCGCGGTGGCCGAAGACGGTGCGCTGCCCCACCCGGACCGGATGGGCGGGGGTGCCGATCACCACCCCGTTCTCCAGGATGGCCGAGTGGTTGCCGATGCTCACCGCTCCGCCATGCGAGCGCACCACTAGGCCCTGTGCCAGGATCGCGCCGGCACCGACGTGGACCTCACCGAGGATCACCGCTGATCGGGCGATCTCGGCTTGGGGCTGATCAACGAGAAGGTGGTTGAAGCTCACGCGCCCTCACCGTCCTCCTGGCCATTCGGGCATCCAGCCGACCGGTACCGACTCTACGCGCGCACAATCCGCGCCCGGTCACTCCGCTCCGGCGGTTCTGGCCGAGGCTGGTGCGCCTGTCCGGGCCGGGTCTACGATTTACACCGCAGTGGTCTCCGGCCAGTTGCCTCGCCCACGTCGGCATAAGCCGGCAGGCGTCACGGTGACTGGCAGGTGATCCCTTCGCCTGTTGCCACCTGAGGGGAATCTCGATGACGCTGTACATGTACCAAGCCTCCTATACCGCCAAGTCGATGGCGGCTCAGCTTAAGGAGCCGCAAGACCCCGTGGAAGCGATCAGGCCGACACTGGAGGACCTGGGAGCCAAGGTCGTGGTGGCTGGCTTTCCGTTTGGCGAGTATGACTTGCTCGTCGTGTATGAGGCACCCGATGATATGACCGCTGCCAGCGTCGCGATGGCAGTTGCCGCCGCGGGCGAGGTCAAGTCGGCCAAGACCACGCGACTGCTGAGTGGGCCGGAATGGCTCGAGTCTTTGCGCAAACGCAGGATTGTCAAAACCCGGAAAGCGCGCTAGCCGCGCAGCCGTCGGCGCTAATTGCCGGAACTCTTTTGAGCAGCGGCAGATCGCGGGTGCAATTTGGTCAAGCCTTCTCGAGCGTTCCAGACCTGAGCCCGCCACCCCATCCGCTCATGCCGCAAACTTGTGCGGTGCCGGGGTTATCGGTTGCGCAGGGAGATCTCATCGGACTCCGCGATATGGTTGGCTTGGACGGCTCGCAGTCCTAGGCCCAGGCGCTCGCGAGCCTGCCGCAGCAGCTTGAGGGAGTTGGTGGAGGGGCTCTGCGGAGCGGCGCGCTCAGGATCAGCCCCGTGTTCCTCGATGAGATGGGTCTGCAGGGCTGCGGCGACTTCGTCGGCCGCCTTCAGCGCGTGGTAGATGGCCCGGTCCCGTGCAGTGTCGTCAACCATGGAGCCAGTATCTCGCGTCTGCGCGCTTCACGGAGGCTGGCAACTCATCCGCCGGGCGTCTCCCGTTATCCGGCGCGCATAATCGCCGGCGGCCGATGCAGTATCGCCTCTGACCTTGGCACCTAACGACCGATGCTGCGCAGCCAGAAGGCTGACGCTTGTCTGACCGGATGACCGATGCCGCGGGCCGGGCCTGCCGCAAGGATTGTCGCATGCCGATCGGATACCTGGTAACCACGTCGCTCGTCGCCTGCGGTGTGCTCGGCGCTCTGGCGCCGCCGCGCCGGCCATTCATCGTGGGGGCGCTGAGCTTCGTCGCTGGCTTCGCGCTCAACGAGCTGCCGTTCATAGCCGCCGCCTGGCTCGTCGTCTCCACGTTGCTGGCCCTGGACCAGACCGGCCTCGGCTCGCCGGTCGGAGTCGCCGCCGTCGCGGCGGCGGTCCTCGCCATGGCCGGGCTGCTGCTCGTCGTCCGGCGTGCGCTGCTGACCGGCCCAGCGCTGGAACGGGCCTTGACTCTCGGTCTCGGCGCTGGCTGGCGCGGGAGCGTCGGTGATGCCAAGGCCCGGCGCAGGATCATGTCCGGCCGGGTCCTGCTCGCCCCGTTCTTGATGCGGCGCCCGGACGTCACGCGGATAGCCAACGTCAGCTACGGCGACGCGGGCCGCAAGAACCAGCTCGATGTCTACCACGGGCGTCCTGGAACGGCGAAGAAACCCGTGCTGATCCACCTGCACGGCGGAGCGCTCTTCACGGGAAGGAAGAACCGCGAGTCGCTTCCGCTTCTGTACCGGCTCGCCAGCCAGGGCTGGGTGTGCATCAGCGCGAACTACCGGCTGCGCCCTGCCGTGACATTCCCTGATCATCTGATTGATGTCAAGAAGGTGATCGCCTGGGCGCGGGAGCATGCCCGCGACTACGGCGCCGACCCGTCGGTGGTGTTCGTGGCGGGCAGCTCATCCGGCGGCCAGCTCGCCGCCCTCGCCGCGCTCACCAGCAACGATCCTCGTTATCAGCCCGGCTTTGAGCACGCCGACACCTCGGTGAGCGCCGCGATCTGCCTGCACGGATACTACGGTCAACCTGGCAGCCAGGAAACGGAGCCGTTCTCGCCGCTGGCCTACCCGGGCGTGGGCGCGCCGCCGTTGTTCATCGCGCACGGCGACCGGGACTCGCTGATTCCCGTGGAAACGGCCCGGCTGTTCGCCGAGCGGATGCGCGGTGGCTCCGCCAGTCCAGTCGTCTACGCGGAACTGCCCGGGGCGCAGCATGGTTTCGACCGGTTTCACTCCATCCGCTTCGAGCGGGTCGTCGACGCGGTAGAGGACTTCGCCGCCTGGGTCCGACTGCGTGAGCCACTGCGGCCGGGTAGGTGAGCGGGGCTGAAACCACGTCCGTTCTGATTATCTAGGTGTTCTGTAATGAATGGCGGAATGGCCCGGCGCATGCACGGGTCACTCCCATTGTGCACGCGAATTGCGGCTACCCGTGCGGGCCAGATCCCGCTTACCTGCTTGCGGTGAGTACATCGGTGGCCAAGTGCCGGCTGCCGACCCCATCGGCCACGATGACGTCGCTTTCGGAGTTGTCCGTGCGCAGGGCCACGATCTCCTGGTAAGCGTCTGAGTTGTACCAGGCGCAGGCCCGGCCGCGGTCGGGGAACTCGATGACGATCAGGTGGCCCGGCCAGCTGCCTTCCAGCACCTCGACCTCGCCGCCGTGCACGATGAACCGGCCGCCGAACGGCGCCAGCGTGGCATCGATCCGTCGCAGGTATTCCACGACCGCCGGCCCCATGGTGACATGGCGCATATGAGCAACAGCATAGGCAGGCATGATCCTCCAAAGTTCGCCCTGATGGCTAGGTACCTCTACCACCATGGGCGCCGCTGACCACGCCCGCAATTACCTCGCAGGTCATGCCGACCGTAACTATGCAGCCGGACTGTTAGCAAATCCCATGGTGCGAGCCAGTCGGAGACACGCAGGGAGGGCATGGCGGCGGCCCGGCTGTCGCCGGGGTCGCACTAACCATTGCGGGCCTGTCGCGGCTATGGCGACCTGTTCGAGCAGGTTCTTGTGGTAGATCAAGATCGTCCACTGCGCCACGTGGCCGATCGTCACCGGTTTGCCGAAGGATGACTCGGCTGACGGGCTCAGGCCGCTGCCGGCGAGGTCGGTGATCACGAATGTTGCGTCGTGCCGGGACGCGTCGAACCACGAGGTATTCGTCTCCCAGTCATACCGGAAGACCTGGCTGCCATACATGGTGACCGCGCGGACCTGCACCTGGTTGCCCGACTGCAGGGTGATAACCGAGCTGTCCCAGTAGCCGGCGAGGCCGTACGTGAGTCCGTGCGCCTTGAGCCACGCGCTGAGGGACGTCACAGGCACCGCAGCCGCGGGCTGGACGGCCGCGGCCGTCAACGGCAGCAGCGCACCGATGGCGACCAGGCCGGCCGCCATGGCGTCCCGCAGGGTGCCGCCGATGTGTCCGGGCACGAAGGCGCGAGCCGCGAGTACCGCGCCGCAGGGCAGTACGGCGGCAATCTCGTACGGGTTGCCGGACACCGGCACGGTCGAGATCACGTACGAGGAGATGAGGATGACGATCGCGGCGCACAGCAGTTGCTCGGCCCGGCTCGCGGTACGCCAGGTCACCACTACCCGCGCGAAGCCGGCCGCCGCGGCCAGCAAGCAGGCAAGCCCGAGGACGTATCCCGTGCCGCGCGCCAGCGAGGAGGAGCTCGAGCCGGCGTCCGCCCCGAACAGGACGCCTACGGCGTGCCAGGCGAGTACTGCGTTATGCGGCCATTGCCAGGGAGGCGAGATCGCCGTCTTGGGGGCGACCATCTGGTATGCGCCGAAATGCCGCATCAACGCGCGGACCACGGAGGCCAGCGGTACGGACGCGACGGCGGCCAGGGCGCACGCGGCATCACCCGTGCGGATCTTCCATGCGGTCACTGCGCGGTAGCTGCACACCAAGACGATTGCCGGCACGGCGACGTAGCGGATGGTGGCATCGCCGATCCGGCCGGCGCACAGGATCGCGCAAAGCAGCAGTGGCGTGAAACGCCGGGCGGGAGCCCGGTCGATCAGCAGGAAGGAGACCAGGAAGAACGCCGAGGTCCCGGTGTGATCAGGCGCCCCCAGCAGGTACGGCACGTCCGACTCGACGTGGAACATGGCGGTCATCACGGCGACCACGACACCGCAGCGGGCCACCCTGGCCAGGCCCCGGCTCCCGCCCAGGGCCACGGCCACGGCACTGACCGTGACGATCAGGTACGTGAGCGCGGAGGCAACGTGGCTGGTCAGGTCGCACAGCCCGAAAAAGATCTCAGTAACGGCGAGCACCGGCAGGTCAAGGGTGTAATACGTCGCGTCGCCGATGATCCACCCGTGCAGCAGGAGATGACCGTGCAGCATGTCCCACGCTTGCAGCGCATTGTTCGCCCCGTCCGAAGTCACGGCCGCGGTGAGCGAGATCCGCAGGTAGAAGGCAAACAGCGCCATGCAGCCGATGATCCACACCGCCGCCGCCAGCAGGTGGCGCACCCAGCGGTGTCCGGGGCCAGCCGGGCGCCGGAAGCGGGCCGGCGCCAACCCAGTTCGCCGGGCATCGAGCGGATCTGCATCCGCCGGGATCCGCCTGCTCCGGACCATGGTCCGAACCATACTGATAATCTCCCGCTGCCGCACCACCCGTCCGGCGCGCCGGGAACTCGCTGCGCGGTACAGCGGATTCCGCAGCTCCCCGTCGTGGGAGCACGGTGCCGTGCGGCGAGCCTCGCCCCCGCCGGTGGTATGTTCTTCAGGTCCGGCGGTCCCAAGATGACCGCGCTGCCCAGCGGGGAGACGGGATGCTGGCATGACCGACGACACGCCGATCTCGTATGAGGCGGCGGCCCGTGGAACGCCGGTGCTGAGCAGCGAGGGTACGCAGATCGGCACTCTTGAGCACGTGCTGCAAGTGCCGGAACTCGATGTCTTCGACGGAATCGTGATCGCTACGAAAGCTGGCCTCCGCTTCATCGACGCTGATTATGTGCAGCAGATCACGCGCGGGTACATCAGGTGCAGCCTCGACGACACGCAGGCAGCCGAGTTGCCGCCACCGCAGGGAAGCCCGGTCTATCATGTCGATGCGCTGGCGGACTCGGGACACAGCCTCCACGACGTCCTCGGTCGGCTATTCCGCCGCCCGCGCTGGATCCGCGAGGATGACCAGGCATGACCAGAGCCCTGCAAATCTGCTGCTTAAAGTGCAAAGAAGACCGTATCCGCTCAGGCACGCTCATGCGACTGGAATGACCGCGCAGGCCGCCGAGACGGTACGCCAGCGGCTGACCCTGCTGCGCTGCGGATGTTCCGGCTGTCAACCGCGAGCATGACGGGCTGACCACCGGTTGATGATCGCGGGTGCCACGGCAATCAGTATCCAGCAGTACATGGCAGCTTGGGTGCTCCACCACGACAGCCCGATGGACACGGCCATCACGACCGGTACCACCCACGCGTCATTCTGGCCGGCTCGCTCCTGGGCGCCGGAGGCCACCAGGCCCTTACGGCGCCCGACGACGGTCATGGCCTGGGTGGCCAGGCTGGCGAGCAGCAGGTTGGCGGCGAAGATGTCGACCGCGAGCGGGTTACCGACGAAGGCGCCGAGCAGGGTGCTGGTGAACGGCATGATCGTGATGGTGAGCAGGAACGCGAAGTTCCACCACTCCATGCCTTCCTCCTGGTCACCGACCAGACGGTATACCTGGCGGTGCACCAGCCAGAACTGGGCGATGACGTAGAACGAGATCCCGTAACTGACCAGCTGAGCCGAGCCCGTACTGAGCTGGGCCGCCAGGTCGGCCGCCGAGTCCGGGTCGCGGACCTGGTCCACAGCGGGCACGTGGAGCTGCAAGACCAGCAGCGTCAGGGCGATGGCGATCACGCCGTCGGACAGAGTGAGCAGGCGGTTCACCTGCGGCACGTCGTCGCGGCGGTTGCTGGCATCCTGGTCCGAAGACATCAGTACCCGAGCATTCCAGATCTCGCGCCGCCGTCCGATGACCTGTGCCGGGACGCGCCGGAGATCACGCAGTGATCGTGCCGCTTGCGGCTGCTGGCGTTCTTGACGGCCAGGGCCGATGATGGCTTCCTCATCGATGGCGTTTCCGCGGAAGCGTATTGTGCAGGCTTTCACAAGGCGCTTCCGCGGAAACGCGATGTCCTTCCTCGCTCCGCGAGCGGACTTGGACTGGCGGCCAGGCCGGGTCTACTTCCTGACGCTTCTTGTACCCTCGCGGGCCAACCGGTCTCTGGCCCTTACCGCCAGCTCGGCCAGTCCCAGTGACCGTAGCTGAGCCATGACCCGAGATCGACTGAATTACCGCTTCTGTCGCGTTCAGCGTGGGCGAGTCAGTCTTCGGTGTGCCCTTCGGGAGACATCCAGCCGCCATGCAGAAGTATTCGTGCGGATGCGCGTAGGCCCTGTTACTTCTGGCCGGACGGGTTCTGGCAGTCGCGGAAGGCGACGTAGGCGGTGCGGCGGCGGCCGTCGAAGGTGAGCAGGCCCATGGCGGAGATGCCGTTGAGGTCGTGGTTGTAGTTCATGCGCTGCTTGTAGTCCTTGAGCAGCCAATAGGTGTATCCGGCCACGCGGTCTGCCCGTGCGGTCACTTGCTGCCAGTGCTGGCGGAGCTTATCGGCCTGCCATTCCTCGGTACCGGTCTCGGCAGGGCTGCCGTGCCGTCCGAGGTCAGCGTAGCTGCCGTTCTCGGTAATGAGTACGGGTGAGCGTGGGTACTGCCGGTGGACGGCATCGAGGGTGCGGCCCAAGTCGGCGTCGTGGCCATAGAAGTAGCCGAAGTACTCGTTGAAGCCGATAACGTCGGCCAAGTCGAAGGCGGGGTCCCAGCTGGTCGATGAAGCCCACGTGACTGGACGCCGCTGTGGATCGATACTGGTCGCCGCGGCGCGCAGCTGCGATATCCACGCGCGGTAGACGGCGCGGTCGGTGGTCTCGGACTCGTTGTGAAGCGACCACAGCACGACGCAGGGGTGGTTGACCTGGTTCCACACCATTGCGGCGACAAGCGCGGCGGACAGGCCGTAACGGCCCTGGATGCGCTGCTGGCGGGAGTCCACCCAAAAGTTGTCGGTCTCGTCGCAGACCAGCATGCCGCGTTCGTCGGCGGCGCGGTAGAAGTCCGGGTGGCGGGTGTAACCGCAGCTGCGCAGGAAATTCACGCCCAGGTCAGCGGCGATGTCCAGGATCTGGTCGTAGTCCTGGCGGCGCATCGTGCGCCCTCGCGCGGGGGTTTCCTCGTGCCAGTTCAGGCCCTTGAGGAACACCGGTTCGCCATTGAGGCATAGCCGCCCGCCGGTCACCTCCACGGCGCGCATCCCGTACCGGACGGCCAGGTCGTCGGGCGCGCGGCCGTTCTCCTCCGCGCCGCCTGCCACGCTGCCGTCAGCTTGAAGGCGTGCTGTCAGCCGGTACAGCCGGGGATCTGCCGATGACCATGGCCGGGCGCCGGGGATCGGCAGTTCGGCGCTGACCACGCGTGCCTCACCGGACGCCAGGGCCACATCCCGGCTGACCGGCGTGCCGCCGGTGCCGGCGCCCGGATCAAGGATCAGGCGGCGGCGGGCCGGTCCGTCGCCATGGTTGAACACGACGGCTGCTACTGCTAGCCGCCCGTGGCGGGCACTTGTGATCAGCTTGCTCACCGTGACCTGTGCGGTGGCCTCGAGGAACACCCCGCGGGTGATGCCGGCGTAGGGCCAGTAGTCAACCGGCTTGTGCGGCAGTTCGGTGCGGCAGCTGATCGCTTCGGGCCCCGTCACCCCCGGGCGATACCACGGCCTGCGGTACACCCGCACCGCGAGCAGGTTCCTGGCGCCGGGCCGGATGACTGCACTGGCGTCCATCGCGAAAGGGGTGTGCCCGCCCTCGTGCTCGGCCACAAGCGTGCCATTGAGGTAGACGGACGCGGCGTAGTTCACCCCCAGGAAACAGATCTTGACGAACCGGCCAGACCACATGCCGGGCGCGCGGAACCCGGCGCGGTACCAGGCGTAGCCGTCACGAAACGCCGTGCCCGTGCCGTAGCGGCTGCCGTCGTAGCTGCCAAACCCGGCTGCGTCGTACAGATCCCACGGCAGCGGAACCTCGACAACCTGCCAGCGGCCGTCGTCGAAACCCGCTAGCATCCAGCCCTCACTCGTTCCGGCCTCATCCGGGTCAAACGCGAACCGCCACCGCCCGTCAAGATCGAGATAGTCCCGTTCGCCGGGGACGTCAGCCCGCACGTCGAACGACGGGATCGGCTGCCCGTACTGGAACACCACGGGAAAGCCATCCACCGTGCGTACCGCCGTGCCCGCCGGCTCACGCCGCCGCGCCGATGCCGGCCGCCAACGCGTCATACACTGCTGCCTACCCCAGCTGCGCCAGGCTAAGACCGGCAATCCCGGACCAGGCTCCTCACAGTTATTGCATAACCATGCAGCGCGTTATCCTGCCCATCGGCATTCTCGCGCCGCTCAGTGAGACCTTGGAAGTGTCGGTGTTTCCGCGCTGGTGCCTGACATCAAGCTACTAGAGAGATCCTCCCTGCCGACTATTTGGGTTATCGAGGGTTATTGCGAGGCTATGAAGGTTGCTCCAGATCTTCCGGTTCCGGGCTCGCAGCTGTTACCGGTCGTCCGGGGAGTGCCCAGATGGTCGTCCGCTTGATGTCGCTGCCTTCTAGCATGCGCTGGCCGGGAACGTCGTAGCTGGCCAGCGGCGTCAGCCGGTCGCGTGGCAGATAGTCTCGGCCGAAGTCGCCAACCAAGACAGCGGCTCCGCGGGCGTGGCCTCGTTCGGCGAACCGCATCACCTTACCGGCCAGATCCCGTTCGTAGAAAGCGTCGGCAACCAGCACCAGATCAGTGCCGGAGGCTGGGAGATTATCCTGGTCCAGGACGTCAGCGCAGACGGCCAGGACCGTTACGCTGTTGGCGGCAGCGTTCATGCGGATAGCCACGGCAGCGGCCGGGTCGATGTCATATGCGGTCACGGCCGCTGCCCCGGCCTTGGCCGCCGCAATGGCCACCAGCCCCGAGCCGGAGGCAATGTCGATCGCGTGCCGGCCTCGGACAGTCTCCGGATGGTCCAGAAGATAGCGGGCCAGTGCCAGCCCGCCAGCCCACGCGAACGCCCAGAACGGCGGATCCAGGCCCGTCCGCCCTGACGTCAGCTCTGTGCGCTGCCACAAGCTGATCGGATCACTGGCTTGATGCAGCCGGATACCGGGAACCAGCGGCACAGACCTGAGCTCGGTGCCAGTTCGGATAATCTCCGGCGTAGCCCGTCGTGCCAAGCCGCTGCGGTCATGATGGTCCTCCAAGTCAGGCCAAGACGGGCAAACCGCCGGGACCTGCCGATACGTGCCATCCAGGATGGCCCCCACCTCTCGCTGTCGTCGCACCTTCTGGCCTGTCGGTCATCCGTCACGGCGCCAGCGGCAAGGCGGCCGCCCGCACTGACGTGCAGATAGGCTCAGCGTGCGTTCACGCTGACCGGCCTTATCACCTAGCGTAATGCCATCTGCGGAATCGTCTGGTTGCCGCCCAGGCGATGCGACGTGACCAGTATGAATCAGTCTGGCAGCGGGCGATCCACGATCAGAGGCCGTCCCTGTCTATGCCGCGCCTGACCAGGACGTCTGCGGCGTTGCCGTGTAGCTGCATAGCGTTCACGAAGTAGCCGCTAAGGTCTGTCCCGTAGATCTTGGGGTGGGCGGTTGAAGCCCGGCTCAGATGCGGGTGATGCCGGTGCCGGCCCGGCCCGGGTAGGTGTCACTCCGGCCCGTCTTGTCCCGTCAGGCTCCTGCCGCCGCTGACGTCCCAGCGCCCTGCGCTCCCGCGCCGGTTAACGCGGAAGATCCGGCCTATACGGAAAATCCGGGCCCCTGGCGGGTACCTGATCATCCACGTAAGCCCGATTTTCCACTTTTCCTGGGCCGGGCCAGGGCCGGGCCTGGGCCGGGGCCGTAGGACCGCGAACGGGTCACCGGGACCCCGCCCGCCCCATCAGCCCCTGACATGGGGCTGGGCACCAGCCCGGCGAAACGGCATGCGCCTGCGGGCCCGGAACCAGCAGCTGCCCAGGCGCCCAGCGGCCGCCTGTGAAGATCTACGGGACAGGCCCTAGTACTGAAAGCAGCAGCGACAAGGGGATTTGCACTGAACCTGCGGCGGAGACGCTGGCTTGCTGGTGACCGTCTATGGCTTGTCAGTGGTGATGGTCTCGGCGCCTCTGACACACCTGACCCGCCACGTCCCGCGCCGCTGCTAGGTGGGGTGACGGCGGATAGTGCCGGCGGTATCGGTGGTGGCGCCGACGCGGATGCGGCCGATGGCGGCGCGCAGTTGCTCGCCGGCCTGCCCCTCCGCCTTCGCCAGCAGGGCCGCGCCCAGCCGGTCGGCCAGGATGCTGGCGGTGCCTTGCAGCAGCAGCACCCGCCACCGCTGCAGCAGGCTCTGCAGCTGGCCGGCGTCTGCGGTCGCGGTCAGCGGTGGCGCGATCTGCTCGACAATGTGCCCGGCGAGCTCGTCCGCGAGCGCGCCAATCCCCCGGGTGAGACCTGCGATCACGTCGAGCATCGCGGTCGGCGGCAGGCCGGCGCGTACGCCGTCCGCGACCAGCGCGAGCAGTGCAGGGCTGCGGACCAGGAAGCAGTCCTCCTCCAGCGGAACGAGAAGCCCGGCGGCGACCGCCTGCCCGGTAACGGCGGTGGTCAGTGCGGGTACTCGCTCACGCAGCTCGGCCCCGGTGATCCGCAGCGGCGTCTCGTCCGGTGCGGCGGGACCGGAATCGACGCCGAGCAGCGTCGTCAGGTCCGCGCCCGCGTCCCAGGCGGCGAGCAGGTCCTTGATCCCGGCCAGCGAGTATCCGCGCCGCTGAAGCCTGCCGATGAGCGCAAGCCGCTCGACGTGCTGCGCGCTGTAGACGCCGATGCGCCCGCGCCGCTCAGGCGGCGGCAGCAGGCGCATGCTGTGATACTCGCGCAGTGTCCGCACCGGCAGCTGGGCCTGGCTCGCGAGCTCATCGATCGTCAGCTCCATCGTCTAGACAATAACACAGTTAACCGTTACGGTGAATACCGTGACGGTTAATAGTGATGGACTGGCCGATCAGCTGCTGGCTGTGCTGCGCTCGCTTACCGGCTCGCTTTCCCTGGCGTACGAACGCGCCCCGGTCCCGCTGACCGGGGGCTTCTGGGCCGAGCTGTTCGCGTTCTCGCTGGCGCAGCCGCCCGACGGCTGGCCCCATGACCTGGTTGCGCGCGTGATGCCCGAGGCCAGCACGGCTCGCAAGGAGACGCTGATGCAGGCAGCGGTCGCCGCCGTCGGCTTTCCGACCCCTGTCGTCCGGGCCGCAGGCGGGCCTGACGACGGCCTTGGCCGTGCCTTTATGGTCATGGACCGCGCACCAGGCGCGCCGCTGCTGTCCGGACTGAGCCTCACCGGGGCGCTCGGCCGCGGGCCCGCGCTCTTCGGCGAAATCCCCGGGCTGCTGGCATCCACCATGGCGCGGCTGCACGCGCTTGATCCCGAGCCGGTCCGCGGCCAGCTCGAAGCCGCCGGCGCCGCGATCGTGCCGCTCGGCTCGAGGCTGGCGATAATGCGCGAGCTCGCGGCCGAGTCCGGGCGACCGGACCTTGCGCAGGCGGCGCAGTGGCTGATCGATCATCCGGCGCGCCCGGCCCCGGATGTGATCTGTCATGGCGACCTGCACCCGTTCAACCTGCTCCGCGACGGCGCCCGTGTCACTTTGCTGGACTGGAGTACCGCGCTGCTGGCGCCGCGGGGGTACGACGTCGCGTCCACCTCCCTGGCACTATCCGAAGCGGCGCTCGCGGTCCCAGGCTGGCTGCGGCCCGCGGTGCGCTGGATGGGCCGGCGGATAGCCGGCCGGTTCGTCCGCAGCTATCAGGCCCGTACCGGGGTCGTGATCGACCGGGCGGACCTGGCCTGGCATCAGGCCACTGTGTGCCTGCGCGCGCTGGTCGAGGTGTCGGACTGGGTGCATTCCGGACAGCAAAATGCCCACGAAGGTCATCCCTGGATGACGTCCGGCCCGGCATTGGCCGCCCGGCTCACGGCGACCACCGGCGTGCCCGTCAGGCCGCGCTGAATCAGCAACCGGGAGCGGGAGCGCATCACCGTCCCTGTGGGTGCAAGGTAATGGCGCGCCAGAAGGCTTCTACCTGTGCCTGGGCTGCACTCCCACCGGCGAGGTTATCGGTGGAGCGCGGGCGCTACCTGCTCGTGCGTCATCCGCTCGCAGTCCTGCTGCCCGCTGGGGGGTTCCGCTGATTGATGGCGGCACGGTGCGCCTACCCCGGCTGATCGGGTTCGGCCGGGCGATGGACATGATCTTGACTGGACGTGCCGTCGGCGCTGCGGAGGCGGCGGCGATCGGGCTGGCTAATCGCGTTGTACCGGCCGGTCAGGCTCTTGCCGCCGCGCAGGAGCTGGCGGCCCGGCTTGCCTCGTTCCCGCAGATCTGCCTGCGCAGCGACCGCACGTCGGTGCTGGATCAGGAGGGTCTTGACGAGGCCGCCGCGCTGGCATCGGAGTTTGCGCATGGGCAGCAAGCGCTGCTGAACGAGGCCGGCTCGGGCGCCGCCCGGTTCTCGGCCGGCGCGGGCCGGCACGGGTCCTTCGGCGCCTGACTACCGTCGGGCCTGACCTTGGAGAGTGCAGCAGGCGACGATCCGCGCCACGCCGACAGTGTCCCTTCAAGTGGCAGGCGACCGGCGATTTCACGGCGCGTCGTCCGGTAGCGGAAGCAAATCACGTGACTGGGCAGGGCCAGGCCGGCAGCTCTGCAGAATTCCCGGCGGAAACGTGGTGACATGCGCGGACGTCAGAGCCAGCAGCGTGCCGCGGCGTCCTCGCGCGGCTGATACCAGACGCGCCCGCGGGCGATGGGGCGCGGGTCCTGCAGGGGCCACCGGACGCGGCGGGCCCGCACGACCCGGACCGGGTCACATCGCGGGCCTGGCATACGGCAGTATCAGCCCCATGACCGAACTCACCGATGTTCCCGGCGCATTCGGCTACGGCGACTCGATCCTCGTCGGGGCGCGGGTGCGACTGCGCGGCGTACGTGATGACGACCTGCCCGCGCTCGCGAAGTGGGAGATGGATCCCGGACGCATGACCACGCTGTCGAGCTGGGTGGCCCCGCCGTCGGAGGCCGCGGCGAAGGAGCAGATCAGGAAGTGGAGCGCGAACGAGAAGGACGACCTCGGCTTCGCCATCGAGACGCTCGACGATCCGCCGGTACTAGCCGGCAACATCCATTTGTGGGGCGCGCGCCCCAAGGACCGGTGCGCGACGCTCGGGATCGCCCTCGGCCGTGAGTACATCGGCCGGGGCTACGGCACGGACGCGATGCGCGTCATCGTCGGCTACGGATTCCGCGAGATGGGCCTGCACCGCATTCAGCTCAGCGTGGCCCCGTTCAACCCCGCCGGGATCCGCGCCTACGAGAAGGCGGGATTCACCGAGGAGGGCCGCCATCGCGAGTCGGTGCTGCACGACGGGCGCTGGTACGACGAGATTCTGATGTCCATCCTCGACCACGAGTGGGCGGCCCGACGATTACCTGGCCGATAAGCCAGCCGATGCCGCGGGCGCCACGCCAGCAGCCGGGTCCGGGCACGGGCGCATGCCGGTGAACGTCCACACCGGATCGCTGCCAGCGACGGTGACGGCCTCGATGACCTGGTCCGCGCCCGCGTTCAGCCAATGCGCGTGCCGCGCCGGGTCCGCAGGCGCGTAGCTCGGTAAAGAAGCGGCCGTCACCAGTCCCCGGAGTCGGCTACTCGACAGGGAGCACCTCGAACGCCGGGTGTTTAGGCGCGATGGCGCGGATCTGGTCGTCGCTCGAGTCCGGCCCGGTGCCCTCGAAGAAGATCCCGACCTCTGCCTTCCACCTCTTGAGGTAGGCGCGCAGGACCGGGACCTTCTCGTCGTCGCTGAGTTCCCGGCCGCGGAAGCTCTCGGCCCGCCTGCCTAGCCGCAGTTCGCCAGTGCCTGCGACCCGCAGGTTCCGCACCCACTGAGTTTCACCGCGGGGTGAGACGAGGTAACGGCGGCCATCGTGGGTGAGCAGGTTCACCGGCGTGGTGCGCCACTCGCCACTTGTCCGGCCCTTCACCGCCAGGACCCGCGAGCCGAGAACGCTGATGCCCTGCCTGGTCAGGAACGCCACCAGCCGGTTGAAAACGTTGCGCGTGAACCAGCCCGGCGCGCGGTAGTGATCGGACACGGTGACCAGCGTAGCTAAAGAACCATGCGTCAGGTAGACCGTGAGCTTGACGACGTGCCTGCATCGTCGCCCAGGCCGCGGCCAGGCCGCGGCCAGCGCCGCGGCCAGCGCCGCCGCCAGGTTCGCGCCGTCCAGCCGGCCACCGCTGCCGTTGAAGATCTTTTACTGCGGGGCTTACCCTCGCCTTCGCCGGGCCACCTTTTTGCCGCGTTCAGCTCGCGGGAGCGATGGTAAACACCTGGCCGCCAGGAATCATGAAGTAATACCGATGGCCCGGGTGCCTGACCTCGGTAAGTCCTGTCCCGAGCGCCGCTTGGAGCACCGCAGCGCGGTCGTCGGCGCGCAGCTCAAGCCAGGCACCCAGACACGGCCTCGAGTGGGCCGGTCACACCGAACCGTCCTGACGTTGCCCCAAGAGGCATGCCAACCTCGATATCACACTGAGCAACGGGGAGACGGGGGAGAACGTTTACCGGGCCGCCTGATCTGTGCGACAGTGCAACAAAGATCTCGCGGATCAGTGATCTCGGCTATCGGGCGATCTGCGCGGCTTTGCGTTTAGCTCTGGCCGCGGCTGGACCGGCGGTGGCCGCCGGCGGACCGGCGGTGGCCGCGGTGGACCGGCGCTGGCCTGACGCCTCACAATGCTGCCAGGCTCGGTCGTGGTCTGGGCCGGGCAGGGGCGTCGTCTATCTGGGGTGGCGATGAATTCACCGGGAGTGTTCGCGGACCTGGCGGCCCAGCGCGCGTGCTGGCATCCCGTCGCGTTCGCCGGTGAAGTTGCTGACCGCCCGGTGCACGCCGACCTGCTCGGTGAGCCGCTGGTGGTCTGGCGGGGGACCGGCGGAGCGCCACGGGTGATGTCCGATCTATGCGTGCACCGCGGCACTGCGCTGTCGCTGGGCCGGATTCAGGGCGACGAACTAGTGTGCGCCTACCACGGCTGGCGGTACGGCGCTGATGGCCGGTGCGTGGCGATCCCGCAAAAGGAGGATCCGGCGGTAGTCCCGGCCAAGGCCCGGGTCCGGACATTCCGCGCGCAGGAACGGTACGGGCTGATCTGGGTCGCGCTAGAGGAACCCCGGTGGCCGCTGCCGCGGGTCCCGGAACTGGAAACCGGCGAGTGGGCGATAGTTTCGGCCGGGCCGTACCGCTGGCGCTGCGACGCGGGCCGCCAGGTGGAGAATTTCACCGACTTCGGGCACTTCCCCTGGGTCCATCCGGGGCTGCTCGGCGACCCGCAGCGGCCGGTGGTTCCCCGCCACGAGGTGCACACCGACGGTCACGTGCTGCGGTATGAGATCGTGCGCCCTGAGGTACCCAATTCCGAAGAGTTCCCGGTGTTCGGCAACGAGCAGGCCGGACCGCCGGAACGGCGCAGTCGCTACGAACTGCACCTGCCCTACACGATCGTGCTGCGGCTGGGCTGGGGCGGGCAACGAGGCATGGTGTATTTCTTCGCCTCACAGCCGGTTGCGGCCGACCGCTGCGCGGGCTATGTGGTCATCGGCCGCAACTACAACACCGATCAGCCAGACCGGGTGATCCGCGAGTTCGAGGACACCATCTTCGGCCAGGACCAGGTTGTCGTCGAATCACAACGACCCGAGCGCGTGCCATTCGACCTGGCCGCCGAGCTTCACTTGCGCTTCGACGCAGTCGCCGTCGCCTACCGCAAGGCCATGCGCGACCTCGGCCTGGCCGCCAGTACTCCGATCGGGATCTCCGCCGAATAGCAAAGTGACCCGCACCTTCACGACCGCCGCATGGACGGCACCCGATCCGAACTGGGCACGCAGCCGGGCCAGCTCGTCGTCACGTTTCCCGCGCGCAGCGCGCTCAACGCCGGGCAGATTGAACCGCTCACCCTGGGCGGAGCCGGCCCGGCGGCCGGACAATTTTCGGCTAACTCGATCGAGTTACTAGACTTCTGGGCCACAGCCGACCAGGCTTGGGCTCATGCCGACATACAACCCGTCCATGCAGAAGGCCCGCATAGCCGGCATCCCGGCCGACGTTCACGGGCTCATCTCCAAGAAGACCGCCCAGCTGGACGGCGTTGCCGTCACCGAGGTGACCTTCCACGCCGGGGCGAGGTGGTCAAAGGACCTCAAGGCCTACGCGGGGACTGACCTGTGCGAGCTGCCCCATGTGGCGCTGGTGACCGCCGGAACGCTCCGGGTCCTCCTGCGCGACGGCTCGCAGGAGGACTTCTCCGCCGGGGAGGTGATGCTGCTTCCCCCGGGCCACGATGCCTGGACGGTCGGCGACCAGCCGTGCACCTTTGTCGAGTTCTCCAGGGGCAACGACTATTACAGCTAGGGTAGCCCGCGCAACGCTGTGAACCAGTTACGCCGCCGATCCGTGATCTTGGGCAAGGGGATGCGGGGAGGGAAGCCCGGGTGGCCGTTCGGCAGATCGAGGTACCAGCAAGCATGGCGCGGCGTCTGAGCCCTGCCTCGTTCGTCCTGGCCGGAGTCACGGTCTTTCTGCTGTGGGTTGCCGTCACCGTGCTGCTCAGGCAGGGCAGTCTCGGGACCGTGCTCTCGGCAGGCTGGGCTGAACTGGCCGCTCCGCTCCTGGTGGGGCTGGTCGTCGTGACCGGGATCTGCGAGCGGGTCTGGCCGGCCGAACCCCGTCCGGTCCTGGCCCGCGGCCACGTCCAGGACGCGTGCTTCCTGGCCCTGCACGCGATCGTGGTGATCCCGCTGATGACGCTGCTCGGCGTCGGGGCGGCGACCCTGATCGGCGGGCACGCGCAGTGGATCGAGCTGCGGCCGGCCCAGAACTGGCCTGGCTGGCTGCTTGTCCCGCTCACGATCGTGGCCATGGACGCCGCGAACTGGCTGGCCCATTACGCCGACCACCGGTCCGATGCGCTGTGGCGCTTCCACGCCCTGCACCACAGCCAGGAGGAGCTCAGCGTGCTGACCTCGTTCCGCGCGCATCCTCTCATGCACACGACCGGGTTCCTGCTGGCGACCGTCCCGGTCGTCGTCCTGATGCCCGCGCGCCCGATCGACCCGGTGCTCATCACGGCCTACGTCTGCGTCGGCACCCTGCAGCACGCCAACCTCCGCTGGACCTTCGGCCCGCTCGGCCGGGTCCTGGTGAGCCCCGCGTACCACCGGCTGCACCACGCGACGGACATCCAGGACGCGAACCTCGGCGTCGTGCTGACGATCTGGGATGTCCTGGCCGGCCGGGCGAGGTTCCCCTCTCGCGCCAGCCGCGTCGGTCGCACCGGCCTGGACAGCCGCCCGGTCCCCGTCGAGCAGGGCGACCCGGCTGCGCCGCCCCTGCGGCTCATGGCCAGCCAGCTCCTCGAGCCGTTCCAGGCCCAGCGCTGACCTCGACATAGCGGAACGGAACCAGCTAACCGCCCACGACACTGGCTGCCCGCTGGGCCCGGGACCGCGCGGGCTCGGAGGGCAGGGCAGCGCTCCGGTGCCGGGCGAGATGCGGCGGCGTGCACGCCGGCTTGTCCTTGTACACGAAAGCCCGCCGCAGCTGGGCGTACGGCTCAGGCGCCCCGGAGAAGTTGCGTCTCATGATGGCCAGCTCGGCGGCTCGGTAAGTGGCCAGCGGCCGCTGTTTCCCGGCCGCGGCGAGCTGGCGTGCCTTGGCCGCCAGCCACGGTACGTAATCGGGGCTGCGGGCCAGCTGCTCGGCCAGGACCGCCACCTGCGCGCGGTACCCGCCCGGGTCGGCCGCGATGACCCGGTCGACCAGGCCCGATCGCAACGCGGCGGCCGAACTGACCGGCAGGCACGCCTCGGTAAGCCGGGCCGCCTCGCGCGCGCCGACGCGCCGCGGCAGCGTGTAGGTCCAGTACTCCGAGCCGTGCAGGCCCATCAGCCGGTAGTGCGGGTTCAGGACCGCGCCGGCCCGGCACCAGACCTGATCGGCGGCCAGCGCGAGCATCAGGCCGCCGGCCGCGGCGTTACCCGCCAGCGCCGCCACGGTGAGCTGGCCGGTGCTGGTCAGGATCGCCTCCACCAGGTCATCGATGGCGTTGATGTTCCGCCAGGACTCCTCGGCGGGATCATCGGCGGCCTCGATCACGTTCAGGTCGATGCCGTTGGCGAAGAAGTCCCTGGGGCCGCCGAGCACGATCACCTTCACCGGGCGCCCCTGGGCGTGCCGGTAGGCGGCGAGCAGGCGGCGGCACTGCCCGGTGCTCATCGCCCCGCCGGGGAAGCAGAACTCCAGGTAGCCGACGCCGTCGGACTCGCGGTAGCGGATCTGCTGGTAGGTGCGCCGGCCCGGCGGCGTCATCAGCGGGGCGGGGACCTGCGGCACGCCCGCCAGGGACCCGCGCAACGCCAGCGCGGCCGGCAACTTGAAGGTTTTAGGCCCGCCGGGCGCCGGACGCCGGCGCAGCTGCGGGATCCAGACCGCGCCGTCCGTGGTCGCGCGGCAGATGGCGCCGTCCCGCTGCGCGAGGATCGTCCCGGGCGCCCCGCGCAGCTCGTCTTCGGTGTGCCCGCCGACCAGGTAGTACTCGGCGCCGCCGAGCACGTCCAGGACGCCGGGGCTGGAGTCGGCCGCCCGCAGCTTGGCCAGCACCGCACCGGTCGGCTCAGACGGCCAGTCGATCCTGCGGTCGCCCTGCCGGCATGGCGGCCGGCCCTGCCCGAGCACACCGGGCCTGCGGTAGTCCAGCGGCTCCGGCCGGAACCGGCCCGCCGCGAACCGGCTAACCGCCAGCAGCACCGCCCGCGCCGCGGCGTCCGCCACCTCGGTGCGGTACACCGAGCTCTTCGAGCCGCCGGCCGGCATCGTGAACTCCGCGCTGGCCCAGATATCGCCCGCGTCCATCTCCGCGTTCGCCTGCAGCACGGTGACACCCCAGCGCCCGGCCCCGTCCATGATCGCCCAGTCCAGCGAGGACGGCCCCCGGTCGCCCACCGGTCCCGGGTGAACGATCAGGCACGGCCAGGCCGACCAGATATCCGCCGGAATCGCCATGGTCAGCATCGGCGCGATGACCAGATCCGGGTCACAGCGGCGGACCCCGTCCCGCAGCACCTCATCCCCGAGCGCCAGCTCGACCGATACCTCATGGCCCCGGTCGGCCAGCTCGGCATGCACCCGCTGCGTCATGCTGTTGTAGCCGCTCGCCACCAGCAAGATCCGCATCAGCGTTCCCCCCCGCCGCCCGGACCGGAAGATCCCCCGCGCACCGCCGTCCGTCCCCGGCGGTATGCCTTTCTGGAACGGAGCCTGCCCGCGCGGCCCTGATACACCCCGGGCCCGACGGCCGCGGGACGCCGCAGCCAGCGAGCACGAGGGACAAGCATTTTTCTTCCGAACGGGCAGTAGTGCCTGCCGCCGGCCCCACCCCCGCCTCCCGCAGCCGGCGCAGGCCGGGCGTCCCGCGTGCGCCGTGGGCGGGCTGGTTCCCCGCCGCCCTGACCGCGGCCCAGGCCGGTCCGGCATACTACCGGTCATGAGAATTGGCGTGGGGCTGGATGCCCGGCTCGGTCTTTCGTTCGGCCAGATGCGAGCGGCCGCGCGGGAGGCGGCGCGGCTCGGATTCGAGAGCCTGTGGACCCCGGCCGGGGGAGTGCCGGACTCGTTCCACGTCTGCGCGGCCTGGTCGCAAGATACCTCGCTGCGCACCGGGATTTCGGTCGTCCCGGCGGTGCGGATGTGGACCCCGCTGGGCCTGGCCGCCCAGGCGGCCACGCTGGCTCAGCTGTCCTCGGGGCGGTTCGTGCTCGGCCTCGGCACGGGGGGCTACGGGCCGGGGTTCTGGGCGTCGGTGGGACTGCCCGACCGCCCGATCGCGGTGATGCGCGAGTACGTCACCGAGGTCCGCGGGCTGCTGGCCGGCCAGCAGGTCACGGCCGGGCCGATCGTCAGCAGGGCGGGCGCGGAC
Source organism: uncultured Actinomycetota bacterium (assembly GCA_963844625.1). GTDB lineage: Bacteria > Actinomycetota > Actinomycetes > Streptosporangiales > Streptosporangiaceae > Palsa-504. Next base: position 62,698 of record CAWJPF010000016.1, on the reverse strand, counting down.
CCGGGCGCCCCGGGGTGGCCGCGGTCCGCCTCGCTCGGGCTGGCGGACCTGCCGCCGGCTCCGGTGTACCTGGCCGCGCTCGGCCCGCAGATGCTCCGGCTCGCCGGGGAGATCGCCGACGGAGCGCTGCTGAACTGGGCCACGCCGGAGCGCATCATGGTCAGCCGGTCGGCGATCGATGCGGGCGCCGCGCGGGCTGGCCGCGACCCGGGCGCGGTCCCGATGACCATGTATATCCGGGTCTGCATCGACGACGACGTGGCCGCGGCCCGGCTGGCGTTCGGCACGCAGGTGCTCGGCTACGCCATGGGCCGGCCCGGCACCCCGCAGAGCGCGGGCTACCGGGGCCTGTTCGCCCAGATGGGGTTCGATGCGGAGCTGAGCGAGCTGGAGGAACGGCGGGACCGGGGCGCAGCCATGCCGGAGCTGGTGGCCGCCGCGTCAGATGAGATGCTGCAGGCGGTCGGCTACTACGGCCCCCCGGCCCCCGCGCCGGCCGCGTTCGCCCGGCTCAGTGCCGGGCTGGACGAGGCCATCGTCCGGATCGTCACCGCCCGGCCCGGCCTGGAGCCGGCCGGCCAGGCCATGGCCGCCCTGACCCCGGCGCTCATCCGGGCCGCCGGACGGACCGGTCCCGATCACCGGTGAAACCGGACGTGAGCCACACCGGGAAAGAACCGCGGCAGCCGCCTCGCGATCATGTGTCCGTGCGGACACGAGATCGGAGGCGGCTGCCGGGATAGGTGCGGGAGCCCTGCGGTCCCGCGACGGGCGCGGGACCGCGGCCGGCTACCTGCCGCCGGCGGCCCGGGCCAGCTCGGGGACGAACAGGGCGGCGTTGACCGTCCCCACCCCCGACGCCAGGTCGTAACCGCGGCGGGCGCTGTAGCCCTGCACCGTGTAGGAGGCTCCGTTCTGGGTGAACGACACCGTGTTGTTCCCCTGGGTGATGTCGACCAGGCCCGGTGCGTGCTCGGCCGACAGCGTGTACAACGCCGGGTTGATCAGGCCGAGGGAATGCCCGGCGACCTGGTCGGCCAGGGACACGATCCCGGCGAACAAGGGGGTCGCCTCGCTCGTGCCGCAAACCACGTACCAGGCCGGCTCGCCGCCGAAGCTCTGGTAGGTGTCGACCAGCCCGGAGCAGGCGCCGCTCATGGCGATGTCCGGCACGCCCCTGGCGTTCCCGACGATGCCGGCCACGCGGGTCTGGTACCACGGCCGGGAGAAGACCGCCGACTTGCCGCCGCCCCCGGCGAGGGGGTTGGGGCCGGGGTCGCCGAAGAAGACCTGCTGCAGGGCAGTGTTGTAAGTGTCGTTCCACACCTGGTCCGGCGCGGTCCGCTGGCCGGCGGTATTGAGCGACAGCTGCGTGCCGCCCACCCCGGTGACCAGCGGATCGCTGGCGGGCCATCCGACCACCGGATGGGTGTAGAAGAGCGTCCCCGCGACGTTGGCGTCGTTGGTCGCCCCGGTGTCGCCGGATGCGGCCAGGACCGTCACCCCGTGCAGGTAGGCGTTGATGTAGGCGCTGCGCAGGGCGTAGATGGATGCGGCGTTCGGGAATGTGCCCTCCGTCGCGTCGAAGCTCTGGCTGATCACCTGGCCGAGGTGATGGTTGATGACGTAGTTCTCGGCCTTGATGATCTCCGGGAAGCCCGCCGGCCCCTCGGTCTCCGCGACCGGGGTCTCGACTAGCAGGATGTTGGCGCCGGGAGCCATGCTGTGGGACCACTCGACGTCGAGGGTGGTCTCTCCGGCCCAGCCGACCATGGCGCTGTTGGTGGGGTCATACGGCGGCACGGCCCCGGCCGGCTGGATGACCCGGAGGGAGGGCGGGGCCGGCAGGTTGAACTGGGCGTCGAAGGTGGCCAGGTCGGCCTGGATCGTCGGGGACCCGAACGAGTCGACGATCACGATGGTCTGGCCCGCGCCGGTGATCCCGTGCTTGAACAGGGGCTGCTCGTTGTATGCGGTCTGGAGCTGGGCCGGCTCGTAGCAGGGGACGGTGAAGCTCGCCACGCACTGGGCCTGGGTGGGCGGCTGGGTAGCCGAGGCGAACCGGGTGGTCATCGCCGGCTGGATCGCACTACTGGCCGCCGCCACGACGGGCGCGCCGGTGGCGAATAGGGCTCCGCTGGCCAGCGCCAGCGCCCCGGCCATGTGCAGGTACCGGGCTCGATAAGGCAAGGCGAACTCCTCCGGTCGTTGAGCGAGGCACCCGCGCCGGGCAGACGTGGCAAAGGCGCACCTACGTGACGCAAAGCTACGCCGCGACGTGGGGCAATGGCCACGGCTAAACCGCTGAAATGCCGCGATCCGCACATAACGATTTGACACTGGCAGCACCAGCCCCTCCTGCCGGGCGAACAGGACCCAGCACCACAGGCGAGCAGGCCCCGCTGCTAGCGTCATCTCATGGCCTCGCTCCCCGATAGCGCCCGGGCCGTGCTGCAGTCCCCGGCCCTGGCTCACCTGGTGACCTTGAACCCTGACGGCAGCCCCCAGGTGACCGTGGTATGGGTCGGCCTCGACGGCGACGAGATCGTGGCGGCTCACCTTCCCGAGCACCGCAAGGTGCGCAATATCCGCAACGACAGCCGTGTCGCGCTGTCGGTCGAGACCCAGGCCCGCAATGCCATGGGTCTAACCGAATACCTGGTTGTGTACGGCACCGCACGCATTACCGAGGGAGGGGCCGCCGGGCTGCTCCAGGAACTCGCTTACACCTACCTCGGCCCCGGGGTACGGTTCCCGCCCGGCGACAACCCCCCACCGGGATACATCACCCACATCAAGGTGAACCGGGTGTCGGGGGTGGGCCCGTGGGCTGCGGGGCACTGACCGGATGGAACGGCGAGGCACTCATGGCAGGAGTTCTTCACCCAGGCCGATTGCGCGTGACAGGACCTTCGTAGCCCAGGCGTCGCAGCGAGCGGCTACGCCAGGTCGTCGCGTGCGGAGTGGCCGCGCTCTGGCCAGTAAGGCCACTCCTCGAACCAGGTACAGCGGCCGTCATCAGCGAGGCGGATGACCCACAGATCGCGGTATTCCTGGCGAGGCGGATCTCCATAGCGGACCTCGGCCCGGACCACGGCCGTCGGGCCGTCGACGGCGAGGATGTCTGTGGCCAGGGTGAAGACCTCGCCGGGGCCATCTCTTTCTTCCTCCCACATCCGCTTGATCGCATCCAGGCCAGTGATGCGCTGGTCGTAAGGGGATTGCAGGTAGGTGGCGTCGCCGGCGAACAGGCTTTCGAGGTCGCCGGTGCCCGGCGCCCGCCAGGCGCGCTCGTATCCTGCCAGCCACCGGCTTACCGTTGCGCGGTCGGTCACCTGCTTCATGGTGCCGCACAATCCGCGTACCAGCCAGGTGCTCCCGCTGTTTGCTGAGCCTTCGACTCCCATGCAGAAGCTGACGAGGCCGGGACTGGCTGATCGCGGTCCCTGATCACGACGGAAGCAGCCGGAGTGTCCGCGCCCCGGTTACCCGGCGCTGATGAGGCCCAGGGAGCGGGCCCGGCTGACCGCCTCGTCCCGGCTGTGGACGCCGAGCCTGTTATACAGGCGTACCGCTCGCTCCTTGGCGGCGGACCGCGAGATGCCGAGCTTGCCGGCGATAACGGAGAAGGGCAGTGGCGCGGGGAGGTACCGCAGGACCTGGGCCTCTGCCATGGTGATCGACGCCGCCCTGATTCGTGCCCCGGCCTGGCTGGTCGCTTCGGCGGCCACCTCGTCGGCGGCGGCAATGGTGCTGAGGGATTCTGCCACCGACTCGGCGGCCACCTCGTCGGCGGCTTCTATGGTGGCGATGTCTTCGGCTACGGCGTCAGCGGCGACCTGGTTGGCGGCGGCCACGATGAGCCCTGCCGCGGTCAGCGCCGTGACCGCCTCGTGGGCGGCCGCCTCTTCCACCAGCCCGGCCGTGATCAGCGCCCGGACGGCGTCGGCGGCAGCAGCGGACTGGATCTGCTGCGAATCGGCCACCGCCTGAGCCGCCTCGGCTCGGGCCGCGGCCGCCGTGAGCAAGGCGACGGCCTCTTCGGCCTGGGCCTGGGCGATCACCTCAGCGGCCTCCTCCATGGCGGCGACCTCGGCTCCCACCACCAGCCCGGTCTCGGCGGTCAGGAAGCCCTCGCCGATCAGCGTGCCGCCGGTCTCGGCGATGGCGTCAAAAAGCGGGGCGGCCCAGTAGTGCTCGACGAGCAGGAAGGCCAGAGCGGTCCCTGGCTCGAGAGACTCGGCCAGCGCCCGCGCATCGGCCGGATCAAAAGCGGCCAGGCCGCCGGCTTGCGCCGGCCCGGCCGGACGATCGCCGTTCGCGACGGGAACGACCGCCGCCAGGAGCGAGCCGAAGTCCTCGTCATCACCGATGGCCAGCCGTTCGACGGTACCGTCCTGGTTCTTGGCCACGAAGAGCATGTCGAGCAGGCGAAGAACTCCCCGGCCGCGCAGACGGTCTACCTCGGCCAGGATCCTGTCCTCCGAACCGGCCTCGCGACTGAAGCTCAAGGCAATCACCTGAAGCGGTGCGGTCATCGCTGCCCTCCTTGTCCTAGCCTGCAACGTCGCCGACCGTACCACCAAGCGGCGTCACCACGAGCCGGTGCCTCCCCAGGTAGCGGAATCGGCTTGTGAAATGCTGCACAAGCCGCTTCCGCTTACTACGTCGCGGACATGCTGCGAACGCCGCCCGGAGGTTCCCGGTTGCGGCCGTTCCCGCCGCTAGGTGCGGGTTCCGCTTGCCTCCCTCCCGCGCGGCCGCGGATCCGGGCGGGTTGATCTGCATCCTGCTGGCTAGTCTTGCCGGCTGTCTGGGAGGCCGGCACCTACGTCCATGACGCGGTCCTGCTGGCGCGGGTTTCGGGTGATCTTGGCGCGGGTCAGCTGAGTAGTGAATTCGGCCAGCGCCCGCCCGGTACCCGCGGTCCAGTCCATGAACTCGCCGGGAGTGACGGAATATCTCGCCGTGTCGCCGAGCCCGTCTGGGGTGGGGCGCACAGATTGCCCGTGGCGGCCGGGGCGGTGCCATGATGCGCCGGCCCGCGGGGAGACGAGGGCTTGCCCGAAGATCCTGGCGGCCGCGCCGGTGCCTACTGTGCTGACGGCTGGGGTCAGGCCGGTGAGGACACAGCCGACGCGGTGGGCGTAGTCCGGATCGGTCCTAGCCCGTGCTGCGATGGCCTTCAAGGCGCGCAGCCAGACAAGGTTCAGGTTGCGGTTACGGAAGAGCTGGACGACGAGCCGGGAAAACGCCATGTCCGTACGCAGGCTTTGATGCACGCGCTGCTGGTAGCCCTCCAGGGAGCCCGAGTCCAGCCGATCTGAGGCAAGGCAGTCAGCCGCGACGTCGGCGGCCCACCGGGCACTGTGCAGCGCGTACTGGATTCCCTCGCCGTTGAGCGGGTTGATCAGCCCGGCGGCGTCGCCGAGCAGCATCACGCGGTCGCCGACCAGCGGCAGCCGCGGATCGTAGGTCGTCAGCGGGTGCCCGAGGACCTTTCCGCGCATCCGGGCCCCCCGGAGCCGGTACTGCAGCGAAGCGTCCTCGGCGATCAGCCGCTGCAGCATCTCGCGCAGATTACGGCCGGACTGCGGGTAGGTGGACACGAGCATGCCGACGCCCAGGTTGGCCGATCCGCCGCCGGCCGGGAACAGCCAGTAATAGCCGGGGAAGCTGTCGCTGCGAAAGCAGACGTCGCCTTGGCCGGCCGGGCCGCCGACATCGTCGAAGTAAGCTCGCACTGCCACGATCCGGTCCCGGCGGGGCGGCACGCCGCCACGCAGCGTCCGGGCGACCATCGAGTTGCTGCCGTCGGCTCCCAGCAGCAGCCGGGTGCGCAGCTGCCACGGGCCAGCCCCGCCGTGGCCCCGGACGGTGATCGCGTCGGGCGCCTGCTGCACCGCGGTCACCTTGCGCCCGTCCAGGACGGTTACTCCGGCGTGCCGGGCCGCGTCCAGGATCCAGGCATCCAGCTGCAGCCGGGGAATGACCCGGCCGTAGTCAGGAAGCCCGTCAACCTGCGGGATACCCAGCACGGCGAGCTGGTCTCCATCGACGTGCAAAGCCAGATCAGCCATCTTGCTGGTCGCCTGGAACGCCGTTGCCTGGGCCACGCCGAGGTCGGCCAGTTCGGCAAGCGCCGCCGGTCCGACGAAGTCGCCGCACACCTTATCGCGCGGGAAGCTGGCCCGGTCGACTAGCACGGTCCGGAACCCTCGAGCGGCCAGCCGCGCCGCAGCAGCCGCCCCCGCGGGGCCGCCGCCGACGACGACGGCATCGCAGTCGTGCCCCGGTGCCCCGGTGCGCATCGGCTGGGCAAGCCGGCCAGCAGCGGGCTGTCTGTCGGATTGCATGATGATCCCTTCACGCGGAGCGTGCCGGACTCGGCTCGCGAACTCTAATCGTCTCCGATTTCCCGAGCACGCGATCATGGCGGTCTACGCCCGGGGTCCCGGTCATCCGGACATCGGCGCTGCTGGCGATCTCCCGTGCTACGGCCAGCCATCCAGGCGGTCACCGAACTGGCGGACCAGGTGGTTGCCGACTTCATTGGTCCGCGGGTCTTGCCACCATTGGGAGTGGCGGTGGGCGGCCGGCGGGGTGGGGTTGGCGTCCGGGACGAGGATGACGGGATCCCAGCATGGCTGGTCGATGTTGTGGTGCAGGTCGGCATCGCTGAGCCGGGGCAGGGGCTCGGCGAAGATCCATGATCCGATGTAGTCGCTGCGGCGCCGCAGGTTCTTCCAGCGCCCGGCTGGCTCGCCTGGCGCGGGTGCCTCGCCGGGTGCCCTGGCGTCGAGCAGCCGGGCGAGTTCGGTGAGCTGTGGCGGGCCGAGGTAGGCCGGGAACGCCCTGCCGTACAGCCGCCGGGCGGGGCAGGCCAGGGTGAGCAGGGCCACGTCAGGCAGGACGTCTTCGGGCAGCTGGGCGATGACCGCCGGCGCGATGACCGCTCCCTGGCTGTAGCCGGTCAGCAGCAGCGGGCCGGGCGGCACGGTAAGCCCGCGGGTACGCTCCAGGTCCGGCTGCCCGGCTAGGGCGTGCAGGTAGGCCACGTCGTCCGGCTTGGTGGTGGTATGCCCGGTCAGCAGCCGGATCCGGTCGACGACCTCAGGCACGGCCCGCTCTGCGTAGCAGGGCGGGGCCAGCGGGTGCACGGCCCGGGGCCAGAAGGTACCCACGTCCCACAGGGCGCCGATGGTCTTGCGCTTGGCGGGGTCGGAGTAGGCCTGGCGCAATAGGGCGACAAGCAAGCCGGCCACCAGGACCCCCACCAGCGCAACCAGTGCGGCCAGGCCGCGCAACCAGCCGGCCAGCAGCGCAGGGTGACCGGCGGGACCGGCGTCGACGGCGGCGAAGAGCTCGGCGGCGACCGCCAGGACCAGGCTGCCGCCGACGGCCAGCACGCTCGCCAGGCCGGCGTCGTCAACGACCAATCCGATCGCCCACGCCTTGGCGATCGCGCCCCGGTTGCCACCGTATTCCCGGTCATCGCCGTTGCGGCTGGGGGCGCCTGCCGTCAGGCCCGCATAGGCGACGGCCACATCTGAGCGGTCTTTTCCCGCCCGCTGCCCGAACTGGTTGCAGCGGTCGCGGTACCTGAACCAGAGCGGCAGGGCCGCCGCCACGACGCCGAGCAGCAGCCCGATGGGTGCAGCGGCGAAGGCATATATCGGCCACGGCACCGCCAGCGCATCCAGCGGCGGGATATCGAACCGGAATCCGCTGGGCACCGGCGTGCCGAGGAGCCGGGTCACGCCAATGTTGATCACCGCGGTCAGCAGCCCGCCAAGCACCACGCCAAGCAGCGCGACCAGCGCGGTGAGGTTACCGGCGAGGTAAGGCGGGACGTCGGACGCAGGGCCCAGGCTGGCCGCGGGACCCCGGCTGGCCGCGCGGACCCGCCGGGCGAGCACCGCGACGGTAACCGCCAGCACGATGAGCAGGGCCGCCTGGACGGCCAGCAGCACCGCAAGGAACCCGGTCAGACCGGGCAGCACTCCGCTCTGGCGACCGGACTGCCGGTCAGTGAACCCGCTCACAAGCGCCGCGGTCACCAGCGCGACCAGCGCGGCGGCCAGCACGCCCCGGCACCATCCGTCCGCCCTGCCGCGTGGCGGCCTGCCGCCGTGAACCAGGGTGATCTCGTGGCGGTCCGCCAACGGCAAGGCAACGGAGCTGGCCGCGGCAGCCAGCACCGCCGCGGACAGGACCACCGCCACCCACCCGGCGGCGGGTGGATGACCGGCCGGAAGCGCCGCGATCAGTGCCAGTGCCGCGCAGGCCGCCGCGGCATGCAGTCTCCGCTGCCGGTCGACCAGCCTCTTCCCGTGCCAGAAGCCCGGCTGAGTCAGCGGCCAGGCAGCATTGAGCCTGGGCCGCGCCGGGCTGATCCGGGCCTCATACTTGCTCGCGGTCCTGACGCTGACCCACCACAGCAGCGCGACGAGCGCGGCCGCCGCCGCCAGGGCGAGGGCAACGCGCCACCCCGCTGTCCACGCTGCGTACCATCCCATCCAGCTGGGCAGCAGCAGGTCGGGGGTCCCGGCCGCCTGCCAGGCGACCGTGCTCAGCAGGACCGAAGCGGCCGAGCTCACGAACTGGACCGTGGCCGCCAGCGCTAGCAGCCGCAGCAGGACCTGCGCGATCCCGTGACCCCGGTCACGGGACAGATGCGGGACCGGCCCACCTTCGACAACCGGATCAGCGGCCGCCACTTGGGGCGGCAGCATGAAATACGCGACGTTATACACCATGAACGGTGCCAGCAGAAGCCATGACGCCGACGCCAGCGGCGCCTCGGTGAGCCCGCCCCACGAGTAGGCCTCCAGCTTCCATGGAACACTGGGCCGTCCCGGGCCGCCCGGGCTCCACCGCCGGTAAAAACCGGTCACCGTGTCCCCGGCGACCTGGACCGCCTGCGGATGCTCCAGCATCGTCGGGCCGTCAGATCCCGACACGCCGTGAATCCGCAACTCGGTGACCCGCTCCTCCGCCATGGTCGTGTCGATCAGGGCCCCAGCGGCCCCGGCCAGCGCGGGACTGGTCTGATCGGCCAGGGCGAAACCCCGCGCCGCATCGAATCCGAGTACCACGTCCTGGCTCTTCAAACCGAAGTTCTCGGACATTAGGTTCCTATAGTCGCCCAGGCCGCCGGGAAGGAAAGCGCTGACTGTTACGGTCCTACAAGGAAAGTGTCAAGGAGCCGCTATGACCTGTCAATGCATATGCCGCCCTTATGCTCTGGTGGCTGGACAGGCACGCACGCTGGACAGTTCTGCTGTCCCGGCTGCGACATGCGCAGGAACCCCCGAAAAGGTCAGCCAGCCCCTGAAACGACAAGATCTCATAGCCGGTCCTATGGGCGGCTCGAGCTCGAAACGAACCGCAGGCGCAGTGCCACGTAAACCGATCCGGTGACAGGAATTCCGAAATTAGAGCTGCGAACTTCTGAAGCCTCTATAGCATTCGGCAGTGTCACCGACGGGCTACAAAGACTGCCCCGCCAATGTGCATAAACAAGTGGGACGGAGCGTCAACATGCCGCAGCGCCCATGCCGGGCGGCGAGCTCCGTCGCCCGGGCGGTCGTCCCCGCATCCGGCAGGCCGGCCATCAGGAACAACGTAGCGACCGTCCTCGCGGGGGCCGGAGATGGTTTCCGCACCGTTGTGCCGCATTGTCAATGCCGGGACTGGTGTTCCCAGCGGCCGTAGCGGTGCCGGTACAGGAGGTAGGCCGGCAGTCCGGCGCACAGCGGAAGCCAGTAGGAGGCGAGCCGGTAGGCCAGCGTGGCCAAGAGCGCGTCACCGCCGTGGACACCGGCCAGGACCAGCAGGCCGGCCAGGCTGGCCTCGACCAGGCCGAGGCCGCCCGGGGTGACCGGCACGAGCTCAATGATGTTGGCGGCCGCGTAGGCCAGCAGTACCAGGGCGTGCCGGGGGTGGGTGCCGGTGGCGCGCAGGGCGGCTAGCAGGCAGCCGAAATCGAACCCGAGCCGGCCGACGGTTAGCAGGAGCGCCTGCCACCAGTTGTGGCCTATGACCGACTTGATCATGTCGCGTTCGGACAGCAGTCGCGTGTCGAGACCGGTCAGCGGCGGGCGGCGGCCGCGGGTGATCCGGTTTCGCAGTGCCTGAGCGGCGCGGCCGACCGCGGCCAGCGGCCGGTCGGTTTTCAGGAGAACCGTGCCGACGATGGCAAGTAGGCAGAACATGCCGAGTCCGAGCAGCGCGGTATGCACGAGTCCAGGGCTGACGGCCGTGCCGGCCAGCACGGCGGGCACCACGACCACGGGCAGCGCCAGCAGCGCGCCCACCTCCAGCAGCGAGAAGGCGGTCAAAGCGCCGGCCGCGGCGTCCGTGTCGAACCCGGCGTTCGAGAGCATCTCGAACTGGAGCCCCGCCCCGGCCGCGGCGCCGCCCGGCAGGATGCCGGACAATGCGTTGCCGGCCAACCCGGCAGTGACCACGGAAAACCATTCGCGCGTCTGCAGGGCCAGCCGCTGCAAGGCGAAGGTGCACGTAAAGGAGGCCAGCTCGGCGGCCAGTGCGACAGCCAGCCAGATCGGGTCCAGCGTGAGCAGCCGGGGCCAGGACGCCAGCACCCGGGTCAGGCCCGGCAGCACGAGGTAGATGGCCAGGCCAGCTGCCGCGAGGGCCACCGCCCTGGTGACGATGGTCTTCCGGGTCAGCGGCCACGACCGCGCCGACTGGCCGGATGCGTCCCCCGCAACAGGCGAGTGCTGAGCAGGGCGTGGCTCCCCGGCGGGGGCATCTTTGCGCTTCGTGCGCGCCTGCGCGCCCGGTTCGGTGCTTGCCGGCTGTGACTCACCAGGAGGCCGCGCCCGGTCGGGATGCGGATCGTGGCTGGTCACGACGTGCCCTCCAAACTTCCTGACCCCGATGCGCTCTGCCGTCAGCGACCATCTCCAGTATGTGCCTCAGCCCCGCCGCCCATTCGCGCGGCCGCGCAGATCAATCATTCTGTTGTTCCTGCCACTGCCGCGCCGCCGAGCGGGTTCAGTAGCTGGTCCAGTCACGGTCGAACCAGCGCCGTATGCGGCTGGCCCCGAACTCAGCCTTGTCGGCCAGCAGCAGGTCGGACGGCTCGTCGAACTGTCCGTTCGGGCGCTGTCCGCTGAGGAACGTGACTTCGACACGGCCGACCCGGTCGTGACCGAACTCGATGTAGCAGATTCCCTTGCCGTCGTACGTCGACGCCGCGCCGGCCTGTCCGTGCCGGGCGATCAGTTGATCGGCTACGACGGATGCCTGCCGCTCGGAGAAGACTCCCGCCTTGGGCGTGCCGACGCTGGTCACGTCTCCCACCGCGTAGACGTCGGGATAAGCGGTTTCGAGGGTGCGGGGGTCGACCGGGATCCATCCGTCGACGCACATCCCGGACTCTGCCACGACCGCGGGCACCCGGTGGACGGGCACACCAAGGAACAGGTCGAAGGGCATCTCCTCACCGTCGGCGAGGACCGCCACCCGGCGCTGCAGGTCCAGGCTGCGCACCAGCCGGTCCGGATACCAGCTGATTCCCCGCTCCGCGAATGCCGCAAGCAGTGCCTGCGATGCCGCGGGCGAGGGCGGGATCGGGACGCCGAGCGGCATGACCAGCGAGATCTGGCTCGCATCGCGCAGACCCCGCTCGACGAGGTAGTCGTGCAGCATCAGCGCAGTCTCGCTTGGGGCGGGCGGGCACTTGAACGGTGTCGCGGTGACACCGACGATAACCCGTCCGCCGCCGAACGACTCCAGTACGTCGCGGCTGGCGAAGGCGCCGTCGACGGTGTAGAACTCACGGCCGGCCTCGACCAGCCCCGGCGTCGCCGCCGGGTCGAGGTCGGCGCCCAGGGCCACTACCATCACGTCGGCCTCGAACGCGCCGGCGTCCGTCTCGACCAGGCGCCGTACCGGGTCGATGGACCGGATCGTGGTCTGGACGAACCGGACACCCGGCTTGACCAGATCACGGTACGAATGCCGGACCGCCTCCGCCGTGGTGCGGCCGAACATCACGTCGAGCTTGGAGAAGCCGAACACGAACCCGTCGGCTTTGTCGATCAGCACGATGTCGGCCGCATCGCCTAGTTCGTCTGAGAGCCGGGTGGTCAGCTCCAGGCCGCCGAAGCCGGCGCCAAGCACGAGAATTCGCATGAGTCCTGCTTTTCGTTGAGTGACTGCTGGTGGTCTTCGCCCTGCCGCCTCCCGCTCGCAGGCCTCATCCACTTGGGGGGCAAGCCGGAGGCGGGATGCAGCGCGCCGGCTCAGCCCTTGCCGGCGATGATGTAGGTATTGACGATATCGCCGTCGAGGCGCGCGGTCTGGATTGAGGTGAAGCCCGCCTCGCCCAGCATCTTCCGTGCGGTCTGCTCTCCCCACATGGTGCCGAGGCCCATTCCGTCGTCGGCCAGGGACACGGTCATGCAGTGCATGCACGACACGGTGTACAGGAACGGCCCGAGCGGGTGGTCCAGGTTCTCCGCGAGCCTGCTGGAGGCGGAAGTGTCGACGCAAAGGTAAACCCCGCCGGGGCGCAGTGCCCTGGCGATCCCGGCGAGCACCAGGTCCGGCCGAGCCTGGTCGTGCACCGCGTCGAAGGTGGTGATGAGGTCGAACCGGCCGGTCTCGCCGAGGTGGGCTGCGTCGCGTCTGTCGAAGCGCGCGTTCGCGAGGCTTTTGCGTTCGGCCTCCAGGCGGGCCGCGGCGATCCCGGCGTCGGAAAAGTCAAAGCCGGCGAACTGCGAACGCGGGAAGGCCTCGGCCATCAGGTTGGCGGCATGGCCGGACCCGCACCCGACGTCGGCCACGTCGATGCCCTGCCTGAGCCTGTCGATCAGCCCGGGTACCAGCGGCAGTGTCACGTCGATCAGGGTGGCGTCGTGAACGGCACCGCTGTCCTCGGCCATGACCGTCTGGAACCTCGGGAACGCCGAGTACGGGACCCCGCCGCCGCGGCGGAAGCAGTCCACGATCTGATCTTCTACCAGCGCCATCAGCCCGATGTACTGCATCCCGGTGGCGAGATTCTTCATGCCGGCTGCCCGGGTGAGCCAGGCGGCGTGATCCGTGGGCAGCGCATAAGATCCCGTCGCGCCATCGTGCTCGACGATCCGGCCGGTGGTCATCACCGCCAGCCATTCCCGGACGTACCGCTCGTCGAGCGAGGCGCGCGACGCGATCTCGGCGCTCGTCGCCGCGGGCATCGCCGCCATGACGTCGAACAGTCCGGTGCGGTGGCCCACGCTTACCATCAAGGCCAGCGCGGCCTCGTTCATCGTGCGCAGCATCCGCTCGGCGAATTCCGTCGAGCCCTCGGTCCGTGCCTCGCTCATCCCGGCCTTCTCACCTCGGAGGATGGGCGTAATCGTAGCCGGGCTGGCCGGCGAACAGCAGGTGCGCGGCCCCGGTCAGCGTGCGGGCGAGCGGGCCGGCGTCGGCATCCGCCTGGCTAGACGAAATGAACTTCGGCGTCGTTCGGCTCGTGGTCAACGAGATAGTCGCAGGTCGGGCAGTACCAGCGGGCCTCGATCGGGGTGCCGCACGCGGGGTGGCGGGGTGCCTGTGCCGGGTCGGCGTGCCCGGATCCCCAGTACGCCAGCAGGCGGAGCGCTCCTGCGAGTTCCTTGCCTTCGGCGGTCAGCTCGTAGACGGCGCGGGGCGGCCGCTCGGAGTAAGGACGGGCTACGAGCAGGGCTTCGCGTTCGAGGCGCTTGAGGCGCTCGGACAAGATGTTCGCCGCGATACCGGGGAGCTGGTCGAGCAGGTCGTTGAACCGGCGCGGCCCGGTGAGCAGCGCCTCTACTACCAGCAGGGTCCACCGGTCACCGACCCTGGCCAGCGCCTCGGCTAGCGGTGAGGAGGCAGTTTCGCTCTGGGCCATAAAACGATCGTAGCCGCCACGTTGACATCTCCCTAGTTGGTAGTAACTTGCAAGTTACTACCAACTATGGAAGGACAGGACGTGATGACGATCTTCGACGACATCCAGGCCACCATCACCAGGCTGGCGCAGGACGCCGGCTCCTCAGTGGTCGGCATCGGGCAGCGGTGGGGCGCCGGCTCCGGCGTCGTACTCGGCGCCGGGCGGATCCTGACCAACGCGCACAACGTCCGCGGCAGCCAGGTCACGGTCACCTTCGCCGACGGGCGCACCGCCGAGGGGAACGTGGCCGGACACGACATCGACGGCGACCTCGCCGTCATCGACACCGACACCGGCCAGGTCCCGGCGCTGCCGTGGGCCACCGCGGCGCCCGCCATCGGAATGCCCGTCTTCGCCCTGGCCAACCCGGGCGGCCGCGGGCTGCGGGTAACGTTCGGGACCGTCTCCGGCATCGACCGGACCTTCCGCGGCCCCCGCGGCCTGCGCATCACCGGCAGCCTGGAGCACACCGCCCCGCTGCTGCCCGGCTCCTCGGGCGGCCCCGTCCTCGACGCGGCCGGGCAACTGCTCGGGATCAACACGAACCGCCTCGGCGAGGGCTTCTACCTCGCCATCCCCGCCGACGAAACGCTGCGCCGCCGGGCCGACGCGCTCGCCCGCGGGGAATCGGTCAGGCCGCCGCAGCTTGGCATCACGATCACTCCCGGCCACGCGGCCAGGCGGCTGCGCCGCGCCGTCGGCCTCCCCGACACCGAGGGCCTGCTCATCCGCGAGGTAGCCCAGGACAGCCCCGCCGCGCACGCCGGCCTGGCACCCGGCGACCTCATCGTAGCGGCCGCCGGCCAGCCAGTCCGCACCATGGACGACCTGTCCGCCGCGCTCCGGGCCGCGGCCGCCGGCACCATCGAGCTGAACCTCCTGCACGGCACCGACGAACGCAGCACGCAGGTGACACTCACCCAGAACAGCCAGCCAGAAGGGGAAGCATAGGCCGGCAGCCAGTGGCCAGCGCGGTTTGAGCTGCCGCGGGCATGATCGGATCCGCGCAGTTGCTGCTGCTGTCCGGCATCGGCCCGCAGGCTCATCCCTGTTGCCTGGCGTCATGTCGTGGGCGGCGCCACTCGTCGCTGGTCTTGTCCGGCCGTCCGACGTTCACGACCTGGACGGGCAGGTCGCCCGCGGCGCGGAGCACCTGGTCCGCGACCGTGGACCCGGTCAGCAGGCGTGACCAGCGCGAGCGGCGGCGCGACCCGATCACGAGCTGGCAGGCTCCGGCCTTGCGGGCGGCCCGGATCAGCCCGGAAGCAATGTCGCCGGCCCTGACCTCGCGCAAGGTCCCGCCCAGTTCGCCGAGCAGCCGGCGGTCCTTGTCCAGCCGGTCCTTCGGTGGCCGGTCGAGGTTATCGATCGCCCGGACGTGCACCCCTTGGAGCCTGGCATCGGACAGCCCGGCGAGATGGGCGGCGTAACGGATGAGCCATTCGTCGGCGGGTGACCCCTCCAGGCCGACCACGATGACCGAGGCGTTCACCGGCCCGCTGATGCCGCGGGCGGCCAGGAACGCCGTGACGGGATCGGGAACTGAGTCATCGAGCCAGAGCTGCGCGAGCTCCCGCAAGGCGGCAAGGTTCGCGAAGCGGAAATAGCTCGACAACGCTGCATCTATTCGCTCGGCCGGGACGACCAGGCCCTGGGCCAGCCGGCGGCGCAGTGCCGACGGCGCCAGGTCGACCAGTGTGATCTCGCCGGCCTGCACGAACGCGTCCGGCACCGGCTCGGCCCGGTGCACGCCGGTGATCCGGGAGACGACCTCGCCCAGCGATTCGATATTGGCGACATTCAGGGTGGTATAGACGTCGATACCGTTGGCCAGCAGCTCGTCGACGTCCTGCCAGCGTCTGGCGTGCCGCTCACCGGGGAGGTTGGCGTGGGCGAGCTCGTCCACCACCGCAAGCTCCGGGCGGCGGTCCAGAACCGCCGTGACGTCCAGCTCCGCAAAGCTCGCGCCCTGATAGGTGACCACACGGGCGGGAAGTGCCTCGAGATCGGCGAGCTGGGCTGCGGTGGCCGCCCGCCCGTGCCGCTCCCAGTGGGCAACGACGGTGTTGGCGCCCGAGCGCTGCCGGGCGCGTGCGTCCCGCGACATCGCGTAGGTCTTCCCGACTCCGGGGGCAATCCCCAGGTAGGTACGCAGCCTGCCCCGGCCGGCAGGCGACTGCATCGCGTCATGTGCCGAAGCCTGAGCGCTGGGGTCCGCGCGGTCCTCAAGGGCAGGCCGCGCGCCGCTGGTCATCAGAATCGCGGCGTGGAGACCCGGCCTTCAGGCCGGGGAGGAAACGCCGCTTCACCTCCCCGGACATGCCGGCGGTATTCGCTAATGTGTTCGCATGTCACGGTACCGGCTTCTCCCCTCGCCCGCCACGCGGATGTGAACGCGGCCCGGAACATCGCGGCGGGGCACGCCGTGACTGCGCGGGGAGGCGACGGGGTTGCCCGGCCGGTGAACCGCGAGCCTCACCTGCTCCAATCAGCGTAGTAGCTGGAATCCCCCGGCCTTGAAGCGGGCGAGGAGGTAAACGCTGGATCCATTCACACGCCAGTGGTCCCGGGCGAACCGCCGGCCAGAGCCTGGCGATGGCCCAGAGCTCATAGAAGCCCGACAACAGCCTGTCGGCCAAGCGCTCTATCGTCGAAGGCACTGACAGAATGGAAAGCGGCCGGCTGGTGATCTGGAACCCGCTCACCGCATCGACCCGCCCGGCCGTAACCAGGGGCGATCCGCGTAGAGGAAGGCCACCGAGATCACCGAGCAGATCAGGGGCACCGGCTCCGAGGGAACCGGCGAAGGAGTAGGCCAGGCAGCGGCGGCGGACACAGACGCCGCCGGCGAGGTCGAAGAGGTAGGCCCCTTCCGCATCTACCTGGGTGCGGCCCCCGGTGTCGGCAAGACCTACGCCATGCTCTCCGAGGGCCAACGCCGGCGCAGGCGGGGCACCAACGTCGTCGCCGGGTTCGTCGAGGCCTACGGGCGGCCGGCCACCGAGGAGCTGATCGACGGCCTGGAGGTCATCCCGCGCAAGGCGGCAGGCTACCGGGGAAGGCGCCTGGAGGAGATGGACCTCGACGCGGTGCTCCGCAGACGGCCCGAGGTCGCCCTGGTCGACGAGCTGGCCCACACCAACGTGCCCGGATCCGGCCGGCACGGCAAACGCTGGCAGGATGTCCTGGAACTCCTCGACGCGGGCATCAGCGTCATCACCACCGTCAACATCCAGCACCTGGAGAGCATCGCCGATGCAGTCGAGCAGATGACCGGCGCCAAGGTCCGCGAACGGGTGCCGGACTGGGTGCTGCGCAAAGCCGACCAGATCGAGCTGATCGACTCCTCACCGGAGCAGCTGCGCCGCCGGATGCTGCACGGCAACATCTACCCGAAGCAAAAGGTCCCCCAAGCCCTCACGCACTTCTTCCGCACCGACAACCTCATCGCCTTGCGGGAGCTGGCACTGCGGTTCGTTGCCGACGACTCCGATGAAGAACTCCTCGAGCACCTCCGGCAGCACCAGCCTCAGGTCCTGTGGGAAACCACCGAACGCATCATGGCGGCCGTCACCGCCAAACCGGGGACCGATGTGCTGCTGCGGCGCGCAGCGCGCATCGCCTCCAGGGTCAAGGCGGAACTCGACGTGGTCCACGTCATGTTCGGCGACATCAGCCCCTCCCGGGACGACCCGTCGATCGACGAGCTGCGAGAACTGGCCGCCGACCTCGGTGCCCGCTGGCACGAGATAGACGATGACGATCCGGCCCGGGCTCTGATCAGCTTCGCCCGGGAACACCAGATCACCCAGATCGTGATCGGGTCCATCCAGCACAGCTGGTGGCATATCGCCGGCGGCGGGCCGATCCTACGACGGGTAATCCATGACGCGGGCGCGTCCGGTCTCGACGTCCACCTCATCGCCCACCGCGACCTGCCTCCCGACGCGCCCCCCGACTCCAGCGCCGCCAAGGAGCCCTGACCCCGCACAGCCCACGCGGCCCGGCCGGCCGGGCCGCGTGGTCACCGGCCGGCGAGACGGTCAGGAACGAGCCGTCCACGTAGTCTGGGGCTGGCCGGGCAGACGAAATCGTCGGCCTCGTCCGGCAGGGCCGGCGCCGCGACGCACGCCCTGCAGCCTCCGGCTCACCATCTTGGCCACCATGGCCCGCTGCGCCTGCTCCCGCAGTTCGCAGCCGCGCTGCGCGGTGAGCTTGCGCGCAATCTCGGGATGCATGATTCCTCCTGGTGTCTGGTAGCGCTTTCGCAAATGTTCACGACTACGTGAATGGTCGCATAATCGTGAGCATGTGGCAAGATGGTGGGCATGGAAGAACAGCCGGGAGTCCGGGAGATCGACAGCGTCGAGGGGCTGCGGGCACTGGCGGACCCGATCCGCCTCGCGATCTTGTCCGCGCTGGACACGCGCGTCCCGGACGGTGAGCTCCCGGTCATGTCCGTGAAGGAACTAGCCAAGCACCTCGGCGAACCCCAGACCAAGCTTTACCGGCATGTGAAGCAGCTCGAAGCCGCCGGGCTGATCGAGGTCGCCGCGACGAGGATGGTCTCCGGCATCCTGGAGCAGCGTTACCGGGCTCGGCAGCACTCCCTGCGGTTGTCCGCGGCGCTGTTCCGGCAGCACGCCGACGAGACCGAGGCGGCCGTCCGGTCCGCCTTCGATGCCTTCCTGACCGGCGTCTTCGACCGGACCAGCGAACAGGACTGGCTGTCGGACGGGCCGGGCAAGCCTGTCATGCTCGTCTTCGCCGACCGGATCAGTCCTGAGGCGGCGGAGCGGATCCGTGCCCGGCTGGAAGAGGTCACGCGGGAGATAGCCCAGGCCGAGGCGGGCGACATACCGGTCAGCGTCGCGATCGGCTTCTACCGGCCGACCACGTGATCCCGGCGGGACGGGTCTGTTATTTCATGGCGTCCAGAAGCTCCCGGCAGGCCTGCTCGCAGCGCCGGCAGGCCTCGGCGCAGACCTGGCAGTGCTGCATGTGAGCATGCCGCTCGCACTCGTCGCCGCAGCTCTTGCAGATGGCCACGCAGGCCTGCAGCAGCGGCCGGGCGACGCCGGCGTCGTAGTCCGCCGGGCGGCTGATGACCGCGGCGGTAGCCGTGCAGACATCGGTGCCAAGCTCGACGGCCAGGATGTCGGCGCCATCGCCGGTCCCCGGCAAGGTGCCGCGGCGTGGAGCACCTACGTTTCCGTTGACGACGCGGATGCCGCCGCGCAGCGGCTGGTGTCTGCTGGCGCCACGGTGCGATCGGCGCCGGCCGACGCGGGAGAGGGCGGCCGCAGCGCGGTGCTGGCCGATCCGGAAGGCATCGAGTTCCGCCTCTGGCAGGCCAGGCGACGCTGGGGGGCGCAGGTGGTCAACCAGCCGGGTGCATGGAATTTCAGCGATCTCCACACCACTGACCCCAGAGCGGCCATTGCGTTCTACGAGGAGGCCTTCGGCTGGCAGACCGACGACCTCGGCTTCGCGACCATGATCCGCCGGCCCGGTTATGGTGACCATCTTGAGGCGACAGTCGATCCGGGCATCAGGGCGCGCCAGTCGGGGGTGGCCGCCCCGCCCGGCTTCGAGGATGCGATCGCCTGGGTCGCGCCCACCGCCCCGGGCGAGCCACCGCGCTGGCATGTCTCGTTCACCGTGGCCGACCGTGACTGACGCAGAGCGACTCGGCGCGCAGGTCCTTGGGCAAGACGACACTGAGTGGACGCGCACCGCGCTGATCCGCGACCCCCAGGGAGCGGAGTTCACCGCCAGCCAGTTCACGCCGCCATCGGGCTAAGCCGACCCGTCACCACAGCCACGGGATGATTTCGCAGGTTATTGAGGTGCCGTCTCCGCTCGGGCCTCACCCGAGCGGGCTGGAAGACGCTCCTGACGTGGTTGGTGGCCCATCAGGGCCGGCCTCCGAGCTCATAAGCTGCACGTATGAGGTCGGCGTTACTGGTGGCGGGCTGGCCGTCGGGCAGCAGCAGGGTGTCTTCGAAGCCGACGCGGGTGTCGATGCCACGTCGTACCGCGTCCTCGATGAGGATCCAGGTTGCCTCGCCGTCGCCGTGCTGAAGTCGCGGAGCCCTTACGTCCGCCCGGTCAAAGACGTCGTGGATGGCGGCCACCAAGGGCACGGCATCGAGTTTGCTGACCTCGACTGGCTCAATCATCACGCGTGTCACGCGACCGGACAGTCCGCAGCCTACGAGCAGCTCGGCGTCCTCGGCGGTCCACACCCCGGCCTCGATGCCTACCCTGGTCGCCAGGAGTACCTGCATGACCTCAACCGCTCCTGGCTCCGACAGGTTCACCGAGGCGTAGTCCGGCTGTGTCCATTTTCTGATCAAACGCAGCCGTTGCTGCAGGTCGGGCTCTATCCATTCGCCAGTTGTGACGCCCACGGGCATCCCGTGCGGCTCGCGGACGGCCGACACGACCTGGTCCACTACCCGCGCCTGAAGGGATTCCGCGCCGCTGTCGTCCCTGGGGTGGACATGGAACGCCCTGGCGCCTGCCGATACGCACTCCGAGGCGTCGGCCGCCAGCTCCTGCAAGGTCACCGGGACGGCACCATGGTCGGCCTTGGCCAACGGCCCGTTCAGCGTGGCTTGCAGCAGCACGAGGCAGATAGTACCCGGGTACCGGCACACCTGAACTCAGGCTCCCGGCACCCGCGGGCCGGCAAGTCCTCCGCTAGCAATTCATGATCGTTTGCCGTGGCCTGCCGGGTCGGCGCGCGTGGTAGCGCAGGGCAGCGGAGATGCTGGCTTCCCGGTCAGCCGCAAGATAGTGGTGGCCAGGTCTCAAGCGCCACATCGTCGCGTGGTTCGGCCCTCTGGCGATGGTCGACATCTGCTCCTCGGACGTCCGCGAGTTCGTGACCACGCTACAGAACGATGCGGTCAAAGCCTCGCCCATCGGGTATTGCCCGGGCCGGGGCACCGCCAGGGATTTCCACGGGTGCGATGGGATCGCCCGGAAAACGATCCTGATGCCGTGACCACCCCAGCACCGCACAAGATCGGTGCGACCAGAACAGCTGGCGGCCTCGGCGGAACAGGGGAAGGGTGGTCATGGTCGTCTGCGTCACGCTTAGTGGAAGAAGTCAAGATGATGAACTCCCGGATTCGGCAGCGTGTAGTGATCGTGGGGGCGGGTTTCGGCGGCTTCAACGCCGCGCGGGAGCTGTCCCGGCGGGTCGGCGCCACGACCGACATCATGGTGATCAACTCGACGGACTACTTCCTGTACCTGCCGTTGATGCCGCAGGTGGCCGGGGGGGTGGTCGAGCCGCGGCACGTGTGCGTCTCGCTGCCTCGGCGGCTGCGCCGGGTCCAGTTCGTGCTGGGCACGGTGCAGCGGGTGGATAGTGCGCAAAAGGTGGTCAGCTGGGCCAGCCCTGAGGGCGGGTCCGGGCAGATCGGCTATGACCGGCTCATCCTGACCGCGGGCAGCGTGAACAAACTGCTGCCGATCCCGGGGGTGGCCGAGTACGCGCACGGGTTCCGCACCATCACCGAGGCGATCTACCTGCGTGATCACATTGTCCGCCAGCTCGAACTGGCCGCGATGGCCGCCGACGCGGCCGAGCGGGTGGCGCGGTGTACCTTCGTGGTTGTCGGCGCAGGCTATACCGGCACCGAGGTCGCCGCGCAGGGGCAGTTGCTGACCACCCGGCTGGTCCGGAGGCTGCCTGGCCTGGCCGGGCAGCCGATCCGGTGGATGTTGCTGGACACTGCGCCGCGGCTGCTGCCCGAACTGGATGAGCGCCTGTCGAAGACCGCTGATCGGGTACTGCGGCGGCGCGGTGTCGAGGTGCGCACCGGCCAGTCGGTCGCTGAGGCCGCGCCCGGCCATGTCCTGCTCTCTAACGGGGAGAAGGTGCCGACCCGTTCGCTCATCTGGTGCGTCGGGGTCCGTGCCGACCCGCTGATGGATGGCCTGGACCTGGCTACCAGCCGGGGTCGGCTGGTGGTCGATGAGTTCATGGCGGTACCCGGCGCCCCGGAGATCTACGCCTGCGGGGACTGCGCGGCGGTGCCCGACCTGACCCGCCCGGGGCAGGTCTGCGGCATGACCGCCCAGCACGCCCAGCGGCAGGGCAGGCAGGTCGCCAGGAACGTCGCGGCCTCGCTGGGCACCGGCAAGGCCCGCCCATACAAGCACCACGACGAGGGCTTCCTGGTAGACCTGGGCGGGCGGGCTGCTGCGGCGAACCCGCTGAACGTCCCGTTGTCCGGGCCGGTGGCCAGCGCCGTCACCCGGGGCTACCACCTATCCGCCATGTCAGGTAACCGGGCGCGGCTCCTCACCGACTGGGTCCTGAACGCAGCTACGCCCCCGGAAACGACATCGTTCGGGGTGATCAGCGCCGAGTCCGTGCCACTCGACGTAAACAGGCCACGAGCCTGACACGGTGAGCTCGATCCCGCCGTGCGTGGCGCTGCCGCCACCGGGCCGGGTTTCCCCGGCGTCGCCATCGACGAAGACAGCAACAGCGCCGCGCATGGCGACGGGCACGGCCAGCGCGATCCGGTTCGTGCCTCGGCCCGGCTCGCGGTCGCGTGCTCCATTCTCGCCTTCTCCGCCTGGCAGACCAGTACCCGGGCGAGAGCTGCCATCGCCGACCCGGGAGTTCCACAGGTGCGATCAGACAGGCCGAGCGCGATCGTGGATGCCAGGACCAGCCCAGTTGGCAGCGGCACAGGCTACTGACACCAGAAACTGAGGAGCGCGGTGGTGGACATGAGATTCGAGGTCGTGGTGCCCGTCGTCGAGGTCGACCGGGTCAACGGCGCCTTTGGCGATACGCAGCCAGAGCCAGCGCGCGCCCCCAAGCCAGGCCCGCGTAACCCGATACCAGCAGGGGGCCTGCGATGACCATCTCCGGCTCTAAGACCGGCCGCGAGCGGGCAAGCCGCGCTGCGGGATACCGCCGGCCTGTAACCGAGGCTGCCCGGCAGCAATCGCCGCCGGCGGCGTCGCCGCGGGCGGCGGCGTTCTGGCTGGTGGCCGGGGTTTTGTTCCTGTCTTTGGTCGCGGCCAGCGCTCCGGCGCCGCTATATGGTGTCTACCAGGCTCAGTTCCGGTTCTCGGCGGCCACGCTGACCGCGGTCTTCGCGGTCTATGCCCTCGTCGTTCTCATCACGTTGCTGGTGTTCGGGTCATTGTCGGACTACCTGGGCCGCCGGCCCGTGATCATAGCTACCCTGGCTGTCAACATCGGCGCGTGCGCGTTGTTCCTGACGGCCCAGGGCGTCGGTCTGCTGTTCGCCGCGCGCGTGCTGCAAGGCATCGGCGTCGGCGCAGCGACCGGGGCGCTCGGCGCGGCGCTGATCGAACTCCAACCCGGCGGCAGCGGGCTCGCGCCTGTCGTCAACACCGCAGCCACCATCTTCGGCCTGGCCGCAGGCGCGCTCGGCGCCAGTGCGCTGGTCCAGTACGGGCCGGCGCCGACTCATCTGGTGTGGTGGCTGCTGCTCGGCGCCTTCTGCGTGGCCGTCGCCGGGATACTCGTGATGCCCGAGCCCGCGGCGCGGCGTCCCGGCGTGCTGGCCTCGCTACGGCCGCGGGTGAACGTGCCCCCCCGGGCGCGCGGGGCCTTCGCGGTGGCCGTGCCGTGCCTGGTTGCGGCGTGGGCCCTGGCTGGCCTGTACCTGTCGCTGGGGCCGTCGCTGGCCGCGCAGGTGCTTGCCTCGCCGAACCGGCTGTGGGGCGGCCTGATGGTCTTCCTGCTCGCCGGGATTGGGGCGGCGGCCACTGTTATGTTCCGCCGCCTCGCCCCGCCCACGGCGATGCTGGCCGGATGCCTGGTCCTGCTCACCGGCGTCGCGGTGACCTTTGCCGCGGTCGCCGCGATGTCGGCTGCCGCTTTCCTGGCCGGCACCGCGGTGGCGGGCGCCGGCTTCGGGGTGGCGTTCCTCGGCGCCTTTCGCACGCTCAGCGCGCTGGCCGATCCTGGTGAGCGCGCTGGCCTGATCGCCGGGATCTTCATCGTCAACTACCTTGCGTTCGGCATCCCCGCACTGATCGCCGGGGTGGCCGTCACGCGCTACGGCCTGCACCACACCGCCCTTGTGTATCTGGGCGTGACCGCCGTGCTCGCCGCGGCGGCAGCGAGCAGCATGCTGGTGCGCAGGCACTCCGCTGGCCAGCGCGCCCGAGCGCGCAGGCTGACGCTCGCTGACTCTTGAGAGGACTGGCCAGCCATGCCGGACAACCGTCACGCCTTGCCCCGGCGGCCGGACAATCACGTCATCGTGCTGTTCGGCGCCACCGGCGACCTGGCCAAACGCAAGCTGCTGCCAGGCTTGTTCCACCTGCACGCGGCCGGCCTGCTGCCGCGCGACTACCGCATCATCGGGTCGGCCCCGGCCTCGGACGCCATGACCGGCGAGCAGTTCCGCGCGCACGCCAACGGGCCTGCACCGGCTTCTGCATCACCAGGCCCGACGACCCGTCGTGGCCGGATTATGAGCGCCGCCTGTCGTTCGCAGCCGCCGGACCAGGCAAGACCGCGGACCTGGAAGCAGCGGTGCAGCGGGCGGAGAAACAGATCCGGTCGACAACATCTTGGCGTTCAGGTTCGCCAACGGGATGCTCGAGCCGGTCTGGAACCGGGAGCACATCAGCTACGTGCAGATCGACGTGCCAGAGACGCTGTCGATCGAGGGGCGGGCCGCGTTCTACGACGCGACCGGCGCCTACCGGGACATGATCGTCACCCACCTGTTCCAGGTGATGGCGTTCGTGGCCATGGAGCCGCCGGTGTCGCTGAGCGCCGGGCCGCTGCGGGATGAGAAGCTCAAGGTCTTCCAGACGGTGAAGCCGCTTGACGTGCGGATAGTCGTGCGCGGGCAGTACGAGGGGTACCGCTCGGAGCTGGGGGTCGCGGCCGGCTCGCAGACCGGCACCATGGTTGCGGTGCGGGCCGAGGTGGACAACTGGCGCTGGCGCGGAGTGCCGTTCTTCCTGCGTTCGGGCAAATCCATGGGTGCCAGCCGGGCAGGTCGTGACGCTCGGCTTTCACCAGCCGCCGATGCAGATGTTTCCCGCGCACCGCGGCTATGGAGATCTCCGCGCCACTGCTGGAGAACCCGCCGCCGGTTCAGCCCTACGCCCGCGGATCGTGGGGCCCGCAGTCGGTCGACCGGCTGATCGCCCCGCACCACTGGCACCTGCCTGACCGCTAGGCCCTTGCCCGCAGTATGCACCGGACCGGCGCGAACTCAGGCAGGCGGCAGCACCCTCTTAAGCTCTCTGCGGGAGTTGATGCCGATCTTTTCGAACACCTTGTGCAGATGCCATTCGACTGTGCGTGGACTGATGAACAGTCGCGCTCCGATCTCCGGATTCGACAGTCCCTCACAGGCGAGCCGCGCGATCTGCATCTCATGGGGCGTTAGATCGTTGGACGT
Organism: uncultured Actinomycetota bacterium; assembly: GCA_963844625.1. Lineage (GTDB taxonomy): Bacteria > Actinomycetota > Actinomycetes > Streptosporangiales > Streptosporangiaceae > Palsa-504. The sequence continues at coordinate 37,336 of CAWJPF010000016.1, read as the reverse complement.
CTCGACCGTCCGCTTGCGGACCGTTTCGCCTGTCGCCAGCAGTTCGCGGCGGGCACGCTCCTCAAATGCCTCCATGCCTATCGCACCGAACATCTCGTGGGCAGTGCGAAGCTGCGCGCGGGCGTCCACGCGCCGGCGCTCCCGACGCAGCCATTCCCCGTACAGCAGGTGTGCACGGGCGAGCTCCGGACGCAACCGCGTGCGTCCTAGCCGCTCGATCGCCTCAAGGTAGAGGCGCTCGGCCTCTCCGCCCTCGCATAGCAGGGCCCGCGACCGGGCCGCGACTCCTGACCCCCAATCGGTGCCGGCTGCGCTCGTGTCCTCCGTGAGGCGCTCCAGGGCATCGGCGCCGAGTTCGGGTTCACCGCTCCGGCTGGCCGCCTCGATCAGCTCGGCCAGCGCCCAACTGGATATGAACAGCTGGGGTGTGTCGTCGCTCGCCCGCTGGGCGGCGGCCAGCGCCTGCTCGTAACGTCCAAGTCCGTTGAACAGGATCGCCTTTACGAACTCCCCCCATTGCACGCCGAATCCTTGGCCCACCGCAGCGGCGTCGTTGATCGCGGACTCGAGCAGATGCGAGCCGTCGGCTTCCCGACCCCGGAGAGCGGCAAGCAGCATCGCTCCGTAGGGCGCGATACGGATCCCGGTCGCCTCGGTGATCGCTTCAGCCTCCGCAGTTGCTGCCGCAGCGCTTGTGAACTCGCCCGACCATGCGTCGATTACAGCCTGTGTGATCAGCCCCATTGGCACCCGGGCGAGCGCTCCCGCATCGCGGGCGAGCTGCAGCTGACGGGCGTTGATCGCGTACCAGCCCTCGTCATCCCACAACACGTAAGACGGAACAGGCGGCAACCAGGTCCATCGAAACCGGTTCTCGGCCGGATCGTCTGTCGCGGCGAAGGCCTCCGAGGCGCGCCTCAGTGCTGATGCCGCTGCGGTGCGCCCTTCGGTGATCAGCAGCGCGAGCGCGTCCAGGAGCAGATCCGACGGATGAGGAGTATGCGCCGACGCAGGAGCCGCTCTGGCGGCACGGGAGACCTCGAGCAGACCGCCCGCCGCGGCCAGACGTCCGGCGAACATCGCCGCTCCCCAAGCATCCAGGTAGGTCTCTCGCGCCAGCTCCGGATCGAGCCTCTCCAGCCGTCTGGCTGCGCTCACCAGTAGTGGCGGCGCGTCGCTTCCGATATTCGACGAGAACGCGATCTGCGCACGCAGCAGCTCCGTCCGGGCCCGCTGGAGCTCGTCCGGCGATCCCGCCTCCGCGATCAACAGCATCCTCAGCGCGGTGTCGAACGTGCCGGCATAAAGATTCGCGCGGGCGGCGGCAAGCGCGCGGTCCACCCTGCGGGCGGGATCACCCGTCAAGGCGACGGACCGCTGCAGGAATGCCGCCGCCGCGGCCAGCCCACCGCGCGCCTGCGCCCGCCCTGCGGAGTGCTCGAGCTCCGACGCGATTTCCTCATCGGGTCCAGTCGCCGCCGCGGCAAGGTGCCAGGCACGGCGGTCCGGATCGATCTGGCGATCGGTCACATCCGCGAGCGCCAAATGAACCGCCCGGCGTTCCTCTGCTGCCGCCGACCGGTACACCGCCGAGCGAACCAGCGGATGGCGGAACGTGACCTGCTCTTCGAGGGTCAGCAGTCCGTCCGTCTCGGTGTCGATCGTCGCCGCGGCGGAGATCCCGAACCGCTCGGCCGCGCGCCACACCAGCAGCGGATCGCCCGCCGGCTCGGCGGCCGCGAGCAACAACAATCGCTGCGTCTCTTCGGGCAGGGCCTCGAGCCGCCGAGCGAAGCTCTCCTCGATCCGCCCCGAAAGAGCCTGAGCGCCCAGCAACCCGAAACCGCTCGCCAATTGCGCTGCCGTCAACCCCCGCGGCAGCTCCAGCAAGGCCAGCGGATTCCCTCCCGTCTCGGCCACGATCCGATCTCGGACTTGCTCGCCGAGCGGAAAACGAACCGCCGATTTCAGCAGAGCACGGGCGTCTTCGACACCCAAGCCGCGCACCTCCAACTCCGGAAGCCCCCGCAGCGCCTCACCTACTACGCGCGCGCCGAACACGAGCCCGACACGTTCAGCAAGCAACCGCCGCGCCGCAAACGCGAGCGTCAGCGCCGACGCCCGATCCAGCCACTGCGCGTCATCCACGACACACAAAAGGGGGCGTTCTCCCGCGGTCTCCGAGAGCAGGCTCAATACCGCCAACCCGACGAGGAATCGATCAGGCGCGGGACCCTGAGTGAGCCCGAACACGATCTTGAGGGCCTCGCGCTGCGGAGCCGGAAGTCGCTCTAGGCAATCGAGCATCGGCGCGCAGAACTGATGAAGACTTGCGAACGCCAACTCCATCTCGGACTCGACGCCGATCGCCTGCACTACGGTCAGGTCCGACGCCGCCCCGACCAGATACGCCAGCAGCTCTGACTTCCCGATGCCGGCCTCACCGCGAACCACCAGCACGCGACTCTCACCCTGGCGCACGGCAGCCACCAGAGCGTCACACGCAGCGCACTCGCTTCGACGCCCGCGCAGGCTCGCCGGCTCAGGCCCGCCGAGATAACCGGCACCCATGATGTCCCATACCCTAAGCCACCTGTCATATCCCGGGTACTCATCCCGCGCGTTATACAGCGCGATGATCCGCTCGTTGAACCCGGCCAGCCGGGTCTGGCCCTTACGGACGATCTGCGGCTCAAAGCTGCCGTGGCGGTCCGCGGGACCGCCAGGTCCACCGCCCCGACGTCGGTCAGGACGATCGCTCGTCAATCAGCGGCCGGCGAGCCGGCCGACCGCCGTCAGGCTTACCGGCACCTTCGAAGTCTCCTGCATCGCGTGTCCTTCCGCCAGCCGCAATTCCTGCGGCCCATCGTCAGGCCACGTCACTTACACAGCCGGTAAGACACGCCCTGTCAAGGGGTACTACGGGCCAGTGTGCGTGCCCGAGACCGCTGCTCTGGATGCGGCAGCCCGTAAGCATAAGTCCGCGTGTATCAAGCACGTATCGACTTGCTCCGTACACATGAGCGCCCGATGTGTGGCGCCCGCCGTGATCGATGGCAAGGAGGGACCATGACGGGACCTGGGAAGCACGCAGAGGCGATCACCGGCCGGTCTCCTTCCGGAGGCTGGGGCCGTAGCGGAGCATGAGCACCGCCCGTGCGCGGCCACGCGCTGCCGCGATCTGACGATCTCACGATAAATCAGAGGAAGGTCTAGCATGTCGGTTCTATCGGATGCCACGGAATATACGTTCCAAGGCGATGGCATTACAGCATCGTTCTTTCCCAAGGGCGCTGGCGGGCCAATAATTGAGGGTAGGCCCGAGACGTTCTTCGTCTACCAGGACCATCATCTGTCGAAAACATTCGGTCAAGCCGGCGTAGATATCCAGCAAATCGACAATGTCGGCGCGCTGGTCTCGGTCGTACTCGTGGAAAGCCCGATTTCGGGTGGCCCTGTAACCACCTTCACTGTGCTCGTGCCGTCGGTCGGTGTCACGGAGAATTCACCGCAGAGCTTCAAGACCAAGTTGGTTACCACGGTTCAAGCGGCCACCTTGGTGCAGAGGCAAGTATTCCCGGCGCTTCAGACCTACAAGGTGGAGCACCTCGACGGTACAGCGAGCGTGCACGCGCTACCCCTGGTCGCGGCTGATTCGTAAGAGGTCGCGGCATCAGCATCCAATTGAAGCCCGGAAGGCCCTGCGTGAGCAGCCGAACCCGGGCGGCGCTGAGAGGGCCCATGTGCCCGCATTTTCGGATACCTCTGGATTGAGGAGAGTACATGAACGGGTCGGATATCGGGGTGTACCGGACCGCGGCGGTGGACATCGCCCCGGTCCGGGCATACGAGAAGTTCCTGGGCATGCCCAGCGGAACCACAGTCGGCTACGTGCTTGCGTTCATGGCAGACAAGCCCTCGTGGTCTCAGTTCGAGCGGGCGATCCTCGCGAGCAGCACCAACGGCCTCCCGGGCACCGCGTCCGCGACCGGGTGGGCGCCGCTGCTCGGCCGCCGGCAGCTGATGCTCGCCGTGCCCGCGTGCTGCCAGGGCGCCACCTGGCAGCAAGAAGCCTCGGGCGTCAACGATGCGCACTGGACCGCGCTGGCGAAAACCCTGGTGAACGGTGGTCTTGGCGGCTGCTGGCTGCGGATCGGCCGTGAGTTCAACGGCGGCTGGTACCCCTGGTCCGTGAGCACCAGCAGTTCCTCGGGGAACCACTACCCGTACTACAAGTCCGGGTATGCGCACGTGGTCAGCGTGATGAAATCTGCCGGGTTTACCGGGAAGTTCATGTGGAACCCCTACGTGGGGCAGGGGACGATGAGACCAAGCCTGGGCGTGGAAAACTGTGAGCCCAGCCAGTCGGTCATCGACGCCATCGGCATCGACATCTATGACGGTCCCTGCAGCAGCTACCCGGCGGGCATGGCAGAACGCACCCTGGCGCAGCAGCAGGCGTTCTGGTCCAGCGTGCATGACAGCACCGCGTGGGACGGGCTGATCGGCTGGCACAACCTGGCGATCAGCCAGGGCAAGCCGCTGTGCTATCCGGAGTGGGGGCTGCGGCTGTGGGAGGACGCGCACGTGTACAAGGGCGGCGGTGACGACGCGAACTTCATCACCCAGATGGCGGCGTGGATGAAGGACACCAAGCCGCTGATGCACGCATTCTGGGAAGACCGGTGGATGGGCGTGTCCGACCCGGACAACCGTCCGCCCCGGGTGGTCACGGTGCCGCACGCACGGCAGGCATTCCTGGAGGAGTTCGGTCACTGAGAAGTCATCAAGGTTACCGAGAGCAGCTAACCGGATGCAACGTGGTTGCCCAACCGCAGCGGCCGCCCAGTCAACGGGACGCACAAGTCCGCGGGTAACAACTCCGGGACAGGCAAGAACCGTCGCATTTTGTCTGCTACGGAGACGCCCGGTTCGAGCCCGGCCCGCGGACGGTCTGCTGGTCTGGGGTCGGCTCGGCCCCGGCCGGTGACATAGGCCTGGGCCTACCAGGATCCGGTCAACGGCCGCTACACCCTGTATTCAGCGCTGGCTACCGCATGCCACGAGGTCACCGGTCGTTACCTTCACCGCCATCCAGCGCTTGAGGCAGTCCGTGCTGAGATCCAGCACCGGGTTCCGGGACGACACGATGGAAGCATCGCCTGGCCGAGTTCAATGCGGCGGCCAGCTTCGAGGATGTCAAGGCAGTGCTGACATCAGCGATCGCAAACGTGCCTGACACGGCACTAGATTGCGCCGACGACACCTGGCACGAGCACGCTGACGCCACCACCGACCCCTCGCGCTTGATTTTGTTCGCGGGACGTGACCGCGAATGCTCGTGAGTTCGGATCGCACCGGGGGTTGGAAGCATGATCAATATTCGTGAGAAGTGACCGCGCCTGGTGGGATGAGCTGGTCCGCGGTCAGGTCCTGAGGCCAAAGTCTGGAGCCGCTGGCTCGCACTTAGCGCGCGGGTATGCGCAGCGGCATTGGCCCGCAACCGGGTCGTTGGCATAACCATTCGGCGCGGCGGGGTGCCCGGGGCTAGGTTTCGGGTATGCCTTCGGTTGACGACATCGCGGCGGAGTACGTGGAGCGGGCCGCCGCCCTGGACCCGTGCTATGCCACTTACGCCGGGATCGCGGGGCACGACGACGAGCTGGCGGATCTGGGTGCTGACGGGTTCGCCGGACGGGCCGGGCTGGATCGCTCAACGCTGGCGGCCCTGGACGCGGCCGAAGCCCCGGGGCCGCGCGAGCAGGCCGCGCGGGCCGCGATGCGGGAGCGGCTGGCCCTGGCGGTGGAGTGCTACGACGCCGGGGACACCGCCAGCGAGCTCAACACCATCAGCAGCTGGGTGCAGCGGGTGCGCGAGGTCTTCGACCTGATGCCCACGCAGGGCGAGGAGGCCGCCGTCAACATCACCAGGCGGATGGCCGCGGTGCCGCGGGCTTACCGCCAGTTGTCCGCGACCTTGCTCGACGCGGCCAGGGATGGCCGCTGCGCGGCCAGGCGGCAGGTCGAGGAGGTCGCCGGGCAGTGCGCGGCCTGGGCCAGGCCGGGGGATTCCTTCTATTCAGGACTGGCCGGGCGGCTGACCGCGGTCCCGGATTCGCTGCGGGGGGAGCTGGGCGCGGCCGCGCGCGCGGCCACGGCCGCCACGGCCGGGCTTGGCGCCTTCCTTGACCGCGAGCTGATGCCGCTGGCCAGGGAGAAGGATGCCTGCGGGCCTGAGGTCTATACCCGGGCGTCGCGGTATTTCCTCGGCGCCGCGGTGGATCTGCGGGAGGCCTACGCCTGGAGCTGGGAGGAGCTCGCCCGGCTGCGGGCCGAGATGGCGCGGGTCAGTGACCTGGTCCGGCCCGGGGCCACCGTGGCGGAGGCCATGGCGATCCTGGACGAAGACCCGGCCCGGCGCGTCGAAGGGCGCGAGAACTTCCGCGCGTGGATGCAGGAACTGGCCGGGCACACCATTTCGGAGCTGCACGGGACGCACTTCGACATCCCGCGGCCCGCGCACCGGATCGAGGCCGTGATCGCGCCTGCCAACGACGGGGGGATCTGGTACACCGGGCCCTCCGAAGACTGGTCCCGGCCCGGGCGGATGTGGTGGTCGGTGCCAGACGGCGTTGAGGCTTTCTCCACCTGGAAGGAAGTCACGGTCGTCTACCACGAGGGCGTTCCCGGCCATCACCTGCAGATATCGCACGCCATGGCGCAGACGGAGAGCCTGAACCGCTGGCAGCGCATGTCCTGGGTATCGGGCCACGGCGAGGGCTGGGCGCTCTACGCCGAGCGGCTCATGGGAGAGCTCGGATACCTGGACGACCCGGGAGCGTATCTGGGGATGCTCGACAGTCAGCAACTGCTCGCCGCCCAGGTGCCCCTGGACATCGGGGTGCACCTGGAACTGGATGTCCCACGGGGCACCGGCTGGCGCGAAGGCGAGCGCTGGAACGCCGAGATCGCCTGGGAGTTCCTGCGCGCCCACTCCAGCTGGGATGAACGGCAACTGCGCTCCGAGCTACGCCGCTGCCTCGGCATGCCGGGTCAGGCCCCTTCCTACACCCTTGGCCAGCGGATCTGGCTACAGGCCAGGCAAGATGCCATCGCACGAGCCGGAGCAGCCTTCAGCCTCAAGGACTTTCACGGCCAGGCACTCAGCCTGGGCGCCATGGGTCTTGACCCGTTGCGCGAGGCGCTTGCCCGCGTCTAAGGACGCTCAGCAAAGCACTGACAGGCCGGGACGGCACGACGTCAGCCTTCCAGACCGGCATTGGCTGAGGGTTCCGCTGGCGCTGTCCCGCAAGGCACTAGGCGCGGTCAAAACGACCTCGCGACCTCGCGGCCTTGGGTCTGTGGCGGATGCGGGTAGACCGCACGGACGCCAGCTCCTATCTTGAGTGCCCGGACTTGAGGGTGATCTTCTCGACTCTCAGGCCGGGGGCTTCACCCGCCTCAGCGCGCGGCACGCGAGCGGGTCACCGGTGTCAAGGGCCACAGCGTGACGGTACAGCGGTGTCCCAGTGCCTTGACCTCGACGGATTATTCACCTCGCGCGGCGGTGCGGACGGGGTGGACTGGGTACACCTTCGACGCGGGCGGCCTCCGACCCGTGCCCGTGAGGCACCAGCGTTGGTGAGGAGGCCCGGCAGCCGGCCCGCTGACCCGCGGGTACGGAATGGAGGTGTTCTCCGAGTCTGGCGCATTGTGCTGGGGAGGTCCGCTGCTATGCCGAGCGTGAGGTTGCGGCGTGCCGAGGCGGCGAGGAGGTGCCGTGGACGGTTTCTTGCTCACCTATGACGGCTTTGAGCCTGGGGCTGAGGGGCTTCGTGAAGCGCTGACCTCGACGGGCAACGGCTACTTGTGTACGCGTGGCGCGGCGGAGTGGGAAGAAGCCGACGGCGTGCATTATCCAGGCACCTACGTACACGGCGGTTACAACCGCGAGACGACGATCCTGAGCAGCGTGCCCGTGCTCAACGAGGATCTGGTCAACATGCCGAACTGGCTGGTCCTCCAGCTGCGCATCGAGGGCGGGGACGCGATCAGGCTGGCCGATGTGGATCTGCTCGATTACCGTCACGAACTGGACATCCGGTACGCGACCGTCGTCCGCCACCTTCGTTTCCGCGATCCCAGCGGCAGGGAGACGACGCTGCACAGCCGCCGGTTCGTCAGCATGGGCGACCCGCACCACGCGGCGATCGAGTGGACGCTTGTTCCGGAGAACTGGTCGGGGCGCGTCGAGGTGGTCACGGCGATCGACGGCCGGGTGACCAACAGCGGTGTCGCCCGCTACCGGCAGCTGGAGGGCCGCCACCTGAACCCTGTTTCCCCGCGGACGTTCGGGCCCGAGGTCGTCGCGCTGAAGGCCGAGACCCGGCAGTCGAATCTGTACATCAGCCACGCGGCCCGCACGCGCGTATTTGCCGGTGATCAGCCCCTCCTGGTCGAGCGGAGGCTTTACCAGGTGGAGGACTATATCCAGCAGGTCCTGGCCTTCGACGTGCACCAGGGCGCGGCGACGCGGGTGGAGAAGATGGTCGCGTTCTACACGTCGCGGGACCCGGCGGTCAGCGACACGCTGGTGCGGGCGGCCAGGTCGGCCGTCCGCCACGCCGACCTCGCCGCCGCATTCGAGCGCCACGCCGCGGCATGGGACGAACTGTGGCAGGTGTGCGACATGCGGGTGACGGGGGACGAGAGCGTGCAGCAGCTGCTGCGACTGCACATCGCGCACGTGCTGCAGGTCTGCTCCCGTCATACCGCCGACCTCGACGCCGGGCTGCCCGCCCGCGGGCTCAACGGCGAGGCCTATCGCGGGCACGTGTTCTGGGATGAGATCTATGCGTTCCCGTTCTTCAATGTCCGGCTGCCCGAAGTCACGCGCGGGCTGCTGATGTACCGCTACCGCCGGATGGGCGAGGCCCGGGCGGCGGCCCATGAGGCGGGGTTCCGGGGTGCGATGTTCCCGTGGCAGAGCGGAAGCGAGGGAATCGAGGAGACCCAGCTGGTCCACCTCAACCCGGTCTCGGGCCTCTGGGAGCCCGACCTCAGCCGCAACCAGCGGCACGTGAACGCGGCGATCTTCTACAACATCTGGCACTACTTCCAGACCACCCATGACCAGGCGTTCCTGCGTGACTACGGCGCGGAGATGATGCTGGAGATCACCCGCTTCTGGGCGTCGATCGCGCACTTCAATCCCGAGCGCGAGCGCTACGAGATCCACGGCGTGATGGGCCCGGACGAGTTCCACGACAAGTACCCGGACGCACGGCAGGGCGGGTTGCGCAACAACGCCTATACCAACGTCATGGTGGCGTGGCTCTGTGGTATCGCCGGCCAGCTGCTGCCACTGCTCCCCGCCAGCCGCGCGGAGGCGCTGCGGATGCGGCTGGGTATCAGCGACGCCGAGCTCGCGCTGTGGGAGGACATGAGCCGCCGGATGTTCGTCCCGTTCCTCGGCGACGGGATCATCAGCCAGTTCGAGGGATACGAGGACCTCGAGGAGCTGGACTGGGACGCGTACCGGGAGAAGTACGGCAACATCCAGCGGCTCGACCGGATCCTGCGGGCGGAGGGCAAGGACCCCAACCGCTACAAGGTCACCAAACAGGCCGACGTGGTGATGCTGTTCTTCCTGCTCAGGCAAGAGGAGCTACGCGAGATCTTCGGACGGCTGGGGTATGACTACCGGGTCGACACGCTGACGCGGAACGTCGCGTACTACGACCGGCGGACTTCCCACGGCTCGACGTTGAGCTTTGTCACCCACGCCGGGGTACTTGCCGCCGTCGACCCCGAGAGCTCGTGGGACCGGTTCCTGGTCGCGCTGCACAGCGATGCCGATGACATCCAGGGCGGTACGACGAAGGAGGGCATCCACATGGGTGTCATGTCCGGGACGCTCGACCTCATGCAGCGCAATTACGCGGGCATCCATGTCTACGACGGCGCTCTTCACTTCGATCCCCGGCTCCCGGCCCGGCTCGACAGCCTGTCGTTCTCGATGCAGTCCCGCGGAACCACGATCCAGGTGACGCTCAGCGCCGATCGCCTGACGCTGGCTGCCCACGCCGAGGGGGTGAGCCGTCCGGTCAGGGTGGGAGTCCGCGATGATGTTCGTCAGCTGCGCCCGGGCGACCGGACCGTGTTCGAGCTCAGCCAGAACCCCCCGGCTACCGGGCCCCCCGCCCGAGACTGAAAAGAAGGCCACATGCCGAAGTTCCACGGAGCGATTTTCGACGTCGACGGGGTGCTGGTTGACTCGCCGCACGAGAAGGCGTGGCGCGAGTCGCTGCGCGAGCTGATGGAGTCCAGCTGGCGCGACATCCGCGACCAAACGACGTGGTCGCCGGACGGGTTCACCCCCCACGTCTACCAGCAGTACGTGTCAGGCAAGCCGCGCATGAGCGGCGCCCGAGCCGCCCTCGACTACTTCCACGTGCCCGACGCAGAAAACCGCGTCGCCGAGTACGCACAGCTCAAGCAGGACATGGTCGTGCGCCTCATCGAGGCCGGTGACTTCACCGCCTATCCCGACGCGCTGCGCTTCGTCATCGCGACCAAGGACGCCGGGATGCTCATCGCAGACGCGTCGTCGTCGAAGAACGCGGGATTGTTCCTGCGCCAGATCCGGCTCGACACTTTCGCGCAGGAAGACGGGATCTCGTCGCCGACGCTTCGCCCCGGCCTGACGCTGCTGGACTACTTCGACGCCGACGTCTCCGGACGCGATTTCGCCCACGGCAAACCCGACCCCGAGATCTTCCTGACCGCCGCGCACGAGCTCGGCGTCGACCCGCGCCACGCGATGGTGATCGAGGATGCGTCCGCCGGGGTCCAAGCCGCCAAGGCCGGCGACATGGCCGCGATCGGCATCGCCCGAGCCGACGACGCCGACCTGCTGGCCGCGGCCGGCGCGGATCTGGTGGTCACCACACTCGATGACGTCGACACCACTGCCCTCGCCGGCGGACGGCTGGAGACGCGAAAGGCTTAGTTCGGACGCAGATCACACAGCATGGTCGACCACCCGCTAGCTGCGCGCCGCTCAGCAGAGAACAGCTATGCCGCCGCTGCGCTTAACACTCCACGAGCGCAGAGTCGGTGCTCCGGAGCGTTTCTCAAGGTTTGACGCTCCGCTCGGGTGCCAAGCGGATAGTGGCGCTGTGACAGCCGGAGCCGTCGAGGGCGGCCGCGCGGTCCGGCGGGGTCCCCCCGACCGCGTCAGGGATGACCCTGATGCCTTCAGGGATGCACATCAGGGTGCGAACCAGGGCTGATCCCGATCGACGGCGGCCACCGCGGGCGGCAGCCTTGAAGCATGAACACAACCACCGCAGACGCCGGCTCCGCCACCGTCACCGGCCAGCCCGGAGCCCGCCAGCTACGCCGCTCCGGCGACGACAAGATGCTGGCCGGCGTGGCCGGCGGCATAGCCCGTTACCTGAACGCGGACGTCACGCTAATCCGCGTCATCATCGCGATGCTGGCTCTGTTCACCGGCGCCGGCGCGGCTCTGTACATTGCCGCCTGGCTGCTGATCCCCGGCGACGGCCAGGACCAGTCGGCCGCCGCGACGTGGGTCGCCGGCCGCCGGGACCGCATCCGCTAAACCCCGACCGAAAACAGCCTGACCTGAACGGAGACCGATCACCATGCCCGGCATCATTGCCCTTGCCCTTATCGCCATCGTGGCCCTGGCCGTCCTGAGCTTCGCCGTGCACTTCCTGTTCTCCCCCTGGCTGCTGGTGGCCATCGCCATCCTGGCCTGGATCAAGTTCTGGCCGCGCCGCTCCCGCCGGTAGCCCCGGTGCCCGGCCAGCGCCGACAGCATCCAAAGGCTGGCCGGCCGGGGGGGCCGGGCGTTCTGGCCGTGGCCAGGGTAGCGTGGCGGAGGAGAACGAGACCCGTTCCCGTCCACGCGCTACGACCCGTTGACACCAGCCGGCAACTCCGGGCCAGCCTCGCGCGTGCTCGTCCGGGGGTGCGTCCAGCTCAGCTGCGGTGCCGCCGTCCGAGGCTGTCATAACTGCGCGGAGGGAGAATCAGATGGCTGCTACGGATAGCCGTGGCGAGAATGTGCGGGTGGCGGTGCTGGGGACCGGCATCATGGGCTCGGCGATGGCCCGCAACCTGGTCTCCGCCGGGCTGCGCACTGTGGTCTGGGATCGGTCGCCCGCAGCGACCGCGCCGCTGTCCGATGCCGGAGCGGTGGTGACTGCCTCGCCGGCGGAGGCGGTCCGGGATGCGCACGTCGTGATCACGATGCTGCCGACCGCTGACGTAGTTAACTCGGTAATCTTCGCCGGCGGCGTCGCGCAGGCGTTCGCCGAGGGCGCGGTGTGGGCGCAAATGGGCACGATCGGCCTTACGGCAACGACCGAGATCGCTAGCCGGCTCGGTCAGCTGCGGCCCGATGTCATGTTCGTGGACGCGCCGGTATCGGGCAGCAAGGGCCCCGCCGAGTCCGGCCAGCTGCTCGTCCTGGCGTCCGGCCCGCCCGCGGCGGCTGAGGCCGTGCGCCCGGTGTTCTCGGCGATCGGCCGCAAGACCGTATGGCTGGGTGAGGCCGGCCAGGGCAGCCGGATGAAGCTGGTCGTCAACGCCTACATGTCCATCTTGATCGAGGGCGTGGCTGAGGCCCTTGAACTGGCGGGCCAGCTGGGCATCGATGATTCCCAGCTGGCCGAGGCCATCGAGGGCGGCCCGCTGGACGCACCGATCGCGGACGCTAAGCTGCACAAAATGGTGCAAGGCGATTTCGCGCCCGAGTTTCCGCTGGAGTGGGCGCTCAAGGACGTGGATCTGGCGCTCGGGGTAGCGGACGATGATCAGCTGCCGTTGCTGGCCGCGCTGTCCCGCCAGTGGCGTGCAGCCGTCGACGCTGGCCACGGCCGGGAAGACGTCAGCGCCGCCCGGCTAGCGCTCGGCGGCCACTAGTCCTGCGGCGTCTCCCGGACGACATCGGCGGGGTCCTTGTCGTCCCGCAGGCCCTGGAACCGCGGGTGGCGCAGTTCCCCGTCGGTCGTCCATTCGCTGAAGCCGACCTCGCCGACGAGGCGCGGCTGGACCCAGTGCACTCCGGACCGCGGCAGCTTGCCGCGGCCGAACGGGGGAGTGTCTTGCTCTAGGCCGGCCAGCGTCGCGTGCAGGCTGTCCAGCGTTCGCTGGCTGAAGCCGGTGCCGACCTTGCCGGCGTAGATGAGGTTGTGATCGGCGTCGTAATAGCCCAGCAGCAGCGCGCCGAACCCGGTGCGGCTCCCGCGCGGGTCGGTGAAGCCGCCGATGACGAATTCCTGGCCGGCTTCGCACTTGAACTTCAGCCAGTCCCGGCTCCGGCCGGCGCGGTAGGGCGCGTCGGCGCGCTTGGCGATGACCCCCTCCCAGCCGCTGGCGCACGCCTGGCGGAAGTACGCCTCGCCATCGGTGTCGACGTGCTCGGTGAAGCGCAGCGGGCCGGCGAAGGTCAGCAGGTCGCGCAGGATCTGCTTGCGCTCCCGCAACGGCAGCGGGCGCACATCGCGGCCATCGGCCCACAGCACGTCGAAGATGTAGTAGAAGACCGGCACCTGGGCGAGCAGGTCCGGTCCGGGCTGGCGGACGCCCAGCCGCTGCTGCAGGCGGGCGAATTTGGTCTGGCTGCCGTCGAAGGCGACGATCTCCCCGTCGATGATGAAGTCGCCGTCCTGCTGGGCCCCCAGCGCCTGGGTGAGCTCGGGGTAGGTACTGGTGTCGTCCTTGGCGTTGCGGGTCATCAGCCGGACCGGCCGTCCGGACCTGAACGCCAGGCATCGCTCGCCATCGAGCTTGCGCTCGTAGATCCACGCCGGATCGGAGAACCGGTCCCGGGTGAGCGTGGCCAGTTCCGGGTCGAGCCAGCCGGGCTGATCCGGCCTGGCGGGCGATGCTGCGGCAGTCATGATTTCTCCGATGCCCCGGGGATGGTACTGGTCCCAGGAACCAACCTAGAGGACTCCCAGCTGCTCACGCAGCCGCCGGGCTCGGGACAGTGCCTACGATGGGACCGTGGCGGTCTCTGCGGGTGTGGTGCTGGCTGGCGGGCGGTCCTCGCGGATGGGAACGCCCAAGGCGGCACTGGAATGGCACGGGTCCACGCTGCTTTACCGGACGGTCGGCATCGTGGCGCGCGCGACCGGGGGTCCTGTCGTGGTCGTCCGCGCCAGCCGCCAGGAGCTCCCCGACCTGCCGAAAGGCACCCTGGTGATCGATGACCCGCGGCCGGGCAAGGGCCCGGTGCAGGGGATCGCCGCCGGGCTCACCGCCCTTGCGGGGCACGCGGAAACCGCCTTCATCAGCTCCACCGACATGCCGTTCCTGCACCCGGCGTTCATCCGGCGAGTGCTCCGCGTCGTAGCGCAGGACCCGGGAACGGACGTGGCGCTGCCGGTCGCGCGCGGCTACCCGCAGCCGCTCGCTGCTGCCTACCGCGTCTCGCTCGCGGCGACCGCCGGGCGCCTGGTCGAGGAGGACCGGCTGCGCCCCGCCTTCCTGTTCAGCGAATGCGCCACCGCCAGGCTGGACGACGCCGCGCTGAAAGCGGATCCGCTGATCTGCGCTCTCGACCCCGACCTTGACTCGGTGGTCAACATCAACACGCCGGGCGACTACCAGGAGGCACGCGCGCGGCCGGCGCCCGAGGTGACCGTCCAGCTCTTCGGTGCCCTCGCGACCGGCGACAGCCCCCGGGGCCCGCTGTCCGTCCGCGCCGCCACCGTGGCCGCCGCCGCGAGCGCGGTGCGCCTCGCGTTCAGCCGGCACGTCACCGCCGCGCTGAACGGCGACCAGATCACCCGCGACGGCGCCACTCCCCTGGCGGCGGGCGACACCGTGTACTTCATGTCCGCCGACGCGGGAGGCTGAGCGCGGATGCCGCCAGGCGGGTATTTCGGGCAGGCGCTCGTCGTCGACGTGACCGACGGGACGAGCGAGACCCTGCCGCTCCCCGGGGAGATCCTGCGTGCCTACCTCGGCGGCGCCGGGCTCGGCACCTGGCTGCTGCACCGGCTCGGCCCGCCTGGCGTCGACCCGCTCGGCCCGGAAGCGCCGCTCGCGTTCGTGTTCTCGCCGCTTGTCGGCACGCCGCTGACGACAAGCGCGAAGTTCGCGGTGGTGGCGAAGTCGCCGCTGACGGGGATGCTGACCGACGCGCTTGCCTCCAGCCAGTTCGCCATCGCGGGGAAGCTGACCGGCCACGACGCGATCGTGATCCGCGGCCGGAGCGAGCGCCTGTCCGTCCTGCTCGTCGACGGCGATGGCACCCGCCTGCAAGACGCCTCGCACCTGGCGGGCCTGACCGCCGCGGACGCCGACAGGAAGCTCCGCGATCAGCTTGGCCGGGGCTGGCGGGTGGCGGCGATCGGCCCGGCCGGCGAAATCGGCGTGCGGTACGCCACGATCTCGCACGACGGGCGGCACGCCGGCCGTGGCGGGCTCGGCGCGGTCATGGGCGCCAAGAACCTGAAGGCGATCGCGGTGCGCGCGGCGTCGAAGGTCGCGACGGCCGATCCCGGCGCGGTGCTCGCGGCGGCCAGGGACCTGCGGGCCCGGTCGTTCGGCCCGGCCACGGAGAAGTACCGCGAGCTCGGCACGCTCGCCAACCTGCTGGCGTTCAACGCGATCTCCGCGCTGCCCACGAGGAACTTCCAGGCCGCGACGTTCGACGGCGCGCTCAGGCTGGCCGGCGACGGCCACGAGCACTACCACGAGCGCCACCACGAGCGCCGCGACGAGCGAAGGCGAACCCGAGAGCATCGAAGGCATGCGCCGGGTGGCCCGCAGCAGCTGCGCGTCCTGCACGATCGGCTGCGAGCATATCTACCGGGTGGGCCGGGGCAAGAAGGCCCGGGTGGAGTACGAGAACGTGTTCGCGCTCGGCCCGATGTGCGGGGTGAGCGACCCGGCGTCGGTGCTCGCCGCGAGCGCCCGGTGCGACGAGTTCGGCATCGACACGATCTCGGCGGGCGGCACGATCGCGTGGGCGATGGAGTGCGCGCAGCGCGGCCTGATCGACGCGCCCTGGCTCCGGTTCGGTGACCCGGCCGCGCTGCTGCGCGCGCTCGATGAGATCGGCACGTGCGGCACGCCGCTCGGCTCGCTGCTGGCACAAGGATCAAAAGCATCATCCCGAACGGTCGGGGGTGACTCTAGCTCGTTCGCACCGCACGTCAAGGGGCTGGAAATGCCTGGCTACGAACCCCGCACCCTGCACGCCATGGCCCTCGGCCTGGCGGTGAACGCGCGGGGCGCGGACCACAACCGCTCCGGCGCCTACGAGGCGGACCTGTCCGGTGACCTGGAGCGGCTCGACGGCGGCGGCGCGCACGTGGCCGCGGCGATCGAGACCGAGGACCGCGCCGCCGTGATGGACTCGATGATCTTGTGCAAGTTCCTGCGCGGGGTGTTCACCGACCCCTTCGCCGAATGGGCCGCGCTGCTCTCCGGCGTCACCGGCTGGGACGTCACCGGCGCGGAACTGCACGAGACCGCCCGCCGGATCGTGATGGCCAAGCGCGTCTACAACATCCGCGAGGGCTGGCAGCCGGAGGACGACTGGCTGCCTGACCGCCTGCTGCGCGAGCCGCTCACCCTTCCCTCCGGCCGGGTCGCCGCACTCACGCCCGAGCGCCTGCGCGCCATGATCGACGCCTACTACCAAGCGCGCGGCCTCGATCCTGAGGGCCGCCCAGGTCCGGGGATTGCCGGCGGCCTGCGCTTGGCGTAGCGGCGCGGCTGGACGGATACTGCGGTATGGCTATTACTGCCCCGGAGAGCACGGCGACGGTGACGCTCACGATCGACGGACGTGAGGTCACCGCGCCCGAGGGCGCGACGATCTGGCAGGCCGCCAAGGCCGCCGGGATCGACATCCCCGTACTGTGCCACGACGAGCGTTTCGACCCGGTGGGCGTCTGCCGGATATGCGTGGTCGACGTGGGCGCGCCCGCGTTCGCCGCGTCCTGCGTGCGGGCCTGCGAGAACGGCATGCAGGTGCAGACCGGCACACCGGAGGTCGAGCGCAGCCGGGCGGTGCTGACCAGGCTGCTGGTGTCCGACCAGCCGGCCCCCGAGCACGACCCCAAGCAGACCACGACGGGCGACAACGAGCTGCTCGCCCTGGCCGGCCGGTACGGGGTCAGCCGAGACGACGGCCTGCCGTGCGGTTCGGGCCGGGGCGCCGACCTGTCGAGCCCGGTCATCGCGGTCGATCACGACGCCTGCATCCTGTGCGACCGGTGCGTCCGGGCCTGCGACGACATCCAGGGCAACGACGTGATCGGGCGCAGCGGCAAGGGCTTCGGCACGCACATCGCGTTCGACCTCAGCGACCCGATGGGCGCGTCGTCGTGCGTGTCCTGCGGGGAGTGCGTGGCGGCCTGCCCGACGGGCGCGCTGACCAACAAGCCGATCCGGAATATCCCGATCCGGCCGCGCGCCGAGCTCGACGCGGTCGATACCGTGTGCCCGTACTGCGGCGTCGGCTGCGCGCTCACCTACTACGTGGACCGCGAGCAGGGCGCGATCGCCTACGCGGAGGGCCGCGAGCAGCCCGGGTCGCACGGGCGACTGTGCGTGAAGGGGCGGTACGGCTGGGACTACGCGGCCTCGCCGCAGCGGCTGACCGTGCCGCTGATCCGCCGCGAGGAGTCCTACCCGAAGGGCGCGCTGTCCGCCGACGTCCGCGGCGACATGGCCAGCGGCGGCGAGGCCAACGACCACGGCATGCCCGGCGGCACCGAGCAGAGCATCGCCATCCAGAACAGGGCAGGCAAAGGCGGGCCGAAGGAGAAGCGCAAGGGCGGCAAGCGCGGCCGTAAGCCGGGCGGCCTCGTCGACTACGCTGAGGTGCTGCCGCATTTCCGCGAGGCGACCTGGGCGGAGGCGCTTGACCTGGTCGCGCGGCGGCTGAGCGAGATCTACGTGGCGGGCGGCCCGGGCGCGATCGCCGGGTTCGGGTCCGCCAAGTGCTCCAACGAGGAGGCCTACCTCTTCCAGAAGCTGATCAGGACCGGCTTCCATACCAACAACATCGACCACTGCACCCGGCTGTGCCACGCCTCGAGCGTGGCCGCGCTGTTCGAGGGGATCGGCTCGGGCGCGGTGTCCACCACGTTCGGCGACGTGATCAACGCCGAGGTCGCGATCATCACCGGCAGCAACGCGCCGGCCAACCACCCGGTCGCCTCCAGCTTCTTCAAGCAGGCACGGCGGAACGGCACGACGATCATCTACGTGGACCCGCGGGCCGACAAGATGGCCGACCACGCGGACATCTACTGCCAGCTCAAGCCGGGTACCGACGTCGCCTTCTACAACGGCGTGATGCACGAGGTCATCCGGCTCGGCCTGACCGATGACGCCTTCATCGCCAGCCGGACCTCCAACTACGAGGCCCTCAGGCGGACCGTCGCCGACTACCCGCCGGAGCGGGCCGAGCAGATCACCGGCGTGCCCGCCGACCTGATCCGCCGGGTCGCCCGGGCCTGGGGGCAGGCCCGGTCAGGCGTCATCTACTGGGGGATGGGCATCTCCCAGCACACCACGGGCACCGACAACGCGCGCTGCCTGATCGCGATGTGCGGCATCACCGGGAACATCGGCAAGCCGGGGGCCGGCCTGCACCCGCTGCGCGGGCAGAACAACGTCCAGGGCGCCTCCGACATGGGGCTGGTCCCGATGTTCTACCCGAACTACGCGAAGGCCGACGACCCGGCCGTCAGGGCCAGGTTCGAGCAGGCCTGGGGCGCGTCCGACCTGGACCCGGAGAAGGGCCTGACGGTCACCGAGATCATCGGCTCCGCGCTCAAGGGCGGGGTGCGCGGCATGTACATGCTCGGCGAGAACCCGTTCCTCTCCGATCCGAACATCAACAAGGTCCGGAAGGCGCTGTCCGCGCTCGAGTTCCTCGTCGTGCAGGACATCTTCCTCACCGAGACCGCCGAGTTCGCCGACGTCATCCTGCCCGCGTCCTCCTACCTGGAGAAGGACGGCACCTACACCAACACCGACCGCCGGGTGCAACTCGGCCACAAGGTGCTCGACACGCCGGGCCAGGCGCGGGTCGACTGGGAGGTCGTCCAGGACATCGCCAACCGGATCGGGCTTGACTGGCGCTATGAGTCTCCGCGCGACGTCTTCGAGGAGATGGTCTCGGTCATCCCGAGCTACCAGAACCTCAGCTACGACAACCTCGGCCTGACCGGCAAGCTGTACCCGAACCCCGACCCGGAGCGCAGCGACGGCACCGTCGTGATGTTCACCGAGAAGTTCAATACCGACGACGGGCTCGCCCACCTGGTGCCGGCCGAGTGGCTGCCGGCCAAGGAGCTGCCTGACGAGGAGTACCCGTTCGTGCTGAACACCGGCCGGATGCTCGAGCACTGGCACACCGGGTCGATGACCCGCCGGTCCTACGCGCTGGACGCGATCTCGCCGAAGGCGCTGGTGTTCATCCACCCGGACGACACCGCGCGGCTTGGCCTCGGCGACGGCGAGCTGGCCCGGGTCAGCTCGCGCCGCGGCTCGATTGAGATCGAGGTGAGGGTCTCGCACCGCGAGGCACCCGGCAACTGCTTCATCCCGTTCCACTTCAGGGAGGCGGCGGCGAACCTGCTGACGACCGATGAGATCGATCCGGTCGGCAAGATCCCCGAGTTCAAGTTCTGCGCGGTGCGGATCGAGCGGGCCGATGGCTAAGGCCCCGGCCCGCGTCCCCGGCATGGAGGCCCGGGCGGGGAAGTTCCCCGGCCCCAGCCTGATCCCGGCGCTGAACGCGATCCAGGAGCGCGTCGGCTGGCTGCCCCGCGAGGAGCTCGTGACGCTGTCGCGCGAGGTGCGCCGGCCGCTGTACGAGATCGAGGGACTGGTCTCGTTCTACCCGCATTTCCGCACCGAGCCGCCGAAGCAGGTCGAGCTGCGCGTCTGCCACGACCTATCCTGCTGGCTGCGCGGCGCCGATGAGCGGATCGCGGCGCTGCGCGAGCGGTACGGGCCGGACGCCGAGGTGGAGCTGGTCGAGGGCTCCTGCATCGGCCGCTGCGACATCGCGCCCGCGTGCACGGTGAACGAGGCCCCGGTCCCGCTGGCTGGCGCGGACACCGCTGTCGCTCAGGCCGCCGAAGCCGCCGCGTCGCACGGTCACGGCGGCCACGCCAACGGCAACCACGCGAGCCCCGCCCCGGCGGCATCGGGCGTCACCTGGCCGAACGACCCGTACCCAGCCGTCCAGGACCGGTATGCCGTCCTCCGCTCCGTGCTGGCCGGCCAGCTTGACACCGCCGACATCATCACCGCGCTCAAGGACGCCGGGCTGCGCGGGATGGGCGGCGCCGGGTTCCCGGCCGGCCGCAAGTGGGACCTGGTCGCGGCGCAGCAGGCCACCCCCAGGTACGTGATCTGCAACGCCGACGAGTCCGAGCCGGGCACGTTCAAGGACAGGGAGATCCTCGCCACCCAGCCGTACCTGGTCCTGGAGGGCCTGCTGCTCGGCATGCTCGCGGTCGGCGCCGAGGAAGGCTGGGTGTTCATCAGGCACGAGTACGGCCCGGAGGAGCAGGTGATCCGCCGGGAGATCGAATGGCTGCGCGCTACCGGCCTGGTCGGCCCGGACGCGGGCGGCTCAGGCACGCGCCTGTCCGTCGAGGTCTTCACCTCCCCAGGTGGCTACATCCTCGGCGAGGAATCGGCGCTCATCGAGTGCATGGAGGGCCACCGCGGCGAGCCGCGGAACAAGCCGCCGTTCCCCGGCACCTACGGCCTGCACGGCCAGCCGACGCTGATGAACTCGGTCGAGACGTTCGCGCACGTCCCGGTCATCGCCACCCGCGGCGCCTCCTGGTGGAACCAGCAGGGCCTGGGCGACCATGGCGGGCTGAAGTTCTTCGCCGTCTCCGGCCACGTGACGCGCCCCGGCGTGTACTGCGTGCCGATGGGCACCACCGCCCGCGAGCTGCTCGACCTGGCCGGCGGCGTTTCCGGCGGCAGGAAGCTCGGCGCCATCCAGCCCGGCGGCGCGTCCTCCAACTTCATCAGCCCGGGCCAGCTCGACGTCGAGCTGGACTTCGGCACGCTGCAGGCGGCCGGCTCCATGCTCGGCTCCGGCGCGATGGTGGTGATGGCCGAGGGCACCGACCTGCTCGCCGCCGCCGTCAACGTGCTCCGGTTCTTCCGCGACGAGTCGTGCGGCAAGTGCGTGCCGTGCCGGGTCGGATCGGCCAAGGCCCACATCATGCTGGCGGACCTGCTCGCGGACGGCGGCGGTCCCGCCGACGTGACCGCCGATGTCCGTGAGCTCACCGGCGTGCTGCGCCGGACCTCGATCTGCGGCCTCGGCCAGGTGGCGCTCGGCCCGGTGTCGAGCGTGCTGCGTCTTGCCGGAGGCGGCCACGAAGGCTGAGCCGGCCGGCCGGGAGTTCTTCACCACCCGCACGGTCGCGGAGGCCGTGAGCGGGTTCCGGCCGCGCCGCCGCACGACGGTGGAGACGGTCCCGCTCGCGGACGCGCTGCGGCGCGTCCCGGCGAGCCCGGTGACGGCACCGCACCCGCTGCCCGGCTTCGCCCGCTCGACGGTCGACGGGTACGCCGTACGCGCCGCCGACACCTACGGCGTCTCCGAGGGCCTGCCCGGCTACCTCACCGTGACCGGCGCCGTTCTGATGGGCACCGAGCCCGGCAGCACCGTCACCCCGGGCACCGCCGTGGCCATGCCCACCGGCGGCGTGCTGCCGCCCGGCGCGGACGCGGTTGTGATGATCGAGTACACCGCCGAGGCCATGCCAGGCACCATCGAGGTGGTCCGTCCCGTCGCCCCGGGCGAAGGCGTGGTGCGCGCCGACGAAGACGCCAGGATAGGCCAGGAAATCATCCCGGCCGGACGCGTGCTCCGCCCCCAGGACCTGGGCATG
This sequence comes from uncultured Actinomycetota bacterium, assembly GCA_963844625.1. Lineage (GTDB taxonomy): Bacteria > Actinomycetota > Actinomycetes > Streptosporangiales > Streptosporangiaceae > Palsa-504. The sequence continues at coordinate 15,401 of CAWJPF010000016.1, read as the reverse complement.
CTCGCGGCGGCGGGCGTGACCAGCGTGCGGGTCCACGCCAGGCCAGTGGTCACCATCTTCTCCACCGGCGATGAGGTAGTGCCGCCGGACACGGAAACGCTCAGGCCCGGCCAGGTGCGGGACGCCACCGCCGCGGCGCTCGCGGCGCTGGTCACCGACGCCGGCGGCGTCCCGGTCTACGGCGGCATCATCCCCGACGACCCAGGCGCCCTGGAGCGGGCGCTGCGCGGGGCGCTCGGATCAAGCGACGTGCTCGTGATCTCTGCGGGTTCCTCGGTAGGCGTGCGGGACGAGACCGCCAGCGCCGTCGCCAGGCTCGGCCCGCCGGGCATCTGGTGCCACGGCCTGGCGATCAAGCCAGGCAAGCCCACCCTGCTGGCCGAGTGCGCCAGTGCTCCCGGCGAGCCCGGCGTTGCGGTGATCGGCCTGCCCGGCAACCCGCGCTCCGCCCTCGTCGTGTTCCGGCTGATCGGCATGCCCCTGGTCCGGCTGGTCGGCGGCTGCACGGTACCGCCCCCTGAAGCCTCAACGCGGGCGAGGCTGGCCAGGAACCTCGCGTCCGCCACCGGGCGGCTCGACGTGGTCCAGGTGACAGTGCGAGCCGGGGTCGCCACGCCGCTGTTCGGCGTGTCGGCGCTACTGTCGGTGCTGACCGCCGCCGACGGGTACGTGGTGATCCCGGCCGAGGCGACCGGACTCGACGCCGGGACGGACGTAGATGTCACCCTCTACCGGTAAGGCCCTCAGCAGGTGAACCCCCTACAGGTGAAGGCAGCCGTGGCCAGCAGCCCGTTCATCCGTGACGTGCCCGCCGCGCAGGCCCTGGCAGCCTGGCGCGCCGCCCGGGAGGCAGCGGGCTGCCCCGAGCGGCTGCCGGCCATCGAGGTTCCGCTCGCCGAGGCCGCGGGGCTGGTCACCGCCGCACCGGTATGGGCCACCCGGTCCTCGCCGCCGTTCGACGCGGCCGGGATGGACGGCATCGCGGTCCGGGCCGCCGGCACGATCGGCGCCAGCGAGACCGCAGCCGTGTACCTGGCCCCGGACGCCTACGACGTGGTCGACACCGGCGACCCGATGCCCCCCGGCCGGGACGCGGTGGTCATGCGCGAGCACGTGCACTACGACGACGCCGGCCACGCCGAGTTGCGCGCCGCCGTCCCGCCCTACCAGCATGTCCGCTCGATCGGCGAGGACGTCAGCGCCGGCGAGCTGCTGCTGCCGGAAGGACACCGGCTGCGGCCGGTCGACCTGGCGGCAGCGGCCGCCGCGGGGGCAACGCGCCTGTCCGTCCGGCGGCGTCCCTTCGTCCTCATCCTGCCCACCGGCGACGAAGTCCGGCCGATCGGCACGGAGCCAGGGCCGGGCGAGATCCTCGACACGAACTCCCTGATGCTCGCCGCGCAGGCACGCGAAGCCGGGTGCGAGGCGCGGTGCCTGCCGGTCGAGCCGGACGACCCGGAGCGGATCGCCGCCGTCGTCACGAAGGCGGCGGCCGGCTGCGACCTGCTGATCGTGATTGCCGGGTCCAGCGCCGGGCGGGACGACTATACCGCGCAGGTCGTTGCCTCGGCCGGGACGCTGGCCGTGCACGGGGTCGCGGTCCGGCCCGGGCACCCCGTGGTCCTCGGGGTCGTCGGGCGAACGCCGGTGCTCGGCGCTCCCGGCTACCCGGTCTCGGCCGCGCTTACCTTCGACATCTTCGCCGAGCCGCTGCTCTCCGGGCTGTCCGGGGCACCGCCCCGGCGCCGGCCGCGGACCGCCGCGAGGCTGGCCCGCAAGCTCGCCTCGCCGCTTGGCATGGACGACTGGGTCCGGGTACGGCTCGGCGTCGTCGACGGGACGACGGTCGCCACGCCGCTGCCGCGCGGCGCCGGCGTGCTGACATCGCTGGTCCGCGCCGACGGGCTGCTCGTCGTGCCGGCCGGGGTCGAGGGACACCATGCGGGCACCGAAGTCTCCGTGGAACTGCTGCGGGGGCTGGACGAGATCGCCCGCACCATCGTGGCGATCGGCTCCCACGACCTGGTGCTCGACCTCGCCGCGTCGGCGCTGCGGGCCGACGACCCGCTGCTGACGCTGGCGTCGTCCAACGTCGGCTCGCTCGGCGGCCTCGTGGCCCTGCGGGACGGCCTCTGCCACATCGCCGGGTCGCACCTGCTCGACCCGGCGAGCGGGGAATACACCCTGCCGTACGTGGACCGGGTATTCGGCACCGCCGCCCCCGAGGTAGCGGTCGTCCGGCTGGTCCACCGCGACCAGGGGCTGATGGTCGCGCCGGGCAACCCCCTGGGCATCACCGGGATCCCCGACCTGGCCCGGGCGGGCCTGCGGTACGTCAGCCGGCAGCGCGGCGCCGGCACCCGCGTGCTGCTCGACCACGAGCTCGGGAAGCTCGGCATAGATCCCGGCCTCATCGAGGGCTACGCACGCGAGGAGCCCACTCACCTGGCGGTCGCCGCGGCGATCGCGGCGGGCCGGGCCGACACAGGGCTCGGCATCATGGCCGCCGCGCAGGCGTACGGCCTGGATTTCGTGCCGGTCACCCGGGAGCCGTACGACCTGGTGATCGCGCCGGGCGCCATGGACAGCCCGCAGCTCGCGCCGCTGTGGTCGCTGCTGCGCTCCGACCGCTTCCAGTCCGCCGTCACCGTCCTCGGCGGCTACTCCGCCAAGGAAATGGGCCGCCGCATCCGGTGACGGTGAGCCGGCCCGGCCGCGGACTATAGCGCGATCAGCCGGCGGGCGGGGTCAAGCTGTCGCAGGTCACCGGGATCGGAGGTGACGACGGGCTGGTCAGCGCGGCGCGCGCAGATCACCACGTGGGCGTCGGCGATGTCAGAAGTGCCGCTGGCGGCCAGCAGCCTGCCGACGCTGGTCGCATCCACCCGGCCCAGATCGATGACGTCGGTCGTCGGCTGGCGGATGAACCGCGAGAGCCGGACCTGCCGCTCCGGCCTGCGGATGGCCTGAGCCAGGACGGACGCCGGCACCGTAACGCGGGCTCCTGTTTCCCTGGCGCGGGCCAGCAGCACCAAAACGCGGCGGTCGTCCCGGTCCAGGGCTATCAGGCCACCCGCGTCCAAGGTCACGCCCGGCATCAGGCCGCTGGCCGGGTACTGATGCCGAGCACATCATCTGCCCAGGCGCGCTCGTCGTCCGACAGCGGGCCGCCGGTCTGCCGCAGCGCCTCGGCGAGCATCGCGCCCCATCCCGCGACGTCGTCCAGGGCCACGGTGACCGCGTGCTGCACAAACCCGGACACGCTCGGCGCGGTCCCGGCCCGCACCAGGGCCCGGATCTGGTCGAGCTGGACCTCGTTGAGCGTGACCGTGACCTTCCGTGTCGCCATACCAGTTACCATACCACCGGCGCAGGTCCCAAGCCTGAGCGCGCAGCGGCGGAACCGTGCGCGCATATCCTCTCACCATCGATCCATGTCAGCAGGGTGGTGCGGCATCATGTTCCTGGTGGCGCCGGTCGAGAGTTGCCGCCGTATGGCCTGGTAACAGGATTGCGCATGCCTATCCATCCCGGGTTTCCTGCCCCAGGGCTTCAGTGGATGGGCTGGCAGGGCGAACACCTCGACTAGCGTGGAAGATGACGATAAACAATGCCAGTCCAGCCAGATAAAACACACTGGCACAGGCACCGGCTGTGAGAAAACATGCGGGTTTGTCGCTGATCCACCAAGATGCAATGCAGGCTGCGGGAACCACAACGGCTGGCAGCAGGTTCGCCATGGCCATGCCGACAATGGATACCGGCCGACTCGATGTTTCACGATGGGCTCCACTTGCCAATGTGACACAACAGAATCCGAAGCCAGCTCCGACTATGAATAGCCAGATCACGACGGGCCCGGGAAATCCCCTGTGCCCCACCGTGATCGCAAAGACTCCGGTCGCTGACAGGGTGAACCCCTGCGGGACGACGAGCATGTGAGCAATGCCGCGGACCGCAACGTGCCATGTATCGGGTTCGCGAGAGCTGGTAAGCACGGCACCGTTCCTCCGTCAGCCGTGTTGGGAAGGCAGCACGGTCGTGTCGAGATCCGTATACACCGCTGGCCGGTTCGCCCAGCCGGTGCGGCCCGGGCAATGACGGCGCACACCAGAGCCAGCGCACGGCGGGTAGCCCGCCGCGACCGCCCACGTTCGGCGATCCCAGGCGCGGGAATCGGCAGAGAGCTTGGGTTCCGCCGGGTCGTCTCCGACCATCAACTTCAGGACGGTCACGATGACTGGGGTGAGGATCGCCAGGCCGTAGCAGGATTCTGCGGCCAGTGGTCACTAGGCGGCAGAGAGCGGATCGCCAGCCGGTTCCGGAACTCGCATGTCAGCCATCCGCGTTCGGCCCTGACTGCACCAGGTAAACAAGGTGCCTGGCGGCATCGACCTTTATGGCCATGTCAGCCAGCATAAACTGGACATCCTGGAAGTCTCCGATCGCCTGGCCGAACTGCCTTCGTTCCTTCACGTACCTGATCGCCGAGTCCAGCGCGCCTTGGGCTATGCCCACGGCCTGCGCGCCGATAGTCGGGCGGGTGTGACCCAGCGTCGGCAGGGCTGTCTTCAGGCCGGTTCCCGGCTCGCCGATCTCTTTCTCGGCCAGGGCGCGGACGGCGTCGCGCAACGCATCGTGCTCCTGGCCAAGCTGGTAGAGGCTCAGCACGCTGATCGGGACTCGCCCCCCTCGATGTAGTCGTAGAAGCCGCGGCCGGTCTTCCGACCGAGGAATCCCGCATCGACCATGCGGAGGAGCAGGGGAGGCGCCGCGTACTGCGGTTCTTTAAATTCCTCGTTCATCGACCCCGCTATTGCCCCGACGGTATCCAGCCCGATCAGGTCAGCCAGCCGGAGCGGGCCCATCGGGTGACCGCAGCCGAGCACCATTCCGGTGTCGATGTCCTGCGCTGAGGCGAATCCTGATTCCAGCATCCGGATCGCGGCCAGCAGATACGGGATAAGCAGCGCGTTGACCACGAACCCGGCCCGATCCGGGCCGCGGATAGCCGTCTTGCCGAGCGTGGCGGTAACGAATGCCTCGGTACGCCAGCAGGTCTCCTCGCTGGTCAGCAAGCAGGGGATCAACTCGACCAGGCTGAGGGCGGGAACGGGGTTGAAGAAATGGATGCCGATGACTTGACTGGCTCGGCGGGTCGCCATCGCCAGCCGCATGATCGGAATGGAGGACGTATTGGACGCCAAGATGGCTTCGCGTTCGGCGATGATTTCGTCCAGGGCGGTGAGCACGCTGGATTTAGCGTCCTCTCGCTCGGTGACAGCTTCGATGACGAGCTCGCGGTCTGCGAGTTCGCCGAGGTCCGTAGTGAACCTGGTCGCCGTCAGCGCCGCTTCCCGCTCGGCGGCCGTGAGCTTGCCCGCCTGCACAGCCCGGTGCAGCGACTTGGCCACGCGGTTCTTCCCCGCCCGGGCCGCGTCCTCGTTCACCTCGCGCACCAGCACATTCAGGCCGGCCCGGGCGCATACTTCGGCGATGCCCGAGCCCATGAGGCCCGAACCGACCACGCCAACGCGGCGGATCTCGCCCACCTGATCTCCTCGCTGTGCCCAAGCTTCCGCCTCGGCCTGGGCTGGCCCGGCCGTGGCGGCCGTCAGGGGCCCGCTAGTAACGGTAGGTCTCTGGCTTGTACGGGCCGTCGACGGGGACGCCGATGTAGTCGGCCTGGTCCTTGGTCAGCTGGCTGAGCCGGACGCCGAGCGCGTCCAGGTGCAGCCGGGCTACCTTCTCGTCCAGGTGCCTGGGCAGCACGTGCACGCCCAGGTCGTACTCGTCGGTCTTGGTGAACAGCTCGACCTGCGCGATGACCTGGTTGGTGAAGCTGTTCGACATGACGAAGCTCGGGTGCCCGGTGGCGTTGCCGAGGTTCAGCAGGCGGCCCTCGGACAGCACGATGATGCCGTGCCCGTCTTCGAAGGTCCACTCGTCCACCTGGGGCTTGATGTTCGTCCGGTGGACGCCGGGGGTCTTCGCGAGGCTGGCCATGTCGATCTCGTTGTCGAAGTGGCCGATGTTGCCCACGATCGCCTGGTGCTTCATCCGGCTCATCTGGCCGGCGGTGATCACGTCGCGGTTGCCGGTGGCGGTCACGAAGATGTCCGCCGTGGCGATGACGTCCTCCAAGGTGGCCACCTGGTAGCCGTCCATGGCGGCCTGCAGCGCGCAGATCGGGTCGATCTCGGTCACGATGACCCGCGCGCCCTGGCCGCGGAGGCTCTCCGCGCAGCCCTTGCCGACGTCGCCGTACCCGCAGACCACCGTGACCTTGCCGCCGATCAGCACGTCGGTCCCGCGCTTGATGCCGTCGATCAGGGAGTGCCGGCAGCCGTACTTGTTGTCGAACTTGGACTTCGTCACCGAGTCGTTGACGTTGATGGCGGGGAACAGCAGCGTGCCGGCCCGCGCCATCTCAATCAGCCGGTGCACGCCGGTGGTGGTCTCCTCGGTCACGCCCCTGATGTCACGGGCGATCCGCGTCCACTTGCCGGGGTGGCCGGCCAGGGAGTTGCGCAGCCGGTCCAAGATGATGACCCATTCCTCGGGGTCGTCGGCGGCCGGCGAGGGAACCCCGCCCGCCTGCTCGTACTCGGCGCCCTTGTGCACGAACAAGGTGGCGTCCCCGCCGTCGTCCAGGATCATGTTCGGGCCCTGCTCACCCGGCCAGGTCAGCGCCAGGTTGGCGCAGTGCCAGTACTCCTCGAGCGACTCGCCCTTCCAGGCGAAGACCGGGATGCCTGCCGGGTCATCCGGGGTGCCGTCCGGCCCGACCGCGACCGCGGCGGCGGCATGGTCCTGGGTGGAGAAGATGTTGCAGCTCGCCCAGCGGACCTGCGCGCCGAGCGCGGTCAGCGTCTCGATCAGCACCGCCGTCTGGATGGTCATGTGCAGCGACCCGGTAATCCTCGCCCCGCGCAGCGGCTGGCTAGGCGCGTACTCCGCGCGCACCGCCATCAGCCCGGGCATCTCGTGTTCGGCCAGCTGGATCTCCTTACGCCCGAAGGCGGCGAGCGACAGGTCGGCCACTTCGAAGTCGTCGGGACTCACACCTTCTCCTTAGCCAGTACAGGTGAGGTGAGGCTGATGCGCGCGCCCACCTCTGCGGCAGCCTGGGTACCGTAGGATTCGCTGATGCGGGCGAGGAACCCGTCCGGTTCGAACACGTACTCCTGGGTCCCGGTCGTCTCCATCACCAGCGCGGCCATCGCGCAGCCCATTTGAGCCGACCGCTCCTGCCCGATCCCGCTGCAGATCCCGGCAAGGAAACCGGCACGGAAGGCGTCGCCGGCTCCAGTCGGATCCACGGTCTGCCCGAGGGCGGCCGCGGCGACCGAGACCGACGGGCCTGCGGAAGATTCGATGATGACGCCTTTAGGCCCGGTCGTGGTTACCCAGGCGCCTACACGGTTGACGAGCTGGTCTGCGGGCCAGCCGGTCTTGCGGATCAGCAGGGCCCGCTCGTACTCGTTGGTGAACAGGTACCGGGCGCCGTCGACCAGCTGGCGAAGATCCGTCCCTGGCATCCGGGCGATCTGCTGGGAGGGATCTGCAGCGAAGGGGACGCCGCCTCCGCGGCAGGCCTGAGTGTGCCGCAGCATCGCTTCGGGGTCGTCGGGGCAGATCAGGACGATGTCCACGTCTTGCTCCGCTTGCAGGATCCCCGCCAGGTCGATGTGCCGGGCGTCGTTCATCGCGCCGGCATAGAAGGAGGCGATCTGGTTATTGTCGGCATCGGTCGTACACAGGAATCGGGCGGTGTGAAGATTCTCGGACACGCGCACGTGCCGTGTCTCCACCCGGTGCGCTTCCAGCCATTGCCCGTAGTCGGCGAAGTCCGCGCCGACCGCGCCGACCAGCACGGGCCGCAGCCCAAGCCGGGCCATGCCGAACGCGATGTTCGCGGCGATGCCGCCCCGGTGGATCTTCAGCTCGTCCACCAGGAAGGACAGCGACACCTTGTCGAGGTGCCCCTCGATGAGCTGCTCAGTGAACCGGCCAGGGAAAACCATCAGATGATCGGTAGCGATGGATCCGGTGACGACCTGTCTCATCAGCTCACCTTTCCGCGGCGACCAGGGTGACCGATTCCTGCAGAGCCTGCGCCTTATCGGTGTGCTCCCAGGTGAAGTCCTCCTCGTCGCGACCGAAATGCCCGTAGGCCGCGGTCTGGCGGTAGATAGGACGATGGAGCTTCAGGTACTCGCGGAACGCGGCGGGCCGGAGATCGAAGTGCTCGTTGATCAGCTCGATGATCCGGGATTTCGAAATATGCTCGGTGCCGAACGTCTCGACAAGCAGCGACAACGGCCGCGCGACGCCGATCGCGTAGGCAACCTGCAGCTCGAGGCGGTCGGCGAGCCCGGCGGCGACCACGTTCTTCGCGACGTACCTGGCCGCGTACGCGGCCGACCGGTCGACCTTGGACGGATCCTTCCCGGAGAACGCGCCGCCGCCGTGCCGGGCGAAGCCGCCGTAAGTGTCGACGATGATCTTGCGGCCGGTAAGTCCCGCGTCACCGACGGGGCCGCCGACGACGAACCGCCCGGTCGGATTCACGTAGAAGTTCTGCCGCAGAGCCTTGGCGTCGTAGAGGGATGGGGGGATGGCCGGCAGAACCACGTGGTCCCAGATCTGGTCGGCGAGCCCGTCCTCGGCCCCTTCCTCGTGCTGGGTGGAGATCAGCACCTTCTCGACCGCCACTGGCACGCCGCCGGAGTACCGGACGGTGACCTGCGTCTTGCCGTCGGGCCGGAGGAAGGACATCTGGCCGGATTTCCGCACATAAGCCAGCCGCCTAGCCAGTCGGTGCGCCAGCGAGATCGGCATCGGCATCAGCTCCGGCGTCTCGTTCGTCGCGTAGCCGAACATCATCCCCTGATCGCCTGCGCCCACCCGGTCCAGTTCGCTCTCGCTATACAAACGGCGCGCCTCATGCGCCATGTCGACGCCCTGGGAGATGTCCGGCGACTGCCGGTCCAGCGCGACCAGAACCGCGCAGGCGTCGCCGTCGAAGCCGCACTCGGAGGTGTAGCCGATGTCCCGTATGGTCGACCGGACAATCTCGGGGATATCCAGGTGCGCCGAGGTAGTGATCTCGCCGGCCACCAGCACGAGTCCGGTGGTCAGCACCGTCTCGCAGGCCACCCGGGAATAGGGGTCCGCGGCCAGCGCCGTATCCAGGACCGCGTCCGATATCTGATCGGCGATCTTGTCGGGATGGCCTTCCGTCACCGATTCGGAGGTGAACAGGAACTCACCCTCGTCGAGGCTGACTGTCATCGCGCAGCAACTCCTCTTTTCTTTGGTTGGCGGCTATTGTCGATTTACGGCATTGACGACATGCCACAACAATGACCATTTGCACTATCCGGGGGAGATCAAGGTGGGTACCGTGGCGTGGCCGAGTCTGCCGCGGACCCAGCCAGTAATGACGCGGATGGTGTCCATAGCCGCTTTCTCGTGGTCCTCATGCCGCAAGCCCGCCGAAGATATGGACCACGCTCGCGACATTGTCGCTGCCGTGCCATCCTCCGGCGTTCTGGGTCAGGGCCAGCCTGGCTCCGGGCACCTGCCGACCACCTGCGGTGCCGCGCAGCTGCGCGACCGCCTCGACGATCTGGGCCAGGCCGGTGGCGCCGATGGGATGCCCGCGGGCCAGCAGGCCGCCGCTGGTATTGACCGGCAGCGAGCCGCCCAGCGCTGTCTGGCCGCTTCGGATCAGCGCCGGGCCGCCGCCCAGCTTAGCCAGGCCGAGCTGCTCGTATATCACGAGCTCCGCTGACGCAGCCGCGTCATGGACCTCGGCGCAGTCCAGATCGACGGGGCCGATCCCCGCAGCCTCGTAGGCGGCCCCGGCCGCCAGGCCGGTCACGCTCGCCACCCCGTCCGCGGGGGCGGACCTCACTACCGACGCGAGAACGGCGACGACTGGGCTGCCGGCCGGGACGAGTTCGTCGCTCACCAGGAGCGCCGCGGCCGCTCCGTCGGAGATGGGTGAGCACATCTGCAGCGTGAACGGCCAGACGATCTCCCGCGCCGCCAGAACCTGCTCCAAGGTGAGGTCGCCACCGTATTGCGCGGCCGGGTTCAGCATCCCGTGCCGCTGATTCTTGACCACCACCCGGGCGAAGTCGGCACGGGTCGCGCCCGTCTGCTCCATGTACCGCAGCGAGGACTCCGCGTACATGTCCATCAGGAAGGACCGGCCGGCTGGCAGGTCGGCGGGCGTGGTCTCGACGTCTACCGAGCCGCCGATCGCGGCAAACGACCGGGCCTTGTCCGGGTGCGTCATCTTCTCGGCCCCGACCGCGAGCACGGCATCATGGACGCCCGTCGCGACGGCCTGCCAGGCCAGGTGGAAGGCGGTGGAGGCCGAGGCGCAGGCGTTCTCCACGTTGAAGACCGGGATTCCGCCGACGCCGAGGGGCCGCAGCAGGAACTGCCCGGCCAGCATCTCCTGGCCCGTGATCGACCCGGCGACGGCATTGCCGAAGTAGCAGGACTGCACCTCGCCGATGGTCTGGCCGGCATCCTTCATCGCCGCGTTGACGGCCTCGGCGGTGAGATCCTTCAGGCTGCGGTCTGGCTGCTTGGCGAATTTCGTCATGCCGACTCCGGCCACGTAAACGTCCCGCATCTCACTGCTCCTGACCTCGCGAACGATTCACTCAGCTAACGGGCTGTCCTGTCCCGCCGCGGTCAGCGCCGACAGGTGAGGTAAGTCCAGGTGCACGGGAATGAGTCCTGGCCGGGGAACAGCTTTTCCAGGCTGTACCTGATCAGGAACAGGCGCTGGCGTACCGCCTCGTCCGACGGCAGCGCGCCCTCGACCTTTTCCGATCCACCGACCCAGCTGAGCACGCCATCGTTATAGGTGCAGAGCAACTTGTACCATTCGTCGATCTGAGCGAAGATCGTTTCCTCGAAGACGTGGAGTACCGTGAACCCGGCGTCGCGGAAGGACTCCTCATAGAAATCAAGGGGCCGGACTGGTACGAATACCTTTTCCCTGAGCTTCTCGTGTCTGGACATAAGGGCCGCGTCCTCGAGCGTCTCGCGGTACTCGGCGAACGCTGGCTCGGTGCGTACCAGGTCCGCCGCGATCTCGTTGACCTTGGCCACCGTATCGTCGATTATCCATTCTCCCGGCCGGCCGTTCGGGTTGTGCATATTGCCGGAGCAGACGAATGCCAGGCCGCCGGGCCGCAGCATGCGCGCCCAGGAGGCCAGCGTCTCATCCAGGTCGTAGTAGAGATGGATGGCGTTGGTCGAGGTGATGACATCAGCTCCACCGGGGAGCAACTCCGGCCCGGCGACCTCGTCGAGCGATTCAAGCCGCTTGGCTGCCTTCAGCCAGTGGAGCAACCGGAAGGCCACCCGCTCATCGTCACGGAACGATTCCAGCGCGACCCGAAGGAATTTCGGGGACGCATCCACGTTGAGTATGCCGACCGAATTATCGAGCCTCCCGAGCAAACGCCGCGTCAAGATCCCGGTGCCGCTTGAATAGTCGACGAGCAGGTCACCGGGCGCCAGTGCGGCGAGCACCTGAGCGATGGTGGGCTCCAGGTTCTTGTACCACCCGTGGTTGCCGACGTCGTCGTAGTTAAGGCCGAACTCGTCCACCGGCAGACGCGTCCACTCCTCGTCTGGAATCCGGGCGAAATCCTCCGGCCAGGCGAATTCTGCAGACGACGTAAAACCCGGCCTGCTTCGGACTGACGTGATGCTCATGAGTGTCTCCGGTTAGTCGCCGATTTCCTGCTCACGATTATTGTCTCTCAGCTCGGGCTACCGGGAACAGCCTGTTCTTCGCACAAATTACTTGCGCCGTTCCTTGTGCGCACGGCACAGGAGACAGCTTATGGTCAGACTAGCGAAATCGGTGCGCAGCACTAATTCCGCACTGCAATTCTTGTGCCGTCAACACAACACTGGCTATTCCGCTGGGCTTGCGCCGGCGACAGCGGAAGGACAGGCGCCGGACCGCACGAGACAGGGAAGCGCCTGCTCGGGAGGGAAATCCGCCAGGACCGGTGCCCTCCGCTCGCAGGTCGGTCGACGGTATACTTGAGTCAGACCTCGAGGAAGCGATGACGTGTGGCAATGACCGACGACCGGCGAAGGCTGATGAACGACTCGCGTGATGACGCTGAGAACAGCGGCCGTGAGCGGGTAAGCCGAGCCGCGTATGAGCTGTTCAGCCGCGAGGGCGTCCGGGCGGTAGGAGTCGACGCGGTAATCGCCCGGGCGGGCACGGCGAAGATGACCCTCTACAGGAATTTCCCGTCTAAAGATGACCTGATTCTCGAATTCCTCAGGCGTCGTGAGCAGCTATGGACGCACGGGTGGCTGGAGGCTGAGAGCTGTAGACGTGGCGAAACTCCCCGGGAGCAGCTACTGGCAATATTCGATGTGTTCTCTGAGTGGTTTAGCCAGCCTGACTTCGAGGGCTGCTCATTCCTGACCACGATGATCGAGATTAACAACCGGGAGCATCCGGTCTACCAGGCTGCCATCGAGCATCTGGCCAATATCCGGGGCTACATAGAAGAGCTCGCCGCGGCCGCCGGCCTCCGCGATACCGATTCGTTCGCCCGCAAATGGCATATTCTCATGAAGGGCTCGATCATGGCGGCCCATGAGGGCGACATCGCAGCAGCGGCGCGGGCCAGGGAGATCGGCGAGCTCCTGCTCAGAGAGCACGCCATATAGGCACGGCCGAGGCAGCGGCGGGATGCCCGCGCTGACGTGCGGGCATCCCACCGCCTGGACAGGTCAGCTGATGCCGAGCTTCTCCGCGGCGAGCTTGGTCCCCTCTACCCGGTTGGTAATCTTCTGCCAGGCGGTCTGGCGGGCGAAGTCCGGTGACCCGTGGCTGGGCTTCTCGTCGATGCTGAACGGGGAGAAGCCGCAGTCGTCGGTGGAGCCGAGCTGCTCCTTCGGGATGAAGTTGGCCGCCCGGACCAGGGCGTCGCGGACTTCCTCGGGGCTCTCCACCCGCGGGTTGAGCGGGTTGATGACGCCGACGTAGGCCATTTGGGTGACGCCGTTGGCGTCGGAGCGCAGGTTGTCCCCGATGAGCTGGTAGACCGGATCCTTGTCCCGCTCGCTAGCCAGCTGGATCAGGAAGTACCCGGCGTTGATGCCGAACATCGACGGCAGCAGGTCACTGTAGGGCACGTCGGCGCTATGCACCGAGTCGCGGTCGCCGCCCGGACAGGTGTGTACGCCGATCTTGGCCCGCTCCTCGGCGGTGAACCGCTCCATGACCCGGTTGTTGAGCTCGATGAAGTGCGGCAGCATGTTCCGGCCTGTCCACGGGTTACGGGGGTCCTGGCGAGTGGCCAGCCGACCCTCGGTGAAGTCGACGGAGACCCGGGCCGCGCCGGCGGCGAAGGCCTGCCTGATGTCCTTCTCGCACTCCCCAACCAGGTCCGCCTCGAACTGGGCCTGGGTGTAGCCGGGGAGTTCTTCGTCCAGCGGGTAGAGCAGGGCCAGCATGGACGGGGCGATGACGGCCTGCTTCATCGGCAGGTGCGCCATCGGCAGGGACTTGGCCAGGGTGTCGGCGGCGTAGGTCTTGTACCGGAACGGGCCGCCGGTCAGCCGGGGCAGCTGCCGCTTGTGCCCGTCGGCGAAGATCGCGAAGTACTGGCCGCCGGTCCCGGCCAGGTGGTCGGCCAGCCCGGTGCCAGCCAGGGTATCGGTGATCGCGTAGGTCGCGAAGCTGGACCAGCGCTGCTCGCCGTCGGAGATGATCGGGGTCCCGGTCGCCTCCAGGTGCTCGATCGAGTCCTTGACCGCCCTGTCCTGCTCGGCCTCCAGCTGATCCCTGGTTATCTCCCCCGCGTCGTACTGGCCGTACGCCTGCTGCAGCGAGCTCGGCCGCGGCAGCGACCCCACCGGCTCCGTCGGAATTCCCGTCGCCGTTCTCGGATCGTAGTCAGTCATAGCGCTTCGTTCTCCTTAGGTCGTCTGCGAGCGCGGCACTGCGCTACACGGGACGCCAACCTGCGAACCCCGGCTGAACCGATGTTCGTTTCAGAGCGGCGCGCACCAAGCGCCGTGCATTAGAGAGAGACCGGCCTGTCTCATTCTGTCTAGCCGGAGCATAAACCCGTTGCCAGCTACGGTCAACGGGGCGTTACCCAGGTATTTCGCAGTTGGCCCTTGGTCCGGCCACGGTCGGCGAGTACTGTGAGAGAGACCGGCCTGTCTCCTACGATGATCAGCTGATATAGGTCAGCCTGGCATCCGGAGAGAGTGGCGCCGGATGCCTTCAGCTGGCCGTGGCCTTTGGTGGTGCCTGATGGACGGATACCCGCGGCCCGATTACCACCCGGAACGGGAGCTCGATTTCTACCGTCGCGTGCTGGTGTGCGATGGGGCGATGGGGACCATGCTGCACTCCGCCGGGGTGCCGCTTGACCGGTCGCTGTCTGAGCTGAACCTGGTTAAGCCTCATCTCGTGCGTGACCTGCACGCTGCGTATCTGGCGGCCGGCGCGGACATCATCCAGACCAATACCTTCGACGCCAACCGGTTGCGGCTGGCCCGGGCGAGCCTGCAGGACAGCGTCACGGAGATCAATCTCTCCGGAGCGCGCCTGGCCCGGGAGGCCGTCCGGGAATCCGGCTCGACCGCACTGGTCGCAGGCAGCGTCGGCCCCGTGATGAGCGCCGCCGCGCCGCGGATCCCCTACCGCGACCGGGAGCCGATCCTGCGGGAGCAGATCGCCGCGCTGGCCAGCTGGGTAGATCTCATCATGCTCGAGACCTTCGGCGACATCGAGTCACTAGAACAGGCCGCAACGGTCGCGCTCGCCGAATGCGATCTGCCGGTCGTAGCCCAGCTGACGTTCGGCGATGACGGCCGGACTCTTCGCGGCGAGGAACCTCGCGAGGCAGCGGCTGCGCTCGCCTTGCTTCCCGTCTCGGCGATCGGCGCGAACTGCACGGTCGGGCCGGCCGTCCTGCAAGAGGTGGTCGCGGAGCTCGCCGCGGGATGTACGCTGCCGATTAGCGTCCAGCCCAACGCCGGGGTGCCCCGCCGGCTCGGCCGCCAGCTGCGCTACGCACGCAACACTGAGTACTTCGCCGAGGCCGCCCGGCAGTTCGTCGCCAGCGGGGCGACCCTCGTGGGGGGATGCTGCGGCACCACTCCGGCGCACATCAGGGCCGTCGCGCGCTCGGTGAGGCAACTCCAGCCGGGCCGGGTGCCGGCGGGCACCTCGCCTGGCCAGCCGCGCTCAGTCATCCGCGTTGTGTCTCCGAAGCCGGATCCTGGACCCCCTGCGGGGTGGCCGCACCACGGTCGCTTCGTCGTGGTGGCCGGAGTGCGAGCCCCGCGAGGCCAGGACGTAGCACAGTTCACCGCCGACA
>CAWJPF010000015.1:0-13086 GCA_963844625.1 uncultured Actinomycetota bacterium | reverse complement strand
GACGCGTTCGAGGGCAAGTGCCCGCCGACGTTCCGCGCCGAGTACCTCCCGGCGGGCAAGATGCCGCACTGCATCGATTTCATCTTGACCGCGGCCGGGGTCAAAGCAGAATCCGTGGGGCTGCTGCTCACCGGCAAGGTCGCACTGCCCGGCGGCCCGGCGTACGCCTCAGATCACATCGGGCTGTACGCCCACCTGCTCCTGGCGTCTCCGTGATTCGTGGCGGTCGATGCGGGTGCGGCGCGTGCTCGCCGACCAGCGCCCCTGCTCGAGCACCGCGAAGCCTGAACCGCCCGCGCGGCTCAGATCGAGCTGATGGCACCGCCGTCGACCGGGACCATCGCGCCGGTGATGTAGGACGCGGCGGGGGAGAGCAGGAACGCCGCGGCCCGGCCGAACTCCTCGGGTTCCCCGTACCGGCGCAGCGGGATGCGCTGGGACAGACGGGCCCGCACCTCGTCGGGATCGCCGCGCAGGGCGTCGAGTTCACGGACCCGGTCGGTGGCGATCCTGACCGGCAGCACCCCGTTGACCCGGATCCCGGCCGGGCCGAGTTCGCCGGCAAGCGTCTTCACCACCCCGGCCAGGCCGGGGAACAGCCCGTTGGAGATGGCGAGCTCCGCGAGCGGCACCCGCACCGACGAGGCCAGCACGAACACGATCGAGCCGCCCGTCCCGGTGCGGGCGCCGGGCGCCGCGCTCCCGCCGTCTGTGCCGTCCAGCTCTTCCGTGAGGATCCGGGCCAGCCGGACGGCGCCGAGGAAGACGCTCTCGAACGCGGACCGCCACGCGTCGTCCGGCGTGGTCGCGACCGTCCCGGACGGTGATCCGCCCACGCTGATCAGCGCACCGTCCAGGCGGCCGAACCGGTCCCTGGCCGCCGCGATCAGTTGGCCCGGCGCGGCCGGATCGGCGTTATCCGCCACGACCCAGGCGACCGGGTCGGCTGCGGTGGCGTCCTGCGCGAGCCGCGCGGTGGCCGCCGAGGCCGTGGTCTCGTGCGGGGCGCTGAGCACGACGCGGGCCCCGTCTGCGACGAGAGCCTGCGCCGCGGCGAACCCAAGACCGCGGCTGCCGCCGGTCACGAGGTATACCCTGTCCCGCAGACCAAGATCCATCCGGCCATTCTGCCCGGGTGCGGGCGGGTGCGCAGCCGCGGCCGGTCGATAAGTTCAGTCGGCCCCGTACGTCAGCACTGGCAGAGACCGAGAACCCGCCAAAGGGGCATTCCATGACCGACCCTAAGACGCACACCCTGGACGTTCCGGGCGCCGTGCTCACCTACGACGTCCGGAGCAACGAAGCCAGTACCCATCCGGTCCTGCTGATCATCGGGTCGCCGATGGGCGCCTCCGGATTCGTCACCCTGGTCTGCCATTTCACCGACCGGACGGTCGTGACCTATGATCCTCGCGGCGCGGACCGCAGCCCGCGCACCGACGGCGCCGCCGAAACCACCCCGGACGAGCACGCCGACGACCTGCACCGGCTGATCGCCATGCTGGACGCCGGCCCGGTGGACATCTTCGCCAGCAGCGGCGGCGCCGTCAACGCGCTGGCCCTGGTGGCCAGGCACCCGGATCAGGTCCGCGCGTTGGTGGCACACGAGCCACCGGCCTCCCAGGAACTGCCGGACCGCGAGCCGGTGCTGGCCGCCTGCGTGGACATCCGTCGGACCTACCAGGCCAGCGGTTTCGGCCCGGCGATGGCGAAGTTCATCGCGCTGGTCAGCTACCAGGGCCCGTTCCCGGCTGATTATGCTGACCAGCCGGCCCCGGATCCGGCCATGTTCGGGTTGCCGGTCGAGGACGACGGCTCCCGGGACAGCCCGCTCCTCGGGCAGAACATCGTGACCTGCAATGCCTACCGGCACGACTTCGGCGCGCTGCGCGCCGCATCCACCCGCGTGGTGATCGGGGTGGGGGCGACCTCCGGCCAGATGGTCGCGGGCCGCGCGGGCCTAGCCGTGGCCGGACGGCTCGGCACGCCCCCCGTCACCTTCCCCGGCGGCCACGACGGGTTCCTCGGCGGCGAATACGGCGCCATGGGCGAACCCGACGCCTTCGCCGCCACCCTGCACACAGTCCTCGACGACTGATGCCGGGCAACTCGGCGGTGGCCTCACCCGCCCGAGACCACCGCACCCGCCGACAGTGGGAATAATCAAATCTCTTGTACCGAACGAACCGTGGTGCTTCCTCCAGATGACATCGAAGTAGCGATGCCCTGATCCTCAGCCGGTGACAGCGGGCTGACTAAACGGACCTCCGAACTCCGGCGGAGCCGAGCAAGCCATCAGGGTCGTGCACCGGCCGGCCGCCGACCAGCGTCAGCGCGGGCTGCTGCGACGGCAGATCGTCAATCGGGCCGTCCAGCAGGTCGGTGCGGAACCCCACGAGATCCGCGAATGCGCCGGGGGTCAGGATCCCGACGCTGCGATCCTCGCCGAGCAGCCGGCCGCCTGCGGCGGTGTAGAGCTGGATGGCCGTATAGGTGTCCACCCGGTACTCCGGACCCTGGACTCCTGCCGTGCGCGTGCCGCGGGTGACGAGGCCCCAGATGGACAGCAGCGGGTCGAAGAAGCTGACGTTGCAGTCGCTGCCGGCCGCGATCAGCGCCCCCTCGTCGACCCAGGCCCGGACCGGCATGACCTGGCTGGTGCGGTCCGGACCCCAGTACCGCACCAGGTTGCCGGCCAGCGAGTACAACAGCGGATGCTGGACGGTGATCCCGACGCCCAGCCGCACCGCGCGGGCGCGGGTCTGCGCGTCGGCCCGGCCGTGGCGGGCGTGTCCTACCCGCCGCAGCGCACCATCCGGCCCGCGTCTGGCGCGGCGATGTCCGCGCGGGAGATTGCCTGCTGCGGCGTTCCGGGCCAGGCTAGGGCCATGGTCTGGCTGCCTGCTGATTTCATGTACCCCACCGTGGTTGCAGTTGGTGATGGCTATCACCTGCGTCCGATCAAGGCCGCGGACGTTGATCTCGATTACCCGGCGGTGATGGGCTCTCAGCCACGGCTGTGGTCGATCTTCGGTGCCGCGTGGGGCTGGCCGCCCGCCTCGATGACGTACCAGCAAGACCTAGCGGACCTGGCCCGTCACGAAGCCGAGATCGCAGCCCGTCAGTCGTTCAATTACGCACTGTTGGACGACGCGGAAACGGCCCTGCTCGGCTGCGTCTACATTGACCCGCCGGAAAAGCAAGGCGCCGACGGTGAGATTTCCTGGTGGGTGGTGGACGGCCAGGTCGGCACCGGTCTTGAGCGCGCGCTGGACGCGCTGGTGCCCCGGTGGATCGGCGCCGCCTGGCCCTTTACCCATCCGCGCTACATCGGCCGCGACCTGTCGTGGGCGGAGTGGCTCGCGTTGCCGGACATGGACCCGTCCGCTGGCCGCACGCCAGCCACCTGACTCCGCAAGGGAAACACACGGCGACCCGGCCGGGTGTAGCTGAGGCGGACGGCTGGGCCGGCGGTCTGGGCCGACGCCAGGGCCAGGTTCACCGGCGCGGTGCCGTCGGGGAACAGGCGCGTGCCCTCGCCGAGTATCAGCGGGAATACCATGAGCCGGTACTCATCGACCAGGTCGT
Organism: uncultured Actinomycetota bacterium; assembly: GCA_963844625.1. Taxonomy (GTDB): domain Bacteria; phylum Actinomycetota; class Actinomycetes; order Streptosporangiales; family Streptosporangiaceae; genus Palsa-504. Next base: position 9,498 of record CAWJPF010000015.1, on the reverse strand, counting down.
GAGCCATCAGCGTGCGGACGACGCTGGTGCTGCCTGTGACCATGATGTCCTGGGCCTGCTTGCGCTTTTGCACCTCTGTTACCAGGTCGCCCTGCAGCACGGCGGAGTTCTGCCATCCGGCGGCGTCCTCCAGTGAACGTGACACCACGAGCTTGGGCATGGCGTTCATCTTGGCCGAGAACGGGTCGTCGCGGCCTGGCCAGATCGTGGCGAACAGCTGCCAGGTACGGCGGCCGAGCAGCATGGCGCCGGTGTCGAGCACCTCGCCGAGGCCGAACTTGTCGCCGGCGACGGCCTCCGGGCCGTACCGGAACGCCCATCCTCCCTGCCTGGATCCCTCGCTCCCGTCCGGATCTTGCATGACTCCGTCCAGGGACACGAACTCGATGACGATGAGACGGCTCATCACTGTCCTCCTTGCCTGGTTCATGCCCTGCAGACGAACAGGAGCCGGTATCGGGGACAGACGGCGAGGTGAGCATCCGGAACTCCTGAATGGCGCCGTGAATCCACGCTGCTCGCGGAGGAAAATAGCACTGATCACGCCGTAAACGACTATTGGTCGGTAGTGCTGCCTTTAGTAGGTTTCGACCCGTAAACGCCTGTGTTGGCATCGGGCCGGAATGGACGCAGAGAATCCGCAACGAGTGGGAACCGAGTACTCTCGCTTGCCGTTCACTAGGTGACGGGGTAGCCGGTGGTTAGCAGATGGGAGGCAAGATGATCACTGTCTGGCCATCTCGTGCGGGTTCGCCGCCAAAACACGCCGGCGCCCGATGCGGACACCCCGGTACGTCTCATCATGCCCGGGCCTGACTCGGGCAGACGGGCTGCGCCCAAAGGCCCGCCGAAACGCGCGCCCCAGGGCGCCAAACCCGCCCCGCAGGTCACCAGGACACAGGCCGTCCCGGCCACCACGCAGGCCCCCCGGGAAAGACAGAACCTCAGCAGCGGTATGCCGGCCTGGCGGCGCATATCTGAGCAGGTATGGCCACGCCGGCTGGCCCTGACGGCGATCGCGGCCTTGGCGGGCCTGTTGTACGCCTGGGCCCTGGGCCGGGACACGCTTGAGTACTACTACGCCGCGGCTGACCGCAGCATGTCCATGAGCTGGCACGACTTCATCTTCGGCGCCTTCGACCCGGCGGGCACCATCACCGTGGACAAGCTGCCGGGGGCGTTGTGGCTCCAGGCGCTTTCGGTGCGGGCGTTCGGCATGCACACCTGGGCGATCATCCTTCCGCAGGTCATCGAGGGCATCCTCGCCGTGCTGGTGCTCTACCGGGCGGTGACCCGGCTGGCCGGGCCGGCCGCTGGCCTGATCGCCGCGCTGGTGCTGGCGGTCAGCCCGGCCACGGTGGCCCTGGACCGCGAGAACATCTCCGACTCGCTGCTGATCTTGCTGCTGGTCCTGGCGGCCGATGCTGTCTCGGGAGCTATCGCCGGGCTGCCCGCCCGCGGCGCGGGCCAGGACGCCACGCTCGCGGCCGACGACCCCGATGAGCCGTCGTTCGGCAGAACGCTGGGCCGGCTCATCCTGGCCGGCGTGTGGGTGGGGCTGGCTTTCCAGGCCAAGGAGATCGAGGCCTGGATGGTGCTGCCCGCGCTGGGCCTGGCCTACCTGCTGTCCGGGCCCGGTTCGGTGTTGCGGCGGGCCGGCCAGCTCGCGGTCGCGGGCGTGGTCGTCGCGCTGGTGTCGGTGTCCTGGATGACCGCCGTGTCGCTGGTCCCCGCCGCGGACCGGCCCTACGTCGACGGCAGCCACGACAACTCCGTCTTCACCCAGGCCTTCTCCTATAACGGGTTCGGAAGGTTCGGCGACCAGACCCCGCTGCAGGTGCGGGCCGCCCAGCTGAATCCTGGCGCCCCCATCCCCGTTCCGCCTCGCGCCGCCGACCGCCTGCTGGACGGCGCCCTAGGCCGGGATACCGGCTGGCTGATCCCGGCCGCCGCCGTCGTGGCGGTCTGGGGTATCGCCAGCCGGCGCCGCCAGCCACGCGGCGACCCGCTCCGAGCCTGCTTCATCTTGTGGGGCGGCTGGCTGGTGACCTTCTTCGTGGTTTTCACGGCGATCACCACCCTCTGGCCCTATTACACCGCGGTGCTTTCCCCGGCGGCCGCCGCCATCATCGGGACCGGCGTCGCCGCCGCCCGGTCACGGGAGCGAGCCCCGGTCAGCTGGACGATCGGCCTGGCGGTCATCGTCGCGGGCACGGCCGCCTACGCGGGCTGGCTGGTGTCCTCTTCGGCCGGCGCGCCGGGCTGGCTGGTCCCGGCCATCATCGTCATCGGCATCGCCGCGACCGGCGTGATCGTCTGGTCGCTGGCGCGCCCCCGCTCCGTCCCGTTCGCCGCGGCCCTCACCGCGGGCCTGGTCGCCGTGGCGCTGGCGCCGGCCGTCGCCTCAGTCAGCCTGGCGGCGCACAGCGAAAGCGCCTTCGATACCCCGTTCGAGTCGGCCCGGGTGCAGGACGATGTGGCTCTCGGCCTGGGGAAGCAGGCGATCATCGGTGTGCAGGAAACGATCCCCACCTGGCAGAGCGCCGAGAACGGAGCCCCCTACCTGATGGCGGCGCAGAGCGCGCTGTTGCCGTCGGCGGTCATCTATGACTCCGGCCTCGAGGCGCTCCCCATCGGAGGGTTCGACGGCACCACTCCGTCGCCGACCCTGGCCCAGCTGCAGGCCGACATCCAGCACGGCCTGTTCCACCTCGTCTGGATATCCTCCGCCGCCGACCCGCGGCTGCGGTGGATCACCGCCCACTGCCCCCGGCTAACGAAGCGGTTCTATTTCTGCGGGGCGCCGCCTCCGGGTACCGCTTCCGGCGGCGCGGGCCCAGTGCCAGTGCCCGTTCAGGGTAATTGAAATTATTTTTCTGAACGGCAGTGGTGCTTGTCCCGGACCATCAAGCTAGCGCCCCCGGCGTCCGGTCCAGGCGATGAATCGTTCCCGTCGGCGTGGCACTTGCGGGTACCCGGATCTGCCGGCTGTTCATCGGCCTCAAGTGAGGATCACTTTGCGGTAGGTCAGATAGAAGTCGACGGTGAACTCCGGACCGTTCTCGGCTTTCTCCCAACGGCCCGCGATGGTACGAGCGTCGTCGCTGAACGTCCCTATGAACCGCTGCGGGAATGGCTCACCCTCGCGTTGGAGTATCCACTCCCTGCTGTCAATGCGCATGGCGTAAACACGGCACACCCCGCGCTCGTCGCTGTAGAGCTGGACATAGGTGCCATCGGCACTGTCGCAGCCCATAATCGAGATGCTGTCCGGGGCACCAGGCACATCGATGACGGTGCGCTGGACGAGATGCGCCTGTGAGGGATGCCACTGGAAAGTGGCCCGGCCCGCACCGGGCCACGCCTGCCCGTCTGGACCTTTCGCCTCCACGGTCCACTCGCCCACGAGGGGCTCCAGTGCCCTTAGTGCCTGTTCTGCGCTCGCCTGCCCCAACGTCTGGTCCCTCCTCGGTTGCCCCTCATTGAGACGATCGCAAGGTGAGGGACTCGCTGAAGTACCAGCGATGGCCCTCGGGATCGTCCACTGTGTAGCTGTGCGCGCTGTTCGCCCTGATCTCGATCTCGGACACGCTTGCGCCAGCGGACTGGGCGCGATCCCGGTGGGCAGGCAGGTCCGTGACCGTGATGCACTGCAGCTGGGTTACCGCACCGAGCCTGGCGGGTCCCCGGTAGTCAGTCCCGGGGGAACCCAGCATGATGACACCGCCGTTGTCGAGCAGCAGCTCCCCGTGCCTGACGGTCCCGTCGCTCCGCTTATCGCGCACCCGCTCGGTGAAGGCGAAGGCCTTGACCAGCCAGTCCATCGCCGACCCGGCATCGGCATACAAAAGATAAGGGACGACCTGGGGATCTGGATTGTCCTCTGGCATGGCAGCCACTTTACTGCCCGCTCACGGTCAGCGACCCCGGGTCGCGGGTACCCCCAGTGCTCGCCCCGGTCAGCATTTATCAGGATTCGGTGAGCGACTCCTCCGGCACGGCCGTGCGCGGCAGCAGCATCGACAGGACGGCGCAGAGCGCGAACGCGCCTATCGCGTACGGCGCGGTGTGGACCATTGCGGCCTGGAACGAGTGGCCATTCAGGTAACCGAAGAACACCGTGCCGAGCAGCGCCACGCCCAGCGCGCCGCCCAGTTGCTGCGCCGTGCTGAACAGCCCGGACGCACCGCCGGCCACCTCGACGGGGACCGCCGCGAGCACCACGTTGACCAGGGGCACGATCAGCAGGGCCAGACCCGCGCCCGCCACCGCCAGGCCGGGCACGATCGGCCACGGGCTGCCGTTCACGCCCACGTGCGGGGCGGCCAGTGCCACGCCCGCGATGCCGGCCGCCAGCAGCACCCCGCCTGCGGCCAGGATGACCCGGCCGTGGCGCCGCGCGAGCGGCACCGCGGCGGGCGCGCCGATGAAGCTGCCAGCACTGAACGCGACGGCGGTCAGGCCCGCCTTCAGCGGCGAGAAGTGCTCGCCGGCCTGCAGCCACAGCGCGAAGGCCAGGAAGAAGCCCTGCAGGCCGGCCGAGAACGCGAGCTGGATACCCAGCCCGGCCGCGAACGCGGGGACCCGGAACAGCCCGGCCCGCAGCAGCGGCGCCGTCCGCTTTCCGTGGTGCTTGGCCTCGATCAGCCCCAGCGCGCCCAGCCCCGCCAGGCCGGCCGTGAGCATCAGCCACACCCAGGTCGGCCAGCCGAGCTGACGACCTTCGAGCAGCGGGTAGACGATGGCGACTAGCGACCCGGCCAGCAGGATCGCGCCGGGCACGTCGGGCCGCCGCGCGGCCGGGTCCTTGGTCTCGGGCACGAAACGCAGGCCCGCGATCAGCGCGCAGACCGACACCGGCACGTTGACGAAGAAGACCGAGCGCCAGCCCCAGCCGAACAGGTTCGCCTCGGTCAGCACCCCGCCGAGGAGCAGGCCGACGGCGGAGGCGAAGCCGAGCATCGCCCCGTAGATGCCGAACGCCTTGCCCCGTTCGGATCCGGTGAAGATGGCGCGGAACGTGGCGAGCACCTGCGGGGCCATGGCCGCCGCGGCGACGCCCTGCACGATGCGGGCGGCGATCAGCTCCGCGCCGGACTCCGCCAGCCCGGCGCTCAGGCTGGCCAGCCCGAACACCGCGACACCGAACAGGAAGATGCGCTTGCGCCCGAGCAGGTCACCGAGGTTCCCCGCGATGATGAGCGCCGCCGCGAACGCCAGCATGTAACCGGAGACCACCCACTCCAGCTGGGTGGCGCTGGCGTGCAGGTCACGCCGGATGGTGGGCAGCGCCACGTTGACGATCGTCACGTCGATCATGTCCATGAGCGCTCCGACGATCATGACGATCGCGGCGAGCCAGCGCCGGGGGTAACCGGCTGCTGCGGTGTGATCAGCCGGCGCGGCCGGACGGCCGGTGGCGGCCGATGGCTGGGTGGTCATCTCCAACTCCTCGAACCTCGTTCGTTTATCGAACGTCGTTCTATCATGGTCCACCGATCGAGTCAAACAGTGTTCGAGTTTGGTACGTTGTTAAAGAAAGCGAACGGATCGAGAGAGGTCCTGATGACGGCGCACCCGGCCAGCAACGCAGAGCCCCGCGCCCCGGACCCCGGGGTGCAGATCCCGCCGCCGCCCTGGCAGCGGCTGCCCGACCGGCAGGCCCGGCGTCGCAAAGAGCGGATCAGCCGGGACGCGATCGTGGCCGCTGCGGTCCAGCTCCTCGACCGCGAGGGCCTGGCCGCGCTGAGCATGCGCCGTCTCGCCGAGGAACTCGACACCGGCGCCGCGTCCCTGTACTGGCACGTCGGCAGCAAGGACGGCCTGCTGGATCTGGTCCTCGACCAGATCATCGGCGAGAATCAGGTACCCGACCCCGACCCGGCGCGATGGCGGGAGCAGCTCAAGGACGTGGCCCGGGATCAGCGCCGGATCAGCCTGCGCCACCCTTACGTGGTGCGGATCTCGATCGGCCGCATCCCCATGGGGCCGAATGCGCTGCAATTCTCCGAACGCGTGCTGACCATCCTGCGCGCGGGCGGCCTGCCGCCGCGCCTAGCCTTGCAGGGATACCTGCTGCTCATCGCCACGGTGAACGGCTTCACGGTGGACGAGACTGGCATGGAGGACGGGGCGGCCCCGGGCGGCGCCCCGCCCGGTGACCTGGCCGCCCGCCAGCAGGCCGCGGACATGGCCCGCGACTACGCCGCCTCGCTCCCGGCCGAGCTCTTCCCGACCATGACCGCCCTCGCCGACGAGTTCGCCCTCGCCGACCCCGACGAGCGCTTCGAGATTCTCCTCGACATCTTCGTGGACGGCCTGGCCCGCCGCGCCGCCACCGAAGCGCGGCGGTAAGCGGCCGGCGCGGGACCCGCGGCCTTCTCCTGGCAGATCCGGTCAACGCTGACCCACGACACCGTCACCCGGCCTGCACTTGAGCACGCTGTGGGGCAATGTAGCAGCATGATGGATTTCGAGTTCGGCACGGCCGGCCGGATCATCGTCGGTGCTGGCCGGGCCGCGGAACTGCCCGGTGTAGTAGCCGGGCTGGGAAGCCGGGTGCTGGTGTGCACCGGCGCCAGCCCGGCCCGTCACGACCGGCTGCTGGGCGGGTTGCGGTCGCCGGCCGTGATCTTCCCGGTGACCGGTGAGCCCACGGTCGAGCTGGCCCGGGCGGGCATCGCCGCCGCGCGGGAGCACGGCGCCGACGTGGTGGCCGCGATCGGCGGCGGCAGCGTCATCGATACAGCCAAGGCCGTGGCCATGCTGCTGGGCAACGGCGGTGACCCGCTCGACTACCTGGAGGTCGTGGGGTCCGGTCGGCCGATCACCCAGCCGTCCGCGCCGTGCGTGGCCGTGCCTACCACCGCCGGTACCGGGGCGGAGGTCACCGCCAATGCCGTCCTGGCCTCGCCCGCTCACCAGGTCAAGGCGAGCCTGCGCAGCCCGCTGATGATCCCGCGGGTCGCCCTGGTCGATCCGCAGCTGACCGTCTCCTGCCCGCCGCCGGTCACCGCGGCCAGCGGCCTTGACGCGCTCACCCAGTGCCTGGAGCCGTTCGTCAGCGTCCGGGCGAATCCGCTGACCGACGGCCTGGCCCGGGAGGGGCTGCGCCGCGCCGCGGCAGGCTTGCGCGCCGCCTACGCGGACGGCACCGACCTTGCCGCGCGCGCGGACATGGCCGTCTGCAGCCTGCTGGGCGGGATCGCCCTGGCCAACGCGAAGCTCGGCGCCGTCCACGGCCTGGCCGGCGTCATCGGCGGCACCGCGGACGTACCGCACGGCATCGCCTGCGCCGCGCTGCTGGCCCCGGTCATGCAGGCCAACGTCCAGGCGCTGCGATCGGCGCCGCCCGGCCGCCCCGCTCTTGACCGGTACGCCGAAGCGGCCCGGCTGCTCACCGGGAATCCGTCCGCGTCCATCGACGACGGCCTCACCTGGATCCGCGAGACCATCACCCTTCTCGGCGTCCCGCGCCTGGCGGCCTTCGGCCTGCGGCCGCAAGACGCGGACGACATCGCCGCCAAAGCAGCCCGGTCAAGCAGCATGCAAGGCAATCCCGTCTCCCTGCCCCACGCCGACCTGGTCGCCATCCTCCTCCAGGCCAGCTGAGCTGCTTAGCTGGCCCGGCGCCAACGTCAGCTAACCGTCAAGCAACTCGGGATACCCCAGCGGCGTCCAGGACATAGCCACGGACTACCTGGGACCGTGCTCGGCAACCTGTCCTTCGTCGGGGCTCCGCTCGCCACCAAGGTCATGAACGCAACGACCGACGACATCTCGACCCTGGTCAAGATGGCCATCGACGCCGGGGGAAACATCGGCGCCGCCGTGTGCATCGCCGAAGCGACAAGCCTGCCGACTCCCTAAGGACGCCCGGCTCCAGCGAGGATGGCTCGTGCTGCGCTGCAGCTCAGCGCGTGACCGGGCGGGGCGCGTCACCCGCCCGCTCCGCGGCGGCGGTGATGTTCCGCAGCATGCCGCCGAACACGACGCCGTGAAACGGCGAGATGGACCGCCAGTAAGCATGACCCGCGAGCCCTCGCGGCCGGAAGATCGCCCGCTGGCGGTAGGTGGTCAGCCCGTCCGGGTCCTGGCCCACCGACAGCTCCAGCCAGGCCAGGCCCGGCAGCTTCATCTCCGCGCGCAGCCGCAGCAGTGATCCCGGCTCGATCGCCTCCACCCGCCAGAAATCCAGGGCGTCGCCCATGAGCAGATGCCGGGGGTCGCGGCGGCCGCGGCGCAGTCCGACCCCGCCGGCCAGCCGGTCCATCAGCCCGCGGACGGCCCAGGCGGCCGGGAAGGAGTACCATCCGGTCTCGCCGCCGATGCCCTCGATCACCCGCCACAGCGCCGCGGGCGAGGCGTGCACGACGCTGTGCCGCTCGTCGACGTACAGGGATCCGCCTGCCTATGACGGGTCGGTCGGCAGCGGGTCGCTGGGTGCGCCGGGCGTCGCGGCCGACGACCAGCGGGTCGAGACGGCGCCCTCGCGGGTGTATTGCAGGGCCGCGGCGATGGCCTGGTCGAGGGTCAGCAGCCCGCCGGGCGGATCGGGGATGTACCCGGTGATGTCGTTTTCGGAGCAGACGACCTCGTTGCGCAGGGATTCCACCAGCGGCCGGGCCAGGTTAGCGGGCACCGGCGTCACCAGCCCGACCCACAGCGACGACAGCCGCGGTGTCAGGATGGGCACCTTCACGATGGCCCGCGGCGTGAGCCCGGCCACTTTGGCGTACCGGCGCATCATCTCCACGTAGGTGAGCACGTCGGGGCCGCCGATGTCGAAGCGGCGGCTGACGTCCGCCGGCAGCGTGGCGCTGCCGGCCAGGTAGCGCAGCACGTCGCGGACGGCGATCGGCTGGATGCGGGTGTCCACCCACTGGGGGGTGACCATGGCCGGCAGGCGCTCGGTGAGGTAGCGGAGCATCTCGAACGACGCCGATCCGCTGCCGATGATCACCGCGGCCTGCAGTGCGGCGGTCGGCACGCCGCTGGCCAGCAGGATATCGCCGACCTCCGCGCGGGACCGCAGGTGCGGGGATAGCTTCCCGGCCTGCCCGGAGATGATGCCGCCCAGATAGACGATGCGCTGCACTCCCGCGGCCTTCGCGGCCGCGGCGAACGTCTTCGCCGCCACGCGGTCGCGCTGTTCGAACGACGCGTCCGTGCCGAGGGAGTGGATCAGGTAGTAGGCCACGTCCACGCCCTGGAGGGCACGCCGCACCGCGCTGTCGTCCATCACGTCGGCGACCGCGACGTCGACGTCGTCCGACCACGGGCGGTCGCTGAGCTTCCCCGGATCGCGCGCCATGCACCGGACCGCGTATCCCGCGCTCAGCAGCTCCGGGACGAGGCGCCCGCCGATGTACCCCGAGGCGCCGGTAACCAGGCAGTTCAGTGACGATGACATGCTGTCAGTCACACGGCCCCGCCCGGGGACGACCGCACCTGCCGACGGTGGGAACAATCAAATCTTTTGTACCGAACGAACCGTGG
>CAWJPF010000014.1:0-25265 GCA_963844625.1 uncultured Actinomycetota bacterium | reverse complement strand
TGGCGGGCGTGTCCGCCCGCCGCAGCGCACCATCCGGCCCGCGTCGGCGCGGCGATGTCCGCGCGGGAGATTGCCTGCTGCGGCGTTCCGGGCCAGGCTAGGGCCATGGTCTGGCTGCCTGCCGATTTCATGTACCCCACCGTGGTTGCAGTTGGTGATGGCTATCACCTGCGTCCGATCAAGGCCGCGGACGTTGATCTCGATTACCCGGCGGTGATGGGCTCTCAGCCACGGCTGTGGTCGATCTTCGGTGCCGCGTGGGGCTGGCCGCCCGCCTCGATGACGTACCAGCAAGACCTAGCGGACCTGGCCCGTCACGAAGCCGAGATCGCAGCCCGTCAGTCGTTCAATTACGCACTGTTGGACGACGCGGAAACGGCCCTGCTCGGCTGCGTCTACATTGACCCGCCGGAAAAGCAAGGCGCCGACGGTGAGATTTCCTGGTGGGTGGTGGACGGCCAGGTCGGCACCGGTCTTGAGCGCGCGCTGGACGCGCTGGTGCCCCGGTGGATCGGCGCCGCCTGGCCCTTTACCCATCCGCGCTACATCGGCCGCGACCTGTCGTGGGCGGAGTGGCTCGCGTTGCCGGACATGGACCCGTCCGCTGGCCGCACGCCAGCCACCTGACTCCGCAAGGGAAACACACGGCGACCCGGCCGGGTGTAGCTGAGGCGGACGGCTGGGCCGGCGGTCTGGGCCGACGCCAGGGCCAGGTTCACCGGCGCGGTGCCGTCGGGGAACAGGCGCGTGCCCTCGCCGAGTATCAGCGGGAATACCATGAGCCGGTACTCATCGACCAGGTCGTGAGCCATCAGCGTGCGGACGACGCTGGTGCTGCCTGTGACCATGATGTCCTGGGCCTGCTTGCGCTTTTGCACCTCTGTTACCAGGTCGCCCTGCAGCACGGCGGAGTTCTGCCATCCGGCGGCGTCCTCCAGTGAACGTGACACCACGAGCTTGGGCATGGCGTTCATCTTGGCCGAGAACGGGTCGTCGCGGCCTGGCCAGATCGTGGCGAACAGCTGCCAGGTACGGCGGCCGAGCAGCATGGCGCCGGTGTCGAGCACCTCGCCGAGGCCGAACTTGTCGCCGGCGACGGCCTCCGGGCCGTACCGGAACGCCCATCCTCCCTGCCTGGATCCCTCGCTCCCGTCCGGATCTTGCATGACTCCGTCCAGGGACACGAACTCGATGACGATGAGACGGCTCATCACTGTCCTCCTTGCCTGGTTCATGCCCTGCAGACGAACAGGAGCCGGTATCGGGGACAGACGGCGAGGTGAGCATCCGGAACTCCTGAATGGCGCCGTGAATCCACGCTGCTCGCGGAGGAAAATAGCACTGATCACGCCGTAAACGACTATTGGTCGGTAGTGCTGCCTTTAGTAGGTTTCGACCCGTAAACGCCTGTGTTGGCATCGGGCCGGAATGGACGCAGAGAATCCGCAACGAGTGGGAACCGAGTACTCTCGCTTGCCGTTCACTAGGTGACGGGGTAGCCGGTGGTTAGCAGATGGGAGGCAAGATGATCACTGTCTGGCCATCTCGTGCGGGTTCGCCGCCAAAACACGCCGGCGCCCGATGCGGACACCCCGGTACGTCTCATCATGCCCGGGCCTGACTCGGGCAGACGGGCTGCGCCCAAAGGCCCGCCGAAACGCGCGCCCCAGGGCGCCAAACCCGCCCCGCAGGTCACCAGGACACAGGCCGTCCCGGCCACCACGCAGGCCCCCCGGGAAAGACAGAACCTCAGCAGCGGTATGCCGGCCTGGCGGCGCATATCTGAGCAGGTATGGCCACGCCGGCTGGCCCTGACGGCGATTGCGGCCTTGGCGGGCCTGTTGTACGCCTGGGCCCTGGGCCGGGACACGCTTGAGTACTACTACGCCGCGGCTGACCGCAGCATGTCCATGAGCTGGCACGACTTCATCTTCGGCGCCTTCGACCCGGCGGGCACCATCACCGTGGACAAGCTGCCGGGGGCGTTGTGGCTCCAGGCGCTTTCCGTGCGGGCGTTCGGCATGCACACCTGGGCGATCATCCTTCCGCAGGTCATCGAGGGCATCCTCGCCGTGCTGGTGCTCTACCGGGCGGTGACCCGGCTGGCCGGGCCTGCCGCCGGCCTGATCGCCGCGCTGGTGCTGGCGGTCAGCCCGGCCACGGTGGCCCTGGACCGCGAGAACATCTCCGACTCGCTGCTGATCTTGCTGCTGGTCCTGGCGGCCGATGCTGTCTCGGGAGCTATCGCCGGGCTGCCCGCCCGCGACGCGGGCCAGGACGCCACGCTCGCGGCCGACGACCCCGATGAGCCGTCGTTCGGCAGAACGCTGGGCCGGCTCATCCTGGCCGGCGTGTGGGTGGGGCTGGCTTTCCAGGCCAAGGAGATCGAGGCCTGGATGGTGCTGCCCGCGCTGGGCCTGGCCTACCTGCTGTCCGGGCCCGGTTCGGTGTTGCGGCGGGCAGGTCAGCTCGCGGTCGCGGGCGTGGTCGTCGCGCTGGTGTCGGTCTCCTGGATGACCGCCGTATCGCTGGTCCCCGCCGCGGACCGGCCCTACGTCGACGGCAGCCACGACAACTCCGTCTTCACGCAGGCCTTCTCCTATAACGGGTTCGGAAGGTTCGGCGACCAGACCCCGCTGCAGGTGCGGGCCGCCCAGCTGAATCCTGGCGCCCCCATCCCCGTTCCGCCTCGCGCCGCCGACCGCCTGCTGGACGGCGCCCTAGGCCGGGATACCGGCTGGCTGATCCCGGCCGCCGCCGTCGTGGCGGTCTGGGGTATCGCCAGCCGGCGCCGCCAGCCACGCGGCGACCCGCTCCGAGCCTGCTTCATCTTGTGGGGCGGCTGGCTGGTGACCTTCTTCGTGGTTTTCACGGCGATCACCACCCTCTGGCCCTATTACACCGCGGTGCTTTCCCCGGCGGCCGCCGCCATCATCGGGACCGGCGTCGCCGCCGCCCGGTCACGGGAGCGAGCCCCGGTCAGCTGGACGATCGGCCTGGCGGTCATCGTCGCGGGCACGGCCGCCTACGCGGGCTGGCTGGTGTCCTCTTCGGCCGGCGCGCCGGGCTGGCTGGTCCCGGCCATCATCGTCATCGGCATCGCCGCGACCGGCGTGATCGTCTGGTCGCTGGCGCGCCCCCGCTCCGTCCCGTTCGCCGCGGCCCTCACCGCGGGCCTGGTCGCCGTGGCGCTGGCGCCGGCCGTCGCCTCAGTCAGCCTGGCGGCGCACAGCGAAAGCGCCTTCGATACCCCGTTCGAGTCGGCCCGGGTGCAGGACGATGTGGCTCTCGGCCTGGGGAAGCAGGCGATCATCGGTGTGCAGGAAACGATCCCCACCTGGCAGAGCGCCGAGAACGGAGCCCCCTACCTGATGGCGGCGCAGAGCGCGCTGTTGCCGTCGGCGGTCATCTATGACTCCGGCCTCGAGGCGCTCCCCATCGGAGGGTTCGACGGCACCACTCCGTCGCCGACCCTGGCCCAGCTGCAGGCCGACATCCAGCACGGCCTGTTCCACCTCGTCTGGATATCCTCCGCCGCCGACCCGCGGCTGCGGTGGATCACCGCCCACTGCCCCCGGCTAACGAAGCGGTTCTATTTCTGCGGGGCGCCGCCTCCGGGTACCGCTTCCGGCGGCGCGGGCCCAGTGCCAGTGCCCGTTCAGGGTAATTGAAATTATTTTTCTGAACGGCAGTGGTGCTTGTCCCGGACCATCAAGCTAGCGCCGCCCGGCGTCCGGTCCAGGCGATGAATCGTTCGGTGGGTGTGGCACTTGCGGGTACCCGGATCTGCCGGCTGTTCATCGGCCTCAAGTGAGGATCACTTTGCGGTAGGTCAGATAGAAGTCGACGGTGAACTCCGGACCGTTCTCGGCTTTCTCCCAACGGCCCGAGATGGTGCGAGCGTCGTCGCTGAACGTCCCTATGAACCGCTGCGGGAATGGCTCACCCTCGCGTTGGAGTATCCACTCCCTGCTGTCAATGCGCATGGCGTAAACACGGCACACCCCGCGCTCGTCGCTGTAGAGCTGGACATAGGTGCCATCGGCACTGTCGCAGCCCATAATCGAGATGCTGTCCGGGGCACCAGGCACATCGATGACGGTGCGCTGGACGAGATGCGCCTGTGAGGGATGCCACTGGAAAGTGGCCCGGCCCGCACCGGGCCACGCCTGCCCGTCTGGACCTTTCGCCGCCACGGTCCACTCGCCCACGAGGGGCTCCAGTGCCCGTAGTGCCTGTTCTGCGCTCGCCTGCCCCAACGTCTGGTCCCTCCTCGGTTGCCCCTCATTGAGACGATCGCAAGGTGAGGGACTCGCTGAAGTACCAGCGATGGCCCTCGGGATCGTCCACCGTGTAGCTGTGCGCGCTGTTCGCCCTGATCTCGATCTCGGACACGCTTGCGCCAGCGGACTGGGCGCGATCCCGGTGGGCAGGCAGGTCCGTGACCGTGATGCACTGGAGCTGGGTTACCGCACCGAGCCTGGCGGGTCCCCGGTAGTCAGTCCCGGGGGAACCCAGCATGATGACACCGCCGTTGTCGAGCAGCAGCTCCCCGTGCCTGACGGTCCCGTCGCTCCGCTTATCGCGCACCCGCTCGGTGAAGGCGAAGGCCTTGACCAGCCAGTCCATCGCCGACCCGGCATCGGCATACAAAAGATAAGGGACGACCTGGGGATCTGGATTGTCCTCTGGCATGGCAGCCACTTTACTGCCCGCTCACGGTCAGCGACCCCGGGTCGCGGGTACCCCCAGTGCTCGCCCCGGTCAGCATTTATCAGGATTCGGTGAGCGACTCCTCCGGCACGGCCGTGCGCGGCAGCAGCATCGACAGGACGGCGCAGAGCGCGAACGCGCCTATCGCGTACGGCGCGGTGTGGACCATTGCGGCCTGGAACGAGTGGCCATTCAGGTAACCGAAGAACACCGTGCCGAGCAGCGCCACGCCCAGCGCGCCGCCCAGTTGCTGCGCCGTGCTGAACAGCCCGGACGCACCGCCGGCCACCTCGACGGGGACCGCCGCGAGCACCACGTTGACCAGGGGCACGATCAGCAGGGCCAGACCCGCGCCCGCCACCGCCAGGCCGGGCACGATCGGCCACGGGCTGCCGTTCACGCCCACGTGCGGGGCGGCCAGTGCCACGCCCGCGATGCCGGCCGCCAGCAGCACCCCGCCTGCGGCCAGGATGACCCGGCCGTGGCGCCGCGCGAGCGGCACCGCGGCGGGCGCGCCGATGAAGCTGCCAGCACTGAACGCGACGGCGGTCAGGCCCGCCTTCAGCGGCGAGAAGTGCTCGCCGGCCTGCAGCCACAGCGCGAAGGCCAGGAAGAAGCCCTGCAGGCCGGCCGAGAACGCGAGCTGGATACCCAGCCCGGCCGCGAACGCGGGGACCCGGAACAGCCCGGCCCGCAGCAGCGGCGCCGTCCGCTTTCCGTGGTGCTTGGCCTCGATCAGCCCCAGCGCGCCCAGCCCCGCCAGGCCGGCCGTGAGCATCAGCCACACCCAGGTCGGCCAGCCGAGCTGACGACCTTCGAGCAGCGGGTAGACGATGGCGACTAGCGACCCGGCCAGCAGGATCGCGCCGGGCACGTCGGGCCGCCGCGCGGCCGGGTCCTTGGTCTCGGGCACGAAACGCAGGCCCGCGATCAGCGCGCAGACCGACACCGGCACGTTGACGAAGAAGACCGAGCGCCAGCCCCAGCCGAACAGGTTCGCCTCGGTCAGCACCCCGCCGAGGAGCAGGCCGACGGCGGAGGCGAAGCCGAGCATCGCCCCGTAGATGCCGAACGCCTTGCCCCGTTCGGATCCGGTGAAGATGGCGCGGAACGTGGCGAGCACCTGCGGGGCCATGGCCGCCGCGGCGACGCCCTGCACGATGCGGGCGGCGATCAGCTCCGCGCCGGACTCCGCCAGCCCGGCGCTCAGGCTGGCCAGCCCGAACACCGCGACACCGAACAGGAAGATGCGCTTGCGCCCGAGCAGGTCACCGAGGTTCCCCGCGATGATGAGCGCCGCCGCGAACGCCAGCATGTAACCGGAGACCACCCACTCCAGCTGGGTGGCGCTGGCGTGCAGGTCACGCCGGATGGTGGGCAGCGCCACGTTGACGATCGTCACGTCGATCATGTCCATGAGCGCTCCGACGATCATGACGATCGCGGCGAGCCAGCGCCGGGGGTAACCGGCTGCTGCGGTGTGATCAGCCGGCGCGGCCGGACGGCCGGTGGCGGCCGATGGCTGGGTGGTCATCTCCAACTCCTCGAACCTCGTTCGTTTATCGAACGTCGTTCTATCATGGTCCACCGATCGAGTCAAACAGTGTTCGAGTTTGGTACGTTGTTAAAGAAAGCGAACGGATCGAGAGAGGTCCTGATGACGGCGCACCCGGCCAGCAACGCAGAGCCCCGCGCCCCGGACCCCGGGGTGCAGATCCCGCCGCCGCCCTGGCAGCGGCTGCCCGACCGGCAGGCCCGGCGTCGCAAAGAGCGGATCAGCCGGGACGCGATCGTGGCCGCTGCGGTCCAGCTCCTCGACCGCGAGGGCCTGGCCGCGCTGAGCATGCGCCGTCTCGCCGAGGAACTCGACACCGGCGCCGCGTCCCTGTACTGGCACGTCGGCAGCAAGGACGGCCTGCTGGATCTGGTCCTCGACCAGATCATCGGCGAGAATCAGGTACCCGACCCCGACCCGGCGCGATGGCGGGAGCAGCTCAAGGACGTGGCCCGGGATCAGCGCCGGATCAGCCTGCGCCACCCTTACGTGGTGCGGATCTCGATCGGCCGCATCCCCATGGGGCCGAATGCGCTGCAATTCTCCGAACGCGTGCTGACCATCCTGCGCGCGGGCGGCCTGCCGCCGCGCCTAGCCTTGCAGGGATACCTGCTGCTCATCGCCACGGTGAACGGCTTCACGGTGGACGAGACTGGCATGGAGGACGGGGCGGCCCCGGGCGGCGCCCCGCCCGGTGACCTGGCCGCCCGCCAGCAGGCCGCGGACATGGCCCGCGACTACGCCGCCTCGCTCCCGGCCGAGCTCTTCCCGACCATGACCGCCCTCGCCGACGAGTTCGCCCTCGCCGACCCCGACGAGCGCTTCGAGATTCTCCTCGACATCTTCGTGGACGGCCTGGCCCGCCGCGCCGCCACCGAAGCGCGGCGGTAAGCGGCCGGCGCGGGACCCGCGGCCTTCTCCTGGCAGATCCGGTCAACGCTGACCCACGACACCGTCACCCGGCCTGCACTTGAGCACGCTGTGGGGCAATGTAGCAGCATGATGGATTTCGAGTTCGGCACGGCCGGCCGGATCATCGTCGGTGCTGGCCGGGCCGCGGAACTGCCCGGTGTAGTAGCCGGGCTGGGAAGCCGGGTGCTGGTGTGCACCGGCGCCAGCCCGGCCCGTCACGACCGGCTGCTGGGCGGGTTGCGGTCGCCGGCCGCGATCTTCCCGGTGACCGGTGAGCCCACGGTCGAGCTGGCCCGGGCGGGCATCGCCGCCGCGCGGGAGCACGGCGCCGACGTGGTGGCCGCGATCGGCGGCGGCAGCGTCATCGATACAGCCAAGGCCGTGGCCATGCTGCTGGGCAACGGCGGTGACCCGCTCGACTACCTGGAGGTCGTGGGGTCCGGTCGGCCGATCACCCAGCCGTCCGCGCCGTGCGTGGCCGTGCCTACCACCGCCGGTACCGGGGCGGAGGTCACCGCCAATGCCGTCCTGGCCTCGCCCGCTCACCAGGTCAAGGCGAGCCTGCGCAGCCCGCTGATGATCCCGCGGGTCGCCCTGGTCGATCCGCAGCTGACCGTCTCCTGCCCGCCGCCGGTCACCGCGGCCAGCGGCCTTGACGCGCTCACCCAGTGCCTGGAGCCGTTCGTCAGCGTCCGGGCGAATCCGCTGACCGACGGCCTGGCCCGGGAGGGGCTGCGCCGCGCCGCGGCAGGCTTGCGCGCCGCCTACGCGGACGGCACCGACCTTGCCGCGCGCGCGGACATGGCCGTCTGCAGCCTGCTGGGCGGGATCGCCCTGGCCAACGCGAAGCTCGGCGCCGTCCACGGCCTGGCCGGCGTCATCGGCGGCACTGCCGACGTACCGCACGGCATCGCCTGCGCCGCGCTGCTGGCCCCGGTCATGCAGGCCAACGTCCAGGCGCTGCGATCGGCGCCGCCCGGCCGCCCCGCTCTTGACCGGTACGCCGAAGCGGCCCGGCTGCTCACCGGGAATCCGTCCGCGTCCATCGACGACGGCCTCACCTGGATCCGCGAGACCATCACCCTTCTCGGCGTCCCGCGCCTGGCGGCCTTCGGCCTGCGGCCGCAAGACGCGGACGACATCGCCGCCAAAGCAGCCCGGTCAAGCAGCATGCAAGGCAATCCCGTCTCCCTGCCCCACGCCGACCTGGTCGCCATCCTCCTCCAGGCCAGCTGAGCTGCTTAGCTGGCCCGGCGCCAACGTCAGCTAACCGTCAAGCAACTCGGGATCCCCCAGCGGCGTCCAGGACATAGCCACGGACTACCTGGGACCGTGCTCGGCAACCTGTCCTTCGTCGGGGCTCCGCTCGCCACCAAGGTCATGAACGCAACGACCGACGACATCTCGACCCTGGTCAAGATGGCCATCGACGCCGGGGGAAACATCGGCGCCGCCGTGTGCATCGCCGAAGCGACAAGCCTGCCGACTCCCTAAGGACGCCCGGCTCCAGCGAGGATGGCTCGTGCTGCGCTGCAGCTCAGCGCGTGATCGGGCGGGGCGCGTCACCCGCCCGCTCCGCGGCGGCGGTGATGTTCCGCAGCATGCCGCCGAACACGACGCCGTGAAACGGCGAGATGGACCGCCAGTAAGCATGACCCGCGAGCCCTCGCGGCCGGAAGATCGCCCGCTGGCGGTAGGTGGTCAGCCCGTCCGGGTCCTGGCCCACCGACAGCTCCAGCCAGGCCAGGCCCGGCAGCTTCATCTCCGCGCGCAGCCGCAGCAGTGATCCCGGCTCGATCGCCTCCACCCGCCAGAAATCCAGGGCGTCGCCCATGAGCAGATGCCGGGGGTCGCGGCGGCCGCGGCGCAGTCCGACCCCGCCGGCCAGCCGGTCCATCAGCCCGCGGACGGCCCAGGCGGCCGGGAAGGAGTACCATCCGGTCTCGCCGCCGATGCCCTCGATCACCCGCCACAGCGCCGCGGGCGAGGCGTGCACGACGCTGTGCCGCTCGTCGACGTACAGGGATCCGCCGGCCCATGACGGGTCGGTCGGCAGCGGGTCGCTGGGTGCGCCGGGCGTCGCGGCCGACGACCAGCGGGTCGAGACGGCGCCCTCGCGGGTGTATTGCAGGGCCGCGGCGATGGCCTGGTCGAGGGTCAGCAGCCCGCCGGGCGGATCGGGGATGTACCCGGTGATGTCGTTTTCGGAGCAGACGACCTCGTTGCGCAGGGATTCCACCAGCGGCCGGGCCAGGTTAGCGGGCACCGGCGTCACCAGCCCGACCCACAGCGACGACAGCCGCGGTGTCAGGATGGGCACCTTCACGATGGCCCGCGGCGTGAGCCCGGCCACTTTGGCGTACCGGCGCATCATCTCCACGTAGGTGAGCACGTCGGGGCCGCCGATGTCGAAGCGGCGGCTGACGTCCGCCGGCAGCGTGGCGCTGCCGGCCAGGTAGCGCAGCACGTCGCGGACGGCGATCGGCTGGATGCGGGTGTCCACCCACTGGGGGGTGACCATGGCCGGCAGGCGCTCGGTGAGGTAGCGGAGCATCTCGAACGACGCCGATCCGCTGCCGATGATCACCGCGGCCTGCAGTGCGGCGGTCGGCACGCCGCTGGCCAGCAGGATATCGCCGACCTCCGCGCGGGACCGCAGGTGCGGGGATAGCTTCCCGGCCTGCCCGGAGATGATGCCGCCCAGATAGACGATGCGCTGCACTCCCGCGGCCTTCGCGGCCGCGGCGAACGTCTTCGCCGCCACGCGGTCGCGCTGTTCGAACGACGCGTCCGTGCCGAGGGAGTGGATCAGGTAGTAGGCCACGTCCACGCCCTGGAGGGCACGCCGCACCGCGCTGTCGTCCATCACGTCGGCGACCGCGACGTCGACGTCGTCCGACCACGGGCGGTCGCTGAGCTTCCCCGGATCGCGCGCCATGCACCGGACCGCGTATCCCGCGCTCAGCAGCTCCGGGACGAGGCGCCCGCCGATGTACCCCGAGGCGCCGGTAACCAGGCAGTTCAGTGACGATGACATGCTGTCAGTCTTACACGGCCCCGCTCGGGGACGACCGCACCTGCCGACGGTGGGAACAATCAAATCTTTTGTACCGAACGAACCGTGGCGCTTCCTCCAGACGACATCGAAGCAGCGATGCCCTGAGCCTCAGCCGGTGACAGCCGCCTGACTAACCGGACTTCCGTTTTCGCGGGCCGGCCTGTCCTGGCGCGATGCCCAGCATGTCCAGCATCGTGGCGATGGTGAAGTCGAAGAGCACCTCGCTGTCTGGCACGATGTCTTGCTGGCGTCCGGAGACTTCGAAGTTGATCTGGCCGAACAGCTGGGCCCACACCGCCAGGGCCCGGGCGACGACCGGGAGCGGGACCCCGGGCATGATGGCCTCGCCGATGGGCCGGGTCTGCGCGCGGCCATGGCCTTGGACAGGGGCGGGATCTTCGCCGCGCTGACCTCTCCGGTCCAGGGCGCAGCCGGTTCGCGCCGGCCCAAGCCAGCACCCGGGCTCGCCTGGGCTCGGCTAAATCCACCGGTCTTCGGCGTCTGAATCAACCAGAATTATCCTCTGGCGCAGCGGGCAGTGCGGGTGTGATGTCGGTATGGCTGAAGTTGTTTCCCTTAAACAGCAGTGCTTCTCCGGTGGACTTCGACAAGGCGTAGGCAAAGCAATCCCCGAAATTCAGGCCGGCCTTGTGGCCGCTGCCCTTCCCGAAATCGCGGTATGCGTCCCTGGCGATACGAGCCTGGTCGTGTGTCACCGGTTCGACGCGCAACTCGGCAGTGTCGACCAGTTCGTCGAAGCGGCGGCTGGCGATCGGGTCGCGGCTTGCGTCGATGACGACAGCGGTCTCCAGGTAGCTGGCGGCGGAAATCCTCCGGGCCGGTGCCCTCTCGATGGCAAGAGCCATTTCGCTGGCGTCATCTTCGGCACGCAGAATCGCGATGAGGGCGGACGTATCGATGATCACCCGGGGAGCCCTCGCTCGTCGTAGAGCAGGTCACCGTGATCTGCGGTACGAAACGGTTCGCGAAGCCGAGGAGCGGTATCCCTGCCGATGGCCAGAAGTCGGTCGGCCAGCCCGGCCTCGTGCAGATGCCGCACCCTCTCGAGGCGCTCACAAACTGCGATGGTCACCGCCATTGTCTGCGTCTCACCAGTCAGCTCAGCGAGCTCCTGGACTAGCCGGTGGGTCTCGGCGTTCTTGATGTTAAGGCTCATGAGCTACCCTTCTACCATGAACATGGCACCATGGTACCATCTGCCTGTGCCGATCATTACCCAGGGTGGGGATCACGCGTTGTTGGTGTCTTCACGCGAGCGAGAGTTCTTGCAAAAGGCACACCGGTGTCCCGCGCCGGTTCCGGGAGCGCGGGACGCCGGTGTGCCACTGGCGTTCAGTATTTACGCTTGCAGGTCGACTTGATCACGATAGGTACAGATTCGGTCTGCGTAGTGGTGCCGTCGTTG
Source organism: uncultured Actinomycetota bacterium (assembly GCA_963844625.1). Classification (GTDB taxonomy): domain Bacteria; phylum Actinomycetota; class Actinomycetes; order Streptosporangiales; family Streptosporangiaceae; genus Palsa-504. The sequence goes on along the minus strand of CAWJPF010000014.1, from coordinate 13,601 downwards.
GCCCAGAAGGTGATGTTGAACGAGGAGTTCGCCTGAAGGCCGGACGGGATTGTCGTAACGGGGTAGGCCTCGGCGAAGTCCTGCGGGTTTGCGGTTACGGTGAAGGGGCCGGTTCCGTTGCTGGAGCCCGGCGGCATGGGAGCGGGGCCGGTGGAAAGGAAGGAGTACGGCGATTTTGCAAAGTAGTAGATGATGTCGCTATACGAGCCGCCAGCCGGCAGGCCGGACGCGCCGAAGCTCAGCGGGGTGGACCAGCTCCCGGACAGGTTGATCTCAAGATCTTCCGATCCCCCGGCAGTGGTATAGCAGACCGGGCTGCTTGCGTACTGATCGGTGAGCTGCCAGCTGGGGCTGGCTGCGGCCGGGGACGCCGCGGCCGGGGTGGCCAGCGCCACTGCAGTGATGGCGATGGCGGCAGGAGCCATAAGGGCCGCTGCACGCCAGAGTATGGATGTCATGATGGCTGTCTCCCTAAGCCTGGTTACTCACGCTCAGCCGGATGGCGAGCGTCATCGTCCGGGCCAGGCAGCAGGAGGAGGCCGCGGGCCTAGGTGGCGTAGGTGGCGTAGTTCCGGCGTACGGCAGGGTGGCCGGAACCGCCGTCCCGCACCGGCAGGACAGCGGCTAGCCACGCGCCCGCCGGATCAGCCCGGACGGCACCTACAGGCATGGCGAGTCCTAAGGGATCCCGCTCCCGGTCCACATCAATGACTACGGCCAGCGCCGCAAAACGGTTCAAGGACGCCGCGAGGTTCACGGAGTGCATGAGCCTTTTACTGGCTATAATTCAGACCGGTCTTTATACCGGTCTTTGTGGAGACCATCCCCATCACTGAAGCGAAGGCCCGGATCGCCGAACTTGCCGACCGGGTCGCCCGCGAGCACGATCACTTCACCATCACCCGCAACGGCCGCGCTGATGTCATGCTCATCTCGGTCGCCGAATACGAGTCCATGCAAGAGACCCTGGACATGCTCAGCGATGAGGAAACGCTTGCCGGCCTGCGGCAGTCCCGCGAAGATTTCGCCGCCGGCGATACCTTCGACGCCGGGCAGGTCCGCGCCGAGCTTGAGCGGCGCCGCCGCGGAACACCGTGAGCGGCGAGCCGCAAACCCCCGGCCCTGAGACCTCACTGCCCTACCGGATCATCTACCGCGTCAACGAGGACAAGCACACCGTGGAAATCCACTCCATCCGGCACCGGCGGGACGCATACCGCACCTGACCAGGACGGCCCAGATGCTAGAGCGCCCGGGTAGAGCGCGTCAGCTGTGAGCTTGCCGCCTCACCGGCGTCGGCGGGCTGGTATTCGGGGGTGAGCTTTCCGAGCTGTTCCCGGTGGCCCTGGGCCTGGTATCCGGCCGGCAGGCAGGACGGATCTCCGTCCGCACCGAGGATGAGGCAGCTGTGGCTGAGGGCCGTGGCGCCGGCTATCACGACGGCCAGCGCCAGCGCCTCGCCGGCCAGGTCGAAGACCCCGGTCCTGATGTGTTCGCCGAATAGGAACACCCCGAGCAGGCTGGCCGCCAGCGGGTCGAGGACGGTGAATCCGGGCTGCGAGGCGGCGAGCGGGCCGGCCGCCATGGCGTGGGAGGCCAGCAGCATCGTCGCCGCGCCGACGGCGATGAGCACATAAACCGACCAGCTGGAGAAGATGTCGCCGAGACCGTCGCTGAGGTGCGAGCTGAGCTCCTTGATGACCGCGGCCACGAAACCCCATGAGATCCCGGTGACGGCCCCGAGTACCGCGGCGCGGCGGGCACGGGATGCGCCGGGACCGTTACCCGGCCCGAGGGCCACGGCCAGGGCGAGCAGCACGACCCCGGAAGTGACCAGGCCGGCCAGCCACCAGGAGGAGCCCGGCGCGTGCAGCCGCCCTCCCGAGGGCGACGCCAGGAAGAGAAACAGGCCGATTCCCGCCGACATCGCGGCCGCAGCCAGCCAGTCGCGGGGCTTCACCTTGACCCGCCGGGAGCCGACGACAGCCAGGTAGCCGAAGACGAACAGCAGCTCGACCGCCAGAATCGGCTGGACCAGGGCCAATGCCCCATAATGCAGGGCGCTTAGCTGGAACGCGAACCCGAGGATCATGCTCGCCACGCCGAGCAGCCAGACCGGCAGGCGGGCTAGGCGGAACACGAGCCAGACATCAAAGCCAGTCGTCTCATTGCTGCTGGCGCCGAGGCGCTGGCACACCGAAGCCGTGGCCGTACACAAGCTTGCCGCGACCGCCAGCAGGATCGCCTTTTCCATCAGTCCCACTCCGCGTCCTTGGCCGTCGCGCAACCCGGCACCTTCGGCAGCCCGCGATGGTGTCATGAAGCAACCCCAGCGCGGGTGCCGGGTTCGCGCGGACAGCCGGCCTTCCTCGTGCCTCTGGCGGCTGGAACAGCGTGGACGTCCCGGTAATTCCTAGTGCGAGCCCGGGGCGCCTCAAGCTTTCCGGTCAGAACCGGCCTGGCAGGGGTTGGTCGGCCCAGCTGGCCAGCGCGGTGGCGAGGCCCTGGACCAGGCGGTCGAAGCTCCGGTCGATGTTGGCGGGATGAACGAATGTGGTTTCCAGGCTCACCCAGCCGTGTAGGGCGGCGCGCAGCGCCCGGGTGGCGTCGATGGCGTCGTCGCCTCGCAGGTCGTAGCCGGCTAGGACGTCACCGATGATTTCTACCGAGGTCCAGTCGGCGGCTTCCGCCTCGGTGTCACCGGGGGTAGGAACCCGCTGTGCGGCGGCGTAGCGGCCCGGGTGCTGGAGCGCCCAGTTGCGATAGGCGTGGGACAGGGAGACGATGGCGTCGCCGCGCGCTCGGCCGACGGTGGCCCGGCCGAGGGTTGCGGCCAGCTCGTTCTTGGCTCGTATGGCGATGCCGCGTTGCAGGCCTTCCATGCCGTCGACGTGTTTGTACAGCGACGGATAGCGCACGCCGAGGCGGTCGGCGAGAGCGGCGAGGGTCAGGCGGGACAGACCGACCTCGTCGGCCATCTGCTCGGCCTCGTCGATCACCCGGGCCTCGGTGAGGCCGGCTCTAGGCACGGTTGTTCACCGTATCGGCGAAGCGGACCATGGCGGGGGTAGTGATGTCGGGGCGTTGCGATTGGGGGTAGTACCGGGCCTCGGGGACCATGAGGACCTGCCCGTGCAACGCTCCGGCGATCCGGGTGGCCTCGGGCCGCCGGTCGCCGAAGTCGGCGTCCGCCTTACCCATGATGACCAACCCCGGCGCGGTGACGTCGCCGGTCCCCCATGCGGGTACGAGCACGACCAGCCGGCCGGCACTGTCGATGTCGTAGGCGACTCGCCCTTCGCGGCGAGTGAGGTAACTGGTGGCCGCGGCCGGGCTGGTCGTCATTGAGCTATGATACGTAGCTTCTCGGCTACTTCCAATAGCCTCGGGGGTGCGGGCCGGTGAACAGGCGGGCTTTGGCCGGCCGGGTGCGCCTGCCCGGCGCCGCGTCGGCGGCGGCGCTATTCGCTGGTCTTGCATCGCTTTATCTCCTGTCAGGGGTCGCTGATGTCAGGCGTCGCGGCGGCGGAGGAGGACCATGGCCAGGGCGAGGGCACCGGCGGCGTAGAGGGCGAACACGACCAGGCCGGCCCAGGGGGACAGGGTGGAGGTGTCTTGGCCGGTGGTGAAGATCGCTTGCCCGGCGTTACCGGGCAGGAACTTGACGACCGTGTCCTGGATCGAGGCGGGGAGCGTCACCAGCAGTGCGGGCAGGACGAGGATCAGCCCGACGAGGGCGGCGATGGCGCCGGTGCTGCGGCGGATGATGGTGCCCAGGGCGACGGCGAAGATGCCGAGGAGGCCGAGGTAGAGGCCGATGCCGATGACCGAGCGCAGCGCGCCGGGTGAGGTGAGGCTGACCCCGTTGGCGCCCATAATGGCCTGGCCGCCCAAGAAGGCGATCAAGCTGGCCACGGTGCCGACGGCGAAGGCGGCCGCACCCAGGACGCCGGCCTTGGCGATGATGACTGCGTGCCGCTGCGGGGCAGCGGCGAAAGTGGAGCGGATCATCCCGGTCGAGTATTCGGTGGTGATCACCAGGACGCCGAGGATGCCGATCGCGAGCTGGGCGAGCAGCACCCCCGACAGGCTAGTCAAGACGGGGGCGAAGGCGCCGTGCTGGGCGCCGGTATGGGAGGCGCTGTTGATGGCTCCGTAGCCGATCATGGCGGTGACGGCGGCGGCCAGACTCCAGTAGGTCGAGCGGACGGTGCGGATCTTGGCCCACTCAGAGCGCAGCAGGTTCGGAAGGACCGGCGGCTGGCGGGTCGGAGCGGCCAGGGCGGCGGGGGCGGGGGCGACGGTGGTAGCGGTCATGATCAGGCTGCGCTTTCTTCAGTGCGGGTGGTGTGGGTGTCGGTGCGGTACTGGACGCTGTCGTGGGTGAGCTCCATGAAGGCGGCTTCGAGCGATGCCCGCTGGAGGGACAGTTCGTGGATGGTGATGGCGTTGGCGGCGGCGAGGTCGCCGATGCTGGCGGTGGAGATGCCGGTGACCGTCAGCTCACCCGCGGCGGTGACGGTGGGGACGGCGCCGCGGGCGGACAGGAGGGCGGCCAGCTGTGCAGCCTGGGGCGAGCGGACGCGGGCGGTGTTGTGGCCGCTGGCGGCGACGACGGCTTCGACGCTGTCGTCGGCGAGGAGGCGCCCCTGGCCGATGACGACGAGATGCTCGGCGGTGAGGGCCATCTCGCTCATCAGGTGCGATGACACCAGCACGGTGCGGCCTTCGGCAGCCAGGGAGCGCAGCAGGGTGCGGATCCACAAGATGCCCTCGGGGTCGAGCCCGTTGATGGGCTCGTCGAGGATCAAGATGGCGGGATCGCCGAGAAGGGCGGAGGCGAGCCCGAGGCGTTGTCCCATTCCGAGTGAGAACCCGCCGGCCCGCTTGGCGGCCACGGCGGTGAGGCCGACCATGTCCAGGACCCGGTCGACGCGGCGCTGGTCGATCCCGTTGGCCAGGGCCAGGCAGCGCAGATGGTTGCCGGCGCTGCGGCCGGGATGGAAGGCTTTGGGATCCAGGAGGGCGCCGACCTCGAAGAGGGGCTGGCGGTGGTCCGCGAATGGCCGCCCGTTGATCAGCGCCGATCCCGCCGTGGGATTGTCCAGGCCGAGAATCATGCGCAGTGTCGTGGATTTGCCGGCCCCGTTCGGGCCGAGGAACCCGGTGACCCGTCCGGGATAGACATCAAAGCTGAGGTGATCCACGGCGACGGTCTTGCCGTAGGCCTTGGTCAGCTCCCGTACCTCGATGCTCGGTGAGTTCGTAGCCATTTTGCCTGGTCCTTTCGGGTTTGAGATCCGTAGGCGGCTCGTCCCTTGGGCCGGGCGGTAGCTGGTCGTCGCGGCTAGGCTCTGGTACGTCGCCATAACGCTATGGTACATAGCTTTCAAGTTATGGTCAATAGCTTATGCCCGGCAGAGGAAACTGGACCTGCTCGTCGCCCGGATCGAGTGCACGCCGGGCCGTGGCTTCCAGCAGGTCCGCAACACTCCAGCCGGCCCGCCGCAGCATCGGCCCACCAGGCCTTTCCGCAAGGTCTACATTGGTCGGACGTTGGCAGGTTCCCGAGCGGGGCGGAGCACAGTGACGTGTACCGAAATATCCTGATCATGCTGGCGGCGGCCGGGCTGGGCGCGAGCGTGGCTGCGTGCTCCAGCACGGTGCCGGGCCAGGGCGCGGCATCTGAGCAGGTCGCGCAGACCGCAGCTGTGGGTACCTCAGCGGCCGCGTCTGCGTCCGTCGCGGTGGAGTCGGCCACCGTGCGCGGTGCATCGAGTCCTACAGCATCGTTGCGATTGCTGACTGAGCCAGGGTCAGGCATCGGGCCGATATACAAGCTCATCACCGGGGCGAGGCACTCGGTCGACCTGACCATGTACGAGCTAGCCGACCCCACCGCGGAAACGGACCTGGCCGCGGACGCCGCCCGCGGCGTCGACGTCCGGGTGCTCCTCGACCGGCACCTGGAGAAGTCCGCCAACACCGGTGCCTACGACTACCTGAGCGCCCACCGCGTCCACGTCCGGTGGGCCCCGGCCGGCACCACCTACCACCAGAAGACCCTCACTGTCGATGACGCCACCTCGGTCATCATGACGCTCAACCTCGTCGCCCGCGACTATCCCGGCACCCGCGACTTCGCCGTCACCGACACTGGCCGTGCCGACGTCGCCGCCATCGTCGCCACCTTCAACGCCGACTTCGCCGGGCGGGGCATCACCCCGCCGGATGGCGCCGACCTGGTGTGGTCGCCGACGAACGCGAAGGCGTCGGTCCTGTCGGTCATCGACAAGGCGAAGCACACCCTGGCCGTGGAAGACGAGGAGATGGACGACCCGGCCGTCACCGCCGCCCTGGCCGCCGCGGCCCGGCGCGGCGTGCACGTGACGATCACAATGACCGCCGACCGCGAATGGGACGAGGCCTTCGCCGAACTAGCCCGGGCCGGCGCGCACATCCGGCTTTACCCGGACAAGGCCAGCGCCCTGTACATCCACGCCAAGGTCATCGTGGCCGACGCCGGGCGGTCCGGCCAGCGGGTGCTGGTGGGGTCGCAGAACTTCTCCGTGGCCAGCCTCGGCTACAACCGGGAACTGGGCATCCTCACTAGCAATGCGCATATCGTGGCCGCCGTAAGCGCCGCCCTGGCCGTCGACTACGCCAGGGCCGCGGCGTACTCAGCGCCGCCCGCGTCCACATCCGGCGCCAAGTGCACGGCCACCGCAAGCGTGTACGACGCCTCGCGTGACGAGAACAATGTCTACGTGCACTCCAACCGGTCCGACCAGGAGGCTACCGCGACCGCCGACGGCTACTCGCACAGCTACGAGACCGACGGCTCCGGCTACGCGCTGATCTACCTCAACGGGCCCGCGCCCGGCGCCCGGATCACCGTGACCGTCGGCGGAGCCACCTGCACCACCAGCGACTAACGGGCCCGTACCACGGCGGCCCGCAGCCGCTCCCCAGGGGCCCGATCTGACTGGTAACGATCGTTTCGGGGAAAGCTGGTGAGGTAAAGCAAAATCCGCCGGCGGTTTCCCGGATCGCACTGCGGTCTCGAAGGAGATGAGATGCGTCGCATTGCCTGCCGTGAGTTCGGCCCGCCGGACCGGCTGGTCCTGGAGGAGGCGCCTGATCCGCGGCCGGGTCCTGGCGAGGTGCTCGTCGGCGTTCGCGCTGCTGGCGTCAGCTTCGTCGACGGGCTGATGGTGGGCGGCGCATACCAGCTGAAACCGCGGCTGCCGTTTACCCCGGGCCTGGTGGCGGCGGGGGAGGTGCTGGACGTCGGCGATGGCGTTTCTTCGGTGGCCCGGGGGAGCCGCGTGGTGAGCAGTTCGTTTGACCTCGGCGGTTACGCGACCCACCGCGTGCTGCCCGCTGATGCGGTCGTGGCACTGCCGGACGCCGTGAGTTTCGAGGTGGCCGCGACGGTCGTCGAAAGCTACGCGACGATCCTGTTCGCGCTGACCAGGCGAGCCACCGTACGGTCCGGCGAATGGGTTCTGGTGCTCGGGGCCGGCGGCGGGGTCGGACTTGCTGCGGTCGATGTGGCCAGTTCGCTTGGCGCACGAGTGATCGCGGCGGCTTCCAGTCCGGCCAAGCGGGCCGCGGCGATTAACGCCGGGGCGCAGGTCGCGGTCGATTACCAGACCGAGGACCTGAAGGCTCGCGTGCGGGAAGTCACCGGCGCCGGCGCCGACCTGGTGATCGATCCCGTCGGCGACCCGTTCGCCGAGCCGGCGCTCCGGAGCCTGCGCGGGCTCGGTCGCTACCTCGTCGTCGGTTTCGCGGGCGGCACCATCCCGCGGCTGCCGCTCAACCGCGTCCTACTGGAAAACCGTGCCATCATCGGGGTCGACTGGGGCGCGTGGTCACGCCAGGATCCCGCAGGCAACACCGAACTCCTAGCCGACCTGCTCGATCGCATGGCGGCCGGAAGCCTGCACCCGGTCGCCCCCGTGACCTACCCACTCGAACGTGCCGCCGACGCGCTGAACGAGCTGGGGGGACGGCGGGTCACCGGGAAGCTGGCGCTCCTGCCTAGTCCACTTTCATGACCGCCGGTCGGTCACGGAGTATCCAGCCCAGCACGTCACCGGTGACACCTTCGGCCGAGGCAAGCCCAGCACCTTCACGCTCAGCAGCGACCCGAAGGTCGGCCCGGTAGATTTCACCACGTACTGGACGTCCGGACCGCCCCCGCCGTAAGACGTCCTTTGCCGCCAAGCTCGACAAGGCACCGGTCCGCCACTAGGAGTTCGCCACGGTCGGACCGCAGGGCTGTCGCCGAGGCCGCTCAGGCGGAAAGTGTGATCAATTCGGCCCGCCGACTTAAACCTCTGGACTTTTCAAGTATTTCACGACCCGGAATTAACGGTCAGAACCGCACGGAACTTACCTGTAGAATGAAGGCTAACGGAGGCATTATGCGGACTGTAAATAACGGTATAATGCAGGGAAAGCGGGTAGGGGCCGGTCCTTCCGGCGATCCTTATGACCGTGGGTTCACCGTCGGCAAAGTCGTCGTGCTCTATCACTGCGCGAACGGGCACGAGACGACGGTGCCGTTCATCTGGACCGCGACGCCGCCCCCGCAGTGGGAATGCCGGGTCTGCTCGCAGCCCGCCGGGACCGACCCGCTCGACCCGCCCCCCCGGGTCGCGAGGTACGTGGGGGAGAAGACTCACCTGGGGCAGGTCAAGAGCAGGCGCTCGCCTGCCGAGGGCGCTGCCTTGATGGCCGAATCACTTGCCCGGCGCGACCATCCCGAAGGGTTCACCGTCTCGGCCGGACCCCGGAGGCGTAAGGCCTGATCAGCGACGGCGGGCGCCACCGCCCGTGTTCTGCGCCTGCTGAGCTTCAAGGTGCGTAACAATCGGAATATGATGAATTGACCCATAAGCGGGCCGGGTAATGAAGGCCGAATAATCTGACCGATACGGATATTGCAGCGAATCTTCGTGAATTCGTGCGTGGTACAGATCCGACCTATTGTGTCGCGTTGGGCACAGTGCCCGACCGGCTCCGGGTAGACCTCGGCCGCCGGATCCCTTGCCGATGGCGGCCGCCAGCAGCCGCGTCTGCCGCTCCTAGAAGGCAAAGTCGTCCACCTGCTGACCTGGGCAGCAAAGGCCGGGCGCGGCTGTCGTACGAGCGGGCCGCGGACCTCCCTCTGGGTGCTGGTTACTTCGGTGCGCGAGCTCCTACGACGTCCTCGATGGCCTGGGCCAGCAACAGGTGCCCGGCAGGCGAGGGGTGGATGTTGCAGGTTCCGTCGGGAAGCTTGATCAGCAGTCCCGCGGCGCATGGAGAGCCCCCGAAGGCCGCAGACGGCCCTTCGAAGGCGGCGAAGCCGTCGGCGACCTTCCCGCCGAATTTCTCGGTAACCGACGCGATCGCCGAGTTGAGTGCCTCAGTGCCGGCCACCTCGGCCGGATCGCTGTAGCTGATCGAATAGTAGGTCAGCGCGACCAGAAGGCCATGGTAGTGGGCGACGTCACGGATCTCGGTGTAGATGGTCGTCAGGTTCGCCTGGATCTCGTGCAGCACGGCCTGAAGCTCGGCCGCGCTCGCGCAGGCGTCTGCCGTCGTTTCCTGGCAGAGGAACACATCGTTGGCGCCGATGTTGATCGTCACCAGCCGGGTGTCACGATGCACGGCCAGATACTTGAGGGCGTACCGCATCTGGGTGCCCCGGTATTGCACGTGCAACGGAAACTCCGTGCGGTAGCCGGTGGATGAGCCCGGACTATTCTCGCAGCCGTTGCTTAGCGCTCCGGGCACGAGGAAACTGGCCGTGGTCTCGCCAGGGCAGGAGGCATTCGACACCGGGATGTGCAGCGCCCGGGCCACGTCCTCCGGGTAGCCGACGAAGGAGCGAGGGTCGGAATAGTTCGGCGCTGGCATCGCTTGAGGCGGCACATAGCCGAACGCCACCGAGTCCCCTAGAGCCAGATAAGTGCCATGGGCGGCCGGCCCGGTGACTGGCGTGGCCGAGGCAGGAAGAGCCGGCATCAAGCTCACCGCCGCCACCATCGCCGTCCCGGCCAGCCCGATGCCGATCAGCCGCCGAACACCGCCCACTCGGTAGCGCATCACAATTCCCCTCTACCCATCTAGCCACAGCCGCCCCTGGCGACGGCAACCACTCCTTAGGCCGCTAATTCAAGACCGGTCGGGGCCAAGAGTCAATGAGCTTGTTGCTAGCTGCACGCATTCGCCTCGGGCTATCTAATGGCCGCGCGCGGCCGAAGGCGTTCGTCCCCTCGACGAGGGCGCCGCGGCGGGTCTGCTGTTGCTGCACAACACGGGAGGCAGCGACGGAGCCGAGGTCCGCGCAGGCCTGCCCGTCCAGCTGCACATCGCCGACCCCGACGAGTACCAGTCCCCGGCCGAGATCGCCGCGTGGGAGCAGGCCATGATCGGTGCCGGCGCTATCGTGCAGCTTTTCCGGTACGCCGGAGCCGGTCACCTGTTCAGCGATCCCGGTACCCCCGGCCACGACGAGCAGGCTGCCGCCCTCGCCTGGGACCGCAGCCTGCGGTTCCTCGGCCGCCTGTGATCACTGCGGCGGGTGGGGCCGTCACTGCGAGGCGGATCCGCGGTGCCGCAGCCCGAGTGCGGCCAGCGCCAGGCCCGCAAGTGCTACCAGCGGGCCTACGACCTCAAAGGTGTGGTTGTTTGACATGGCGCTGCCCTCGATGACGCCGAACCCCTGCAGCGCGAAGACGGCTCCGATGATGATGACCACGATTCCCGCCGCGATCAGCAGGCGGTTCTTCATGACATGTTCCTTCTCCCGGCGGCCAGGGGCGCGCCCTCAAGTCCTATGGTCACTGACACGGCAGGCGCTGGGACAGAGATCATGATCTCCGTCCGCACCGCGACCTCCGGTGCGCCTGTCACGCCCGCGCCCGCCTCGCCCGCCCTGCCCTCGCATACTGCGCCATTCCCGCTCCTTCGCTCCGGTGACACCGTCCGCCGGTGCCCTCCCTCCCCCGACTACGGCCGGGGGAGCCGCGGCGGTTCAGCGCCAGCGCGGTAACCGGGTGTGAACGTGGTCACAGGACATGGTGACGGGAACTGTCCCCTACGGCACCTCGTGGTCGCAAAACGTGACTTCGATCTCGAGATCGAGGTCATCGGACATCTGAGCCGCCGGCATCGCGTACCGGGAGGGCTCGCACCGGGATGATTCTCCGATGCTTGAGCACTTCAACGTTTCCTGGGCCTCCTCGACCAGCTTGGTCCGCGCAGGGCAGACCCTGTTGGTTTATTTCGGCGGGACGCCGCGCGGTGCCCTGGAGGCCTGGCGGTCGGCCTACGCCCGGGCCAGGCCCGCGACGCCGGCCAGGCCTGCGACGCCGGCGGCCGCGCGGCGACGCTACCGGGCCGGCCCCGCCGGCCCCATCCGCGCATTCTCGCGCAGGCGTAACGGATGCCCGGCCCTTTTGCGCGGGAGGATTCCCGCTACGCGGAGACTTCAGGGACGTAGACACACCCGATCCACTGTGGAGTCCGGATCTTCGCGATCGTCGCGGTGACGCGGCGGCTGCCGGGCATGATGATGCGGATGGACGCTCTGCCTTGATCCAGCCGGGCAGACCGGCCGGTTTGCGTGGAAAATCCGGCTTGCGCGGAGGATCCGGGCAGTCCTGGGGTACCAGGATTACCGCGCAAGCCGGATCTTCCAAGATCTCTTGCTGGCGGGCTGGGGGGCGGGCTGGGGGTGCGGAGAGATTAACCTGAAGTGGCGGAAGTGAGGGCCGGGGTGAGGGCCGGGGCCGGGGTGGACTGTCCGGGGCGGTGACGGGGGCGAGTTGCCGCCGCTCGCCGGGAGGGCTGGCGGGGCGGTCCGGCACGTGCCGCGGCCCGCGCGAGGCCAGCCCCGGTCAGTAGCCTGACCGAACCTCAGAGCCGGACCGCCGCCTCGATCGTGAGCCGCCGCACGGGTCGGTATTCACAATCGGTCCGCGGACCCGGGGACAGGGTCAGGGCAGCATTGAAATTCTGGTCCGAACGGACCGTGGGTTCTCGCTCTCCAGCTCTCGCTCAGCGCCCATCCCCGGCGGCCGCGCTGTCCGTCAGGGCGGGGCTGGCCGCCGGCGCGGCACTGGCCGTGGGCTCCGTGTTCCGCAGCTCCTCTAGCCGGCGCCGGGACGGCAGCAGCAGGACCGCCACCAGCGCGCCGATGCCGAACAGCACCGCGGATACCGCGAAGGCCACGTCGTAGCCGTGCACCGCGGCCGTAGCCGAGGCCAGCGGTCCGGCCGCGTGGTGCGCGGTCAGGTAGGTAGCCGTCGCCGTGAGCGCCACCGTGCTCAGCGCCGCGGTCCCGATCGAGCCGCCCACCTGCTGCATGGTGTTGACCAGTGCCGAGGCCACGCCTGAGTCGCGCCGGGCGACTCCGGCGGTGGCGGTGTTGATGGCGGGCGAGAAGATCATGCCGAAGCCTAGGCCCATGACCACCAATGCCGGCGCGATGCTGACCGCGTAGCTGGAGGTCACGGTGAGCTGGGTCAGGTAGGCCATCGCGCCGCCGCCGAGCAGCATGCCGGTCACGATGAGCGCCCGCGGCCCGACCCGCGGCAGCAGCACGATGCTGGAGACGTTCGAGGCCAGCAGGATGCAGGCGATCATCGGCAGGAAGGCTAGCCCGCTAGTCACCGGGCTGTAGTCCTTGACCTCCTGCAGGTAGTAGGTGAGGAACAGGAAGACGCCGAAGACCGCGATCCCGGTTATCCCGACCGAGATGTAGGAGCCGCCCCTGGCCCGGTCTAGGACCACCCGCAGCGGCAGCAGCGGGTGCTTGACCCGGCTCTCAGCGAACGCGAACGCGGTCAGCAGGATCACCCCGCCGACCAGCGAGCCGATAGTCAGGGCGGCGGTCCAGCCGGCCAGTTCGGCATGCGAGAACCCGAAGACGATGAGGAACAGTCCGGCGGAGGCGAGCACGGTTCCGGCCCAGTCCATCCCCGGACGGCTGTCCGGCCGGTTGGTCCGCATGTAAACCAGGGCGCCGGCCATGGCAATCGCGGCGAAGAACAGGTTGACGTACAGGCACCAGCGCCAGGAGAAGTACTGGGTCAGGAAGCCGCCGAGGATGAGGCCCACGGCCCCCCCGCCGGCCGCGACGGATCCGAAGACGCCGAACGCCCGGCCGCGCTCGCGCGGGTCGCGGAAGGTGCTGACCAAGGTGCCCAGGGCGGCGGGCGCGAGAATGGCGCCGAATGCGCCCTGCAGGGTCCGGGCGGCCACGAGCATGTCAAACGACGTGGCGGCGCCGCCGAGCGCCGATGAGAGCGCGAACCCGACCAGGCCGGTGATGAAGACGCGCTTGCGGCTGAACATGTCGCCCAGCCGGCCGCCGAGCAGCAGCAGGCTGCCGAAGGCCAGCGCGTAAGCGGTCACCACCCACTGCCGGTCGCTGTTCGGGAAGCCCAGGGCGTGCTGAGCCGATGGCAGGGCGATGTTTACCACGGTGGCGTCCAGCACCACCATGAGCTGGGCGACAGCCACGATGACCAGGATCAGCCAGCGATGATCCTTTTCCGCGGAACGCTGACTGCCGGCGATGGGTGTGACGGATGACATTA
>CAWJPF010000013.1:0-126609 GCA_963844625.1 uncultured Actinomycetota bacterium | reverse complement strand
GGAGGCGGCGGCCGCCGTCAGAGGGCACCCCGTCGAGGTAGCGCGGGGCGGGCCAGCGGCGCCGGGCAAAGCGTTCGGTCACCGCGCCGCGAACCTGCTCCACGCGCGCAGCGGGCACGAGCGCGACCACGCACCCGCCGAACCCGCCGCCGGTCATCCGCGCGCCCGCGGCGCCCGCGTCGATGGCCGCCGCGACGGCCTCGTCGGCCTGCGGCCAGGACACCCCGAACTGGTCGCGGAGCGAATCGTGCGAAACGGTCAGCAGCTCGCCTATCGCCGTCACCTGCTCCCGGCCGCCGGCCCGCAGCAGCTCGGCGGCCCGCAGCACCCGGCGCTGCTCGGCCAGGACGTGCCCGCAGATACGCCGCAGCGACGGGTCGTCCAGGCGGGCCAGCTCCCCGTCCTCGGTGACGTCCCGCAGCGACCGGACGCCCAGCGCCGAAGCGCCCTGCTCGCAGGCCCGCCGCCGTTCCGCGTAGCGGCCATCGCCGAGCGCATGCCGGACCCCGGTGTCGATGACCAGCAGCGTCAGCCCGGCCGCGGCCGGGTCGAACGGGACCGCCTCCGCGGTGCCGGCCCGGCAGTCGAGCAGCAGCGCGTGGCCGGCCTGGCCCAGCAGCGCCGCTGTCTGGTCCATGATCCCCGTGGGCACGCCGGCGAAGACGTTCTCCGCCCGCCGGGCCAGGGCCGCCAGCTCACGCCGCGGCACCGGCACCTGGTAGAGCCCGGTCAGCGCGAGCGCCACCGCGCACTCCAGCGCCGCCGAGGACGAGAGCCCGGCGCCCGCGGGCAGATCGGCGTCGATCGCCACGTCCGCCCCGCCGGGCAGGTAACCCGCCTCGCGCAGCGCCCACGCCACCCCGGCCGGATACGCCGCCCAGCCGCCGACCGACCCCGGCTCCAGCTTGTCAACGGACAGAAGCTCGCCGCCCGCCTGCCGGGATACCAGCGCAATCCGCCCATCGGAGCGGCGCGAAGCCGCGGCGTAGACCCCGGCGCCGAGGGCGAACGGCAGCACGAATACCTCGTTGTAGTCCGGGCCGCCCATCAGGTTGACCCGCCCGGGCGCGAACCAGATACCGTCCGGCTCGCGGCCGTATTGCCGGGCGAACCACCCGCCGGCGTCCGGCGGCCACCCGCCGGCGTCCGGCGGCGCCGCCCGGTTCACTGCCGCAACTGGGCCGCGGCCTGCCGCGGGTCGACGGGATCGAAGAAGACGCCCGCGCCGAATTCCGCGGCGGCGAGGTGGCGGGCCACGCCGGGAGCCCGCCGGGCCGGCATCAGATGCAGGTGCAGGTGCGCGGCGGGCCAGTCGCTGCCGTCCGCCGGCCGCTGGTGGATCCAGAGCATGTAGGGCGTATCGCGCCCCAGCAGCCGTTCCATCCGGGTGAGCGCCTCCACCAGCACCGCGCCCAGCCCGGCCCGCAACTCCGGGCCCGCCGCGGGCAGATCGGGTACGTGGCGGCCGGGGGAGAGCAGCATCTCATACGGCCACGAGGGCGCCCACGGCACCGCCGCCTGCCAGCCCGACCGGCGGATCACCACCAGATCGTCGTCGACCCCTTGGCACAGCTCGCATTTGCCCGCAGAAAGCTCGGCTGCCACGGCCGGCGGGATCATGGGAAAGGCCATGATCTGGCTGTGCGGATGATCGATCGTGGCCCCGATCTGCCGCCCGCGGTTCTCGAACACGAACACGTACCTGACGTCGTTGCGTGACCCGAGCGCAGCGGTGCGCGCCGACCACAGCTCCACCACCCGGGCCGCCTGTTCCTCGCCCAGGACCGGGAAAGAAGCAGTGTGATCCGGGCTGTGCAAGATGACTTCGTGGCACCCGCCGGGCAGCGCAGGCCAGCGGTTCGGGAAATGCCGGACGTCATAGGGCTCGGGGGCCTCGAGCCCGCCCGGGCAGAACGGGCACCGCCCATCGGGGCGATCAGGACGCTGCTGCCGCCAGGGGGTGACAACCACATACGCGCCCGTCAGCGGGTCGATCCGCAGGTCAGCGTCGCTCATGGACCTTCCACCCTACGCGGGTACGCCAGCGTCAAGTTTAATCTCCCGAACGGGCGGCCGAGCTGACCGCCGTATTGTCTGCGGGGAGCCGCCTCCTTCCGCCCCGTCCGTCACTAACAGATGATGGTCCCTGTTACAAACCATGCTCCAAAGGAGACGGCAGATGACGCAGGCAGGGCAAGCGGCGCCTCCCGGTGAAGGCGCCGATGAGTTCCGGCTTGACGGGTACGTTGCCCTCGTCACTGGCGCAGGCCGGGGGATCGGGGCGGCCATTGCCCTCGCCTACGCCCGAGCCGGGGCGGACCTGATCCTGGTGGCCCGGACCGCGGCCGACCTCGGCCATGTTGCCGCTTCCGTACAGGCATTGGGCCGAACGGCGCTGGGTATCCCCGCCGACCTCACCGACGTGTCCCAGGTGGTGAAGATCATCGAGTGTGCCATCGCCGAGCACGGCAGGCTCGACATCCTCGTCAACAACGCCGGCGGGGCGATGCCCGCCCGCTACCTCGACACGACCCCGGAGGTGCTGGACGAGGCGTTCCACTTCAACGTGGCCGTACCGTTTGAGCTCACCAAACGGGCGACTCCGTACCTGCTGGACAGCGGCCGCGGCTCGGTGGTCAACATCACCTCGAGAATGGACCGCCTCGTCGCCCGGGGGATGGTGACCTACGGAACCATCAAGGCGGCCGTCACCCAGCTGACCCGCCTCCTGGCGGCGGAGCTCGCGCCCGGCGTCCGGGTGAACGGGATCGCCCCCGGCGTGGTGGAGACCGACGCCCTGAAGCAGGCGCTCACCGATGAGCTGCGGGCGCGGATCGTCTCCGCCACCCCGCTGCACCGGCTGGCCACAGTCGCGGACGTCGCCAGCACCGCCCGGTGGCTCGCCTCACCCGCCGCGAGCTACATCACCGGCAAGATCATCGAAATCGACGGCGGCGCCGAAGTCCCCGTGTTCCCCGACGACACGCCCGACCTCCGGCCGGCGAACAAGCAGTAATCATGCCCCATGACGGCCGGGCCTATGGGGAAGGTCCGGAGGTCATTCATGGAGTGTGATGGCGAGCGGTAACGCCGGCGAGTGTCAGTGGTTCGGTGCGCAGAGCTGCGCCGCAGGGATCTGCACGGCGATCTCCCCGCTGAGCCGGGCCCCGGCGGACAGGCGGAGGTCATCCCCGCTCCAGAACCGGCCGGCGTCATACCAGTTCGGCCGGCGGGCGGGCAGCAGGCCCATGGCCTGGTAGGTGACGGCGGCGATTTCCGCGCAGTAGGCAGTTTCCAGGGCGGCCTCCCGCGCCCCCCGGCTGATCGGTGGCAGCCGCCCGCGCAGCCACCCGGAGGCGAGCCGGGCTGCGGACGGAAACGGCGTGCCATCCAGCCGCGCGATGGTGCGCAGCACCGCGTCTTCCATCTCCCGGGTGGGCGGAGGTTCCAGCTGGCGTAGCCAGGCCCGCTGGCCGTATCTGGTGGCCCACAGGGTGACGGCCGCGCGCAGGTCATGCAGCTGCGCGCCGCGCTGGCGGCTGCCCGACCACAGGTCGGGCAGCGACCTGCCCAGCTCGGCATGCCACATCAGCGCGGGCAGGTCATCCAGGACCACCGACATGCCGACGTGGTTGACCGGGCTGTTGGTCGTCAGCTGGATAGCCCGGTCGGCCGCGGTGTGCCCGCGGAACAGCCACACGTCGCCGGTGCGGGTCAGGTCGAGGGCCTCATCCAGGCCGATGCGTACGTCAGGCACAGTTGTAGCCTAGGCAGATGCGCTGGTGGAAGATACTCGGCCTGGCCGCCTTCGCGAGCGTCGCGGCCACCGGGGTCGTGATCGCACGGGACCAGCGGCGCCGCCGCGCCTACACCCCCGAGGAGATCCGGGCGCGGCTGCACGCCCGCCTCGCCGAGGCATCCACGGCCGATCGTCGGTAGGTCGGGCCAGGGCGCTGGCCAGCGGGGCCACGCAGTTGGCGGCCAGGTGCAGCAATACCGGCGCGGCCAGGCTGCCGGAGCGTTCCCGCAGCAGGGACAGCAGCGCGCCCGCCCCCGCGGTCCCGGCCGCCACGGCGGTGACCGAGGTGATCCGGGCGCCGCGGCCGGCCGCGAGCCGGTTGACCGCCAGCGCCTCGGCGGTCGGGCGGATGTGCCACAGGCCGAACACCGCGCTGGTCACGGCGGTGGCCGCGGGCTCGGCCAGCACCCGGCGCAGCGCGGCCTGGAGCACCCCACGGAACGCGATCTCCTCCCAGGCGACGGTGCCGACCGGGATGCGCAGGAGCACGTAGTAGGCGAGCTGGCGCCGGTCCAGGCCGGCGATCCGCTGGTCGTTGAGCAGCGGCCGGGTGGCCGGGGTCAGCGCGGCCAGCCCGATCGCGGCCACGACCGGCGCGGCCGCCGCCGAGCCCAGCCTGAGCCCGGCCCGGAGCCGGTCCCGCCGCAGGCCAAGGTCGGCTGGGGTCAGCCCGCTGGCGGCCGCGGCGGCCAGGGTGGCCGTGGCGGCCAGCGCATTGACCGCCGGATACCACCGCCGGTGCCAGGGCCGGACTCCCGCCAGGTTGTTATAGCCGGCCAGCACGATGCAGGCCGCCGCGGCGAAGGCCACGTCGGCTGGGCGGGCTCGGCCGGGCATGCGGCTACTCTCCGGGGCGGATGAGGCCGCTCTCGTACGCGAAGACCACGGCCTGAGCGCGGTCGCGCAACGCGAGCTTCATCAGCACGCGGCTGACGTGCGTCTTGACCGTCTGCTCCGCGACGACCAGGTGGGCGGCGATCTCGCCGTTGGACATGCCGCGGGCCACCAGGGCCAGCACCTCGGTCTCGCGTTCGGTCAGACCGTCGAGGTTCTTGCGGGTGGCGGACCGGGGCGCGCCCAGGCGGGCGAATTCCGCGATCAGGCGGCGGGTCACCCCGGGGGCCAGCAGCGCGTCGCCGGCCGCGACCACCCGGACGGCCGCGGCGAGTTCGCCGGCCGAGGCGTCCTTGAGCAGGAAGCCGCTGGCGCCGGAGCGCAGCGCCTCGTACACGTAGTCGTCCAGGTCGAAGGTGGTCAGGACCAGGATCCGGGGCGCGCCGTCGCCTGCCGCCGTGATCTGCCGGGTGGCCTGCAGGCCGTCGAGCACCGGCATGCGGACGTCCATGAGGATGACATCGGGGTTCAGCTCGGCGACCCGGGCGATGGCTTCCTGCCCGTTGACGGCCTCGCCGACCACCTCGATGTCGGGCTGCGCATTGAGCAGGATGGAAAAGCCCGACCGCACCATGCCCTGGTCGTCGGCCACGACCACGCGGATCGTCACGGCGCCTCCTCGGGCGGGCTCACCGGCAGGACCGCGGTCACCCGGAACCCCCCGTCTCCGGTCGGGCCCGCCTCCAGGCTCCCGCCCAGCATCGTGGCACGCTCCCGCATGCCGACCAGGCCCTGGCCGCCCCCGGCGGCCCGGGCCCCGCTGGCCACCAGGACCGGGACGGTCCTGCTCGCCGCGGGAGCGGCGTCGTTGCGGACCTCGAGGGCCAGGCCGTCGGGGCGGTACGCCAGGTGCAGCCGGACATGCGATCCCGGTGCGTACCGCATCGCGTTGCTCAGCGCCTCCTGCACGATGCGGTAGCCGGACAGGTCCACGCCCTCCGGCAGCGTCACGGGATCTCCGCTGCTGGTCACGGTGACCGACACGCCGCCGCTGCGGGCCGAGTCGAGCAGGGCGTCCAGATCGGCCAGCCCGGGCTGCGGCGCGGTGTCCTGTCCGCTGGTGCGCAGCACGCCCAGCACGCGGCGCAGTTCGGTCAGGCCGGCCAGCGCGCTCGCCCTGATCTCGCCGAAGCTCTCCACCAGCTCCGGCGGCGGGTCGGCGGTCTTGTAGGGCGCCGCCTCGGCCTGGATCGCGATCACCGACATGTGATGGGCGACCACGTTGTGCAGTTCCCGGGCGATGCGCTGCCGCTCCTCGAGCAGCGCGCGCTCGCCGGAGTGCCGGCGCTCCTGCTCCTCGAGCTGGCGCTCGCCGCTGCGCCGCACCCGGACCACGACGCCGAGCAGGATGGCGACCGCGGTCAGGAAGACGGCCGCGGGAGTCGACCCCGGGTCGATGAACGTGGCCCCGGCCACGGTGACGGCCGCCGCCCCGACCACGATCCGCGGCCGGCAGCGCACCGTCACCGCGTACAGGCACAGGCCGTAGACGAGTGCGCCCGCCGCCGGGAAGTCTGGCCCGCCGAGCGAGCCCGGCGGGATCACCAGGCTGATCCAGATGAGGGCCGCCGCGGAAAACGCCCACGCGCTGAGCGGGAACCGCGTGCGCAGCGCGAGCGGCGCGCAGACGACGAACGCGAGCAGGACCAGCACGCCGGTCGAATGGTGGCCGTGGTGGCTGGCGTTGGCGTTGGTCAGCGTCGAGTTGGTGATGGCGAAGCAGATCAGCGCGGTGATCACGTCGGCGACCTCGACGAGGTTGTATCGCCCGCGCCGCAGCCAGCCAGGACGCGGGGCCGGCGGGTTCGTGGTGTCGGTCACGAACGTCGCCCCGAACCTGCTCACCGCCTTCACGTCCATGCCCTCAGCGTAGGCGCGGCGCGCGGGAAACCTCGTCCCCCGCGCGGCGTATCTGCGAGCCCATACCCCAGTAGGGGTGGTCCGGGGTGCGGCGGCTGGCGGCACCGCGGGGGGCGGCGCGCGCCACCGGCCTCATACCTGCGAGGCAGGTCCGCAATCGGCTCGCCAGGGTGACGCTGACGAGCCATCGGCGTCCGTAGCTTCCTGACCGGAAGGCAGACCGTCCAGGAAGGACGCCACGATGAGAATTCGTTACCTGGCCGCCGCGCCGCTGGTCGCGGCGGCGATGTTCGGCACGACCGCAGCGGCCTGGCCGTCCGGCACGGCCGCCGTGCCCCAGGCACCGCCCGCGCTGACGGCCAGCGCGCTGTCGGCCCGCTACGCGGCCGACGCCCAGGCGATCGCCGGCGCCGAACGCACGGCCGCCCGCGACGGCGACGGCCAGCTGGCCGGCGCGCTGGCCAGCCTGCGCACCCAGCACGTGCTGTTCTTCAATCCGGGCGGCCAGGGCGTGGCCGCGATGGTGATCGGCAACCTGGCCACGGCGACGCGGGTCGCGATCCTGGTGCCGGGCTCCGACACGACGCTGGCCACGTTCTTCTCCAGGGGATCGTCGTCCCCCGGCGGCGGCGCGGCGGCGCTCGCCGCCGAGGCGCACCGGCTCGACCCCGGCGAGCGGCTGGCGATCATCGCCTGGCTCGGCTACCCCACCCCGGCCACGCTCAGCCCGGCCGTAATGACCTCGGGCGACGCTGGGCAAGGGGCTCAGGCCCTGCGGCCGCTGGTCACCGCGCTGGCCCAGCACGGCGACCAGGTCGCGCTGCTGTGCCACAGCTACGGGTCGGTGGTCTGCGGGCTGGCCGCGCCGCACCTGCCGGTCACCGACATCGCGGTGTTCGGCAGCCCAGGGATGGACGCTTCCTCGGTGGCCTCGCTCCACACCAAGGCCCGGGTGTGGGCCGGCCAGGAGAGCGGCGACGCGATCAAGTACGTGCCGCACATCCGGCTGCTCGGGCTGGGCTTCGGCGCCGACCCGATGTCGCCCGGATTCGGCGCGCGCATCTTCGCCACCGGCACCGGCGGCCACAGCGGCTACCTGGACCCGGGCTCGGTCTCGCTGCGCAACCTGACCTACATCGCGCTGGGTGACCCCGCGGCGGTGACCCGATGAACGGCCTCAGGCAGCTCGCCCGGCGCATCGACGCCGCGACGCCTCCGCAACGCGACCGCGCGGTCGACGCGCTGCGCGCCCTGGCCATCGCGGGGGTCATCGGCGGCCACTGGCTGGTCACCGCGCTCGTGCCCGGTGGCAGCCAGCACGGCACGGTACTGCACGACGACAGCCCGCTGGCCTCGATGCCGTGGCTGGCCCCGCTGTCCTGGGTGTTCCAGACGCTCGCGGTCTTCTTCCTGGTTGGCGGCTACTCGGCGGCTCGCGGCTACCGGGGCGGATACCTCCCCTGGCTGCGCAAGCGCCTGATCCGGCTGGCCCGTCCGGTCGCGGCGCTGGTCGCGGTCTGGATTCCGGTCACGGTGGGCATGTGCCTGGCGGGCGTCTCGGCCGCGACCGTGCACACCATCTTGTTCCTGGTCATCAGCCCGCTGTGGTTCCTGGGCGTATACGCCGTGCTGACCGCGCTGACCCCGGCGGCCATGTGGCTGGTCCGGCGGTTCGGCGCGTGGGCGGCGGCCTTTCCGGTCGCCGTGGTGGCCGCCACCGACCTGGTGCGGTTCGGCCTGTCCGGGCCGGCCTGGGTGGGCTGGATCAACGTGGCCGCTGGCTGGCTCGTCCCCTATCTGCTCGGCATCGCCTGGGCACTGGGGTCGCTGCGCGGCCGCCGGGTCCCCGCGCTGATGCTGGCCGGCGGCGCCGCCGCCACCGCCGCGCTGATCGCGTGGGCCGGGTACCCGGCCAGCATGGTCGGAGTGAACGGAGCCCACATCTCGAACCTGAATCCGCCCACCCTGGCCGCGGTGAGCTTCGGGATCGCCCAGTGCGGCCTGGCGCTGCTGCTGCGCGACCGGCTGGCGCGGTTGATGCGCCGCCCGCTGGCCTGGGCCGGGATCGCGCTGGTCAACCTGTCGGCCATGACCCTGTTCCTGTGGCACCAGACCGCGTTCCTCACGGTCAGCTCCCTCGGCCTGCTGGCCGGCCGGGTGCCGGGCCTGCTGACCGCCCCGACGGGCGGCCTCTGGGTGGCCGAACGGCTCGCCTGGCTGCCGGTGTTCGCGATCATGCTGTCCGGCCTGTGGCTGGCATTCCGCCGGGTGGAAACTCCATCCTGATGCAATCACCCCGTCCCTTCAGGGTCGGCAGTGCACGTGTAGTGCAACAGCTACAATGTAGTTATGTCAACTCCGCTGTCCATCCGCTTCACCCCGTCATTGCTGGCCCGGCTGCGGCAGCGGGCGAATGCCATGACGGGCGCCAGCGTCGCTGGGCTGGCGCAACGGCTCATCGACGAGGGCCTGCGGATGGCCGATCACCCGGGCGTGATCTTCAAGGACGGCCCGTCCGGCCGCAGGGCGGCGCTGGCCTACGGGCCCGATATCTGGGAGGTCATCAAGTTCCTCCGCGAAGTCGATGAGCGCGGACCCGCCGCGATCGACGCCGCAGCCGAGGTATTCGCCTTCGACACCAGCCGGATCAGCACGGCGATCAGCTACTACGGGGATTACTCCGACGAGATCGACGCGGAGATAGCCGAGGCCGACGAGGCCTCGGCTCGCGCCGAAGCAGCGTGGCGCGTCCAGCAGCAGCTCATCGCATGAACCAGCGGCCTGACGTCAGGCTCCTGCTGGACGAGATGTTCTCTCCCGCCATAGCGGCGGAACTGCGCGGACTCGGCCATGATGTAATCGCGGTCGCGGCTCGGCCTGACCTGCGCTCCAAGTCCGACGAGGAGATATTTGCGTGGGCGAGCGCCGAGAAGCGATGGTTGCTCACCGAGAACGTGAAGGACTTCAGGCCGATAATGCTGCGGGCCTTGCAGGCCGGGCCGCCCGGTTGCGGGCTGCTGCCCACCAGTAGCCGGGCCTTCCCCAGGTCCAGGAAAAATCCCGGCCCGCTGATCACGGCGCTGCGCGCATGGCTGACCGCCGGACCGCCAGCCCCGCCAGTAACGGAATCCTGGCTTCTCAGCGCATCAGACTCCTCGTGAGACGTCATCTTCGGTGGGCGCGGGTGGCCAGCTCGCTGAGGCTGCCGCCGGTCATCGAGGCAGCCGCGCGTCAAGATCTAGCCATAGGTCCCCGTGGTACCCGGTGCCCAGATCGAAGTGCCCCGGCCTGGGCCGAGCCTCACCGGTCCCCAGGCAGCCCCTCCCCGCGAGCGGCCAGCATCGAGTCATAGCCGGGATGGCGCATGATGTCGTGCAATTGGCGGCGGCGCACGCCCTGGTTGCCGCCGTCGTAGAGGGGGAACACCATGGCGTCGCGCATGAGCTTTTCCAGCGGGGCCAGATCCTTGGTGTAGCTGGCGATGCCGACCACGCGCATGCAGTCGTAGACGGTGTCGACGGCGGCCTCGGAGCAGTAGACCTTCGTCATGATCGCCAGTTCGTCCGCGCGCCCGCCGGTGCGCTCGAGGTCATGGCAGGCCTTCCAGGTGAGGTAGCGGCACGCCTCGATCCGCATCTTGATGTCGGCGAGCATGAACCCGACGCTCTGGTGCTCGATGACGGGCACGGTGCCGAGCCTTGTCTCGCTGCGGGCGAAGTCCAGGGCATACTCGAAGGCCGCGCGCATGGTCCCGACGCAGGCCGCGCCGATCAGCGCCGCGGTCCAGCTGAACGCCCCGGCGACGACCCGCTTGCCGGTCCGGCCGGGCTGGCCGATCAGGTTGGCGGCGGGCACCCGGACCTGATCGAAGTGCACGCGCGGGGTAACCACCCCCCGGTGGCCGATCTTGTCATACACGTCGACCACGGTGATGCCCCCGGCCGCTCCCGGCACGGCGATCACGGCCAGCGCGTCGTCCGCGCCTGCGGCGGGGTCGGTGCGGCACACCACGGTGTACAGCTCGCACCCGTTCTTGCCCCACCCGGTGCCGTTGGTGGTGTAGTGCTTCTCTCCGGTGATCACCCACTCATCGCCGTCGCGGCGCGCGATCGTCTGTATCCCGCCGGCCGGGTCGGGGGAATCGAAGTTGGCCCCTCCGGCCACGTCGGTGAAGGCGTAGGAGGCGAGCAGGTCACCCTCGGGATCATCGGCGAACGGCCGCAGGAACCGTTCCTTCTGTTCCGGCGTGCCGTACTGGATCACCGGCTGCAGGCCCAGCCCGGAGCCCAGCAGTGTCGTCGGCACGCTGACATCGACGCAGGTGAGTTCCTCAGCCGCGATGGCCAGGTCCAGCATGGAGAACCCGGCCCCGCCGTACTCGGCCGGGATGAACGACTTGGTGAAACCGGCGTGGGCCATCTCCCGGTACGCCTCCCGGCCGGCCAGGAACGACTCCCATCCGTCGGCCGCGCGGTCGATCCGGCCGGCCACCGGCCGGAGCACGCCCTCGGCGAAGGCCCTCGCGTTCTTCTGCAGCTCCTGCTGGCCGTCGCTCAGGGTGAAATCAATGGCCACGACAGACACCTTCTTCCTGTCTCACGTTTCCTTTACCATGCCCAGTCAGCCCGGCTATGACCGCGTGGGAGGCTGGTCAAATGGCAATCCGGACGCTCTTCACCGAGCTCTTCGAGGTCGCTCATCCGCTGGTGCTGGCGCCGATGGGAGGCGTGTCGGGCGGAGCGCTTGCGGCGGCGGTATCCGAGGCGGGCGGTCTCGGCCTGGTGGGCGGCGGCTACGGTGATCCGCGCTGGCTGGAGCGCGAACTGCAACTGGTGGCCGGCGCCACCGGCAAGCCGTGGGGGGTGGGGGTGATCACTTGGGCCGTCGGCGAGGACATCGTGCGGCTGGCCCTGTCCTACCGGCCCGCGGCCGTGTTCTTGTCCTTCGGGGATCCCGCTCCGTTCGGCGCGCTGGTCAGGGAGGCCGGAATCAGGCTGATCTGCCAGGTGCAGGACGTGGCCGGGGCCCGGCAGGCGGCCGCCGCCGGGGCCGACGTGATCGTGGCCCAGGGCGCCGAGGCGGGCGGGCACGGGAGCCGCCGGGCAACCTTGCCGCTGGTGCCGGCGGTCGCCAACGCCGTCGCCCCGGTACCGGTGCTCGCGGCCGGCGGGATCGCCGACGGGCGAGGCGTCGCGGCCGCGCTGATGCTCGGCGCCCAGGGCGCGGTGCTGGGCACCAGGTTCTGCGCCACCCCCGAGGCCCTCTGGCCGAACTGGGCCAAGGACCGGCTGGTGGCGCACGGCGGGGATCAGACCAGCCGGACCCAGGTATTCGACATCGCCCGGGGCCTGGACTGGCCAAGACCGTACACCGGCCGGGCGTTGCGCAATGCCTTCGTCGACAGCTGGGACGGACGCGAGGCCGAGTTGCGGGCCGACTCCGGCGCCCTCGACCGCTTCGCTCGCGGGCATCAGGCCGGTGATCCCGACGTCGCCCTGGTCTGGGCGGGAGAAGGGACCGACCTCATCACCGCCGTCGAGCCGGCCGGGAACCTGGTGACCCAGATCATGGCGCAGGCCGAGGAGCCTGCTACGCGGAGCTCCGCGCCAACTGGATCACTAGATAGCCGTGTTGTAGGACCTTACCGGTGCTCCGCTTGGCCCCTACGGTCAGCTTCTATACGCGCCCAATCCCAATCCCAGGCGGGAGCCTGAACTAGAGGTTACGGCTGGCGGCGGCGATGAGGGGCATGAAGAGGTCGTCCACGATCTCGAGGACCCGCTCATCGGGGATGGGCTTGAAGGTCATCAGCATGTCGTGGCGCATCAGGTCGAATGGCATTGACAAGACGATCCGGGGGATGCGGTCGAGGTCGATCTCGCCGCGCTCGTGTGCGCGGCGGTAGACCTCCAGGGACCCCAGCGGGCGGTCGGCGATGAGCTCTTCCCGCACCTGGGCCGGGGTGAGGCCGCTACTCGCCAGCAAGCCGGAGAACGCGGCGCTGACGACCGCGGCGAAGCTGACCCGCACGTTGCTGAAGCCGCTGAGCATCGCGATCATGTCGCCGCGCAGGCTCCCCGTGTCGGGGATCTCGACGGGGTGCGTCGCGCCGTAGTGCTGGATGGCGGCGAGCACGAGGTCGTCCTTGCGCGGCCAGCGCCGGTACAGCACCGCGACCCCCGTCTTCGCACGGGCGGCGACCGACTCCATCGTCAGCTTGGCGAAACCGACGTCGACCAGTTCGTCCCACGCGGCCTCCAGTATCGCGGCCTCCAGCTCCTCCCCGCGCCGCCGCTGCCGGGTCCGCCCCGCCTGCTCCGTCATGCCAACCAGCATAGAACCAGCATATAAGAGATGTTTGCATTTCTTAAGTCCGCGCCCTACTCTTCATAAGAGAAGGATTAATCTCTTATTGGAAGGAGGCGCGTCATGGCAACGACACTAACGTCACCGGCGAAGCCCCCGGTCGAGAAGCTGGACCCGAAGGTGGTCAAGACCGCTCTGATCCTCATCGTCGGCGGGATGGCCATCATCTTCGACACCACCATCGTCAGCGTCGCCCTCCGCACGCTCGCCGTGAAGCTGGACACCTCGGTCGCGACGATCCAGTGGGTAACCACCGGCTACCTGCTCGCGCTCGCCATCGCGGTGCCGCTCAGCGCCTGGGGCCTACAGCGCTTCGGCGGCAAGCGCCTCTGGATGTTCTCCCTGGCCGTGTTCCTGATCGGGTCGATCGGGTCCAGCCTGGCGTGGAACGTCGGCTCGCTCATCGGCTGGCGTGTCGTCCAGGGCGCCGGCGGCGGCCTCATGCTTCCGCTGATGACCACGCTCATCTTCCAGGCCGCGGGCGGCAAGTCGCTGGGCAGGCTCGTCACCTACGTCGCGCTGCCGGCGCTGCTCGGCCCGATCCTCGGCCCGGTGATCGGCGGCGCCATCCTGACCCACCTGAGCTGGCGGTTCATGTTCTGGGTGAACGTGCCGTTCTGCGCCGCGGGCCTCCTCCTCGCCTGGCGGTACCTCACCGATGACGCCCCGGGCAACGCGAAGGGCATTGCCGCCGCCCCCAAGGCAAAGCTTGACGTGCCCGGCCTGCTCCTCATCGCACCGGGTACCTCGGTGCTCCTGTACGGCCTGGCCAACGCGGGTACCTCCGCCGGGTTCGGCCGCCCCGACGTCATCATCCCCCTGATGATCGGCGCCGCCTTTCTCGCCGCGTTCACCTGGTACGCGCTCAGGAAGGCCCGCCCCCTCGTCGAGATCAGGCTGCTCGCCAAGCGGTCCGTCGCCTCCTCCAGCGCGGCGCTGTTCTTCTCCGGCTTCTCCCTCTACGGCGCGATGCTCCTGTTGCCGCTGTTTTACCAGGACGTGCGCGGCACCACCGCGCTGACGGCCGGGATCATGCTCGTCCCGCAGGGCATCGGCGCCGTCTTGTCCCGCACCGTCGCCGGGAGCAACATCGACAAGTTCGGCCCGCGCCGCATCGTCCTGGCCGGCTGCGTCATCGTCGCCGCCGCGACCGTGCCGTTCGCCTTCGCCGGGCCGCATACCAACTCGTGGCTGCTCGTCCTCTGGATGATCATCCGGGGATTCGGCCTCGGCGCCGTCACCATGCCCCTGATGGTCGCCGCCTACGTCGGCCTCGACAAGGAGCAGATCCCCCACTCCAGTGTGCTGACCCGTACGGCCCAGCAGATCGGCGGCTCGTTCGGCACCGCCGTCCTCGCGGTGATCCTCGAGGGCGCCATCGCCGCGCACCACGGAGCGCTCGCTGACGCGTTCCACGTGGCGTTCTGGTGGTCGGCCGGGTTCTCCGCCGTCGCCGTGCTGCTCTGCCTCTGGCTGCCGGGTGCCCAGCGCACTCCGCCCGCCGAGGCCGCTCCGGGCGTCCAGCCGGCGCTGGTCGCCAACGCGGACCGACCGAACTATCTCACTGGCACACGCCGATGAACCGGCCGAGGATTGGCACCGGCGGCGTGGACGAACAGCGTCAGGTCGTGGCCACCAGGAGATCCTCTCCGCTTGACGGGCGAAGGCCGTCGGTCCGATCGGCGAAGTAGCGCTCGGCGAGCAAGGTTCCCGGCACGTGCCGGGCGTCTTTGAAGCCGGCTTCGCGGGCCAATGCCAGCATTTCCGGCGGGGTGTAGAAGCTGATGAACGGCGTTCCGGATGCGCGCGCGCCTTTCTCGGACACCTGGAGTCCGGAGCGATCGGCGTCGTCGAGAAGTTCGGTCGGCAGCAGGAATGTCATCGCCAGCGTCGAACCGGGAGCGATCCCGGCGAGCTGGCGCAGGGTGGCCGCGGTGGCGTCTTTGGTGAGGTACATGGTCACGCCGGTAGAGACGACGACCGCTGGCTGGCCGGCATCGAAGCCGGCCGCGGCCAGCTGCTTCCACCAGGACCCGCTCGCCTCGAAGTCGACCGGCACGAGCCGCAGCCAGTCGGGGATGCCATAGCCGAGTGCGATCAGGCGCTGGCGCTTCCAGGCCTGGGGGCCGGGCTGATCGACCTCGAACACCCGTAGGCGGGCGGCGATCTCGGGCCTGCGCTGGGCAAAGGTGTCCAGGCCGGCCCCCAGGACGACGTACTGGCCGACGCCGTGGCCGGCCTGCTCGGCCACCAGGTCCTCGATGAAACGCGCACGGGCCACGATGGCCGCCCGGAACCCGCTGGTGGCGCGCGGGTCCATGTCCGGGCGGCGGCGCCAGCCATCGTCAGGGGCCGTCAGCTGCAGGCCGATCTCGTCCTCGAGCACGTGCGGCGGCGGGTCGACCTGGACGTGCATCGCCCGCCAGAGGGCGACCCGCACCGCGGTGCCGTCCGGCGCCTCGGTTTGCTCGTCTGCCATGAAGTTCTCCTTGCGGTCAGCTCTTGGCCCGAGCTTGGAGGCTCCACAGACGCCCGTCGGGGTCACGGACGGTCATTTCCCTGGTCCCGTAGTGGGTGTCCTCGAACGGCGTGACCACCTCGACGGCAGGATCGGGACGGAACGCATCTTCATCGGTCACCTTCAGCGCGATCTGCACCTGGGGTTGCCGGTCCTCGGGGACCTCAGCGATGAACACGTAGGGACCGTCGCCGTTGCGGAGCTGGCCGGAGCTATGGTCGGTCGAGAACTCCAATTCAAAGCCCAGTGCCTGGAAGAACTTCGCTGCCTTGCCCCAGTTGTGGGTCTCCAGGAACACGGCCTCGATTCCGTCGGTGGTCATGTCAGGTTTCCTCCCCAGACGATTGCTGTCGCTGTTCGTGGGCGTCGTCGAGGTAGGCGCGCAGCGCGTCAGCGACCAACGCCGACAGGGACAGGCCCGACTCGATGGAGTGATGCTTGACCTGCTTGATCAGCCCGACCGGCAGGTACACGTTGAACTGCCTGACCTCCTCGTCGCCCATGCCCCGATGCTAGCATGCTAGCAACCTAGCCAACACCCTAGGCGTCGCTCTGGACGATCATCCAAGCTGCAGCCGAAGTCCTGGAAGCCCAGCCCTAGCCGCACACCCCGGCAGCGCTGTAGAAGCCCGGGCCGGCCAGGCCCGGGCCGGTGATCATGGGCCGGTTCGCCCCGCCGCCCGCCGGGTAGGCGGTGTCGAACCACTGGGTGAAGAACTGGCTCAGCCGCTGCTGGCAGGCGCTGCTGCGCACCGGCAGCCGGCCGACCGTTCACCGTCGCCGAGCGGTGGCGGGTTAGCGGGCCGGCCGGGGCGTCATGCGCGGCAGGCGATCCCGTCGAGGACGGTGCCGAGCCCGAACCGGAACTCATCGTCGGCGAAGTCGGACGGCGGGGCGGTCGCGTGCTGGGTCATGGCGGCGACCAGGCGGGGGAAGCGTTCGGGGTCGGCCAGCCGAAGTAGCATCCGGGCGTACTGCGGGCCCGGATTGTCGCCGGGCCGGACCTGGCGGCCCAGCCCGGTCGCGAGCTGAGTCTGGCCCCGGACATAGACATTGACCAGCAGCAGCGCCGACAGCTTCTCGGTCTCGGCCAGGCGGGTCGGCTGCAGGGCCTCGAGCCCGCGCTCGGTCCACTGGATCTGGTACGGGAGCGCGGGAGGATCCGGCAGGGACACACCCAGCACCCAGGGGTGGGCCTCGAGCCTGGAGCGCGCGGCGTAGGCCCAGGCTGACAGCCGGTTGCGCCAGCGCGCCCGGCCGTAGGCAGGGAAGTCCGGCGGCCCGATGGCCTCGTCGATCATGAGCGCGAGCAGCTCGTCCTTGGCCCGAACGTAGCGGTACAGGCCCATTGAGGTCATGCCGAGCCGCGCTCCGACGGTCCGCATGGACACGCGGCCGAGGCCGCCTTCGTCAGCCAGCTCTACGCCGGCCGCAGCGATCGCGCGTATGTGCAGGCTGCGCTGGGGCCCTGGCCGCCTGCTGTCGTCACCGTGCCAGGCCAGGTCCACGTAGTCCGGAATGCCCATGGTGTTGTGCCCATCCAGGTGTCCTGCCGGGGCCGCCTTATCTGCTTGCAGTGTACACAGTCGAAGGCATACTATCTGTTTACATTGATATCAGTTTTCTGTGTAAGCAGATAAGGCCAGGGAGGCTCGGTGCGGAACAGGGACGTGCTCATCTCGGGGGCCGGCGTGGCCGGGCAGGCGCTGGCCTACTGGCTGCGGCGGCTCGGCTTCACCCCGGTCGTGGTGGAGCGGGCGCCCGCGCCGCGCGACGGCGGCCAGGCCGTTGACCTGCGCGGGGCGGCGATCGAAGTGGCCCGGCGGACGGGGATCCTGGACGCGGCCCGGGCCGCGCGTACCGGCACCCGCGGGATGTCCTACGTGAGCTCTGCCGGGAAGCGGCTGGCCAGCCTCAACGGCGCGTTCGGGGTCATCGACCCGCAGGATGTAGAGATCGTCCGCGGTGACCTGGTGAGCATCCTGTACCAGGCCGCCAGGAATGACGTCGAGTACATCTTCGACGATTCCATCTCGAGCCTGACCGACGCCGCGGACGGCGTCACGGTGACTTTCGAGCGGTCGGCACCGCGCACGTTCCATCTTGTGGTGGGCGCCGACGGGCTGCATTCCCGGGTGCGCAGCCTGGCCTTTGGCCCGGAGTCGCGCTTCATCGGTCATCTGGGCCTGTACCTTTCAGTGTTCACCATCCCCAACGACCTGGAGCTCGATTACTGGCAGCTCATCTACGTGACCCCCGGCAAGTCGGTGGCTGTCACCAGCGCGCGAGGCAATCGCGAGGCGCGGGCGATCTTCTTCTTCGCCTCCGAGCCGCTCGACTACGACTACCGTGACCGCGGCCAGCAGCAGGAACTCCTCGCCGCCGCGTTCGCCGGGGAGGGCTGGGAGGTACCCGGGCTGCTCACGGCCATGCGGGAGGCCCCGGACTTCTACTTTGACTCCGTTAGCCAGGTCCGCATGGGCAGCTGGTCGGCCGGGCGGGTCACGCTTGTCGGCGACGCTGGCTACTGCCCGTCGCCGCTGTCCGGCCAGGGGAGCAGCCTCGCCCTGGTCGGGGCCTACGTCCTCGCCAGCGAGCTGCGCGCCGCAGACGGCGACCATGGTGACGCCTTCGCGGGCTACCAGCAGCGCATGCAGGATTTCGTCGAGCGCAACCAGCAGATAGCCAACGGCAACGCCAAGCGGTTCACGCCGACAAGTCGCCGGCAGATCTGGCTGCAGAATCAAGGCATCAGGGTCTTGCCGTACATGCCCGGCAAGAACTGGGTCCTCAGCCTCGCGACCAGAGGCGTCAAAGAGGCCGCCAACGCCATCACGCTGCCCAGCCCGCCCCCGTCCTAACGCGGACGACGCAAACCTGCAGCGTTATTCGCCCGCGCGGCGCGGAGTGGGGAGGGGCGGGAACCACCGTCACCGCTCGTGGCGGCTGGTTATCCCCACTGGCCGGGCTGGTAGTCGCCGGCGGGCTGCTGGGTGATGACGTTCATGCGGTTCCAGGCGTTGATACCAGCGATGAGCGACACTAGGGCGGCGAGCTGCTCCTCGTCGTAGTGCTTGGCGGCATTCGCCCATGCCTCGTCGGTCACCCCGCCGGCGGCGTCGGCGATGCGGGTGCCCTGCTCGGCCAGTTCCAGGGCGGCTCGCTCGGCCTCGGTGAAGACCGTCGCCTCCCGCCAGGCCGCGACCAGGTTCAGCCGTGCCGAGGTTTCCCCGGCGTGCGCGGCGTCCTTGGTGTGCATGTCGAGACAGACGGCGCAGCCGTTGATCTGGCTGGCGCGGATCTCCACCAGCTGCTGCGTCGCGGCCGGCAGCGTCGAGTCCGACACGACCTTGCCCGCCGAGATGAGGTGCTTCACGAACTTCATCGCAACGGCGTTGCCCTGGTAGTTCAAACGTGCATCCATGGTGATCTCCTTGCCGTGTGAGCTGTCACACCTACTGACGCAGCAGCCCGGCGCGATGTGACAGCCAGGCGAAGGCCAGCGGTTTACCGCGGGCTGGCACCCCGGTTCGTTCGGGCATAAATTTGCGGGCCGGACCGGGACCTTGGCTCCTTCCTCGCTCAGTTACCGCTCTTCCTGGCTGAGTCGCCACTCGCGCCATCCGCCCGCGGGTTACCGTGGCCGTATGGCGTCACATCCAGCGCGCACCCCGCTGGGCCTGTTCGATAACCCGGTGCGCGTCTTCAGCCTGGACGAACTCGCCGCGACCGTGCGCAAGCTCGAGCGCGAGCGGCCCGGCCGCACCGTGGAGGAGCTTTCCGGCGCCGTGTTCACCGAACTGGCGATCAAGCGAACGCGGCGCGCCGCCGATCTCGTCGCCGAGGCGATCCGGGTGGCCCGGCCACGCCAGCCAGGCACCGAGATCACCGGCTCACAGTGGCAGGCCAGCACATCCGAAGTCAGGAACTGGGCCCTCAGCGCAGGCTTCGAACTAGGCGCCGACGGTACCATCCCTGGCCCGGCCATCACCGCGTACAACCAGATACATCCCGATCGTCCCTACTGAACTGACCCTCTGAGGATCATGGTGTGGCCGCAGCCAGCTCCGTCACGTCCCGTCAGATACAGGGGCTCGGCGCGCACAACCGGGCGAGCGCTCGTTACATGCCGCTGAACCGGTGCCGGGTTGACATCGTTTTAGAAGGTGGCGGTTGGATACGTGCCTCCCGGCGTCGGCCTCACTCGTCCGTGCCCTACTAATATGCTACTTACCGCGATAGTCAACATACTTTCAGTAACGTCCTGCGCTCGGGGATGGCGGTGAGGTCCGGTGGGAGCCGACCGGCCCGGTGACGCTGACATGCCGCCAGATGACCACCCAGATCGCCGGGACGACCAGGATGGCACCGGCGACTGTGCTGGCCGCGACGGTAACGCCCAGGCCGAGACGCGCACCCGGCAGGAGTATTACGCCGACCTGCGCGTGACGGTCTCGAAGGAAGAATCCGCTGCGGCGCGACAGGCCGTTGCGGAGGAGTGGGCCGCCGAGGAGAGGTGGCAGGAGAAAATAGCAGAGTCCCGCTGGATGTGGGGCGAGTACCAACGCAAGTGGCCGCCTACGGAGCGCCCAGCGGTCGACAGATCGAAAGACCCGGCGGGCTCCTGGCGCGTGGACAGCAAGAGAGTCCTCGACGCCGCCGACAACAGCCGAGTTGACGCAGAGTGCGACCGCATCGCCAAATGCGAGGAAGAAAAGATCTCACCCGCGCTGCGCTCCGTCGAAAGCCAAGATCCGGACCGCCACCTGATCGGCTTCGAGCACCGCCTGAAAGGCCACGACCGCATCAAAGAGAAGGTCTACAACGGTATCAAGCTGCTGAAGCACTCTCCGGAAGAGGCCGTGTCGCTTGTGTCTGACACGATCCGCTACACCTTTCAGTACCGGGAGTCCCGCTACACTCAAGGCGTCTGGGCTGACATGGAGCGCCTGAAAGGCGAGGGCTTCAAGCTGCGACAAACTCAAAAATTACTGGTCCGATGATCAGTACAAGGGCATCAACAGCACGTGGATCGAGCCGGACACCGGCCGGCGGTTCGAAGTGCAGTTTCATACGCGTATCAGCTTCGAGGCCAAGCAGCTCACCCATACCGCCTATGAGCGGATCCGAAGCAAGCAGGCCGATGCGTTCGAGGAGCTTGTCCTGGAAGCCTTTCAGAAGAAAATCGCAGCCGATGTGCCGGTTCCGCCCGGAGCCGCCGACATTCCCGACTACCGGAAAGAGACATAGATGGCGGACAAGATAACCTACTACGCAATTGTTGATGACCTAAGTAGCCGCGAGCAGCCTGCAGGCGTTCTCCGGCGCATCTACTCCGAGCCGGTGGTCGGCGGGATGAGGCATTCAGCAAGATCTCGTCTGGGAACGCACGCCATGTGGTCTCCGCCGAGCGCGGCGACCTGCAAAACGAGTTCATCGAGATCACCGAGGAAGAAGCAAACCAGATCGTGGCACGGACCCGGGCCGATGTGACCGGTACATAACAAACGAGGGCCGCAGCCAACTGCCAAGGCAGCGCCTGCAGCGTTGGACAATGGGCTCGCGGTCGAGCCCGCCCGTTTCGAGGAGATAGTGGTCACGCCCTCGACGGACTGCTCTTAGCCTCAATCCACCGCGTAAATAGGGTCGCATTCGGGCGTGTCGACGCGAAAGGTGCCCTCTGAGCTGGGACGATGGGAGTTACTGAAGCTTCCATGTCCCGAGCTCGAGAGGACACCTCGCAAGTGCGATTGTCGCATGATCCGGCGAAGACGCACGCATCGTTTGATGACCCGAATCTCGTGTCGCGGGCTGGCCTGGTCCCGGTCATGGCCCTGGCGCAGCGCTGCGGCCTGGCGGACCTGGCCGGCGAGCACGTCAGGATCGCCAGCCGGTGCGGGTGAACGCGCACCTGAAGATCCCCTGCCTGGTCGCGGGGATGGCCGCCGGGGCGGACAGCATCGATGACATGGACGTCCTGCGGCACGGCGCCATGGCCGAGCTGTTCGGCGGCATCCGGGCGCCGTCCACGCTGGGGTCGTTCCTGCGCTCGTTCACCTGGGGAACGTGCGGCAGCTCGATGCTGTGGCCCGCCAGTTCCTGGCGAGCCTGGCGGCGGGCGCGCCGCTGCTGCCCGGCGCTGATGTGCTGGCGTTCATCGACATGGACTCCATGCAAAAACGCGTCTACGGGCACGCCAAGCAGGGCGCCGGGTTCGGGCACACGAAGATCCAGGGCAAGAGCCTGCTGGTCCGCGGGCTGAACGCGCTGGCCGCGGTGATCTCCACGCCGCTGGCCGCGCCGGTGATCGCGGCGACCCGGCTGCGCGGCGGCAACGCGAACTCCGCCCGCGGCGCCGCGTCGCTGGCCGCCGAGGCGATCAGCACCGCCCGCCAGGCCGGATGCACCGGCCAGCTCGTGTTCCGGATCGACTCGGCGTACTACTCCGCCGCGGTGCTGGGCGCGATCCGCCGCGGCGGCGCGTGCTTCTCGGTCACCGTGCCGATGGACCCCAAGATCCGCGCCGCGATCGCCTCCATCGTCAAGGAGCCATTGACCCGATCACCTGCCCGCGGGCGGTCTGGGTGAGGACCAGCACCGGCTGATCTCCGACGCCGAGGTCGCCGAGTGCCCTACACGGCGTTCGCGGCCAGGAAAGGCCAGGCGATCACCGCCCGGCTGATCGTCCGCCGGGTCAAGGACCTCAACCGCAAAGCCGCCGGAGGCCAGGACGAGCTGTTCACCGATCTGGCGGTACCACGCCCTGTTCACCGACTCGCCGTTCGAGATGATCCAGGCCGAGGCGCAGCACCGCGACCACGCCATCGTCGAGCAGGTCTTCGCGGACCTGGACCGACGGGCCTCTCGCGCACCTGCCATCAGGGCATTTCCCCGCCAACGCCGCCTGGCTCACCCTGGCCGCCATCTGCCATAACCTGACCCGCGCCGCCGGCAGCCTGGCCGGGCCATCGTCACGCCAAAGCCCGCGGCGCGACCATCCGCCGCCAGCTGATCGCCGTCGCCGCCCGCATCGCCCGCCACGGCCGCGGCCACATCACCATGCACCTGCCCGAAGGCTGGCACCGCGAGACCGAATGGATGAACCTGTTCCAAGCCGCCTGCGGCCCGCCCGCCATCGCGGCCTGACCAGCCCCGACCCGGTCACCGCACCCGCACGGCCCTCCGGCCACCCGCCAGCACCTGTCCCCAGCCGAAGAACCGGACAAGCCGCAGAACAGGCAGCGGCGGAAAGCCACGCCCGAATACCACCAAGATCATTTATCCGCCTGCCGGCACATCAAGACAGCGCCAGAATTTACGTCGGTGGTCGAGCTTAGGCACGGCATCCCAATGAAAGTGGCTCTGTACTTAATAGAACAGCTGGAGTGGCATTCATTGAATCAAGTCTGGGGCTGGTGAGGTGGAGGGGCGCACAGGACCACTGGGATCATCCCGGGGCGCTGGCGGAACCCGACAGGACACGGAGCCCAGCGAAGGCGCCGCAATGTGCGGCGAGGCATGCGGTCAGCCTACAAGCGTCCGTTCTGCCAGGGCTCCGGACGGTGAAGTGTGGCCGTTGCCCGGGACGAACGCAGCCTTGGAACCTGACTTGGGACAAGATTCGGGCGTAACCGATGGTGCGGCGCGGTGACCTGCTAGTTTGCTGGTCGGGAGAGCTGAAATTGCGCACTAACGGTGGCCCGTAGAGCGGGCTGGGGCCGTATGTCAGGACGGTAAAGACCAAGTCGGGCGCAACGGCGGTCCAGGTCGTGTACTTGTCGCGGGGGGCGCGATCAGCGGTCGCCAGCTTGCGCACGACCTGCTCCGGCGTGTGCTTGTTCCTCGTAGCCGTGTTGATGTCGAGCCTTCCCGCCCGCAACGCGGGCCGCAAGACTCTCAAACGACCTGGATCAAGGAACGCCGCCAGCAAAGGCGGTGCCACCGTCAGTCCAGGATGGATATATATCGACCCGCCGGACCCGGAAGGCCGTATCCGCATCAGCGCGGCCGTCGCCGGAGAGCTCCTGGGCGAGGCTCTTAGCGTCGTCTTCGCAGTCCGCCCCGACGATGAGGTGCCTGCGGTGCGGGCGGACCGGCCATCCCTGGGCGGCAAGATGCCCGGCCAGGTTCACCACATCGTCGTGTGACGGCAATTCGACCCACACCTCCCAGGCGGGGCGGCCGGACGTCACCGACGCTTGCCGCTCTCGCTCCTGACGGGCTTCGTGCCGAGCCTGCTGCTCGGCAACGGGATCGGCGGACGGCTCGTCCGCCGCATCCCGCCACTCCTGGTCCCGCGGGCTCCAGAACTCCGTCCGGACGGGCGCGCTGACGTCGTGCCGCGCGAGCACCTCACGCGCCACTTGTGCGGCCTCATCAGCCGATCCGGCGCTGGGGGCGTACAAGAAGATCCGGGTACCCCATCGGCTCGAGCTGACCGCTACCTGATCGCCGAGGCGGCTGCCCAATGCAGAGATCAGCGCCTGCCGGAAGGAATGCCGGCTGCGCGGCAGGACACCAAACGCAATGCAGACGCGCCACCCGTCGTCCATAGACGCACGATAGCAACCCTCCGCACCGGCACCTGCACCATCACCGCCGCAGATCCCCTGCCTGACCTCCCCGACGCGCTTGACCGCATCCACAGATACTCAGGTACGCACTAAATCGGCCCAACTCGGGCCCGTTCTGTCAGGGCTCCGGACGGTGAAGTGCGGCCGTTGCCCGGGACGAACGCAGCCTTGGAATAGCGGGTGCCTTACGCGGAGGCTCGCACCCCGGTCCGTTCGGCCCGACCGGTATCTCACTCGGGAGCCTGCGGGCAAGATCGTCCAGGGCGAATTGGACGCCGGACTTGTATGGCGCGTCGGCCGGTAGCGGAGAGCCAGCCTGGGCGGTCCCGGTTCCGCGGGGCACGAGGCGAGGTCATCAGGCTTGCTCAGCGAGTTTCCGAGAGGAGTGCGGCCCGCCTTTCCTCGAGCGCCGCGAGCTGGACCCGGAGCTGTTTCAGCTCGCGGTTGACCCGCTTCAGCTCGGTCCGTGCCTGCCATTCCCGCAGATACCGGTCACCACGCCGGGTGCTGACGAGATCCTCGACCTCGCGGCGGAGCAGTCGCAGCCACGGGTTCCCGTGCATCGCGGCGGGCCGGTACTGGAGCTTGCCCGCGCGGATCGCCGCGATGATCTCGTCCTGCGTTAACCCGAACTCCGCTCGAGCGGTCTTGTCGCTCAGCGTCGCGCCCTTGCGCGCCCATTCTTCGCCGTACAACTCCATGACCGGTCATTATCTCGCAGGGCGGCGGCGTTCGCGCCTTTACCCAGGACCGCCGGAGGCGAGCTCGAGCAGGCGGGCGCCGATCACCGAGACGCCCGGACGGGGTTCGTGCTGGTAGTACCAGGGCAGAGACAACCCGGCCCGGCATCATCGAGGATCTCCTCCACCGCGGCGGACTGAACGCGGACATCCTGTCCGACGGAAGCGCCTCTCGCGGAGGGGTGCGGGTCAGTTTTGTAGGTGACTGACGGGTAACTTGCTGCCGTCGGCATTGCGTGGCCGGTCAGGGCCGGGTCAGGCCAGAACTCCCCGGCATCCTAAATTCGTGTCGCACACCCTCGACCCAAGACGCTGTCGATCATTGCCCCTTCCACGGTCGCCGGTGCTGTTAGCCGTGATGGCGGGGTTGGACGAGTCCGGCTTCGTAGGCGGCGACGACGGCCTGTACCCGGTCGCGGCAGCCCAGCTTCATCAAGATGTTGCCGACGTAGGTCTTGATGGTGGCTTCGCCGAGGAAGAGCTGGCTGGCGATTTCGCGGTTGGACAGGCCGCGGGCGACCTGGATGAGAACCTCCCTCTCCCGGGGGGTCAGGTCGGGTAGTGCGCGCGGCGCGCTCGCGGGAGGCCGCCGGGCGAATTCGGTGATCAGCCGCCGGGTCACCGACGGGGCCAGCAGCGCGTCGCCGCGCGCGACAGTGGCGATGCCCGCGATGAGCGTATCGGGCGGGGAGTCTTTCAGCAGGAATCCGCTGGCCCCCGCCCGCAGCGCCTCGAAGACGTATTCATCAAGGTCGTAGGTGGTCAGCACGAGCACCTGGACACCGGTGGAC
Organism: uncultured Actinomycetota bacterium; assembly: GCA_963844625.1. GTDB lineage: Bacteria > Actinomycetota > Actinomycetes > Streptosporangiales > Streptosporangiaceae > Palsa-504. Next base: position 101,068 of record CAWJPF010000013.1, on the reverse strand, counting down.
CGGGTCACCCGGCGGGTCGCCTCGATCCCGTCCAGACGCGGCATCCGGATGTCCATCAGGACGACGTCGGGTGCCAGCTCGGTGGCCCGGGCTATCGCCTGCGCGCCGTCGGCGGCTTCCCCGACGACGGTCATGGTGTCCTCCGCGTCAAGGAGCTTGCGGAAGCCGGCCCGGACAAGTTCCTGGTCGTCGGCGATGAGCACCCGGATCGTCATGGCCCCGCCTGGTCGCCGGCCTCGACAGGCAGCCTCGCGTGAACCCGGAACCCGCCGCCTTCGCGGTGGCCGGCTTGCACCGTTCCCCCGTAGACCGATACCCGTTCGCGCATCCCGACCAGGCCGAAGCCGCCGGGAGAGGGCGCCCGGGCGGACGTTCCGTCGTCGGTCACGTCGATGTCCAGGCAGCGGCCCAGGCAGCGAAGCGAGACCTCCACCCGGTCCGCGCCGGCGTGCTTGAGCACGTTGGTCAGGCACTCCTGAACGATCCGGTAGGCCGTCAGGTCCAGCCCGCGGGGCAGGACGGCCAGGTCGCCGTCGGTACGCACGTCGACCTCCACTCCCGCCTCGCGGACCCCGGCCACCAGGTCGCCGAGTTCTCCCAGGCCCGGCTGGGGTGCCAGGGACAGCTCGCCGTCGCTCTTGCGGAGCAGGCCCAGCAGGCGGCGTAGCTCGGTCATGGCCTGCCGCCCGGCCTGCTCGATCGATTCGAGTGTTTCCGCAGTGGAGTCGCGGCCCGGCCCGAGTACCCGCCGCTCGGCCGCGGCCTGCACCACGATGACGCTCAGGCTGTGCGCGATGACGTCGTGCAGTTCGCGGGCGATCCTGGATCGTTCGGTGGCCACCGCCCGGGCGGCCAGGGCCTCCTGCTCGCGTTCCAGCCTTTCGGCACGGTCTTGCTGGCCCGAGGCATGCCGCCGGTGCGCGTGCACCATCCGCCCGAGCATGAAGATCAGGACGTAGAACACCACGGCGGGCAGCACGTTCCCGGTGCCCTGCCCGGCCAGTTCCCCCCTGATCTCCCCAGCGAGGAACAGGCCGCCGGCGATCGAGGCGGCTACCCGGAGGCGCCGGCCGTCGACTCGGCTGGCCAGCGCGAACACGGCCACCAGCATCGCCAGCCAGGGCTCGATGGGAGGCTGGGCCTTCGCGCTGAACATGACCAGATCCCAGGCGGCCGCGGCGACGGTGACCACGATCGCGACCGTGGCCGGCGCCCGGAACCGCCAGCACAGCGGGACCGTGACCAGCAGCAGGAAAACCGCGTGCGCCGCGACCGGCCCGGGGAACGTCACGTTGCTCCCCGAAGAAGAAAGGCTCCCGTTCTGCGCCAGGTCGACCGCGCCGAAGACGGCGATGGCCAGCGGCACCAGCCACCAGGAAACGGCCGACCATAGCCGCAGCACGCGGTTCATGCCTGGACCATACGCTCGCCCTCGCGCTGGCGCCTCCCCCTGACAGCGGAGCGCAGCGCGGGCTGACATCCGCCCCGCGGCGGAGCCGGGCCGCCTTCCCGCTCCGCCCGCGAGAGGACCGAGAAACCCGCTGCAGCCGGAGGCGCGGCGGCAGCCCCGATTCGTAGCGTTCTGGCCAGACCGCAAGGCCATCCCAGGCCGCGGCACTTCTACCAGGAGGCAGGACATGACCACCATTCGCAGGCGGACCGCGGCCGCGGCGCTCGCCGTGGCCGCCATCGGCGGGACCACCGTGGCGGTAACGGCAGCGGCGGCTCCGGCATCGGCCGCAACGACGATCTCCTTCACGGAGCACAACATCAGCGACCAGACCTTCAACCTCGGATCAGGACATGGATTCGCCGTCGGCTACGTCGAACTGGTCGCCAACAAGCTCATGCAAGGCGGCAAGCAGATCGGCCACGACGGGGAAAGCTACACCGTCACCCGGCTTGGCGCCGGCTCGGCCGACGAGCTGGTCTCGGCCGTCGAGGTCCTCGCCCACGGCCAGATCGACCTGTCCGGGCTGGTCACCTCCACGCCGTCGGGACCTGGCACCTTCCGGCTCGCGGTCACCGGAGGCACCGGAAACTACCAGGACGCCGAGGGCTATGCCACTGTCGTGCCAGGCAACACTCCGACGGTCACCATCCACCTCACCCCGTAACCGTCAGTCAAACAGGCCGCGCCCGGCCGGGCGCGCCCAGGCGCGGCCCGCCCGCATCAGTGGCGAACCCGCCTTCGGACAAGAAGGGAGCGTACCGACGAGGTGAGACACTCACGGCCGTCTGCGCTGCGCTGACGCGAGGCCAGCGGGAACAGATCCGGGAGCAACTGCGCAACCAGACAGCCACCGCCCGACCCGGCCCTGACCGGCCACGCAACGCCGACGGCAGCAAGTTACCCGTCAGTCACCTACAAAACTGACGCGCGTCTCTCGCGGTGTTTGTCAGTGCCTCGTGGCAGGATCTTCCGCAGGGTCGAAGCGAGGGAGGTCTGCTTCGTGGGCAAGGCGAGCCGGCAGCGGCGGCTGAAGCAGGACAGGGAGCGCAAGCAGCGGCGCGCGCAGCCGTCTGCGTCATCACCGTCCGGCTCGTCGCGACCGCCACAGGAGACCCAGCGGCATGACATCCCGCCCCGGCAAGGGCGCGGGACGCGGCGCGACATCCGGCATGAGCCGCCGCCCCAGGCAAAGCAGCCGTCTCAGCGGGAGCTTGCAGCCGTGGGTGTGGCGGAGGCCCTGCATGCCCTTGCGCACGGCCTGCAGGACCAGTTCATGGAGTGGGTGGAGGCGCTGGCCGGCCAGCAGCAGGTACCCGGCTGGGACGCTACCGTCAGCCGTGAGCTGGTCAGTTACCTGCGCGTCTCGGTGGCCGGCGCCTGGCGGCACGGCTGGCAGCCCGCTGAGCTGGTGCGCCATGCGGGCCGGGAGAAAGGTGACTCGCATGCCCGGATGGCCATCGACATGATCGCCGACGAGATGCGCGGCTATGCCGCCGCCACAGTGGACGACCGCTGGCTGGCACAGCTGTCCGCCCTCGGGGCCGAGGTGTGGTGGGGGAGTGACGACGCTTACCTCGGCCGGTGGCGCGGCCGGAAGGGTGACAGTCCGCAGGCCGCATTGATAACGGCGGTGGAGCTGCTCTTGGCGATCGGCCACCTGCCGGTGCTGTCCCGGCTGTGCCCGCTGCCCGGTACGGTACGGCCCGGTGCCGCGGCCAGGCCGGGTGCCGCGGCTGGCGGGGAGCGGGCCGCCGACGAGCGGATCCTCGGCAAGATCCGTGCCCTCCTCGCGAAGGCGGAATCCACGGAGTTCACCGAGGAGGCCGAGGCGCTGTCCGCCAGGGCGCAGGAGCTGATGGCAAAGTACAGCATCGACCACGCGCTACTCGCGGCCGAGGCGGGCAGGAAGGACGAGCCGGCCAGCCGGCGGCTGCCGGTGGACAACCCGTACGAAGGGCCGAAGGCACAGCTGCTCGAGGAGGTCGCCAGGGCCAACCGGTGCCGTGCCGTGTGGTACAAGAGCCTGGGGATGTCGGCGGTTATCGGCTTTCCCACCGATCTCGATGCGGTTGAGCTGCTGTTCACCTCGCTGCTCGTGCAGGCGAACACCGCGATGCTGCGGGCCGGGGCGAAGCGGGATCGCTACGGCCGGTCGCGCACCCGGGCGTTCCGCCAGTCGTTCCTCATGTCCTACGCCATCCGGATCGGAGAGCGGCTGGCTGGGGCTACGGGGGACGCCGAACGCCAGGTGGCGGCCGAGGCGCCAGGCCGGAATTTGCTTCCTGTGCTCGCTGCCCGGCACCAGGCCGTCGATGACGCGGTAGGTGAGATGTTCGGCGACAGCGTCTCGTATCACCGGGCCGGCCGCGTAAGCGACTCCGAAGGCTGGTATTCCGGCCGGGCCGCCGCCGACATGGCGGCGCTGCACGGTCACCGTGAGGTCCCCGCCGATTCCGCCTGAGCAGCATGTCGGCCGCCCTGAAGCCGATAATCGTCGGCTTGGTGTCCGGCATCGAGCCCACGGATGACCTCGGACGGGAGCACCGCCGGAACGCGTTGTCGTGGCTCGCCGGGACCGATGACATCTTCAGGCGGGAGAAGCCGCTCACCCCGTCGCCGCATCTGGTGTCGTACTTCCTGCTCGTTGACCGGCCGGCCGGGAGCGTGCTGCTCTGCGACCACCGGCTGTCCGGCCTGTGGCTGCCGACCGGAGGGCATGTCGAGCCCGGCGAGCATCCGCTCGGCACCGTCCGGCGCGAGGCCGTCGAGGAACTCGGCGTCACGGCGCAACTCGACGCGGCGTTCCGGGACAGGCCATTCTTCCTCACGATGACCGAGACCGTGGGTCCGCCCACGACGCGGCACGTCGACGTCAGCCTCTGGTTCGCCCTCGCAGGTCGCGTCGGGCAGCCCCTGCATCCGGATCAGCGCGAATTCGCCCAGGTCGGGTGGTGGACGGCCGCGGAACTTCGCCATGCAGGCCGCGATCGGTTCGAACCCCACCTGCTGCGTGCTCTGGATGCGCTCGAGCTCGGTCGCTGACTAACGGTCAGCGGATCGGGGTCCCGGAGCTGGTACCACCGTTCGTTCGGGATCAATAGGTCGGCGGAAATGGATGCGGTCGGACAGTGCGGCGGGGAGCCAGCCGGGGTGGTCCTGGTCCCGGCTTCATGACAAGCCGTCGTACGATGGTCGGGGAGTTGCTCTATGCATGTCGTCGATATCGTCATCTTCGCCGGCTGGCTGGTCTTCTGGATCTACTGGCTCGCCGCGGCCGTCGGTGTCAAGTCCGGCCGGACGGGCTGGACCAGGTTCGCCGGCTTCCGGATCGGTATCATCCTCGTCGTCCTGCTGCTGGTGCGGGCCAGGGTCTTCAAAGGGCATGCGGCCGTCAGCGATCCTTGGCTGCAGGGCGTCGGCTTGGCCGTCTTCGTGCTGGGGCTGGCGCTGGCCGTCTGGGCCAGGGTGTACCTCGGCCGGAACTGGGGCATGCCGATGTCCCAGAAGGCCGATCCGGAACTCGTCACCACCGGTCCGTACCGGAGCATCCGGCACCCCATCTACTCGGGCATCATCCTCGCGATGATCGGCACGACGATCGCGGTCAGCCTCTACTGGCTGGTCGCGGTCGTATTGATCGGGGCGTACTTCACCTACAGCGCGATCACGGAGGAGCGCTTCATGGCCAGCCGATTCCCGGAGTCCTATCCGGAGTACAAGCGCTCGACCAAGATGCTGATCCCCTTCGTCTTCTGAGCGTCTGCGGCGATCAGCTACCGGGGTGGCCGAGTTCCTCCGGTGACGGCCAGTCGCCCGGCAGTTCGGCCAGCCGCCGCAGGTAATCCGCACGGTCGAACGACCGCTTCTCGGCCAGGGCGTTCCAGACGGCCTCGGTCACCGGACCCATGATCAGGTGCATCACGTTGTGCCAGTCGTAACCGAGCCCGGCGAGCCGCTGAACCGTCTGCCATGTCTCGGGCGGGTCGTCGGCCAGGATCTGGTTGGCGATCACCTGATGGAGCGTGACGTGCAGCTGAGGGTTGAACGGCTCGCCGTCGGCGCCCGTCATCTCCTCGTGACGCTCGAGCGCCGCCGCCATGTCGAGATGCTGCGCCTCGAGCAGGAACGTGCGTTCGTCCTCGTCGTCCGGATCCAGTTGCTCAAGGTCGAGGTCCTGATAGCTGCCATGCCCCGGCGGGACCGCCCAGGACCGCCGGTCGCCTGGGAGCGGCTCGTCGAACCAGCAGTCGGTGTCCTCCTCGGCCACCCACCCGGATGTGCTCCCGGCCCGCTTCGGCTTTCCGGCAGGCCGGCGGCCTGATGCCGGACGCCGGCCACGGCCAGGCGGACGCCCGCGGCTCTTCGGACTCATCCCGCGATTGTCCCAGACACAGCGCCTGACCGAGGGTTCGTACCCCGGGTCCGTTCGGCCGAACGATACGTGCTTCTTGTCCTGGAAGATATCGAAGGCGTCCGCGCTTGGTAAAAGTATTGATCAAGCGATCAGCGAGACCACCGTGAGGCAGGCGGCCGGGGGAGCAGCCACAGCATGCAAGCAAGCGAGCGCGAGGCAGCCGTACAGCCGGCGGGCAGCTCCACCAGGCAGCCTGCCTCCGACGAGCGCTACCATCTGTGCCCGGCTGGGCGGCACTGGGGACCGAACGGCGCGGCAGGCGTATTGCCGTGGACGGTGACGCCGGACGGGCGTGCCTGGGTGCTGCTGAGCCACCGCTCCCCGCACGTGCAGGCGGGCGGCACCTGGTCCACGTTCGGCGGCGCCATCGACGGCGGCGAGACGCCGTGGCACGCGGCCGTCCGCGAGACCGGCGAGGAAATCGACGGGATCGACGTGCGCCTGGGCGTCGTGGCCGCCGAGCTGGAGGTCCCGTGCGAACACGGCTGCGGGTGGACTTACACCACCTTCGCTGTGCGGATCCAGAACACCGAGGCGAGCTACCTGCCCACCGCCCAGATCGCTTCCGGTCACGCGGCGTGGGAGACGGCCGGGCTGGCCTGGGTGCCGGCCGAGCAAGTCTCCGACCATCCCGGCCTCCACCCGGGGCTGCGCGCCGCCTGGCCGACGCTGCGAGAGGCCATCCGCCGAGGTAGTGAAGCGAGTGACACCCGCTAGGCGACCGCTGGGCCGTCGATGACAGGCGCGGAGGACTGCCGGGACAGGTAGATGGGAACGAAGGCCCGGGGTCCCCCGTCACCTGACACGCCTGCTCGGGTCACCTCTGATAGAACGGCCCGAGAGTGTCGCGGACCCGCCCCAGGTCATAGGACGCGGCGGAGCCGAAGTGCGCGATGCTGCTGAGCAGCTCGCGCAGGTTCAGCACGGGCATCCGCTCGGCCCATCCGGGTGGCGAGGGATTGAGCTCCTGATAGACAGCGAAGAACCGGTCAGAAGCGGGCGGGCGTGCGTTGCTCCACAGCATGGACAGGTCGACCTCGGCCCATGTGTAGGAGACGGCCGGGTCGATGACGGCGATCCGGCCGCCCGGCTGGCTGACCAGGTTGCCGGTCCACAGGTCGCCGTGGGTCAGGACGGCGGGCATGGGCGGGATGAGTTCGGGCAGCCGGGCGCACAGCCGCTCTACAGCGCGACGGTCGTCCGCGGTCAGGGCCTGCTCGGCGGGCGGCTCGGTGAGGTAGCGCAGCAGCCGGTGCTCGGCGAAGAACTCGTGCCCGTCAGAGTTCCAGGTGTTGACCTGCCGCAGCCGGCCCAGCCACCCATCGGCGGGCCAGCCGAACCTGGCGCTGACCACAGCGCGGTGCGCGCCGGCCATATCCCGGGCGAAGGCCTCCCAGGAACCCGCGCTGTCGTCCCGGGGCACCAGCGCTTCCAGGAGCAGCAGCCGGTCGGTGACGGCCAGCACGTCCGGAGTCGCCAGGTACCCGGTGCCGCGCAGCGCGGCGAGCCCGTCCGCCTCAGTCCGGAATAGGTCAGGGGCCGCGCCGTGGACGATCTTGCCGACCGCGGACGTGCCGTCGGCCCAGCTGATCAGCCAGGCGTCGGCGATGACCCCGCCGGACAGCCGCCGGACGGCGCTAATACCGTCCGCGCGCCCGACCTCCCGCAGCGACGCGCGCAGCGACGCGCGCAGGGCATCCTCGCCACTCGTATCGCCCGGCATGCTCCTCACAGCTAATAATCCCAACTGGACGCTCCTCGGGCGCGGGTGTAATGCGCGATGATTACGCCCAAAGTGTTTGTGACGCTTCCGCTGAGGTCGAACTCGGTCGGAGGGGAGTGCCCATGCCTTACCGGGTGGTCGTCATCGGCGCCGGCTTCGGCGGGATCGGCATGGCGATCGCGCTCAAGCAGGCGGGCATCGACGATTTCGTCGTGGTGGACCGAGCCGATGACCTCGGCGGAACCTGGCGCGATAATAGCTACCCGGGCCTGACCTGCGACGTGCCGTCGCACTTGTACTCGTTCTCGTTCCGGCCCTGGCGCTGGAGCCGGCGTTTCCCGCCGCGCGGGGAGATCCTGGCTTACCTGCACGCGCTGGTCGCCGAGCGCGGCCTTGGCTCGCACCTCCGTTTCGGCTGCGGCGTCGCGGGGGCCGAGTTCGATGAACACCGCGCGGTCTGGAATCTCACCCTTGACGACGGCGGCACGCTGCAGGCGAGGGTGGTCGTCTGTGCCCTTGGCCAGCTCGGCCGTCCCGCCCTGCCCGACATCGCCGGCCGGGACGGGTTCGCGGGCCTCTCGTGGCATTCCGCCCGCTGGAATCACGATGTCGGCCTGGCAGGTAGGCGTGTGGCTGTCGTCGGCACCGGGGCCAGCGCCATCCAGTTCGTACCCGAGATCGCCAAGGTCGCCGGCCACGTTACCGTCTACCAGCGCAGCGCCCCGTACGTGCTGCCCAAGGCTGACCGGCCGTACCGCGACGTCGAGCAGGCGCTGTATGACCGGCTGCCCGTAGTACGCAAGATCGACCGGCTGCGCATCTTCCTCTACGGCGAGCTGCTCACCAGCGGCTTTGTCCTGTCGCCCAAGCTGCTAGCCGCGCCGATGCAGCTATGGCGCCGCCAGCTCCGCTCGCAGATCGCCGATCCTGAGCTGCGCGCCAGGTGCATCCCTGACTACGTGATGGGCTGCAAGCGGGTCGTGTTCTCCAACGACTGGTACCCGGCTCTGGCCCGGCCGGACGTGGAGCTAGTCACGGAACGGATCGAGCGGATCGTCCCGGGCGGGGTAGTCACCGCCGACGGCACGACCCGCGTCGCGGACGTGATCATCTACGGCACCGGTTTCAAGGCGGCGGAGTTCCTCGCGCCGATGCTGGTGTCCGGCCTCGGCGGCTGGCGGCTGCAGCAGGCCTGGCAGGACGGGCCGCGGTCCTACCTCGGCATCACTGTTTCCGGGTTCCCTAACTTCTTCATGCTCTACGGGCCTAACACCAACCTCGGCGGAAATTCGATCATCTACATGCTCGAAGGCCAGATCGGCTACGTTCTCGGCGCGATCCAGGCGCTCCAGGCCGAGCGCCTGGCCTGGCTTGACGTGCGTCCCGAAGTGCAGGAGACGTTCAACTCCTGGGTGCAATCGGCCAGCCGGACGTCGGTGTGGGAGACCGGCTGTCACAGCTGGTACACGACGGCCTCCGGACGCAACACCAACAACTGGCCCGACTATACGTTCATGTACCGGTACCAGGTCCGGCGCTTTGACCTTGCCGCGTACCGGGTCACGCCGGAACGGCCGGCCATGGCCGGCCCCAGCGCGGCATGACCGCCCGCCGCGCGCGCCGGGGGCTGCGCTTGCCGCCTGCGATCATGCGCTTCGGGGTGCAGCAGCTCGGCAGGCGCTGCCTGGACCCGGCTCTGCCCTGGCCGGTGCAGCGTACGCGGCTGGACCAGCTCACCAGGATCTCCGCGCTTCCGCGGCGCACCACGGTCACCGAGCAGACGATAGCCGGGCTGCGCGCCGAGGTGGTGTCCTCCCCGGTACCGGGTTCGCAGCTGACGGTGGTCCACTTTCACGGCGGCGGCTATTGCCTGGGCTCGGCGCGCATGGCCCGGTCGTGGGCGGCGCACCTGAGCGCCCAGACGGGCTGCCGGGTTGTCTTGCCCGAATACCGCCTGGCCCCTGAGCATCCCTACCCGGCAGCACTCCAGGACGCCCGCGCGGTCCTCAGCGCCCTGTCCGGCGAGGCCAGCCCGGGCCCGGTGGTGGTGTCGGGCGACTCGGCAGGCGGCGGACTCGCCCTGGCCCTGGTCCTGTCGATGCGCGACGCGGGGCAGGAACTCCCGGTCGGCTGCATCCTGCTGTCGCCGTGGCTCGATCTCGGCCGCGACCGCCGGGCCGTCCCGGACCTGGTGCGCCGCGACGTCCTGCTCACCCCGGACTGGCTCGACGCCTGCGCCCGCGCCTACGCCGGCCCGTCCACCTGGGCCGGCCACTTGGTCTCCCCGTTGCGCGGCACGCACTCCGGGCTGCCGCCGCTGCTGATCCAGGCCGGGACCGAGGAACTGCTCGCCCCGGACGCCGAGCTGCTGGCCGCCAGCGCTTCGGCCGCCGGGGTAGACATGACATACACCAGATGGCCGCGCATGTGGCACGACTTCGCGCTACAGCCCGGTTTGCTCGCCGCGGCCGACAGCGCGCTGGCCCAAGCATCCTGGTTCGTCCGCAAGGTAACCGCCAGCCGGTGACGCTTTCCCGCGCGTAACAGACGCTGCATACCAACCGCCCAGACTGGCTCGCCGCCCGAAGCAGGACGTCGCACCGGGCTCAGGGCGTGTACCACGGTCCGTTCGGACCCTGTTGGTTTATTTTGCTGTCTCGTTCGGTAGCGTGGTGGTGCCAGTGTGAGCTATGAGGCCCGACCGAGGCTTGCCTCCCGCGGGACCGCCCGCCAGCCCTCCCAGCGAGCGGCGACAATTCACCCCGTCACCGCCCCCGGACAGTCCACCCCGGCCCCGGCCCCGGCCCTCACTTCCGCCACTTCAGCTCAATCTCTCCGCACCCCTGACCCGCCCGCCCGCCCGCCCGCAAAAGATCGCGGAAGATCCGGCTTGCGCGGTAATCCTGGTACCCCAGGACCGCCCCGATCCTCCACGCAGGCCGAATCTTCCACGCAAACCGGCCGCTCTGCCCGGCTGGATCAAGGCAAGGCGTCCATCCCGCATCACCATACCCAGCCGCCGCCGCGTCACCGGGAACATCGCCGCGCGGCCGTCGGCGTCCCGGCCTGGCCGGAGGCGTAGGCCGACCGCCAGGCATCCAGGGCGCCGCGCGGCGTCCCGGCGAAATAAGCCAACAGGTCCGTTCGGCATAAGAAGATTTTTATCTCCCGAACGGACCGGGGTATCACGGTCCGTTCTAGCTTCATGAGGCGGTTGCGGATCATCTGCAGCCGCAGTTCTTGCAGGCTGGCGTTGAACGGGAACCGCGAGACCGGTGCGGGCAGGAGGTGGTTGACCGACGCGACCAGCTGGATGAGGAGGTCGAACTGGCGCTGGTCGCGTTCGGTCCAGGGCAGCTGCATCTGCTCGCGGAACGGCGGGGGCAGGAACCCGGTGGTCAGGAACCGGTTCACCGGGCCGAGCGCGGTGCCGAACGGCCGGGGCAGGTAGTCCAGCATGATGAGCCGGTCCATGTAGTCGCGCACCGGCGGATCGATCCGGAGTTCGGCCAGGGCGGCGGCCCAGTACTCCTCGAACGCGGCCCGGTCGGCCGGCCACATGTGCTCCGGGACCTGCAAGGTGGTGCCGAATCGGCGGCATTCGCGGTAGATGGCGTCGGCGGTGGCCTCGTCGACCGGCCCGTGTAGCCGGGTGCGGATGTCCATGCCGCCGCGGTAAAGGCACGCGGCCACCCACAGCTGAAGCCGCGGGTCGAAGGCGCTGTAGCTGACCGGGCTGTCCGCGCCGGAGCGGACCGGGGCGTGCGCGCGGTTTACCTGGCGCCGGTAGTACGCGCGTTCCTCCTCGGTGCCCATCACGGCCACCGACATGTAGGTGATCGTGTTGCGCAGCCGCCGGAACGGGTGCCGCATCGCCTGGCCGCTTTCGACCTTGCTCTCCAGCACGCCGTAACCGATCGCGGGCCGCGCGAGCTGCATCACCGCGTTCGCGGTGCTGGCCAGCAGGGCCGCGCCGTCGATCAGGTCCCGGAGGTCGAAGTCGGGCGAGGCCGCAGCCGCGTCGGCGGTCATGCTCGCTCCTCAAGCTCCGCGCCGGCGCTGGAGGTACTCGCTGCCGGAGAAGAAGTAGCCAATCATCAGATCCAACCCCCTTGATCAGGCCCGCCCGAGTGAACAGGAACGGGACCAGCTGCCCCGGCACCAGGGCTACCTTGTGCTAGCTCGTGCTAGCTCGGAGGCGGCACGAGGCCATTTTGATTCGATGTCCGCGGAATCGGCCTGGAGCGGCCGTCGGCCGGCTGAGCCCGAGGCATGCGCTTGACGTACCAATTCGTCCGCGTTAAGCCTGAGGAGGCTGACGCGGACGACGGGAAAAGGAGCCAGCGATGACCACGACCGAGGACACCCCGGCGGCGACCACCGCGGCCAGCGCCACACCCGCAGATGCCCAGGTGCGCCACCCGCTCGACCCGCTGACCGGCGCCGAGATCGAGGCCGCCACCAGCATCCTCAAGCGCGACCGCCACCTGAAAGACAGCGCCCGGTTCGTCTACGTCACCCTCCGCGAGCCCGGCAAGGACGCCGTCCTCCGCTACCGAAAAGGCCAGGCGATAGACCGCGAGGCCCACATCGTCCTGCGCGAACGAGCCGAACGCAAAACCTACGAGGCAATCGTCTCCCTCACCACCGGCGACGTAAAGCTGTGGACCGAACTGCCCGGCGTCCAGCCGGCCATCATGCTCGAGGAGTTCCTGGCCACCGAGGAGGCGGTCCGGAAAGATCCCCGCTGGCAGCAGGCGATGCGCCAGCGCGGCGTCACCGACTTCGACATGGTGATGATCGACCCGTGGTCGGTCGGGTACAACGGCCCCGAGGACAGCGCAGACCAGGGCCGGTTCCTCCGCCCCCTGACCTGGGTCCGTCGCGGAGATCTCGACGACAACGGCTACGCGCGCCCGGTGGAAGGCCTGATCGTAAGGTTCGACCTAGACCGGATGGAAGTCGTCGGCGTCGAGGACCACGGCGTGGTCCCGCTCCCGCCCGCCAGCGGCAACTACACGGCCGAGACGATCCGCGACCCCGCCAACGTCCCGCACTTCCCCGACGGCCCCCGCCAGGACGTGAAACCACTCAGCATCACCCAGCCGGAAGGCACCAGCTTCACCGTCGACGGGCACGAGGTGCGCTGGCAGAAGTGGCGATTCCAGGTCGGCTTCACCCCGCGTGAAGGGCTGGTGCTGCACCTGCTCCGGTACGAGGACCGTGGCACGCTCCGGCCGGTCCTCTACCGCGCCTCGCTGGCGGAGATGTTCATCCCCTACGGCGACCCGAACCCCACGCATTACCGCAAGAACGTCTTCGACATGGGCGAATACGGCATCGGGGTGCTGGCCAACAGCCTGGAGCTTGGCTGTGACTGCCTGGGCGAGATCCGCTACTTCGACGCCTGGCTGAACGACAACGACGGCCACGCCCAGGTCCTCAAGAACGCCATCTGCCTGCACGAGGAAGACCACGGGATCAGCTGGAAGCACGCGGACTGGCGGACGGGGAAAACCGAGGTCCGGCGCTCCCGGCGGCTGGTCATCTCGATGATCGCCACCGTCGGCAACTACGAGTACGGCTACTTCTGGTACCTCTACCAGGACGGCACGATCGAGTACGAGGTCAAGCTGACCGGCGTGATCTCCAACGGGGCGCTGCCGCCGGGGCAGCGCCCGGCCCACGGCACGCTGGTCGCGCCGCAGGTCTACGGGCCGCACCACCAGCACATCTTCTGCGTGCGGCTGGACATGATGGTGGATGGCCCGGGCAACACCGTGGTCGAATGCGACTCGGTGGCGCTGCCGCCCGGTCCGGACAACCCGCTCGGCAACGCGTGGGTGGTCCGGCAGACCCCGCTGGCCAGGGAATCGGAGGCGCAGCGACTGGCCGACGGACGGACCGCTCGCTACTGGCGGATCATTAACCCCAATAGTCTGAACGGCCTGGGTGAACCGGTGGCCTACAAGCTCGTGCCGCAGGGGGACAGCGTGCTGCCGTTCAACCAGCCCGACAGCCACGTGATCCGGCGGGCCCAGTTCGCCACCAAGCACCTGTGGGTCACCGCGTACGACCCCGACCAGCGCTTCCCGGCCGGCGACTACCCCAACCAGCACCCCGGCGGGGACGGGCTGCCCGCGTGGACCGCCGCCGACCGCCCGCTGGAGAACACCGACATCGTGCTGTGGCACACGTTCACCGCGCACCACGTGGTCCGGCCGGAGGACTGGCCGGTGATGCCGGTCACCACGGTCGGGTTCAAGCTTCGGGCCGAGGGCTTCTTCGACGGCAATCCCGCTCTCGACCTGCCGCCCGCCGAGCACTGCCCCCACGAGGAGTAGCGACGCCGAGGTTCTGGTCACTTCGACGAGGACGGTGACGGCCTCGGCGTCGGCGGGAAGCTGAACGCCACCCTCGCGACCCAGTCCTCGGTCTTCCCGAGGCTTTTGGCCAACGACACAGGGCTGCTGACCGTGGAACTCGGCCCGGTTAAACAGCGCCGGTCTTCTCTCGGTCAGTGGACCTGACGTGTGCCCTCGGGCCAGTAGGGGCGGCGCAGGGCTTTCTTGTCGATCTTCCCGGCCGCGGTTGTGGGAAGCTCGTCCACGACGTGGATGGCCTTGGGCGTCTGGTGCGACCCCTTCAACTCCCGCACCGTCTTCCTGATCTCAGCGACCTGGCAGCGCGCCGCAGAGCTCCGCCGCACGATCGAGCCCGCGGATTACTGAGCGCCTTAGGCGCTAGGTAAGGCCGCGCGGGCGGCGAAAATATGGCATTTGCCTAATGCGGCAACAGCGGGCTTACGGCGAGCCTGGTACACGACGGCGATCGTTTGTCCGGCTGGGCCCGGGGCGTTCGTCGTACAAGCGGGACTCGCCAGTACACGGCGGTGACGTTCCGGGGGTGATCCGCGTCGGCACGGGGTGAACGGGGCGCGGGCGGATCGCCACCGCTCACCGCCTACGAAGGATCGTCTGGGAGGCGATGATGATCAATTCCTACTACGGCATCTACCAGGCCGAACGCGGCAAGACCACGGCCGAGATCCGGGCGGCCGATGCCCAGCTCGGCGGGTTGGCCGCCGGGCTCGGTCCGCTCGGCGCGGTGCTCGCCGCCCCGGTCCGCTCGGTACGCCGGTCGCTACGCAGACAGCGGCCGGCCGCGTGCCCGGCCGCACCGGACGCCGGATGAGGGCCGGCCCGTCACCGTTGACCACGGTGCCGCGGCCGCCGGGGAACGGGCAACGGGGACGGGGAACGGGAACGGGGAGCGAGAGATGATGGCACTAGTGCAGTGGCGTGATACCACTGTCGGCGGGCAGGACCCCACGGGGCTGAGCCTGGATCTGCCGTGCACGAAGGAACCGGAGCTGTTCTTCGCCGAGTCTCCGCAGGATGTGGAGCAGGCGAAGGCGATGTGCCGGGGATGCCAGGCCAGGCTGGCGTGCCTGGCCGGCGCGCTGGAGCGCCGGGAGCCCTGGGGTGTCTGGGGCGGCGAGTTGCTGATGAGCGGCGCGATCGTGCCGCGTAAGCGCCCCCGCGGACGTCCTCGCAAGGACGTCGTCACGATCGGGGCCAACGCCTAGACCGCCGCCGTCGATCTCGCGCAGCCCGGATAAGTTCTCGCCAACATGGCCCGGTCCTGCTGCCGCCGCTCGGGGATGCTCAGGGGGCGCAGGAAGTCCGGCGTTCCGGCGAGTTGGCCGGAAAGGTCTTCCGAGAACGATCCAGCCCAGCCCCGGCCCCGGCTCCGGCCCCGGCCCCGGCCCGGGAAAAGATCATGGAAAATCGGGCTTCCGCGGTAATTCTGGTACCGCCAGGGGCCCGGATCCTCCGCATAGCTCGGATTTTCCGCGTTAACCGGCGCGGGAGCGCAGCGGCGCTGGGACATCAGCGGCGGCAGAAGCCTGACGGGACAGGACAGGCCGGAGTGACACCTACCCGGGCCACGCGGCACCGGCACCGGCATCACCCGCACCCGAGCCGGGCTCCAGCCGCCCACCCCAAGACCTACGGGACTGACCAAGAGGTCTTTGCCTGGGCGAGCGCAGAAAGCAGAAAGCGCTGGTTGCTCACGGAGAACGTCAAGGACTTCAGGCCGATCATGCTGCGGGCCCTGCAGGACGGGCCACCCGGCTGCGGGCTCCTGTTCACCGGCAGCCGGGCCTTCCCCAGGTCCAGGAAGAATCCCGGCCAGCTGATCGGGGATTCCACGCGTGGCTGAACGCCGGGCCGCCAGCCCACCTGTCACCGAGTCCTGGCTTCTCGGCGCATCAGACCCTTCGTAATTCGCGCCCGCCGTGAAATCCGGCCGCGCCCCGCCGTGAAATCCGGCCGCGCCCCGCCGTGAAATCCGGCCGCGCAGCCGCTACCGTTCTGCGGTGCTGGCCGCTAGCACGACGGGTTCGTGCCTGACCGGGAAGTTCACCGAGTTGGCGATGAAGCATCTCTCGTGGGCTTCCCGGTGCAGCCCGGCCGCCTTCTCGACCATGTCCGGTGCGGCCACGGTGACCCGCGGCCTGAGCACGACCTCGGTGAAGTGACCGCCGCCGTCGGTGGTCTCGGTCATGGTGCCGTGCGCCTCATCGGTGTACCCGGTGACCACGATGCCGGCGGCCGCGCAGGCGTGCAGGTAGGAAAGCATGTGGCATTGGGCGAGCGCGGCCGTGAGAAGTTGCTCGGGATTCCACCGGGCGGAGTCGCCCCGGAAGGTCGAGTCGGAACTGCCCGCGATGGGCTGCGGCCGGTCGGCGTCCCCCGCCTCAGGCCCGTCCCCGGCGCCGCTGACCGTCACCTCATGATCACGGCCGTACTCCCGGTATCCGCTGGTGCCGCCGCCCCGGTTGCCGGTCCAGGCGACAGTGACGTCATAGCTGTGGGTTCTGATCATGCGAGACCTCCTCGGCTGCCTAATGCCAGGCTGCCACGAGACGAGCACGATCACTATGCGACCGCCAAAGTGAACAGGCGGGGAGAGCCGCGGCCGCTCGGAAGAAAGGTGGGAAATGTCCAGGATGCCGGGTTCGGTGGCGGTGACGTTGCCCAGCGCCGGTCAGGGCGACCTCGCCAACAGGGCGACCTCGCCCACCGACCCGCGCGGCCGCCTGAGCGCCGGTCCGGCCCAGCAGTACCCGGTTAACGCTGCCTGTGCCTGAGCCTGCGGTTCTTGATCCGGTTGCCGCAGGTGGCCATGTCGCACCAGGCACCCGCCTGGCTGTGGGAACGGTCGTAGAACGCCCACCGGCAATCGGGGTTGCCGCAGGCTTTCAGCCGCTGCCAGGTGCCATCATGCTGCGCGTCGCGGATCGTCAGCAACAGGGTGAGGAGGCCGCCGGCGGGCTCGGCACCGACGCTGACCTGTCCGCCCGGCCCGACCCGCAGCGCGGGCCGGAAGACCTGCGTGACGGTCTGCAAGGGCTGCAGATCGCCGGGCCCCGGCTTGGGGCCGCCGCTGTTGGCCACCAGCATGGCCCGGATGCCCTCGCGCACGCTGCGGGCGAGGTGCAACTCGGCCGGGTCCGGCGCGCTATCAGCACTCCACAGGCCAGCATCGGTCAGCCAGTCGCGGGCGGCGGCAGGATCCAGCAGCAGGTCCGAGCCGTGGTCGCCGTCCCAGGTGTTGACGAACGACTGCACGAGCAGCAGTGGCATCGGGGCCGGCTTGGTCTCCTGGTCGGACACCCACGACGGCATGGTCATAGTGCATACTCTACCACTCGTGACCGTATAAACGACTTGACCGGTCTCGCAGTGACCTCTAAAATAGCTTTACTAGTCACCAACGAGGTGGCATGCCGCTGGCTCGCCGGCGGCCTGACCGATCGGAGGTGCGTCATGGTGATCCTGCTCGGACTCGCCGCCGCCGTGCTCTACGGCAGTGGTGACTTCCTCGGCGGAACGGCGACCCGCAGGGCACACGTGCTGACGGTGCTGGTAGTGGCCAATACGGCCGCAGTGATCGTCACACTGGCTGCGGCGGCGATGTCGCCAGATTCCGCCAGCCTGGCCGGCCTGGCCTGGGGGATCAGCGCCGGCCTGACCGGAGGGCTCGGCCTGATCATCTTCTACGTCGGCTTGGCGACCGGACCGATGAGCGTGGTCGCGCCGGTATCCGGACTCGTATCCACGGTCCTGCCGGTCGCGGCAGCGCTGGCCGAGGGCGAACGGCCCGGAGCAGGCGTCTACGCCGGCGCGCTGCTCTGCCTGGTCGCGGTCGTGCTGGCCAGCTCGGCCGGCGACACCAGTACAGTGCCCGGGCCTGGGCGTCCGGGGCGGGGCCGGGCCATTGCCTACGGCATCGCGTCCGGTGCCCTGTTCGGCCTGTTCTTTCTTCTCATCCGCAATGCCGGGCAGTCCGGGGCGTTCTGGCCCGTGGCCGCCGGGCGGTTCGGCGAGCTGGCCATCGTCCTGATCGCCGGGGCCGTGCTGCGCCGCGGCCTGCTACCGCGCGGCACGAGCGCCCTGCCCCTGCTGGCGGCGGCGGGCGCGGGCGTGATCGATGCCGTCGCGAATATCTGCTACGTGGCGGCTACCAGGACCGGCATGTTCGGCCTGGCCGTCGTGCTGGCCTCGCTCTACCCCGGTGTCACCGTCCTGCTGGCCAGGGTGGTGCTCGGCGAACGCCTGCGCTGGGTGCAGCGGGTCGGCCTCGGGCTCGCCGCGATCGGCATCCTGCTCGTCGCAGCTTAAGTTCCAGCCAGCCGCCGGGCGCGCACGGCATTGTCGTGCCAGCCCATCGCGTCGAAGTCGGCGTCCGTCCAGATCGTCTTGGCGACCTCCGGCTGGGTGCTCATGCCGTACCCACGAGGGAGCTTATGGCCGGCAAGAGCAGGTTTAGGCAAGTGCTGGCACGGCAGCCAGCTCTGTTACTCCGGGCGGCGGTCGGCCAGGCGGGCCCAGGGCGGCCCGGCTTCCCCCGGGCCGGCGTTGGCGGCTAGGTGGCCGAGCAGGGTGCTGAGCGTCGCCAGGTCTGCGTCGGCGAGACCCGCTCGCAGCTTGGCGTCGAAGGCGATCGCGGTGTCCCGCAGGCGCGCGAACGCCGCTTCGCCCGCTTCGGTCAGCGCGACCACCTGGACTCGCCGGTTGGCGGCGTCGCGGGTCCGGGTGACCAGCCCGCGGGCGTCCATGGCGTTCAGGTGATGCGTCAGCGTGGCCTCGCGCACTCCTACCGCCTCGGCGAGTTCCCGCTGGTTGGCGGGCTTGCGGATCTTCAGGTTGAGCAGGATCAGCCAGACCGGAAGGGTGCCGCCCGCTTCGCCGAGAGCCTCGTCGAACGCGCGCTCTACGATTCGGGCCGCCTGGCCCAAGCGGAGCCCGATCGGGAGGGGGAACGGTGCCGACATGTCAGCCAGCGTATCACTAAGCTTCGACATCTAATTGATTGACATCTAATTCTTAGATACCTAAGATTTTGTCATGGCGGCGGCCGCGCGATCGGCCGCCGCGGCAAAACCGAAAGGAGCCAGCAATGGCCGTCGAACTGAACCACACCATCGTCCCCGCGTCTGACCCGCAGGCATCGGCGCAGTTCCTCGCCGACATCCTCGGCCTGCCCGTCGACCCGCCGGTGGCGCACTTCACCCCGGTGACGCTGGCCAACGGGGTCAGCCTGGACTTCGATCACTACGACCACGTTGACGAGCACCACTACGCGTTCCAGCTGAGCGACGAGGAATTCCAGGCCGCCTTCGGCCGGATCACAGACAGGGGCATCACGTACTACGCCGACCCCGCCTGCCGCCAGCCCGGCCAGGTCTATGCCAGCAAGAACGGCCGCCGCGGCACCTATTTCCGGGACCCGGACGGCCACCTCATGGAAATCCTCACCCCAATCTCAGGAGAGCCGGCCTGAGCGCGCACGACGCGCAGGCCGCCCTGGTAACCGGCAGCACGCGCGGCATCGGGCGGGCATCGCCGTCGAGGCCGCCTGGATCACCGGCCTGGTCATCGACGTCGCCGTACTCGTCTAACCAACCTCAGCAACAGGAGTCCGATCATGGCAGTCAACCAGGCCGCGATGCGGCGGCGCGCGCGGATCATGCGCGCGGTCAACGTGCCCATGCGGGCAGCGCTCAGCCTGCCGTTCCCGACGCCGCTCAGCGGGAACCTGATGCTCATCTCCTACACCGGCCGCAAGAGCGGGAAGGCTTACCGGCAGCCAGTCAGCTACGTGCGCGACGGCGACGTGCTGCTCACCCCGGGCGGCGGCCGCTGGACGCTCAACCTGGCCGACGGGCGGCCGGCCCGGATCCGGTTGCGCGGCCGCGACACGCCCGCCCGGCCGGAACTGGTTACCGATCCCGCCGAGCTCGAGCGGCTGCTCGGCGTGATCACAGAAAAGAACCCGCGCGCGGCCAGGTTCGTCCCCATCCCGCGCCGCCCCGAGGGGCGTCTCGACCCCGGCGCCCTCGACGCCGCGCGGCAACACGGCTTCTGCATCGTGCGCTGGCACCTCGCGGAGCAAGGGTGACGTCGAAGGAAAACCTTCAGGTAACGCGGCCGCACTTCTGCGCGGGGTAAGCCCGGCCACCCGATCAGGCCGCCGGGTCGGCCTTCCTTCTTTCTGGCGCCGCAGTAACGGCCTTGGCCTGGTTGCGAGCAGCTCGAAAGCGTTGCTGGGCGCCTTGTTTGGTGAGTCCGTAGCACGCGCCGATCTCATTCCAGGTGGCACCGGCCTTGCGGGCCGCTTCAACCTGGGCGGCCTCCAGCTCCTCTGCTGCTTCTCGCAGGTGCCGGGCAGCGTCGAGCCGGCTAATCGGTCCGTCGGCGGCGTCGAGAGCGCCGAGCGCCGCAGTGATCCGCTTGACGGAACTCTTGGAGGCCACCATCACAGCGTATTCGACAACCGGTATCGGTCAATGATATGTTGACGCGGTCTTGTCAACATATCGTTGACCAGTCCGCGTCAGGAAGCGAGGTGATACGCGTGGCTAAGAAGGCCAAGAAGAGCAAGAAGGCCAAGAAGAGCAAGAAAGGGAAGAAGTAGCGGCTGCCCCAGCCTGGACGGCAGCGGTCCGGCGACGTACCGCTGCCGTCCGCTGGACCTGCGCCGATCCCTGGCCCGCGGTTTCGTGCCAGACGCGAGACGACGCACTGGACCCAGGGCATGCACCACTGCCCGTTTGGCACAAAAAATTCTTTATCCCGAACGGACGTGGTGTTCCGCCCTCAGACGCTCCCGCCGCCAATGCCCGTGGCGGCCCCGGTCAGGGAGTGAACGTCTCGCTGGCGGGCGGTGCGCTCACCGGTGGTCGCGGTGGCCGGCGGCAGGCGGGCCGGTGCGGTTCCCAGCGGAACACGGCGATGGCGGTGGCCAGGCCCGCGGCGGCCCAGGCGGCTAGCACAACGACGTCCCGGACGGGCAGCAGCGGCGTCCCTGGCGGGTGGCTCAGCGCGCTGGTCACCGCGCTGACCAGCGGCTGGGCCGGCAGGTAGGTGGCCAGGGTGTACAGCCAGCGGGGTTCGCTGATCGAGCCGAACACGCTGGAGATGATGATCGCGGGAAAGTAGATCAGCATCAGCGTGGGGGCCGCGGCCTCGGTGGTGGGGATGGCGGCGGACAGGGCGGTGGCCGCGGCGGCCCAGGCGGCCCCGCCCAGGACGAACGCGGCCAGCGCGCCGAGCCAGGCGGACGAGCTTAGGTGAGTGTGGTAAAGCAGCACGGCGGCCAGCACCGTGGCCGCCCCGGCGATCGCGGCCACGATCACGCAGGCGACGATCCGGCCGAGGAAGTAGCACCACCGGGGCAGCGGGGTGGCCCGCCAGCGCTTGAGCACGCCGGCCTCGCGCGCCGCGACCAGGCGCACGCCGTAAGTGTTCCAGGCGGTCAGCGTCAGGCCAAAGCACGCGTACCCGGCGATATCGGCAGCGCCGGGATGGGCCTGCCTGGTGCTGGAGGCGATGAGCAGGATCACCGGCAGGCCCACGCCGATGACCACGGCCCGGCCGCCGGCCAGCAGCTTGGCCTGGTAGCGGATCTGGGCCAGGAGCAGCGTCGCGGCGCTGGGCAGCCGGCGCATGGCGGTGTCGGTCATGAGTTGCTCCCTGGCGGTTCGCCGATCGCGGTCAGGTAGGCGTCCTCGAGGCTGGGCGGGCCGACCTCGATCGCGGACAGGTCGAGGGACTTCGGGTCGGCCCAGGCCAGCAGGTCCCGCAGTGCGGCGGCCACGTCGCCGCTGCGGATGATCAGGGCGCGAGCGTCGCGGTCGTAGTGGCAGGCCAGCCCGGGGGGAAGGTCCGCGGTCAGGGCGGGGTCGCGCAGCGGGTAGCGGACGACGGGTGGCCCGCCCCGGGCTCGCAGCTTCCCCGGGGTGGTATCGGCCAGCAGGCGGCCGGCGCTGATGAGAAGCAGCCGGTCCGCGAGGTAGCCGGCCTCGTCGATGTAGTGGGTCGTGAGGATGACCGTGGTGCCGGCGGCGGTGAGGTCCTGCACCGCGTGCCAGGTGCGCCGGCGAGCCTCGGGGTCCAGGCCGGTGGTGGGCTCGTCCAGGAACAGCACCTCGGGCTGCCCGATGATGCCGATGGCCAGGTCGACCCGGCGGCGCTGGCCGCCGGACAGCACCCCGACCCGGGTCTGCGCGTCGTCGGTGAGGCCGGCCAGGTTCATCACCTCTCCGACCGGCCGCGGCGCCGGGTAGGGCCGCGCGTACAGGGCCAGGGTCTCGCGTACCGTGAGCTCGGCTTCCAGGCTGGTGGACTGCAGCACCAGCCCGATCCGGGCGCGCCAGGCCCGGCCGCCACGACGGGGATCGGCGCCGAGGACGCGGGCCGTGCCGCTGGTGGGGACGACGAAGCCCTCGAGCATTTCCAGGGTGGTGGTCTTGCCCGCGCCGTTCGGCCCGAGCACGGCGACGAGCTGCCCGGCCGGTACCTCGAAGGTCACGTCGTCCACCGCGGCCAGCGCGCCGTAGCGCTTGGTCAGGTGCTCGGCCGCGACCGCGACGCCGCTCGCGCTCATCGGCTGCCGTCTCCGGGGCGGCCCTCGGCGCGGTCCTGCGGGTCGGCGCGGTCCTGGCGATCCTGGCGGCGGACGCGCAGGTCGTTCAGCGCGCTGGCCGCGGCCCACACGATCAGCAGGCCGCCGAGCACCGCCAGCACGACCTGAGGAAGGACCAGCCCGACCGCGAGCAGCGCGACGCCGAGGATCGCCCGGGCGGCCGTGCGGTAGCGGCCCTGGAAGAGGAACAACATGACGAAACTCCGTTCTGGGTGTTTCTCGGGTGGTGATGTGACGGTCCGGCACGCGGCCGGTCAGGTGAGGGTGGCGTCCGGGGCGGCCGGGCCGCGCACAGCCAGGCCGACCGCGGCCCGGACCATGTCGACCAGCTGGCCGGGCGTCCCGGCCTGGCGGAACCATTGCAAGATGGCGGCGCGCTCGGCGGCCACGACGACCGCGGCCAGCACCAGGGGCCGCAGGTCGGCCTGGTCCGCCCCGGTGCGCCGGGCGATGGCCGCGGCCAGGGCCCGCTCGCTCGCCGCGGCGGCCTTCAGGTACTCCCCGTGCAGGTCGGGCTCGGCGCCGACCATGGCCCGGAACTCCGGCAGCCAGCCCGCGGGAAGGTGGTCCGGTTCTCCCGGCTCGTACAGGTCCGCCACCGTGGCCACGAGAGCGTCGGCCAGCAGCTCGCCCGCCGGACGTCCGGCCAGGTGCTCCGCCATCCGCGCCCCGCGCAGTGTCGTCGGCCAGACGATGGCCGCTTCCTTACTGGCGAAGTAGTTGTTGAACGTCCGGGTCGAGACCCCGGCCGCCGCCGCGATCTGCGGAACTCGCACGTTGGCCAGCCCGTGCGCCTTGGCCAGCTCGAACGCGGCCAGCGCCAGGTCGAGGCGGGTCTGCTCCTTTTGCATGTCCCGGCGCCGGAAGGGCGCGGGCTCGGGTGTGGCCGCGGCGGATGTCATGTGGCCACCGTACGTCAAATCTTGCGTGATGCGCAAGGCTTGCTTTTTACGCAATACTTTCTGATCGGTCAGGGCCCCGCAGTCATAGCCATGGCTGGATCGCACCAGGCAGGAACAGCAACATCGAGGAAACTATCCTGCGGAAGGACTAGCGCGCCGCCCGCGAGCCGGCCCGTCCCGCTAGCTGCCGCTGGGCATCGTCGGTCCGGGCGCACTCCAGTGGAGTGGGAGTGTGGCGCGGACCTGAGCTGACTGCGCTGCGGCCAGTACCTCGATCCAGGCGGTTGACCGGGTCAGCGGCGGCACGAGCTGCAGCCTGAGCGTCCACTCGCCGTTGCGTGGCTCCCGGCCGACCGGGCAGGTGGCGTGCCAGCGCCCGCCGCTGTCGCGTACCCACACCGACACCGGGAACTCTATTTCTATGCCGAAGGTTTCAGGGTGCAGCAGGTACGGGGTCGCGCCGTTGGCCAGCACGTGCAAGATGGTGGCTCCCTCGGCGTTGTGCAGGTCAAGCAGCGTGATCCTGGTCCCCCCCACCTCGGGGAGAGCGGCGGCCACCGTGGCGTAGCCGTCCCAGTCCGAGATTGTGTCCGGTTCCGCCCGATGCTGGCCAGCGAGCATGCTCAGCCACGGTTCTGGCAGGTCACGTGCTGGTGGCGCGGTGATGCCGTGCCCGCCAAGGTGCAGGCTCTCGCACAGCGTGGCGAGCTGACCGGGCACCGGGCTGCGCGGCGGCAGGAGAC
Organism: uncultured Actinomycetota bacterium; assembly: GCA_963844625.1. GTDB lineage: Bacteria > Actinomycetota > Actinomycetes > Streptosporangiales > Streptosporangiaceae > Palsa-504. The sequence continues at coordinate 76,836 of CAWJPF010000013.1, read as the reverse complement.
CGGCGGCCTGCAGCGCCGCCACGATGCTGCCCAGCGCGTCGGCGAGCGTGGTGACTCGTTCCCGTGATATCGCGGAGTTCTGGCCATAGCGGTCCTGCGGGAAGCGCGGTGCCTTGGTGAGCAGCCGCTCCGCGATCTGGTTCAGCAGGTGCTCACCGGGGCTGCGCTGGGACTGCGTGACCGCCGGCCCGGTGCTGTCCCGCGATTCCGGGTTCAAGTCGATGCGGACAGCTGGCCCGCCTGGTGGCACGAGGTTGAGCCAGCGGATCTCACGCGGCGGCTCCGGACGCACGGCGATCGCGCCGGTCCACTCGCTGTCCATGAGGTCCAGACGATAACTGGCGCCCTGGTCGTCGGTGACCGTGAACTGGCCGAGCCGAACCAGACCCGAAGGCCGCTGACCGCTGACGCGCCGTTCGCGCCAGCTCATCGTGGTGAACCGCGCGCCGGACGCGGTGTGCACGTACGACATCAGGTGCAGATCGCCGCCGACCTCCTCGCCGTGGAACACCTGCCCGACCGGAACAACGCGGGCGGGCGCGGACGTGTCTTCGGCCGTCGGCCTGGCCGGTCGCCTGCGCGCCCAGGGCGTCGACCCGATGACTGATCGCAGGCTGGGGCTACGCGGGCCAGGCGCCCCGGTCTGCCGGGCGGCGAGAGCCACCTCGAACTCGTGCAGGATCTGATCGACGACGTTGGTGTCGAGCGCGTTCGCGGCGGTCAGTGCCTGCGTGACGCGTATCATCCGGGCGGCGTGTCCGGCCTCCGAAGCGCTGTCCGGGAGTTGCGTCGCGGCGCGCCGCAACTCTGCCTCGGCCAGCAGCCGCAGATAGGTTTCCGCCCGTTCGCGGTCCATATCCTCAGTGTCCCCCTGTCGGGGCACTAACGGACCCGCCGCGAACAGCGACACGGCAACCGGCTTGATGCCGATTGCGCACCGCGTCGTGGGTGTGCGATCATTCCCGTGTTCGTGATCCATCGGCAGGAGGTGAGACCCATGTACGCAGTATCCGTAATGGGTGCTCCCCTGCAGGGCACGATCGCGCGACTGAGGTAGTCGCCGCCGGGAGCGCCCGACAGGCAATCCGCGAAAGGCGACTCCCATGAATACAACACCTTCTTCGACTCCGCGCATCAGCTCGACGACCACTTCCGATGGCATCGCGGTGACGCGGACGCCACGGCACGGGAATTGGCCGATGCCCGACCAGCAGGCCGGCGCCACAAGACAGGCGGACAACTCAACCAAGCGAGCCCTGGTTCTCGCCGGCGGCGGAGCGGCAGGCAATGCGTGGGAGCTCGGTCTCATCGCCGGCCTGTCCGATGCCGGGGTTGATGTAACCGGGGCCGATCTCATCATCGGGACGTCGGCAGGATCGACGGTGGCTGCCCAGATCACCAGCGGGACACGGCCGGCCGAACTGTATGCTGCCATCCTCGCCGGGGTGCCTCGGACACAGGCTGGCGACGCCGGATCGGACAGGGGACGCGCCCCGGATTTCTCGGGGCCGACCTACATGGAGTGGTCGAACGGAATCATCGGTTCTGCTGAGGATGCGTCCGACATGCGCCGCAGGATGGGCGCCGCGGCGCTCGAAATGGATGCTTCCGACGGCTCTGGCCAGACGCGCTGGCGGGACATCGTCGCGGCTCGGCTTCCCAGCCAGCACTGGCCGCAACAGCCTGTGCTTATCGCGGCTGTCGATGCGCATACCGGGGAACCGGTCGTGTTCGACCGCCACAGCGGAATCGATATGGTGGACGCCGTCGCCGCCAGCAGCAGCAACGGCTTCGGTCCCTTCCCTCCCTACCGCATCGGCGAGAACCGGTACATCAACGGCGGCTACCGGCGCAGTGAGAACGCCGACCTGGCGGCAGGCTACGGGCGGGTGCTGGTGCTGTCACCGTTCGGCGGCAGGTCGCGGATGCCGCTGGAGTGGGGCATGGATCTCGCAACCCAGGTCGACGAACTGCGCGCAGGGGGCAGCAGGGTCGAGACCGTCTTTCCGGATGGCGGCGCGGGTGACGTGTTCGACGGCAATGCGTCGGATCCGTCAACGCGTCTGCGGGCCGCGCGAGGAGGCTACGACCAAGGCCGAGCCCTCGCGGAGCTGCTCGCCGAAATCTGGCGGTGACGCCCGAAACCAGAGCCGGTGTGGGTCCTTGATCAACACACGCCTGCCCTCGGCCAGCACAGCGTCGTACCCGCCGCCCGATAACCCCCCGTAGCCCCCGCCGGGAAGATCCGCATCAGCAAGCTCCTCGCAATGTCAGCGCGGCCGCGGCGCCCGCCGGCCGCGGCGCCCGCCGGCCGCTGCCACCCACATCGATGGAGCATCGATGTTGTTCTGGCCACATCGATGGAGCATCGTTGTGGTTGGCGGTGACGGCAGCAGGGCAAGCACTGGGGCGCGAGGGGCTGGAAGGATCTGCGGGGCCTGGGGGATACCATCCCCCAGGCCCGCAGAGCACCAGACGGCTGGTGGGCGCCCGGTCGATCCTGGCCACTCGTAGTCGTCCTCGACAATGAACCCGTCCTCCCGCCGAGCCTGGTCCACGAAGGCCGAACGGTGCCGGGCCACCAGCACCACCCCCGCGGATACTGGTGCGCCGGGGTAAGCACCGCGGCCTGTCCCGCCAGCCGGCCAGGATCCGCCCCGGGCCGTCCCGACCTTATCCACGCTGAGATGCAGGTCCAGCCCCTCCGATCATTCCCCATAGCGTCCCAGACTCCGCGAGCTATCAGTCCTGGCGGCTCTTGACCGGGTGGCCGCTCGCCAGAATCGCCGCGGTGAGGGCCTCTGCGGGTTCAGTGGCTGAGCGCGAGTTGGTCAGCAGCGTGAGGTCGATGGCCCCGACCTCCGGCAGGCCCGCCGAAGCAGGCAGTTCGACCAGATCGCCAGGGACGAGGCTGCGCGCGAAGATTGCCACCCCCAACCCGGCGCGCGCAGCGGCGACCACGCCGAGCACCCCGCGGACGGTGCAGGTCACGCGGTACGGAAGCCCGGCCCGCTCGAGGGCCTGCATGCCGAGCGTTCTGCTGATGCTCGGCGCCTGGTAAACGACGAGGGCGACGCGGCGGCCAGCCTCGAGTCTGGTACCCGGGGCCGCGGCCCAGATGAGACGGTCACGGCGGACCAGACGGCCGCGCCCCTCGCCCGCCGCCTGCTTGACAAAGGCGACGTCCAGGTGACCTGACTCCACGCGGCGCTGCAGCGTCCCGCTCTGCGAGACCGTCAGCTCGAGGTCGATTCGCGGGTAGAGCTGCCGGAAGTCACGCAGGATGCTCGGCACCGGCGTGAGCGCGAGGTCATCGGTGACCCCGAAGCGCAGCCGGCCGCTGAGTCCCGAGCCGGTGAAGTACGCTACGGCCTGCTCGTGGGCGGCGAGGATCGAGCGGGCGAAGCCGGCCATCGCCTCCCCGTCCGCGGTCAGTGTGACGCTGCGCGTATCGCGGACGAACAGCGGCCGTCCGACGGCATGCTCCAGCCTGCGGACATGCTGGCTGACCGTCGGCTGGCTGAGGCTGAGGCCGGCGCCCGCGCGGGTGAAACTGAGCGACTGCGCCACGGCGAGGAAGGTGCGGAGCAGCTCCGGATCGTACACAAGCACCACTCTATCATTGCGATACGCAATTACAGTAATTTAAGTAATTAGCTTTCAGAATGAGTAAATAGAAGCGAAAATGGTAGCTGACGAATCCAACAACGATGCGGATGTCCTTGACTGCGCTCGCGAGAACCCAGAGCATCCATTCCCGGCTCCTAGAATCCGACCGCAGCACGACCTTCAGTTCCTTGCGAACAAGGAATTTCCGGCTTTTCGCGATCGGGCAGCTCTTCTCTAACACCGGCACCTGGGTGCAGCGCATCGCCCAGGACTGGCTCGTCCTCAGCCTCACCGGCAGCGCCACGGATGTCGGGATCACGACAGCGCTGCAGTTCCTCCCGACCCTCTTGTTCGGGCTGATAGGCGGGCTGATAGCCGACCGTTACCCCAAGCGCCGGATCTTGCTGGCCACCCAGGCGGGTCTGGCCGCGATCGCCGGAATCCTGGCTGTCCTGACCCTGACACACGAGGTCACCGCCTCGCAGGTGTACCTGATCGCATTCGGCCTCGGAGTCGTCACCGCCGTCGACAATCCGACCCGGCAATCTTTCGCCAATGAAATGGTCGGCCCGCACCAGCTGAGCAACGCGATCAGTATCAATTCCTCCGTGTTCCAGCTCGGCGGCCTCATTGGTCCAGCTATGAGCGGAGCACTGATAAGCGCGGTCGGCCCCGGCTACTCGTTTGCGATCAATGCCCTGTCCTACGCCGCGCCACTGGCGGCCCTGTCGCGGATGCGCACCAGCGAACTACACACCATGCCGCCAGTGGATGCTCAGGCCGGCCAGTTGCGCTACGGCCTGCACTACGCCGTCCATCATCCTGACATACTCTGGCCGACCGTCCTGGCCGGCGTCTTCGGCATGTTCACCTCGAACCTGCCCGTGACTCTCGCGGCCTACGCCAGATCGGTCTTCCACTCCGGCCCAGGCGGATACGGGCTGCTGAGCGCGATTGTCGCCGTCGGATCGGTCACCGGCGCGCTGGTCTCCACCCGCCGGTCCCGCACCTGCCTGCGCACGCTGCTCGCCTTCGGCGCGGTTCTGGCGGCGATCGAGATGCTCTCAGCCGCCGCGCCAGGACAGGAAATCTACTGCGTATTCCTGCTCCCGATCGGCGCGTGCACGCTGCTCCTGCTGACCGCCACGAACTCCACGGTGCAGACCGCCGCGCCGGACGCGATCCGCGGCCGGGTCATGGGTATATACCTGCTCGTCTTCATCGGTGCCGCGGCACTCGGCGGCCCGCTGCTCGGCCTCGTCGACCAGCACCTCGGACCGCGTACCGGGATGCTGCTGGCCGGTACCGTGCCCGCGATCGCGACGGTGCTGATCGCAGCCAAGCTCGCGCTCGGCAGCACTCGCCAGTCGCCTTCCTTCCGGCGAACGCCCGCCGTCGCTGATTGTCACTCTGCTGGCCAAGCCGCGATGGCCGTTCACGCCGTCTCCCGGCCGAGCGCGGCTAGCTTGCGGTTGACCTCGGCCAGGCCGAACGGTTCGGGCTCCTCGGGTTCCTCTTCGGACCAGTAGTCGACCGGGGAGTCGCCGCGGAACTCCCAGCCCCTCGCGCCGGATGACGATGGTTGGGTCATTGCGCGGTGTCCCGGTCGTTGACGAGAACCGCCGCCCCGTCGAAAAGGCCCGCCTTGAGGTCCTGCAGCGCCTGTTGGGCTCGTGACATCGGGTACACATGGGTGGTGGCCCGGACGTGGTGACGGAGGGCGAGTGCGAGGAACTCCCGGCCGTCGTCACGGGTGTTAGAGGTGACGCTGCGCAGTTCCTTCTCATAGAACAGCTCGTGCTCATAGTTCAGCGGCGGTATATCGGTCAGATGGATCCCGGCCACGGCGAGGACCCCGCCACGGTCGAGTGCCCGCATCGCGACCGGCACGAGATCCCCGACTGGCGCGAACAGGATCGCGCTGTCCAAGGGCTCCGGCGGGGAGTCATACGCGCCCCCCGCCGACGCGGCGCCTAGCTCCAGGGCCAGCCGCTGCGACGCCTCGCCACGGGTCAGGGCATGGACAGTCGCACCTTGCGCCAGCGCCACCTGGGCGACCAGGTGGGCGCTGTCGCCGAATCCGTACAGTCCGAGCCTGCCGCGGGCCGGCAGCGATGCGCGCAGTAGCGCCCGATAGCCGATGATCCCGGCGCACAGCAGCGGCGCCAGTTCGACGTCAGCGACGTCGGCGGGCAGCCGGTAGGCGAACGCCGCCGGCACGGTTGTGTACTCTGCGTAGCCGCCGTCGGCGTCCCAGCCGGTGTAGAGCGAGTTAGGGCACAGATTCTCGTTGCCGCGGCGGCAGTAGGCGCAGGTCCCGTCGGTGTACCGGAGCCACGCGACGCCGACCCGGTCCCCGACGACGTAATCGGTAACGCTGTCGCCCAGGGCCGCTACCGAGCCCACGACCATGTGACCGGGCGTGACGTGCTCACGGTGCACCGGCAGATCGCCCTCGCTGACATGCAGGTCAGTACGGCAGACGGCGCAGGCTAGGACCTGAACCAGCAGTTCGCCGGGAGCCGGGGCCGGCACAGGTTTCTCCACGTACCTCAGCGGGCTGGTCTCGATCGGTCCTGGCTGGCTTACCACCCACGCCTGCATCGTTTCCGAGCTGCCAACAGTCATCCCTAACCTCTATCATGATCGTCCGGGGCGGGCATTTCTTCGGCAGCGTGCGTACGTATTCCCTATTTTCCTGCGCCTGGTCTTCGACGGCGACGAGCCCGCGTCCTTCCGTTCCGGTCGTTCCAGGCCTGCCGTGCTGTTTGTCGCTAACGATTGCGCATCGGCGTGGCGCTGTCCTTACGGCAGGTGCCCGGACTCGCTACCTGCTAGCGGTAATGCGGGGACGGTAGCCAGCGTCCAGGGACGAGGGGGGCTGGCGGCGATGCCAGACCACAGCCGGCAGGCGATGCTAATTGACCATGAGGCACATGCCTGGCCACCGGCCTACCAGCGACGCCGTGGCCTCCGGCATGAGTGCCGTCGCGCCAGGCCTTGCCAGTGGCGGCCGCGGGCCTGACCTGGCTGGTACCGTGCCCGCCACCCGAGCACCCCGCCGCCAGCAGGGCCAGCGCCGCCACGGCCGCAGCACCGGCCAGCCGGCTGCCCGGCGCGCGGCCCCCATGCCCCATGATTGAGCTTCCTCATAGCGCTCATGTCGTTCCCAGCTTTCCCGGGCCTCGAACACCGGAGCCGGTCCCCGGGCATCGGCGGCTGGCGTCGCGGCTTCGTCCCGGATAATGATCCGATAGTGCGGAAAAGGAGCCCCGACATGTCCGTCCCGCGGTCAGGCGATCAAGCCCCGCCGGGCGCGCCCCCGTCGGGAGCGCCCCAGCCGGGGTCCGCGCTGCTGCTCACCCTGTCCATGGCCCAGTTCATGGTGGTGCTGGACTTCACGATCGTCAACGTCGCCCTGCCCTCGATCCAGAACGGCCTGCACGTCGCCACCACGACGCTGCAGTGGCTGGTGAGCGGCTATGCGGTCGCCTTCGGCGGGTTCTTGCTGCTGGGCGGCCGGCTCGCCGATGTGTACGGTCGGGCGAGACTCTACCGGATCGGCTTGGTCGTGTTCGTGGTCGCGAGCATGGCCGGGGGCCTGGCCGTCGAGCCGGGCCTGCTGATCGCATCCCGGGTGGTGCAGGGGATCGGGGCAGCCATGCTGGCGCCCGCGGGCTTGTCCCTGCTGGTCACCAGCTGGTCCGGCCAGCAGGAGCGCAGCCATGCCCTGGGCGTCTACGGCGCGATCGCCTCCACGGGATTCGCTTCTGGCGCGGTGCTCGGCGGCCTGCTGGCCGAGGTCACCTGGCGCCTGGTCTTCTTCGTCAACGTCCCGGTCGGCGTGGCGCTGCTGGTCGCCTCGTTCCGGCTGCTGCCACCTGACCCGCCCAGCAGGCGGGGGCAGCTGGACGTTCCGGGCGCCATCCTCGTGACCGCCGGGGTATCCCTGCTCGTGTTCGCCGTCGCCCGGGCGGGCGACACGCTGCGGGTCATACAGCCGACGCTGCTCGCCGCGACCGCGGTCCTGCTGCTTGGCGTGTTCGTCGCCAGGGAAAGGGCAGCCCGGGCCCCGCTTCTCGACCTGGCCCTGCTCAAAGATCGCGGCATCCTGGGAGCCAACCTGGCCTTGATCGCGATCGGCGCCTTCGGCGCCGGGCAGGTGCTGCTGGTGACGCTCTACCTGCAGGAGGGACGAGGGCTCAGCCCGCTATTCACCGGCCTGTGCTTCGTCCCGCAGGCGGCCGGGGCGTTCGCGCTGGCCGGCCCGGCCGGCAAGCTCGTCCCCGCCATCGGGCCGCGGCGCGCGCTGGCCGCCGGCCTGTTCCTGGCCCTGCTGGCGCTGGCCGGAGGCGCCGTCGCGGTGGCGGTCGGTTCGCTGCCCGGGCTGCTGGCGGGCCAGTTCCTGCTCGGGGTGGCCAATCGCCTCAGCCAGGTCTCCTCCACCCTGGCCGGGACCCAGGGGCCGGTCGCCGCCCGGTCCGAGGGCACGGCCAGCGCGCTGCTGACCGCCACCAGGCAGTGCGGCTCGGCGCTCGGCGTCGCGATCGTGTCCGCGACGCTCGTCGCCGTCCACGGCATGATCGGTCACCGGACCGCGGTGGCGATGTTCGTCGCCGCCGGCTTCGCGCTGGCCGGGCTGCTCGCGGCGCGCATCGTGCCGCCCGGGCCGCCGCACCCCCAGGCGCCGAAGCCGCAGCACCTGTTCCACCATCGAGCCGGCGGGATCCCGTGGTGACCGCCAGAGACCGATCCGGTGCCGCCCTGGGAGGCTAGCCGGGCAGGGCGAGCAGCGAGTCGCGGATGTTGTCCCGGCCGCGGGTCAGGATCCACTTCTGCGCGCGTGCTCGCCGGCCTCCTCGACCCGCGTCCGGTCGGGCCCGCAGCGCGGCATCGGGCCTCCTGGTCCCGGAACGGCCAGGCCTGGATTTGTTATGTGCTTACGCGAGGCACGCACCCGCGCCCGTTCGGCCTCAATCGCGTGGTGCGGCCGGTACCTTGAACTCTTCCTCGGTTACTCACCGGCTGGCGGCTGGGAGCAGGCCGTCGCGAGCTGCTCGAGCGCCCGCCGCAGCAGCGGCCCGAGCGGTACGGGCGGGTCGGCGGCGGCCCACCGCCTGACCGCGACCTGCGCCGCGGCGATGACGGCGCCCGCCAGGATCCGCGGGTACATGTCCTGCCCGATGTCGGTTCCGGTTCTCGCCGCGATCGCCTCCGCGAGAGCCTCCTGCATCTCCGAGTTGATCTTCAGGTACTCACCGCGGATGGCGGGCGCGGCCAGGACGAGCTTGAGCCTGGCCATCCACTCCCCGTCGGGTGCCTGGCCGGCGCCCTCGTAATGAGCCAGCACGGCGTTGGATATCGCCTCCCACAGCGGCTCGCCGGCCGGACGCGCCAGCAGTTCCGCGCCGATGCGCCGGGCGCGGTCCGTGCCGATGGCGCAGATCGCCCGGGGGTGCGGGAGTATCTATCCCGACATGCCCTGGGAGCCCAAGCAGGCCTTCAGCGCCGTCGCCAGCTTCTACGCCACCCACTGATGCGGGTGGCCGGTAGCGTGCCGGCCGCCCGCAGAGATCACCGCCACCTGTCCCGGGCATTGGTGCCAAACCAAGGCACAGTAAGGCTGCGGTCACCGCAGTGGCAGGCCGCAGCATTGCCTCTCCGTCGGTGCTGACTCATCTCCCGGTACGGGCACCGGTCGCCGGGCGTGCACCCAAGTGGAACAGCGCCGGCGGCGCTACGCTGCTGTGTCGTGCAGCAGACGCGCCTCGACACTGCCCGGATCCAGGCGGCTCGCCGCGTCATCGACCCGGTTTTTCTCGACACTCCGCTGTACCGGTGCGAGGCGCTGGAGCCCGGCCTCGGGTGCACGGTAAGCATCAAGCTCGAAACGGCGAACCCGGTCCGCAGCTTCAAGGCCCGCGGCACCGAGGTCGTCGCGAGCCTGCTCGCCGGCCATGGCTCGCGAGCCGTGGTGTGCGCCAGCGCGGGCAACCTTGGCCAGGCCCTCGCCTGGTCCGGTCGCGGCCGGGGGCTCGACGTCACCGTCGTGGCATCCCGTTTTGCGCCGGCGGCCAAGCTTGATCGCATCCGTGCATTGGACGCCAGGCTGGAGCTGGTGGACGGCGACTTCGACATGGCTCGCGAGCGGGCGGCGGCCGTCGCGCGGTACGACGGCATCCGGCTGGTCGAAGACAGCCTGGACATCGAGACCTGCGAGGGCGCGGCGACCATCGGCCTGGAACTGGCGGACACCGTGCCGTCGTTCGACGCCGTCCTGATTGCCCTCGGCGGCGGGGCGCTGGCCACCGGTGTGGGTCATGTGGTGAAAGCCCGGGCGCCCGAAGTCGAGGTGATCTGCATCCAGCCGCTGGGCGCGCCGGCGATGACGCACTCGTGGCGCCAACGCCGCGTCGTCACCACCGACTCGACCGACACCATCGCTGACGGCGTCGCCGGCCGGCGTCCCATCCCGGCCGTCCTGGACGATCTCCTCCTGGTCGCTGACGACGCCGTCCTGGTCCAGGAGGCGTCGATCATCGCCGGTATGCGGATGCTCCTCGACCACGCTGGCCTCGTCGTCGAACCGTCGGCCGCGCTCGGCATCGCGGCGATCCTCGAAGACCGCGACCGCTTCGCCGGCCGGCACGTAGTCACCATCGTGTGCGGCAGCAACGTCGACGTAGACGCCTATCACCGCTGGGTCGGTGCGGCTCCCATCCGCAGGTCTTGACGATTGCTCGGTCCGCATCGCGGTGAACGTGAGGACAGCGGCGGCCAGGGTGATGAACGCGGCCACGTGCAGGCCGGGTGACGAAGACGTGGCCGCAGCGGGCGTGGCGGCGGTGGCCAATGCCCTGGGGGGCCGCTCTACCGGCGACGGAATGCTGCGTCCAGCGCCGTCGTCCCGAAGTTCCACATGTTGTCGGCGACGTTGATCGTGACTGCCGGGGGAACGATCTGGTCGATGCGGTCCAGCACGTCGCCTGACAGGTCGATCCCGTCGGCGGCGAGGTAGCTGTCCAGGTGCTCCATGGTGCGCGGGCCGATGATCGCCGAGGTGACCGCGGGGTGGCGTGTGACGAACGCGATCGCCATCTGGATAAGGGTCAGCCCGGCCTCCTCGGCCAACGCGCCGAGCGCGTCGGCGGCGTCGAGCTTCGCGGCGTTTGACGGGTCGCGCGCGTCATAGCGCGCTGGGAAGCGCCGCAACCGCGCGGCGGAGCCCGGCCCGCTGACCTCCTGGCCCTTGCGGTATTTGCCCGACAGCCAGCCGCCGGCCAGCGGGCTGTAGGTCATGACGCCCATTCCGTGGCGCATGCAGGTCGGCAGCACGTCGTATTCAATCGCCCGGGTCAGCATGGAGTAGGGGGGCTGTTCGGTGCGGAACCGTCCGTGGCCGCGGCGGTCGGCGGTCCACTGAGCCTCGACGATCTCAGAGGCGGGCACCTTCGACGCGCCGAAGGAGCGGATCTTGCCGGCGCGCACGAGGTCGGACAGGGCGTCGAGGGTCTCGTCAATATCGGTGTTCGGGTCGGGAACGCCGACTTGGTAGAGGTCGATCCAGTCGGTCTGCAGCCGGCGCAGCGAGCCCTCGACCCCCTCCGTGATCCACCGGCGCGACGCTCCGCGGTGGTTGGGATCCTCGTCGAAAGGAGGGCCGAACTTGACGGCGAGCACTACGCTCTCCCGCCGTCCGCCGGCCAGCGCCTGGCCCAGGATCTCTTCTGACTCACCGGCAGAATAGCCATCAGCGGTATCGATGAAGTTGATCCCGGCGTCCAGCGCCTGGTGAATGATCTTGATCGCGTCGTCGTGATCGGGGTTGCCGAACGCACCGAACATCATCGCGCCTAGGCACAGCTGGCTGACCGAGACGCCAGTGCGCCCCAGAGGCCGGTATTCCATGATGAAGCTCCTAGCGTCGCCGCGAGTCAGTCGCGGCAGGTGGATATGATCGGAAAGTCAGCAGGCGGATAGCCTGTCCACTTCACTGTAGCGACAACCGGATAGCCTGTCCATTTGGAGTCTCGATGCCCGCTCACCAGATCCCGGCACCGACGAGACGAGCCGACGCCGAGCGCAACCGCGACAAGATCCTCGCCGCCGCCCGCACCGCGTTCGCCGATCCTGAGGCTGAGGTGTCGATGGCCGAGATCTCGCGACGCGCCGGCGTCGGCATGGCGACCCTGTACCGCAACTTCCCCGGACGCCAAGAGCTCCTCGAGGCCCTCTACACCGACGAGGTCAATGCCGTCTGCAAGGCCGCCGAGATCATCGACGGCGAAACCCCCGGAGCGGCTCTGGTTGCCTGGCTGCACCGGTTCTTCGCCTTTACCACGAGCAAGCGCCACATCGCCTCCGAACTGCTCAAGCAAACGGACCGCAGCGACCCCCTATTCGAAAACAACCGCACCCGGGTGATCGCCGCCGCCGGCCGCTCCTGGTCGCCGCACAACACGCCCGCGAAGTCCGCGACGACCTCACCCTCGAGCAGATCCTCGACATGATCGTCGCCATCGCCACGATCCACGGCGACACCGGCTACACCGGACCAATCCTCCAGGCCGCACTCGACGGCCTGCGCCCGATGCGGGACCCGCATAGGACGAGGGGGCATGCCGCGTCGGGATAAGCCCCCGCGCCGCGCTACTACGCGCGGCGCGGCTCCCCAGCCGACGCCCGTCCGGCCCCTCGAATGTCAGAGGCTGATGGCAACGTGGACGTCACGGAAGCGTGGCTCGCGGCTTACGGCGGTTGGCTACAGTCGCGTCAGAGGTAAGACTGTCTCCGGGGCCTGGGCCCTGGATGAGCTCGCCGCGATGGCGTCAGCAGGCGGCGTATCGGCCGCGCAGTCCGCCGCGGCGACGCTCGCACCGTTCTGGGACGTGGGCCTGCGAGCAGGAAGCACGGATCAGGGACGAAACGGATCTGGAGTGGCTCGCGGCGGAGTGGAGTCTCGGCGCTGTGGTGTTACGGCCGAAGTAAAAGACGTGCGCGGCGTTGGTAGTCGTCAGGTTAGGAAGAGCCGGACCTTGACGCCGATGCGGGTCGGGCCAGGCTCCCCCCTAACTCCGGGGGAGCCTGGCCCTCCTGGGTAGGCTGCCGGGCGGTGGCCGCTACGGCTTCGTCAGTACCGCGCTCAAGAGGAAGGACGCGACTGCGCCCTTTGCTAGCTCTGGCGCGTTCTGACTGGAGTTGCACTGGCCCTTCTTGGGACCGGACTTGTACCTGGGCCCGTACCCGGCGAAGTAGACCTGCACCGCGCCCGGACCCGAGGCCCCGGCGAACTTGCCGGTGCTCTTGCCGCCCAAGGTGGCGAAGACGACGTAGGTCGTGAACGAGAAGTGGCAGGCCTTCACGTTGAAGCTCTGGCTGTTGGTCGGTGCGGCGGTGACCACTACCGCCAGGTTCCCGGCTGAGGTGGTGAATGTATGGTGCTGACCCTTTGTCGGGGCTGGGCCGTTCGTGGAGAAGACACCGTGGGCGTTCACGAGCCCCCGCCAGGTCACCGGGATGACGGGGTTGTTCGCGGTCGCCGGCTTGCCGTAGACCGCGCCGTAAGCAATCTCCGGGCCGGTGACGGCATTGCTGGTCGCATGGCTGCTCGCCAGTGCCGGTGCCGCCGTCAACACGAGCGCGGCCGTGCCGCCGGCCATGGCTAGCGCCGCAAGCTTTATTCTGAGTTGCATTGTCCCCCCTTGGGATGATGTTGGTTCTTGCTATGATGGGCGCGATTAAACCGCGCACCGAGCAGAAGAGGCCACTAACGGCTAACGCAAATACGGTATAGCTGATGTTGGTGTGGTTAAAGGTATATTCCAGGCCCCGCCCCGCCATCCCCCTATGTGCTGGCTTTTGGGATGATGTTGATTCTTGCTATGACGGTGAATCCTACACCGCGCGGACTAGGAGCGGAAGAGGCCACTAACGGCTTCTGGGGAGCGATGATCTTGATCCGCTCGAGGCGGCGTGCCTCACCACCCGCCGGGGCATCTCAGCCTGCGGCTGTATTTTTATTCGAGGTCAAGTATTTGTTTTACGGATCAAACATATGGCTCTTCCTTTCGAAGGCGCATGGCGCTCTATGAGGCGCGTTGATGCAGTCTGAAGGCCTAAATCGGTCACGTCGGGTCAGTGGTACGCGGGTATGGTTGCCGCGCTACGCCGCGTAGCCGCCCAGGTTGAACTGGCCTTCTGCGGCCACAGCCGCGAAATGCTCAAGCTGCCGGAGTTCCATGACTATCAGCCAGGACAATTGCCTGTGCGTCTTCAATTTGTATACAATGATGCTGTACACAATAATACTCATATCAACGCTCAAGTGGCCAAAGGGAAAGCTGGGGTCCAAGGCGGGGCGCCTTCGGCTTGATGGCAATGGAGTTCCGCAGTGCGGACCTTACCGACATCGCGGCCTGCGTGGTGGAAGAGTTGCGGCCCGAGGCTCAGCGGAAGCACATCGACCCGGCGCTCTCCGCCGCCGTCATTCCCCGCCTCACCGTCGATCCACGGGAAAGGCAAGTGGCGGTTTGGGTGCCTATGGTGATGTTAGCGACTGGACGGCTGGTCGTGAGGATCAAGGTGTCATGCCAGATTACTTTCAGGGCAAGAAGCAGGCGATGCCGGTCTTGCCTGCCAGTGTCCCGTCATGCGACACGGACGGCTGTGCTGATCAGAGGGCAGGTCCCGAGCCGACTGGAGGTTCTGGCGCAGGTCACCGACCCGCGGCGGAAGCGGGCAGGCGGTTCACGCTGGCGTTCGTGCTGGCGGTAGCGGCGGTGTGCGTGCTGGCCGGGACCAGGAACTTCCGGGAGGCCGGTGAACAGGCCGCTGACCTGCTGCAAGAGGCACCAGTCGAGTAAATGAAGCTCGAAGTGCTCCCCCGCGATCAGCCGGTCACCGGGCGAGCATGAGCAATTCCGGAATAGCCCGCTCCCTGCCCGGCCGCCCGAGGTAGCTAATGGCCACTATCGGCGCGACCGCACGGCACCATGCGAACAGCCGCCGGCATCCAGCCCCGACGCCGCCGCCAGGGCCGCGCAGCGGGCGTCCACTCCATCGAGCCCCGCGCCGTCCAGCAGGTAGTCGACGGCGTCGAAGCACGGATCACCGGTGCAAGCCCTCGGGTCGATCGCCACCAGCCCGCGTGAACGGCCGCCGTCCAGGACGTTGCCTAGGTGCAGGTCGCCATGCAGCAGCACTCGCGTCGTCTGTGACGCGATCAGGACCCGGCACCGGGAATATCCCCGTTCCACATCCGCGGTGCCTACCACCCGCCCTATGCCCGGATCCCCGGCCCTGCGCCCGATCCGGGTGAAGAACCCGTCGCACTGGCCGCGCAGGTCACGCGGGACGCCGGGCGGCACCGCGGCTGCGTGCAGCGCCTGCAGAAGACCGGCCCATTCCCGCGCGGAGGGCTGCGGTGCCAGCTCATCGGCCCTGGTGCCCGGCTCGATCAGCTCCAGCAGGACCGCGCCTGCCTGCACGTCGGCGGCGAGCACCGCCGGGACCCTGCCGCTCGCGCCGAACGCCGTCAGCATCGCCACCTGCTCGGACACAACTGGCAGGTCAGGACTCAGCTTCAGCACCGCGGGCGAGCCGTCGGACCGGGTGCAGCGCAGCGCCACCGAACTGGCTCCACCTGGGAACTGCTCGCCCAGCACGAGTGACCAGCGCTCGGCCGTCTGCCTGGCCAGCGCCCGAACCCCGGCGCACCAGGCCTCGACACCGGCTCCGAACCTGCGCGTCAGGCGCTGCGTGATCTCCCCGGTATCCACTGCGGAAAGCTATCCGCCACCGCGGGATCAGCCAAGTCATTTAAATGAAGGGAGCCCGGACTGTCTGGGGATACAAAAGCACGAGGCCGGCCAAGCCGGATTGATGCAGTCGCCGACACCGGTACCGGCATTCCCGGGCCGACGGGGAGCGGATCTTCGAGCGCTTCTCCCGCGCCGCGATCGCCACGCAACAGGCGGTCCAGGGCACCGGGTGGGACTTACCCTAACCAAGACCTTCGTGGAAGCACACCACGGCACGATCGCGGTTAAGCGACGAGGGCCGCGGAAGCACGTTTACGGTCTGCCTTCCGCTCCGGTCGATGCCCGCCCCGGATACCGAAGCGCGAGAAGTGGGGTGAGACGGCCAGGGAGCCCCGGTGGATGTGGACGGAGTGCTGGCTTCACTCAGGGCGTCCGGATGGATATCGAGCGCCCGAAGGATCAGGGCTTTGAGCTGGACAAGCTCAAGAATTCCTGGTCCGATGAACAGTACAAGGGCATCAACAGCCAGTGGATTGAGCGAGCTTCCGGCCAGCGGTTCGAAGTGCAGTTTCACACCCGCATCAGCTTCGAGGCCGAGCAGCTCACCCATGGCGCCTACGAACGGCTCCGTATCCAGCAGCCCGATGAGTTCGAGGAGGTGGTGCTGGAGGCCTTCCGGAAGAAAGTCGCCGCCGAGGTGCCGGTTCCGCCCGGCGCCGACGGCATTCCCGACTACCCAGAGAGAGGCGCAGATGCCAGATAAGGTCACGTACTACGCCGTCGTGGATGACTTGAGCAGCCGTGACCATCCGGTGGGCGTGTTCCGGCGCACCTATACCGAAGATGGCGGCAGGTCCGACGAAGCATTCACCCGGAACCTCATCTGGGAATTCAGCCCGGCACTAATCTCCGCCGAGCGCGGCGACCTGCAAAACGAGTTCGTCGAGGTCACCGAAGACGAAGCCAACCAGATCGTAGAGCGGATCCGCGCCACAGTGACCGATGCGAACAACGGTTAGTGCCGCTCTCTACGCCCCAGGGCGGTCAGCGGCGCCGGAGTATCTCCCCGCACGGCTTCAGTGACGATCCGCGGCCGGACTTGCCTGGTCCAGGCTCGCCGTCCAGTCGGCGACGGACACGACGTTCGCCTGCCGGGGAAACACCTTTTCCACGAGAACCCTGTGTACTTCGGGGTCGGCATCGAGGCAGCCGTCGGCCAGGACGGTGAGCCGGTAGTCGAGGTCAGCGGCCTGGCGGAGGGTGGATAGCACCACGCCGCTGGTGGCGATGCCCGCCAGCACGAGGCTGCCGGTACCGCCGGCCCGCAGCACCACGTCCAGGTCGCTGCCGGCGAACGCGGATACCCGCCGCTTGGTGACGATCACCTCGCCGGGAGCCGGGGCGATGGCGGGATGAATGCGCGAGCCGGGGTCGCTCTCGGTGAACCGGCCGGTTCCGGTGATCGCCGCAAAGCTCTTGTTCCGCACGCTGACCTCGGGATACCCGGGACGGAACGCGACGGTCACGTAGATGACCCCGATCCCCGCGCCGCGGGCGGCACTGAGCGCGCCGGCCAGTCGGGGCAGGTAGCTATTGTCGTCGGCGAACCGCTCCACCACGCCCTCTTGCAGGTCCATGATCAGCAAGGCGATCGACGTCATGGGCTCAGACGGTACTCCGCATGCCCGGACGGTCGGCCGACGGCATGCCCGCTTGCCGATGGCAGGCCAGCAAGCACGGGACTCATCCTAGGAGGACCGAGGGCCCGGGAGAGGCCTGCCGAACGGCGCTGCCCTGACTGCGGCCCTTTCCCGATCCTGTAGGCGAGGGGTGCGAGGAAACGAGGGTCAGCTACTACGACGCGTTGTTGCCGGTACGTGAGCCCGGACCGGCCTCCGGGCGTGGTCGCTACGCTGAATGCGCTGGCCCGCCCACCCAGCGGCGGACAATGGGCTAGTGGTGGAGATCGAGCCGGACCGTTTCGAGGAAATGGTGGTCACAGCGCTGGACGAGCTGCCCGAGGAGTTCGGTCGGCTGATGCGCAACGTCGCGGTGACGGTCGAGCACGGCCCGGGACCGCCCGGCCTGCTCGGGCTGTACGAGGGCATCCCGCTGACCAGCCGCACGTCGCAGTATGCGGGGGTGCTGCCTGACCGCATCACCATCTTCCGCCAGGCGATCTGCGCTACCTGCCGGACCGGGCCGGAGGTCGCTGGCCAAGTCCGCCGGACCGTCATCCACGAGATCGCTCACTATTTCGGCATCGACGACAACCGGCTCAGCCAACTCGGCTGGTAAGACCATCCATCATCGGCGGAAGCCTCTTGCTGGGTCGCGGGGCTCGACGTTGGCGAAGTACGTAAACCACGCAGCCGGTCGCAAGTCGCCCACCCTGAGGTACCCGTTCGCGTCGTCACCGGGAGCAGAGGTCCCAGTCGTAGTCGCGACTGTGCCTGGGAAGCGCATCGTGCGCTTCATCCTCGATATCCTCCTTTTCATCCTCCCCGGTTGAGGCATCGTGAATGGCCAGACGAAGGACGATCTCCCCGGCGTTGTTCCGCGGAGCGGGCCAATCTCCGCGGGCCAGGTCGTCGGTGAGGTCGTCGCAGGCGCGGGCTATCTGGCGCCGCCATTCGGCGTCCTGATTCCCGGTGATACGAGGGAGCCTGCCGAACACCGACCAGTCGCCTTCGCCTTCCTTCTTGACGGGTTCGCTGCCACCATCGCCGCCACCCTCAGCACCGCGATGAGCAGGCGTACCGTGAGGTGGTGACCCCGTCGAAGGTGCGGGCTGATCCCGAGTAAAGGCGAACTGCACCAAGGGGGAGGCTGAACACGTGAGCGACGGTCCAGCTGAGGAGCCGGGAGACCCCCCCGGGATGCGCGCGGCGCAGCTACTGCGGGTACGGGCGGTATGGATCACGCCTTTGCTCATCACGTCGATCCTTATCGCCTTGATAACGGTCATCTACGTCGGATCAGTTGCCGATCCGGTAGCAAGTTTGCGGGGCCTGCCGGTGCTCGTGGTGAACGGGGACCAGGGGACTACCGTCGGTTCGCAGCACGTCAACCTGGGCCAGCAGGTGGTATCGGCCCTTGACCATTCGCCGAGCGTGTCGGGCCACCTGTCCCTGGATTCGGTCTCGCTGGCCCAGGCCCAGGCGGACATGGACCGGGGCGCCGGCTATGCCACCATCGTCATCCCCGCAGGGTTCACGAACTCGGTGCTGGCGCTGTACGGTGCCGGAAGCCCGGCTGGGCCGGCCCCGCCGATCCCGGCCATTGAATTGCTGACAAACGGGCGGGCCGGCTCCATCGGCGTAAGCCTGGCCACCGGGGTCCTCACGCCCGCCATCGGCGTGATCTCCCGGGACATCGGCCAGAAACTGTCGTCGCTTTTCCCTGCCCACGGCCAGACGACAGCCAACGCAACAGCACAGCGGTCCGATCCCATCACGCTGACCTCGGTGCCCTACCGGCCGCTGCCCCCGCATTCGGCCCTCGGGCTCAGCGCCTTCTATATCTCTTTGCTGTCGATCATGTGCGGGTTCCTGGGAGCGATCCTGGTGAACTCGACGGTGGACTCAGCTCTTGGCTTCGCCACCACCGAGATCGGCCCGAAGTGGCGGCAGCGAGCACCCGTCCGGATCAGCCGGTGGCAGACGCTCCTGGCCAAATGGCTCATGGCCCTGGTACTTTCTCCGGTACTCACAGCTGTCATGCTCCTAGTGGCCGTCGGGATCACCAACCTGGACGCACCCCACGTGTGGGAACTATGGCTCTTCACCTCGTTTGCTGCCATCGTTATTGCGCTGGGAACACTAACCCTTTTCGCTGCCCTCGGAACCCTGGGCCAGCTCGTGGCCATGCTGGCCTTCATCTATCTCGCACTGGCATCATCCGGAGGCACCATCCCGCTGCAGGCCCTCCCCCCGGTGCTCCAGTTCGTGGCCAACTTCGAACCCTTGCGCCAGGTCCTCGACGGCGTCCGGGCCATTCTCTACTTCGATGCCGCGGGCGACGCCGGCCTGGATCGCGGCCTGCTGCTCACCGGGATCGGCCTCATCTTCTGGGTTGTGCTCGGCGTCACCATCACCCGCTGGTACGACCGGCGGGGAATGCACCGCCTCGAACCCGAGATACTGGACTACGTCACTCGCTCAGCCCGGGAATACGGGGAACGGAATCGCGACCCGGAGCCGGAAGGCCCGGATGCGAAATCGGCCCCGATATAGCTCCAAGGCAAGTAACTAGAAGCCGGCGACGGGTGGTAGGTAAAGGTCGCTAGGGCCGGCCCTCAACTGGCGCTGAAGGATCGGTGCCAGGCGCGGTTGACGAGCTGACGGTGCCGCTCAGCCACAGCGCCAGGTGCGCCGGGGCCAGGACGTGGTCCACTACGCCGAGCAGGTCGGCGCCCAGCACGTCGAGATCGACTTCTTCGCGTAGCTGAACGGAAAACTGCGTGACCACCCGTTCGGCGTCGTAACGGGCCCGGTCGAACCGCCGGGCGACCGCGGCCTGGACCCGCCGGCGCAGCGGGTTGAACAGCGCGGCCGCGGCCAGCACTGCGACCGCGATGCCGACGCTCCCCCGGACCGGCAAGACCCTGGTCAGCAGGGCGACGCAGCCGAGGTAGACACCAGCCACCGCGCCGGTCACGAGGACGTAGGAGACGGTCCGGGAAATGATCCGGTCGATCGCGTAGAGCCGGTACTTCAAGATGGCGGTGCCGATGGCCACCGGCAGGGCCAGCCCGATACCGGCCACTATCGCGACGTCGTACGCCACTTGCCCGCTCGTGCTCGCGACCGCTGCCGGCAGCAGCGCGGCCAGCAGGCCCAGGCTCAATACCACGGCGTAGGCGAACCATTTGAGCTGGAGCCGCTCCTCCCCAGTGGACCGCCGGTACCTGGCAAACAGGCTCACCGCCGCCAGCAGCAGGCACACCCCGCTGAGGGCCCAGACGCCGAACGAGCCGCCCGCCGGCAGGTTGATCGAGCCCCCGAGGCCGGTCGGGTTGGGCACGCTGGGCAGGCCGGTCACTTCGACGGGAGCCGGCGCGAGCCAGATGATCAGCAGGTAAACGCCACTCAGCCCGGCGGCGAGCCAGCCCACCACCCACCACCGTGCCGTTAGCGGCCGGCCGTTGGGGAACAACAGCAGCAAGAACGTGATCACGCCACCGGGGAACAGCAGCGTGAGCGACCAGCCGATGAACCACGCCGCCCACACCGCCGCCGCGGGATGGGACCGTCCGGCGAGCGCGTACAGAGCGTATTCTCCGGCTAGCGCGCGAGCCGCCGTCACCACGCCCACGCCGAGCAGGAACCAGCCGATGGGGTTGGATCGCCTGCGCGACGCCAGCACCGCGCCGGCCACCGGGTAAGCGACCATGAACCGGTCAGGGCTGAACTGAGCGGAGATATCAAGCAGGTCCCGGTTACGGACGGCCAGGACCCACGCCGCAGCGAACGCGGCAATGCTCACCGCCCCTACCGACCAGGCCAATGCGGTAATAAGCGGCTTCCCGCCGGCTCGCTCACCGCCGGCGACCACGGTCGTCGCCTCTCCTCGACCCGCCGGCGTCCATGGGCTCTCCCTCCAGGCCGGATGAGTAGACGTTATCCCGGTGCCGTTCCGGGATCGTTACGAGAACGGGGTCCGCTCGAAGTACGACACTGGCTGGCCGGACCGCGCCACCCCTGCGACACAGGACACATTTGTCTCACCGGAATCGTTCTTTCGCCATCGCCGGTGGCACCAGTCCGCCTAACATGCCCCTCTGGGGCAAGAGCCAGCTATGGGACCAGTTGGCAAGGGGGAGGACAGAACCGGTGGCTCGGCTGGCGATCTCAAAAGGCTTCCTGACGGAATACGCGAAGCTGGACAAGCACGTCCAGCGCGCCGTCGACCAGGCGATCGCCAAGTTCGCGAAGCACTCTCAGCCAGGGTTGCATCTGGAGAAGCCGTCGCACAGCCGTGACGACCGGATCCGCATCATGAGGGTGGACGGCCGCTGGCGCGCTGTCGTACTCGCGCCCGCCACCGGAGACACGTACTGCCTGGTCACGATCCTGCCGCAGAGCACGGCGGATGCCTACGTGACCAGTCGCCGCTTCAGCGTCAACCGCGCCGTCGGCGTCCTGGAAGTCCGCGACGAAAAAGCCATCAGCCAGCTCCGGCCCTCCCTGCAAACCTCCGCCGACCCCGAACGCCCCCGCCTCTTCGCCGACGTCACCACCTCCGACCTGACCCGCCTGGGCGTCGACCCCCACCTCCTCCCCACGGTCCGCCTCCTAGCCCGTGAGACCGACCTGGAAACCCTCCAGCCGGCGCTCCCCGAACCCCAGTACGCCGCTCTCCAGGCCCTGGCCAGCGGCATGACCGTAGACGAGGCCCTCACCGAGGTAACCCAGGGCGCCGCACCGCCCGGACAAGTGGATCCAGATGACCTGGTCTCCGCCATGGAGCGCGCCCCCGGCCAGGTCACCTTCGTGTCCGGCCCTGAGGAGCTGCAGCAAATCCTCGCCCACCCATTCGCGGCCTGGCGCACGTTCCTGCACCCGAACCAGCGCCAGATCGCCTACCACCCTCGCTACTCCGGCCCAGCTCAGGTCACCGGCGGCCCCGGCACGGGCAAGACGGTGACCGTCCTGCACCGCGCCGCCTTCCTAGCCGAACGCGCCGAACCAGTCCTGGTTACCACCTTCGCCGGCAACCTGGCCGACGCCCTGAGCGCCCAGCTCGACCTGCTGATCCGCGACCCTCAGGTCCGCCAGCACATCGAGGTCCTCAACGTCGACCGCCTTGCCTACCGCATCGTCAAGCAGGCCCGCGGCACCCCCGTCATCGCCGACGAGCGCACGCTCCGCACCCGCTGGGCGCAAGCCGCCGCCAGCAAAGGCCTAAACCTCACCCCCGCGTTCGGCAAGAACGAGTGGGAGCAAGTCATCCTGGCCCAGGACCTGCCCACCGAACAGGCCTACCTGACCTGCCAGCGCATCGGTCGCGGCCGACCGCTCAGCAAGCCCCAGCGCACCCTGGTCTGGCAGGTCGCCCAGCAGGTCACAGCCGAACTGGCCGCCACCAGCCAGACCACTCACCTGCAACTAGCCAACGAAGCCAGCCACCTGCTCCGCCAGCCGCTCTACCAGCACATCCTGGTAGACGAAGCCCAGGACCTGCACCCCTCCCAGTGGCGCCTGCTCCGCGCCGCCGTCGCGCCCGGCCCGGACGACCTGTTCATCGCGGCCGACCCGCACCAGCGCGTCTACGACAACCGCGTCTCCCTCGCCAGCCTGCAGATCAGCGTCCGCGGCCGGAGCCGGCGCCTGTCCCTGAACTACCGCACCACCCAGGAGATCCTGGCCTGGTCCGTTCCCCTGCTCGGCGCCGAGCCGGTGACCGGCCTCGACGGCGAGGTCGACACCCTGCTCGGCTATCGCTCGCCCATGCACGGCTCGCGCCCGCAGCAAAAGGTGACGGCGACCCGAACAGAAGAATTCAAATATTTTACCGAACGAATCGTCACGTGGCTCGCGGCCGGGCTCGAGGCCCACGCCATCGGCGTGACGGCCCGGTCCGCCACCTTGGTCCGCGAGGCTCGCGAGGCGCTGAAGGCCGCCGGCATCGCCACGGTCTCCCCGAACGGCCGGGGCAGCACCCAGGCCGTCCGGGCCGGCACCATGCACGCGATGAAGGGCCTGGAATTCCAGGCCGTCGCCGTCATCGGCGTCGAGCAGGGCCTGGTCCCTGACCCGGCCGCCGTCACCCCGGCTGCCGAGGACCCCGCCGCGCACGCCCAGGACCTGCAGCGGGAACGCTGCGTCCTGTTCGTGGCCTGCACCCGGGCCCGGGACCACCTCTACGTATCCGGCACCGGCGAACCGAGCACGTTCCTGCCGCCCCGCGAGTTCCCGCCGCCCCGCGAGCCAGCGCCGCTCGCCCCGCTGGCCACCGGCGCCGAGGTCAGCTCCGGTCAGCTGACGATCCGCGACCGCACGCCGGCCGACGGCCTGACCGCGGCCCTGTACCTGGCCCGTGCCCCCTGGCGCGCCCCGGTCATCGTGCCGGTTCCGGCCGACGGAGTGGTCAAGCTTCCACCCGAGGTACGCGAGGCCGGCCCGCTCCGGATCCTGCTCCGCGTCGAGGACTCAGGGGACTGGCCTGCCTGGCCCGCCCAGGACTCCTATGCGTGCGCCGCACCAGGCATCCCGGTCGGCACGGATCTGGAAGAGAACGCCCTGTCCCGGTTCCTGGCCGGGGAGCGGGACTTGCCCGTCCGGCCCCGCCAGGTAGACCGCCTATGGCGGGTCATCCACCTAGCCGCCGACCTGATCGCCGCCGGCGCGCCGGCTGATCTCCGCAAATACTGCTCGGCCGTCCTTCGCCACCAGCCCGGCCTGGCGCTGACCAGCCTCCTCGACGCCGGGTTCGATTCCGCCGCGTGCGTGACCGGCCTGATCAGCACCGGCCTGGCCACCGCGCGCCCGGTCATGATGGACGACCTGCCAGCGGCCGAACGGCTGTGGCACATCGCCCCGGCCGCCGCGGCGATCCTGTGCAGTCGGCTCCTCGCCGGCCCCGCCTACCCGGACGAGGATCCCGCGGCGGCCGTCATGAAGGCCGCGCTAGCCCAGTGCGGCCCAGCGCTTTACGATCCGTACGCCCATGCTCCGCAAGCTCTACTCGATCCAGAGAACAGGGCGGCCGCGGCCAGGCACCTGCTCGACGCGCCCAAGACCCCCGGCCTGGCCATGGCCGAGCAGGACGCGTCCTCCGTCGTCTCCTCCGCCAAGCGCCTGGTGGCCGCCTCCCCGTACCGCCGGGCGGTAACGCAGATCCCGGCCCAGCCCGCCCTGCCTGCCATGTCCGCGTCACTGGCCCTAGTAGCCCGCATCGCCGCGCGCGGTTACGAGGACTGCCGCTCCTTCGAGCGCACCTGGCGCGGTCACTGGACCGCCCTATCGCGGCAGGCACCTCACCTGACCACTATCGACCTGGTGCTCGCGGAAGCCGTCATCGCCGCCGCCGAACGACCGCACCGGGTCAGGGCATGAACGTCCTCCAGGCCGGGCCTTCTACCGATACACGCCCCTGAACCGCCCCGCGGTTGACATCGTTGTAGCAAGTGACGCTTATTCGCGCCCAACTGTGAGGTCCGGTGGGAGCCGACCGCCCCGATGACGCCGAGATGCCACCCGACGACGACCCTGATCGTCCACCTGGCCAGAACGACAACCGCAGCTATCCAACCGGATCCGGTGACGCCGAGATGCCACCGGATGAGCAACCTGATCGTCCGCCCGACCAGAGTGGTGACGGTAGTCGCCCCGCCGGGCCTGGTGGCACCGAGGCCGAAACACGGTACCGGCACGAGTATTACGCCGACCTGCGCGTGGCGGTTACCGCGGAGGAGTCCGTCACAGCGCGACGCATCGCGGCCGGAGAGCAGGCCGCTGCGGAGACGTGGCAGCAGAAGTCAGCGGAATCCCGCTGGATGTGGACTGAGTACCAGCGCAAGTGGCCCCCCGAAGAACGCCCGCCTGTCGACCGGTCCGCCGATCCGCCGGGTTCCTGGCGCGGAGACGGCAACAGGTTCTTGGACCGCGGCGATAACAGCCAGGTTGAAGGAGCATGCGACCGTATCGCCGAGCGCGAGCGAGACAAGATCTCCCCAGCCATGCGCGCCACAGAAAGCCAAGGTCCTGATCGGCACCTGATCGGCTTCGAGCACCGCCTGAAAGGCCCAGACCGCATCAGAGAGAAGGTCTGCGACAAGATGGAGGAGTTTGGCTTCTCCGCAGAGGAATCCGTCTCGAGTGTGTCGGATACGATCCGGTATACCTTTCAGTACCGTGAGGCTCGCTACACGCAAGGCGTCTGGGCTGACATCGGACGTCTGAAGGACCAAGGCTTTAAGCTGGACAAACTTAGGAACTATTGGTCCGATGACCAGTACAAGGGCATCAACAGCCAGTGGATCGAGCCGGATAGCGGCCAGCGGTTCGAGGTGCAGTTTCACACGCGCATCAGCTTCGAGGGTAAGCAGCTAACGCACGATGCCTACGAGCGGATCCGGACGCAGAAGGCTGACGAGTTCGAGAAGATGGTGCTTAAGGCCTTCCAGGGAAAGGTATCCGCTGAGATTCCAGCCCCGCCCGGCGCGGCTGATATTCCCGACTACCCGGAAAGAGGCCTAGGTGCCAGATAAAGTCATTTACTACGCTGTTGTGAACGATCTGAGCAGTCGTGAGCGCCCTGCGGGCCTATTTCGCCGTACCTACACGGAGGCGGGCGGCCTACGTGATGAAGCGTTCACCCGGAATCTGGTCTGGAAGAATAGCTCCTCGCTGGTCTCCGCCGAGCGCGGTGATCTCGAAAACGAGTTCACCGAGATCACCGAGGACGAGGCGAACCAGATCGCGGCACGGATCCGGACCGAGGTGACCGGCGGGAGCAGCAGCTAGCCGAGCTAGGCCATCAGCGCAGCATGAACGGCTTGGTCAGCAGATTCGCGCCGTTCGTCGCGTGGCAGCAAAGCCGGAATGAGCCTCGTGGGACAGGACGGATAATAAAGCCACCGACTTGGTCGATGACAGCCGTGACCACATCGCCATCTGCGGTGCGTACCTCTACTTGGCCCGGGCCGGGAGGCACCAGCTGTCCCAAAAGGGCGTCTTCGGTCACCTCTATCTCAAGAGTAAGTTCCCCGGCTGTGAATGTCAGGGTGCGCAGGCTCGCTGACTCAGAGCGCGAGCCAGTCGATCCCGCACCTTCGAAGACCGAGTCATAGGTGAGGGTGGCGAGTTCGGCGTCGATGCCGCGCCAGGCGAAAGTTGCCTTGCCCATGGCCAGGAATTCCGCGGGCACCTGGTGCTCGGGCCGGAACGCCTCACCGAGGGCAGCGAGGAGTTCGTCGTCATCCTCCCACCACGGCTGGGACATCTGCGTCAGCTCCTCATGGTGTCGTGGTCACACCACTGATCGCCGCGGTCAGCGGGGACAGGTGAGGACCAACCGATCTCACGTTCCAGGCATCACGAATGGGTGGATATCACCCTCGGATGCCTCACGGATACGCGCCAGTGCCTGCCGGGCGTCACACTGACCGGGCCGGATCTTGGCCGCCACGGCACCGCTTACACTCGCGGCCGCAAATGACGTCCCGTTCCAGTAGGCAAACCCGTTGCTGAAACTCGCCGTTGGATGTCCTTTGGGAGAGCCCAGCTTGACCTCCCCGGTCAGATAGGTACTTACGACATTCACGCCCGGCGCCGTCAAGTCAATCCACGGCGTCTTCGGGCTGAACGGTGCATCCGTGGCGCCTATCGCGATGACCTCGTCAAAGGCTGCAGGCCACACCGGTGTCCTCGGGGTCAGACCCCTAGCCCAGGATGCGTCTTTCAGGTCACCCTCTTTTTTCAGCTCGTCGATATCTCCGTGATTCCCTGCGGCCGCCACGAGCAGGATCTCGGCGCTGACCAGGCTCACCGCTCTTTCTAGAACCAGTGGCGGCTCGCCGTCGTCGGTATAGCAGCCGAATGACAGGTTCAAGATGTCGACTCCAGACCCGATGAAGTCCGCCATGTGCTTCGCCACGTCCCAGGCTCTTCCGACTGCCTTCTCGTTCAGTACCGGGCGGATGACGAGCTCGGCGCCCGGGGCCCTGCGTAGGATCAGTCCAGCGATGAATGTCGCGTGCCCCGCCGATGCGGGGAATGGCGAATCTCCGGCGGCGGGAACCGGGAGCATGTCCTTAGCTGCCGCGACGTATCCTCCGGCGAGCCACGCATCCGGGTAAAGCTGTGTGTCGAGCACGCCGACCCGCACGCCCTGACCGGGCTCGGCTGCGCGACGCGGCGGCCACCCCGGTGGCGGCGCGCTGGGGAGCGGGGTCACGGCGATGGTTTCGCCGTTCACGCCGGAGCTGGGATCGCCGAAGCCGCCAAAGTGAGGGTTGCCTTCACCACCGCCACCTACGTAGGGCAGTCCTCGCACGGGGTCGATCACGCGGTTCTTCCCGATGGTCGGAACCCAGCCGTCGTAGGCGGACCGGAAGTGTTCGCGTAGCCAGAAGATGAGAAGATCGAGTTCGGTGGGCTCGATCCCCTTCGGCGAGCCCGGGAGCTGCTTCGCTTCGGTGACGCGCGCCGCCAGCCCGCTATCGTCCTCGTTTAGCTTCCTCGCCGCGGCTTCAACGTCCTGCAGCGTAAGAAGCGCGAGGCCAAGCCGTTCGTGGCGTTCCTCCCGGCCAACCGGGAAGCTTCCCAGCGCGCCGCGGACCGCCGCGAGATCGGCTATAGCTACTACGAGCTGGTTGTCCTCGTATTCCTCGATTACGCCCTGTTTCATCGCCCTGGCCTCTCGTCACAACCGTGAGGATTTCCGCTCAACCTTCCCGGAGGCGGTAGGGAGAGCATCTGATACATCCTGCGCTGGTTTGGGGACCTTTTTCACTCGACAACCCGCCCGTGCTGTGGGTTACTCGCCTATATATGATCACCACCCTGACCGACCAGGCACGTGAGGCACTCCGGCTGGCTGAGGCAGACCCAGGCCAGTCGGCCACGCTCGCCGCCGCTGTGTCCGCGCAAGCGAAGGCCGATCACGACATCGTCGCGGCCGCTATCGCTGAACGGGCTCAGGGGCTCGCCGCCTTGCATATAGACAACGCCGCCACCGCGATGCGGCACTTGCGCGCGGCGGTTACGCTGGGCCGCCGCGCCCGGTCGCCCAGCCTGGCCGCGGAGGCGCGGATGACGCTCGCCTACGTGCTGAACGGGCAAGGCCGGTCACGACAGGCGCTGCGTGAAATCGACGCAGCTGTGCTAGACCTCGACGGCGTCGAACGTGCCCGCGCTGAGGCGCAGCGCGGCGCAATCTTGCAGCTCCTCGGCCGAGTCGATGAGGCGCTCGTCAGCTCCCGTCGGGCACTGCCGGCGCTTCGCCGGGCAGGCGATCATGTCTGGGTCCAGCGGGTGCTGGGCAACCGGGCGGTCATCTACGGCTACCAGAACGAGTTCACGGCCGCGGTGAGAGACCTGCGGGAGGCTGAAGGCCTCTGCGATCAGCACGATCTGGGGCTTTCAGCCGGATTCGTGCAGCAGAACCTCGGCTGGATCGAAACCCTGCGCGGGGACGTGCCGGCGGCGCTCAGCCATCTCGACACGGCGGAGCAGCGGTTCCGGGCGCTCGGCTCACGGTTGGGATTCATTCTCGCCGACCGCAGCGAACTTCTCTTGTCAGTGCGGCTGCTGTCAGAGGCCAGGCAAACCGGTGAACAAGCCGTACGGCAGATCGAGCGCGAGGGGCAGCAGATCGCGCTTCCCGAGGCACGGCTGATACTCGCCCGGGCCGCCGCCCTCGACGGCGACAGCGCCTATGCGGTGAATCAAGCGCGGCGCGCGGTCAGTGAATTCGCCCGCCAGCAGCGTCCGCACTGGGCCGCGCTGGCCCGGTTCGTTTTGCTGTCATCGCGACTAAGCGAGAACGGCCCATCGTTGGTCACCGCGCGGCAGTTCGAGCAGGCCGCGGATGCTTTGACGGCCACCGGCTGGGCCGTAGCGGCGTTGGAGGCACGGCTGCTCGCAGGCCAGCTCGCCCTCGGTCACGGCAGGAAAAGCGAGGGCTGCCGGCTCCTGGGACAGGTCAGCCAGGGCCGCAGGCGGGGACCAGCCTTGCTGCGAAGCCGCGCATGGTACGCCGAGGCGCTGATACGGCACGCGAACGGAAACGCTCGCGGCGCCGTCGGTGCTGCTCGCAGCGGGCTGCGTGTCCTCGACGAATATCGGGCCACCCTGGCCGCGACCGACCTGCGTGCCTACGCCGCAGGACACCGGAGCGAGCTGGCTGCCCTGGGCCTGCGTATCGCGATCACCAGCGGGAAAGCCGACCGCGTCCTGGCGTGGGCGGAAGAGGGCCGCGCCCGTCATTTGCTGTCACGCCCCGCCCGCCCGCCCGAAGACTCAGAGTTCGCAGCCGCAATGGGCCGCCTCCGAGTGACCGTCGCCAAGATCGAGGAACTGCGGCACGCGGGCCGCCCCAGCGGCGACCTGGTGAGTCGCCAGGCCGCACTCGAACGCCAGATCCGTGACCATTTCCGGCGGCAGCCGCACAGCGGGACCGCAGACCCTCCTCCGGCAGTCTCAGTGGCCGACCTCGCCGCCGCGCTGGGAGAGGCCGCACTGGTCGAGTTCATCTCACTTGACGGCGAGTTGCATGCGGTGACGGTAGTGGACGGCCGGGCGCGGCTGCAGCACGTCGGCGCGCTTGACCCGCTGCGGAATCTCATAGATCACAGTGCGTTCGCCTTGCGCAGGCTGGCTCGCCACCACGTCAGCGAGGTCAGCAGGGCCGCAGCCGTCACGATGGTCCGCTACGTCGCCGCGCGACTGGATACCACCTTGCTCGATTCGCTCGCGGGCCAGATCGACGGCAGGGCGCTGGTCGTGATCCCGACGGGCCCGCTTCAGTCGCTCCCATGGTCAGTCCTGCGATCATGCATGGGCCGCCCCGTCACGGTGGCGCCGTCCGCGGCATTGTGGTACGCCGCCCACTGCCGGAAGCCGCCGGAGGGACGTCAAGTCATTGTCGCGGCCGGGCCTGGCCTGCCAGGCGCACGCGATGAGGCCGAGGCCGTGGCCGCCATCCACCGGACAACAGCCCTCCACGGTTCCGCCGCGACGGTGCAAGCCGTAACGGCGGCCCTGCACCAAGCGGACATGGTGCACCTGGCGGCACACGGGCGCGTCCGGGCGGACAACCCCCTGTTCTCTTCGTTGAGGCTCGCTGATGGGCCACTCACCGTCTATGACCTGGAACGGCTAGACCGAGTGGCCTCGATGGTCGTCCTCGCGGCATGCGACAGCGGCCGACCAGTGGTATGCACCGGTGATGAGCTGCTCGGATTCAGCGCGACCCTGCTGTCGCTTGGTACCCAGCAGCTCATCGCATCCGTAGTGCCCATTCCTGATGTGGAAACCGCCCCGTTGATGATCGCTTTCCACCAGCAACTGGTAGCTGGGCAGGGAGCTGCCATGGCATTGAGCCAGGCTCAGCGGCAGCTCGCTGACGGCGAGAGTAGGGCGATGGCTGCGGCCGCGGGTTTCATTTGCATCGGCGACGGAATGACTTGATCAGTCGGCTGGCGTTCTTAGGCGCACCTATTCGAGGCTGAGATGACCGGCGCGACCAGCGACTAGCCACTATCAGCGTCCGACTAAGCCGACGTTCCTGCGGAAACGCGGGGAAACGTACTGCGGGTGCCCCATAACCGTGCGCCGACCCGTTTCCGCCGCATGCCCTGCCCGCCCCAGCCGCAGGCCCTGCCCGCCCCAGGCCCTGCCCGCCCCAGGCCCTGCCCGCCCCAGCCGCAGGCCCTGCCCGCCCAAGCCCTGCCGCCCGGGCCGGCCCCGTCCGTCCGCCTCCGGTGGCCCCTCAAGACCTCACGGCCCCGTTACCCTCACCCGTCACGCCGTTCGATCACTAGTTCGCCCTAACGGCAGTTTATTGTGGAGGATTCGGCTTCAGTGGAGTATTTGGTACTCTATTGTCGCCTTGCGCTCAATCTTCCGCATAGCTCGGATTATCCAAGATCAGCAGGAGGCGCAACACGGGGCGCTTCCGCATCGGCATCCGCACAGGTATCACGGCGCGGACGGGGACCACCATGCAGGAGACCGTAACTCATCCGCAATGCCCGCGAACCCCCCAGCCCGGCACCCAGCCCCGGCCCGGCCACCCGTCGGCCGCTTCGGTCAGCCGCGCCGCGCCGTTTCAGCCGCGCCGCGCCATTTCAGCCCGGCCAGCTTGACAACCTTCCCGTCACGATGGTTCTTCGGGAACGCCGGCATCGCATCTCCGTCACCCTTCGTCCTGGCCGTTTAGCCACGGGTAGCGCTGGGTGTCTTTGCCCGCGTAGTCGGGGTCGAGGTAGATGAAGCAGCGCTGGATCTTCCAGTCGCGGATCTCGAAGACATCGCACCATCGCCCGGCTGCCCATTCGGGGACCCCTGCCCGCCATGGTCCGTCGCGGTGCTCTCCGTGGCTAGTGCCCTCGCATACCACCACGTCGCCTGCGAACACCCAGTTGAAGTAGGAGTAGTGGTGGACGATCGATTTGATCGTGCCGCCGACATCGCCAAAGAGCTGGCCGATCTTCTCCTTGCCCGTCGCCAGTCCCCACTTGGGGAAGCAGACCTGGGCGTCGTCAGCGAACAGGTCCAGGATGCTGCCGCCGGTCGACGTGGTCCCGCCGTTGTCGAACGCCTTCAGGTACTCGATAGCAACGGACTTGCGCTGTTCGTCGGTCATTGTCTGCGTCGTCAATGCCATCGGGTCACCACTTCCTCACAAGCGAACAGTCGCCATCCGGTCAGCCGGGCCGTTAGTCACAAAGCGGAGACTCGGCCGACCCTCATCACAAACCCTAACCAAGCTGACGTTGTATCTGCACTACGTGGGCACCAGCGGCAAAAGGGCGTACAGCCCCAAGGGCGTGGTTACCGGGGTGCGTCTCCCATGCGGTACTGGTGGGTGTGGTCGTCTAGCTGTTGTTTGAGGTCGTCGTCGAGTACGAGTTCGGCTGCGGCCAGGCTCGAGTCGAGCTGTTCGGGGCGGCTGGCTCCGATGATGGGCGCCGTGATGGCCTTGTTCGCTAGCACCCATGCGACCGAGAGGGTGACCAGGTTCACCCCGGCTTGGTCGGCGAGCTGGCGGAGTTCGTCGACCGTGTCGAATTCGCGGTCGTGCCAGTAGCGGTCCTGGTAGTTTCCGGCGGCGTTGCCGAGAGTAAAGCGAGTGCCCTCGGTGGGCGGCGCGGAGCGGGAGTGCTTGCCGGACAGCAGGCCTCCGGCGATCGGGTTGTAGGGAATGACGCCGACGCCCTCCTCGCCGCAGAACGGGAGCATCTCCCGTTCGATCTGGCGGAAGAGCAGGTTATAGCGGGGCTGGACGGAATCGAAGCGGGCCAGGCGGAGCGTCTCGCTGCGGCCGATCGCCCGCACCAGCTGGTAGGTCAGGAAGTTCGAGCAGCCGGTGTAACGAACTTTTCCCTGGTGGACGAGGTCATCCAGGGCGCTTAGGGTCTCATCGATCGGCGTCGCTGGGTCATATCCGTGCAACTGGTACAAGTCGATGTAGTCAGTCTGCAGGCGCCTGAGGGAGGCATCGACGGCGGCCATGATGTGCTTGCGGGAATTGCCCGCGTCAAAGGGTGCCGGGCCGGTCGGGGCGAAGCACTTGGTGGCGACTATGAAGCGGTCCCGCTTTCCCCTCAGCCATCGGCCGAGGATCTCCTCGGTGATTCCCCTGGTGCTCAGGTCCCCGCCCAGAGGGTAAGCGTCCGACGTATCGAGGAAGTCGACGCCGCCCTCGGCGGCCCGGTCGAGAATAGCGACGGCGGTGCTCTCATCGGATTGCAGTCCGAAGGTCATCGTCCCCAGGCAGAGCCTGGAGACCTGCAGGCCGGTCCGGCCGAGTCTGGCGTGGTCCATGGCCGCACGCTATCGCCTCAGCCGCAGACCGCGGCTGCCAGGTGCAGATAACCGCGCCCGCCGAGTAGTCCACGGCAAGCCCGCTCAAGGTCGAGCCGCTGCACACGCTGCCCTGATCGAGATCGCCATAACCGCCCGGTCATCCCACCCGCCCGGAGCGCGGCAGGTGAGCGCGTGGCCATGCAGAGCTTGAGCGATGCTGAGTGTGTGGCCGATGTGAATATCGGATGACGCTCCCCGCCATGCATCGCGGCCGCCTGGAGCCAGGGGCACGTTGCCTCCTCCCTGCGGTGGGAAGTGCGGTGGGAAGTTTGTTCGCCGGGATGTCGAGGCGGTCGTGGCGGCTCCGACTCTATGGTGGGTCGTTCCTGACAACACCTCGGAAGGAGTTCTGATGTCTCATACCACCGAGTCCGCTCGCGTCGTCAACGTCGCCGCAGGGGTTGAGAACACCGACCGGACAGCGCCCGTCGGCGACAGCCGCCACCAAGCGCTTGCGGTCCTCATCGGGAAGTGGATCAACGAAGGCCACACGACCGGGACCGCCGAGATCCCGCCGGTTCCGATCCTCACCAGCGACGTGTACGAGTGGGTGCCTGGCGGGTTCTTCGTCGTGCACTCGGCCTTCGGGAAGATCGGCGAAACGAGCGTCGGCGGCGTCGAGATCATCGGCGTTGACGGCGAGGCGTACCGTTCCACGTTCTACGACAGCTTCGGCAACGTCCATCGCTCGCGACTGGAGATCGAGGGCGACGTGATCAGGTGGATCGGAGACCGGACGCGCTGCACCGTAACGATGACCGACGGCGGCATGACCCAGGTCGCCCGCCACGAGTCCAGCGCTGACGGCGTGAGCTGGACCGCATCGATGGAAGTGACGCTGCGCAAGGTCGAATGAGCCGGCCGCGGTCCAGCAGGCGCAGGGCGCTGGCGAATGATCCGGGTCATCGCGGAAGCATGCAAAATTACCTGGGGTAGCCGTGACAACGCCGATACCCGCGAGCGTCACAGGTACGGACGGGCAGACTGGGCCGCATGGACGGAGTGTGGAACGCCAATATTCATTACGACGCGAGGCTGGCCGCCCGTGTTCCCGCCACGGCCGCGGCCGTCCTCGACGTGGGCTGCGGCGACGGTTTCCTCGCCGCCCGCCTCGCGCGGCGCGTCCCGCTCGTGGTCGCCATCGATACCGATGCCCCGGTGCTCGGCCGGGCCCGCGCCCGGTTCCCGGACGCGGCAGTGACATGGTGCCATGGCGACGTCCTGACCTACCCGCTAGAACGAGAGCCATTCGATGCCGTGGTCTCCAACGCCGCGCTCCACCACCTGCCCGATGCCCGGGCAGCGCTGCGCCGCCTGAGCCAGCTGGTGCGACCCGGCGGAACACTGGCGATCGCGGGAGTCACCCGCACCGAGTGGCGCGACTGGCCATGGGCCGTGACCGCGTTCATCTCGCGCGGTGCCGCCAACCGGTTGCACGGCAAATGGGAACATACCGCCCCGCAGGCATGGCCGCCCCAGGACACATTCCGCCAGCTCCGTCAGGCTGCCCGCGAGATCCTTCCCGGCGCCCGCATCCGCCATCTGCTCATGGGACGTTACCTGCTCACCTGGACACGCCCGCTCACCGATCCAGGCGGACCTGACACCCACACCGGCCACATCGCCCGGCCAGCCTCGAGCAACTGAGATCACGACGAGGGGACCCCCGCAACATCGTTGCGATCGTCATAGCGCTCTGGCTGTTCGGCAAGACCGTCGCTGGCCAGCAATGATGCGCTCAGCGCTCAAGGTCGATGGCCATCGGAGGCCGCGCGCCGCCACGCGGCCGGGCGCCGCCTACGCGGTCCGCGCCGCCTACGCGGCCGCGGCCACACGTCGGCCCCGCGCCGCCTACGCCGCCGCGGGACCGAGAAGGTCCCATTTGTTGCCGGAGATGTCGAGGAACACAGCGACGCGGCCGTAGGGTTCGGTGCGCGGTGCCGTGAGAAACTCCACACCTCTGGATGCCATCCGCGCGTATGCAGCGTCGAAATCCTCGACGTGAAGGAAGAAACCAACGCGGCCAGCGGCCTGCCGTCCGATGAAAGCGGCTTGATCTTCCCCGTCAGCCCGCGCGAGCAGCAGGCCGGTCTCCGCACCTGGCGGGCGGACTACTACCCACCGCTTGGGACGCCCTTCGTTTGTCAGGGACGGGGAGTCCTCCACGAGCTCGAAGCCCAAGACGTCTACGAAGAAGCTGATAGCGGGGTCGTACTCGCGGACCACGATAGCGACAAGGCCGAGATGCACGGTGCCAGCATACGAGCCTTCGTTCCGGAGACTCATCCCAGCCAGGATGGCTCCTGTCTCGTCCCAGCCAGGATGGCTCCTGTCCCGGTTGACGAGGGCGATGCCGATGGCTTAGTGTCTTAGCAGCCTAGAACACTGAGGATGAGACGGTGATTCGGTTCCGGGTGGACGGGCGATCGGCGGCACCTCCGTACCTGCAGATCGTGCAGCAGGTGCGCCAGGCGCTCCGCATGGGCGTGCTCGACGTGGGCGACCAGCTCCCGTCGGTCCGCGAGGTGGTCGCCGCCACCGCCATCAATCCGAACACGGTGCTCAAGGCCTACCGCGACCTGGAACGCGAGGGCCTGGTGACGGCCGCGGCGGGCCGCGGCACGTTCGTGACCAGACGGCCGGACGGCCCGCCGCCCGGCACTCACGCGCGGCTCGGCCGCAGCCTGGCCCGCTGGGTGCGCGAGGCACGCACCGCGGGGCTTGACGACGAATCGATCGAATCGCTGCTGCGCGTCACGCTGCACGCGGCGAACGAGGAGGAGATCGCTTGACGACCGCCATCGAAACCCGCGGGCTGACCAAGCGGTACCGACGCATCACCGCCTTGTCCGAATGCGACATCACAATCCCCGAGGGACGGATATCCGCTCTCGTCGGGCCGAACGGCGCAGGCAAGACCACGCTGCTCCGCCTGCTGGTCGGGCTGGCCAGCCCGACCAGTGGCGAGGCCGCCATCCTCGGCAGCACGCCGCGCCAGGACCCGGCCTTCCTCGCGGAGATCGGGTTCCTCGCCCAGGAGATCCCGCTGTACCGGCGGATGTCCGCCGAGACTCACATCGGCATTGGCGCGCACATGAACCCCCGGTGGGATGGCCAGTCGGTCAGGGACCGGCTGCGCGGGCTGAACATCCCGCTGGACACGGCCGTGGGCATGCTGTCCGGGGGCCAGCGTGCCCAGGTGGCGCTGGCGCTCACGCTGGCCAAGCGACCGCGGGTCCTGCTGCTCGACGAGCCGGTCGCCGCGCTCGACCCGCTCGCCCGGCGGCACTTTCTCGGCACCCTCGCCGACGCGGTGGCCGAGGGCGGGCTGACCGTCGTGCTGTCCTCGCATCTGGTCGCGGACATCGAGCGGGTCTGCGACCACCTCGTCCTGCTCGCGTCCTCCCGCGTCCAGCTCTGCGGAGACATCGAGGACTTGCTCGCGGAGCACCGGGTGCTCGTCGGCCCGCGGAAGGACACGACGGCGATCGAACGGGATCACACCGTCGTGCAGACCGAACGGACCGCCCGCCAGACGACGATGCTCGTACGGCTGAACGGTCCGGTCGCCGACCCGGAGTGGGAAGCCGAGGATGTGAGCCTGGAGGATCTGGTGCTCGGCTACATGGGCGCCGACGCCGCTCCGCCGATCGCGGAGCTGACCGCTGCGGGAGGTAAGTGATGACCTGGGTCATCTGGCGCCAGTACCGCGTCAGCGCCGCCATCGCGGGCGCTATCCTCGCCGTCTTGGCCGTCCTGTTCCTGATCACCGGCCTGCAGGACGCCACGCACTGGCACACCGCGCTTGCCAGCTGCGCCAAAGACCGGACCTGCGGCAACCTCTCGCAGATCGTGTCGCTGACTACCGGTCCGGTGAACGGCCCGGTATACACGCTGACCATACTCACACTCGCCGTTCCGCTCCTGTTCGGGATGTTCTGGGGCAGCTCGGCTGTGGCCGGGGAGCGGGAGACCGGGACCGTGCAGTTCGCGTGGACGCAGTCGGTCACCCGATGGCACTGGCTGTCCGTCAAGACCGGCTGGCTGCTGCTCGCGGGCGCGGTCTTCGGCGGCGCGGTCGCGGGGCTTGTCACCTGGTGGTACGCGCCGCTGAACGCGCTCTACCAGAACCAGTTCCAGCAGGGTTACTTCGACCTGCAGGGCATCGTCCCGATCGGGTACGCGGTATTCGCGGTGGCGCTCGGGATCGCCGCCGGGACGCTGATCGGCCGGTCGCTGCCGGCCCTCGCGGCAACCGCCGGCGTGTTCCTCGCGGTTCGCCTGGTGATCACGTACTGGGCGCGGATGCACTTCATGCCCGCCGTCACCACTATCCACAGCGTGACCCAGAGCTTCACTCCGACGGCGGGGTCCTGGCAGCTCGCGCAGGGTGTGGTGCTGCCCGGCGGCCAGCTCACTACCAACCTGATCGCTAACCCCGGGACCCTACAGCAGTTCCCAGGGGCCACCTTCCCCGCCTCATGCCAGCAGGGTCAGCAGATGAGCTCCACACTCACCTGCCTGGCGCGCCTCGGCTACCGCTCGTTCGTGACCTATCAGCCGGGGTACCGGTTCTGGCCGTTCCAGTTCATCGAGACCGGCATCTTCGTGGCCCTCGCCGCCGTGCTGATCGCGGTTACGTTCTTCGTCGTGCGGCGCCGGGACGCGTGACATGACGCCTTGCTCGCACCCGGCCTGCCTCGACCTCAAGAAAGCTATCCGCTCAATGGCGTGATCCGCCCGACCGCAATCGGGCATTCATGGTAACGATCGCCCGGACCGAACTGGAATTGCCAGCCGGAGTCGCCGGGACGGAAATGAATCCGCCCGGATCCGACACCCGTAGCTGGTGAGTTACCTTCCTGCCCGCGGGTATCGTCGTAGTGGCGGATATTGCTTGAGTCGTAGGCAAGAATCGAGACCACGCCGTCGTCGAAGATTTCCGGATCGGCCACGACGATAAAGACGTGCCCAGTATTCTCGCCCGGCTCGATCAGGTCCGATCGCCAGGCCACGATGTCGCCGCGGCGTGCGTCCGCAATAGGCTGCACGGGCCGCCACCCGTCTGCTCCTTCTTGAGGCAACTCGCTGAAACGATCATAGAAGTCAAATGCCAGCGGCCGGCCGGCTGCGCTGTCGGAGGGGATCGTCGGGTAATGCCGTGGCGCGATGCGCTGAAGGACGTACCCTACGTAACCCGAGCAGTCCATATCGTAGGTCCCAGTCGCGACATCCACGTAAGTGTCATGCTGATAAACGGTGTGTACGACGTTGAGCAGTATTGCCTGGGCCTCATCGGCGACTGAATCTCGCAGCGTATCTGGCATTGTTGGCCTCTCCACGGGCAAGGACCTCCTTGCCGTAACGGAGCAGCCGTCGCCCATCTTGATACGATGCCGCCACAAGCTGATGAGCGCACGACGGCGTCAGACTGCGACCAGCAGCATCCGGCTTGCCGCTGCCGCCGAGCCAGCCAGGCTGTCCAGCACCAGCCCGCGCGCGACCGGGATATCACGGACCTCCCACAGCAGCAGGCAGTTGGTCCACGCCAGGTCCCGGGCGCTGTTGATGCTCCAGTTGGCGATCAAGTTGGCCACTGCGCTCACGTGGTGGTCGACGGCCAGTTCGGGTGCGGATTCGAACGATTGCCGGACGGACTGCTCGGCGGCATCTAGCAGCTGGTCCACCTTCTGGTAGTCAGCCAGATGCGAGCCGGCCTCGGGTGAGGTGGCCAGGGCCGTGCAGGTGCTGACCATCGCCAGCGGCAGGTCGTGGTTGATGTGGGCGTTCATGCCCGCCAGCGCGAACTGGACCGGCTCGATGCCCGCCGCGGCGCGCTGCTCCGCCAGCGGGCGCCAGGCCAGCGGCACGTTCGCCGGGTCACTTGCGTTACCGGCCGCCGCGAAGTACAGGTTGGCGAAGGTCACGTCGAGCTGCGTCATGAACGTGGGGTCGGCGAAAAAGCCTTGGCTGAGCTGGCTGTTCACCTGCCTGGTCACGTCCAGGTACATGCGGTTGAAACACGCGATCCCGTCGGCGGCAGGAAGCGCTGCCTCAATCGCCTCCATGCGGCTTATCGCTTCGGCAATCGAAGTCACTGGCGCGTCCGGGGCTGACATGGCAGTCACTATACGATCAACCAGCCCCAACAGCTTCCTAATCGCAGACCCTCGCAACGCGACCCGTCAGGACGCCTCTCGCCCTCTTGCCAGCCCGAGGCCAAGCAAGCTCCGCGCGGTCGCCAGGACGGCTTCCTCGTTCGATCGTGGTTGCCAGCCCAGCACCTCTCGCGCCTTCGCGTTCGAGAACGTCTTACGCTTTCCGACCTCCGGCGCCACGGCCCGCAGCGGCCCGCTGAAACGACCGCCGAACCTGACGGCCCAGTCCGGGATCACCCGGCTCGGGACCTGGCGCCCCGCCGCGCCGAGCTGTTCGCGAAACAACCGGGCCATGGCGGGCAGCCCGTACTGCTCACCCGCGGCGGCGAGGAACCGCTCTCCCGCTGCCGCCGGGCTCGTCATGGCCACGACGTGCAGCACGGCGACGTCGCGGACGTCAACGACACCGAAAAACAGGCGCGGCACTACTGGCATGGAGCCGTCGAGCAGACGCCGCACCAACTCGATGGAGCTGGAGTAGTCGCGGCCGAGCACCGGCCCGAAGATTCCGACCGGATTGATCACGGCCAGCTCCAGCGACCCGCCTTCCCGGGCCATGAAGTCCCAGGCAGCTCGCTCGGCGATCGTCTTGGACCGCACGTAGGCGCTCAGGCCTGGTTGGTCCGGGCTGGTCCAGTCGTCCTCGGTGTAGGCCGCGCCAGCCGGCTTGGGGCTGTACCCGATGGCCGCGAAAGACGACGTGAGCACGACCCGCCGGACTCCCGCGTCTCGCGCGGCCCGCAGGACCCGCAGGACGCCGTCGCGGGCCTGCCCGATCACCTCCTCATCGTGCCGCGGCGACACGGATGGGAACGGTGAGGCGACGTGCAGAACATACTCACAGCCCGCGACGGCATCGTCCCAGCCCTCGTCCCTGGTCAGGTCGGCCACCGCGAACGACAGGCGGCGGCCCGGGTCCGCT
The DNA here is from genome assembly GCA_963844625.1 of uncultured Actinomycetota bacterium. Taxonomy (GTDB): domain Bacteria; phylum Actinomycetota; class Actinomycetes; order Streptosporangiales; family Streptosporangiaceae; genus Palsa-504. The sequence continues at coordinate 36,851 of CAWJPF010000013.1, read as the reverse complement.
CCACCCTGACCGACCATCCCCCGCACGTCTTTTTCTTTTTGGGCCGAACGGACGGTAGTGCGTACGGCCAGCCCCCTCTCGAGCAACTCGACGATGACGTGCGCGCCCACGAAGCCCGAGCCGCCCGTGACCAGTACGAGCGGGGCGGTCACCGCAGACCCTGAACCGCTCGCATGACGGCTTCCACTGCTGCCGCCTCCGCGCTGGCGTCCCCGCGTTCGCGGGCCGCCCACAGGCCAGCCTTGGCTTCCAGGTAGCGCCGGCGCGCCTCCAGTCGGGCGATGTCGCCGGCGATCCGGTCGGCGTGGCGGGCGAACAATTCGCGCAGGCCGGCCGCGGCTCCGCGCCCTTGCGGCAGCATTTCCAGGTAGCGGCGCATGTCCTCGATCGACATCCCGCTCGTCCGCAGGCAAGCGAGCGACTCGATCGTCTCCACCAGGCCGGGGGAGTAGCGGCGATGGCCGCTTGACTCATCGCGCTCCACCGGGCCGAACAGGCCTACCTGCTCGTAGTAGCGCAACGTGGGTTCGCTGAACCCCGTCCGCTGCGCTACCTGCTGAATGCTCAGTGCTCGCACCTGTGTCTCCGTCATATCAGCAGCCTGGCAGACTTCAAGCACTTGAAGTCAAGCGGCGCGAGCCGTGCCGAGCGGTAACGTTCCCGGAACGCTCCGGGCGTAGCGTTTGCTCCATGGCTGAGGCGCGGTCGGCCGCTGGGCAGGCACACGTGGCAGAGCGTGCTCGCCGCCTGCGCCTGGCACCTCCGGTCACGGCGGTCATTCTGGGTACCCTGGCGCTCGCGCTGACCGTTCTCTACGTGCCGCTGGCCTGGCCAGCCCGCGACGTTTCCGATGGATGGGAAGTTCTGCTCTCCTTCGCGGGATTCGCCTTGCCGGGAGTGGTGGTGGCCCGGCGCCAGCCGGGAAATCCCATCGGCTGGATTCTGATCGGCCTCGGCGTGCTGGGCACCTTCTACGTCGACGCCTCGCGCTATGCGGTCTTCGACTACCACTTCCACCACGGAGGCCTGCCGTTCGGTCCGGCCGCGGTCGTGGTGGACCAGGCGTTGTGGGGAACCGCGCAGTTCCTGGTACTTCCGCTGGTTATCCTGCTGTTTCCCGATGGCCGCCTGACGCGGCGCTGGCGGATAGTCCTGTGGGCTTACGTAGCGGACGCAGGCCTGTTGGCCTTCGGCCTCCTGGCCGTGACCGCGTGGGAAGTGGCCGCTCAGCCGCTCGTGGTGGACGGCGCTGGCCAGATGATCAGCCACCCCAACCCGCCCGCGGCGCTGACCTGGGCGGCGCATGCCGTCACCCTGACGTTGCCCGTGTTCTGGATAGCGTTCGTCGCCCGGCAGGTCAGCAGCTGGCGGCGGGCAGCCGGGGAGCGCAGGCAACAGCTCAAGTGGCTGATGAGCGGGAGCGTGGCCACCGTTCTCGGCCTGGTCGGGACCTTCGGGTTCGGTTTCAGTTCCAGCCCGGTCGTGCTCACCTTGGATATCGCCTCGTTCTTCGCGACCTTCGCCCTGCCCGTCTCGATTAGCGTCGCGATCCTGCGGTACCGGTTGTATGAGATCGACCGGATCATCTCGCGGACGCTGGCTTACGCACTCGTGACCGGGCTCTTGGTGGGGATATATGCGGGCCTGGTGCTGCTGGCCACTCAGGTGCTCGCGGTCAAGTCACCGGTCGCGGTGGCCGCCTCGACCCTGGCGGTCGCCGCGCTGTTCAATCCGTTGCGACGCCGGGTGCAGCGGGTCGTAGACCGGAAGTTCAACCGGGCCCGGTACGACGCCGACCAGATGGTGGCGGCCTTCGCGGCCCGCCTGAAGGACGCCGTGGACCTGGACTCGGTCCGGGATGACCTGGCCAGTGTCGTGCAGAACGCCCTAGAGCCCGCACACGTCTCGGTGTGGATGGCCGAACGCAGGTAAGTCCCGTCATCTAGCCAGAGCGTCATCTAGCCAGAGCGTCATCTGGCCAGAGTGTCATCTGGCCAGAGTGTCATCTGGCCAGAGCGTCATCTGGCCAGAGCGCAACCCCGTCACCCGCGCTTCCTTGCCGGAGCCGGATGTCCGGGCCCACCCCCCTGCAACAGCTCCCTCGCCAGCCACATGGTCCCCACACCCAGGGCCAGTCCGCACGTATGGGTGCAGCACCCTAAACACTCTATTGTGCAGGGTGCTGCTTTCATACCTTGAAATGGGCCAGGAGCCGCCCCGGCGACTGCGGCGAGCGCGAGCCGGCCTCGGCCGTCACATCCTGGCCGTCGGCCAGCCCGCTCTCCCAACTGGTCCGGAAGACCCGCTCTCCTAACTGGTCCGGAAGATAGGTCCGCGCTGGCCGCCGGCGGCGTAGATAACCTGGCCGGTGACGAAGGCGGCATCCTCGGACACCAGGAACGCGACCACCCCGGCGGTGTCGGCCGGCGCCCCGATCCGGCCGAGCGCGAACGCGGCGCCCGCGTCCGCCAGCTGCTCGTCCGACAGGTGCGCGAACGGGCCGGTGGCCGTCGAACCCGGCGCCACCGCGTTGACCGTGATCCCGCGGGCGGCGAATTCAATTGCCGCGACACGAGTGACCTGGTTGACGAACGCTTTCGCGCCCGAGTAGAGCGCGATGCCAGCCACTGCCGTGCTGGTGACGCCGGAGGATATGTTCACGATCCGCCCGCCCTCGGCGAGCTGGTCCGCCGCCGCTTGCATCATCAGGAACGGACCGCGGGCGTCGACGGCGACGAGACGGTCGAAGTCCGCCCGCGAGGTCTGCGCCAGCGACCCCCAGTGAGTGATCCCGGCGTTGTTGACCAGGATGTCCAGCCGGCCGAACTCGCTCGTCACGGCGTCCACGACCGCAGCGGCCGCGGTCGGCTCGCCCAGGTCCGCCTGGACCGTGCGGGCCCGGCGGCCGAGGCCGCGTACCTGCGCCGCCACCTGCTGGGCCTCGTCCTCATTGGTGTGGTAGGTGAAGCCGACGTCAGCGCCGTCGGCGGCCAGCCGGCGCACGATCTCTGCCCCTATCCCGCGGCTGCCGCCGGTGACCAGCGCGACCTGGCCGGCCAGCCGGTCCATGTTGTCCTTCATGGTCACAAGTACAGCCGCAGGCCGCACCGGGCAGAAGGACACGTTGCCTGTCGATCCATACACGTCGCGTATGGATGAGATCGAACTGCGCGAGCTCCGCTAGGGCCGGATCGCGGTCGAAGCGGCTGGGCGCGGCCGTCGAGGTCCCCGCCGCCGCCGAAGCTGCGCCGCAAGGCGGTCCCGAGCTCACTGCCCAGCAGGTCCCTCGCCACGTGGCTGGGCGTTGATATCAGTTACATATTTTGCCGACGGCTCGCCGTATCTTCCACGGATTGTAGCTGACTGGCTACCATCAGGAACAATCCCCCGTTAGTGACCGAGATCACGCTCTCGGCAGGCTGGGGATCGCATCAAACACTGCATAGTCAGCGTTCTCGTCTAAAAGGGCTCTAGCGGCTCGCCCGAGAAGGAGACCGTGGCACGAACGTTTGGGAAAGACTGAGTGAGCAGCCGAACACGGCATAGCTGCGCCGGAATAAAGTGGAATAATGGCTAATTTGCAAAAATTGCACTCTCTCTCTAGCAGCAACTACCGGAAAGGAAGCCCACATCTGTCTCACCTCGCGCTGCATGACCGCTTGGTCGAAGTGCTGCGCGGAACCGTCCAGAGACTCTCGGACCAGGGTCTTCCGCTGCGGGTGCTTGAAATTGGCGCGGGACACGGCGGATTCACCGAACCCGCACTCGCCATGGGCTGTGACGTCACTGCAGTCGACATGTCCGGGCCATCAGTTGACGAGCTGCGACGTCGATTTGGCACCAATCCTAAGTTTGAATCCGTCTATAACCCTGATGGCAAGTTGCGTGATGTTGACGACGATTATACGTTGCTGATGCTTGTTTCCGTGATCCATCACATCCCTGACTACATATCCTTTCTCCGGGACGCATCCCGGCGGATTTCACCGGGTGGCGCGCTGCTTACCTTGCAGGACCCGGTATGGTATCCGCGGCATCGGGCTTCTCATGAGGCTGAGCGGATGAGCTATTTTGCCTGGCGGCTAGCCCAGGGCAACGCTATCGGTGGCCTGAAAACCAGGCTCCGCAGAATACGCGGAGTTTTCGACGAGACAAATCCTAGCGATATGGTTGAGTACCATGTTGTTCGCAATGGAGTCGATGAGCAAATGGTTCTGTCCTTCGCTCGCGAAGCATTCTCGGAAGCTACGCTCATCCCTTACTGGTCGAGTCATCTCGGCGTAGCGCAACATCTCGGCGACCGGCTCGGCTTGAATAGTTCCTTCGGAATCGTCGCGCATGGGTATAACCCACTTCAGGCCGGCGGACGGTGACCTAGGCAGCGCGCACGAGAAACCGCCACCATCGCGCCGTTGATCAGCTGGCTGGGACAGGCTGTGTTCCTGCTGCGCACCGCGTCGTTCCGTGAGCAAGCTCTGCGCCACCGCTACCGATCCCGCCGGGGGCCCGCGCCAACTGGGGCGATGCTGCCCCGGAGATATGCTCGCAGCGTGGCTGGCCCGCGATGCGCTGTGGGACGCCGAGGTCTGCCGTCAGGCTCGGGACTTCGGCCTCCCGGTGGTGCAGGTCGATGGCACTCGCAGCCCTGATCGCCTGGCCGCCGGACTGGCGCGGCAGTTCCGGCTCGCTCAGCCCGGGCATGAGCGCTGCGTCAGTCAGTGTCCATGAGAGATGCGCTGGTGGATGACGTGGAGCAACAGGACATCGCTGCCGTTGAAGTCGTAGATCTGGAGTTGATTAGAAGATTCATAGTTGTCGCCGAGGAGCTGAACTTCACCCGGGCCGCGGCGCGACTGGGCATGGCCCAGCCGCCGCTCTCAGCGGCCATCGGCAAGCTCGAGCGCAAGCTCGGGGTGACGCTGCTCGAGCGCACCAGCCGCCGGGTCACCCTGACCCCGGCTGGCGTCGTCCTGCTCGAGCAGGGCCGGATCGCGGTCGAAGGAGTCGGGGCCGCGGTCGAGCGCGCCCGTCGGCAGGGCACCCGGGCCTGCCGTCTCACCGTCGCCGTCAAGCCGGGCGCGGGCACCGACCTGCTCAAGCGGATCATGCAGCGCTGCGCGCAGGATCCGGGGATACCGCAGGTGCATCTCCTGTTCGGCCACCCGGGCGGACCCGGCGACGCGGTCCGCGGCGGCGCCGCGGACGTCGCGATCCTGCGCGCCCCGTTCGACCAGCGCGGCCTGGACATCGAAGTCCTGCTGACCGAACCCCGCGTCGCGGTCCTGCCGGCCGGCCACCGCCTGGCTGGCCGCCCCGAACTGCGCCGCGCCGACCTGGCCGGAGAGCAGATGCCGCACTGGGCCGGGCAGGCCGACCCGGCCGCCGAGGCCTACTGGACCGGCGTCGACACCCCCGTCCCGGCCCGAAACCGATCCGATCAGCCGCGAGGTCCCGAAATCAACGACATCAGCCAGCTCCTGGACGCCGTCCGGCTCGGCGGCGCCGTCGCCTACGTGCCGGCCTCCCTCGCGGACCAGCACCGTTCCGCGGACCTGGCCTTCGTGCCGGTCATCGACCTCAGCCCCAGCGAGGTCGTGGCGGCGTGGCCGGACACCAGCCGCTCGCGTGCGGTGGCCGCCTTCGTGCGCGCGGCCGTCGAGGTCGCGGCAAGCCACGCCGTGCCGCCGGGCCACGCCGTGCCGCCGGGCCACGCCGTGCCGGCGGCCGTGCTCGCCTAGCGAAGTCGGTGATGTCGGCCGAAAGCCGCCGCCGGTATCGTAGGGCCCGTCTCGCCTCGGCGAGACGCCCGTAACCGGCAGACTGGAGGCTCCTGATGCGGTTCACCAAGCTTGAGCACTCGTGCGTCAGGCTGGACAAAGACGGCGCCGTGCTGGTCATCGACCCCGGCACCTTCGGTGACGCGGCAGGGGCCTTGGACGGCGCCACCGCGGTGATGGTCACCCACGAACACCCGGATCACCTCGACGCGGACGCGATACGCGCTGCCCTGGCCAACGACCCCGCGCTGACCGTGTGGGCCAACCAGTCGATGTGCGCGCAGTTCAGCGACTTCGGCGGCCGGGTGCACGAGGTGCGGCACGGCGACGCGCTGGAGATCGCCGGCTTCTCGGTACACGTCTACGGCACGAAGCACGCGCCGATCCACGCCGACATCCCGGTGCCCGTGAACACTGGGTTCCTCATCGAGGGGGAGCTGTTCCATCCCGGTGACTCGTTCACGATCCCCGAAGACCCCGCCTCGACGCTGCTGCTTCCGATCAGCGCCCCGTGGCTGAAGGCGGGGGAGATGATCGACTACTTCCGCGCGGTCGCGCCCGCCCGCGGCTACGCCATCCACGACGCGATCCTCAACGCCAACGGGCTGGGCCTGATGACCCGGATGATGCACGTGGCCGCCGCCCCCAGCGGCGCCCAGGTCGCCCGGCTCGAACCCGGAACGAGCGTGGAGCTGTAAACCGAGCTCGTCATTGATGCGCTGGAGTTCGCGGACTAGACCAGGGCCGGCCACCCCGAATTCGGTGACCGATGTCGTGGCCGCGGCGACGGCGTAGGTCAGGGCCCGATCCACCGGCAGCCCACGGGTACGCAGGGCGAGAAACGCTCCCGCGAGTATCTCTCCCGCTCCGATCGAGTCCATTTCGCGGACCGGAGGAACTTGGACCCGGTGCCGCACGCCGTCCGCGAGGTATTCCGCCCCGCGCGGCCCGTGCTTCAGAATCGTCGGCGCCCGGGGCCGCGACTTCCCGCCATACAGGCCCAGGTATTCAGTGTCGTTCAGGTAAACGAGGTCCGCGCGGTCGCAGATCACGCGGCACGCGTCGGGCTCGCCGGCCACAAAGGGCTCGAACATGTCTGCCGAGACCCGGGCCCGGCATCCCTTGTCGCGGAGAAAGTCCAGCCAGGCCAATTGCTGCTGTGGTGGCGCCGACCCGACATGCACGTATTTCGCCTGAAAGTAGGAGACCGGGAACAAGTCGAGACGGGGATCGGCCGCGACTCCCAGGTCGGAACTGAATGACAGGCGACGGTGGGGAAGCTGGTCGATAAGGAACGTAGCCGAGGCGCCCGGCAGGACAGCCGTGCCCTCCATATCGAGACCGAGGTGCCGGAGACTGTCCAGGTCAAAATCCTCACCCACCTGCGCCACCAGGCCGGCGCGGTCGCCAATCAGGGCGGCAGCAGCGAAGGCCGCGGCGAAGCCGGATCCGCCGGTGTACGCGATCGTGCCGTTCGGCGTCCGGTCCGTCGCGAAGCCCACGTGGCCAATGAGGACCAGATCGGGCGGGCGCTTCGATGCGGCCCGGTCGCCCGGCTCAGCAGGACACGGCTCCCGGTCCCACATCTGACCTTTTCTCCCAGATTACGTAACGCCCGACGATACTCACTGACGGTCACTCAAATCGTGGTTAATGACCGGCTGAACTGTTAATGACGGCCAATATGAGAGTTCTGGCTAGCTGAGTACGGAAAGCCAGCGCTTGTTGTTCACAATCGTCGACCGGGCCGGAATCCTCGTCCAGATGTCATCCAGCGATTCCTCGAGGCAGTTCCCGTGGCGGACGTACTCGGCGCCGACCGGTTGCAGGACGTTCCCCTCCGGGTCGACGATGAGGCAACCCTCCGTTTCGGCTTCGGAGGCCGGTGCCGTCGGCACCGGGGCGGCGAGGTCCGTAGCCGCCTTAGCAACTCGCTGGAACTCGTCCTCCTGCAGCCAGTGCCGCTGCTGGCTGAAGTTCTGATCGCCCCGGCCGCTGTACTGGTAGAGCCGCCAGATATCTGGGGCCAGGTCGCGGACGGTCGTGGCCAGTGCCGGCAGGTCGTCCCGGTTCACGCCGCTCACCACGGTGGCCAGCTTCAGGCTGACGCCGGGCTCCTTCGTGACCAGCCGGGCCGCCTCGATCACCTCGTCGAGGTCGGCGTTCCTGCCGCGCATCGCGCGGTGCATCGCGGGCGTCGAACCGTCGATGGAGATGCCGGCCATGGCGAAGGCGGCTAGGGTGAACCCCTGGTCCAGGCGCCTGCGCAAGAGCTGGCCGTTGGTGTTGAGTACCGTGAACTTGCCGCGCAGCGCCAGGGTGGTCGCGTACTGATCGATCTTCCGGATCAGCAGCGGTTCCCCGCCGCAGAAGGTCACCACCCGTGCGGAGCAGGCCGCGAGCGCCTCCAGGATCGCCGGGCGGCGCTCGACCGGGTCCTTGGTGGGTACGGGTCCGTAACAAAAATCGCAGGCCAGGTTGCAGTGACTGGTTATCCACCAGTCGACCGACGGGATCTCAGCCTTCGGCCCGGCGGGCAACGATGAGGCCGCCGCTTCGGTCGAGGTGCCGCCAACGCTCACCCAGGGTCCTTCCGTAAAACCAGAAAGGCCATCGACCGTCTCCCCGCCGCGGCGAAGGTAGGACGATGGACTAATGTGACATTTTCTGTAAATCTAGGCAGAAAAGAGGCATACTAAGCTGATATACCTTTTGCGAGCACTTTGTCCGTATCGCCGAGCTGATACCCACTTCTCAAACTGGAGTGGCTGCACCCGCAGAAAGATGCCTGACACTAGGTACAGCTGTGAATCGTAGCGCCTGGTCAGGCCGGGGAAGGGCCATTCGGGGTCACCGGCCGGGCTGGAAATGAGAAGTTCACCGAACGTCATTCCTGCATGGCGGTTGAGTCATCAATGTTTCGCGACACTACGCCGATGGAGATCAACTGGGCCGGGACGGGACGGCCAGATTGGCGAGCCGCAGCGCCTCGACGGCGTCGTAGGTCATCCAGATCGGCAGGTCGCCGTTATCCCATGCCCACAGGGCCGCGGTGTCGCCGCCGTAACTGTTCCAGATCTGGGCGACCGCATTGCTCACCGAAGGATGTGCGGTCGGCACGCCCGCCGATACCAAGGCTTTCACCACCCAGGCCGCCGTGAAATGCCGGATGTGGACGGACTCGATGCCGCCATCGACCGGTCGCTCGATGACTTCGTAGGCATTGTGCAGATCGGGCTCCTCGCTCAGCCAGGCCACCGCCTGCTCCAGGGCCGCCTGCACCTGACCGGAAGGCCGTACCGTCGCCACATTGGCGAGTACCCGCACCGCCCTGGCCGTGTGCGCCACCGACGGAGCGGGATCGATAAGCAACGGCTCAGCCTTTTCCGGCCACAGCAGGAGATTTCCGTAGGGTCGGCGTGCGGCCAGCAGGCTGTCGATCAGCATCTCCATGAGCTTCGTCCCTGGCTTGAGCAGCAGGCTGGTTTCCAGCATCGTCGTGAGGATAAACGGCCTGTACTTCTCGAACTCGCCCAGAGCGTTTTCCATCGGCGCGATATGAGCGTCGAAGTCTTCGGTGGCGCTGATCCGGCGCAGTGCGTTCAGGACCGCCGCGGTTACCTCCGGGCGCGCACCCGACTGCTCGACGCCCGCGAATCCGCCGCTAGGCAGAGCCATCTTCCTGAGGCTCTCCGCCACCGGGGTCAGATCCGCCGCCAAGCCGTCCTCCAGCAGTAGCAGGGTCTTGATGCCGTAGGCGGTGGACATCGCCGTGGCCTCACCCGACAGATCGCGCAGATCCCGTGACCATCCCATCGGCCAGCCGTCGGCGTCCCGGATGAGGCAACCCCGGAGCGCTTTCGCGACCTGCTGGAACGTCTGGAAGAGCGTCGGCGCGGACGGGACCGGCCGCGGTGCCGGGGCAAGTGGAAGATGGCCTGACCTGGACTGTAGCTCGATGACGAGGTTCTGGATGGTCCCCCTGGCGGTGAGGTACTCATCCAGCAAGCGGGCCTTAGGCTCCGCCGGCAGTTCCTCGCCCGCGGTCCACCGGGCGACTTCCGCGGCCGGAACGGCCAGCGCGGCCGCGGCCTGCTCGACGGTCTTACGGCGGGTGCGGAGCGTCTTGGTGAGCTCCACGCCGAAGACCCGAAGCTCCGCAGGGCTGACCGCAGCGGCACCGGACGCACGCTCGCGAGTCCCTGCTTCGCTCGGCACCGGCGGGAGCCCGGGCCGCTCGTCAGGGCCGGTACCCCTGGTCAGCGCCACCGCGAGGGCCGTGAGCGCTTCGGATTCCACCCCCAGCCGGAGCGCGCGCGGCGACGGAGCTTTACCGGACGGAACAGACCTGAGTTCGTGCAGCCGTTCCCAGTTCCGCAGCAAGGCCTCCCGGCGCTTGCCGAGGTCCTCGGCGTAGAGATCGGTATCCGGCATCAGGTCCTTGAATAGTTCCAGCCCCAGGCTCGCGTCGGCGACGATGCTCATCGTCGGCTCCAGCGTGCCTGTAGCCACGCGGATAGCCCGCACGATCGCCCGTTCGGGTGAGTCGCCCGCGTTGATCAGCATTCTGACGCTGTCCAGCCCCGTGAGCGTATCCAGATCGAGCTCGGTACCCAGGAGCCGTTCCTCCCGCAGGCCAGCGCGCGTCCGAAGGCTCTTCAGCGCGGACGCCACGCTTGGAGCGGCAGGATCGGTTGGCTCGGCCATCTTGCCTTCTTCTCGCTAGACGTGCCCCAGGATGATCATCCCCGATAGCTTAGCCGACAAACGTCGCCAACGCATGTATGACAACTGTCGGCATCGGGTATAGACAAAATACCAGTTGTCGTACCAAGCTAGAGGCAGAAACGACAAACTACCAAGAGGCGCACGGCACTTGTCGTACGCACAACAGGGAGAACCGATGACCACGATCAGGGACCGTTGGACCGTCAGCGCGGCGCCGCGCAGCCGGCTGGCTGATTTGTCCCGCGCCGTCGATCCGCTCGACCCCGCCATGTCCGGCGCGATCCGCCGGACGCTTGGCGAGGTTCCCGTCGCCGACCCCCAGCACGGCAGGCCGCACATGCCCCTAGTAGCTCCCCACCGGGAGGAACGATGTATCGCTATCCGTATCCACGACAGGTTAAGTACCTCCTGTTCCTGACAGTTGTCGCCACCGTGTCCCTGCTTCTCGCCGCCTGCGGGAAGTCCCCTTCGAGTACTCCAGACGTTATCGTCATCGTCCCGAGCGCCACCGCCAACGAGCCGGCTCCCGTACTCGCCGCCGACAACCGCAGCATGCTCGAGAACGCGGGAGCTTCCAGTACTGCGGCCGCCGCCTACATCGTCAATCCGGCGACTGGCCAGCCCACCGAGGTGCCGCTGACGCCCCGTCGCCCTGACGGCCAGGTGGAGTACGGTCCCCGCCGCGATTACCTGCTGGATCAGAACGTGAACCGGGTCGAGCAGCTGCTGCAGGAGCAGGCCGCCAGCGGCCCGTTCGACCTCCTGGGCATGATCGCCAAGGCGGTCCGGGTGACCTCGCCCCCGGGCACGCTCCTGATTCTTTCCTCCGGCCTGTCCACTGCGGGTGGCCTCGATCTGCGGCAGGTGGGCTGGGACTCTGATCCCGGTTCCGTGGCCGCGCAACTGAAGCACCGGGGCCTGCTTCCTGACCTGGCCGGCTGGCACGTCATATTCTCTGGTCTCGGCGATACTGCCGGCCGGCAGCCACCGCTGCCCCTGCCGCAGCAAACCACGCTCGCCTCCTACTGGATGTCCATCTGCCGTGCCGCGGGCGCGTCCGCGTGTCAGACGGACGAAATGATCCGTCCGGACCCGCCCTCCCGCAGCACCACCCCCGTGCCGGTGGTTCTGGTTCCCCAGGTGGTGTCCGTCCGGGGCCCGAACGGATCGCACGGGGTAAGCGTCCCTTCCGACGAACTGTTCGCCTTCAACAGCGCAACCTTGCTCCCGGGTGCGGACAGCGTTCTGAGTCCGCTGGTCGCCAAGGCCATTTCCGGCCACTTCCTCGTCACCATCACCGGATATGCGTCCCCTGACGGCGGATCGGCCGCGTACAACCTTGCGCTGTCCCGAGCGCGCGCCCAGGCTGTCGGCGCGCGCATGGTCGCACTCGGCTTGCCCGCCGGGAAGATCACCAAGGTCACGGGGCTCGGTACTGACGGCAAGACGTCGCAGTCCTGCGACGTCGCTGGACAGTTCGACGAGGCGGTTTGCGCTCAACAACGGCGCGTCGTCGTCCTTCTCATCTCACCCGCCCGCGGCCACGCCCTGACCGCCTGACTCTGGAGATCCCCGTGAGCATTACCCAGCACAACAGCCAGTCACCTGCCGAGCCGGGCCTGGGTGTCGTCGTGCCGCCGCCTGCCGCGCCCGGACCGGTCTCGGCAGCCGCCAGCACGACCGCCGGAACGACCGACAGCGCGCTCGCCGGCGGACAAGCCGACCTGGCCGCCGCGGTGTTTCTGCAGCGCACACGGCGGCGCTCCCGGCGCCGCCTGCGCCGCGGCCTCGTCACGATGCTCCGGCGCAGGCGGGTCACCCGGCGCGGCCCGGTCGACGTTCTCGTGGCCGAGGACCACCACATGGGCGCAAGCCGCGATCCGGCCCAGGCCACCCATGGGGAAACCCTGGTCCGGGCCATTGGCAAAGCCGGCGCGGATGGCCACCTCGCCCGGTCGCAGCGTCGTCTGGACCGTGCGGCCCGCGGCATCGACCGGCTGCGAGCCCGGCAGGCCAGTTTCCTCGTCCGCGCCGGACACCGGGACCGTGACCTGGTCCGCCACCCTGACGGCGGGCACGAGACGGTGGCGGACCTCCAGCGGTACCAGGCCGCCAAGCGCGCCGAGATCGAAGACGAGAGGGCACGAGGCTCACGCAAGCACCAGCGCCTGCCCCGGTGGATCGGCCATATCCCCAAGCTGGTCCTGCTGGTCGACTTCTGCCTGCTGCTGTACTTCTTCGCCGGGATCACCGACGTCAACTGGGCCAGCCCGGTGTCGGCCAACCTGGCCTTCGCCGTGCTGCTCGCCGCCATGGTGACCACGCTGTGCTACGGCTTCCTCGCCTTCACCGGCTCCCGGCTGCGTAGCTACAAGGACCACTCCGGAGCGATCGCGTCCGGCGACCTCGACGGCCTCACCAGGGTCGCGTGCGGGGCGGCGGCGGTGGGGATAGCGGTCATCGCCGCGCTGATGTTCGTCCGGATGCGGACCGAAGTGCTCTACGCCCTCGGCCCGCAGGGCTGGGTCACCGCCCTGGTGATCGCCTTGGTCCTGGCGGTGGTGAGCCTTCTCGCCAACTTCCTCGTCATGGCCATCCACGCCCTCGACGGTTCCGACGAGGTGGCCCGCCTGGAGGTGCTGTCCGCAGCCACCAGCGGTCCGCTATCCCGGGCCCACCGGATGCACGAGAAGGCCGCCCTCATCCCGCACCGCATCGCGGTCCGCCAGCGCCGCGCCGGCCGCGCGGCGGTCCGGGCGGTCACCCAGGCCGGCCGTCACCTGGATGCGGCCGAGCGGGCTATCGAGGTCGCGCAGGCCGTTCATCAGGGCAACGGCCCGCACAGCCTCCCGGCGTCCGACCCCAACAGGCACGACCGGGTGGCCGGTTACCGCGATCACCAAACCGCTCCGGTGCCCGACCTCCGGTCGCTTCGCGCCACGCTGGAGCACATCAACACGGATCTGCCGGAGGTCACACCTCACCAGCCCAGATAACCGCCGGGCAGCCAACGGCGCAGGGGCCCCGGGGCCGACCGTCCCGGGGCCCGTCCACGTCCTAAACTCAGTCGCGGTCCCGGGGTGTCCGGACCTCCACGATGTACTTGCGCCAGCTTCATTCCTGCCGTGCATATCCGTTTCGCGCCGGGCAACGCGACCTGTACACGCGAGGGGCGGCGAACTAGCGTGGCAAGCGCGGAGCAGGCGAGGCCGGAAGGAGCCCTGGCGATGAGCAGCTACATGCCCGGCTTGACCCCTGGAGCCCCGAATAACGACGAACTTCCGGTGTGTGAACGCTGCCTCCACCGGGCTAGCTCGCACCACGATCCCACGAGCTGCTCCGTCCGGAAGCGCTGGGGGCGGCGCTGTCAGTGCACCGGCTACACCAGGTCCGACTCGACTACTCCGCTGGCATCCCGGCCGCGCTGACCGGCCGAGCCAGCCGGCCCCGCCGAGCCAGCAACAGCCGAGCCAGCAACAGCCAAGCCGGCCCCAGCCGAACCGGGACCGGCTGAGGCGCGCCCGGCTGAGCCAGGCGCGACCGCCCGGCCGGTCAGCAGCGCGGCGGAGACCACGCCCGCGGCCGCGAAGAACGCGATGATCAGGACCAGGCTCTCGCGGTAGGCCGCGACCGGGTTGGTGCGCGACACCCGGGACAAGATGGCCACCAGCCCGGCCACCCCGAGCACGGTGCCGACCTGGCGTGCCGTGTTAAGGATCCCGCTTCCGGTGCCGAACCTGGCCGGCGTCAGTGACGCGCTCCCCGCGCCGAGCAGCGAGGGGATGGTCAGGCCCACCCCCGCACCCCCCAGCAGCTGAGCCGGCAGCATGTGGGTCAGGTAAGCCGGCTCCGCCTGGATCCGGGACAGCCACAAAAGCTGGGCGCACGCATTGACAGCGCAGCCGATCACCGCGACCCGCCCGGGCCCGCCGAGCCGGGCCGCCAGGCGCGGCGCCGCGACCCGGGCAAACGGCAGCACCATGAGCGGGCCGGGCGCGATGGCCAGGCCGGCCAGTACGGCGGAGTAATGCCAGACGCCGGTGAGGAACTCGACCGCGCTGAGCACGAAGGCGCCGAATCCGGCGTAGTACAGGATCGAGGCGGCGAACGCGCCGCTGAAGGTCCGCGAGCGGAGCAGTTCGAGTTCGAGGACGGGGGAGTGGTGCCGCCGGGAGCGGTACACCATGGCCGTGCCGCAGGCCAGCGAGGCCGCCAGCACGCCGACGAAGCCGGCCGAGCCCCAGCCCCAGCTGGGCGCCTCGACCAGGGCGAGCGCGAGCAGGCCGACGGCCGCCGCGAGCAGCCCCGCGCCGATCAGGTCGGGCCGTCCGCGCGCCTGGTCGTCCTTGCTCTCCGGTACGAACTTGACGGCCAGGACGACGGCGGCCACCCCGACCGGCACGTTGATCCAGAACACCAGGCGCCAGTTGATCTGCACCAGGCTGCCGCCGATCACCGGGCCGAGCGCCGCCCCCAGGGCGCCCAGCGCCGACCAGGTGCCGAGGGCCCTGGCCCGGGCCGGAGCCGGGACGGCGGCCAGCAGCAGCGACAGCGACGCGGGCACCATCGCGCCGGCTCCGGTCGCCTGAATGACCCGGGCCACGATCAGCGCGGCCACGCCCGGCGCCAGTGCGCACAGCACCGATCCCAAGCTGAATACGGCCAGCCCGGCCACGAAGAGCCGGCGCCGCCCGATCCGGTCCGCCCACCGGCCGGCCGGCACCAGCACCGCCGCGAACACGATCGTGTAGGCGTTGAGCACCCAGGACAGCGAGCTGAGGCTGGTGCCCGGGTACTGCTTGGCGATGTAGGGGAACGCCAGGTTGACGATGAACAGGTCCAGGCTGGACATGAACACGGCCAGGGACAAGACACCCACGATGGCGGTGACCGAACGTCCGGCTGGGCCTGCTGTCGTCACCGGGGGAGTGGAGCTCACCGGCCGCCTCCTAGTAAGTCTGGAATCTGGACCCACCATACCCCGCCGCCTGGCAGTGCGTCCAGAAAACTGACTTACGAGCTAAAGAGGGGTATGCTCAGCGACGTGGTTACCGACCCGGGCCAGCCGCGGCCCTGCTCCATCGCCCGCACCCTGGATGTCGTCGGCGAGAAGTGGGCGCTGCTGGCGGTGCGGGAGGTCTTCCTCGGCAACCGCAGGTTCGACGAGATGGTGCGCCGCACCGGCGCGCCGCGTGACACGCTCGCCGCCCGGCTGCGGACGCTGGTCGGCGCCGGGATCCTCGAGCGGCGGCCGTACAGCGAGCATCCGGCGCGCTTCGAATACCACCTGACCGACGCGGGCCGTGACCTTTATCCCGTGATCGTCACGCTGATGCGGTGGGGCGACCAGTACCTGGCCGGCGACGACGGGCCGCCGCTGGTCCTGCAGCACCGCTGCGGGCACCCGGTGGTGACCCAGGTGGTCTGCCAGGCCTGCGGCGAACCGCTGCACCCCCGCGACACCCGGCCGGCGTACGCCGCAGGCTAACGCACTGAGCCGCCTGGCGGTCCGGTAGAGCCCGACCAGTTCGGCGGTGGTGGTGGCGTCTTCTGGGGCCTTGTCGTCGCGCCACCGCCCGGTGAACCGGGGGAAGCGCATGGCCAGCCCGGCGTCCTCCTTGATCCGGCCCCAGGCGGCGGTGTAGTTAGGCGACAGGGTGAGCTCGGCGCTGAGGATCTCAAGCACCAGGCCGGGCTCGAACCACACGTCGGGTTCCTGGCGGGCGTCGACCCGGGCCGGCCGGTGCGCGGCGGCCAGCGGCGCCAGCCGGGCGGGTAGCGCGGCCAGCTCGGCGTCGGAGAACCCGGTGCCGCACTTGCTCACCGCGCGGAACACGTCGGCCTCCGCGTCGTAGGCGGCCAGCAGCAGCGCGCCATAGACGCCGGCCCGCCGGCCGCGGCCGGCGAACGCGCCCACGGCGACCAGGTTGACGGTGTCGGACAACTCGGTGCGGTAGTCCCGTTTAAGCTTGATCCACAGCCAGCCGCGGGCGCCGGCCTGGTAGCTGGCGTCCGGGCCGACCGACTTGCACACCAGGCCCTCGCAGCCGTCGGTGACCGCCTGCTCGAACGCCGCGTCCAGCGCTTCCGGGTTGCTCACGTCGGTGGCGGTGGTCAGCCGCAGTCGGTCAGAAACCGTGACCGCCGCGGCCAGCGCGGCCCGCCGCCGCGGGTAGGGCAGCCTGGTCAGGTCCTGCCCGTCGGCGTACAGCAGCTCGAAGCAGAACAAGCCCACCGGCACATCCCGGACGGCCTGGTCGATGCCGTGCTTGCGCCGCCGGGCCATGACCTCACCGAACGGCCGCAGTTCACCCGCTGCCGCGTCGTAGGCCACGACCTCTCCCTCGAGGATCGCCTCGCGGGGTCCCAGCCCGGCCGCCAGGACCGCCACGACGTCGGGAAACTGGGCAGATACTCGTTCCAGCCGCCGGGTGAACAGCTCGATCGCCCCGTCGGCGGTGCGGTGCGCCTGGACGCGCACGCCGTCGTACTTGTACTCGGCCGCGCATCGCCCGCCCAGCTTGGCCAGGATCTCCGCGGCGTCGGACAGCCGCTGGGCCAGCATGGCCCGCACCGGGTTCCCCGGGCGCACCTGGATCTGCTCGACGGCCGCCAGCCCGCCGTCAACGAGAACACCGGCGACCCGGCCCAGGTCGCAGCAGATGTTGTAGGCCCGTTCCAGCCGAGGCCGGCTGGACCGTCCGCCGGCGTAGACCGCGGCCAGGGCGTCGAGGATGGTCGGCGTGCCGATGCCCAGCCGCAGCCCCTTGGTGACCAGGCGCAGTAGGTAGCGGGCCTCCAGCGGGGTGGCCTGGCCGAGCAGCCCGGCCAGCAGGTCTAGCTTGCGGCCCTGCGAGCCCGGCCCTTCGGCCTCGGCGATCTGGTGCAGGGTGTCCATCAAGGCGGTGACCGTCAGTTCGGCCGGCCGGGCGCCGGCGACCCGGGCCAGCAGCTGCTCGGCCGCCTGCCCCAGGTCGCCGGTCTCCCGCACGAGCGCGGCGACCTGCCCGGGCCCGGCGCCGGTGGCGGCGGTCACCGCGCGGACGGCGAGCTTCTCGGCCAGGCCGAGATCCACCCCGGCGAACTCCGGCGCGATCAGCCCCTGGCATAGGTAGCACACCTCAGGCAGCAGCCCGGCCGGGGTCTGCGCCAGCAGCGCGGCGAGCCGGTCCACCAGCGCCAGCCTGCCGCTGGCCTGCTCCAGGTCACGGTAGGCCTCGGCCACGGTCAGGTACCGCACGTTAACGCGTCACCACTTACCCCCATTTCTTGATCAGCGCGCTGCCGTCTATGACCATCTCGCCGCGCTGATTCACGCGGTCGTCCGCAGCTTGATGATCCTCTTGTCGTCACGTTTCTCCGTCACGGTCACCATTACCTTGATCGTATCGCCGATCTTGACGGGAGCTACGAACTTCAGGTCCTGGCCGAGGTAAATAGAGTTCGGCCCGGGCAGCTGAGTGCCCAGCACCGCGGAGATCAGCCCCGCTATGAGCATGCCGTGCGCAATCCGCTCCCCGAACATCGATTGCTTTGCATATTCGGCATCGACATGAATCGGGTTCATGTCCCCGGTGACGCCGGCAAAATTCACGATATGCGCTCGGTGATCGTTCTGCTGAGCGACGCCTCATCGTCGACCTTGATGTCCTCGTAGGCTAGCTCGGACATATGTCACGCTCCGAAATCAATCGTGCAGCTCTTGAGGGTTATTCAGGGGACAGGAACGTTATGCGAAGTTTATCCTGTCCGGCGGTATGGCGCCATAAAAAGATGGCCCGTTCGCGAAAGGATTGAGTTACCACACTTAATCCATAGAACAGGCCATCACGTGCATCATACCACCGGGTTCGACCGCGAAGAAATCATCGACCTCTGCATCCGGATAAATTCCGTGCAGCCTGGGACAGGATCCCCGAATTGGCCGCCATGCCTCGGTCTTTTCAAATCGGTAGTGGCCACACTGACCTACATGCGGCATAATCGCACACAGGCGGAAATCGGTGAGTCGCTCGGCGTATCCCAGCCGACTATCAGCCGCGCCATATCTGCCATAACGCCGCTCGTTCCGGAAGCGACGCGCGAATTTGTGCCGACCGCTGACGACCTTGACCCGGATGCCCAGTACATCCTGGACGGCACGCTGCTCCCATGCTGGTCATGGGACGGGCGCAAGGAGCTGTACTCAGGAAAGCACAAGACCACCGGAATGAACGTCCAGGTCGCCTGCACCATTTACGGAAAGCTCGCCTGGATTTCCGACCCGGTCAACGGGAGCCGCCACGACAACTACTGCCGGGAAGAATCCGGCGTACTGCTGACGATGAACCCGAAGAACTGGATCGGCGACAAAGGATACATCGGGAACAACATGATCACTCCCTTCAGGAAGCCCGCGGGCGGCGAGCTACTCGACTGGCAGAAGGAATACAACTCCGAGGTTAACAAGATACGCTGGATGATCGAGCAAGTGATCTCGCACTTCAAAAACTGGACCATCATGCACACCGACTACCGGCGCCCGCTTAAAACATTTGAGACGACTATCTCAGCAGTCGTCGGCCTGCACTTCTACCGGACGGCCTGAATAACCCTCCTTGTCGCAGGCACGCTCACCATCATCATCTGTGACATCCTTGCGCTGTTAAAGAGCCATTATTCCCTCTATCGCCGCCATCCACATCTAATCGTCTTCAGTCTAGTCTTCTCTCGTATATACCTCTAGTCACTGTCTTCTGTAAAGGTCCCTAGCCACTATCCCTCCTATAAATTTTGAAATTTTTTATACCTAACTAACCCTCTTAGTAGTTCTCATCCCTTTGCTTCCTTAACCCTCATCTCTTCTCTCTTGTTGCACACATTTTTTATAGTCACCTCCCCTCTATATAGTCTTTAGTCTCTCTTTTATTTTTCCGGCGCTAAACGCTCCCGAGAGCAGCCAATCTTTAGCTTAGCTCATTTAGCTATTTTAGCTTCACTTTATTTCCACCGTCCTGCGTCCTTCACGCAGTTACCGCCTGGTAGGAGGCAGCCGTGAAAGAGATCCTCGACACGATCCTCGACCCCGGAGCCAGCCCGCTGATTTCGCCGCGCTGCCGTTGCCGGAGGCCTACCGAGCCGTCACCCTGCACCGGGACGAGGAGCACATGTTCGACGGCATCCACACCCGCGACCGGGACCCTCGCAAGTCCCTGCACGTGGAAGAGGTGCCGGTCCCCGAGCTCGGCCTCGGTGAGGCGCTGATCGCCGTCATGGCCAGCGCCGTCAACTACAACACCGTGTGGAGCTCCATCTTCTCGCCCGTCTCCACCTTCGCCTTCCTGCGCCGCTACGGGAAGCTCTCGGAGCTCACCGCGCGGCACGACCTGCCGTATCACGTGGTCGGCTCCGACCTGGCCGGCGTGGTGCTGCGCACCGGCCCCGGGGTGAACGTCTGGAAGCCGGGCGAGGAGGTCGTCGCCCACTGCCTGTCCGTCGAGCTGGAAAGCTCCGACGGTCACAACGACACCATGCTCGACCCGGAGCAGCGCATCTGGGGTTACGAGACCAACTTCGGCGGCCTGGCCGAGCTGGCCCTGGTCAAGACCAACCAGCTGATGCCCAAGCCGAAGCATCTGACCTGGGAGGAGGCCGCCACGCCAGGCCTGGTGAACTCGACCGCCTTCCGGCAGCTGGTCTCGGACAACGGCGCGGCGATGAAGCAGGGCCACAACGTCCTGATCTGGGGGGCCAGCGGCGGCCTGGGCGCCTACGCCACCCAGTACGCGCTGGCGGGCGGGGCGATCCCGATCTGCGTCGTCTCCAGCGAGCGCAGGGCCGAGCTGTGCCGGTCGATGGGCGCCGAGCTGATCATCAACCGCACCGCCGAGGGCTACCAGTTCTGGAAGGACGAGAGAACCCAGGATCCCGAAGGAGTGGAAGCGGTTCGGCGCCAGGATCCGCGAGCTCACCGGCGGCGAGGACGTCGACATCGTCTTCGAGCACCCCGGCCGGGAGACGTTCGGCGCCTCGGTGTACGTGACCCGCCGCGGCGGCACGATCGTGACCTGCGCCTCGACCTCGGGGTTCATGCACGAGTACGACAACCGCTACCTGTGGATGAGCCTCAAGCGCATCATCGGCTCGCACTTCGCCAACTACCGTGAGGCGTGGCAGGCCAACCGCCTGATCGCCAAGGGCATGATCCACCCGACCATGTCGGTGGTCTACCCGCTGGAGCAGACCGGCCAGGCCGCCCTGGATGTCCACCGGAACCTGCACCACGGCAAGGTCGCGGTGCTGTGCCTGGCCCCGCAGGAGGGTCTCGGCGTGCGCGACCACGCAGCTGCGCGAGAAGCACCTGACGGAGATCAACCGGTTCCGGGACGTGTGAGGATTGGGCAGAACATGATCGAGCCGAACGGGCCGGGGCAATCGCCTCGGCCCGCCCGCGAGCGTCCCTGGCTGATGCGGACCTACGCCGGGCACTCGTCCGCGCGGGAGTCCAACGCGCTGTACCGCCGGAACCTGGCCAAGGGGCAGACCGGCCTGTCGGTGGCGTTCGACCTGCCCACCCAGACCGGGTACGACGCCGACCACGTCCTGGCCCGCGGCGAGGTCGGCCGGGTCGGCGTCCCGGTCGGGCACCTGGGCGACATGCGGGCCCTGTTCGACGGCATCCCGCTCGAGCAGACCAACACCTCGATGACGATCAACGCCACGGCCATGTGGCTGCTGGCGCTGTACCAGGTCGTCGCCGAGGAGCAGGGCGCCGACATCGCCAGGCTGACCGGCACCACGCAGAACGACATCATCAAGGAGTACCTGTCCCGCGGCACGTACGTCTTCCCGCCCGGCCCGTCGGTGCGCCTGACCACCGACGTGATCGCCTACACGGTGGCCCGCATGCCCAAGTGGAACCCGATCAACGTCTGCAGCTATCACCTCCAGGAGGCCGGGGCCACCCCGGTGCAGGAGATCGCGTACGCGCTGTGCACCGCGACGACGGTCCTGGACGCCGTGCGCGACTCCGGGCAGGTCCCCCCCGAGCGGATGGGCGAGGTCGTCGCGCGGATCTCCTTCTTCGTCAACGCGGGCGTCCGCTTCGTCGAGGAGATGTGCAAGATGCGGGCCTTCGCCCGGCTCTGGGACACGATCACCCGGGAGCGGTACGGGATCGCCGACCCCGCGCGCCGCCGCTTCCGCTACGGCGTGCAGGTCAACTCGCTCGGCCTGACCGAGGCGCAGCCGGAGAACAACGTCCAGCGGATCGTCCTGGAGATGCTGGCCGTCACCCTGTCCAGGGACGCCCGGGCCCGCGCCGTCAGCTCCCGGCCTGGAACGAGGCGCTGGGCCTGCCTCGGCCCTGGGACCAGCAGTGGAGCCTGCGCATCCAGCAGGTGCTCGCGTACGAGTCGGACCTGCTCGAGTACGGCGACCTGTTCGAACGGCTCCCCCGTGGTGGAGGCCAAGACCGCCGAGCTGGTAGCCGGCGGCCGAGGCGGAGATCGCCGCGGTGGCCAGGAGTGGGCGGGATGGTGGCGGCGGTCGAGTCCGGTTACCTCAAGGCCCAGCTCGTCGCCGCGCACGCGGCCCGGCGCGCGCGCATCGAGTCCGGCGAGGACAAGGTCGTGGGCGTCAACTGCTTCCAGGCCACCGAGCCCAGTCCCTCTCACCGCGGACACCGACACCGCGGTCCACCACGTGGACCCGGCCTACGAGGTCGCGGTGCTGGCCGATCTGGCGGAGTGGCGCGGGCGGCGCGACCGGGCGGCGGTGCGCTGACGCCCTGGGCCGGCTGAGGGCCGACGCGGCGCGACCGGACGTCAACCTGATGGACGCGACCCTGGCCTGCGCCCGGGCGGGCGTGACCACCGGCGAGTGGTCCTTCGCGCTGCGGGAGGTGTTCGGCGAGTACCGGGCTGCCCACCGGCTGGTCGGCGGTGCCCCGGTGGCGCGCGCCGGGCCGGGCGGGGAGCTGGCCGCGGTGCGCGAGGCGGTGCACGCCACGGCCGGCCGAGATCGGGGCGGGCAGGCTGCGGCTGCTGCTCGGCAAGCCCGGCCTGGACGGGCACTCCAACGGTGTCGAGCAGATCGCCGTCCGGGCCCGCGACGCCGGCTTCGAGGTGATCTACTCAGGGCATCCGGCTCACCCCCGCGCAGATCGTGGCCGCCGCGGTCGCCGAGGACGTGCACTGCGTCGGGCTGTCGATCCTGTCCGGCGCGCACGGCGAGCTGGTGCCTGACGTGCTGCGCCGGCTGCGCCTGGCCGGCGCGGGGGACATCCCGGTCGTGGTCGGCGGGATCATCCCGCCGCCGACGCGGCCAGCCTGCGCGCTCAGGGCGTAGCCGCCGTCTTCACTCCCGCGGACTTCGGCATCACCGCCATCATCGGCCGCATCGTCGAAGTGATACGACAGGCCCACAAGCTCTAGCCGCGGCCGAGTGGCCGATTGAGTGGCCGGTGCCGCTGAGCAATTGAAGGGTGACATTACTGATATGACTACCGCTACGACCACACCATCCGCAACGGCCGTGCGCCATCGCTGGCGTCTGCCGCCTGCGCCCGCGCCGTCCTGCCTGGCCGTGCCCGGCAGCAACCCGCGGTTCCTGGAGAAGGCTCAGGGGCTGCCCGCGGACCAGGTGTTCCTGGACCTCGAGGACGCCTGCGCGCCGCTGGTCAAGGAGAGCGCCCGGCACGCCATCGTCGACGCGCTCAACAACGGCGACTGGGGCGGCAAGATCCGCGTCGTCCGGGTCAACGACTGGACCACCCACTGGACCTACCGCGACGTGATCACGGTGGTCGAGGGCGCCGGCGCCAACCTGGACTGCCTGATGCTGCCCAAGGTGCAGGACGCCGGGCAGGTCAAGGCGCTGGATCTGCTGCTCACCCAGATCGAGAAGACGATGGGCCTGCCGGTCGGCCGGATCGGCATCGAGGCGCAGATCGAGAACGCCAGGGGCCTGATGAACGTGGACGAGATCGCGGCCGCGTCACCGCGGCTCGAGACGATCATCTTCGGTCCCGCCGACTTCATGGCCTCGATCAACATGAAGTCGCTCGTGGTCGGCGAGCAGCCGCCCGGCTACCCGGCGGACGCCTACCACTACATCCTGATGCGCATCCTGATCGCCGCCCGCGCCCACGACCTGCAGGCCATCGACGGCCCCTACCTGCAGATCCGCAACGCCGACGGCTTCCGCGAGGTCGCCCGGCGGCCGCCGCGCTCGGCTTCGACGGCAAGTGGGTGCTGCACCCGGACCAGATCGCCGCCGCCAACGAGATCTTCTCCCCGTCGCAGGAGGACTACGACCACGCCGAGCTGATCCTGGACGCCTACGACTGGTGCACCTCGGAGGCCGGCGGGCCAAGGGTCGGCCATGCTCGGCGACGAGATGATCGACGAGGCCTCGCGCAAGATGGCCCTGGTGATCTCGGCCAAGGGCCGCGCCGCGGGGATGTCAGCGCACCTCGCGTTCGAGCCACCGGAGGAGTGAGCACGATGCAGTTCGGACGACCTATGAGGAGTTCGAGGTCGGCGCGGTCTACAAGCACTGGCCCGGCAAGACGGTCACCGAGTACGACGACCACCTGTTCTGCCTGCTCACCATGAACCACCATCCGCTGCACCTGGACGCGTACTACGCCGCTCACGCCACCGACTTCGGCCGCAACGTGGTGGTGGGCAACTACATCTACTCGCTGCTGCTCGGCATGTCGGTGCCTGACGTCTCCGGTAAGGCCATCGCGAACCTCGAGGTCTAGCTCGCTCCAGCACGTGGCGCCTACCTTCCACGGCGACACCATCTACGGCCAGACCACCGTGCTCGTCTAGCGGCTCACGTCCAAGCGACCGTGGCATCGTCTAGGTCGAGACTCGCGGTTACTATCAGGACGGCACCCTGGTCTGCGTGTTCCTCCGCAAGGTGATGGTGCCTACCGATACCTACTTCAAAGAGCGCGGCGGCGTTCAGCCCGGCCTTCCCGAGCCCTTCCCACAGCCAGCTAAGGACGCAATGGTACGCCTGGCTCAGACCGAAGGCCTGACCGAGTTCCAGCAGGAGATCCTGGCCACGGTGCGGGACTTCATCGACAAGGAGATCATCCCGGTCGCTACCGAGCTCGAGCACCTGACGAGTATCCCGCCCAGATCGTCGAGGGGATGAAGAAGCTCGGCCTGTTCGGGCTGACCATCCCCGAGGAGTACGGCGGCCTCGGCGCGTCGCTGCTCACCTACGCCCTGGCGGTGGAGGAGATCGCCCGCGGCTGGATGTCGGTGTCGGCATCATCAACACCCACTTCATCGTCGCTCACATGATCGCCCGGCACGGCACCGCCGAGCAGAAGGACTGCTTCCTGCCCCAGATGGCGGCCGGCGAGATCCGCGGCGCCTTCTCCATGTCCGAGCCCGGCCTGGGCTCGGACGTCGCGGCGATCCGCACCAAGGCCGTCGCGACGGCGATGACTACGTGATCAACGGCCAGAAGATGTGGCTGACCAACGGCGGGACGTCCAACCTGGTCGCGGTGCTCTGCCGGACCGACGACGGGCACGACGCTCCGCACCGGAACATGACCACCTTCCTGATCGAGAAGGAGCCGGCTTCGGGCCCAACCCGGCGGTGCCGGGCCTGACCATGCCCGGCAAGATCGAGAAGATGGGCTACAAGGGCGTCGACACCACCGAGCTGATCCTCGACAGACGTCCGCGTTCCCGCCAGCCCGCGTCCTCGGCGGCCGCACCGGCCAGGGCTTCTACCAGATGATGGACGGCGTCGAGGTCGGCCGGGTCAACGTCGCCGCCCGCGGCTGCGGGATCGCCCTGCGGGCCTTCGAGCTCGCCATCGCCTACGCCCAGCAGCGGCACACCTTCGGCCAGCCGATCGCCCAGCACCAGGCCATCTCAGTTCAAGCTAGCCGAGATGGCCACCAAGGTCGAGGCGGCCCACCAGATGATGGTGATCGCCGCCCGCGAAGGACTCCGGCCACGCAACGACCTCGAGCCGGCATGGCCAAGTACCTCGCCTCCGAGTACTGCAAGGAGTCGTCGAGGACTCCTTCCGCATCCACGGCGGCTACGGCTTCTCCAAGGAGTACGAGATCGAGCGCCTCTACCGCGAGCCCGATCTGCTCATCGCGAGCACCGCGAGATCCAGAAGATGATCATCGCCGCCGCCTGCTCGAGGAGTACCTTCTCTAACGCGTCACCACTCCCCCCTTGCCGACCACGGTGATGCCGCCGCCGGACACCACGAAACCGCGGGCCCGGTCCTGTTCCTTGTCTACCCCGACCGTCGCGCCCTCCATCACGACCACGTTCTTGTCCAGGATGGCGTTCTCCACGACCGCGTGCCGCCCGACCCGCGAGTTATGCAGGATCACCGAACGCTCCACCCGGGCCCAGCTGTCCACCTGGGCGCCGGGCGACAGCACCGAGTTGCGCACCAGCCCGCCGGAGATGATCACGCCGTTGCTGATCAGGCTGTCGATCGCCCGTCCCACCCGGTCTCCGTCGTCATGCACGAACTTGGCCGGCGGCTGCGCCGGCACGCTGGTCAGGATCGGCCACCGGTCGTTGTAGAGGTTGAACACCGGGTGCACCGCGCACAGGTCCATGTGGGCCTCGAAGTAGGAGTCGAGCGTCCCCACTTCCCGCCAGTAGCCCACGTCGCGCCCGTCGGCGCCGGGCACCTTGTTCTGCAGGAAGTCATAGACGTGCGCGACGCCCGCCCGGGCCAGCATCGGGATGATGTCACCGCCCAGGCTGTGCTGGCTGGTCTCGTCGCGGGCGTCCTTCCGCAGCGCCTCCACCAGCACCTCGGTGCTGAACACGTAGTTGCCCATGGACGCGAAGGCGTGGTCCGGCTGGCCGGGAAGCGCTGGCGGGTCGGCGGGTTTTTCGCGGAACGCCTCGACGCTGTGGCCGTTCGGCGCGGTCTGCACCACGCCGAAGTCCGTCGCTTCCCTTCTCGGCACCGGGATCGCCGCGACCGTGACCCCCGCGCCCCAGGCCGTGTGCGCCTCGACCAGCTGGGCCGGGTCCATCCGGTACACGTGATCGGCCCCGAAGACCGCCACCAGGTCGGGCCGGTCGTCGAAGATGAGGTTCAGTGACTGGTAGATCGCATCCGCCGAGCCGGTCTGCCAGCGCGGGCCGAGCCGCTGCTGCGCCGGGACCGGCGTCACGTAGTTGGCCAGCAAGCTGCTCAGCCGCCAGGTGGTGGTGATATGCCGGTCCAGGCTGTGGCTCTTGTACTGGGTGAGCACGCAGATCCGGCGAAGGCCTCCGTTGGCCAGGTTGGATAGCGCGAAATCTATCAACCGATATATTCCACCGAACGGGACGGCCGACTTCGCTCTGTCCTCGGTCAACGGCGCGAGGCGTTTACCTTCGGCCCCCGCCAGGACGATGCTCAGAACTCGCTGTCCAGTCATTTCGGTTACTCCGGATCGAAGTGAACACGCAACTCGGGTGGTGAGCGGAAGATCAGGCCGTGGATGTGCGGGTCGTCGGCCGCGGGGTCAAGACGCAGCCGTGGCAGGCGGTCAAGACCGCGCGCTGTCGGTGAGCACCTGCTGCGCGTGCTCGTAGCTGGTGACGGTGAACAGGGACCATGCTTCCAGGTTGACCTGGAGAACCGGGCTGCCCACCCGGAGGCCGGCCATCATCGGATAGGGATCGCGCACGTCCCCGGCGAGCTCAGAGAACTGCCGCATCGGATCGGGCGCCGTGGCCAACCGTGCCCCCTTCCCGGGTCCATGACCTACCCGTTATGTCAACATACGCCAGCGCCTAGCACCCCCAGCGCCTAGGCCGGCTGCGCCGCCCGCCGGACCGTGCCGTCGGCCAGCACGTCGCCGCCGGTGCAGTGCCACTGCACGCGCCCGCCCTCGAACTGCTCGTTGTACAGCGTGGCGTACAGCCCGCCTTGGCGCAGCAGCTCCTGGTGCGGCCCGGATTCCACCACGCGCCCCCCGTCGATGACGTTGATGACGTCGGCGTTGACGATGGTGGACAGGCGATGGGCGATCGCGATCGTGGTCCGCGACCCCATCAGGGCATCCAGGGCCTTCTGCACCTCCCGTTCGCTGGCCGTATCCAGGGCCGAGGTCGCCTCGTCCAGGATGAGGATGCGGGGGTCGTGCAGCAGGACCCGGGCGATGGCCAGGCGCTGCTTCTCCCCGCCGGACAGACGGTAGCCGCGCTCGCCCACGATCGTGTCGTAGCCGTCGGGGAATTCCATGATCCGGTCGTGGATATACGCCGCCCGGGCGGCGTCCTCCACCTCTTCGAGGGTGGCCGCGGGCCGGCCGTACTGGATGTTGGCCAGGATGCTGTCGTGGAACAGGTAGCTCTCCTGGGTCACGAAGCCGATGGCGGCGGCCAGCGAGGCCTGCCGGACCTGCCGCACGTCCAGCCCGTCGATCTCGACCGCCCCGCCGGTGACGTCGTACAGGCGCGGGATGAGGTAGCTGATCGTGGTCTTGCCGGCCCCGCTCGGCCCGACAAGCGCCACCAGCTGGCCGGGGTCGGCCTCCAGGCTGACGTCGCGCAGCGCGTCCTCCGAGACGCCCGGGTAGCGGAAATAGACGTCTCGGAGCGCCACCCGGCCGCCCGTCGCGGTCGCCGCCGTAGGCAGGTCCACCGCCCCGGGGGCGTCCACGATATCCGGGATGACGTCCAGGTACTCGAAGACCCGGTCGAACAGCGCCAGCGACGAGCGCAGCTCGACCGAGACCTGCAGCAGCTGCCCGATCGGGAAATATAGCCGGGTCTGCAGCGTGGTGAAGGCGACGATGGTGCCGGCCGAGATGGGCTGGTGGTGCGCCAGGAGCAGGCCGGAGATGAGGTAGATCGCCGCCGGGGTGATGCCCAGGAACGACTGCACCACGGCGTAGAAGCCCTGGCCGATCATCTGCTGGCGGACCTCGAGGATGGATAGGCGCTGGTTCTCCTGGCTGTAGCGGTAGGTGTCACGCACCTGGTTGCCGAACACCTTGGCCAGCAGCACCCCGGACACCGACAGCGTCTCCTCGCTGATCGCGCTCATCGCCGCCAGCGACTCCTGGGTCGAGCGCGACACCTGGCGCCGGCGCTCGCCGACCATCTTGGTCAGCCAGAAGAAGGCCGGCACGGTGATCGTCGCCACGATCGTCAGCTGCCAGCTGATGATGATCATGGCGACGATGCTGGAGACGAAGGTGACCACGTTGGCCAGGATGGACGAGGCGGTGTTGGTGACGACCGACTCGACGCCGCCCACGTCGTTGGCCAGCCGGGACTGGATCTCGCCGGTCTTGGTGCTGGTAAAGAAGGCCAGCGACAGCGTCTGCAGGTGGGAGTAGAGCCGGTCGCGCAGATCCCGCATGACCTGCTGCCCGACCTTGGTGGTCTCGTAGGTCTGCAGGATCCCGATGGCGCCGTTGATGATAGGGACCGCGGCCATGATGCCGGTCAGGATGAAGAGCAGGTCGAGCTTGGGGCCGCCGGGGACGAACAGGGCCTTGTTGAACACGGCCTGGATCAGCAACGGGTTGACGATGCCGATCGTCGAGGTCAGCACGATGAGGGCCACGACCATGGCCACCCGGAACCGGTACGGCCGGAACAGCGGTATCACCCGCCGGGTGGTGTCGCGGCCTCCGTGAGCGTTAACCATGGAGCGACCTCCTCAGGCGGCGTACCCGCCGCCACCGTACTTGGCCGGCCACATAAAAGGTCGGCGATCCCGGCCCGGACCTCGTTGGCCACCGCGGCCAGCCCGGCCACCAGCCCCGTGTCCTGCGGCCACCAGGCCAGCGACACCGAGCACGGCGTCAGGTCCAGTATCGGCAGGAACGTCACGCCGGGCCGCCTGTACCAGACCCCGACCGCCTCCGACGTGATCGAAAGCCCCACCCCTCGCGAGACGAGATGCATCTCCGCGTCCAGGGTGCTGGCCTCCGCGACCACCGGGCCGGCCTGGACCGGTAGTCGGTGAGGATCCAGTAGTCCCGCCACGGGCCCGGGGACCCGGGCGCGGCGACGATCGGCTCGGGCAGCACGTCCGCGACGCTCAGCGACGCCCGGGCCGCCAGCGGGTGATCTTCTGGCACCCCCGACCAGAACGACGCCGGCGACCTCCAGCAGTACGGCTACCACCAGTCCCTGCGGCGCACGCTGGGCCCCTATGGCTCTTTCGCCATCGCCTTCTCGATGATCAGCATCACGACCGCGATCTTCTTCCTGCTGCCGAGCCTGTTCGGCACCGCGGGCGCGGCCGGGGTCTGGCTGTGGATCCCGTGCGCCGCGGGCGTCTTCCTCATCGTGCTCGTGTACGCGCACCTGGCCGCCCGCATCCCGATCACCGGCTTCGCCTACCAGTGGAACAGCCGGCTGATCAATCCGCACTACGGCTGGTTCACCGGCTACACCGCGTTGCTGGCCTTCATGGCGGGCACGGCGGCGACGGCGGTCGCCCTGGCCACCGTGTTCGCCAGCGATATCTGGTCCTCGCCCACGCACGGGGACATCGTGCTGTTCGCGGCCGTCGCGATGGCCGTCGCCGCGATCATCAACATCATCAGCATCCGCGCCGTCAGCGCCGTCAACAACACCGGCGTCTTCTTCGAGATCACCGGATCGGTGGGCGCGGCGGCCTGCTTCTTCGGCTCGATCTTCTTCTTTCACCATGATGCCGGCTTCAAAATTCTTATTTCTACCGAACGGACGTCGCCCGGGAGCCTTTGGTACGGCTTCGTGCTGGCGGCGCTGCTGCCGCTGTACTGCTTCATCGGCTGGGAAGGCGCCGCGAACCTGGCCGAGGAGACCAAGACCCCCGTTCCGTCACCCCGTTCGCCATGATCCGCGCCAACTATGTCTCGGTGGCGGCCAGCCTGTTCATGATCGTCGGCTTCCTCTCGCGATCCCGCGCGGCATTACCGACCTGCTCGGCCAGCCCAAGAATCCTCTCGTCTACATCTTCCAGAGCCACTTCGGGGCCATCGCGGCCGGAATCCTGCAGGTCATCGTCTTCCTGGCCATCTTCTCGTGCGTGCTCGCCAACATGGTGGTGGCCACCAGGCTGACGTTCGCGCTGTCACGCGGACAAGATGCTTCCCGCGTCGGGGTCTCGGCCGCGTAAACGGCACCACCAAGACGCCGGTCGGGTCGATCCTGCTCGTCGCGGCGGTGGGGATCGGGATCAACCTGCTATCGGCCGGGATCGCCGCCAACGTCGTGTCGATCTGCAGCGTCGCCTACTACTTCATCTACGTGCTCACCGTATCCGGAGCGATCTACGCCTACGCGAAGAAGCGGATGCCCGGCCCACCGGCCGGGCGACTTCTCGCTCGGCCGGTGGTTCGTCCCGGTCGCGGTCGCGGCGTTCGCCTACACCGCCGCGATCATCGTGATCGCGCTGGCGCCGCACGAGGGCCACACCGCCGCCATGTACCTGTTCGGAGCCGAGGTCGTCGGGCTGGCGTGGTACCTGCTGTACCTGCGGCCGCGGATCGCGAATCAGTCGGCGGGGTCTACCGCACGGAGACCGTGGCCGCGGAGGAGCAGGCCGAGGTCGGGTTGCGCCCGGCCGCGCAGTTACGGTTTCCTGCCGACACCGCAGTACGAATAGATCTCGACGGGCTCGGCGTCGGGGGCGGGCCGCCAGTACGGCACCGGCCCCACGCCCGGCGCCACCAGGTCCAGGCCCACGAAGTACCGTTCGAACTGCTCAGGGCTGCGCAGATAGTAAGGCACCGCCCCGCTGTCGTTGTAGCCCTGCTGGGCTTGGTTGAACGCCTCGTTGGTATTGGCGCCGTCGTAGAGCGCGAGATAACTACCGGAGGGCAGGCCGGCCACGAGGCGGCTCACAATCGGGTACGCCTCTTCGTCGGTGAAATGGCCCATAATGCCCATGAGCATGAGGGCGACGGGCTGGGTGAAATCCAGCAGGCCCGCGGCGGTGTCCAGGATCGCGGCCGGGTTCCGGATATCAGCGTCAAGGTATTCGGTGGCGCCCTCGGGCTTGCTGGTCAGCAGCGCGCGGGCGTGCGCCAGCACCAGGGGGTCATTGTCCACGTAAACGATTTTGCTTTCCGGCGCCACCTGCTGGGCGACTTCATGCGTGTTGTTTCCGGTGGGCAGGCCCGTGCCGATGTCGAGGAACTGGCGAATCCTGGCCTCTGCGGCCAGGTACCTGAC
This sequence comes from uncultured Actinomycetota bacterium, assembly GCA_963844625.1. Classification (GTDB taxonomy): domain Bacteria; phylum Actinomycetota; class Actinomycetes; order Streptosporangiales; family Streptosporangiaceae; genus Palsa-504. The sequence continues at coordinate 5,183 of CAWJPF010000013.1, read as the reverse complement.
CGCCCGGGCGAGAAAGCCCCGGGAGGTGCGAGCCACGACGGCGATGCCGGGGAAAATTTCCTTGTACTGGTCACCGGCCTCGCGGTCGACCGCGTAGTTGTCCTTGCCGCCGAGCCAGTAGTTCCATATCCGGGCCGAATGCGGCACCGTGGTGTCGATCCCTGTCCCGGCGAGGTCGTTAGGCGTTTTCGCCTGGGCGGATGAATGGTCGTCAGTCACGGGAATTCCCTTAGGAAGTTGGGTTACGGCCGGTCAGTTCTTGCGCCCGACGGCGCCCACCTGCGGTATCTCAGGACCGCGGTCGGCACCAGGATCAGGGCGCCAGTCCGCGACCAGGACCACGCCGGGCTCGACCAGTTCCAGGCCATCGAAGTAGCCGGTGAACTGCTCCAGGCTGCGGGTCCGGTACGGGACGGCGCCGGACGCCTCGTAGACGCGGAGCGCCTCCTCGAGCGCCTCGCTCGTGTTGATGCTGTCGTTGATGGCTAGGTAACTGCCGGGCGGCAGGCCGTCGAGCAGTCCCGCCACGATGGACCGTGCTTCGTCATGGTCGATGACGTGGCCGAGGACCCCCATCAGCGTCAGCGCGACCGGCTGGGTCAGGTCCAGCCACTTCGCCGCCTCGTGCAGGACGTTCTCGGGGTCGGCCATGTTAGCGTCCACGTAATGGGTCGCGCCCTCTGAACTGCTGGTCAGCAGCGCCCGGGCGTGCGCCAGCACCAGCGGGTCATTGTCGACGTACACGATCCGTGACTCCGGCGCCACCCGCTGGGCGACCTGATGGGTGTTGTCCGCGGTCGGCAGTCCGGTGCCGACGTCCAGGAACTGCCGCACCCCGGCCTCGCCGGCCAGGAAGCCGACGACACGCCCCAGGAAGGAACGGTCGGCGCGGGCGATGTCCACGATTCCCGGGTAGATCGCGCTGAACTGGTCGCCGGCCTCGCGGTCGACCGCGTAGTTGTCCTTGCCGCCGAGCCAGTAGTTCCAGATCCGGGCCGAGTGCGGCACCGTGGTATCGATCGCGGTCCCGGCCGCGTCGTCGTCAGTCACAGGGAATCCCTAAGGGTGTGAGGGGGCTTGCAGCGATCAGGAAGAGGAAGGGAGTCAGGTTTCCCGGATTATCTCGGTGATGAAGCTCGTGCTCTGAGCAGGGGTCAGGGCTTCGGTGCTGAGTTGGTTCATGACCTCCAGGTAATGATCGACGTCCTCGCGTTTGTCTAGGTAGAGGGCACTGGTGAGCTGCTCGATGTACACGACGTCCGGTACGTCGGGTTCGCCGAAGCGCAACACGGTGAACGATCCGCCGGCCGCGGCGTGGCCGCCCCGGCTGAACGGCACGACCTGAACGGTGACCTGGCGCAGCTCGGCCACCTCGATGAGCCGTTTCAGCTGGTCCCGCATTACCGCAGGACCGCCCACCGGGCGCCGCAGCGCCCCCTCGTCGATGACCACCCAGACCTGCGGCGGATCGGGGCCGGTGAGCAGGTCCTGGCGCTCGAGCCGCATGGTCACCCGGCGGTCGATCTCGTCGGCGGGTGCGGCCGTGTGGCCGAGCAGGGTGACGGCGCGAGCGTAGTCCTCGGTCTGGAACAGGCCGTGCACGAACTGCAGCTCGAAGGTGCGGATGACCGAGGCGGCCATTTCCAGTCCCAGGTACCCCTCGAACCAGTCGGCCATGACGTCGCCGTACTTCGACCACCAGCCCGGAGCGTTGGCCTGCCGGACGAGCGCCACCATGCTGGCGTGGATCTTGGCGTCGGTGATGCCGTACAGCGTGAGCAGGTCGGTCACGTCCCGCTCCTTGAACCGTACCCGGCCGTTTTCCATCCGGCTGATCTTGGACCGCGACGCCCGGATCTCGTACCCCGCCTGCTCGGGCGAGACACCGGCCGCCTCGCGGAAACGGTGCAGTTGGATTCCCAGCAGCCTGCGCGGCACGGTCGGGCCTAGGGCGTCGGCAGAAGAATCACCATCCCGTTGATCCGCGTTCATCACTACTCCGAGAGTCGCTACTCCGAGAGCCGGTGGATTGGCGCCCAGTGCCAGCCTCTCCATGCCCGCGAGGTCACCGCCGTACCGGTCTGGCCAGATTGGCAATGCCTTCGGGCAGACCGGCAACGGCGGTGCTCACATGGCACGATATCACCACACCATAGCGTCCCCTAGCCGCCATTTATGGTGACTTATCAGTAATTACATGACCTTCCAGGCGTCACGCAGGCACAACGCATCAAACACGCGGGCCCAGGTCATCGAACTCGCCATTCTTCACTCCGGTCACGAACGCCTCGACCTCGGCGCGGGTGTAGATCAGGGCAGGCCCGGACGGGTGCCGGGAGTTGCGGACGGCGATCGCTCCGTCGGCTAGTTCGGCGACCTCGACACAGCTGCCGCTCGGGTTGCTCGCGGTGCTCTTGCGCCAGTGCGCCGATACCAGTTGATCGGCTGGAATGCCGTTGTTGACCTGCATTTTTCCTCCTTTTCTCAGCGGGTGGGAAAAAGCGAAACCTAATGCGGACGGACGCTTCGGTGCGTGACCAGCGTCTGCACAGTGCAGTTTAACAGAGCAAATGCAAGTGCATAAGTACGTGCAGAAAATTTTGCATAGGCATTATGCAAATGGCCTGTGCACGCGGGATCGTCGTCGCGACTGCACACGAAAGGGCGCTGCTAACAGCAACGTTCTTCTTGCGCGGGGGCTAGCCAGCGGCGGTGCAGCTCAACTCACCATCGTGATCTTGGAACAGCCGTGCCGTGAGCCCTAAGGCTCGCCGCCGCTAAGCGCGCGCAGTTCCCCCCGCACGGTCGTGCCGCTCTCGGTGCGCACGAGCACGAACCCACTGAACCCCGCCGCTTCCAGCCGCTTGAGCTGTGCCCCGAACTTCCCGCTCCGGCGCACGGTCTCCACGACCCGTCCCGGCTCGCGCATCTCCCGCGCCACCGCGAGCGCGTCCGCCACCGGCACGTCCGCCTCGACCAGCACCGCGACGGCGTTCCGCTCCAGCTGCCAGGACAGCAGGTCCACGATGCGCTCGAACCCGATGGAGAAGCCGCACGCCGGCACGTCGTGCCCCAGTGACCGCCCGATCAGCTTGTCGTACCGCCCGCCGCCGGCCACCGAGCTGCTCATGCCCGGGTGGATGACCTCGAACACCTGCCCGGTGTAGTACCCCATCCCGCGGACCAGCGTCGGGTCGAACTTCCAGTTCAGCGGGCGCTCCGCGGCCAGCCGGTCCAGGCTGGCCGCGGTCGCGGACAGATCCCCGATCACGTCACCGGGCAACTCGGGCAGCGCGTCGGCGAGCACGGCCGCCAGCTCGCCCGTCGGCACGTCGGTCAGCTCCTGGATCTTCTTCACCACCGCCGCTACCCGCGCGGCGTCGAACCCGAGCTCGACCAGCTCCGAACGCACCCCGTCCCAGCCGATCCGGTCGAGCTTGTCCAGCGTGATGAAGAAGGCATCCCACGATGACTCGGGAACCCCGCAGTCCGCGGCCAGCGCGGCCAGGAACCGCCGGTCGGACACCCGGATCGTGGTCCCGGTCAGCCCGATCGCGGCCAGCGCCTCGCTGGTGGCCTCGATCAGCTCCGCCTCGGCCAGCACGGTCGGCTCGCCGATGATGTCGATGTCGCACTGGTAGAACTGCCGGTACCGGCCTCGCTGCGGCCGGTCCGCCCGCCATACCGGCCCGACCTGCAGCGACCGGAACGGCATCGGCAGCGACGCGTGGTTGTGTCCGTAGAACCGCGTCAGCGGGACGGTCAGGTCGTACCGCAGCCCGAGGTCCACCAGCTCCCGCAGCGAGGTATCCGCGGGCAGCTCCGGCGGCAGCCCGCGCCGCAGCACCTCGAAGATGAGCTTCTCGTTGTCGCCGCCCTCGCCGCTCTGGAGCCGCTCGATGTTCTCCAGCGCCGGGGTCTCGATCCGCTGGTACCCGTACTGCCGGTACACCGCGGAGATCGACTCGAGCACATGGTCACGGACCGCGACGTCAGCGGGCAGCAAGTCCCGCATCCCCCTGGCCGGGCTGTTGTCGATCCTCATGATGCCTTCCTGTACATACGGTGCCGATACCGGGCGGCCCGCAGGCGGCCCATGCAAATGGTACGGGCGGTTACCCCGGGCGTCGTGCCAATTACAGGTGCCCGTTACAGGTGCCCGCTCGAACGCCGCGCCATGATCAGGGCGCCGGCCTGGAAGGCCAGCACCACGCACATGACCGCCGGGACGAGCACGGCCCGTACGCCAGGCACCCAGCCGGCGGCCAGGCTGCTTCCGGTTATCCCGCCCAGCACGCCGAAACACAGCGCCCCCAGGGCGGGCCAGATGACGAGCCCGGCCCGCTTAGAGGCCAGGTAGCGGTACTCGGCCGAGCCGCAGTGGATCGCGATGCGCGCGTCCGCGGGCAAGACCACCGCGGCATGTCCGGACGCCGCCACCATCGCGAGCAGAAGCACCCCGCCGATCAGCAACGACGCCACCACTGGCTTAGGCTATCTCCAGAACCCAGGATCGGCCTGGCGGGTATGAGGACGTGTAAGGAATCGTTAGGGGGCACGTCTCCGCGAGGACGGGCAGGGTCAGCCCGGGCTTCGTGGGCCGGGGGTTGCCGCCAGCGAGGGGCACGCCTACCGTGGAGGACCGATCGTGTTGGGCCATCGGAGGGGAAGGGAACCATGTCGGATTTCATGGACGAGGCGAAGAAACTCGCCGACGAGCACTCAGACGTCGCGGATAAGGGCCTCGATGAGGCCGCGCAGTTCGCCGAGCAGAAGACCGGCGGGAAGTTCGACAGCGAGATCCAGTCTGGCGAGCAGCAGGCCGAGGGGTTCCTGGGCATGGACGACCAGGACAACCAGGGCAACCAGGGCGGAAATCAGTAACCGGAGAACTCCGGAAGCTAAGGGTAGGGCGCCGGATTACCGGCGCCCTACCCTTTTGAGCACGCCCCAGCTCGTTTGATCATGCCCCAGTCCTTTTTGATCATGCCCCGGCTCGCCCGACATGGCGAGGTGCTCACCACCCGTACCACTGGAACAATCCACCCCGCGTGCCCCAGGTCGGCTGGTATGGGTGCCGCACCCTGCACGCTTTTCCGGGCAGGCTGACAACTATGCCCTGGACACGAGACCCTCTAGTCTCCTCTGTACCTGGCGCCCGGATATGTCTGCAGTTTCTGGGG
>CAWJPF010000012.1:0-325022 GCA_963844625.1 uncultured Actinomycetota bacterium | reverse complement strand
ACGGCTGCTCACCACCCTCACCCCGCCGGGCCGCCGCGGCGGCGGGCGATCGCGGCATGGAGCGCGGCCGGGGCATCGGCCGGCGCCAGCGGCTTTGTCGTCGGCGGGGTCATCACCGACCTGGCCAGCTGGCGCCTGATCTTCTGGGCCTACCTGCCGCTGGCCGTCGCGCTCGCGGCCGCCGTCATGCGTGCTGTTCCCCATGACCGCGGTCCGAGCCACTCCGGGTCCCTGAATGCACTCGCGGCCGTCGTGTTCACCGCCGCCGTCATGGCGGTCGTGGTCGGCACCACCGTCATCGCCCGGCCCGGCCAGCGGCCCGCCGGCGCGGGCATCCTTCTGCTCGCCGTGCCGCTGACGGCCTTGTTCATCAGGGCCGACCGGCGCGCCACCGCGCCCTTCCTGCCCGCGACCGCGCTGCGGATGCCACCGCTGCGCCGTGGAGCCGCGGGCTCGTTCCTCAACACCGCAGCCACCAGTTCGGCCATGACCCTGGCCACCTTGTACCTGCAAGACACCCTGCACCGCAGCCCGCTCAAGCCGCCGCCATGCTGGTGCCCTTCAGCCTCGCCGTGGTGGCCGGCTCGGCCCTGGCCGCGCCCGCGCTCCGCCGGATCGGTCCCCAGCCCGCGCTGGCCACCGGGCTGGCCGTGATCGCCGCGGCAGACGCCGCGCTGACCGTAGCCGCCCCGCACCCCTGGGCCCTGTCAGCCTGCGCGGCCACGGCAGGAGCCGGACTCGGCCTGTCCTCCGTCGCCGCGACCACCCTGGGCATCACCGTCCCCGAGGCGCTTCGCGGGACGGCATCAGGGATCATTAACACGGCCGCCCAGCTCGGCACCGCTGTCGGTATCGCCGCCCTGCTGCTCATCGCGGACGCCACCACCGGCGCTCCCGGACCCGGCACAGGCACACCGATCATCGCCTGGGCCGCCGCCGCTACCCTCGCCGCAGCCGGAACACTAGCATTCACCAGGTCACCGCAGTCCGATCCCGTAACCACTTGCCCCACCGGCCCGAAAGCCGATACAAACCCCGCTGCTGAAAACACCCCCGCAAACGCGCCGCGATGACGGCGTGATCAGCTGCCAGCGCGAGACCACGATGCGACGCATACACGCCGACTGGCCGTGACGTACACCGATCATCTGATATAGGCCTACGCCATCGGCCCGGACGTTCGCCGGGGCGATCCACGCCTGGGCAGCAGGCGGGCGCGCAGCAGCTGCGCCAGGATCGCCGCGCCGGCCCTTGTCGTTCTTCAGCCGCGCGGAGGCGATCGCCTTGCACCGCAGCGGGTGCACCAGGTGCGCCTCGAAGCCGTAGTCCTCCAGCAGATCGGCCAGCCAGCCCCAGCCGAACACGGCCCCGGACGCCACCGGCGTCCCCGCGGGCAGATCCCCGATCAGCCGCAGGAACGGCTCGGAGCTGTTCACCACGTTCTTGTTCAGCTGCACCTTTCCGTCCTCGGTGACTACCGCCACCTGGAGGGCCTGCGGTGCACATCGATGCCGGCGTAGACAGACATTGCCAAGCAGTTGTCTGGATCGTCGACTTGCGACAGATCGCAGATTCGGGCGCTTCGCCCAGCTCCCCTGAAGGATGACAGATCGCGGAACCTTGATCATTCGTGTGTGCCCGAAAGTGGGCGGCGGGACCTGTTTGGTGCGGTGTCCTGGCCGCTGCTGGTCCTACGCTAGAGCGCATGACGCTCCCATCCGGTATCCCTATCGACGAGCTGGATCCCGGCATCCGCCCGCAAGACGACCTGTTCCGGCATGTCAACGGCCGGTGGCTCGCGCGGACCGAGATCCCCGCCGACCGGGCGCGCGACAGCGCGTTCCGGATTCTGGCTGAAGAGGCTCAGAACGCGGTGCGCGAGATCGTGGAAGAGGCCGTGTCGGCACCCGAAGGCAGCGAGGAGCGGAAGTTCGGCGACGTATATGCCAGCTTCATGGACGCGGAGCGAGCAGAGCTGCTTGGCTCGCAGCCCATCAGCCAGGCGCTCGCGGCGGCTCGAGCCGTCAGCTCCATTCCGGAGCTGCTGGAGACGCTCGGCCGGCTGGAGCCACGGGGAATCGGGGGCCTGTACCGGCTCTTTGTTGACACCGACCCTGGCAACCCGGAGCGTTACCTGGTGTTTTTCGAGCAGGCTGCTATCTCGCTGCCGGACGAGAGCTACTACCGCGAGGAGCGGTTCGCTGGCGTCCGCGACGCGTTCGCTGGTCATGTGCAGCGCATGTTCGAGCTGGCCGGGTTGCCGGAGGCCGACCAGGCAGCCAGACGAGTGTTCGCGCTGGAGACGGCGGTGGCTGGGCACCACTGGGACAGGGTCGCGAGCCGCGACCGCGAGAAGACTTACAACCTGTTCACCTGGACCGGGGTGTTGTCTGAGGGGCCGGATCTGCGGAGGTGGCTGGCGGTCCTGGACCCGCCCGCTGGCGCCTTCGACGAGATCGTGCTCCGCCAGCCGGGCTTCAGCGCCGGGCTGGCCTCGTTGCTCACCGACGAGCACGTTCCGGCGTGGCGGGACTGGCTGTGCTGGCAGGTGATCCACAGCGCTGCCGGGTATCTGTCCGAGGCGTTCGTCCAGGAAGATTTCGACTTTTACGGCCGCATCCTGAGCGGCACCCCCCAGCTGCGTGAGCGTTGGAAGCGGGGTGTCTCGCTGGTCGAGTGGGCGATGGGGGAAGCTGCCGGCCGAGCCTACGTCGGCCGGCACTTTCCATCTGGGGCCCGGGAGCGGATGGATGTCTTGGTAGCCAACCTCCTCGAGGCCTACCGCCAGAGCATCAAGAAGCTTGAATGGATGGGGGCAGACACCCGTCGGCGGGCCTTGGACAAGCTTGGGAAGTTCACGCCGAAGATCGGCTACCCGGAAAGATGGCGGGACTACTCCAGCCTGCGGATCGACCCGGCGGATCTCATGGCCAACGTGCGGGCCGCTCATGCTTTCGAGTTCCGCCGCCAGCTGAATAAGATCGGCAAACCGGTCGACCGCGATGAGTGGCACATGACCCCCCAGACGGTCAACGCCTACTACAACTCGGGCATGAACGAGATCGTGTTCCCGGCTGCGATCTTGCAGGATCCGTTCTTCAATCCCGGCCGCGACGATGCGGCCAACTACGGAGCGATCGGCGCGATCATCGGCCACGAGATCGGCCACGGCTTCGACGACCAAGGTTCCAAGTATGACGGTGACGGCAGGCTCGCCGACTGGTGGAGCGCAACGGACCGGCAAAAGTTCGAAAATCGGACCCGGTCGCTGATCGAGCAGTACAACGGCCTGGCGCCGAAGCAGACTCCCGACCAGCATGTGAACGGAGCGCTGACAATCGGGGAGAACATCGGGGACCTCGGAGGCCTGGGCATCGCATGGACGGCCTATCAGATGTCGTTGCACGGCGAGGAGGCACCGGTAATCGACGGTTTGACCGGAGGCCAGCGCTTCTTCCTGTCGTGGGCTCGTACCTGGCAGCAAAAGACCCGGGACAAGGAAGCCATCCGGCTGCTCGCCACCGACCCTCATTCCCCTGGCGAGTTCCGTTGCAACCAGATCGTGCGGAACCTCGACGAGTTCTACGGCGCGTTTGATGCCGGCGCCACTGACGAGCTGTGGCTCGAGCCCGCAGCTCGGGTCCGTATCTGGTAACCAGGGCCACACTGCCACACAGCCCAGGCAGTCCCCCAGCAGTGCTGGCAATGACGGACGACGGTCATGCACGGATCCTTCGGGGCGCAATGATGCTCACATATGGCGTGTTGCCCATCTTCGTGCTACCCGACCGCAGCTGAGTCACGGGGTAAGGAGGGTTATTCAGACCGTCCGGTAGAAGTGCAGGCCGACGGCTGCTGAGATAGTCGTCTCAAATGTTTTAAGCGGGCGCCGGTAGTCGGTGTGCATGATGGTCCAGTTTTTGAAGTGCGAGATCACTTGCTCGATCATCCAGCGTATCTTGTTAACCTCGGAGTTGTATTCTTTCTGCCAGTCGAGTAGCTCGCCGCCCGCGGGCTTCCTGAAGGGAGTGATCATGTTGTTCCCGATGTATCCTTTGTCGCCGATCCAGTTCTTCGGGTTCACCGTCAGCAGTACGCCGGATTCTTCCCGGCAATAATTATCGTGGCGGCTCCCGTTGACCGGATCGGAAATCCAGGCGAGCTTTCCGTAAATGGTGCAGGCAACCTGGAGGTTCATTCCGGTGGTCTTGTGCTTCCCTGAGTAAAGTTCCTTGTGCCCGTCCCATGACCAGCATGGGAGCAGTGTGCCGTCCAGGATGTACTGGGCATCCGGGTCAAGGTCGTCAGCGGTCGGCACAAATTCGCGCGTCGCTTCCGGAATGAGCGGTGTTATGGCAGATATGGCGCGGCTGATAGTCGGCTGGGATACGCCGAGCGACTCGCCTATTTCCGCCTGTTTGCGATTATGCCGCATGTAGGTCAGCGTGGCCACTACCGATTTGAAAAGACCGAGGCATGGCGGCCAATTCGGGGATCCTGACCCGGGCTGCACGGAATTGATCCGGATGCAGAGGTCGATGATTTCTTCGCGATCGAACCCGGTGGTATGATGCACGTGATGGCCTGTTCTATGGATTAAGTGTGGTAACTCAATCCTTTCGTGAACGGGCCATCTTTTTATGGTGCCACACCGCCTGACAAGATAAACTTCACATAACGTCCCTGTCCCCTGAATAACCCTCAAGGTACGGACAACCTGCGGACGGGAAGCGGTAAAGAAGCGCGTTTCCGCGGCGGCTTGTGAAATCGCGCACGAGCCGCTTCCGCGGAAGCACCTGGATGCGGCGGCCGGCGCACAACGACCCGGGCCGATACCCCGTCAGCGGCAGATCCGGACGTGGCCCAGCGATTCTCAGGAAATAACGGGCGCAGGATACATTCTCCTGCCGAAGCGCGACAGGTGATGGCATGCGGCTGGCCGGGCAGGCCGAAGGCAGGGCGGCGCTGGGGCGGCTGAGCCTGGACGGGGGCCAGGCTTGGCGGTATGAGGGAGTGAGACTATCTCCTGACTGCAAATAGCAAGCATTAATTAACCAGTGCGACGTTGTTCCGGAAACACTAGGTTTGCTAGCATAGCAGGATGATTATCCACTTTATATGCCGAGGAAACTCGTTCAGGAGCATTATTGCCGAAGCCTATCTGAACTCACTCGATATTAAGGATTCGAGGGTTCTGTCGAGCGGGACGACTGCGGCATCGGATAAGGTAAGGAACCTGGTCTACTACAGAATGACGCTTGATCTCCTTGAGAAGCACAGCATTCGAGAATTTGCCAAAGCCGGCTATGGAGATCAGCTGACCCAGTCGCGTCTGGAGAAAGCTGATATTGCAGTATGCATGAATCAACGAGTCTACGACGAGTGCCTGCGGTGCGTGACTTTTCCTGCTAGCCCGCATATATGGTCAGTAGGCGATATTGGCGAACCGGGTAGGATTTCCAATGCCGAATCGGAAAGGGAGTTTTATAGGGAAGAGGCTTATCAGGAAATCGTCAAGAACGTTGACCGACTGATCTCGGATATCTCGTCAGCAGCCTATTTAACGCTAGTCGCCTATAAACAGGAACGCTCTCACATCGGCATTCTCTGAACTAGAAAAATGATCATGAAGTTTGGTCTGGTTGCGGGTGTTCAGTTCAGGTGGGGGTGCGGCTGAGGGCGGGCATTCCGAGTTCAGTGCTGGGGCTGAGTCCCATCTAGTGTCATGCAGGCATCGCCGAGGGGTCCTTTGCTCCACTATTTGCGCAGTGGCCTGAAGCCTGCGCGGACCTCTTCTGAGAAGAGTTGCGGCTGTTCCCAGGCGGCGAAGTGGCCGCCTTTGCCAGGCTTGTTGTAGTAGATGAGGTTGTGATACGCCCGTTCTGTCCAGCTGCGCGGGGCCTGATAGTTCTCGCCGGGAAAGACGCTCACGGCAGCCGGGACGGAGACGCCGGCGGCGTTGTAAAGGCTGAGCTTATTTTCCCAGTACAGGCGGGCCGAAGAAACCCCGGTGTTCGTCAGCCAGTACAGCGTGATGTTGTCCAGGACATCGTCTCGTGTGAGGTCACCTGCGGGATGTCCGTGGCTGGTGTGCCCGAGCACGGCCGAGGTGACCGGCGCCGCCGGCTGGCCCCAGCCGTCCCCGTGGTCAAGAAGCCAGGCGGCCAGGCCGACCGGCGAGTCCGCCACCCCGTACAGCGTCTGGGGGCGCGTTCCCATCATGGCTGCGTATGCGCGGCGCCTCGTATACAAGGTGGTCAGTTGCTGGTACGCGCGTCTTTCGTCGGCGGAGAGGCCGGATGGCGGCGGGTCGCCGCACTGGAGCGCCCTGGCGACGCCGGGCGGGACCGTGGCGGGGAAGTTGACGTGAATGCCGAGCAGCTCCGGAGGTGCCTGTTGCGCCATCACATTCGTGACAGCCCCGCCCCAGTCGCCGCCTTGCGACACGAAGTGCGGGTAGCCGAGGCGCTTCATCAGGACGACCCAGGCACGCGCGACGCGGGCCGGGTCCCAGCCGGTAGCGGCCGGCTTGCCTGAAAAACCGTACCCCGGCAGCGACGGGATCACCAGATGGAAAGCGTCCGATGCGCTCGCGCCGTATGCCGTGGGATTGGCGAGCGGGCCGATGATCTTCAGCTGCTCGATGATCGAGCCGGGCCAGCCGTGCGTGACGATGAGCGGCAGGGCATCATCATGGTCCGAGCGGACGTGAATGAAATGAATGTCGAGCCCGTCGATCTCGGTCATGAAGTGCGGCAAGACGTTCAGCTTCGCCTCGCACGTGCGCCAGTCGTAATCTGCCGCCCAGTAGCGCGCGAGTTCCTGGATCATCGCGAGGGGCACGCCTTGCGAATCATCCGCGACCGTTTCCCGCTCGGGCCATCTTGCCGCGTTTAGGCGCCGGCGCAATTCAGTAAGCTCTGCTTCCGGAACATTCACATGAAACGGGCGAACAGCGGTCCTATCACTGCCCGTCTGCTGTGCGCCTTCAGTCATAGCGTCAGGCCTCCTGCCAACCGATGATGGGCTACGGCGAGCGGTCACAGCGCGCCCTTCTGCACGTTTCCGGCCGGGTGCAGGACGCGGACCTGCGCGTCGAGACCGCTGCTGAGCTTGCCGTCCAAAGCCGACCGCAGGCCGGCCAGGCCGCGCCCTTGGCGTGCTCGGCTCGCGCCCGCTCCGACTCGTACTTCTCGATCATGACCAGCCGGCGGCGCCCCTCGTGCAGGGAGTAAAGCTCAACGCCGGGTTCGCCGCGCACCCGCGCGATCGCGGTCTCGAAGGCCGCGATCACCTCGGCGCCGTGCCCGAGGACGGGAAAGGCCGTGACGACGACAACGCTCATGTCAGATGCTTTCCCGGTACGGGGCCAGGAACGCGGTCAGCGCAGCCACCACCTCCTTGGGAGCCTCCTCAAGACAGTAGTGGCCGCAGCCGGGAATGACCACGCTCTGCACGTCGTCCGCGGCCAGCCTCATCGTGTTCGCGGCTCCCTCGCCGATGCCTTGCGCTCCGCCGATCCCCAGGAAGGGCAGGGTCAGCCGCCGTTCCTTGCGCCGCTCGTTCTGCGCGATGGTGGCGTCAAGCGCGCGATAGGACTCGAAGCTGCCGCGCAGGGCGCCGGGATCGGCGGCGAGGGCGTCGACGTAGTCCCTGACCACGTCGTCGGGCAGTTTGTTCGCGGCTTTGGCGAACTGGAACCCGAAGTAGATGTCTTCCCGTCCCTGGATGAGCTGCTCGTTCACCTCGGCGAGCCGGTTGAAGGCGAAGTGCCACAGCCGGTCGGTTGGCCTGCATGCTGCCGAACAACGGCGGGGAGGCAGACACGCCCGGCATCGCCGCCTCGGTCACGGCCAGCCTGGCTCCGGCCGACGTTCCGGGACAACAGCGTCACCGTCGACGTTGCTGTTCTCCGACACTCACTACCTGCGCACAGCAGACGCGTACCTGCGAGCCCTAGAGCGCCGCCGCCGCGCCGGCCTGGACCTGGCGGTGCCCTCGGTGGCCTCGGTGTTCATCTCCCGCTGGGATTCCGCTGCCGACCCCTTGCTGCCGTCCGCGCTGCACGGCAGCCTGGGGCTGGCGATGGCGCAGAAAACCTACGCCTCCCATGTGCAGCTGCTCTCGGACCAGCGCTGGCAGGCGCTCGCCGAGGCAGGCGCCCGTCCGCAGCGGGTCCTGTGGGCATCCACCTCGACCAAGAACCCAGACCTGCCCGACACCTACTATCTCGGCCGGCTCGCTGCCCCGAACACGATCAACACCGTCCCGGAGCAGACGCTGCTCGCCTTCGCTGACCACGGAAGCCTCAACGACCGGCTGGAGCCCGACTACGCAGCCGCGGAACGGGCCATCGCAGCGGCCGCCGACGCCGGTATCGACGCCGATGCCCTCGCTGAGCATCGCCAACGCCACGGAGCAGGCGCATTCACCGCGGACTGGGCCGCGCTGCTCACGGCGATCAAAGGAAAGGCGGCGAAGCTCACGAGCTAAAGCCGCCTGACTGGATCCAACCCCCGGATAACCGCAGTTCTGAAACGAGGTCGTGGTCCACCGGGAGGTGCTTAACGACCCAGTTCGCCTATGAACGCGCACCGAACATCCTAATCTGCACACACGCCAGGCCGCCCAGGCTTGGCCGCGCGGCCAAGCCTGGGCGGTTCTCGCGTGGCCTCACGGCTTGTCAGTGACGCTGCGTGATCAGTCTGCGGCGGGCTCCCCTAAGGGCAAGATCGTTCGGCCGGTGCCAGTAACTATCTGCCGCGGGAGGGAGGCGGATCGGGCGTCTACTGCACCGGCGCGGTCGCCCGTCGCCGCGTATGCGGTCAGTTGCCGATTCGGGTCGCGTCCGGGCTTGGCTCGCGACCCGAGGTTCGGTGGGCTGCAGCGCTCCTGGTCGTCCGCGCCGCACTGCTGGCACTTCCCGCAGTGTCATCTCGTGGGTGACGTGCTTGACGAAGACCGGGCGCCTCAGGAAAAATACGTTCACGGCGGCGACCGGTCGCCGAGCTCTGGAACATCCGCCCCAGCCGGGGTTCCATCGGCGAAGGGGATTCGCCCTCTCGGTCGTCACTGTCACAGGCCATCTTCTGACACCGCGTCGCTGGGGGACGAGGGTGTCATGGGGAGGCTTGTCCATGACCAAGGACGCCAGCTTCAAGAAGGTTGTCCGGCGCCACGCCGGGGAGACCGGGCAGCGCTACACCGAAGCGCTGACGGATCTCGAGGGTCTCGGTGCGCGGATGCACCACGAGCCCGTTGCCGGGCGGCTTCTCGCCCATCTGCGGGATCACTACGGCATTGACCCGGTCGCGGCGACGAAGCTCAGTGTGCACAAGACCTACGTATTCCGCATCGACCGCAATGACGGCAGCCCGTGGGTCGCCCGCGCGTTTCCCCCCGCCCGGCCGCGTGCCGGTGTTGAGGGCGACGCCGCGATCCTGGGATTCCTGGAGCGGCAGGACTATCCCGCGGAGCGCCTGGCGGCCGGTGATGCGGTATCTGACTTCGATGGCAGCGCGGTCCTGGTGACGCGGTTCGTCGAAGGCGCCCGGCTCCCCGACGGTGCCGCGAAGTTCGCCATGATGGGGGAGTTGCTCGGACGGCTGCACGCGCTGCCGTACGACGATTCCGCCGGCCGCCCGGGTGGAGCGAGTGGTGAGGACCCGAGCCGTGAGGGCACGCCGCGTCAGGACCTGCTGGCGGCCCTGTCGTTTCTCGATGCCGTCGACACGAAGGTCGCGGCCGCCGACCGCGAGCGATTCGAGCAGCTCCGCGACCAGGTGCGCTCGGCCGACGACGGTCACGGCCTTCCGGAGGGCTTGCTCCACGGAAATCTCCTCCACGCCCCCGATCACGCCGTCCTGAGCGAACAAGGACCAGTCGCGATCAACTGGAAAGCGTCCGGGCGCGGACCGCGCCTCGCCGACTTCGCGTACCTGATCTGGGGCACGGGTTCGTGGAACCCACGCCGGCCGAACCAGGAGTGGATCGACGCTGCCGTAAACGCCTACCGCCGGCACATCGATCCGACCGACGACGAACTCGGCCGGCTCGAGGCGGTCATGTACATCCGGACGCTCTACCTCGCCTGTTTCGGCTACCGGCGCGCCCTCACCAACGGCTCGACATTCCACGAGTGGGGCTTCATCGAACCACCCGGGTACTTCAGCTCCACCGCAGCCGCAACCCGAGCCGCGTTCCGCCGGTAGGTCGCCGGTGCGGGGAGGTCCCGGAGGACATCGTCGAGCGGGTCCGCACGCTATGCCTGGCGCTGCCCGAGGTGACGGTGCGGGTCGACGGCTGGGCGCAGTCGTTCCGCCCGTTCTTCGCCTCGCGAGCCGGCCGTGATCGCATCGGGATGCTGCTCACCGACGACACGGACTGTGAGGAGATCCGTGAGCTCGTGACCCGGAGCTACCGGGTCCTCGCGCCGAAGATGCTCACCGAACTGCTCGACTAGCGCGCGCTGGCCGCCGGGCCCGCAGTGACCGCGGGCATGCCGACGGCGCAGAGCCCGAGCCCGGCGTCGACGATGTTGAGGGCCCGCTGGTGGGCCGCACAAACCTCGCCGGGCAATTCGCCTAGCGGAACGCGTCACCGGACTAGGCCAGCCAGCTCCGCCGTTCCGAAGTGTCCTTCTGCACTGCGTCACTACCATAACGTCCCGGGAGTCCTTCGAACGACGAGACGATCCAAGACCTTCGCGCGCTGATCCGCAGCTCGCAAAGCGACCAGAACCACGGTTCAGAACACGGTCAGCGGTCTGGCCCGTGAGTAACTCTCACGGCGGTGCCCGAGTGAGCCGGCAAGGGACCACAGTGTGCGCCTGTTAGACGGTGACCCGGTTCCAGCTGGTGCCTCCGTTGCGGGTCATCCACAGATAACCGTTGGTGCCGAGGGCCACGCCTTGTGTGTTCGTTCAAACTCGACTAGGGAGAAACCGTGCCCGCGGTCGATCAGCGAGACTTGCCAGCCGTGCCCGGTGAGCTTGTACAGGTCCGGCCCGAAAGTTACAGGCGAACCGTCCGCCGACGACTGCAGTCACGCCCTGCGGCGGCTGTGGCGGCGGCGGGTTGCCGGCACTCCAGCTGCTGCCCTCATTGACGGAATCGTAGGCCAGCTGGGTCTTCGCCGGGGAGGAATGACGCCCGGGCGGCTGGCGTTAACGCGCTGGTGAAGAAGATTGGCTTTTTGTCGTTCGGGCACTGGTCATCGTCACCCGGCTCAAATACGCGGTCGGCATCGGACGCGTTGCTGCAGTCGATCGACCTGGCCGTTGCCGCCGAAGAGCTCGGCGCCGACGGCGCGTACTTCCGCGTGCACCATTTCGCGAGGCAGCTGGGATCTCCGTTCCCGCTGCTGGCGGCGATCGGCGCGCGCACCAGCCGGATCGAGATCGGCACGGCAGTCATCGACATGCGCTACGAGAACCCGCACTACATGGCAGAGGACGCCGGCGCGGCCGACCTCATATCCGGCGGCCGCCTCCAGCTGGGGATCAGCCGCGGCTCGCCGGAGCAGGTGATCGACGGCTGGCGATACTTCGGCTACCAGCCGCAAGAGGGTCAGACGGACGCCGACATTGCCCGCGGGCACGCCCAGGTGCTACTCGAGGTGCTGGGCGGCGAGGGCTTCGCGCAGCCCAATCCCCGCCCGATGTTTGCGAACCCGCCCGGCCTGCTGCGCGTCGAGCCGCACTCAGAAGGGCTGCGTGACCGCGTCTGGTGGGGCGCCGCGTCACAGCAGACCGCCACGTGGGCGGCCGGGCTGGGTATGAATCTGCAGAGTTCGACGCTGATCAATAACGAGTCGGACAAACCCTTTCACCTGCAGCAGGCTGAGCAGATCCATGCATTCCGTGACGCATGGCAGAAGGCTGGCCACGAGCGGGAGCCGCGAGTGTCGGTAAGCCGGAGCATCTTCGCCCTCGTCGATGACCGGGACCGGGCGTACTTCGGCCGCCGGAACCAGGACACCGACGAGATCGGGTTCATCGACGCGAAGACCCAGGCGATCTTCGGCCGCGCGTACGCTGCCGAGCCCGATGTGCTGATCCAGCAGCTCAAGGAGGACGAGGCGATCGCAGCAGCCGACACGCTGCTGCTCACCGTGCCCAACCAGCTCGGCGTCGACTACAACGCCCACGTCATCGACAGCATCCTCACCCACGTGGCGCCTGCGCTCGGCTGGCGATAAGCCGACTGGCGGTCAGCCAGAGGCCCACCGCTGCACAATGACGGGCACGGGAATGATCGCCGATCGCCGGCCAGCACCGGCTGGGCGTCCACTTCCGTGGACGTCACGCCCATACGGTAAGGCCAATCGGTCGTCGTTGAAGCCTTAGAGAAGATGCAGATCAGCGCACAGATATACGGAAGCGCAAGTCCGACTCACGCATGAGCTGAAGTGTCCCAGCGTTATACCTCGACCAGCTCCGCACCCGACTGCTTGCCTGTCTCGGCGAAGATGTCTCCTGCGGAACGGCGCCCACTCGTGCATCTCGCGGCTCATCACGATATCCACAAAACCGTCACATCGGCTACGCCCGCTCCACGTCGGCCTGCGCCCGGTCGGGGCGACAGGCCCTGCCTGGCTTGTACCTGCCGCCGTTTGCTGGCCTCTGGCTGGGATCCCGTGCCCGAAACCACGCCGACCTCGTCCGGCGCCGACTGAGACCGCTGACCGTCGTATCGGCTCGGATGTGCACGCGATACTTGGCCTCCAGGAGAACGAACTCCGTGATGGCGCAAGGATTGGTTGCCGGGCTCGCGGCTTTCGCACCTCGGGCGCTGTCCAACCGGAGGGTAGCGTGATGCAGCAGCGGCGCAATGGGCGTGTTCAATGGCAGCTGAGCCAGGTCCCGTACCGGGCGGTGTACCGTGCAGTGCTCCGGGGCGCCGAGCGGGTCTGGCACGACCTCCGGTTCAAAGACCTCCATCGGAGCGGCAAGGAGTTTGAACTCATGGAACGGGCCATGGGTTTTGCCGCCCTGGCCATGCTCACCGTGTTCCCGCTGCTCGTCGTCGTCGCTGCTGCCAGCGCCGCCACGCATCACGGCGTAGCCGTATGGGTGGTCTACGGCATGGGCCTGACCGGCTCCTCTGCCCGCGCGGTGACACAGCTCTTTTCCGCACCCGCCAAGGTCCTGAGCACGACGAGCTTCTTCAGCCTGTTGCTGTTGGGCGTCTTCGGGGTGACGTTCGCGGGCAGCGTGCAGGCCGGGTTCGAAAGGATCTGGGGCCTTCCCGCCGGGCCGTGGCACAAGATCTGGCGGCAGGCGGTGTGGGTGATCGTCTTCATCGCCTACATCTACGCGGCGGCCACGGTGGGCGCTGTGACACGCCATACGCCGGCCGAGACGGTGAGCCGGGTCTCGGTGGCGATAGTGCTCGGCATCGTCTTTTTCTGGTGGGGGCTTCGCTTCCTGGTCGGCGGCCGGGTGAGCTACCTGGCGGCGATGCCAGGCGCAGTGGCGACGGTGGCGTTCCTGGCTGGCCTGCGAGCCTTCTCCGCCCTGGTCTTCGAGCCGCTCATCGTCAGCAACGCGGTCACCTACGGGGCGCTGGGCACCGTGCTGATCGTGCAGTCGTGGCTGATCGGCGTCGGCTGGGTCGTCTATGGCGGCCAGTTGTTCGGGCGCTGGTTCCACGACGCCTGGTTTCGGGCCTGGGCAGAAAACCGCTGGGGCCACAGGCAGCCGGGCGGGGAGGAAAGCGAGTCGGCCCATGAGGGTCCTTGAGATCTTCATCCCTGAAGGAGCGGGCCGGTGTCAAGGGGTTTGCCTTCGTCGGTCGGCTCGGCCAAGTCAGCATCGCTAAGGGCCCAGGCCGGGAGGGCGGCCGCCGCCGGTTTCGGCTCAACGCGCTGAGCGAGGCGTTGGTGGCGATCCGGTACATCCAGGTCCGCAGGGACGACCTGTGCTCGAAGCGGTCGAAGGCCTGCCACGCCCGCAGATACGTCTCCTGCACAAGAACCTTCATGTTGATTCACTGCCTGGCCGGCAAGAATCGCGTCGCACCGATTCCTTCGCACTAGCCATTGAGTCAGCAAAGACATGACCACTCAACCGTTCCGCGATCCCTACCTGAAGGGGCGCCCAGGCGAGGCCGCGCGGCAGGCTGCCAACCGGATTCTCTCCGGACCCCACTTGTCGGTTCTCTCGACCACCAATCCGGACGGCTCTCCCCAGGCTTCGGTGATCTTGGTGAAGCCCGATGGCGACGATGTCCTTTTCAGCACAATCAAGGGCCGCCGCAAGACCGCGAACATGCAGCGCGATCCCCGGGTGAGCCTTCTGGTCCACAGCCTGCCCGCAGGGGGAGAAGAGAACACATACGCAGCCCTATCGGGCACGGCGGAACTTACCGACGACCCCGAGGGTGCCTTCCACCAAGTGATGTACGACCTGCACATGGGAGGCGCCACCCCACCGCCCGAGCCAGGAGCGGAGAGGCTGATCGTCCGGCTGCGACCGAGTCACATCTACGCACCACCCTCCTACGTCGTCACGACCGAATAGCTCGGGCTGTCAGTCAAACGATTCCTCTCTGCTGGCTGCGCCCGGGTCAGTCTCGGTTTCCGACAGCCAGCTCAACAGTGGCTGGCGGGGGACGGCACGGGCCAGCCGGCCCACGCCACCCAACTTCGCGGTACGATCAGTGACCTTCGGCAACTGCCCGTGGCTGATCGGCCTGCGGCCATTCGCCGCTTCTTAGATAATCGCATGGGTGTCGAATCCAGCGCGATGCCAGGAGCCCTGCGTGCCGTTCTACCCTGCCGCCGATCGTGATGTCCAGCCAGCCGCTACCGCCGGCGCGGTGGCGTGCCGGTGCTGCCCGGGCGGGATCTCCCGCAGTACGCGGGCCCGCCGCTACCCCTCGGACATGACCGGGGCCGAGTGGGCGGTGTGCGAGCCGCTGCTGCCGGCCCCGGCGTGGCTGGCCGGGCGCGGCGGCCGCCCGGCCAGCTGGTGCATGCGCGACATCGTGGACGCGATCCGCTACCTCACCCACAACGGGCCGGTGTGGCGGGCACTGCCAGCCGACTTCCCGCCCGCGGGCACCGTCTACTGGTGCGCGGACAAGTGGCAGGCGGACGGATCGGCCGAGCGGATGCACGATGACCTGCGGGACCTGTCCGGGCCGCGGCAGGGCGGAAGGCAGCCCCGACGGCGGCGGTCATCGATTCCCAGTCGGTCAAAGGCTCGGAGATGATCGGCCCGCCGTGCTGGCAATAGCGAGCTTCGAGCGGACGAGCATCAGCGGCGCCTTAGGGCATGCGCGGCCCGCGATCATAGAACGTGTCGAGCAGGACTACCTGGTCGCGAAAGTTCAACTCGTAGTTGGACGTGCCGTACCAGCGGATGGTGAGGACACCGGGATCGGCGCTGGCCGCCCCGCCGAGCATCGCAGGGCGACGGTAGCCGAGCACGGAATCACTGTTAAGCACGAGCTGACTCCCAGTAATCATCGCTCCCCGCACGGAAACGCCCGCATTCACCGTCTAGGCACCGGCCCCAGCCGGTCAACCGTCGACCGCGACATCACAGCGTCCCAGGCGCAGCGTTGCGTCGAACGGACAGCCGCATACGTTCGGGATACTGATCTTTATTCTTCTGAACGGATGTGGCATCTCCGCTTCTCGTCATGCCTTACTTTGACCGCCCGCCCCGGTCATTGCGGACAGTATTCGTCCGCAACGACGTCTAGCGTTAGCGGCATGGCAAACGATGGGCAGATCCGCCCCTTCCGCATCGAGATTCCGCAAGCCGATCTGGACGACCTGCGGTCCAGGCTCGCGAGAACGCGCTGGCCCGATCAGCTCCAGGGCGTCGGCTGGGACTACGGTATACCGCTTGGGTACCTGCGCGACCTCGCCGAGTATTGGCGCACGGCATACGACTGGCGGGTACACGAGCGACAGTTGAACGACTTCCCGCAGTTCACCACGATGATCCAGGGGCAGCGCGTGCACTTCATGCACGTACGCTCGCCCGAGCCCGACGCCTTGCCGCTGATCATGACCCACGGCTGGCCAGGCTCGATCGTGGAATTCACCGAAGTCATCGGCCCGCTCACCGACCCCGGGGCGCACGGCGGCGATCCAGCCGACGCATTCCACCTCGTGGTTCCTTCCATCCCCGGCTACGGCTTTTCCGGTCCGACGCACGAGCCAGGCTGGGACGTGCACCGGATCGCAGTGGCATGGGACGAGCTCATGACGCGGCTGGGCTACGAGCGCTACGGCGCTCAGGGCGGGGACTGGGGCGCGTCCATCTCCAGGGAACTCGGGGTCAGTGCTGCCGGCCGCATTATCGGCGTGCACCTGAACATGCTTTTTCCGCAAGGCGAGCTTGACCAGCCTGATCTGACCGACGTCGAGCAGGACCGCCTTAACCGGATGCGGCAATTCAGGAACACCGGGATGGGATACGGCGCTATCCAATCGACCCGCCCGCAGACGCTCGCCTACGCCCTAACCGATTCACCGGCGGGCCAGCTCGCCTGGATCGTGGAGAAGTTCCGTGAATGGACCGACGGTGATCTGCCTGACGATGCCGTCGACCGCGATCAGATGCTTACCAACGTCACGCTGTACTGGCTAACGGGAACCGCGGGATCATCAGCCCGCCTCTATTTCGAAGCTGCACGAAGCGGGGCGTGGGGTCCACCGGCTCATTCGACGGCGCCAACCGGCGTGGCTGTATTTCCTTACGAGATCGCGCCGCCTATCAGGCGCTTTGCCGAATTGTCCAACAACATCGTGTACTGGAGCGAGTTCGACCGCGGCGGCCACTTCGCGGCCATGGAAGAACCCGACTTGCTCGTCGCCGACGTTCGCCAGTTCTTTCGGCAATTGCGCTGAGGTAGGCCGGCCGCCGTCGCCACCATCAGGCACCATTGTCAAGCGCGAACTCCCTCGTCAAGACGCATGGGTTTTTGATGCAGTCCCCCTCGGACACATCCGCAAGTCTCTGACCTGCAGTTATGCTCTCTCATCCTGAGCCAGACAGGCAAAGCCGCAGGTCACAGACATGAGACTTCAAGTCCCTCTCGGATATCCACCCTTTGCGCATACTGGGATGCGGCCAGTCCCGGGCTAACTCCGCTGAGGTAGGCCTAACGTCGGTGCGTGCCGTCGAATGCGGGCTCAGGAGCGACCGCACTAAGCCTCGGGCAGCTCCGATCATCTCGGGCCGAATGCGTCAGCGGTTCGTGAAGTAGACATCCGGCGGTCAAGTGCGCCGCCGGGCTTGCTCGTCTGTGCCGTCGTCGCCTTGCCGCCAGTTCCGGGCCAGGGCGACGAGGCCGCGAACCACCTCGGGAGGCAGTCCCGGAGTGCTCGCGATATGCCCCAGCGTCGGGTCCTCATACTCGCCAGGCCCAAGGTCCGGCGACCCCACCTTAGGTTCCCCGCCTGCCAGTATCCGTCGGCATGAACCCGGGGCCCAGCCGAGCCGGTTCTCGACCATACCGAGGGTGCTGGGGGAAACGTGCTGGCCATTCTCGAGCTTTCCCAGCGTCCGCTCGGTCACCCCGGTCGCCTCGGCAAAGGCCCGCCTGTCCCGCATGCCAAGCTCGACTCGGCGTGCGACGACGTAATCGGCGAGCCGCTGCCAGTCCTCACCGGCCATGTGCACGTCCTTCCCGCGAGCCGACGCTAGTCCCGCCACCGGCCACGTGACCATCCCTCTCCGAAGAGGATAGAAGATTCTAGCTCTCCCACGGGCGGTTAACGGGCACGGATCTGCGACTCTCTTCTTGACTCATCTTGCATATGCTCTTTACTTCCTATTTGTGCTGATCTATGGTGTCTAGAGTTCAAAAAGTTTCTTGTTTCTTCCTAGACGTACCAGGATTGTACCTTCTGGGATCCAGCGGAGTCAGGACGGTTACCCAGGCCGTCACGCTGCGGGCCGGTAGCGTCCTCGCGCAGGCGAGGAGGGGAGCGCAAGGGCGCTCCGGCCGCGCAGCTGGACCTATGCCCGGCTCTGTCGGACCGCACCACCTGCGGCGACTGCTGGTGGCCGGTCAGGAGCTGACCTGAAATCACCAGCCAGCAGGAAGCGATCGTGCTCACTTTTCTTCCCGCACCTCAGCCCCGAGCTAGCCACGGTCACACGGGTGAGCCTGGCTGCGCTGCGACGTCGCCCAGCCGGGGCGAGCCGCTGGGTACCAGTCCCGGATCTCGGCTAGCTAAGCGGGCTCGGCGCGCCGTACCCGAACCTCAGCACGGCTTCGCCAGCACTCAGCGTGACCTGATGCAGCCATGCGGGAAGATATTGGGCTTGCTGCGCGTCGATGAACGCTTGCATCCAGCCGAGGTATGCGGCACCAGGCAGGTGCGCTGCGCTGTCCACCGTGGCCAAGTCCACTGACCGCAGCAGGCTGGCAGGTCCGCCACCAGGCGATTGGTTGACGAAGTCCACGATGCTCACCGCGTGGCTAGCGGCCATGATGGCGAGGAGCTGCGGCAGCCGCGGATCAATATCGCCGCTGAGAAGCTGTGCCCTGGCTGTGGCCGAGACCGCGATCTGGCTGTTCGTCAGCAGCTGGGCGCCGGCAGTCTTCCTGGCGCGCAGCGCCGTCTGCTGAACGGCGCGGTAGCTGGCGGCGCCGCCGGGAAACACCAACCGGATGTCGATCCTGGCGTTCCCGGAGCCGAAGCTCGCGATGATGGCCGGGGCGTAGACGGAGGCCAGCCGACCGCCGAACTGGGCTCGGATAGCGGCAGTGGCGACCACTAGAGCAGAACCGAGTGGATCTGTCGACCCAGGCCCGAGCGTCAACAGGTTCGCGGACGGGAAGCCTCTGCTGACCAGATCCGTGCATACCTGCGGATCGCACGACACGATTGCGGCCTTGCTGACCTGCTGCAAGATCCAGGTAACGGCTTCCGATCTAGCCGTGGCCGCACCGGCGAGCGCCCGGCCGGTCGGAGCATCGCTACCCGCTAGCCGCTCAGACGCTGCGCCGTGCCGGGGAAGAGTGAGTGCGAGCACGCCAGCGCCGAGAACCAGCACAATCGCGGCCAGCAGCACAGCTGCCCGCCGACGCCGCCGGGCGCGGCCGCTCCTGCGCCGCGCCGACCGGGGTCTGGACGCCGGCCGGGCGCCGATCAGGCCATCGCCGCTGCCGTGCCGCGGCTTCGGCGGTACGGCAGACGCACGCTGTGAGCTGGATGCCTCCTCATCCACGGCCAGAGCGGACGCCATTGGCGGCATCGGTCCCACGAGCCGCGCTCCGGCGGCCACCAGCTCGCCAAGCACGCCGCGGGCCGATGGCCTGGCAGCTGGGTCCTTGTTAAGGCAGCGGTGGACCAGCGAACCCAGTGGTTCGGGAAGCCTGCCCACATTTGGCTCGGAATGAAGAATGGCGAATGCAGTGGCGGTCAAAGACTCGCCCCTGAAGGGCAACTCACCGGTACCCGCGAATACCATCGTCACAGCCCACGACCACATGTCGGCCGCTGCGGTCACTCGGGTCGCGGCCAGCTGCTCAGGTGCCATGAACGCTGGAGTTCCCAAGGCGACCTCGCCAGAAAGGTCCGTGGTCATCCCGGGAACGGCCGCCAGCCCGAAGTCGATCACCACTGGCCCGTCTGGCCCGAGCAGGACATTGGCAGGCTTGAAGTCGCGATGCACCATCCCGGCGGCATGCACTGCGCCCAGCGCGGTCAGCGTTGCGACGGCGATGCGCTCGAGTGCAGGGCTGCCGTGAGGCCCGAGTTGCTCGACGACCTCTATCAGCGATGGCCCGCTGACGTATTCACTGACAATGAACGGCCGCCGTTCGAAGATCCCCGCGTCCAGAACTTGCGCGGTACAGAACCGGGCGACCCGCTGCGCTGCGGCGACCTCCTTCAGAAAGCGGCTCCGGACCTGTGGGTCCGTGGTTGGCGACAGAAGCTTGACCGCCGCCCAGCTTCCGGTAGGACCCTCAGCCAGGAACACAACGCCCTGCCCGCCTTCCCCGAGGCGGCCGAGCAACCGGTATATACCCACCTCGCGCGGGTCCGTGTCGCGCAGGGCAATCATCTCGGGCATTGTGGACCAAGCGGATGTCACCCGGCCATTTTGCCCCCGGAGCTTAGCGCACGCCACCATTTCATTTCGCTAGTCGCCTGGAGCGGCTTTTTCTGCAGCCGCCGACGCGTTCGAGCTTCATCGTGTTCGCGGCCCCTGGACCGATGCCTTGCGCTCCGCCGATCGCCAGGACGGGTAGGGTCAGCCGACGGGTCTTGCGCCGCTCGTTCTGCGCGATGGTGGCATCGAGCGCGCGGTAGGCCGCGAAGCTGCCGCGCAGGGCGCCGGGGCAGGCGGCGGTTCCCGGACGCTGCCCCGTGCTCGTCCTGCAAGGGGCGCTTTGTGCCGTCCCGGCCAGCGACGGACGGGTCCGGACATGACAGCGCCCCCGGGAGCGTGTGCTCGCGAGGGCGTGCCGTGGCCGGTGCGCAGGTCGCCTCACGGCGAAAGGCGCATCATGGCTCCAGCCGGACGGTATTCCATGAAGGCACTGATTAGAGCCCGGGGGACACTAGCGCATCGACAGGAGGTAAGAACGCGAGGCCGGCCAGTGCTATTCCAGCCGGGGAACCGCCAGTGGGCGGATACAAGCATCGGACCTTATGTGCGAACGTGGTAACCGATCTACCGTCTGGCCCGGGGGGCGTAGTCGGGGAGCTCGATGTCGGCAGCTTTGGCGAACTGCCGGGCCAGCAGGTTCCGTATTGGCCAGCGGCCCATCCAGCGCATCGATGCGGTCCGCAGGCCGATGGCGATGGCGCTGTCCGGCGCGAAGCCCCTGATTCCGCCCGGGGGCAGCTGCTGGCCCCGGGTGACATAGGGCCGCGTGATCTGCTCGTAGCGGGCGAAGGCGACGTGGTGATCGCCATCGGCTGCGGCCAGCTCGCCCGCGAGGACATAGGCACCGACCAGGGCCAGGCTGGTGCCCAGGCCGGTAAGCGGTGTCGGGCAGTAGCCGGCATCGCCGACCAGCGCGACCCGGCGGCTGGACCAGCGGTCGAGGCGCACCTGGGCGATCGTGTCAAAGAAGAAGTCGGGTGCGGTGCGCATGGCTTTGAGCAGCCGTGGGACCTCCCATCCAGCGCCGGAAAAGCGGGACGCCAGGATGTCCATCTGCGAGGCGGTGTCGCGGGGGTCGTAGCCGATGGGCGCCGAGCGGAAGCTAAGCCCGGCCTTGACCTCGCCGGGGACCCGTCCCGGCCGTATCGAGGCCACGAGCCCGCCGGGGGCGTTGTGCATGAGGAACCAGCCGCCGAGATCGAACTCGTCGGGCGCGGTGAACCAGGCCGTGTAGCAGCCGAGCGGGCGGACGTACTGCGCCTGGGGGCCGAACACCAGGCCGCGTACCGCCGAGTTCAGCCCATCAGCCCCGATTACCAGGCCAAACCGCCGCGGGCGTGCTTTCTCGAAGGTGACCGTGACGCCTTCATCATCCTGGTCGAGCCTGCGGGCCGTGTCATCGAACAGGTACTCGGTAGCCGGGACGGTCGCCTCGTAGAGAACCTGGCCAAGATCGCCGCGCAGCACCTCGACTTCGGAGACGATCCCCTCGCCGCCGAATAGCTCCGCCGGCATTCGCGCCGCGATCTGGCCGTCGGCACCGACGAAGGCAATGCCGCGCTGGCCGACGCTCACCCCCCGCACCCGGTCCGTCAGTCCCATCCGCTCGATGATCGTACGTCCCGCCCCGCGCAGGTCGACCGTCTGGCCCCCGGCGCGCGGGGCCGGCGCACGCTCCACCACGGTCGTGGCGAAGCCGTGCTCGCTTAGCCAGTACGCCAAAGCGGGCCCCGCGATGCCAGCGCCGGATATGAGCACATCCCTGTTTTGCATAGAGCGAAGCGTATGACGTACGCACTTAACTCGTCAAGCTGTTTAGCTCAGTTCATGAAGTATGTACTAGTGCACTGATACGCTATCGAGGACGGTCGCCAGGTTCGCGGCGACCTGCCCCGCTGGCCGGCCGCTTCCGCGCAAGCCCTAGTGCACTAGTACGGATGAGGTAACATGAGCGGCGTGAATCTACCGCCGTATGCCCAGATCGCTGCCCAGCTGCGGGATCAGATCGAGAAAGGCACCCTGGCTCCTGGCGACCGGGTGCCTTCCACTCGCGAGATCACCGCGCGGTGGGGCGTGGCCATGGCCACCGCCACAAAAGCGCTCGCCGCGCTCCGCCAGGAAGGCATAGTTCGCCCGGTTCCCGGCGTGGGCACCGTCGTCGTCGGCGGCCGCCAGCCAGCGCACGGACGTCCCCTGGCCCTCGCGCCGCCCGCCACCCCCCCGGGCCCGGCCGCGGCCCGCCGGCGCGGCACATCTGACCCGAGGCTGGCGCCCGGCCGGATCGTCGCCGCAGCCCTGGCCGTCGCGGACGCAGAAGGCCTGGCTGGGCTGTCGATGCGCCGCGTCGCGACCGAGATCGGAGTGGCGACGATGTCGCTCTACCGGCACGTCGCCGACAAGGACGACCTGCTGCTGAAGATGATGGATGCGGCATTCGGCGAGTGCCGATTCCCGGCCCATCCCCCCGAGGGCTGGAGGAACCAGCTCGAACTCGCCGCGCGGACCCTCTGGGCGATGTTCCAACGTCACCCCTGGCTAGCCCCGGCATTGTCGGTAACCCGCCCGCAGCCGATCGCCCGCGGCCTCGCCTGCGCCGAGTGGGTACTCAGCGCTCTCGACGGGTGCGGCCTCGACCCGTCCACGATGATCACGATCCACATCACGCTGGTCAACTACGTGCGCGGCACCGCCGTGAACCTCGAACTCGAGGCCGACGCCGAGGCGGCCAGCGGCCTGAACAGCGAAGAGTGGCTGGATACCCAGGGACCCGCATTGCGGTCAATCGTGGAGGCGGGCCGCTTCCCCGTCTTCGAACGCCTGACCGCTACCGACTACGACTTCAATCTGGAGAACCTGTTCGAGTTCGGGCTGCAGCGCCTGCTCGACGGCCTCACCGCACTCATCGATGGCCGCCCCTGACCAGGCGCCGATCGACGGCCGCCCGTACCCGCCGGCGGCGTGTCCGGCCCGTCCTGCGCTGTGGCGCGTTTGGCTTGTGACTCTTTCATCCAGGCCGTGACGAGGACGGCGTCGGCGCCCGCTTCGAGTGCCTCGCGATGCTGGCGCAGCTTGGCGTCGCACTCGGCGATCTCGCGCTGCGCGTCCGCGTCCTGCCCGGAGTCGTCAGGCTGGGCGGCTTCTTCGAGTTCACGCACGGTCGACGCGAGCGCGATGGGGTCGAACTTGCGGGACAGCCACTCGTCGAGGTGCGGCAGCAGCTGCTCCTCGCAAGCCGCTTGGCGAACAGCAGCCCGTCGGCGGTTAAATTCCCGCGGACCTTATGAATCTCGGTTGCCATCCAGACTGGCTGTGGACAGTCTGCGCAACGCTTCCGCTGCACGCACCGGGCGTCCAGGCCCCATTACGCCATGACCGAACCTCCTCAGCGTCACGCGGTGGATCGAGGCTCGTGTCCAGGGGCTTGGCCGCCGTCGATGTGAGCGATTTCGCCGGTGATCTGGGCATTCACTCGGACTCCTCGGCGGGCGTACTCGACGGCCAGTGAGCGGGCGACCAGTCACCCGCTGGGTCCGTGGTCTGCCCCACTTCGATCAGATGACCGTCGGGATCGCGGATGTAGCAGCGCTTCTCGAACTGGTGCTGTTTCGGCGGCGTCAGGAATTCAGCACCCCGGGCGCTCCATTCGGCGTACACGGCCTCGATGTCTTTAACCCGGATATTAAGGAAGCTGCTGACCCGGTTGGGATCACGCGGCGTCTCCAGGATGACCGTCGGCTTGTCGTCGGTCGGTCCTCCGCCGCCATTGATGACGATCCAGCTGTTGGCTAGCGCAACATTGACCGGATCTCCGGGAAAGGCCACCCTGCCGCCGAGTACTTCAGTGTAGAAGCGCCGAGAGCGCTCGACATCGTCCGAGACGATGAAGTGGGTCAGCACAATTCCCTCTGGGGGCGATGGGAGCTCGGCCATCCGGGCACCTCCGCTGGCTAGGTCTCACGCCCCGCTTTGCGACGGGGCCCGCAGCCACGTTACTACGAGTTAAGCGTTCGATCTCCTCCACGTCCGCGTCGAAAGTTAAGCGCGATTCAGCTGCGATGACGCACGTATGCGAGGGGACTCCGAAACGTTGCCGTCCGAGGCTCTCTGCGCGTGGCTTCGGCGCTTCGATCAAGCAGGAGCTGGTCAGGATGGTTTCGTTCCGGCCCGCCGCGCCTGCCCTGGGCTCAGCAGGCGGGCGCGTATCCCGTCGCGGCGAAGTGGCCGGTCACGAGCTTGGCGCAGCCCGCGGGATCCTCCAGCCAGGGGCCGTGCCCGCCCGGCACCTCATGGAGCACCGCCCCGGGGATCCTGGCAATGGCGGGACGGGCCTGCGCTGGGGTGAGGAACGGGTCGTCGGTTCCCCAGCAGAACATGGTGGGTGCGGTGATCTGGCCTAGCTCGGCATCGGTCATGACGCTGTCGGCCCTGGGGCGCCGGAAGCCGTCGATCGCGTGCATGAGAGCGGCGATGGTCCGGGCGTTGCCCGGCCGCCGGGCGGCAAGGCGGAGCACGTCGAGCAGCTCGTCCGGCGCGGCCGCGGCGGCGGCCGGGCTGAGTCCGCGACCGAGCAGCCGCCGGTACACCGGCCGTGGCGTGGGGGCACGCAGCACGGCCTCGCCGAGCACCGGGACGGTCAGGAGCGACAGCGGCATCCGGACGACGGCACCGGGCAGGGCGACCCCGGGGTCGCCGATGGCGACCAGCGAGGCGATCCGTCCCGGCCGGGCGGATGCGTGCCAGAGCGCGAACATACCGCCCAGCGAGTGACCCACGACCGGCACGGTGGTCAGGCCGAGCGCGTCGAACAGGTCATCCATCAGGCCCAGGGTGTGATCGCGCACCGCGCCGGGCCGGTAGGCGGCCGGCCCGGACAGGCCGTGGCCCGGCAGCTCGACGAGGTGCGCCCGGTACCCAGCGAGATCGGCGAGCAGGGGTGCCCACACGGCAGCGGCGAGGCTCACGCCGTGCAGCATCACCAGCGGCGGGCCTGTCCCGGCGCTGAGCACCCGCAGCCGCACCTTAGCCGAGCCGAGGTCGACGAACGACTCCTCGGGCCGCAGGCCGCTGCGGGCGAAAAGCCGCGTCTCGGCCTGCCGGATCCTGCGCTCGGGTCTCATGTCATCTTCTCCTTCTTGCGCTGTTCAGCATCGGTCAGCGTGGTCACGATGCTCCGGAAGTGTCGCCAGCCAGCTGCCCGCCCGCTAGAGCAGGCTGTCTGTCCAGTGCCTCGGTACGGGCCTGGCGGCTCGGCCAAGGCCACGCGGTCAGGACAAGAGTTCTGACCGCAGCCGCAGCACCTTGACCGTCGCCCGGCTCATGCGCCGCTCGGCCCGCTGCTCGATGCGTGACGCCCTGGCGTGCTTGGCGAGCTGCCGCGCGATGCGGCGCCGCTCGGCGTCTGCCAGCATCTCGCGCTGCCGTACTTCGGCGATCTGGTTGATGAAATAGGGATGCATATGTAAGTTCACCCCGTCTCCTGTCAGTTGCCGGTGTGCGCCGGCACCGCCCGCGCACCCTGGCGCGCCAGCAGCCCGGCCTTCTCCGCCGAGCGCGCGAGCCCGGTTACCTCATGCCCGGCCGCCAGGAGCAGCGCCACCGTCCGGGTGCCGGCCACGCCGGCCACGCCGGTTATGAATACCTTCATCGCGAATCCTCTGGCTGGGTGGCGCTCTGGCGGGAGCCCGCCTGAGCAGGGTGAACCGGAGCCGGCCCTGCGGCCGGGCGGGTATCGAGCGCGAGCGCGCACTCGGTGAGCTGGCGGCGGAACGTGGCCTGCTCGGCCGCGGTCATGGACGCCACCATGCGCTGTTCTACCGCCCAGACGGCAGGCCGGGCGACGGCTAGCACCTCGCGGCCGGCCTGCGAGACGTAGATCCGCCGCAGCCGCTGGTCCCGGGCGTCCGCGCACCGTTCGAGCAGGCCGTCGCGCTCCAGGTGAACCACGATCGCGTTCACGCTCTGCGGGGTCAGCATGGTGTCGCGGGCTAGCTCGGCACCCGACAGCCCTGGTTCGGCATCGGCCACGCTCAGCACCGAGTACTGCGCCGCGGTGATCCCGATCTCGGCCAGCGGCTGGTACATGGCCGTGCGCAGCGTGTGCTGAGCCTGGCGAAGAAGGTACCCGACCCGGCCGTCCGGGCCGCGGAACCCCTCGCCCAGCAGTGTTGGCATATATCATCAGCTCCCTGATAAGTTCATCAGGACACTGACGATATAGCCGGGACCGCGCAGAAGCAAGTCCCCGGTCAACGCCACAGCGGCCCACCCAGCGCGACGCGACCGCCGCGATCCACGCCAGCGCCGGGCACAGGCGCCGCAGGACAGCAGGTGGCCAGCATCGAAACCAGGGCACCGCCAGCCCAGCCTCACCACCACGCCCGGTGACCAGATAGCCCGCTTGCCTGCAGGCCGACCAGCGTGCGAGCCTTGCCGGGGTCCTGTGGATGGTTCATCCGCGGGACGTCCTGGCGGAAGTTCTGGCCTTGAGCCTGATCGGGGGTGGACGTGCTTGACCTCGGCTACCGGCATGTTGACGTCTTCAGCCGGCGCGCGTTGCAGGGCAACGGCCTGGTGGTGGTGCTGGAGGCGGAGCACCTGTCCACGGCGGTGATGCAGGAACTCACGCGGGAAATCCGCCAGTTCGAGACAGCGTTCCTGGCTGGCGTGGACCTGCCGGGCCGGTCTGCCCGGCTGCGCATCTTCACTGAGGACGAGGAGCTGGACTTCGCGGGTCATCCGGTGCTGGGTGCCGCGGCCGTCCTGCACACGCTGCTGCCGGCCCGGACGCGGAAGAGAGCTGGGCCCTGGCGGTCGCGCAGCGGACGGTCGAGGTCCGGACCCGCAGTGCGGACCGCTGGGTGGACGCGACCATGGATCAGGGCGTCCCGCAGCTCGGCTCGGCGATAGCGGGTGAGCTGGCGGAGGCCTACCGCGACGCCCTGAATCTGACCCACGGCCACCTGCATCCGGCGCTGCCGATGCAGGTGGTCAGCACCGGTCTGCCTTACCTGATCGTGCCAGTTCAAAGCGGGCTAGACAGCGCCAGGATCAGCCACCCGGGCTTCGAGGGGCTTCTGACGCCAGCGGAGCGAAGTTCGTCTATGTGCTTGACCCGGATCGCCCGGAGGGCCGCACCTGGGACAACACCGGCCGGGTAGAGGATGTCGCGACCGGCAGCGCGGCCGGCCCAGCTGCTGGCTACCTGATGCACCACGGCGTCCGTCCCGCCGGGGAACCCATCCTGGTCCACCAGGGCCGGTTCACTGGGCGGCCCAGCACGATCGAGGTCCGCCCCGGCCCGGACGGCCGGCTGTGGGTCGGCGGGCCGGTGGCACCTGTCGCGGCCGGACGCTTCCACGCCCAGCCAGTTCTGGCGGCTCGCCGGAGGCCACGCAGCATGCTGGGTTGTCAATGCCATGGGTGGCCCTCGAGGTCATCGGGGGCAACCCAGCCACGCTCGGCGGGTGCGCAGAGGTGACCTGAGGTCGCCAGCGTGACAGCAAGCTGAAATGATTACAGTGTTACACTCCAGGCTCATGGCTGATGTACAGACGTTGTATGAGTGGGCAGGGGGCCGCGCCGCAATCGAGCGGATGATCAACCGTTTCTACGACCGGGTCGAACGCGACGATCTGCTCAGCCCCTTTTTTCCCGGCGGGGTCAGCGCCGCCCACCGCGAGCACGTCACCACCTGGTGGTGCGAGGTCTTTGGCGGCCCGGCCGGATACACCGAGCGGCTCGGCGGCTACCCGGCCATGCTCGCCCACCACCGCGACCTTGGCATCACTGCCGACCAGCGGTTCCGGTTTGCCTCGCTGATGAGTCTCGCTGCCGACGACGCGGACCTGCCGTCCGACCCCGAGTTCCGGGCCGCGCTGGTCGGCTACCTGGAATGGGGCACCCGGCTGGCCATGCATAACTCCCAGCCCGGCGCCGACGTCGTGGAGCAGGCTCCAGTGCCGCACTGGGGTTGGGGCGTCGCCCCGCCCTACCAGCCCTGAAGCCCGGCCGCCAGAATGCGGCCGGGCGGTCGTGGCCTCGAAGGCCATGGCCGAGCAGGTCAGCCTAGGCCGGACCATAGGTGGCGGGCGCCAATGGCGATCACCAGGACGCCGGCCTGGCCGGCGGATCAAGGCGTCGGGCAGATGGGACTGGAGTGGGCACCGGTGTAGGCACCGGCCAGGCTGCCGACACCCAGCGCGATGGCCGCGACCGCGGTCGGCCTGGAGAGCATGGTGCCACTGCGGTAAGTTCACGGGAATGCCGATGTTCCGGATCAAGGAGGCCGCCGGCCTGCTGGGGGTCAGCACCGACACGCTGCGCCGACGGGCGGACAGGGGCCGGATCCAGACCACCACTGATGCCTCCGGATGGCAGGCCGTGGACGGCGCCGCGCTGGCCAGCCTGACCCAGGACCTAGCCGAAGAGGCCAACCATGACCCGCACATGGTGGTGGGCGCCCATTCGATGCGGAACAGGTTCCCCGGCCTGGTCACCCCCGTCGTCCGCGATACCGTGATGGCTCAGGTGGAGATCCAGGCCAGGCCGCACCGGTTCGTGTCGCTGCTCAGCCGTGAAGCCGCCGACGAGCACGGCCTGGAACCGGGCGTGCTCGCGGTTGCCGCCGTGAAGGCCACCAGCGTCTCCGTCGAGATCCCAGATTATTGACCCGAACGGACCTGGTGCCTGCCCCAGGACCGCCCCTTCGCCTTCGGCGTGGTGTCTAGCCAGCGGTGCACCAGCGGAATGCTGACCGCGCCCTCGCCGACCGCGGAGGCGACCCGCTTGACCGATCCGCGGCGCGCGTCACCGACCGCGAAGACCCCGGGCAGGCTCGTTTCCAGCGATAGTGGCGCACGGTCGAGAGGCCAGCAGATGTCACCGTCGTCCAGCAGGTCGGGTCCGGTGAGGATGAACCCCCACTGGTCGCGTGCGATGCTCTCGCCGAGCCATTCCGTCCGCGGCTGCGAGCCAATGAGGACGAACAGGGCGTCGGCTGGGACGCTCCGCCTGGCCCCGGAGGTGGTGTCTGCCAGGATAAGCGATTCGAGATGGCGGGTCCCGGTGCCGTCGGCCACCTGGACGTGGTAGGAGACGTCCACGTTCGGCGTCGCGTCGATCTCGCGGATGAGGTAGTCGGACATGCTGTCCGCCAGCGTTCCGGCGCGCACCAGGACCGTCACCCGGTCCGCCCATTTGGCCATGTGCAGCGCGGTCTGCCCGGCGGAGTTGCCGCCTCCGGCCACGAATACGGTCCGCCCGCGCATGGCTGGTGCCTCGCTGACCGCGGCGCCGTAGAAGACCCCCTGGCCCTTGAGGGCCTCCAGGCGCGGGATACCCAGCCGCCGGTAGGCGGCGCCGGTGGCGATGACCACGGAGCGCGAGGTGAGAACGCCGCCGTCGGAAAGCCGCAGCCGGTAGTGGCCGTCCTCGCTGGACAGGCTCTGGACCTGGCGCATGAACAGGAACGTAGTGCCCAGGATCCAGGCCTGCTGCCAGGTCTCCTGCGCCAGCCTGGCGCCGCTGACGCCCTGGGAGAAGCCGGGATAGTTGCGGATCATCGAGCTGGTCCCCGCCTGCCCGCCGACGGCCTCGTGCTCGACCACCACGGTCCGCAGGCCTTCGGAGGACGCGTAGACCGCGGCCGCGAGCCCGGCCGGGCCGGCCCCGACCACCGCCACGTCGAAGACCTCCTCGGCGGAGATCGGCCTCATCAGGCCGAAGGCGTCAGCGATCTCCAGGTTGGTGGGGTTGACCAGCGCTGACCGCCCGGCCCCGAACCGGAGCACGACCACCGGCAGTTCCGGCAGCTCCAGGCCGAGCTCTCGCAGCATCTCCTGCGCGCGCTCGGAGGTGGCGTCGTAAAAGCCGGCCGGGACCCGGTAGCGGGCGAAGATGTCACGCATCTCCTGGGACCGCGCGGACCAGGGCTCGCCGATCACCCGCACGGCCTCGTAGCCGCCGTCGCGGCGGCTGTTCCACTCCCTCAGGAACTCCGTGATCGAGCGGTGGAACTCCTCGGCCGGAGCCTGCACGGGACGCGTCACCCAATGGTCGATCTTGCCCAGGGTGATCGCGTCGAAGATGGACCGCGCGGATTCCCAGTCACCCCAGCGAACCGTGGCGACCCGGATCGCCGTGGCGTCGATGGCCCGGATCGCGGCCAGCACCTCGATGCCATCCCGG
Organism: uncultured Actinomycetota bacterium; assembly: GCA_963844625.1. Lineage (GTDB taxonomy): Bacteria > Actinomycetota > Actinomycetes > Streptosporangiales > Streptosporangiaceae > Palsa-504. The sequence continues at coordinate 294,751 of CAWJPF010000012.1, read as the reverse complement.
TCCTGCGCGCCGACCCCGCCGATGACCATGGCCACCGGCAGGCCCGCCGCCAGCAGGTCCCGCATCCGGGTCTCCAGCTCCGCGGGCCGGTCGCAGACGACGATCTGATAGTCCGCGCCGTACCGCTTGGACAGCTCCCGGCCGAGGATCTCCCGGGCGCCCGGCTCACGGCAGACGACGACGATGGCCGCCCGCGCCCCGGCCGGCCCGGCCGCCGCCAGGGCCTCAGGCCGGGCGGTGGCCAGGCCGGCTGATGTAGTCATGTCATTTCCCTTTGATGGCGCGTTGTCAGCGGAGGGTCAGGATGGTCTCGAGGTAGCTGGCCGGGATGGCGATGCTCCCGCCGTCGTCGTTGCGGTCCCGGCGCCGGGCCAGGTCGGCCAGGTCGGCGGCCAGCGCGTCGCGGCCGTCGTCGCCGGCTGCCTCGAAGGCCTTGAGGGTCGGCCCGTACCAGCGGCGGAAGAAGGCGACGAACTCCTCGGCGGAGGTGAACCGCCAGGTGCAGGTGCGCTCCACCGACCGGACGTCGGCGATCGCCGGCCCGAACAGGCCGGACAGGTGCTGTTCGGTCCCCCACAGCATCGGCGATCCGACGCCGGGCGGCCCGGGCACGTGCTGAGTGATGACACCGAACATCTCGCCGATGAACCCGCCGGGAGTCCACGAGGCGAGGCCGACGGTGCCGCCCGGACGGGTGACCCGGATGATCTCGCCGGCCGCCCGCTGATGGTCCGGCGCGAACATGGCACCGAAGACGCTCAGCACCGCGTCGAACGACGCGTCCGGCACAGGCAGGTCTTCGGCGTCACCGAGCCGGAACTCGACGTCGAGGCCTTCGGCCATCGCACGCCCGCGTCCGCCTTCGAGCAGCTCGGGAACGTAGTCGATGCCGAGGGCGCGGGTGCCGGAGCGGGCCGCCGCCAAGGTGGCGTTGCCGTTGCCGCACGCGACGTCGAGCACCTTCCAGCCGGCCCTCAGGTCGGCCGCGTCGGCGAGCAGCTCGCTGGCCAGCACGATCCGCGAGGCGACGACGGCGAAATCACCGCTGGCCCAGGTCTTCTGCTGGCGCGCCTTGACGACCGAGAGGTCCGCACGCGCCGTGGTCACAGTCATGATGTCTCCTGTTCCTCGCGCCCCGGTGCGGGGCGCCTCGGTTAACAGGTTGCGGCGGCGGCGCCACGGCGGACTAGTGACGTTCCCGTACCACCGGCGGCGGCCCAGCGGCCCGGCGAATCGGACCTAGCGGCGGTGCGGACCCGCGCAGCCTGCGGCGACGGTGTCAGGCCCGGTCCACAATCTGTACTACCCTCAGGCCAGCCGGCCGTTCATGATGGGAACATGACAGGCTACGCGGACTACTGCCCGATCTCGGGCGGGGTCGAAGTGCTGGGTGACCGGTGGACGCCACTTGTCATCCGCGAGCTCATGGTGGGCGCCGGCGGCTTCAATGAGATCCACCGGGGCATTCCCCGGATCAGCCGGACCCTGCTCGCGCAGCGGCTCCGGCTGCTCGAGCGCCGCGGCCTCGTCCGCCGCTCGGCCGGGCCCGACGGCCGGCCCGGACCCTACACGCTGACCCCCGCAGGGGAGGGCCTGACCCCGATCATCTGGGCGATGGGGCACTGGGCCGCCGAGTGGACCTTCGGCGACCCCGAGGACGAGGACTGCGACGGCCTGTCGCTCATGTGGCGGTTGCACCAGCACGCGATCACCGCCAGGCTGCCGCAGCAGCGCACCGTTTTGCATATGACGCTGACCGGCGCGGGCGCCGCCGAAGGCTGGCTCAACATCGACCGCGGCGCGATCACCGTGTGCAAGGACAACCCCGGCTACGACGTCGACCTGGCCATCGAGGCCGGCACCGGCCAGATGCAGCGGTGGCTTGTCGGCCTGGTCCCGTTCCGGGACCTAGTGGCCAACGGCCACGCCCGCCTGCTCGGGCCCAGCCGGCTGGCCCGGGCCTTCCCGACCTGGTTCGACACGTCCTTCTTCGCCGAAGGCCTACGCCGGGCCGAGCAACGCCACCGGCGGGCCGCCGTGTCCGCCTGACGCCGGACCCGGGTGCGGGGATATTGGATCATGGTGAGTCCTGGCTAGACGCCGTTATTGCTGGCCTGGCGGATGAGGCGCTAGTCCCGGGTGGCGGAATTCGAGCTGACCGCCGCCGTTCAGGAAGACGCCGAACGTGATGAGGTTGGCGTCCGCCGGGATCTGGGCGGTGACCTCATACTGGGTCCACGCGCCGGTTCCAGTGGCGGAGGCGATGTGGTTGGCCGGGTCTTCCCGGGGATCTGGGCTGGCTGCCTGGGGTGGCGTGGACTGGCCTGGGCTGGTGACGCGGAGTACGAGCCCGGCGCGGCCGTCCGCCTTGGCGGTGCGCAGTTCGCCGCGGACGGTGACGGTGCGGCCGCGGTAGTCGTCGGGTTCGATTTCCTGGGCGAGGAAGGCGAATCCGGCCGGCTCGGGGACAGCCGCGGCCAGGATCGCCCGTCCGTCCTCGGAGGTGGCGGAATAGTCGAACCTGGTGCCCTGGCGCAGGAAGGTGCCGCCGAGCTGCCAGTGGTCGAGGCCGTCGGTGAACGCCATGTTGCGGGGCTCGAACCGCCGGCGCGAAGGCCTGGAGGGTGTCTGCTGGCGGCGGAACTGGCTGAGCAGGTCGGGGCCGGTGACGGGTCTGGCGAGCCGGTCCATGACCGGGTCGTCGACGGCCAGCGGCGCGTCGGTGATGACGGCGAGGGTCAGGCCGTCGGCGAGGCTGGCGGTGACCGGCCGGGTTCCGCCGGGCCCGGCGATGTCTATCCGGGTGGCGGTCACTCCCGGGCCCAGGTCGGTGACGGTCACGCCGGCCAGGGTGACCCCTGCTCCCTGCAGCAGCCGGCCGGTCATCTCCTCGGCCTGATCATCGTCGAGTTCCTCGTGGTGGTCGTCGGGGCGGCTGAGCAGGCGCCAGAGCTTGACGTCGTGGCGGCGGAGCCGGACTGGCAGCGCCCGGTGGCCAGCGTCGTCGGCGAGGACGACGAGCACGCTCTCCGGGCGGGTCATCCAGACGGGGCCGGCGTGCGCGATGCGAACAGCGGTCATGGGGATTCTCCGGGAGACGGCGGGGATGAGGTCGGGGCGGTGCGCGGTGATGTACTCGCGCAGCCGGCGGCGGGCCTTGTGCAGGCTGGCCTTGGCGGCGCCGGGGGTGCCGGCGATCTGCCTGGCGGGCTGGTCGGCGTAGTAGAACGCGGTGACGGCGTGGCGCTGCCCGGGGGGCAGGCCGGCGACCGCGCGGCTGAGCACGTCGGCGCGGTCCAGGTCCTCAGCCGACGGCAGGCTGGCGGCGGAGGCCGGGTGCAGGTTCTCGGGCCAGTCGCCGAGCAGGGTCAGCGGCGCGCGGCGCCGCTGGGCTCGGCAGACGTTGGCCACGATGCCGCCCAGCCAGCCGGCGAACCGGTCGGGGTCGCGCAGCCGGTCCAGCGCGATGAACGCCTGCAGGAACGCGTCCTGCACGGCGTCGTCGGCGTCGTCCGGCTGCGGGCACAGCCGGACCGCGCGGGCGCGGGCCATCGGCAGGTGCCGTTCGACCAGCAGCCGGAACGCGGCCGAATCGCCGTCGCGGGCGAGCCGGACCAGGTTGCTGTCACCGATGTCCATGCCCGGCCTTTACTCCCGGGTTCCCGGCGGCGCCGGGGTGAGTTCCGCGCCGCGCAGCTCGATGCGGCCGCGGCCGGCCAGGGAGATGCCGAACCGGATGGCGATGGCCTCGCCGGGGACGGGCACCGTGACCTCATGCCAGGTCCAGTCGCTGCTGCCCGCGGCGGTCTGGCTGCTGCCGTGATCGAGCAGGGGCCGGGAGATCGGCCCGTTCGGCGGCCCGCTCACGGCCAGGTGCAGCCCGGCCTGGCCGGCTACGCCGGCGGCGCGCAGCTGCCCGCGGAAGGTGACCGTGCGGCCGCGGTAGTCCTCGGCGTAGATGGCCTGGAGGAGGACGGCGGAGCCGGCGGGTTCCGGGACCGTGGCGGCCAAGACCGCGGACTGGCCCGCGGCGGTGCAGCAGTAGTCCTGCCCGGCCGGCTGGCCGTCACCGGAGAAGCTGCCAGCCAGTTCCCAGTAGTCCAGGCCGCCGGTGAACGCCATGTTCCGCGGTTCGAAACGCCGTGGTTGCCCGGGACCTCCCGGCGGCCGGGCGTCCGCCAGAGGCAGGAATGGCGCCAGCATGTCCTCGCCCGGCACCGGAACCGCGAGCCGGTCCATTACCTTGTCGGCCACCCGGACCGGCGCTCCGGCCACGGCGGCCAGCGCCAGGCCGTACTCGGCGCTTACCGTGACCGGCCGGGTTCCCGTGGCCGTGGCTAGCCCGACGCGTGCCGTGACCGTGTCCCAGCGCAGCTCGGGCACATCGTCGCTCGCCGGCTCGATGTCCACGGCGCTCACCGCCGTCCCGGCCGTCCGCAGCAGCCGGACCGCTGTCTCCAGCAGGCCACTGGCCACCTCGGCGTCTGCGGCGGGCCGGGCCACCCGGCTCAGCAGCTCCTTGCGGCCGAAAACCCGCAGCCACAGCGGCACCCCCCGGTGGCCCGCGTCGTCGGCCAGCACGATGAGACGCTGGTGCAGCCGCCAGTCGGGCACGTCACTCCCGTCCGGGGCCCGTGCGGCCCGGAGGCTTTGCAGCGCAAAAACGATACGGACAGTCGTCACGGCGGTCCTCCAGCAGACGGCGAGGCAGCGATTCGGCTCACACTCATTAGTGTCTGACGGCCCGCCACCGGTTACCCGCCTGCCGCCGCGTCGGGTCAGGAATTACTGATCCCGATGGCACCGCTGTCGGCCACACCGGACCGATCTGGCGCGCGGGAGCTGACGGCAGCGTCGGCGGCCCGCTGTAGCGGCAGACAGAAAACGAGCAGGAAGGGTGAGGATGACTAAAGGGTCCCCTGCCCCGGGTCGTCCGCACCGTTCAGCGGGTTCGCGCTAAGGTCTGTCCCGCAGATCTTGGGGTGGGCGCCTGAAGCCCGGCTCAGATGCGGGTGATGCCGGTGCCGCCTAGCCGGGTAGGTGTCACCCTGGCCTGTCCTGCCTCGTCAGGCTCCTGCCGCCGCTGACGTCCCAGCGTCCCTGCGCTCCCGCGCCGGTTAACGCGGAAGATCGGGCCTATGTGGATGATCCGGGCCCCTGGCGGGTACCTGATCATCCACGTAAGCCCGATTTTCCATGATCTTTTCCTGGGCCGGGCCTGGGCCGGGCCTGGGCCGGGGCCTAGGACCGCGCACGGGTCACCGGGACCCCGCCCCCCCCATCGGCCCTGGCATGGGGCTGGGCAGCAGCCCGGCGAAACGGCATGCGCCTGCGGGCCCGGAACCAGCGGCTGCCCAGGCGCCCAGCCGCCGCCCCGGCGCCCAGCGGCTGCCCGGGCGCCCAGCGGCCGCCCGCCAAGATCTACGGGACAGGCCCAAGATCTACGGGACAGGCCCTAGGACATCGCGGACGGCGGCGGCTACGGCGGCAGGGGCCTCGTAGCCGGGGCTGTGCTCGGTTTCCACGAGCCGGAACTTCGCGTTAGGCAGGCAGCTGGAGGATCGCGTCCACGTCCCCGTGCCCGTGCATGTGCGCCCCGGTATCGACCAGGACCAGGCCAGCGACGAGTGCCGGATGCCGGACGGCCAGTTGCAGCACGATCACCCCGCCGGTGGAGTGCCCGCACACGATCACGGGCCGCGGCCAGTTCTCCGTGAGGTGGCCGGCTACCCGCTCGGCGACGGACGGGATGTCCATGGCCCGGGACGGTCCCGATGGCCTGGGCCGCGAGGCCTTCCGCGCCGCGGGCCGAGGATGCGTTCCCGCCGCGCAGCCTTCACCTACTCGAAGAACCAGTCCCGGCGCTTGCGGACCCATTTCCCGAAATAGATCCGCTGCCAAGTGCCTACCGTCTCTACCTTCCGTCGGACGGCTTGACCATCTGGTACATGGTGCCGGAGAGTCCGGATGGGCCGGTCGTCATCGTTGTGCAGTACGTCAAAGCTGATACCTGAACATGGGCCCGCGAAGGACTGGAGTGAGCAAGCTCGGCGCCGGAGCTGTCAACGGCCGCTGCATACGTCACGCCCGGGGGAAGACGGCGACCAGCCCTTCATGGAACGGATCCACGGCACGCGATACTACGGATAGATGGCTTCCCGCTGTCCCTTCGTGCGGTGCATAGTCCAGAGCAGACCGGCGAGATGTTCGGGGTCGACGGTAGGCATTTCCCAGACCGGCTCGCCCGCAGCTTTGGCCTTCTCCATCTCGGCGTGGAAGGAACTGTTCTTGATGGCTGCACCGATGTAGAGCATGCCCACGTAGACGCCTTTCCCGGCTACCTCGGCGTGCAGGGCTTGCAGGTAGTTGCGCTGGGCGGCTTGCGCAGGACTGGGGCCGCTCATGTCCGGCAGGCCCTGCACGGTGCTGCCGCCCTGCGCGGTCAGGATGGCGCCGTCCCCCTGCTCGAGCATGTGCGGCAGGAACTCCTGCACGAGTGCCAGCATCGTGTAGAAGATCAGCGGCATGAAGTTCTGGGCGTGCTGCGGGGTCAGGTTGGCTGCGGAAACGAACCCGGTGTCCGGGGTGGGTGCATAGTAAAAGGCGTCGAGGTCGCCGGCCTTAGCGCGGATCTGCTCGGCCAGCCGGGGCGTGGCACCGGTGTCGGATAGGTCGGCTGTGATGACGTGCGCGGTTGCCCCGGCATTGGTCAGATCCTTCGCCAGACGGTCGAGTGGCTCCGAGCGGCGGCCAACCAACGTGACGGCGTAACCCTCTCGCGCGTAGCGACGGGCGACAGCCTGGCCGAGGCCGGGTCCGGCTCCGAACACAGCGATGGATTTGGACATAAGAATGCTCCGATGGGTAGTTCGACCACTACTCCGAACTACCTAAGGCCACATTTACCTTTTCGTCAAGTGATTCAATGAGGTTTTCTCTCAGCAGCTTTCACGTGAGTCGCTTGTGTTAGAATGGCGTGAGAAGAAGGGCTGCCCGCGTGAGGAGTCCTATCTCGCTGGGGCTCGCGGTGACGTTCTGGAGCGTCTTCCAGCGCTGGGAAAGCAGTGCGAAGCCCCTTTCCCCCAGGCATCGTGCCGAGCGGAGCAGCATATTCCTGGTGCGCGCGTTAATGTCCAGCTCTCCGCCTGCCGGATCCACTGGCGCAGCGTTTCCGCAGCCACCCTCAGCCGCCGGCCACCGTGCTGATCGCCGCGAACTCGGTCGCGTAGTTCCGGCATGCCACGAGCAGCCAGACCACCTTTGACCGGGGCATTCTTTCTGTACTTCCTAGGCACGCAAGCCTCCCTTCCCAGAAAGAAGGTGTGCATAAAACCCGGGTCAGTTCATGGTGACAGATCGCCATCGCATACTTTGAGCTGTCGTCGGCCCAAGCACAGTATTTCTGGTACCCGTTGTCATTCAGCGCATCCTGGATTCGCCGAAGGGCCGCGTCGTCCATTCGCCCATCGTGGCATAAGAATGGAGGAGACGACCAGCAGGTAAGCCTGACCGCTTACAGGCGGACCCAAGAAGGGCTGCAGGACGCGTGAGAGCGCGCGCCTGCGTTGCAGGTCACTGCTTGAGCAGTACGTTTGCCTGGATTCCGTCACGGTTTCATGGGCAGGCCCAGGAGGGTCAGCGCAAAGCTACGGGCGACACGGTGATCAGGGTCGGCTGCGTGCTCATGAGGATGGCCCTTTATTGCCCGGCCGGCGGATTCATGTCTCTCGCGAACCCGATTCGGGGCGAGCGGGCGGGCGCGGTACGACGACGTTCATGACCCTGACCTGCCTGGTGCCCGCCGGGCGTGTGCGCCCGCGGTAGGGAGCGATGACCGCTCCCAGTTCCTCGCCCACGGTCAGCCAGAGGTCAGCGTTGTTCAAAACGGCGGCATCGCGCCACTCATCAGGCTCGGCGTGGCCGGCCGCGGTGAACTCGACAGCGATGGCGCGGGTCATGTCGATGTGGGCCGCGACGACGGCTGCGGCGGCCGAGGCTCCTGCTTGCCGGGGCGTTCGGGACTGGCCTGCCCCTAGTCGTTGACGCGGCCACCTTCGTCGTGGTGACGGTGGCGGCCGCGCTCGTCCGCACCCGGCGGGCTCCGGCCGCGCCCGGGCCGGACGGCCGCCAGGCGGTGACCCGAGGCGGCTTCGAGATCCTGCGCGCCGACCCGGTGCTCGCCCCGCTCATCATCGGCCTGGTCGTGCTGGTCCTGCTGGTCGGCATGGTCGATGTGGTGCTCGTCTTCCTGATCCGGGCCACGCTTCACGCCGGAGGAGCCTGGTACGGGCTCGCTGGGGCCGCGTGGATCGCCGGGATCGTCGCCGGGTCGCTGGGGGCCAGCCGGCTCAGAACCGAGCGCGTCCAGACCTGGGCGACGATCGCGGGTGCGGGCGTCACCTGCGCCGCCCTCGCCCCGTTCGCCGTGGTCCCGGCGGTCTGGATGCTCGTGCCGCTATCGGTCCTCGGCGGGACCGGGAACGGATACGCAAACGTGTGCGCCTCTACCCTGCTCGTCACCCGCACGCCCGACGCCGAACGGGGCCGGGTGTCGGCCGCTGCCAACGCCGCCGTCGGCGGGGCCCAGGGGGTCTCGCTGCTGGCCGGCGGAGCGGTCGCCGCCGTGCTCAGCCCCCGGGAGATCTACGCCACGCCGGACTGCTCGGCGTGGCCGTCGCGATCGCCCTCGCCGTCTTCTACGCCGCCCGGGCGACGAGAACCGGCCGGCACGTGCTCACCCGGTCCGAAGAACCGCTCAGCACCTGACCTGGGTCGCCCGCCCCCGCCAGAACCGGGTCCTGATGCCTGGCGCAGATTCGGGCATCCTCAAGATATGGAGACCGGCGGGCGACCGGACCACGGCGTGTGCGCCGCCGTGGACGTGCACTACCTCAGCACCGGCGCCGCCCGGGCGGCAGCCGTCCTGGCCGCCGATGCCGCCTTCGCGCACGTGCTGGCCGAACACACCGCGATGGTCCCCCGGGTACCGCCCTACCGGCCGGGCGAGTTCTACCTGCGCGAGCTGCCGCCGCTGCGCGCGGTCCTGGATGATCTGAGCGGGCTGGGCCTGCTGGTGGTCGACGGCTACGCCGACCTGGACCCCGGCGGCCGGCCCGGCCTGGGCGCGCATGCGCACGCCGAGTTCGGCATCCCGGTGATCGGGGTGGCCAAGTCCCGGTTCCGCACCGCCACCCACGCGGTGCCGGTCCTGCGCGGATCCTCGGTACGCTCGCTGTTCGTCACCGCCGCCGGGATGCCCGCAGCCGACGCGGCGGACCTGGTCCGGCGCATGGCCGGCCGGTACCGGCTGCCCGACGCACTGCGCCGCGCCGACACCCTCGCGCGGACAGGCCCGCCCGCAGCCGCCATGACCGACCGCCAGCCCGACTGACCTACGCAGACTCGATCGTGCCGACCGGGTCCTATGGAGTCATTTCGGGTGCACCGGCGGCCCGGTCATCGACCGTCCAGGCGTCGTGGCCCGAAACCGTCGCGCTGTCGGATCGCTTACAACTGGCGTACCAGAAAGTCCTCGAAAGAAATCCGCGAGGCGGTGTCGGATCGGGGCAGAGGTGTTCGTAGCAGGGGTGAGCGGCCGCCCACGAGGGGCGCCCCGGACCACAGGAGATGATCCGAGATGCAGTACCTGGTTTCCGTGATCGACGACACGGCCGGCCTCGCCACCCCGGATGAGATGACGGCCATCGACACGTTCAACGACCGGCTCCAGGCGGAGGGTCACTGGGTCTTCGCCGGTGGCCTCGGGTCGCCCAGCTCGGCCACCGTCATCGACAACCGGGGCGAGGAGGCGATGTTCACCGACGGGCCCTTCCTGGAGTCGAAGGAGTATCTCGCCGGCTTCTGGATCATGGAGGCCGCCGACCTGGACGTGGCGCTCAAGCTCGCCGCCGAAGGGTCGAAGGCCTGCAACCGGAAGATCGAGGTGCGGCCGTTCCTGTGAGCGCGGCCGGCGTCCGGGAGGCGGTCACCCAGGCCCACCACGAGGAGTGGGCACGGGTGGTCGCCTCCCTGACCAGGCGTTTCGGTGACCTCGACATCGCCGAGGAGGCGGCGGCCGAGGCGTTCGCGACCGCCGTCCGGCGGTGGCCGGCCGACGGCGTACCCCCCAACCCCGGCGCCTGGCTGACCACCACCGCCAACCGCGAGGCCATCGACCGGATCCGGCGTGAGAACAAGCGCGGCGACAAGCAGAAGGAGGCACAGATGCTGTCCGGCGACGACCCGCCCGAGCCTCCCGGCGCCATCGAGGACGAGCGGCTCCGGCTGATCTTCACCTGCTGTCACCCGGCGCTCGCGATGCAGACCCGCGTGGCGCTGACGCTTCGCATGGTGGCCGGCCTGACCGTGCCCGAGATCGCCCGTGCCTTCCTGGTGCAGGAGACCGCCATAGGGCAGCGGATCACCCGCGCGAAGGCCAAGATCAAGGCGGCTCGCATCCCTTACCGGGTGCCGTCCGCGGAGGATCTCCCGGCACGCGTCTCCGGCGTACTCGCCGTCCTGTTCCTCGTCTTCAACGAGGGCTACCTGGCGACCGGCCCCGGCACCGATCCCGTACGTCACGACCTGACCGCCGAGGCGATCCGGCTCACTCGCCTGATCCGTGCCCTCATGCCGCAGGACGGTGAGGTGGCGGGGCTGCTGGCGCTGATGCTCCTCACTGAGGCCCGCCGCACCGCCCGGGTTTCGGCGAGCGGCGAACTGGTCACGCTCGTCGAGCAGGACCGCGGGACCTGGGACGCCGCGCTGATCGCCGAGGGTCACCGGCTGGTGCGCGAGCGCCTGGCCGCCCGGGTGGCTCCGGGTCGCTACCAGATCCTCGCCGCGATCAGCGCCGTGCACACCTCCGCCCGCGACATACGTGACACCGACTGGTCGCAGGTCGTCGCCCTCTACGACCAGCTCGTCCACCTCGATCCCTCGCCGATCATCGCCCTCAACCGGGCCGTCGCGGTGGCCGAGATTGACGGGCCGGAGGTGGCACTGGCGGCCGTCGAGCGTCTTGAGGACAAGCTGGCCGGCTATCACGCCTACCATGCGACCCGCGCCGACCTGCTGCGCCGGCTGGGCCGCAGTCAGAAGTCGCGCGCGGCGTACGACAAAGCCATCGAGCTAGCGGGCAACACCGCCGAGACCGCCTACCTGACACGCCGCCGCGACCAGCTGGGGTAGCGCCCGCGAATCCCGATCGAAACCCCGCAGGCGGCGGCCAGCCCCGATGGAATACGCGGCGCGGGCCACAGGCCGGTGAAGCACCGGGCTTCGGGGCCAGGTACACCGACGGGCATCCGCAGTCGCAATGGCCCACAACGGAGGCACCCCTCGCATTCGGAAGACCCCAGGGGCGGCCCCGCTGCCGAATCTGGTTGGGTATGAATCGTGGCGCCGCCACACGGCGGCGGCGCGCCGCCGCAGCCACACCGGCCGGCACGTCAGGCCCAAGATGCAAAGTCCGGGGCTGGGTGGTGATCTGGTGGGCTTGCGACACGCCGATGTGGCCGGGTAGCAGCGCGGGCACGGCCCACAAGTGACCTGGCCGCCGGGCTCCCGGCGGCCAGGTCACATGAGGTCAGCTCGCGGTCTCGGCTGATACGGTTCCGGCGGCGAGCATCACGGCCCGGCCTGGGACGATCTTCAGGTCGGCCAGGCTGCCGCGTGATCCGCTGCCGGTGCCGAAGCTGGCGGCGCCCGCCGCGAAGGTGAACGCGTTGCCGCTGCTGTCGGCGTAGACGAAGGTGCCGGCGGGGTCGGCGACGACCAGCCCGCCGGATGATCCGGCCGGCAGTGACGTGGCCGGTCGCCAGCTGCCGCCGGCCAGGTGCCAGGAGTAGGACGACCCGAACACGGCGATCGCGTTCCCGGCGCCGTCGACCGCGGTGGCCACCGAGCTGGAGGACTGGGAGGCGAGCACCGTCGCGGCGCTCCAGGTTCCGGCGGGGGACCGGGTGGCCGCCTCGGTACGCGTCGTTTGCGACCAGACCAGGGATGCCTGCCCGGCGTTATCGAGAGCGACCTTCGGGGCCGAGGTCTTTCTGTAGTCTCCGACGGCCACGAAGACCGGCGCGGAGAACCCGCCAAGGACGGTGCCGGACGCGGCCCAGATCCCGTCGTTACCGCCGGCGAAGGCCACGACCGCGCTCCCGTCGGGGCTCACCGCCAGGCTCAGGTTATGCGCCGCCCCCTGGACGTTGCCGTTCGATAGCTCCTGGACCGGACCCCAACTGCTGCCGCCGGCCGGGAGAACGGCGTAGTGGCTCTCGTCGGCGTAGTTCCCGACCCACGCGGCGATCGCGTTGCCGGCGCCGTCCATGCCGAGCACGATCCCGCCGCCGCCGTAGAACAGGTCGGTCGTGAGGGTCACCGGGGCGCCCCAGCTGCCGCCCGGCGGCCGCACGGCGGCCTGCACGATGTAATCGCAGATGGGCGAACAGGCGGTGGCGCCCCAGACCGCGACCGCGTGTCCGTCCGGGCTCAGCGCCACGACGGGGTGCTGGCCGCCGTCCGGCTCGTTGCCGCCGGGACCCAGGTCCGTCACCTGCCATGTCTTCCCGTCCGGGCTGGTGCACACCTCCACGTGCGTGACGCCGCCAGCGGCCTGGAAGGTACCGCCGGCCACCATGGCCCCGGCCTGGTTCACCGCCACCGAGCTACCGCACGACCCCGGCAGCTGGACCGGCGACGACCACGTGCTCGCCAGGGCAGGCAGCGCAGGCTGCACCCCCAGCGCGAGATCTCATCGAACGCGACGCCAGGCCGCACGGCGCAGGGTAACCGGCACGGTGAGCCACGGCCCGTTCGGATTCATATGAGATCTTTTTCCGAACGGCCCGTGGTGCGAGCCGCCGATAGCCGCAGGACGTAGCCCTCTTCCGCGCCCTCGTGGAAGCCTTCGATGTAGTCGTGGATGATCAGCGCGGCCTCGGCGCGGCGGCTGGTGCCTAGCTGCCGGATAGGACACGGCTGAGCTGGGCGCGTGAGGTGATGTCCAGCTTGGTGAAGACCTTGCGCAGGTGGAACTGGACGGTGCGCGGGGACAGGAACAGCCGGGTGCCGATCTCCGGGTTGGACAGGCCGTCAGCGGCTGGCCCGGCAGGCCGTTAGCGCTGCCCATATGACATGAGTCATAGGCCCGGCCATACCCGCGTCATGCCCGGATGAGGACGTCCTGCACTGGCGGCGGACAGGGCCCGATTCCTAGCGTTATAGCCATGATGACGAAAGCTAATCAGGGTCCGGTCCGCGATCGCAGCCGCCTGCAGTCACTCGCGATGATCGCGGTTTTCGACGTCGCCGGCCCACTCGTGGCCTATCAGCTGCTCCGCTCGGCCGGCCAGAGCGCGGTCTCCGCGCTGGTCCTGAGCGGCATCCTCCCCGCCCTGGGCATAGTGATCAACCTGGTCCGGCGCCGCCGCATCGACGCCGTCGGCGTGCTGGTCCTGGCCGGGATCGTCATCGGCACGATCCTCGGCGTGATCACCCGCGACCCCAAGCTCGTGCTGCTGGAAGGCTCGGTGCCGACCGCCGTGTTCGGCCTGGCCTGCCTGGGCTCCCTGCGGAGACGCAGGCCGTTGATCTACCGCTTCGCGCTGGAGTTCATGGGCGAGGACAGCCCGCGAGGCCGGGAGTTCAGCTCCCTGTGGCAGTACCCCGCTTTCCGGCACGCCTTCAACCTGTTCACCGTGGTCTGGGGCGTGACCTACCTGGCCGAAGCCGCGGCCCGCGTCGCCCTGGTCGAGCTGACCTCGACCTCCACCGCCCTGACCGTCTCCAAGTCCATGCCCTACGCCGTGGCCGGTGCCCTGACCCTCTGGATGACCGCCTACGCCCATCGCGCCAAGCGCCGTCGCGCCGTTCAGCAGGCCAGCACCCCCGGACCCCGCCGTCCGGTGGCAGTACCCGCTCACGCCCGCTGAACCACCCGCTCCGAACCCAGCCTCGCACCCCAGCGCGCGAGGCTGGTCGGCATCCGGATTTAATGCGTTTAGGTCCGTTTTCCGCGCGGAAACGTCATACCTTCCCCCGCAGGTCAGCAGCGGCGGAACTGCTTGAGGGTGATCGTGTCGCCGGAGCCGGAGGGATCGGTGTACGGGACACCACCGTTGCTGATCCAGCTCTCGATGTGGCCCTGGACCACGTGCACGTTGCCCGGCGTGTAGACCTGGGCGCGGTACTCCCCGCCGAAGGCCGGGTGGCCGGGCCAGTTGGCAGCCTTGGACACCACCAGGGCCACGATGCCGTGGGACTTGCCGTTGGACAGCTTCACCGACACCAGGATGGCCAGCTTGGCCCCGTTGTGGAGCGACTCGGAGTTCCAGGAGACGTCGACGTCCACCCCGGTCCAGTTGGTGCGGCAGGACCGGTAGGCGTTGGTCTTGGTGGCCACGAAATCCGAGCCCACGGTCCAGGCGATAGCCCCGACACCGGGGCCGGCCCAGGTGGCGTGCACCTCCTTGCCGGTGTAGCCGGACGCCTCGATGTACTTCGCCTTGGCCGCGGCCGACTGGGCCGCCGTGGTGGTGGCTGCGTGCCCCGGCGACGCGGCCGCCACTACGGCCGTGCCGCCGACGAGGACGGCGGCCAGGATCCGGCCGGCGATGCGAGCTGATTGTCCATGCATGAGATTTCCTTCCTCACTTGTCCCGGCTGGCGAAGGTGAAGTAGATCGGCTCGCGCTGGCCCCTCACGATGAGCGCGTCGTGCGGCGCGCCGGCGAAGCGCATGTAGTAGATCCTCGTAACGACCGGCTCACCCGGCACGCTGGCCCCGCCTGCCCCGGGCAGCGTGTGGAGCAGCTTGTAGGCGCCCATGGCCTGGGTCTGCCGGGAGTAGTGGCGCTTGCTGAAGTCGACGGTGAACGAGCTGACCTCGTCCAGCCAGATCTGGGTCTTCGACCCGAAGCCGATCCGCCGCAGCTCCTGGGCGTACCGGCCGACCAGGGTCTGCTGCAGCGGCACGTTCTGGTGTCGCTCGAACGCGATCACGTCGGTGTACGGGTGGATGGCCCATACGCTCGGCCGATACACGGCCTTGCCGCCGTGCAAGTCGCGCAGGTACTTGTGGTAGACGGCCAGGTAAGCGAAGTCCTTGGCCCGGTTGCTGCCGAAGTCCCCGGCGATGTCGGTGCAGGACGGGCAGCGGTGATGGACCACGACCCACATCTGCGCGGCCAGCGCCGGGCCGCAGTTGACGTCGCTGGCGTGGGCCGGGCAGTCGGTGGCGTCGAACCGGCGGCCGTCCTGCATGTAGAAGTACTGCGGGAGCTTGGCCGTCCCGACCTTGCCTGAGCCTTGGAACTCCGGCTCGCCCCACGGCGCGATGATGCTGACCCGGGCCAGACCGTCCGGGCACAGCGCGCCGGCCGGAGCCGTCGGGCAGCTGTAGGTCGAGACGAAGGCCTGGATTGCGGCCGCGTAGGTGTTCAGGTCCGGGATCATGATCCGGTTGCCGGAGGTGTAGTTGTAGTCCGGCTTGAACGCGATCTCCGGCGTGACGCCCTTGGCGCCCAGGGCCTTGAGCCAGTAGTTGAAGCACGCCTGCTCGACCGCGAGCGCCTTGCCGTCCGCCGTGGCCGGGTTGTAGGAGGCGATGTCCCAGGGCGGGCTGAACCGTACCGTGTTCATGCCGAGCGCGGCCCAGTACGGAGTGTCCACGGCCGGGACCGAGTTCTTCGGCGTGTAGTCCGGTGCCGAGCCGGAGGCGCAGCTGTTGATCCAGCCGTCCTGAACGCCGACCGGGATGGTCACCGGCGCGGCCGGACGGGCTGGCTGAGCTGCCTGAACGGGTTGGGCCAGCGCGCGCGGGGCGCTCGTGGCCAGGACCGCGGTGACCAGCGCGGCCAGGACCGCGACGAGGAGCATGCGCCCGCGCCATCGGGCCGGGCGGGTGAGCGGAGGCGGCGTAGTCCGCGCGCCGGATGAACGGATCATGCTTTCCCCCTGCTGGAAAGTCGCTGGATGGACAAGCCGGTATGTTGCCAGGGCGAGCACGCGGGCCACGACGTAATCTGCGATCCCACTGAATCCCAGCGCCGTGAGGTGGGCAGATGTCAATCCGGCTGGGACATAGGCGGGATCGGGATGGGACGGAATCAGGACCAGAACTGGTTGGCCGCCGGGTACTGGGTCCAGATCCGGACCGAGGTGCCGTCGCGCAGGTCCCACTTGTCCGCGTCCAGGCACAGGCGGCCGTTCCTTGCGAACAGTGGGTAGGACCGGGTGCCGGCGCTGACCGCGGCGTGCCAGTCACCGAAGTCCCAGGCCTCGTTGCCAGCCGGATAGCAGTCCCACAACTGGACGATATGGCCGTCGTTCATGCCGCCCAGGTTGTTCGCGTTCAGGCACATGGACTGGTACCGGTCACTGACCAGGTGAGTGAAGCGGAAGCCCTTGACCTCCCACTGCAGCGGGATCCAGACCTGGTTCGGCGCGCCGCGGCAGGTGCTGACCACGATCGGGTCTCGGTTCTGCCCGGCCTCGGCCCCGGTGTCCGGCGCGGTCAGGCACAGGCCGGCCGTCTCGTGGTTGCGGAAGACGAAGCCGGTGACCGTGGTGGCGTGCGCGGTGCGGCCCTGGCGGAACTGGGCGGCCAGCGCCGGGGCCAGCGACCGCACCGGGATCCGCACCGACTCCATGGTCATGCCGGGGAACGAGCCCAACACGCCGGACGGGGTCTGTCCGTGGACGGCGGGCTTGGCGGGCGCCGACGAGCCGGACAGCGCCAGGACCACCGCGACCACGACGGCGACCGCCGCCACCGACAGCACGGCGGCCAGGCCGCGGCGGCTGCGGAACCAGGCACGGGGGCGGGCGTGCCGGCCGGAGGACTCGGCGGAGTAGTACGCGCCGGGGGTACCGGGCGACTGGGCCAGGAAATAGGCCGGGTTGGAGGTGGCCGGATCGGTCACGTTAGCTGGGCCAGAGGATGCGACCGGGCCGAGGAAGGCGGCCGGGTCGGCGGGCGCGAGCGGATCTGGCGCGGGCTGGCCGGACGGGAGCCAGGCGCTGGTCACGGTGGGCTCGAACGCGGTGGGCGGGCCGGGGAGGTTGGCGCGTGAGGTTCGGAGGCGATCGCGGCGGGCGGCGCGGGCCTGGCGGAGCAGTGACGCCAGGTCGAGCATCTCCCGGTGCGGGAGCCGGAGGGCGTTGCCCAGCTGGAACAGGCGTTCCTCAGTGGGCAAGGTGTCGCCCTTGTAGTCGCGAGACACCGTGGACGTGGTCCAGTTTAGGTACTTGGCCACGCGGGCCTGGCCGCCGTCGCCGCCGACCCGGTCGATCATCGGGCGCCAGCGGCGGGCGAACTCCAGCTCCGGCGGTGATGGCTGGTCGCCGGGACGTCCCGGTGGCTGTTCCGTCACGCTGCCCCCTGGTGACGTCGGGCGGCCCGGCCCGTGTTGATCAGGGCGTACGCAGGTCCGGCCGGGCTGGTACGCCTGTCAATTTAGCCGACGACCCCGGCCGGTTTCCGGAATTTGTGACAATGGCGCGACAATGCGCAGCGCCGCGATGACGCAGGCCGCCCCCGCTGGCCCGATGCTCGCAGACGCAGGTGGAAGTCGGAATCGGGCTCCGGTTGCTGGCGCCCGGCCGTGAACAAGATCGCGCCCGGCTCGCCGACCGAGTAATGGCGCGCTCCGGGCAGCTCGCTTGTGGTGGCGGAAGGGTCTCTGTCCGCTTGTCGGACTTATGTCCGACGAGCCTGGTGTGAGACCGTCGCGACCATGTGTCAGACGGTGGCCCCGGGAACCGTGCCGGATCAACTCGCTGATCGCTACGCTCGCCATGTCCTTCGTGGTCGCCGGTCTCGCCAGCCTCGTCACCGGCGGGAACCTGATCATCGCCTACAGCCGCCCGGGCTTCGCCGACCTAGCCCGCACCACGTTCCTGTCGGTGAACACCTCGACCTGGACCATGGTGGTCACAGTCGCGCTGATCGCGGTCGTGCTGGCACGGACAACCGCCGGGCGCTATATGTACGCGGCAGGCAGTAACGCTAAGGCGGCCAGGCTGGCCGGAATCCGGGTGCAGACAATCAAGCTGGCCACGTTCGTGGTCAGCGGCGGAGCCGCAGCCTGGGCGGCGTCATCGACGCCTCCCGGGTACTCAGCGCCCAGGCGTCGAACGGCGAGACCACCCTGACCTTCACGGTCCTCGCAGGCATCGTGGTCGGCGGGACAAGCATCCTGGGTGGCGAAGGCGCGATCTGGCGCACCGTCGTCGGCGTGCTGCTCATCGCGGTCGGCGCCGACGCCTGGTCGCGGCTGCGGACCAGCTAGCGGCGCCGACGTGGGGGCAATGGCCGCGGAGAGTTCGCCTTCCTTAACCGACCCGGCCAGCAGAGCGCCACCGGGGCTCGCGCTGACGGCTGACGAGCAGGCGGGCGAAGGCGGTACTACTGCTCGCTCGTCCGGCCACAGGATTTCAATTTTCCCGAACGGACGGTGGTGTCACTGTCCCCAGGTGGCTGGTCGCGTCGGTGCCAGACCCTGGCCGGGGCATCTGCGCGGGGTACGGTGACGGTGCGACGGCGCGGCCGAGCCGGGCGTCCGGCTCGGCCGCGCGCACCCGGGCCTGAGAGATGGCCCAGGCCGCGTTGACCAGGCCGATATGGCTGAACGCCTGCGGGAAGTTCCCGATCATCTCGCCGCTGCCAGGGTCGACTTCCTCGGCTAGCAGGCCCACGTCGTTGATGGCCGCCACGGCGCGCTCGAACGTCGCGGTGGCCTGGTCCGGCTCTCCGGCCAGCGCCTGCGCGTGCGCGAGCCAGAACGTGCAGAGCAGGAAGGTTCCCTCCCCGCCGGCCAGGCCGTCATGAGCCAGGTAGCGGTACACCAGTCCGCGCTGGTCGGTCAGCCGGCCGGCGATCGCATCGACGGTGGCCTTCATCCTCGGGTCGTCCCCGGGCAGGAAGCCGGTGATGGCCAGCATCAGGCTGGAGGCGTCCAGATCCTCGCTGCCGAAGGCCTGGGTGAACGCACCCGCCTTCTCGTTCCAGCCTCGTTCCAGGATGGCGGCGCGGATCTGGTCGCGGACGGCGGCCCACGCCTTAGTCCGGTTTTCCGCACCGAGCCGCGGGGCGAGGGCGATGGCCCGGTCGAGCGCGACCCAGCACATGAGCTTGGAATACAGGAAGTCCCGCGGCTCGCCTCGGATCTCCCATATTCCCTGGTCCTTCTCGTTCCACCGGCTCGCGGCCGTGGCCGCCGCGGCGGCCAGGAACTGCTGGGTGACCGGGTTGAGTTCACCCAGCTGGTCGGCCAGCCGCTGCGCGGCATCGAGCAACTCGCCGTACACGTCAAGCTGGCGCTGGGTCCAGGCGCCGTTGCCCACCCGCACCGGCCGGCTGGCCCGCCAGCCGGCCAGGTGCGGCAGTTCCCGTTCGGAAAGGTCGTGCTCGCCGCCGATCCCGAACATGATCTGCAGGTCCTTCCCCCGCCGCAGCTGAGATGCCGCGGTATCAGCTAGGAAGCGGAAGAACTTGCCGGCCTCGTCGGGGCACGCCGCCACCCACAGGGCCTCCATGGTCAGGCTGGCGTCGCGCACCCAGGTGTAGCGGTAATCCCAGTTGCGCTCGCCGCCGACCGCCTCCGGCAGCGAGGTCGTGGGCGCGGCCACGATGGCCCCGGTCGGGGCGAACGTGAGCGCCTGCAGGACCCGGCCGGACTGATGCACCAGGTCGCGCCAGGGCCCCTCATAGGCCTGGTGCAGAGCGGACCAGGAGCGCCATCCTTCCATGGTGTCCTGCAGGCGGTCGGCGATCTGGCCGACGTCCCAGGCGACCAGCGGCGGCTCCTGCAGCTGCCCGTGCTGGAGGGCGTAGGTCACGGTCTGCCCGGCGACCAGGTGGAGCTGCGCGGTGGCAGTGTCCCCGGCGACCTGGAAACCGGCGGGCGCGGAAAGCAGGAGCCGGCTGGCGCCGCCGCGGGCGGCGATGCCGCCGGCCACCGGTTCCAGGATCGGGTAGATCAGCCCGTATTCGGGCCGCGGCGCATAGCTGACATCGACGTCGATCTCCCCGGCGGTGCACGTGAGCCGGCGCAGCAGAACCCCCGGCGACCCGGCGCCCAGCTGGTGGCCTCGGTCGTTGCGGCCCACGGCCATGGCGTCGGTCAGCACCGCAGTGCCGGCCTGCGTCACGAACGTGGTCTCCAGGACCATCGTCTGGTCGACGTACGCGCGGCTGGCCTGGAAATCGCCGGCTGCCGGATCGCGAAATGGCCGCCATCGGGATCAAGGAGACGGGCGAATACGGCCGGCGCGTCGAAGCGCGGGCAACATAGCCAGTCCACCGAGCCGGCCCGGCTCACCAGCGCAGCCGCGCGGCAGTCCGACAGCAGCGCATAGTCGCCGATCGGCAAGCTGTCCATCTCGGTTCCCTTCGCGAGGCGCGGTCACGCGAAGATCCCGCGGGACACGGTCATCGACACGAGCCAGTTCGGGAGATCGACTGTCTCGTTGATCTCCAGCTCCCCGGCCACGCTGCAGATGGTATAGGCCTCGTGCAGGCCGGCAGACGCGAACCCCGGGGCCTGGTTCAGCAACTTCCCGGCGCGGGCCGCGAAACCGGCGTCGACTGGTGCTGGTGGCCGCTGGACGGGACCATGTGCCAGGGCACCACCCCACAGGTCAACCCATTTCGGCGAACCGGCTGGCGGCCCGGCGCTGGTTGCCCGGCTACCTGTCACCCCTTGACTGTGCCGACGCCCATGCCCGTCGGTGAGGAGCTGCGGTCAGGCGGCGGTGCGCTCACCGGGAGGCCGGCGCCGCAGGCTCGAGTTCAGCAGCGCCGGTGGCAGGTAGGCCTGGTCGAGCGTGCCGACGTCGGTGCCGGGCGGGACGATCTCGTCGATCTGGTCGAGGATGTCGTCGGTGAGCGTGACGTCGGCGCCGGCGAGCAGGTCGTCGAGCTGCTCCATCGTGTGCGGCCCGATGATCGCGCTGGTCACGCCGGGATGGGCGATCGCGAACGCCAACGCGAGGTGCGTCATCGGCAGGCCTGCCTTCTCGGCGAGCGGGATGAGCTGCTCGACGGCGTCGATCCGGTGCTCGTCGTTGAGGTGCCTGAAAATGTGCGCTCGGCGCAGGTCGGTCTGCTGGCCCTTGCGGACGCGGCCGGTGAGTATTCCCTGCCCGAGCGGCCCCCACACGAGGATGCCCATCCCGTAACGCTGCGCGATCGGCAGCACCTCGCGTTCGATGCCGCGGCTGAGGATCGAGTAGGGCGGCTGATCGGCGCGGAACCGTTCCAGGCCGCGCCGCTCGGCGACCCACTGGGCTTCGATGATGTCGGACGCGGGCATCGCGGATGTGCCGACCGCACGGACTTTCCCGCTGTGGATCAGGTCAGAAAGCGCGGACAGCGTTTCCTCGATGTCGGTGGAAGGGTCCGGCCGGTGGACCTGGTAAAGGTCGATGTAGTCGGTCTGCAGGCGGCGTAGCGAGTTCTCGACCGCGGTCATGATCCAGCGCCGCGAGGCTCCCTGGTGGTTGGGGTCGTCGCCTATCGGGCGGCTGAACTTGGTCGCGAGGACAACGCTGTCGCGGCGCCCCTTGAGCGCTTTGCCCACTGCCACTTCGGACTCGCCGTATACGTCGGAGGTATCGATGAAGTTGATCCCCGCGTCCAGCGCCTTGTGGATGATGCGGGCCGAGTCGTCGTGGTCGGGGTTGCCGATGGACGTGCCGAGAGCCAGAGCGCCCAGCGCGTAGGGGCTGACCTTGATGCCGGTCCGCCCGAGGGTGCGGTACTGCATACGGACTCCTGAGGCTGCGGGCGAGATGTACGGACGCGCCCTTGATGTCGTATTCTGAACTAAGCGGAACGCCCTTCCGGAACTATATGGAAAGCTGTTCCGGAAAGCAAGTTGAAGGAGTCATGACGGACAACACGGTGCCGACCGAGGCCGGCCCGGCGGGCCCGGGCGTACCTGAACGCACGCCTCGCCGACTGCGGGCCGACGCGCAGCGCAACGTCGGCTCCCTGCTTGGGGCGGCGAAGGCCGTCTTCGGCACCGCGGGCGTGGACGCGCCCGCAAAGGAGATCGCTGACCTGGCCGGCGTGGGAGTCGGAACGCTGTACCGGCACTTCCCGCAGCGCTCGGACCTGGTCAAGGCCGTGCTCCAGCACGAGATAGACGCCTGCGCTGACGCAGCCCCGGCGCTGGCCGCAGCACACGAGCCAGGACCGGCACTCGCGAACTGGCTCCACCGGTACACCGAGTTCCTCGCCACCAAACGAGGACTCGCCACAGCCCTGCACTCGGGCGACCCGTCGTTCGACGCCCTGCCCGGCTACTTCTTCCAGCGGCTCGAACCCGCGCTCGGCTCGCTGCTCGAAGCCGCGGCAGCGACCGGCGAAATCCGTGCCGACATCAGCGCCAGGGACCTGCTGCGCGCCGTCGCCCTACTGTGCATGCC
The DNA here is from genome assembly GCA_963844625.1 of uncultured Actinomycetota bacterium. Lineage (GTDB taxonomy): Bacteria > Actinomycetota > Actinomycetes > Streptosporangiales > Streptosporangiaceae > Palsa-504. The sequence continues at coordinate 272,321 of CAWJPF010000012.1, read as the reverse complement.
CGTATCGGAGGAGGGAATCGCGTACAGCCGGCGCATGGTCGCGCTCCTCATCGACGGATTGCGCTACGCCGCTGAACTTCAGCGGTCCTCCTGATAATCCGCAGGTTCGAGGTTCGGCAAGCGCCGAAGCCTGGTCCGGGCGATCGTACCGGGACCGTCGGCGGTGTGGATCAGGACTGCGCGGCTCGTTCGTGTTCCCCCGCGGGGCCGCCGGTGAAGAACTCGATGAGTCCGAACGGCGCGCGGTCGCCGAGGCAGAGCTCTAGGATCTCGTACGCGTCCGCGTACTCGGACTCGCTACGCGGGAACAGCGCCTCTTCGTAGGCGGTAAGTGCCGCTTCGATGTCGTCGGGGTGCGCGGCGATCGCCTTCCCGAGCTCAGCGCCGTCGAACATCGCCAGGTTCGCGCCCTCGCCGGCCGGCGGCATCAGGTGCGCGGCATCACCGAGGAGCGTCACCCCGGGCACGCGGTCCCATCGGTGCCCGTCCGGGAGTGCGGAGATCGTGCGCGGGACCGGCGCGGTCTCGCCGCCGGTGATCAGCGCGGTGAGTTCCGGCGCCCACCCGTCGAACTCGGCCGCGACTCGGGCGGTCGCGGCGGCGGCGTCGGTGAAGTCGATGCCGGCGATCCACTCGGCGGGGCGGTTCAGCTCGACGTACGTGTGCAGGATGTTCCCCGCCTCGCGGTGCGCGACGATCCCCTTTCCCGGGGCGAGCGCGTACATCGCGCCGCCGCCGACCGCTTCGGCCGCCGCGGGGTGCCGCTCGTCGGCGTCGTGCAGGTAGGTCTCGATGAACGTCGTGCCGACGTACTCGGGCTTCGCATCCGACAGCAGCGGCCGGACCTTGGACCAGGCGCCGTCGGCCCCGGCGAGGAGGCTGGTGGTCACGGTCGACCCGTCGGCGAAGGTCAGCTCGTATCGGCCGTCGCCGAGTGCCGAGACGCCGGCGAGCTTCTTTCCCCACTGGATCGTCTCCGCCGGCAGGGATTCGATCAGGATCCGGCGCAGGTCTCCGCGGAGCACCTCGGGACGCCCACCCGTGCCGTCGTCGGGTTCTTCGAACAGCACCGTGCCGTGCTGGTCGAGCATGCGCGTAGCCTCGGCACCCTCGCGGATGATCGCGCGGAACGCCTCGGTGAGGCCGGCCGCTTCGAGCGCGAGCTGCCCGTTGTGCTCGTGGATGTCGAGCTGGCCGCCCTGCGTGCGGGTCTCCGCCGAGGGCTCCGCCTCGTAGATCGTCGCGGGGACGCCGTGGACGTGGAGGACGCGTGCGAGGGTGAGGCCGCCGAGGCCCGCACCGACGATCGTGACTGGTGTCGTCATCATGTTCCTTTCAGAAGCTGATTGGAACGATGTTCCATATACGTATGTTGGAACAATGTTCCAGCCGTGTCAAGATGGTGCTCATGGCGGCCAAGACGCAGCGGACCGAACGGCGCACCGACGCGCTGTCGAAGGAGCGAATCGTCGAGGCCGCGATCGAGATCCTCGACGCCGACGGCGAGAGCGCTCTGACTTTCCGCGCTCTCGCGGCTCGCCTGGCCACAGGGAGCGGGGCGATCTACTGGCACGTCGCCAACAAGAACGATCTGCTCGCGGCGACCGCCGGCGACGTCATCGCCCGTGTCATGACCGAGGTGGTCAGCGGCGCGGAGCCGCGGGAGGCGATCCGTGCCATTGCCTCTGGGGTATTCGACGCGATCGACGCACACCCCTGGGTGGGCGCCCAGCTCTCCCGTGAGCCGTGGCAGTCCGCGATGCTGCAGATCTTCGAAGGCGTCGGCGGGCAGCTCCAGGCGCTCGGCGTCCCCGAACAAGCGCAGTTCGACTGCGCGTCCGCGCTCGTGAACTACGTTCTCGGCCTCGCAGCGCAGTACGCCGCGGGCGCCCGCCTCCTCGCGCGCGAGACCGATCGATCGGCCTTCCTCGCGACCGTCGCCGCTCGATGGGCGCAGCTCGACCCCGGGGCGTACCCGTTTTTGCGTCAGGTGGCGACGCAGCTGCCCGAGCATGACGACCGCGAGCAATTCCTGGCCGGCATCGACCTCATCCTGACCGGCATTCAAGGGTTCCTGCACCGGCACCGGGGCTCGCGCTGATGGCTGACGAGCAGGCGGGCGAAGGCGGTACTACTGCTCGCTCGTCCGGCCACAGGATTTCAATTTTCCCGAACGGACGGTGGTGTCACTGTCCCCAGGTGGCTGGTCGCGTCGGTGCCAGACCCTGGCCGGGGCATCTGCGCGGGGTACGGTGACGGTGCGACGGCGCGGCCGAGCCGGGCGTCCGGCTCGGCCGCGCGCACCCGGGCCTGAGAGATGGCCCAGGCCGCGTTGACCAGGCCGATATGGCTGAACGCCTGCGGGAAGTTCCCGATCATCTCGCCGCTGCCAGGGTCGACTTCCTCGGCTAGCAGGCCCACGTCGTTGATGGCCGCCACGGCGCGCTCGAACGTCGCGGTGGCCTGGTCCGGCTCTCCGGCCAGCGCCTGCGCGTGCGCGAGCCAGAACGTGCAGAGCAGGAAGGTTCCCTCCCCGCCGGCCAGGCCGTCATGAGCCAGGTAGCGGTACACCAGTCCGCGCTGGTCGGTCAGCCGGCCGGCGATCGCATCGACGGTGGCCTTCATCCTCGGGTCGTCCCCGGGCAGGAAGCCGGTGATGGCCAGCATCAGGCTGGAGGCGTCCAGATCCTCGCTGCCGAAGGCCTGGGTGAACGCACCCGCCTTCTCGTTCCAGCCTCGTTCCAGGATGGCGGCGCGGATCTGGTCGCGGACGGCGGCCCACGCCTTAGTCCGGTTTTCCGCACCGAGCCGCGGGGCGAGGGCGATGGCCCGGTCGAGCGCGACCCAGCACATGAGCTTGGAATACAGGAAGTCCCGCGGCTCGCCTCGGATCTCCCATATTCCCTGGTCCTTCTCGTTCCACCGGCTCGCGGCCGTGGCCGCCGCGGCGGCCAGGAACTGCTGGGTGACCGGGTCGAGTTCACCCAGCTGGTCGGCCAGCCGCTGCGCGGCATCGAGCAACTCGCCGTACACGTCAAGCTGGCGCTGGGTCCAGGCGCCGTTGCCCACCCGCACCGGCCGGCTGGCCCGCCAGCCGGCCAGGTGCGGCAGTTCCCGTTCGGAAAGGTCGTGCTCGCCGCCGATCCCGAACATGATCTGCAGGTCCTTCCCCCGCCGCAGCTGAGATGCCGCGGTATCAGCTAGGAAGCGGAAGAACTTGCCGGCCTCGTCGGGGCACGCCGCCACCCACAGGGCCTCCATGGTCAGGCTGGCGTCGCGCACCCAGGTGTAGCGGTAATCCCAGTTGCGCTCGCCGCCGACCGCCTCCGGCAGCGAGGTCGTGGGCGCGGCCACGATGGCCCCGGTCGGGGCGAACGTGAGCGCCTGCAGGACCCGGCCGGACTGATGCACCAGGTCGCGCCAGGGCCCCTCATAGGCCTGGTGCAGAGCGGACCAGGAGCGCCATCCTTCCATGGTGTCCTGCAGGCGGTCGGCGATCTGGCCGACGTCCCAGGCGACCAGCGGCGGCTCCTGCAGCTGCCCGTGCTGGAGGGCGTAGGTCACGGTCTGCCCGGCGACCAGGTGGAGCTGCGCGGTGGCAGTGTCCCCGGCGACCCGGCGCCCAGCTGGTGGCCTCGGTCGTTGCGGCCCACGGCCATGGCGTCGGTCAGCACCGCAGTGCCGGCCTGCGTCACGAACGTGGTCTCCAGGACCATCGTCTGGTCGACGTACGCGCGGCTGGCCTGGAAATCGCCGGCCGCCGGATCGCGAAATGGCCGCCATCGGGATCAAGGAGACGGGCGAATACGGCCGGCGCGTCGAAGCGCGGGCAACATAGCCAGTCCACCGAGCCGGCCCGGCTCACCAGCGCAGCCGCGCGGCAGTCCGACAGCAGCGCATAGTCGCCGATCGGCAAGCTGTCCATCTCGGTTCCCTTCGCGAGGCGCGGTCACGCGAAGATCCCGCGGGACACGGTCATCGACACGAGCCAGTTCGGGAGATCGACTGTCTCGTTGATCTCCAGCTCCCCGGCCACGCTGCAGATGGTATAGGCCTCGTGCCCGCGGCCCCGGAAGTGATCATGGCGGTTTCTGCACCTGCCGGATCACTGCCGTAGCCGGGACCGGCCAGGAGGCGCTGGTGACCTGGCCGCCAGGGACTCCCGGCGGCCAGGTCACATGAGGTCAGCTCACGGTCTCGGCTGATACGGCGTCGGCGGCCAGCAGGACGGCCTGGCCGGGGACGATCTTCAGGTCGCCCAGGCTGGTGTGTGATCCGCTGCCGGCGCCGAAGCTGGTGGCGCCGGCGGTGAAGGTGAACGCGTTGCCAGTGCTGTCGGCGTAGACGAAGGTGCCGGCCGGGTCGGCGACGACCAGCCCGCCCGATGATCCGGACGGCAGCGCCGCGGGCGTCTGCCAGCTGCCGCCGGCCAGGTGCCAGGTGTAGGACGAGCCGAGTACGGCGATCGCGTTTCCGGCCCCGTCGATCGCGGTGGACACCGTAATCGCGGGCGCGGTCCGGGTGGTCAGGACCGTGTTGCTCCAGGCCCCGGACGGGGACCGGGTCAGCACTCCGGTCTGGCCGTCCAATACCGACCAGGCGACCGATGCCTGCCCGGCGTTGTTAAGTGCGATCTCCGAGGTCCCGATCGGGTTGTAGTGGTTAGATCCGGCTCCGGAGGCCAGCTCGGCCGGGGCGGAGAACCCGCCAGTGACGGTACCGGAGACGGCCCACAGGTTGTTGAGGCCTCCGTTGAAGGTTATGATCGCGCTTCCGCCCGAGTTGACGGCCAGGCTCAGGCTATGCGCCGGGCCCACGCTGCCTTCGACCGACAGCGTCGTGGCCGGCCGCCAGCTGCTGCTGCCGGCCGGGAGAACCGCGTCGGTGGTGTCACCGGGGTTCGTGGACCAGCCGGCGATGACGTTGCCGGCCCCATCTGTGCCGATCACCAGCCCGCCGTCGGACTCGTCCAGGCCCAACCCGGTGCTGAGGGTGACCGGGGTGCCCCAGCTGCCGCCAGCCGGATGCACGGCCGCCTCCACGACGGCGGTGCAGGTCGAGCACGGCCAGTATCCCCAGACCGCGACCGTCTGGCCGGCCGGGGTGACCGCCACGGCAATGCGGTGCCCGGAGCTCGGCGCGTTGCCGCCCTGGCCCAGGTCCGTCGCCTGCCATGTCTTCCCGTTCGGGCTGGTGCATACCTGGACGTGCGTGGTGCCGTCGGAGGCCGTGAAGGTCCCGCCGGCCGCCATGGCCCCGGCCTGGTTGACCGCCACCGAGCTGCCGCACGACCCCGGCAGCTGGACCGGCGACGACCACGTGCTCGCCAGGGCAGGCAGCGCAGGCTGCACCCCCAGCGCGATCAGGCCCGCCAGCGCCACCAGGGCGCCCCGGCCGATCCATTTCAGTGAACGCACGCGCGGTTGAGCATGTCGCATGATGTCCTCCCAGACACATGAGGTTGCTCGCGTCCAGCCATGGTCCGGGAGGAAGGCAAAGGCCGGATGCCCATCGCTAACCCCATGACGCCTCCCATTGCCCCGCTCGGGCTGCCGCGACAGTCATCCGGCGGCAACGTACTGCGGGAGGTCAGTACGGGTATGCCACCTGGCACCAGCTGATACGTACCGGGCGCCCGGCCGGTTCACCCCTGACAGTTAACACAGGACAAACTTTTGCTGCTGCCGCTATGTCCAGCCCTAGGGATCGGTCCTTGTCGGGACGTCAGAGAGCCAGGGCATACGCACTGTGCAGCTGGGAGGCAGCGAGGTTGCCCAGCGATGTCTCAGCCGGGCGATCATGGGATGGTGAGTACCGGATAGGGCGACTCGTGCAGCAGCCGGACCGGGACTGAGCCAATGACGCGGTGCGGGACATGATGAGAGCGGCCGGTCACGATAATAGGTATGGTGGCGGGCTCGGCGGCGGCGTAAATGCCGGCTGCGTCAAGAATCGCGTCTGCGGGCGATTCCTGGCGGCGCTCGAACGTATACGGCGTGCCTGCCGCAGCGGCAATCTCCTTAGCGGCCTCAGCCACGCTCGCGGCCTTCTCATCGCGGTCCTCGTCCATCTCTGTGCGGCCGAATCCGGACAGGTCGCTGTCGATGAGCACGTGGTCCGCATAGACGACGTGCAGGGCGCCGGAGCGCGTCCTGACGAGGTCCGCGCCCCAGATGAGCGCCCGCCGGGCCGGCTCGGAGTCATCGAAGCCGACGACCAGGATGGCGGACTGGGCCGCACGGGGATCTGGGATGCCGGGGACGGGAGCTTGGGCTGGCAGGGCGGACACCGGTTCGGCCAGGACAACTGGTGGCATGACGGGCTCGGTCAGTGCGGGGGCAGGGCGCCGGAGCGCCGTGACCAGGATCAGGCCGGCGACGCCGGCCAGCGCCCAGGCGGCCAGGGTCCAGATGTATGCGCTGGTGGCATGGCCGCCGAAGTAGACGACGTTGCGGATACTGCTGGCCGCTATCCCTAGCGGCAGGACAGGGCTAAGGGCGCGCAGGAAGCCGGGTGTGAAGCTGGCCAGGTTGGCCGGTCCCCCGCTGGCCGGGATCCCGAACACGATGAACGCCAAGACGGCCACGGCGACCAGAGGCGGCCGGATCCGTGCCAGCACAGCCGTGGGGGCAGCCACGGCCAGCGAGAACAGCGCGACAATGCCGGCGATCGCTACGTAGTTGCCCAGACCGGCAATGCCATCCGCGATCGCCGCGGCGACCGCCCCGCTGACGACGGCCGCGGCCACGGGCGCGGCGACCGACCAAGTGCGCCGGGCGCGGCGGAATGCCAGTGCCGACGCCGAGCCCGCGGCCAGGCTGGGGATAAGCACGCTGAGGACGACGAACCAGGACGACAGTGCCTGGGAGTCGCTGGCCCGGGGCGGGACAACGTCCGACACTATGAGGTGGCGTCCGGACCGTGCCGCCACGGCCGCGAAGGCCCCGCTGAGGGCCTGCTCAGGGCCGGTACCCCCGGCCTGTGTGACAAGCAGTCGCAGGTTCGCGCCGGAAGCGACCAGCGCGCCATCGACCTCACGCTGCGCGATCCCGGTCGTTGCGCTGGCCTCGCTGGGGTAACTACGAAGGCGGAAAGCCCCAGGGGCGGCGCCGTCTAGGGCGTGCTCGACCTGGTGGGTTACCGCAGCGGAACCGACGATGCCGACAGGAAGGTCATGCGGTGTTGGCTTATGGAAAGCGCTGAGGGTTAGCGCGACGAAGATCGCGACGAAGGCCGCGCTGGCCACGACGAAGCCCGCGAGCGCGCGGTACCGGGCCGGAAACCTGCGGCCGTCATCTGGGCGCCTTGCCGCCACTTGCGCCCTCCCCTGAAATGCCAGCGAATATCGGCACAACACTAGGCACAGCCGCAACCATTGTCAACAAGCGTTGGCCAACACGTGTTGTCGGAGGATAAGCTTGGACACCGTGATGGACGTCAGCCGTGCGGCGGTAGCGGCCGCAAGCCAGGCCGGCCCGGTGCCCGGGACTGGCGGGCCGCGATCCGAGCGCACCCGCCGCGCCATCCTCGGTGCTGCCCGGGCGATGTTCGCCGCGCGAGGATATGAAGGGACCACCATCCGCGCCGTCGCCGCGCGGGCCGGCATCGACGCGTCGATGGTCATGCGCTACTTCCGGTCCAAGGCGGGGTTGTTCACGGCGGCCGTCACCATGGATCTGCAGGTCCCGGACCTGCGCTCCGTGCCGGCCAGCGGTCGGGGCGAGTTGCTGGCCCGCCATTTCATCAGCCGGTGGGAGGATCCTGCCCGCGATGACGAGATGATCGCCCTGATGCGGACCGCCGCTACCAGTGAGACCGTCGCAGGGCAACTCCAGGCCGTGCTCAGCCAGCTGATCACCAAGCCGATCGCCGACCTGGGTGATGAGCAGGCGGCCGAGCGCGGCACCTTCATCGCGGCGCAGTTGCTCGGCCTGGCCCTGTGCCGGTACATCCTGCGCTTGGAGCCGCTGGCCTCGTTGCCATCCGATGACGTAGTGGCTGCCGTCGCCCCATCGGTGCAGCGCTACCTGACCCGGGGCGCCGCACCGCCCTCGGGCCGGCCAGCTCGCCGCCGTCATCGTCGAGGACGGCCCCGTTCCGGCAGATCCCCGATTAGGTCGTCCGCAACACTTTCCTCGAACAGGACGCGTCCTGTCTCTACCATGGCCGGGCTGAGCTCCGGATCCCACGGCGCCGGCTGCGGCGTCCCGGAAAGCAGGACATGCTCTGCGTGGACCCGTACCCCGGCCAGGTAATCACCGGCGCTCATCCGCCAGGGCCTGGCGCCGTGGCGGCGCATGACCGCGCTCGCGATGGCTAGCCCCGGCCAGTCGAAGTCCCCGTGATAACGCAGCTCACCACCGCCGCTGACGACAACATCCGCGAGCTGGTGAAACGCTGCCGACGGCCGTCCTTCGGTGCACAGCAGGGGCGCCGAGCCCGTACCCAGCTCCGCGGCGGCCTGGCGGAGCACGGCCGGGTTCTCGCAGACGTGGACGACCGCGCCGCGGATCGTCAGCGGAAACGTCATGAGCTGATGCAGGGTCACGTAGAACGGAACGCCGTAGCGCGCCGCGCCGACGAGCCACTCGGCCAGCCCGACGCCCTCGGCCGGCAGGTTCAGCACCAGGACCCGGCTGGCCAGGTCGTCGACCACGACATCGCCTGCCTCCCACAGGTCCCTGCGCTCCCTTGCCGTCCCGGGCCTGCCCATCCCGGTCTTGATCGCCAGGGCGCGCAAGACCAGCGTCGCCAGCAGTGTCCCGTGGTTGAGCGCCTTGGTGTCCCCGGTGACGCCCGCGGCCAGCGCGGGCAGCAGCACGGGTGCGTCCTGGCGCCCGGCCAGGTACTCCAGCACGCGGACCGCCTGGCCGAGCCGCGCCTGCTCGCCCTGGTTGACCAGCTTCGTCAGGCTGCCGTCCCGGCCGATCTCGGCCAGCCAGTCCCGGTACCAGGCGCAGGACAGATGCAGCGAACTCGCCTGCGCCGCGCGGATCGCGGCGTCACGCGCTCCGGCCAGCGCGCTCCGTTCGGCCGGGCGATCTCGCAACGGGCCGCCCAGTTCGGCCAGCAACTCCGGCAGGCCGTGCCCGGTGGCCTCGCGAACCGCGTGGTCCAGGTCGGCGAGGCGCACGGCGGTCCGGGTCGCGCGCGTGTCCCGGTACTGGCCGGTGATGCCGATGATCGCCTTGCGCTCGGCGTCGCCGGGAGGGCTGAGGCTGACCGTGCCGCTCAGATCTCCGCCGGTGCGTTCCAGGGAGCGGCGTGCCAGCCTGAGCAGCCGCCGGAACTCCGGCCCGTGATAAGGATCCGTCATTGTGATTCGGCATCGTCGTCTTCGTCGTCGGGTTCGCCCCCTGGAGCCTCCGGTGCCGCGTACAACGTCGAGGCGGTGCCGAGCGGCGCGTACCGGGTCGGCCGGAAGCCGAGCAACTCTGCGACCAGGGCGTCGTTATCCGCGAAACCCGCCGAGGCGTCGACGAGCTGTTCGCCGTCCCACAGCATGAACAGCGAGGAGACGGTGCGCGTGGTCTTGTCGTGCAGCATGTCGTAGTGCGCGATCATCGGCACCGTCGCGGTGGTGACCCACAGGTCATGGCCGGTCATGAACAGGTCGAGGTCGAACTTGACCGCCAGCCCGAACAGGTCCGGCTTGTACCGCTCGTCGATGCCCACGAACGCCTCGTCGAGCGCGATCATCCGCGGGCAGTGGTCCTTGGCCGAGGAATACAGCGCGTTGGCCGCGGCGAACAACGGCAGGTGGATCGCCGCCGACTTCTCGCCGCCGGACATGACCGAGTGCCTGGCCCGGGTCAGCCGGACCTCCGGCTCGCCCGGCTGGATCAGCAGCAGCTCGAATACGTGCCAGGACCGGTAGTCCAGCACGGTGGCCAGCGCCTCCCGGTAGGTGGCCCGCGGGCGGCTCGACCCGGAACTCCCGGATCATGTCACGGAGCTGGCCGCGCAGCTCGGCCAGCCGCTCCGGGCCGGGCGGCCGCCTTCCACAGCCGGGTCGTGACCCGCTGCGCTCGGAGATCTTGTCGGACTGGGCCCAGCCGATGCCGACCGCGATCCCGGAAGACATCGGCTTGGACCTGGTGTCGGCGTTCATTTCCCGGGTGAGGTCCCGCGCGGCGATCACCCGGCCGTGGATCTGCTGGGCGAGCGCGGCGAGCAGCTCATCCTCCAGTACCTTGCGTTCCCGGTCTTCCAGGAGCACGCCCTGGTCGGCGGCGCGCTCGGCGATCCGGGTAGCGAACTGGGCGACCGGCTTGCGCCCCTCGTCGTCGATCACGTGCACGGTCACGACGGCGCCGGGGTCCCAGTCGACCCGGTAGTCCTCGTCGCAGGCGGTCAGTGCCTCGGTGAACTCCTTCAGCGCCACCGACATCCGGTCCGCGGTGTTCTTCAGCGTGCCCTCGGTCACCGGCGCGGCCGCCGCGGGTGGCGGCGGCGAACGCGTCGAGGATCGCGGTGACGCCCGGGGGCAGGACCGCTCGCGCGGCTGCGGCCGGATCCGGCGGCGACCCGCCGGCGCTGGCCAGGGCGTCGGCCAGTTCCTCGGCCGCGCGGGCCGCGTCGGGCCAGCGGGCCGGATCAGGCCAGGACTCCGCGGCAGTGACCCCGGCCAGCGGGCGCAGGTCGGGCCGAGCGTACTCGCCGAACAGCCCGGCCTGCTCGTACAGCTGGCCGACCGCCTCGGCCAGCGACAGCCGCTGACTGCGCAGTTCCGTCTCGCGCGCGGGTGGCCTGGTCGTGCTCGGTGCGGACCCGCGCGTCGAGCTCGCGGTAGGCCCGTTCGGCCGCCGTGATGAGCGTTCTCTGTCTCCCGGATCCGCGCCAGGACCTGCTCGACGTCGGCCTGCAGGGTCTCTTCCAGCGTCCGGAACTCCTCTTCCAGGGCCCGCTGCAGCCGCTCCCGCTCGGCGAGTGCCTCTTCGGCCTCGGCGCAGGCGAGCTTGCGCCGTTCGATCGTCTCGGTCTGCGCGGCGAGATCCTCCTCCGCCTGGGCCAGCTTGGCCCGCTCGGCGTGCAGCTGGGCGCGGCGTGCTCGAACTCCGCGGCCGCCCGCGCGATCGCGTCCACCTGCTCGTCCGCGGTCGGCATCCGGCGTTCCGCGGCGCCCTGCCGCAGCTGCCTGGTCCGGCGTCGACCTCGGCGATCGCGCCGTCCACCGCCTGGCGTGCCGCCGCGGTCTCGTCCCGCGCGCGGGCGAGCAGCAGCGGCGTGGATGCCGACGGCCTCGGCGGCCTGCGCGACCGGCCGGGTTTCCGGCAGCTCGCGCCGGGCCCGCCGGAGGTCCTCGAGCAGCGCGCTGGCCCGGTCCAGCTCACCGGCCAGCCGCTCCTCTTCGGCGCTGGCGTCCTTGATCAGCTCGTCGTACTCCGCGAGCCGCACGCGGCGGCGGCTGGCCCGGTTGGTCGCGCCGATGTACTCCGGCGCCGCCTTCGGCCGGGCGCCGGCGTGCACGCCGTACGTGAACTGGGCCTTCGTGCTGACCGCCGGGACCGTCAGTGCCGCCGGCGATGTCGCCGGTGATGTCGCTCGTGAGCGCGACCGAGCGGAGCACCGCGGTGACCACGGCCGGCGCGACCTGGTCCTGCTCCTCCGGGACGAGCAGGCCGGCCAGCGTCGGCCGCTCACCGGAGCGGACGGGATCAGGTAGCCGTCCGCCTCGGCGGCGGCCAGCGCCGCTTCGGTCAGCGCCGGATCGGGATGGACCCAGGCGGTCAGCAGCCCCGCCCCGTACAGCGCACCCTCGACGGCGGCGGCCTCGGCGTCGTCGATCCCGTCGGCGAACCGGACCAGCTGCCAGAGCGGGGCACCCGGACGCCCCTCCCGGCGGGCGGGACGCAGGTCGCTGGCGGGCGGTGCGTCGTCCTGCTCCGCGGCGATCGCGTCGCGTTCGGCGCGCAGGCCGGCCAGCCGCCCGCCGACCTCACGCAGGTCCGTTTCCAGGTGCGCGCGGGCGGTGATGGTGGCGGCCTTGCGGTCGGCGGTGCGGCCGTCGAACACCTCGGTGAGGCTGGTGGCGCCGGGTCGTCGATATGGTCGACGCCCGGCAGCGTCGGCGGGGCGCGGCTACGGGGCCGGGCTGTGTGGTACCGTCAGGGGCGCGGCGGTCCGCGGAGCGTCCGGGCCGGACCAGCGGGCGGCCCAGGCGGCCAGTTCGTCCGCGGCGTTCGCGACGGGCCTGGGCGAGGCGGGCCGCCGCGGCCAGCGCCGGCCTGTTCCTGCCCGTGCTCGGCGGTCTGCTTGTCGCCGAGGTCCTGCTCGCGCAGGTCACGCTTGCCCTTGGCGTCCCTGATCTCCTGCAGCACCGCGGATCTCGCCTACGTCCTCGCGGCGGGCCGCGACCGCGCCCGGGCCGTGAGAGGTCGTCCCGGTTCGACCGGGCCGAAGCCGTCGTGGCGATGCCGGACCGTGCGCGCGTCGGGCAGGTCGCGGGCGGCCGTCGGCGACGTGCCTGGCGGCGGCGGCGCGGCGGGTCAGCTTGCGGGCCGCCTCCTCGCGCCTCGCCGAGCTCGCGGCGATCCTGGCCGAGCCGGCCGCGCTGGCCCTCGACCTCGCGCGCGCCGGCCAGCATCTCGCGGCGCTTGTCCTCGATCCGGCCCTGCGCCTTGTACTCCTCGGAGTTCTTCAGCCCGGCCAGGCGGCCCTGCAGCGTCTCGCCTTCGTCGCGGCGGGCGTTGCGGTCCGGCTTCGGCGTCGCCGCTCGGCCTCCGACCGCGCGGCGGTAGGTCGCGGCGGCTTCGTCATCTTCTCCGCGTGCCCGGCGGCCGCGTCGGCCCTCGCCTGCACCCGGTCCAGCTGGAACTTCACGTGCGCCCGCAGATACGCGGTGTAGTGCAGCAGGAAGTCCCGCACCGCCGCGTTCGCCGCGGTCAGGTCGTCGAACAGCTTCTGCACCGCGGCGAGGTTCTCGAAGTCACGCGCGGCCTGCTGGACCAGGTCCTCGTCGACCGGGCTCAGCCCCGAGGTCAGCGTGTCCGACACCTTGGCCGGGTCGAGGTCCTTGGCCAGCAGCGGGCGGCGCAGCGCGAGCAGCAGGTCAAGCAGCTGCGCGTACCGCTCCCGGCCGAGCCCGAACAGCCGGGCGTCGACCAGGTCCCGGTACTCGGTCGCGGTCTTGCGCCAGGCGTCCGGCTCCAGGACGGCCCTGAGCTGCCGTTCGGTCAGCGGGCGGGAGTCGGCCGACAGCAGGCCGAAGTCCGCGCCGAGCCGCCGGCCGGTGACGAAGAACGACATCCGCACGCCGTCGGCGTTCCGGTGCGCCCGCATCCCGATGATCAAGCGTGACGGTGCTCGGCCTCGGGGGGACGATCCCCAGGCCGGGCGAACTCCATCCACACGTAGCCGTACTCGGATTCCTGGCCCCGGTACAGCAGGTTGGACTTCATCGTCCGGTTCTCGCCACTGAACGGGTCGAGCCGCCGGGAATCGGCCACCCCGTCCAGCACGAACGGGAACAGCACCTCCAGGGCCTTGGTCTTGCCCGACCCGTTGTGGCCGCGCAGCGTCAGCCGGCCGTCCGCGAAGGCCCACTCCTCGTCGACGTAGTCCCACACGTTGATCACGCCCGCGCGGGTGGGCTTGAACCGGTCAGTCATCGCAGTACTCCAGGGCCATCTGGCCGTCCGCGTGCCGGACGGGGAGGGCCAGCTTGATGGTGCGGTAGCGGGCCGCGGCCGGGAGCACCAGCACCCCGCCGGGCACGCGGCGGAGCAGCCGCAGGTCCGCCAGGAGCGTCAACGCCGCCGCCAGCAGGCCGCGCGGGTCATGCTGCCAGGTGACGGCCGAACGAGGCTGGCGCCGAGCTCGTCGTAAGCTCGTCGATCATCGCGCAAGCCTGCTGTGCTCGACGAGCGGCACGACGCAGGCAGGTGGCGGACCTGGGCGGGTACCGCGGCCCGCTCGGCCTCATCAAGGCGTCGGCCGGAGCGGACCAGGCCAGCTCGCGCACGACGCCGGCCACCGGCAGGGCCGAGTCGATGCGGGCCAGGAGGTCGCGCTGGTCCTCGGCCTCCGCGGGCACGGGGAGCGCGGTCAGGGGGCTCGGCCGGGTCCTCGATCAGTTCGGCGATCTTGGCCAGCAGCAGGCCGGCCGCGCGGTTGACGGCGCCGCCGCGGCCGGGGAACGGCCGGTCGGTGAACCGGCCGCCGGCGTCGGCCAGCATGACCCCCTCGGCGCGTCGTTCGACGGCCAGCCGGTCAGCCGGGCCAGGTTCTCCGCGACGCCGGCGATGCGCAGCGCCTCGGCGACCTCGGGCTCGACCTGCGCGTAGTAGACGACCGGGTACTCGAGCAGCGCGCGGGCGGCCGCTGGGCAGCGGCCTCCCGCTGCGCGCTGCCCTTGGCGCTGACGAACGTGCTGTCCAGCAGGCCCGGCGGCGCTGGTCAGGTGCTGCACCGGGCGGGCAGGCCGGAACAGGGCGGCGGAGATGTCGTGGTCGATGTCGTAGAGCGCGTCACCGCGCTCGGTGTCGGCCGCCCAGGACTCCAGCGGACCCGTCGGAGAGCTGCAGCGCGCCGCGGTCGGCCAGCCAGTCGAGGACGTCCACGACCGCGGCCTTGTGCGCGGTGACCGTCGCGTCGAAGCCGAGGCCGTCGATCGCGTTGGCCGCCGGGGTGAAGGCGCGGACCAGGTCGGCCAGGCTGATTTCGACCCGGGATCGCTGGAACGAGGCGAGGACCAGGCAGAGGTAGGCGAGGCGGCGGCGGTCGAAGGGCCTGCCGGTGCTGGCGAGAAGATCGTCGTCTGGCGTGGGGTCGAGCGTGTCGAGGCGGCGGCTGAGCCGGACCTGGCGGGTGGTCGCGATCAGCGTGTAGCCGAGCACCTCGCGCAGGTCCTTGGTCAGCTGGTCGGCCCAGCGCAGCACCTGCTCGAGCGTGCCTGGGCGCGGGCCGCGTCGCCGTGATCAGGTCGTGCGTGAGGACGAGCCGGGCCGCGTGCTGGTAGGAGCCGAGGTCGCTGAGCGGCACGGTCGCGGCGGCGTTCGGGGCAGTCACCGGCTCATCGCCTCCTCGCCGGCTCGAGCTGGAGCTGGAAGCCCGGCAGGTGCAGGATGCCGCTCTCGGTCTGGACGGTGCTGCCCGCTGGTCATCGGGATCAGGCGCATGGTCAGCACGTCATTGCCGCCGGCGGCTGAGGCCATGCGCCCGGCACGACCGTCCGGGCCTCGGTGGCCAGGGTGAGCAGCCGCAGCATGACTTTCGTCTCGGCCTCGTCGAGGACCCTGTCGTGCGCGCCCGACTGCAGGAGCCGCTGCGCGGCCTCGCGTTCGGCCTGGCGTTCGGCGGCCTGGCGGCGGCGGAACTCGGCCTTGATGGCGGGGTTGTCCCGGGCGGGCTGCGGGATGCCCGGCGGCGGGGCCTTGCCGTGCCTGAACAGGGTCACCGAGATCTCCACGCCAGGAGCGTCCCACCAGGCCGCTCGGGTCGAGATCTGCTCGGCGTCGTCGTGGGCGGCGCCGAGGTGCCGCGCGGACCTGAGGTTGAACGCCGCCGACATCAGCGCGTGAGCGGCACCCTCGTCCGGCGTGTTGAAGACCCACTCGGCGAGGTGGCTCAGCTGGGAGGAGCGGTTCACCCCGCCGCGCTGGGCCTCGGTGACCTGCCGCAGCAGGGCGATGACGGCGGAGACGGCGGCGCGGGTCGCGGTGCGCAGCCCTTCCGCCCGGGACTCCGATGCGGTGTCGTCGGCGAACCAGGCGCGCAGTGCGGCCCAGCGGCGGCGCCAGTCGTCGAGCAGCTCGTCGCGGCCCATGAACGGGCGCTCGTCGGCCTCGGCGGCCAGGCGCAAGCATGGCGTCCGGCTCGTGCGCTCCGGCGGCGACTTCCGCCTCGGCCACCGCGGCGGCCAGCCGGGGCAGGTAGCGGTCAAGCTCGGCCATGAAGTCGGTCATGTGGGTGAGCAGGACGTTCTTGTACCGCAGGAACGTGTCCGGCGACGTGTCGGTCGACCGGATGATCTCGCCGAGCGTCAGGTGGAACTGGGCGGCCCGCCGGGACATGTCGTCCAGCACCGTGTCCAGCCGGGACAGCCGGCGGTAGACCTGCTCCTTGTCCTGCGCTCTCGTCGCCGCGGCCAGCGCCCTGAGGTCATCGAGGATGTCGGAGAAGACCAGCCGGGACAGGTTCGCGTCCCGGATCCGCGCGCTGAGCACGTCCTCGACGGCCGCGAAGGCGCGGTAGCCGAGCTCGCTGAACTGGTAGACCGACTGCCGGTTCCGGTACCTGGCCAGGCTGCCCGCCCGCGAGGCGTCCTCGAGCCGGTGCACTATGCCGTCCTCGGCTAGCGCGTCCAGCTGTTCCCGCAGGCGGCCATCCAGCCGGGGTACCTCGTCGTAGACGGCGGCCAGCTCGGCTAGGGCGCGCCGCGACGTCGTCGGTGTGCGCCTGGACCTGATGCACGGCCCGCAGCCGGTCCAGGGCCCGCAGCACCCACAGGTAGGCGACGTGGTCATCGCGCCGGGTGAAGTTGAACAGCCGGAACCTATCGCTGACGGCCAGCGCGTCAAGACCCAGCGAGTTCCGCTCGCCCGCGTCATCGGATGTCTGGTCTGGCATCGGCTGGTCTCATATCCGGATCGTCCACGGCCGCAGATCGTGGCCAGCACAATGCTATGCGCGGCCACCGGCACTGGCCGGCAGCTTCCCGCGGGCTCGGCCTCCGACGCCGATGACCTGACCCTCAACGTGGTGGCTGACCCGGAGTAGCGCAGGTCAGCGCGCAGCGGGCAGCGGGCAGGTTTCCCGGCCGAGACTCTGGTGCCGGTGGTGCTCCTGGTGTACAGAAAGCGCAGCGGGATCCGCGGGGCGCCGCTACCGTGGGGCCGAACGTGGTGAAATCCCGTTTTCACCACATTCTGGGGTGCTGAAACTCCGGTTTCACTCCACCCGCGCGGGCCGGAGCCGCTACTCCGGCTAACTGCATACCCCGAATTCGGGTTTAGGGCTCGGGGCGGCCAATGGCGACGTCTACGCCGGGCGAGTAGTGCACGAGCGGCTCGCCTTCGGGGGCGGGCAGGCCGGCCGTGGTGAGCAGGTGATCTTCCAGGACCTGGGCTTGAGCGCGGTAAAGGGGCCAGGGCTGGTGGCAGGCGCGGGCGGAGACCGGGCGGCTGCCGGTGACGCTGAACAGCATCCAGCGGGCGGTCAGGAAGTGCTCGAGTGCGGTGACGTCGGCAGGTTCGATCGGCGCGCCGATGCCGATACGGAGGCGGCAGGTGGCCGGGCGCGGGCTGGGCCAGCGGCGGGACAGATAAGCGATCTGGTTGCCGCGTTCGCCAAGCCGCATCGACGACCAGAAGTAAGGCAGGCGGTAGGGCGTGGCTCGCGCGGTGACGACCGCGCCCAGGCGGGACGCGTCGAGGGAGAAGAACCAGATGCCGGACCGCCCCGCGTGGTCGCGGACGTAGGTACGCACGTTCGTTTCGCAGAAGTTGGATACCCAGGGCACCCGCTGGCCGCCTGGCGTGGCCACACGCATGTAGAACGGCACGAGGCCAACCCACGCCGCACCGTCGTACGTCTCGATATCCAGGCCGTCGGGCAGCAGTCGCCGCACGTCGGCGGCCTCGAACGGCCAGTGCAGGAACGTCAGCCGTTCCCACCGCTGCCGCATGACCGGCCGGTCAATGGTGAACGGGCAGGTGCCCGCGGCACCCAGGGTCTGCGCGGTCATAGCTAAAGTCTGCGGGGTCAGAAATCCAGCGGGTGCGGCAGGATCACTTCGGTGCTGCTCAGAGCGGCATCTCGGACACCGTGCTGCGCACCCGCAGCCGAGACTGAAACAGGTCGACCCAGGTCAGCTCAGGGAGGACGCCAGGACCACCGGATGCCCCTGACCCAGGAAGAAGATTCCCGGGTAGCCCGCGGTCTGGAAGCCGGAGTTGGGGTTGTCGCGCAGTTTTGAACGCTCGATCGTGAGCGTGCCGGTCTTGTCGTTGCTGACGAAGAAGAGCGCGCCGCCGCCCTCGCGGGCACTGTTGCCGGTGATGACGGAGCCGTCGACGGTCACCGTGTAGTCGTCCCCGTCGGTGTAGATGGCGCCGCCGCTGCCGCCGCCCGGGGTGCCGGCCTGAGCCGGGTTAGCGCCATCGCCGATGGCGCGGTTGCCGGTAAAGGTGCTGTCCTGCACTATCCAGGACACCCCGATGCTGCTCAGGGCGCCGCCGTTGGAGCACACGCCGCCGGTGAAGGTGCCGCCGGTGACCTCGACGGCCCGGTTCTGGTACTGGCTCAGCGCCCGGATGGCGGCCCCGCCCAGGTCGGGACCGGTGGAATCGCAGCGGTTGCCGGTGAAGCGGGCGTCGATGACCTTGAGCTGGCCGCCGCGGTCGAAGATGGCCCCGCCGCCCCCGCCGTCGTAGACCTGCCCGGTGGAGTTGCCGTCGGCGAAAGTGATGTTCTCTACGGTCAGGGCGGGAGTGGCCTGGTCCTGGCAGTGCGAGGTGGTCCAGGTCTGGGCGGGATCGCAGGTGTCCATATACAGGATGCGCCGCACGCCGCCGCCGCTCAGCGTGACTAGGCCGCCGCCGTTCAGGACGACCTTGGCGCTGGTGTTGCGGACTTTGGCCGTGGCCGTCATCACGATGGTCACCGGCCGCGGTCCGCAGGAAAACGCGATCACCCCGCCCGCGGCGACGGCCTGGACCACCGCCTGCGACGTGCAGCTGCCCGGGGTGCCGTGGCCGACCACGTGATCCGCGTGGATAGCGGCCGAGGGGGAGGACCGGTAGTGGGGCGCCGTGCGAACCGACGGGAGCGAGGAGCGGCCCGGCGCGGGGTGAGGCGACTGTGACGAGGTGGCCGGGGGGCGGGTCGGATGCGAGGACGCCGACTGGGAGGGTGTGGTGCCGGCCAGGGTGGCGGCGCTGGTGGGCGGGGTGGCGGCGCTGGTCGCCGGGGCCGGAGCGGACGTGCCGGCCACCGGCCCGCAGGCGGCCAGGACCAGGGCCGGGGCACAGGCGAGCACGAGAATGGCGGCCGGGCGGGCAAGTCGCATAGGGCGAGACGTTAGCAAGTCGCGGGTCCCGGAATGGGACCTACGGAGATCTGTAAGGATTAGCCCAAGGCGGTGATGGTGTCACTGGCGCTAGCGCACACCGAGACCTCCGGCACTCAGGGCAGCGAGTCGTCGAGGTCGCCCAGCGACTCGATCAGCTCGAGGTTGGCGGAGTAATCGACGGGACATGCGATCACTGACACCGTGCCGGCGGCCAGCGCTGTGCGCAGCGTCGGGAGCAGTTCGCCGGCCGAGCGGATCCGGTAGCCGGTCGCGCCGAAGCTCTCGGCGTAGGTGACGAAGTCAGGGTTGCCGAAGGTGGTGTCTACGTTACGGCCGATTTCCAGGTCCATCTTCCAGCTGATCAGCCCGTAGGCGCCGTCTACCCAGATCAGGACGACGACAGCCAGGCCCAGCCGCATCGCGGTCTCGATCTCCTGCGAGTTCATCAAGAAGGCGCCGTCGCCGGTGGCGACGAGCACCCGGCAGTCCGGCCGCGCGATCTTCGCGCCGATCGCGCCGGGCACCGTCCACGCCATCGTGGACAGGCCGTTGGAGATCAGGCAGGTGTTCGGCTCGTAGGTCGGGTACAGGCGCGCCATCCACATCTTCAGCGCTCCCGTGTCGACCAGCACGACATCCTCGCGGCGCAGCGCCGCCCGGCTGTCAGCCACGATCCTGGCCGGCGCCAGCGGAAACCGGTCATCGCACTGGCCCCGGGCAAGCTCGTCGGCCAGCAAGGTACGGATGCGGTTCCCGCCAGCCGTGCCTTCGGGCCGCGGCCCGACCGCATCGGCGAGCGCGTCGAGGCTGCGCCCGATGTCGGAGTGCAGGCCGACGGCGACGTCGTAGTGCGCATCCACCTCGGCGGGGAACCGGTGCAGGTGGATGATCTTGGTATCTCCTTGCGGGTTGATCCGGATGGGGTCGAACTCCTGCAGTTCATACCCGACGGCGATGATCAGGTCCGCGCGGTCGAAGCCGAAGTTGACGTAGTCGTGGCGCATGAATCCCACCGCGCCCAGCGCCAGCGGGTGATCGTCCGGGAACACGCCCTTGCCATGAAATGTGGTCGCTACGGGAATGCCCAGCGTCTCGGCGAAGCGGCGCAGGGCCCGACCGGCGGCCGCCCTAGCCGCGCCGTGTCCGGCCAGCACGATAGGTGCGTGCGACGAGCGCAGCAGCGCCGCGGCGCGCTCGACCTGCCCGGGCGACGGTTCGTCCGGCCGCGGCACGTTCACGGTGAGCGGCTCTTCGTGTCCCGGCGCCGGGGCCTGTTCCACATCCTCGGGGATGGCCAGGTACACGGCGCCTGGCCGTTCGGTCTGGGCGAGCTTGAACGCCTTGCGGATCATCTCGGGCACCGCACCTGGCGTCGCCACCAGCGCCGACCATTTGGTGACCGGCGCGAACATCGGCACCAGATCCACGCCCTGGTGGGATTCCTTGAAGCTGCGGTTCATCCCGACCTGCGCCGACAGCGCGATCAGCGGCGTCGAGTTGGTGGTCGCGTCTGCGGTACCCAGCAGCAAGTTGATCGCTCCCGGGCCCAGTGTCGCCGAGCACACTCCGGCCCGCCCCGTGAGCCGGCCGTAGACCTCGGCCATGAACGATGCACCCTGCTCGTGACGCGTCAGCACGTACTGGATGGACGAGCGGGAGATGGCCTCCACCAGCCTGATGTTCTCCTCGCCCGGGATGCCGAAGACATGCGTGACGCCCTCGTTCTCCAGGCACGCAACGATCAGGTCGGCCGTACTGCGCGAAGATTCCGCCACGACCACGAGACTAGGCCGCCTGCCCCGCACCCCGGACAGGGGTACGCCGGTCTCGTTCGGAATACGATCTACGGAAATTTGGTACCGGTGAGCGTGCGGCAACGCTCGGTGAGTTCCTGGCCGAAGCCGCGGAGGCTCCGGTCACGAACCACGTCGTGGCCCGGGTGTCAGCGGACACGCCCCTATCCCTACCAGGACCTGGCGGTATCGTGCTCGATAAGCGTTACTGTCTGCCCTCAACTCATCCCGGCGAGGGCATTGGTATCGCGCGTGCGTGGCAAGGTCCACCTTGCCGTGGGCACGGTGATCGTTGACCATTCGCCTGTGCGGGGTGGTGGCATTGACTGCTGAGAGCTTCGATCACCGGCGGACGGATGTTCCCGGCGGGGTAGCGGGACCGGTCGAGCGCGTGGTGGTGGTCGGCGCGGGGATCGCGGGCTTGACCGTCGCGAACGCTCAGCCGTCAAGAAGTATTGGCTTTGGGTGTACTCGGTCCTCGGACACCAAAACCGGTGCGATTTCCCCAAAACAGACACCGCTTGAACACGCGCGCCCGGGCGGCCGGTCATCTCGGCCGTACCGGCTCCCGGCTGCACAGCCGCCGTACGGCGGGCGGCCACCCAGATACCGGCCCTGCTCCATGGTCTGCGCAGCCATCGCAGTGCGGGTATCACCGCCCGCTGCTAGGGGAGCGGGAGCGCGCCTGCGTGAGCTTCGCGAGCGGTAATCTGTTTGTGGCCGGGTGGCCTGACGATGACTCTCAGCCCTGAGCTTCCGCCGCCGGGCCACGTGGAGACACTGGATGACGGACAGTGGCACGCTTCCGCACGATACGCCTGTTGGCCTGGGCGGTCGATCACCGATGGCTGACCCGTCTGCGGCGGCCCCTGCGGGGGTCGCCATGTCCGGGCCGGGTGTCCTGCTGGCGACCAAGCTGCATGTGCTCCGGCCGCCGCCGGGTTTTGTGCCGCGCCGGCGTCTGGTGGAGGCGCTGGGCGAGGGGCTCGCTAGGGGCCGGGTGCTGGTTTGTGCTCCGGCAGGATTCGGCAAGACGGCGCTGCTGGCTGACTGGGCCCGCGGTGACGGGCGGCCGGTGGCGTGGCTGGGCCTGGATGGCGACGACAGCGACCCGGCCCGGTTCTGGCGCTACACGGTGGCCGCGCTGGACCGGGCCCGGCCGGGGCTGGCCGGGCGGGTGGGCCAGCTGCTCCCACGTTCGTTTGAGGGGCTGGTGACGGCCCTGATCAACGAGCTGGCCGCCGATCCCGGCCCGGATGAGGTGCTGCTGGTCCTAGACGATTATCACCTGATCGATTCCAAGCCGGTGCACGAGTCAGTGGCATTCTTGCTGGAGAATCTGCCGCCGGGCCTGCGGGTAGTGGTGTCCGGCCGGGCTGACCCGCCGCTGCCGCTGGCGCGGCTGCGGGCCCGCGGCCAGCTGGCTGAGCTGCGCGCCGCCGACCTGCGGTTCACCACCGATGAGGCGGCGGGCCTACTGCGCGAAGCCATCGGCGCTGAGCTGCCCGGCGTGGCGGTGGCGGCGCTCGTGGCCCGGACGGAGGGGTGGGCGGCGGGGCTGCAGCTGGCCGGACTGTCGCTGCGGGGGCACGCTGATCCGACCGGGTTTGCGGCGGCGTTCAGCGGCAGCCACCGCTTCGTGCTGGACTACCTGGCCGATGAGGTCCTCGACGGCCAGCCCGGGCCGGTGCGCGCGTTCTTGCTGGAGACCTCGATACTGGAGCGGCTGTCCGGCGAGCTGTGTGATGCGGTCACCGGCCGGTCCGGTAGCCAGGCGATGCTGCAGGACATCGAGCGGGCAGGCCTGTTCCTGGTGCCGCTGGATGAGGTGCGCGGCTGGTGGCGCTACCACCACCTGTTTGCCGACCTGCTTCGCGCGCGGCTGCAGGCTGAGCAGCCCGGCCGGGTGCAAGAGCTGCACCGGGCCGCTGCCACCTGGTGCGAGGAGCATGATCTGGCCGATGACGCGGTGCGGCACGCGCTGGCGGCCGGGGATGCCGCCTGGGATGCGCGGCTGGTCGAGCGGCACGTCGAGACGCTGCTCGGCCGCAGCGAGGGCGCGACCCTGCGCCGCTGGCTTTCGGCGCTGCCGGCGGAGTCGGTACGCGACCGCCCGCGGCTGTGCCTGGCCCAGGCGTACGGCGCCGCCCAGGGCTTCCAGGTGGAAGCACTCGAGGCCCTGCTCGATGACACCGAGCGCGCCTTTGCGGCCCGCGGCGACGAACCGTACGAGGACCCCACCGGGCGGCCGACGAGCGTGCTAGCCAATGTCCCCGCGGGGATCGCGTTCCTGCGCGCCGTCCTCGCGCGGCTGCGCGGTAATGCCGCCCTCGCGGCCGGCTACAACCAGCAGGCCCTGGCCCACCTAGCCGAGGACGAGCGGTTGATGCGCTCCTTCGTGCGCTGGAACCAGGCGGGGGTGCACTGGCTGGACGGACGGCTCGGGCGAGCCGAGCGCGGCCTGGCAGAGTTGCTCGCCGAACTGCGGGCTGCCGACGAAGCGGCCCGCCGTCTAGGCGGCGAGCCCACGCAGGTCTTCCGCGCTGTCGAAGGCGGCGCCGAGTTCTTCGCCGGCTTTCTGGCCATGCGCGTCTGCTACGACCTGGGCCAGGTGCAGCGCGCCCAGGGCAACCTGGATGCTGCGCTGGCCACCTACCGGCAAGCGCTGGAGGGGGCTAGCGAAAGCAGCCAGCCACCCCATCTGGGCCTGGCGCACGTGGGCCTGGCCCAGATCCTGTACGAGCGGAACGAGCTGACTGCCGCGCTTGACCACGCCACCCGAGGGGTCACGCTGTGCCGGCAGCTTGCCTACACCCCGCCGCAGGCCACCGGCCTGGCTATCGTGGCCCGGATCCGGCACGCGCACGGTGACCCGGCCGGGGCCCTGGAGGCGATGGGCGAGGCCGGACAGACCGGGCTGAGCCCGCAAGTGATCCCCCTGCTCAACCCGGTGCCATCGCAGCGGGTGCGGCTGCTGCTGACCCAGGGCGACGTCCACGCGGCCGCCCAGTGGACAACGACGGCTGGTCTCAACCCAGACGACGAGCCAGATTACCCCCGCGAGCCGGCGTATCTGATGCTGGCCCGGGTGCTGCTCGCCCAAGACGACCCCGGACCGGCACTCACGCTGCTGCAGCGGCTGCTCGTCGCCGCGGCCAGCCAGGGCCGGGCCGACAGCGTCATCGAGATCCAGGCGCTGCGGGCGCTGGCGCTGGCCGCCCGCGGTGATCACGCCAGCGCCCTCGGCGCGCTGACCGAGGCGCTTACGCTCGCCCGCCGGCCCGGCTATGTCCGGGTCTTCGCCGACGAGGGCGCGCCGATGCGCGCCCTGCTCGCCCAGCTGTCCGCCGCCCGGCCGGGCCAGCAGCACGCGGCTCGCCGCATCGAGCCCGGCTACCCGGCCGCGCTCCTGAGCGCCTGCGGCCGGGCAGACGCCGTGCCGCCGCCGAGGCGATCCGCGGCCGCACCGCCGGGCATGGCCGAGCCGCTGACCGGCCGCGAGCTGGAGGTGCTGCGGCTGATTGCCGCGGGCAGGTCAAACCAGCGCATTGCCCGCGAACTTTTCGTGTCGCTGGACACGGTCAAAAAGCACGTGGGCCACCTGCTGGGCAAGCTTGGCGCCGCCAACCGCACCGAGGCCGCCGCGCGGGCCCGGCAGCTTGGCCTGATCCCCTGACACCGCACCCCAGCCGGCCCGGTAGCACGGAGACACGGTACGGCGGCCGCTGCGGCCGTTCAGCCGGACCGTGCAGGCGTACCTGGCCCACCTGCGCGACGCCGGGTTCACCGGCGCGCCGCTTCCGCTCGGCGTCGATGAGCAGGGGCGCGAGATGCTGTCGTTCGTCCCCGGTGACGTGCCGCGCAACCCGCTGCCGGCGCAGACGGCGGGCGACGACGTGCTCGTCGCCCTGGCCCGGCTGATCCGTACGCTGCACGAGGCGTCGGCCGGGTCATGCGGGGACGGTCTGCATGGCTTCGGCCAGAAGCGTGACCGACCGCAGCCGGCCCTCGATCCTCGGTGCCTGGTGGGCGA
Source organism: uncultured Actinomycetota bacterium (assembly GCA_963844625.1). GTDB lineage: Bacteria > Actinomycetota > Actinomycetes > Streptosporangiales > Streptosporangiaceae > Palsa-504. Next base: position 247,483 of record CAWJPF010000012.1, on the reverse strand, counting down.
CGATCACCTCGTCGACCCCGGTATGGCGGATGAAGCCGTCGAGGTAGTCGCTCACCTGGGCCGGAGTGCCGACCGCAGAGTACGTGAGCATCTGATCCACCTGGCCGCCGACGCCGGCGGCCAGCAGCTGGTCGGCCTGCTCGTCGGTGAGATCCTCAGTGTCCTGGCCCCGGCGCCCGCGCGCGTACAGGCTGTTGGCGCGCGCTCGCCGGATTCCCTGGAGCTGCTCCTGGGCGGCGCTCTCCGTGTCGGCGGCGATCACGTTGACGCCCGCGATCGCGTACGGCTGTTCCAGCTGCCCAGACGGCCGGAACTCGCCCCGGTAGACGGCGAGGGCGGCTTCGAGGGAGGCCGGCGCGAAGTGCGAGGCGAATGCATAGGGTAGGCCGAGCGCGGCGGCCAGCCTCGCCCCGAACAACGACGAACCGAGGATGTACAGCGGGACGTGCGAGCCCTTGCCGGGGACTGCGTCCACCCCCGGCACCTGGGTATTGCCGGTGAGATAGCCCTGCAGCTCGACAACGTCCTGCGGGAAGGTGTCGGCCGAGCCCGGGTCGCGGCGCAGCGCGTACATCGTGTTCTGATCCGAGCCCGGCGCCCGGCCCAGGCCGAGGTCGATCCGTCCTGGGTACAGGGCGGCCAGGGTGCCGAACTGCTCCGCGATCATCAGTGGCGCGTGGTTAGGCAGCATCACCCCGCCCGCGCCGAGCCGGATCGTCCGGGTCTGCGCGCCGACGTGCGCGATCAGCACACTGGTGGCAGAGGAGGCGATGCTGGCCATGTTGTGGTGCTCGGCGTACCAGACCCGCAGGTATCCCAGCTCCTCGGCCCGCTGGGCCAGCGCCACGCTGTTCGCGAAACTGTCACTAGCGGTCTGACCCCGCGCGATCGGCGCCAAGTCGAGAATCGACAACGCGACACGCATTACTGACTCCTCACCTCAAAGGCAGCGTTCACGGCCCGGCCCGGCCTAGAGGTAGTTCTCGAGATCTGCCTTGATATCGGCAGGCAGCGCGGTCGGCTCGTAGCGCTTGATGACTTTGCCGTCCCGGCCGATCAGGAACTTGGTGAAGTTCCACTTGACCTCGTCGGTGCCCTCTGCGTCCGGCCGGATCTTCGAGATAGCTTCGTAGAAGCCGCCGTACTGCGGGCCGAAGTCACCGGGCGCCTGGGCGCGCAGCCAGTGGTACAGCGGGTCGGCAGCCGGGCCGTTGACCTCGATCTTGGCGAATACCGGGAAGGTCACGTCGTAGGTGGACTTGCAGAAATCCTGGATCTCCTCGTCGCTGCCTGGTTCCTGTTCCTTGAACTGGTTGCAGGGAAATCCGAGGATCTCCAGGCCGCGATCCTTATGATCGCGGTACAGCGACTCCAGGCCTTCGTACTGCGGTGTCAGCCCGCATTTGCTCGCCACGTTCACGACAAGCAGCACCTTGCCCTCATAGTCCTGCAGCGGAACCTGCTTACCGTCCGCGGCGGTCCCCGCGAAGTCGTACGCCGTGGTCATGACTGCTCCTCATCGTCGGGACAACGGACTCGGTTGCCCGCACCCTCACAGGGCCCAGAACACCCACCCCGGTTGATCGATTCCGCGACGGTTCTCGGTCAGCTCCGTGTAGGTCACGAAGGACAACGGGATGACCAGGCGGCCGGGAGTCCCTTGACTGGTTAGACCTGTCTGTCTATTATCTCAGGTATACAGACCTGTCTACTCAAATAGGGTGGGTAACCAGACATGACGACGGACTACGGTGCAGAACCGAGAACAGGCATGGCCCAGGCAGTACCGGCCCCGCCTCCAGCCCAGCGGGTCGCGAGTGCCCAGGCCCTGCCGGTCCGCCGTCCGGCCAGCGAAACCGCCGCGGCGCTCCCGGCTGACCCGTTCGCGCGCCGGCCTTGGCTGCGCGGGCAGGGCAGTCACCGGCTGAGCGGGCGGCCGGCCGTGTTCGTGCTGGCGTCGCTGATCGTGGCGCTTTTGGCCTCCTCCGCCGCCCCTACCCCGCTGTACGCGATCTACCAGGCCCAGTGGCACTTCACGCCGATCACCACCACGGTGGTGTTCGGGGTGTACGCGATGGCGGTGCTGGCCGCGCTGCTGACCCTGGGCAAGCTGTCGGACCACGTCGGGCGGCGCCCGGTACTGCTGACCGCGATCGCGGTGCACGCCGGCTCGCTCGTGGTCTTCGCCACCGCCACGGGGGTACCCGCGCTGCTGGCTGCCCGGGTGGTCCAGGGCCTGTCCACCGGCGCGGCCCTGGGCGCGATCGGCGCGGCCATGCTGGACATGGACCGCGAGCTCGGCACGTTCGCCAACGCAGTGACGCCGGGCATGGGCAGCGCGAGCGGCGCGATCTTGTCCGCGCTGGCGGTCCGCTTCCTGCCTGACCCCACCCACCTCATCTACCTCGCCCTGATCGGCGTGCTCGCTCTGCAGGCGGCCGCGATCGCGGCGATGCGCGAGACGGTCAGCCGCGCGCCGGGCGCGCTGGGCAGCCTGCGGCCGGAGATCAGGCTGCCGCGGGCGCTGCGGGCCCCGATGCTGACCGCCGTGCCCGTACTGTTCGCGGTGTGGGCGCTGGCCGGGCTGTACGGAGCGCTCGGCCCGGCGCTGGTGCACGCCCTGACCGGCTCGGGCGAGGTCGTGCTGGGCGCCCTGAGCCTGTTCGTGCTGGCCGCCTCAGCCGTCGTCGCGACCATCGCACTGCGCCGGACCGCGGCCCGGACGGTAATGCTGTTCGGCATACTGGCCCTGATCACCGGCGTGGCTGTCACCGTCATGGCCGTGAGCCTGAGCTCCGCGGCCCTCTTCTTCGCGGGCTCCGCGATCGCGGGCGCCGGGTTCGGCAGCGGTTTCCAGGGCGGCATCCGCCTGGTGGTGCCGCTGGCCGCGGCGCACGAGCGGGCCGGCCTGGTCTCCCTGCTCTACGTGGTGTCCTATCTCGGGCTGGGCCTACCCGCTGTCCTGGCCGGGTTCGGCGTGGTGCACGGCGGAGGGCTGATCAACACCGCCCGCTACTACGGCGCCGCGGTGATCGCGCTGGCCGCGCTGGCCCTGTTCGGCCTGCTGAAGACCCGGCCCGGCCGCGCCACGGAGCCTGCCGTCGCCCCGGACCAGGGCATACGATAGACAAGTCTGTCCAGAAAGGTGGCCGTCACCATGGCTGTCAAGGAAGCCAGCGCAATCCGGCCGTCGGCGCGCGAGCGGCTGCTAGCCGCGGCCAACGAGCTGTTCTACAACGAGGGCGTGCACACGGTCGGCATCGACCGGGTCATCGAGCAGGCCGGCGTGGCCAAGGCCTCGCTGTACAACACCTTCGGCAGCAAGGACGAGCTGGTCCGTGCCTACCTGCAGACCCGCCACGCCAGCGTCGCCCAGCGCATCACGCAGGCGGTGGACCGCTACGACACCCCGCGCGAGCGCCTGCTGGCCGTGTTCGAAGGTCAGGGGGAGCTGTTCGCCCAGCCCGGCTACCGCGGCTGCGCGTTCGCCCGGGCCAGCGCGGAATCCCATCCCGGCGACCTGGCCGAGCAGGCCGCCGAGGCCTACCGCCGCTGGGTGCGCGCGCTGCTGACCGAGCTGGCCGCCCAGGCCGGCGTGCCCGAGCCCGAAGTCCTGGCCCGCCAGCTGCACCTGCTCTATGACGGCAGCGGCCAGTCCGCGCGGATGGATCACGACCCCGCCGCGGCCGCCGCGGCCCGCGCCGCCGCGGCCGCCCTGCTCGACGCGGCCCTGGCCCGCGGGACGGCAGCCCCGCTCAGCGGGTGACCTGGCGGGCGGTAAAGTCCGGGCTGGCGTTTCCCGGCTACGACGGCGGCGCTTGCGGGCTTCCTCGGTGGGCGGCGGAGGCCCCGCATGGTCAACGGCCATCTCCGCCCAGGCAGGTGCGGTTGACCTGGGTGCTGTGCGCCATGGTCGCTAGCACCGGGTCCGCTGGCGCAGGTGCCCACGGACCGTTCGGGATGATGGTTTTCCCGCGGTTAGCCTTCTGCATCAGGTCGCTGTGGCGGGAAAGGCCGGTGGCGGGCCGCTGGGTCAGTACCTCGGTCACGTCCGCGTCGATCATCTCCTGGCCGGTGGCTATCGCGACCGAGACGCGGTGGTGGCCGTCCTTGACGAAGTGCAGGCCGCCGACGCGGTACACCTCGATCGGCGGGATCACCGCGCCGTCCCGTTCGGCCAGATCGAGTTGCTCCCAGCGCTGCCGGTCGCGGTCCGAGGCGGGCCAGAACCCGCGGTCGAAGCCAGGTGTCTCCTCGACGGTCCCGACCACCGTGTCCAGCCGGATGGTCCGCAGGCCCAGGTAGTACTCGCTGCGGAAGCCCAGCGCGCTGACCACCTCGTCGAACCGCAGCAGGCTGGTCTCGCCCAGGTCGCGGCGCAGCCAGCTGCCCAGCCGGTCCAGCACGTGCCGCCGCCGGGCCCGGGTGAAATCGTCCTGCGCGTCCACCGACGGCACGCAGGTGTCAAGGTGCAGTGCCATTTTGCTCTCCTGCTGCTCGCGGGGATCGAGGTACCTATTCAGGATCACCGTGCTGCGGCCATCGTGTCCAACGATTGATTTCGCTTGAGCACATCGACGTTATTGATGACGCGAGCGGTGTCATCTGACGGCGACAGCCGTCAGGCCGGGCAAAATCCGGAGATCTGCCATGACAGCTGGACAGGATCCGGTCAGCCCAGCGGACCGCCACCATGCGGAACGGCCTCTTCACCGGGCGGGATTCTGTCCCCGCCCGGCACACCAGGGCTGAGGCAGCGGCGGGCGGCCGGCACGGTCTAGGCGAGCGTGATAAGGCTGCCCGCGATGTCGCGCCCGCAGCGGCCCGCGGGCCTGGCGCGTCAGGCTGGGAGCCGGGGTCGGTGCGGGTGAGCTCGGCCAGCAGGACGGCGACGTCGTTGTCGAGCCGGCGCCGGGTGTGCGCGCGTAGCCGGTCCAGCAGCTGGTCGGCGGCTGCTTGCAGGTCGGGCTGGCTCAGCGCCTGGATCTGCTGGTCTAGCCGGAAGAACCGGCCCGCCCGGTCACGGGCCTCGAGCAGGCCGTCGGTGAAGAACAGGAGCCGGTCCCCGGTGCGCACCGAGAACGTCGACGGATGCAGGTGCGGGTGCAGGCCCAGCGGCGGCGTGAACGCTACCGGAGCCAGCGGCATGAGCTCACCGTCGGTGCTCAGCCGCAGCGGCGGGGGATGCCCGCAGTTCACCAGCTGGATCCAGCCTGCGGGGTCGAGCTCGGCGAACACCGCGGTCACGAAATCCTCCTCGCCCGCGGCCCGCGTGACGGACAGGTCGACCGCCCGGGCGACCTCGGTCAGCGGCAGGCCCGGCTGGGCGCAGGCGTCCCGGAAACTGGTCGCGGCGACGTTGGCCAGCCGGACCGCGGGCAGCCCCTTGCCGCGGGTGTCGCCGACCAGCCATCGCGGGTTAGGGCCGTCGGTGATCACCTCGATCAGGTCGCCGCCCACCTGCGCCTCGGCCGAGGCGGACAGGTAGCGGGACGCCAGCCGGGCCGCGGCTACGGACCGGGGGACCTCGCGCAGCAGCGCGCTTTGCGCGACCCGGGCCACCGCGCGGGCCTGGCCGAGCCGCCGCTGCGCCACGCAGCGGAGCACGGAGTTGGCCACGGCGAACCCGGCCAGCAGCGCCAGCACGGCCAGGCTTGAGGCCAGCCGTCCGGGCGGGCCGCTGGCCTGCAGGGTCAGCCCGAGCCCGAGCAGGACCGTCCAGCCCGCCAGCAACGCCGTGCGCAGCGGGCGCAGCGCCAGGGACGCCAGCAGCGGCGCGATCGCCAGCCAGGCCTCCGGCGCGATAGGGCGGCCAATCGCGTACTGCGCCGCGGCGAACGCGGTGACAGCCGCCGCGAGCACCCGCCCGGCCACCCGACCACCCCGGGCTGCGCCCGGCACCGGCCCGGCCGGCTCTAGCGAGATGCCGTCCCCGCCCCGAAGCGGCCAGGCCAAGACCGCCCGCCAGAATCGGCGCGGTACGGTTCGGCCTGCCCCCCGTCTGGGCTTCTGCGGCGCGTGCGCGGCCGCCACCGGCGCCTCAGGCATGGACTGTTGCGTGGCCATGAGCCCAGCCTCGCCCCCCCACCCTCAGCCCGGCCTCATGCCAGCCGCGCGTTAGGTTACGGCCGGGATAGACGCAGCCCGCCTGCAGGAGATCCTCAGCCGCGCCTCTTGCTGCGCCCAGTCGGTCCTTCACTGGCGGTGCGGGTGGACGACGGCGACACGACGGGCACAGGCGCCTCGCCGAGCGGCGCGTCCACGTCGATCTCGCCGACGATGTGAGCCGCCATCTCCGTCCGCCGAAATAGGTTCTAGGGAACGACAGTGACCGGCCATTTCCCGGCCCGGATCAGACGGCTGGCCAGTGAGCCCACGATCCGGTGACCGAGGTGCTCGGATGCGCCGACGACTACGGCGTCAGCACGCGTCTCCGTCGCGATCCGGGTGAGCTCGGCCAGCGGGTCCCCGCGAACGGAGCGGAACTCGGCCGCTATCCCGGTCTCGGCGGTACGGCCGAGCATCAGCTGCTCCAGCTCGTTCGCGATCTGCTCGAAGGTCTCGCTCATCACGGCCGCGCCGCCCGGCGCCGCGCCGGCGCTGGCTGGTACCCGGCCCACGTACACGGCTAGGAGACGGGAGCGCTGGCGGCGTGCTAGCCCGCCGGCGTAGGCAGCGGCGCGCAGCGAGGTCCGCGAGCCGTCCACGCCGACCAGGATCAGCGACGGGCCGTCGGTACCGAACTCGAAGTCGGGCGCTGGAGAACTCACCAGACTATTGTGCCCATCTCGCTGGAGCCAGAGCACGGCCACGCGCGGTTCGACATGCAGGTCCCGCCCTACTTCTCCCGCAACACGCTGCACCACGGACCCAAGACCTAGATCGAACTGCACAAAGTCCCCGCACCCTGATCCCCGCCGACTCGCACGGATGACCGCGGAATGATCGCCGCCGGCCGGATTAATAGCGGATAACGCCGGGCGTTCCGCCGCCGCAGGCGATCGACTCGCCGTTGATCGAGACCGACAGGGGCGACGCCAGGAAGGCGATCACGGCCGCGACCTGGCTGGCGTCGATGAGCGTGCGGGTGAGGTTGCGGCCGGCCATCCGCCGCTCGATCTCGGCGGGCTCGACGCCGGCCGCCGCGGCCTGTGCCGCAAGGACGCCCGGCGTCGCCTCGGTGCGGGTCAGCCCCGGGTGGACGGCATTCACGCTGATACCGGACGGGCCTAGTTCGTCGGCCAGGTTCTTGGTCATCGCCGACACGGCCACGTTGCGGATGGAGCCGATGACCGACCCGGTGCTGAGGGCGGCCAGGCCGCTGACGCTGATGATCCGGCCCCAGCCGACCGTGACCATGCCCGGTGCGACCGCCTGGGCGCACCGCAGGTAGCCCATCACCTTGACGTTCACATCCGACCAGAACGCATCGCCGGTGATCTCGGGCAGGGACAGCGGCGGCGCCTGACCGGCCGGCTGCGCGGCGCAGTTGACCAGGATGTCGACACCGCCGAGCCGGTCCTGCGCGGCCGCGACCAGCTGCCGCACGGAGGCGTCATCGCCGGTGTCAACCTGGAGAGCGGGCACCGCCCGGCCCGCGGTGGCGCCCAGCTCGGCGGCCGCCCCGTCCAGCCGGCTCAGGTCGCGCGCCGCGATCGCCACCTCAGCCCCCTCGGCCAGCAGCACGGCCGCGGCGGCCTTGCCGATGCCGCGGCTCCCGCCGGTCACCAGCGCACGCCGCCCAGCCAGCTGCAAATCCACCCGCCACCACCCGCTCTCGCGCCGACAGCACAGTGTCCCAGACGCTCCCCTACGACGCGCGGCCAGGTGCGCAGGGCATGGGGCGGCGCTGACTAAGCGAGATGGCCCTGGAGACGATGGCCTTGAACGTCAACCGTATTGTCGATTTTCTCTATCTGGATACACTGGAATACTCCATCGCCGATCCGGCGCCGGGCCGGGCTGGTATTCCCGGGGAGAAACTGGTATTCCCCGGGAGAAAGGAGACCACAATGACTGTCCAGAACCAGGCCACGCATCCGGAGGTAGCCGACCTCGGCGAGTTCACGGCGGCCTGGCAGGCCTGGCATGCCGGGCAGGAGGCCCGGCTGGCCGACCCGCATGGCTTCCTGGCCATCACCAGCCTGCACTGGCTTACCGAGACGCCGCACCGGTTCGACGACGCTCCGGGTGCCTGGTACACCGGCCCGGACGGCGTAACCGTCGAGCTGGCCGACGGCGAGGAGCTGGTGATCGGCGGTGCCGCGGTGCGCGGCGGGTACTCGTTCGGGGTGATTCCCGAGCGGGGCGGGGTCAACGCGGGCTGGGGTGACGCGGTGATCGAGGTGGCCAGGCGGGGCGGGCACGACATCGTCCGCCCGCGCCACCCGGACACCCCGCTCCGTGTTCAGTTCGCCGGCACGCCGGCCTACCCGCCGCATCCGCGGTGGGCCGTCACCGGCCGTTACGTGCCATTCGGCGAGCCGCGGCCGACCACGGTGGGCGCGGCCGTGGACGGGCTGCAGCACGTCTACGACGCTCCCGGGCGGATCGAGTTCGAGCTGAACGGGCAGCCGCTAAGCCTCACGGCCTTTCCCGGTCATGGTCCGGGCAGCTTGATCGTGCTGTTCACTGACGCCACCTCCGGGGTCACGACGTACGCGGCCAACCGGGTCCTGCAGCTGGAAGCGCCGGGGCCGGACGGGCGGGTGGTGCTGGACTTCAACCGCGCCACCAACCTGCCCTGCGCCTACACGGACCTGGCGACCTGCCCGCTGCCGCCGCCGGAGAACCGGCTGCCGGTGGCGATCCAGGCCGGAGAGAAGATCCCAGACGAGCGCCGCTGACCCACGACCGGGCCGACTGGCATAGTCCACTATGTCCAGCGAAATACTGGTCAAAGCCATTCCGTTACACCACTTGCCCTGATCGGAAAGGACGTGCTGATCCGTGACAAGTGCCCCGCCCCCCTTGCATCTGGCGGTTGCCCTCGACGGCGCTGGCTGGCATCCCGCCGCGTGGCGGGAAGCCGACGCCCAGCCGCACCGGTTGTTCACCGCGGGCTACTGGACCAAGCTGGCTCAGCAAGCCGAGGGCGGGCTGCTGGACTTCCTCACCATCGAGGACGCGCTGAACCTGCAGTCCGACGACCACTTCGAGGCCGATTCCCGGACCGACCGGGTCCGGGGGCTGCTCGACGCGGTGCTGATCGCGGCGCGGGTCGCGCCCACTACCCGGAACATCGGGTTCATGCCGACCGCGATCATCTACCACACCGAACCCTTCCACCTCTCCAAGGCCATCGCCACCTTGGACTACGTGAGTACCGGCCGGGCCGGGATTAGGGTCCAGGTCGGCGCCCGCGCCGACACGGCGGCCCACTTCGGCCGCCGGGAGGTCGAGCCGCTGCGGCGAGACCGTCTCACCGATCCGGAGGTGCAGCGGCTGATCACCGACCGCTTCGATGAGGCGGCCGACTACGTGGAGGTGCTGCGCCGGCTCTGGGACAGCTGGGAAGACGACGCGGAGATCCGGGATGTGGCCACCGGCCGCTTCATCGACCGGGACAAGCTGCACTACATCGACTTCGAGGGCCGCTGGTTCTCGGTGAAGGGCCCGTCGATCACCCCGCGGCCGCCGCAGGGCCAGCCAGTCGTGGCCGCGCTTGGCCACGGCAGCGTGCCGTACCAGCTGATCGCCCGCTCGGCCGATGTCGGGTTCGTCACCCCGCGCGACGCGGCCCACGCCGCCGAGATCGTGGCCGAGATCCGGGCCGAGCAGGCCAGCGCCAGCCGAGCTGAGCAGACCGTGCATGTCTTCGGTGAGCTGGTGATCTTCCTTGATGACACCGAGGCCGCCGCCGTCTCGCGTAAGCAGCGCCTCGACGAGCGCGCCGGGGCCGAGTACCGCAGCGACGCCCAGATCTACGCTGGCACCGCAGCCGGCCTGGCCGACCTGCTGCAGGACTGGCAGGCCGCCGGGCTCTCCGGCTTCCGGCTGCGGCCGGGCGCACTGCCGCACGACCTGACGCAGCTCACCGAGCAACTGGTCCCTGAGCTGCAGCGCCGCGGCCTGTTCCGGACCGCCTACGAGGCGGGCACGCTCCGCGGGCTGCTCGGCCTGAACCGCCCCGCCAACCGCTACGCCGCTGCCTAGACGCCCTGCTGTGAGGACACAGACCATGACGAAGCAGATTCACCTGGCCGCGCACTTTCCCGGCGTGAACAACACGACCGTATGGAGCGACCCCGCCGCAGGCAGCCATATCGAGTTCGACTCGTTCCGCCAGTTCGCCCAGACCGCTGAGCGAGGCAAGTTCGACTTCCTGTTCCTCGCCGAAGGGCTGCGGCTGCGCGAGCAGAACGGGCTGATCTACGACCTCGATGTGGTCGGCCGGCCCGACACCTTCACGATCCTGGCCGCCCTGGCCGCGGTGACCGAGCACGTCGGGCTGACCGGCACGATCAACTCCACCTTCAACGAGCCTTACGAGGTAGCCCGCCAGTTCGCCAGCCTCGACCACCTTTCCGGCGGGCGGGCGGCGTGGAACGTGGTCACCTCCTGGGACGCCTTCACCGGGGAGAACTTCCGCCGCGGCGGCTACCTGGCCCAAGGCGACCGCTACGAGCGGGCCAGGACGTTCCTGGCCACGGCGAACGAGCTGTGGGACTCCTGGCACGGCGACGAGATCCTGGCCGACGCCGGCACCGGCCAGTTCCTGGCCACCGCGGCACCAGGGGCCTTCCGCCACCGGGACGCGTTCTTCGACATCGCCGGACAGTTCAACGTACCGCGCTCCCCGCAGGGGCGCCCGGTGATCTTCCAGGCGGGCGACTCCGACGAGGGCCGCGACTTCGCCGCCGCGTCGGCGGATGCGATCTTCTCCCGCCATTCCACGCTGGCGGCCGGGCAGGCCTTCTACACCGACGTGAAGGGCCGGCTGCCCAAGTTCGGCCGTAGTCGCGGCGAGCTGCTGATCCTGCCCGCGGCCACGTTCGTGGTCGGCGACACCGACGCCGAGGCGGCCGAGATCGCCCGCGAGGTACGGCGGGCCCAGGTCTCGCCGCAGACCGCGCTGAAGTTCATCGAACAGCTGTGGAACACCGAGCTGTCCGGCTTCGACGTCGACGGGCCCCTGCCCGTTTTCGATCCGGTGGTCAGCGACACCCTGATCTCCAAGGGCCGGGCCAGTGTCCGGCAGTTCGCCAAGGACCCGGTCGCGCTGGCCGGCGAGTGGCGGGCCCGGGCCGAAGCCGGGAACCTGTCGGCCCGGGAGGTGGTCATCGAGGTGACCGGCCGGCAGTCGTTCATCGGATCGGCGGAGACGATCGCTACGACGATCAACGAACTGGTCCAGGCCGACGCCGCCGACGGCTACATCCTGGTCCCGCACATCACCCCCGCCGGCCTGACGTCGTTCGTCGACCAGGTCGTCCCGCTGCTGCAGGAGCGCGGGGTGTTCCGCGCCGACTACACCGGCACGACGCTGCGCGACCACCTCGGCCTGGCTCCCCTGGGCCGCCTCGCCGAGACCACGGCCACCCGGGCCGCCTCATGAGGTTCATCACCATCACGCTGATCGTGCACGCCCCGGACCCGCACACGGGCGGGCAGAAATCCACCCAGGAGCGGTTCCGGGAGGTGATCGGCAACGCGCGCCTGGCCGAGGAACTCGGCTTCGACGGGTTCGGGGTGGGCGAGCGGCACGAACGGCCGTTCATCTCCTCCTCCCCGACCGTGGTCCTCAGCCACCTCGCCGCGCTGACCACGCGCATCCGGCTGCTCACCGCGGTCACCACGCTGTCGCTGCTCAACCCCGTCCGCGCGTTCGAGGACTACGCCACGCTCGACCACCTCTCCGGCGGCCGGCTCGAGCTGATCATCGGCAAGGGCAATGGCGCTGCCCAGCGCGACCTGTTCCACGTCACGCCCGAGGACCAGTGGGATCGCAACGCCGAGTCATATGAGGTGTTCCGGCGGCTGTGGCGCGACAACAAGATCACCTACGACACGAAGTTCCGGCCGGCGCTGACCGAGGCCGAGGTGTGGCCACGGCCGCTGCAGCGCCCGATCCGATTCTGGCACGGCAGCGCCACCAGCAAGGAGTCGGTCGACCTGGCCGCCAGGTACGGCGACCCGCTGTTCTCGGCCAACGTCACCAACCCGATCGAGCCCTACGCGGAACTGATCCGCTACTACCGTGAGCGGTGGGTCCACTACGGGCACGATCCGGCCGCGATCGCGGTCGGCGCGGGAACGGCCGGCTACTACGCGACGCGCAACTCCCAGGACGCGATCGACGCCTATCGTCCGGTGTTCGCCGGCTACCTGGCCTTCCAGGAGAGGCTGGGCGTGCAGCCGGTGTTCCCCACCCTGGAGGACTTCGTCGAGCGCTCGTCGGCCCTGATCGGCAGCCCGGCCCAGGTGATCGAGAAGGTGCACCGCTACCACGAGCAGTTCGGCCACTCGGTCCTGCACCTGCACGCCGACGCCGGCGGGCTCACCGACGCGCAGCACCGGGCCAGCCTCGAACTGTTCCAGTCCGACATCGCCCCCGTGCTCCGGCGCGAGATCCCCGACCCGCCCTGGGGCTGGGGCGGCGGCCCGATCAGCGACGACGCGGTGCCCGCCCGGGCTGTCGCCGCCACCGGTTGAGGAGGAAGCCCGCATGACCACCACCCCGCTGACCGTCCTGGACCTCGTCCCGATCTCGTCCGGGTCGAACGCGACCTTGGCGCTGCGGAACAGTATCGACCTGGCCCAGCAGACCGAACGGCTCGGCTACACCCGCTACTGGTTCGCCGAGCACCATCTCAACCCAGGCGTGGCCGGCACGTCCCCGGCCGTGGTGCTGGCGCTGACCGCCGCCGCCACGTCGACGATCCGGCTCGGCTCTGGGGCGGTGCAGATGGGGCACCGCACCGCCCTGGCCACCGTCGAGGAGTTCGGCCTGCTCGACGCCCTGCACCCGGGGCGCTTCGACCTCGGCCTAGGCCGTTCCGGCGGCCGGCCACGTGAACCACGGGCACCCGCGCTGGCCGGTAGCGGCCGCGCGGCCACCGTGATCGGCGGCCGGACCCCGAACGGGCTGCTCATCCCGCCGCGGTTCTCCTTCCAGCACCTGCTCGGCTCGCCCCGGTTCGCCATGCAGAAGACGCTGCTGCAGCTACCGCACGCGGAGCCGCAGAATTACACCGAGCAGGTCGCCGACGTGCTGGCTCTGATCGCCGGGACCTACCGCTCCGCGGACGGGGAGGAGGCCCACGTGGTGCCCGGCGAGGGCGCGGCACTGCAGGTCTGGATCCTCGGCAGCAGCGGCGGTGAAAGCGCCGAGGTGGCTGGCGATAACGGCCTGCGTTTCGCCGCGAACTACCACGTCAGCCCGGCTACCGTGCTCGAGGCGGTGGACGGCTACCGGGCCGCGTTCCGTTCTTCCGCGGTCCTGCGCCAGCCCTATGTCAGCGTGTCAGCCGACGTCGTCGTGGCCGGCACCGAGGCCGCGGCCCGTGAGCTGGCCACCGGCTACGGCCTGTGGGTGCGCAGCATCCGCACCGCGGAAGGCGCCATCCAGTTCCCCACCCCCGAGCAGGCTCGCCGCCATGTCTGGAGCGACGCTGACCGCGAGCTGGTCGCCGACCGCATCGACACCCAGTTCGTCGGCACCCCGGGCCAGGTCGCGGACCAGCTGGAACGTCTCCGCGACGCGACCGAAGCCGACGAGCTGATCATCACGACCATTACCCACGACCACGCTGACCGTGTCCGTTCCTACCAGCTGCTCGCTGCGGAGTGGGCCCGACGATGAGGCCTGCTGGAGGGGCAGCGCGCAGGACCGCCTCCCGCCCGGAACGCAGACCAGGCCCTGTTACCCGGCGGACGCCACTGGTTCCTGCTGCCCGGCGATCAGGTCAGCGATCGCTCTCCCGGCGTGGACGGGGACGGCGGGCCGCGTGGTCAGTCCTCGTGGCGGTGGCGCTATCTCCAGGCGGCCGTTGGCGGGGGTGCGGCGTCGACGGCGCCGGCGAGTTGGGCGGCGCGGTCGCTGCCGATGATGGGCGTCAGCCAGGCCCGGAGCTGCCCGGCGTCCGGGGCCGGGATCTGCTGGGTGCCGTAGAGATCTTCGGTTCCGCCAGGGCCGGGCAGCAGGATCTTCCAGATGGCCGGCTCATCCGGCTCCGCGGTGTAAGTCAGCACGCACGCCAGCCCGGTGTCATCGTGGAGTTCGTACCGGGTCTGGTGGTTCATGTGAGTTCTGTCAACGGTCATTTCCTGTCTCCGATCTGGACCGGGCCGGGGAGTGGTCCCGGCCGCCGGGGGTGCTGGTCCGGTGCGCGTACCCAGGCCGGATCCGGCCTTCCTAGCAGGTAGGTCACGGCGGCGCCGGGGATGATCGCGGCCAGGGCAATAAGGAGCGGGTAATAGGCCGCGGTGTGGCGGATCAACGCGGCGCCGAGGAGGGCGCCTGCGAGCATGGTGGCGATCGCGAGCAGGCGGCGGCCGGCTTTGGAGCCGCTACCGCCGGCCAGGGTGCTGTCGGCGGCGATCCCGGTGATGGTGAGGGTCAGCACGGTGGTGGTCAGGTCGGGGACTGCGATCTTGCGGGCGGCGCGTTCTGGATTCCCATGGAGATGCCGAGCTCCGCGATGAGAGCGTAGCGGTATCCGGTGGCCGCCGGGCTGCCGTTAACGGCGAGGATGACGGCGGCGGCCAGGAACAGGGCCCGGATCGCGGCGGCGGAGCTGTGCAGGCGGCCTCGGTGGTCGCGGTGCCGTGATCCGAGTTTGCCGCCGAGCAGGGCGCCGAGGGCAAACGATGCCACGGCGGCCAGGGATGAGGTGACCGAGAATCCAGGGACGCCGGCCAGGGCGAAACCCAGGAACACGACGTTCCCGGTCATGTTGGCCACGAAGACGTGCCCGAGAACCAGGTAGCTGAACGCATCGACCAGACCCGTGACCAGCGTCATGCTGAGCAGCACGGGCGGCAGCGGGCCATGCCCGCCGTCGCGGTCCGGCATGATCGTCGCGCGAATATCCGTCAGGAAGGCCGTGCTCACCGGTCTGTCCTTTCTGCCGTGTGGGCCAGGTCGGCCGCTGTTTACCTCCTCAGGATCACGTGCCACCACCATCGTGTCCAACGATTGATTTTGCTTATCCTCATCGATGCTATTGATGTAAGGCCCGGTCGGGATTTAGCCTGAATCCGTGGAGATCCGGGACCTGGACTACTTCCTCGCCTGCTGCAAGACGGGGAGCTTCACCGCCGCCGCCCGCGAGGTCCACATCGTCCAGTCGGCCATGTCCAGCGCCATCGCCCGCCTCGAGCATGATCTCGGCGTGCCTTTGTTCGACCGGTCCGTCACGCCGGTCACCGTCACCGAGCACGGAGCGGTCTTGCGGGCCGCCGCCCAGCGCATACTCGACGCCGTGCAGGCAGCCCGCGACGATGTCGCGGCGGTCTCCGGCCAGGTCCGCGGCACCGTCATCCTGGGATGCACCCTCAGCACGGGCCCGCTCGACCTCGGCGCGGTCCTCGTCGGCCTCCGGGACAGCCACCCGGGCATCATCGTCCAGCTGCGCCAGTCGCTGACCGGGTCCGCGGGAAACCTGCGCGCGGTCCTGGACGGCTCGATGGACGTCGCGCTCACCGCCGGCACAGCCCGTCCGGGAACGGGCCAGCCGCCGCGCGGGGTCATCCTCCGCCCGCTGGTCAGCGAGGCGCTGGTCTTCGTCTGCCCGGCAGGTCACCCGCTGAGCCGCCGGGCTAGCGTGACCGTAGCGGACCTGGCGGACGAGACAATCCTGCGGTTCCCGCCCGGCTGGAGCGTCCGGGACACGGTGGATGGCGTCCTCGGGGCTGACGCGCCGGCTATCGAGATCGCTGACTACGGCCTGATGCTCAAGCTCGTCCAGCGGCATTTCGGCACTACCCTGATGCCCGCGTCGGCCATCGCCGACGGGCACGCAGGCCTGCTGGCCGTGCCCGTCGACGATGCCCGGCTGCGCTGGAACCTGTCCGCCGCCATCAGCGCCAGCCGGCGGCCTACCGCCGCCACGACCGCCGTGCTCCGGGCGCTCAGCCAGGCAGCACCATCCGTCGCCGACTCCTGACCGGCCCGGTCCCGCCCAGTGTCCCGCGGTGGGTCCCGGGCGCCCGCATTCACCGCACGACGGCCGTTACGGTGCCTGGCCTAGCGGACGCCAGCCGGGCGGGCGATCATTCCCGGGCCGGCTCCAGCACGGACGAGCCAAGCCAGTGGCTGGCCCGCAGCGCGAGTTCCACGTCGTGACGGTTCTCGGCGACGGGCCGGCCCAGGCTCTCCTCGGCCTTGCGGATCCGGTACTGCACCGTGTTCTTGTGCAGGGTCATCTGCTCGGCCGTCGCCTTGTAGCTGCCTCCGGACTGCAGGAAGACCAGCAGCGTGTCCCGTAGCCGGGCGTGGTGCTCATCGTCGGTCGCCAGGCCCCCCAGCGTGGCCAGCACCCAGGCCCGCAGCAGGTCCGCCGAGCCGAGCATCATCGCGACCGGCGCGACCTCGCCGAACGTCACTACCCGCGGCGGGGGACCCGCGGCCAGCGCGACCGCCTGGGCGGCAAGAGCCTGCTGGTGGGTAAGGCGGAACCCCGTGATGCCCCGGGCCGCGTCGCCGAAGGCGAAATGCAGGTCGCCGTCCACCCCGGCCTCGGCGGCCCCGGTGGCGTCGAACCGGTCCCGGATTCCCAGCGGCAGCCAGGCCCACGCGCTGGACTCATCGCGCGGCAGGAACACCGGCTCGCCGGAGCCGGCCACCTTGGCCGCGACGTGGCTGATCGCGTGCTCCAGCCGGGTGATGTTGTCGACGGCGGCCGTCGCGTCGCTCGCCCAGCACACCAGGCCCACGTGGTACTGGCGCAGCCGGTAGCCCAAGGTGGCCTCCGTCGCGCTCGTGTCGACCCGCTCACCCGACAGCAGGTCGCGGATCCGGGCGGCCCGCGCGGCGCTGCGGTTCCGCAGCCAGCGCTCCCGTTCGCGCGTGTAGGCCGCGACGATCTCTTCGGAGGTCTGGTCGACGTACCCGGCCACGATCCTCGACATGCCCAGCGTGGCGGCGGTGATCATCTCGGCGTTATCGGCCTGCCGGGCCAGCTCCTTAACGAGCCAGTCGGAGAAACACGTATGCCCGAGCCGGTAGGCGCGGAGCAGCGCGGTCAGCGGCGTGCCGCGCTGTGCCCGCCTGCGCGCGTACTCCAGGGAAGCGACCGGGGCATACACGGCGCTCAGCTCTATCTGGTGCTGCAGGACCTGCAGGCAGGTGCCGACGTTGCTGTGGACGCTCGAGGCGAGCAGGGCTAGTACCGGCTTGTCGTCGCGTAGCTCAGGGATCTCTCGCAGGACCACCTCATAGACGTCCTCGGACACTACGGCGGCCCGGCGGCTCACCGCCGCCGCGACGTCGGCCATTAGCCCGGTGACCGCGGGACTATCGATGTCCACCTGCGGATTCTTGCATATTCCGGCGAGCATGCCGAGGTACGGCTGACAGTGCAGCCAACGACGGGCCGGACAAGTGGTCTCCCATCAGCCTCAGCTTGCGAGGAAGGGCAGCAGCCGGGCGAGGAACGGGCCGGGTTGCTCCAGGTGCGGGATGTGCCCGCAGTCGGGTATCACCACGCGGGTGGCGCGGGGGATGTCCTGTGCGGCCGCGGCGGACAGCGCGGTGAAGTCCCCGAGCCGGGCGGCTTCGGCGGGCTGGGCGTACTGGCCGAGCGGGACGACGTGGTCCTCGGCGCCCACGACCAGCAGCACCGGCGGCGCGAGCTGGCGATATTCGTAGCGGACCGGCTGCTGGTAGATCATCTGGAAGGTCAGCGCCGCGGCCCGCGCCCACCGCGGATAGTCCCGGCTCAGCGTCACCCGGTATCCGGCCCCGGTCAGCGCCTCGATCACATTGCGGAAGTAATAGCCGCCGAACGCCTTGCCGTGGAAGAGGACGACCGTCTTGCCGTTCGGTTCCGTACTCGGCGGAATATCCCCGTACGCCATCGAGACCTGCCGCAGGTCGCTGCTGAGCGGCAGGAACCGGACCGGATACGGATACTCGTACTCCTCCAGGCATATACCCAGAGCCGTTACCTCGTCAGTCAAGAGTGCGCGCCTCCGGCAGCGGGAGCCCGGACAGCCGAGCCTGGATGTCGGCCGTGACGGAGTCCGGTGGCTGGTCGGCGTCGACCGCGACCAGGATGCCCCGCTCGGTGTAGTAGGGGACGAGCAGGCCCGTCGTCTCGGCGAACACCTTGAGCCGGTGCCGGATCACGTCGGCCCTGTCGTCGGAGCGCCCGCTCTGGCTGGCGCGGTCCAGCAGCCGCAGGGTCAGCACCGCGTCGGTCGCGTACAGGTAGAGCGCCGCGTCCAGCGTCACGCCGAGCCGGGCCGCGAGGTCAGCCGCGGCGGTGGCCTGCGGGAGGGTCCGAGGGAAGCCATCCAGGATGTACCCGCCGTGGGCGGCCGCCTCGACGACGGCCGGGGTCAGCACGTCGAGCACGATCTGGTCGGGGACGAGATCGCCGCGGGCCTGGTAGGCGGCGATCTCGTCGCCCAGCCGGTCCCCGGCGCGAGCTTGCGCCCGCAGCAGGTCACCGGCGGCGATGTGCCGGGCGCCGGACCACGCCGCTAGCCGCTCGCCCTGCGTGCCCTTGCCGGCGCCCGGCGGAGCGAGCAGCAGCAGCCTCACGGCGCCACGGCCGGAGGCCTAGGCAAATTCAACACAGCCTCACAGCCCGCGCAGGTCGGCCGGGATGACGATATCCCGCTTCTGGATCTTGCCGGTCGCGCCCTTGGGCAGCGCGTCCATGATCCACACGTGCCGCGGGTACTTGTAGGCCGCGACCTGGCCCTTGACGTAGTCACGGAGCTCCTCGGGCGTGGCGGCGGCCCCCGGCTTGAGGGCCACCGCGGCCCCGACCTCCTCGCCCAGGGACGAGTGCGGCAGGCCGATCACGGCGGCTTCGGCGACCGCGGGATGCTCGTAGAGCACCTCCTCGATCTCCCGCGGGTAGATGTTGTAGCCGCCGCGGATGATCAGGTCCTTTTTCCTGTCCACGATGTAGAAGTAGCCGTCCTCGTCGACCCGGGCCAGGTCACCGGTGTGGAACCAGCCGTCGGCGAGCGCCTCGGCGGTGGCCTCGGGACGTTGCCAGTAGCCCTTCATCACGTTCGGCCCGCGGATCACGATCTCGCCCACCTCGCCCTGCGGGAGCTCGTGGTCTTCCTTGTCCACCACGCGCATCTGGACGTCCCGGATGGGCGTGCCGATCGAGCCGGGTTTCCGCTCCCGGCCGGGGAGGTTGAACGAGGCGACCGGCGAGGTCTCCGACAGGCCGTATCCCTCAAGCACCGGGACGCCGAACGCCTCCTCGAAGCTGCGCAGCACCTCGACTGGCAGGGCCGCGCCGCCGGAGATGCACAGCCGCAGCGAGGAGGTGTCGTAGTCCGCGCGGTCAGGCTGGTGGGTCAGCGCGACGTACATGGTCGGCACGCCTTCGAAGACCGTGACCCGGTGGCCGGCGATGATCCGCAGGGCGTGCTCGGCGTCGAACCGCGGCAGCAGGGTCAGGCACGCCCCGGCCGCTACCGAGACGTTGAGCGCGACCGTCTGCCCGAACACGTGGAACAGCGGAAGGCCGCCGAATATCACGTCATCGGGGCCGGCCCGGACGATGTCGGTGCGCGTCACCTCGGTGTTGCTGATCAGGTTGCCGTGGGTGAGCTCGGCGCCCTTCGGGTGGCCGGTCGTGCCCGAGGTGTAGAGGATCACCGCGGTGTCGTCGTCGCCGGCGTCCGCGACCTGGTAGTCCGGGGTGGCGGAAGCCAGCAGGTCGGGGAAGCCGACCGCGTCCACCACGATGGATTCCGCCTCGGCCTGCTCCGCGCCGGCGCGGGCCTGGTCGGCGAACGCGTGCCAGGCGAAGATCAGCCCGGCGCCGGAGTCGCCCAGGTAATAAGCGACCTCCCGGGCCTTCAGCAGCGGGTTCATCGGAACGACCACGCCGCCCGCCCGGAGCACGCCGTAGTACACCACGGGGACCTCGGCCACGTTGGGCATCATGATGCCGACCCGGTCGCCGGGTTTGAGGCCGCGCTCGTGCAGCAGCCCGGCCACCCGGGCGCTCGCGTCGTCCAGGGCCCGGTAGGTCATCGCCGCGTTGTCTACCCGCACAGCCACCCGGCCGGCGTGAGCGCGGGTGGTGTCCGTCAGGTTCTTGGCCAGATTCGTCACGCTGCTCATTGTCCGGCGCGCGGCCCGGGCGGTCGTCGGTCTCCGGTATCAAGCCTGTCTCCGGGCGTTGGTACGGCGGCACAACTATTGTGCCGGCGGCCCGAGGAACCGGCCCATCCTCGTGTTGCCGGCACGTTATCCGCGGGTCCGCCCCGGCTTAGCGTCATGGATCACACCGCGAAAGGGGACCGGTATGGATACCGTCCGGCGTTACGCCATGCTCATCGACGGCGACTGGGTTGACACCGACGACCGGTTCGAGATCCGCAGTCCGGCCACCGAGGAGCTGGTGGCCAGCGTGGCCAAGGGCGGCCTCGAGCACACCGACCGGGCGATCGGCGCGGCCAAGGCCGCGCACACCGACGGTCGCTGGCGCCTGACACGGCCGCGGGAGCGGGCGGCCGTGCTCGACGCGATAGCGGACCGGCTTACTGAGCAGGTCAACGACCTTGCCGTCCTCGAGGCGCTGGAGAACGGCGCGCCGGTCCGCCAGGCCGGGGCCTTCCAGATCGGCTTCTCCATCGCCCACCTGCGCTACTTTGCCGACCTGGCCCGCAGCTACGCCTTCGAGCGGACCGGGCCCCTGCTGAAGGTGCCCACGCTGGCCAGCGGCATCATCCGCCGCGAGCCGGTCGGCGTGTGCGGGGCCATCGTGCCCTGGAACTTCCCGCTGCTGCTGGCGATGTGGAAGATCGGCCCGGCGCTGGCCGCGGGCAACACCATCGTCGTCAAGCCCGACGAGCACACCCCGCTGACGCTGCTTGAGTTCGCCAGGATCGCGCAGGAGTGCGGGCTGCCGCCGGGGGTGCTGAACGTCGTGCCCGGCGAGGGTCCCGTCGTGGGAGCCAGGCTGGCCAGCCACCCGGATGTGCGGAAGATCGCCTTCACCGGTTCGACGGCCGTCGGGCGGGAGATCATGCGGCTGGCCGCGGGCAACGTCAAGCGGCTCACGCTGGAGCTCGGCGGCAAGGGGCCGAACGTCGTCCTGGACGACGCCGACCTGGAGCTCGCCGCGGACGGCACGCTGTTCGGCTGCCTGATGAACCAGGGGCAGGCGTGCGAGTCGGGCACCAGGATCATCGTGGCCGACGCCATACACGACAGGTTCGTCGAGCGGCTGATCGAGCGGGCGCGGACGATCTCGATCGGCGACCCGCTCGACCCGGCCACGGATTTCGGCCCGGTCATCTCGGCCGAGGCCCAAGACCGGATCCTGCGCTACATCGCCTCCGGCCAGGCCGAAGGCGCTAAGCTGGCCTATGGAGGGGGTAGACCAGCCGGCCCGCGGTTCGAGCGCGGTTTCTGGGTCGAGCCGACGATCTTCACCGAGGTCCGCAACGACATGACAATCGCGCGCGAGGAGATCTTCGGCCCGGTTCTCGCGGTGATCCGCGCCGAGAGCACGGAGGCGGCCATCCGGATCGCCAACGACACCGAGTACGGGCTCTCCGCCGGGGTCTGGAGCACCGACAACCAGCGGGCGCTGGACGTGGCCGACCAGCTCGAGGCCGGCACGGTCTGGATCAACGACTGGCACATGGTCAACGCCGCCTATCCGTTCGGCGGATACAAGCAGAGCGGGCTGGGCCGCGAGCTCGGGCCGCACGCCCTGGACGAGTACACCGAGGAGAAATTCGTCCACCTCGACCTGTCCGGCCAGCTGGACCGCCGGGCCTACCCGCTACTGCTCGGCACACCGCCGGCCTGAGCCCCAGGGACGCAAAGCCATGGAATTCGATGTCGTGATCGAGATCCCGCGAGGCAGCCGGAACAAGTACGAGGTCGACCACGACAGCGGCCTGATCCGGCTGGACCGGACGCTGTTCACCTCGACCGTGTACCCGGCCGACTACGGCTTCGTGCCGGAGACCCTGGGCGAGGACGGTGATCCGCTCGACGCGCTGGTGCTCGTGCTTGAGCCGACGTTCCCCGGCTGCCTGATCCGCAGCCGCCCGATCGGCATGTTCCGGATGACCGACGAAAAGGGCCCCGACGACAAGATTCTCTGCGTGCCCGCGAGCGACCCGCGTCAGGAGCACCTGCGCGACTTGCACCACTTGCCCGAGTTCGACCGGCTGGAGATCGAGCACTTCTTCCTGATCTACAAGCAGCTGGAACCGGGCAAGTCCGTCGAAGGACGGTCCTGGGCCGGCCGCGTGGAGGCCGAAGCCGAGGTGGAAGCCTCCCGGCGCCGCCTGCGGGAGACCAAGGAGCCAGGCTGACGCGGAAGTGATGCCAAGGCCCGTTCGGAAAAAAGCATTTGAATTTAATCCGAACGGACCGGGGTGCCACGGTCCGGACCTGGCTCAAGGAAGGCAGCGATGACGCTCGCGGGCAAGACCTTGTTCATCTCCGGCGGGAGCCGCGGCATCGGCCTGGCCATCGCGCTCCGGGCGGCGCGGGACGGCGCCAGCGTCGCGCTGATCGCCAAGACGGCCGAGCCGCACCCCAACCTGGAGGGGACCGTGTTCACCGCGGCCGCGCAGATCGAGGCGGCGGGCGGCCGCGCGCTGCCTGTGGTCGGCGACATCCGCGACGAGGACCAGGTTGCGGCGGCCGTCGCGCAGGCCGTCGAGCGGTTCGGCGGGATCGACGTGTGCGTCAACAACGCCTCGGCGATCAACCTATCCGGCACCGAGGCGCTGGAAATCAAGCGCTACGACCTGATGCAGTCGATCAACACGCGCGGCACGTTCGTGGTCAGCCGGGCCTGCATCCCGCACCTGAAGCGATCGGCGAACCCGCACATCCTGACCCTGTCCCCGCCGGTCAGCCTGGAGCCGCGCTGGCTCGGCCCGCACGTCGGCTACACGATCGCCAAGTACGGGATGACCCTGTGCGCGCTGGGGTTCGCCGCCGAGTTCGCCGAGGACGGCATCGCGTCCAACGCGCTGTGGCCGCGGACGCTGATCGCCACCGCCGCGGTGCAGAACCTGCTCGGCGGCGAGGCGGCGATGGCCCGGGCCCGCAGGCCCGAGCTCTACTCCGACGCGGCCTACGCGGTGATCACCCGGCCCAGCCGGGACTGCACCGGGAACGCGTTCCTCTGCGAGGACGTAATGGCCGCCGAGGGCGTCACCGACTTCGACCAGTACGCCTACTCCCCCGGCACCGAGCCCGAAGTGGACCTGTTCGTCGACCACGCCTGACTGCTATAGCAGGTCACGCCGGTCCCGGTGCAGGCCCAGCGTGCGGCCAGGCGCACCCGGGATTCCGCCTGCCCGGCCTGCCCGCCGGCGCTCAGCTGACCGAGCTGTGATGTAGTTCACCCCCGCTGGTTCAAGCCTTTGCGGACCCGCCGCCGTAGTTACCTCGTCAAGCAACTACTGAGGGCGGCTGCGTCGCGCAGCCCTGGTGCCGCAGACATCGCCGCCCGGGAGGAAACGATGAAGATGATCCACTCACTCCTGGCGAGGATGCCAGTACCGGTCAAGCTGGGTATTCCGCTGGCTTCGGGGCTGCTGGTGGCGGCGTGCAGCAGCGCCGCCGCCTCGCCCTCGGCGCCGGCCAGCTCGGCGCCGGCCGCGGGGAGCTCGGCCAGCGCGTCGACGACCGGGACGGTGATCACCACCCAGGCCGGCTCAGCGGGGGCGTTCCTGACCAATGGGTCGGGGCGCACGGTGTACCTGTGGGCCAAGGACGGCACGAACATGTCCGCTTGCTCGGGAGCGTGCGCGGCGGCCTGGCCTCCGGTGCCGGCGACCGGCACGCTGACCGCCACCGGGAGCGCGAAGGCGAGCGACCTGGGCACGATCACCCGGTCCGACGGCACCAAGCAGGTGACCTACGATGGCCACCCGCTGTACTACTTCGCCGGTGACTCCGCCGCCGGGCAGGCTAACGGCCAGGGCAGCGACAGCTTCGGCGCGAAGTGGTGGCTGGTAGCCCCCTCTGGGGCGGAGATCACCGGTACCGACACCGCGGCCGCGGCCGCGGCGCCCGCACCGGCGCCGGCCACGTCGTCCGCGCCGGCCGCGCCGGCCATGCCGGCCAGCTCGAACGCCGGCGGCGGCTGGAGCTGACGTCACCGATGACTACCTTCCCGACCCGGACCACGGGCACCACCGCTGGCCGGCCGCCGCGCACCTCGGGGGCGCGGCCGGTCAGCGCCTGGGCCTTCGCGGGCGTCGCCGTCACATCGTTCGGCGGCCCGCTGGCCCTGGCCGCGCTGAACGCCCCGGGCATCGTGGCCGGGTCCGCCGCAGCGTCGGCCGGGCTGGCGATGGCCGCGGCCGCGGCCGTGTTCGCCTTCCCGCTGGTGATCTGGCTCCGCTACGCCCGGCAGGTCAACGGAGCCGGCGGCCTGTACGCGTTCGTGGCGGCCGCGGCCGGGCGCCGGGTCGCCCTGGTCCAGGCCAGCCTGTGGATCGTCAGCTACCTGCTGTACCTGCTGTACACCACGACGCAGCTCGTCTACGACACGCTGCCCGCGGTGCTGCCCGGCGAGCGGCGGTACCAGCCCGTGCTTGAGATCGCCATCCCGGTCGCGCTGGCCGGCGTGATGATCGCCGGGCGCCGGATCACCCTGCTGGTCACCGGACTGGTAGCGGTCGGGCAGCTGGCCATCGCCGGCGCCCTCGGCGGCGTGACACTGACCCACCTGGCCACCCCGGTCTCCAGCTTCGGGCCCTCGGCGCCCGCCGGGGCGCTGGCCACCGCGACCGGCCAGACCGCGCTGCTGTACATCTGCGGCAGCCTGCCGTTGTTCCTCGGCGGCGAGCTGGCCCGCCCGGCCCGTACCATCCGGCGCGGCCTGACGGCTATCTACCTGGTGACCGCCGCGGTCATCATCGCGGCGGTCGCCCCGCTGGCCGCCGACCCGGCGATCACCCGGGCCCCCATCCCGGGGATGGCGGTGGCCGAGCGGTTCGCCGGGCACGGGTTCGCGGTCACGGTGGGCGTCGGGGTGGCCGTCAGCATCGCCGGGGTCATGCTCGTCGAATACCTCGCGCTAAGCCGGCTCGTCAGCGCGGTGGTGTCCTGGCCGATGCGCCGGATCATCATCGCGATAGGCGCCGCCATGGTCGTGGCGGCCCCACTTACCCTCATCAATCCCGAACGCATCTACAACGACCTGCTCACGCCCTCGCTCATCGCGCTGTGGCTCAGCCAGCTGCTCGTCTTCGCGGTGTACCCCCGGTTCGCCGCCCGGCAGCACGACCGTCTGCTTCCCTCCTGGGTGCTGACGGCGGTCGCCACCGCGTTCGCCGTCTACGGCCTGTGGGCCGCCATTCAGCACTCTGGCAGCTGACACAACCAAGGGAGAAATCAGAAATGAACCGTACGCCTACCATGCCCCGGCTTCCGGCCACCGCCCAGCGAGATAGCTTCCCGCGCCGCTCCGCCCGGCTCCTGCTGCGCGGGCCGGCCAGCCTGACATCACCGGTGGCCCGCTGGGCGGTCACCCTGCTGGCTCTGGCCGGCGCCGCGCTGCTGGTCTGGTCCGGCGTGATCCACCTCCAGCTCTGGTCCGACGGCTACCGTGGCATCTCCGTCATCGGGCCGCTGTTCCTCATCCAGGGCATCGCGAGCATCGTGCTGGCCGTTGCCCTCGCCGCCTTCCGTCGGCTCGTGCTGCTCGCGGCGGGCGCGGTCCTGGCCGCCGGCACCGCCGCCGGGCTGCTGCTCAGCGCCGGCATCGGCCTGTTCGGCTACGTCGAGAGCCTGGCGGTTCCGTACGCCGAAATGTCCCTGGTCGTGGAGTTCACGAGCGCGGCGGTGCTCGCGGCCGCCGCGGCCATCGTGCTAGCCGCCCCGCTTTTTCGGCGCCGCTCATAATCCGTGGCCCGCGAAGCAATCCTTTTGCGCCGCCCGCCCGTATGTAAGAGTGTGCAGAAGATGGGAACCGCGTCCGACGAGCTGCCGGACGAAACACTGCTCGCCGGTCTGGGCGCGGGTGACGCCGACCTGGCGCTCGCATTCGTGCGCCGCTTTCAGCGGATCGTGTTCGGCGTGGCCATAAGCGTCATCGGCGACCCGGCCGCGGCGGAGGACGTAGCCCAGCAGACCTTCGAGCAGGCCTGGCGGCACGCGCAGGTGTACGACTCGCGGCGCGGGTCCGTCCGCACCTGGCTGACGACGATCGCACATAACCTGGCCGTTGACGTGCTCCGTGCGCGCACCTCGGCACCGGTGGACCCGGACGACCTGCCCGCTCTCCTCACCGCGGTGACCGAGACCCCGGAACGGGTCGCGGTCGCCAACGACCGGGCCGCAGGGCTGCGCCGCCAGCTTGGCCGCCTGCCGGCGCCGCAGGCTCGCGCCGTGGCGATGGCTGGCATCTACGGCATGACGGCCCGGCAGATCGCCGACACCGAAGATGTGCCGCTGGGCACCGCCAAGACTCGGATCAGGGACGGCATGCAGAAACTGCGCGCCGCTTATCTCCCGGAGAATGTGGACGATGAGTGAGGTGAACGAGATGGGCTGCGCCGAGTTCGCCGACGCCGCCGCCGAGCTGGCGCTCGGCGTCCTGACCGGGCGCGAGCGCGCGCGGGCGCTCGCGCACCTGGACCAGTGCGAGGCGTGCCGCGAGAACGTCCGCCGGCTGACGGTGACGGGCGAGGAACTGGTGGGGCTGCTGCCGGCCATCGAGCCGCCGGCGGGCTTCGAGACCCGGGTGATGGAACGACTTGGCCTCGGCACGCCCGCCCCGAGCCCGGCCCCGGGCCCGGCCCGGCAGCTCAGTCCGGCGCGCCGTTTCGGCCTGAAACTAGCCGACTGGATCGGCGGCGGCTGGACGGGCCGGGGCGGGGTGAGCCATCCGCGCCGGATACTGGCCGCCGCGGCCGTGGCGGTGGCGGTCATCGTGGGCGGCCTGGGCGGCTGGGGCCTGCACGCCACCACCTCGTCCCCGACCGCGTTGGCGCTGAGCTCCGTCACGCTGCTGACCGCCAGCCATCAGACGGCGGGGAAGATCTACTTCTACGACGCCGGTTCCCGGTGGCTGTACATGTCTGTGAACATCCCCTCCGGCAGCGGCGCCGTCGACAACGGCACGGTGATCTGCCAGGTTGAGGGCCCGGACGGGCACGTCACCACGGTCGGGTCGTTCCGGCTGACCGGCGGCTACGGCTACTGGGGCAGCCCCGACCCGGTAACCAGCGGCCCGCTTACCGGCGCCCGGCTGGTCACCACCACCGGCACGGTCCTGGCCACCGCCACCTTCCCCGCGTAACCTCCCGCAGTGTCGCTGCAGGCGGGACTGGGGGGCCTTTACAGCATCGCCTGCTGCGGTTGGGTGCGGACCACGATGACCGTGGTGGTGTCGGCGGTCAGGGCCGTCTTGAACTCCTGCTCAAGTTCCTCGGTGGTCTCGACGTCGACGGCGCGGCACCCCCAGCCGCGCGCCAGGGCGGCGATGCCGAGCCCGGGCAGGTCCAGGCCGGGCACCCCCGGTGTCTGCTCGAGCACCGCGAACGACTTGAGGATGGAGTACTCGTTATTACGCATCACGACGTATACGATCGGCAGCTGGTGCTGAGCGGCGGTCCAGAGGGCCTGCACCGAATACTGCGACGAGCCGTCGCCGATCAGGCCGATGACCGCGCGGGTGACGCCCCGGTCCCGGTCTGCCAGCGCGACGCCGACCGCGGCCGGGACGCCCCAGCCGATGCCGCCGCTGGCCGTGGCGAAGAACGACCCGGTCCGGACCGTCGGGAGCCACTCGATCTGCTGGGCCATGGTGGACGTCGATTCGTTGACGATGACCGAATCCAGCGGCCTGACCCGGCTCAGCACGGCGTAGACCTCCGGCGGGGTGAGCGGGCTGCTCGGTACCTGCGGCAGCACGCGCGGCCTCGCCATCGGCTCCGGGGCCGTCCGGGCCGAGCCCTCCGCGACCAGGTCCAGGAGCAGGTCGATGGCCAGCTTGGGGTCGCCCAGCAGGCTGTCGCCGACCCGCGCGGCCCCGGCGGCCTCGGGGCTGGCGGTGATCTGCAGTAGTTCGGTGCCGACCGGAAGGAGGTCGCCGGGAACGTAGGGGTAGTACCGGAACACCTCCGCGCCGATCACGACGGCCAGGTCGTGTCCGGCCAGCCGGTCGCTGATCGTCTTCACCGACATCCCGAGCGGCCCGCGGAACAAGGGGTGGTCCTCGGGGAAGGAGGCCCGGTCCAGCAGCGGGGCCCCGTAGACGGCGGCGCGCAGCTTCTCCGCCAGGGCGACGGCCGCGTCCCACCCGCTGCTGCGGTCCACGTCGGGTCCGAAGACCAGCGCGGGACGGCGGCTGGCGGAGATGCGCTCGGCGAACAGCCGCAGGCGCTCGGCTTCGGGGGCCACCCTGGTGCTCACCGTGCGGACGCGGGCCGGGCCGGCCAGCGGCTGGTTCCAGTCATCCAGCGGTATCGACAGGAAGACCGGTCCGGCCGGCGGCTGCACCGCCATCGCGTAGGCGCGCATGAACGCCTCGGGCACGTCCTGCGCCCGGTACGGCTCGTAGGACCACTTCACCCACGGCTTCGGCATCGTGGTGGCCTCACGGTTGCCCAGGTACGGTTCCCCGATCATCAGCTCCCGGTGCTGCTGTCCCGAGGTGACGATCAGGGGGGTGTTGCCGTGGTAGGCCGCGACCAGGTTCCCCATGGCGTTTCCCACGCCCGCCGAGGAGTGCAGGTTGACCAGGGCCGGGCGCCGGGTGACCTGAGCGAAGGCATCGGCCATCGCGATGGCGGCGGCCTCCTGCAGCGCCAGTACGTAGCGGAAATCGGCGGGGAATTCCTGCAGGAAGGTCTCCTCGGTCGAACCCGGATTACCGAAGACGGTCGTCAGCCCGAGGGATCGCAGCAGATCGTAGGTCACACTTCGGACAGTGGATTTCTCGGCCATGCCCTACTGTCTCAGCCACCCGCCGGCCGGGCATCGTACTAGGCACACGAAACCAAACCGGTTGTTCGTGCCCCGCTTACGATGAACGCGCGGCCAAATCGGCATGCTATGAAGATAGAAAAGGCAAGCGCGGGGGAGGTCGCGTTATGCCGAACGACAGCAGCATGCGGACCGTACTGGTAGCCCTTGGATCAGGCCTTGCGGTCGCGGTCGCCAAGGCCGCCGTAGCGGTGGTCAGCGGTTCGTCCGCCATGGCCGCCGAGGCCGCGCATTCACTCAGCGATACCGCCAACGACCTGTTCCTCTTCGTCGCCCAGCGTCGCAGCACCCGCCACCCTGACGACCGGCATCCCCTGGGGTACGGGCGGGAAGCCTACTTCTGGGCGCTGATCGCGGCCCTCGGCGTGTTCATCGCCGGCGCGGCGTTCTCCCTGCGCGAGGGCATCACCGAGCTGATCCACCCCAGCGCCACCTCATCGTTCACCGTGGCCTACGTCGTACTGGCGATCTCGGCCGTCTTTGACCTGGTGTCATTTCGCCAGTCAGCGGGCCAGATGATTGTCCGGGGGCGCCGTTACCACCGGGACCTCCTGGAGGAGTCCAGGGTCACGTCTGACCCGACGCTGCGGGCTGTCTTCGTCGAGGACGCGGTGTCCGTATCGGGAGACCTGATCACGCTGGCCGCCCTGGCCCTTAATCAGCTCACCGGCTCGTCGATACCCCAGGGGATAGCCGCGGTGCTCATCGGGCTAGTGCTTATCCGCACCAGCCTCCGGCTCGTCAAGCGCAGTCACGACTTCCTGGTCGGCGTCTGGCTGCTCACCCCCGAGACGTCGCCGAGGCCAGACGCCGATGACTTCACCCAGCCACTCCGGTCCGCTGACGAAGACAAAATACGCGCCTTCCTCCTGGGCTACCCCGGTGTGACCGCCATTCGCGAGATCCTGGTCACCTTCACCGGTCCGGGCCGGGCGTGGGTTACCGCGCGCCTTGACGTTGACGATGAGCTCACCGGTGCTCAGGTCAAGTCGCTGGTCCGCGGCATCGAGTCGGGTATGAAGCGTGAGTCGGAAGCCGTCTACCGGGTCGACATCGTGCCCATCGGGCGGGTCAGTTCTTCCAGCAGGAAGACGAATGACTCGTAGGGGTAGCCGGTGGCCTGGCGCAGGCCCATCTCGCAGGTGCGGTTGGCCGACAGGTACGCCTGCGCCGGTGTCTGGTCCAGCCCGGCCTTCTCGCCGCGGGTGGCCGAGACGACCAGTTCGGGGTGCAGCAGGCCTCGGTCGCCGGCGGTGCCGCAGCAGGTCGTGCCGGGCGGCACCAGGACCTCATCGGCGAGGTGCCCGGCCAGGCGTTCGAGGGTCTTGGTCAGTCCCAGGTGGGTGGTGGAGCAGGTCGGGTGGACCGCGGCGCGGTCCACGCGGCGGGTGACGGTGAGCGCCGGGAGCAGGCTGTCGCACCAGGCGATGGCGTCCAGCAGGGCGATCTGCTTGAGCCGGGCACGGTGCTCGGCGTCGAGGTAGTTCATGACGTCGTCCAGCAGCCCGTTCGTGCAGGAGGCCGCGTCGATGACGACCGGCATGGTGCCGTGCCCGCTCCACTCCCACAGCGCATCGCAGGTAGTCGCGGCCATCCACTTGTGCCCCTGGAGGTAGCCCTTGCTGCTCCACGGGGTGGAGCAGCACTTGCCCGCGACATCGCCCGGGATCCACAGCGGCTTCCCGGCGCGCGCCGATACCTCCACCAGGGCCTGCGGCAGGCTCGGGTGCCGGAGCCGGCCTGGGTCGCGGCCGAAGATCCGGTTGACGCAGGCCGGGAAGTACACCGCGGCGGCGCCCTCCCGGCTGGTAGCGGGCAGCGTGCGCAGCTGGGCGCGCGGCATCGGCCCGGGCACCGAGGGGACCAGATCGTCGCTGATGACCAGCCGCGCGGCCGCGGTCAGCCCGGTCAGCGCCCGGACGCCGAGAGTCCGCTGGATCATGTCGGCGGCGCCGACCGCGGTCCGGGCGAGCTTTTCCCCGGTGGCCCACCGCCGGGCGATCAGCAGCGCGGCCTTCTCCCGCCGCGGCGTCGACTCGGCCCGGCGGAAACTCTTGACCAGCGCGCCGGTGTTGATCTGCACCGGGCACGGGATCGCGCAGGACCCGTCGACCGCGCACGTCTCGATCCCGTCGTACTCGTACTCGTCCTGCAGCCGGGCCAGCAGCGGCGACCCCTGCGGCTGGCGGGCCATCTCCCGGCGCAGTACGATCCGCTGCCGCGGCGTCGCGGTGACGTTGCGGCTGGGGCACACCGCCTCGCAGAACCCGCACTCGATGCAGTGAGTTGCGTTGTCCTCGATCGGCGGCGCCGACTTGAACGATTTGAGGTTGATGCCGTCGTCGCGGGTCAAGATCACGTTCGGCGCCAGCACGCCACCGGGGTCGGCGAGCTTCTTGATCCGCCACATCATGTCCGTCGCCTTGTCGCCCCACTCGTGGCGCACGAACGGCGCCATGTTGATGCCGGTACCGTGCTCGGCCTTCAGCGACCCGTCGTACTTGTCGATGACCAGCGTGACCAGGTCGGCCATGAACGCCGCGTACCGCTCCCGGTCACCCGGATCGGCGAGCCGGGGAGTCAGCGTGAAATGCAGGTTCCCGTAAGCCGCGTGCCCGGCGGTGTTCGGCAGGAAGCCGTGCTTAGCCAGCAGGTCCTGCAGATCCTTGGCGCCCTCGGCGACCCGGTCCGGCGGGAAGCACACATCCTCGATGACCAGGGCGGTCCCTTCGGGACGCCGCTGCCCGACGATGCCGAGGAGCCCGTCGCGGACCCGCCAGGACAGCTCGATCTGGTCCTCGTCGCGAGTGAATTCCAGGGGGTGGACCAGGTTCGCGCCGGCGACTTGCCCGGCGGCGCCGGCTTCCGCGGCGTCGAGCCCGGCCGGGCTGTCCGCGCCGAACTCGACCAGCAGCGCCGCGGCGGCGGGATCCAGACTGCGCCAGTACGCCGGGGTGCCGGGGAAGGCCTGCGCGGCCGCGGCCAGCGCGGGGGCGAGCATGAGCTCCACCGCCTCGGCGCCCTGGGCGACCAGGCCGGGGACCAGTGCGGCCGCTTCGCTGATCGACGGCAGCACGATCCAGGCGACCGTGGTGGCGGCCGGCGCCGGGATGGTGTCGATCACGGCTTCGGCCATGAACGCGAGCGTGCCCTCGGATCCGACGATGAGCCGGCGGAAGATCTCCAGCGGGGTACTGGCGTCGAGCAGGGCCGACAGCGCGTAGCCGTTGGTGTTGCGGATGGCGTACTTATGCCGGACCCGCTGCGCGAGCTGCTCATCGGCCAGCAGTTCCGAGCGCAGCTGCAGCAGCCCTTTGGCCAGGTCCGGCTCGGCGGCGGCGAACGCCGCCTCCGCGCCCGGCGCGGCGGTGTCAATGACCGTGCCCGAGGCCAGCACCAAGGTCAGCGACGACACCGTGTGGTAGGCGTTGCGCTCCAGGGTGCAGCGCATGCCGCCGGCGTTATTGGCGATGACTCCGCCGATCGTGGCCACGTCGGCGGAGGCGGGGTCAGGCCCCAGCCGCCGCCCGGCGCGCCGCAGGACGGCATTGGCCTGGCCCAGAATCGTGCCGGGGCGTGCCCGCAGCCGGGCTCCGCCGTCCTCGATCACCATGCCGGCCCAGTGCCGCCGGACGTCGATGAGGATGTCGTCGGACTGCGACTGCCCGTTCAGGCTCGTGCCGCCGGCCCGGAACGTGGCGTGCCGCCCGGTCCGGGCGCAGTACGCCAGGATCGCGCGCACATCCTCGACGGTGCGGGGCAGGACCACGACCTGCGGCAGGTACCGGTAGGGGCTGGCGTCGGAGGCGTAGCGGACCACGTCAGAAACCCGGTGCAGGACCTGGTCCTCGCCGATCAGCTCGACCAGGTCGTTCTTCAGGGCCGCCGGGGTGCCCTCAACGCGGGCGGCATCGACGGCGTCGTCCTGCGCCGGGCCTGCGGGCCGGCCGATGGCCCGCACGTGGGGCGTGAGCAACTTCCGCGTGTGACGGTGTGCGTCCGACATGCCTCACTGTCTCAGCGGCCGGCCGGCCGGGCATCGGCCCAGGCACACGAAGCCGAGCCAATTGTTCGTGCCGTGCTCACGATGAACACATGGCCGACGGCGCTTACGGTCGGAGACGTTGACTTCAGGGAGAAAATCATGCCCATTTACCAGTGCATCAGTCCCGAGGGCCTGCTTGACGAATCCGCCCGGACGAAGCTCGCCGGGGAGATCACCCGTATTCACTGCGACGCGACCGGCGTCCCGCCGTCGTTCGTCAACGTCATCTTCACCGACGTGCCGGACGGCCGGTACTTCGTGGCCGGGAAGCCTGCTACCCACTCGTTCGTGAACGGCGCCATCCGTGCCGGCCACGATGTCGCGACGCGGCAAGCGATACTCAGGAATCTCTCGCAGATGTGGACGCGCCTTACCGGCCAGCCGGAGGAGGAACTTCTCATCTCACTGTGGGAGAACCAGGCGGAAAACGCGATGGAGGCCGGATCGGTCTTCCCGGCAGTCGGCCAGGAATAGTAGCGGCTGAACAAACCGCGTCCGGCTGGCCGATACCTACGTGAAGGCTCCGATGCCGGTGATGGCGCGGCCGACGATGAGCGTCTGCATGGTCTCGGTGCCCTCGAAGGTGTGGATCGCCTCCATGTCCACCATGTGCCGCATGACCTGGTAGTCGAGCAGGATGCCGTTGCCGCCGAGCATGTCGCGCGCGTCGGCGGCGATCACGCGGGCCTTGCGGGTGTTGTGCATCTTGGCCAGCCCGGCCACGGTGGGGGTCAGCCGGGCCTCGGCCAGGCGGCCGATCTGCAGGCAGTACAGCTGCATCGCGGTGAGGTCCGCCAGCATCGATACCAGCCGCTGCTGGATGATCTGGAAGCTGGCCAGCGACTCGCCGAACTGCCGCCGCTCCTGCGCGTACCGCAAGGCGACGTCGTAGGCGGCGGTGGCGTGGCCCAGCGCCCCCCAGGCGCAGGTGCTCCGGGTGGTGGCCAGGACCCGGGTGGTGTCCTTGAACGAGCGCGCCCCGGGCAGCCGGTTCTCGGCCGGCACCCGCACGTTCTCCAGCGTGATCTCGGCTTGCCACACCGAGCGCAGCGACACCTTGCCCTCGATGACCCGGGCCTGGTAGCCCGGCGATCCTTTCTCCACGACGAACCCGTTGACCTGGCCGTCCTCGGTGTTGCGGGCCCAGACGACGACCAGGTCGGCCACGCTCCCCAGGCCGATCCACCGCTTGCGGCCGTTCAGCACCCAGCCGTCACCGTCCGGGCGGGCCGAGGTTTCCAGGGCGACCGAGTCCGAGCCGTGCTCCGGCTCGGTCAGCGCGAACGCCCCCAGCTTGTTCATCTGGGCCATGTCAGGCAGCCAGCGTGCCTTCTGCTCCTCCGAGCCGCACATCGCGATCGACAGCATGGCCAGGCCCGCGTGCACGCCGAGGAACACGCCGAGGCTGCCGTCGCCGCGGTGCAGTTCCATCGTGACCAGCCCGCACGCCATCGGGCTCATCCCGGCGCACCCGTAGCCCTTGATGTCCTCGCCGACGATGCCGAGCTCGGGCAGCCGCTTGACCAGCGGCCAGCAGATCTCGGCCCGTTCCCAGTACGGGCCGACGACCGGCACGACCTCCTCGTCGACGAACCGCCGGACGGTGATGAAGTGCTCCCATTGCTCGTCGGTGAACTGCTCGCGGACGGAGAAGAAGTCCGTCCCGAGGGATTCCCCGAGGTGCGCGCTCGTCGCCTGCGTCATTGCTGGCTCCCCTCCGAGGTGAGGTCGGCATCCAGGAACGCCTCCACGGCGGCGGCCAGGCGTTCGGGGTCTGCGGCCAGCTCGAGGTGGCCGCCGTGGTAGACGTGCAGCCGGCTGCGGGGTATCAGCCATTTCATGATCCGCCCGTTAACCACCGGGATGATCGGGTCGTCGTCACCGGCCAGGATCAGGGTCGGCGGCCGCAGCTTGGGCAGGAACGGCAGGCTGGTCCAGCCGAGCATGGAGATCAGCTGGTAGTAGTAGCCCCGGGGCGGGCCCAGGCGTGCGGTGGCGTGCAGCAGGTCCCGGGCCACGATCGGGTCTTGGCGCGCACTGCCTCCGTAAAGCTCGCCGGCCACCTGGGCGGCGTATCCCGGATCCCGGTGGCGCCGCGGCGTGAGCATGCGCAGCAGGACCCACGGACGCCCGGGAACCATGAGCGCGCCCGGCGCGGTTGCCACCAGCACCAGGCGGCGCACCCGGTCCGCGCGGCTCAGCGCGAACTGCTGCGCGAGCCCGCCGCCCCAGGAGATGCCCAGGACGTCGGCCTGCTCATAGCCGAGCTGGTCGAGCAGGCCGGCCAGCAGTGACGGCAGCGTGGCCAGGTGGTAGGGGATGACTGGGGCCGGCGAGCCGCCGATGCCCGGCATGTCGAACCGGATGACCGGCCGCCGCGGATCGAGCACGTCGACGAACGGCTGGAACAGCTCCAGGCTCGCCCCGATGCCGTTGCACAGCAGCAGCGGCGGCCAGCCCGCGGTCCCTTCCCGCACCGAGACCCGGATGGTCCGGCCGCCGACCGTCAGGACCCTCATCCGCTCGG
Organism: uncultured Actinomycetota bacterium; assembly: GCA_963844625.1. GTDB lineage: Bacteria > Actinomycetota > Actinomycetes > Streptosporangiales > Streptosporangiaceae > Palsa-504. The sequence continues at coordinate 211,792 of CAWJPF010000012.1, read as the reverse complement.
ACGGCTCGGGCGGTCCGGCCCGCCGTAGCCGACCCAGGACCCGGCCCAGGCCGGATCCCGCGCGGTCTTCGTCTTCTCCGGCCGGTCCGGGAAGGGCCTGGTCAGCGGTCATAGACATACGTTCCCGGCGCGGCGCCGACCGGAGCCAGCCCGCCGCCGCCAAGTTCCGCGGGCGCGGCCTTCTCCTCGCCGCAGCGCTCGGCCAGCCAGCCCGCGTAGTCCGGCCACCAGGACCCGTGCAAGGTCTCGGCACGGCGCAGCCACTCCTGTGGATCTTCCGGGCACTCCTTGGCCATCTGGTACCTGGCCTTCTCGTGGCCCGGCGGATTGACCATCGCGGCCACGTGCCCGCTGGTCGACAGCAGGAACCGGGGACGGCCGCCCAGCAGCTGGGTCGTCCGGTAGCAGGCCTGCCAGGGGCAGATATGGTCGGTGATCCCGGCGACGATGTAGCTGTCCCGGTCGACCGCGGCCAGGTCCACCGGTGAGCCGAGCATGGTCGCGCCGCCCGGCTCGACCAGGGCGTTGGCCGCGCCCAGCTCGAGGAAGTCCCGGTGCAGGCCCGCGGTCATCCGGGTGGTGTCCGCGTTCCAGAACAGGATGTCGAATGGCGCTGGCTTCTTGCCGAGCAGGTAGTTGTTGACCCAGTAGTTCCAGATCAGGTCGTTCGGCCGCAGCCAGGCGAACACCTCGGCCAGCGACCGGCCGTCCAGGTAGCCGCGGGCGCGGGACGAAGCCTCGGCCAGCTTCGCGGTCCGCTCGTCGATGACGGCGCTGGCCAGGCCCGCGTGCGCCTGGTCAAGCACGGTGACCATGAGGGTGAACGCGGCGAGCCGGTCCTGCCGGCCCGTGTGCGCCAGGTGCGCGGCCACCATCGCCGCGATGATGCCGCCGGAGCAGGCCCCGGCGAGTACGGTCTGCTCGCTCCCGGTGATCCGTTCGGCCGCGTCCATGGCGTCCAGGATGGCCTGACCGTAGGTGTTGATATCCCACTTGGCGTACCGGGCGTCCGGGTTGCGCCAGGAGATCATGAACACCTGCAGGCCCTGGCCGACCAGGTACTCCACCATGCTCCGGTTTTGGGCCAGGTCCATCACGTAGAACTTGTTGATCACCGGCGGGACGATCACCAACGGGACCTGCCGGACCGCGGGCGTGACCGGGCGGTACTGGATCAGCTCGAACTCCGGGGTTCGCAGGACCACCGACCCGGGCGTGACGGCCAGGTCCACCCCGACTTCGAACGCGTCCGGCTCGACCATGGTCGGTATCCGCGGCGGAACCGCCATGTCGGAGAGGAAATGCCGCAGGCCCGTCACGGCGCTGCCGCCGCCGGTGTCGACCGCGGCCTTGACCGCCGCCGGGTTCAGCACCGGGTTGTTGCTCGGGGCCAGCGCGTCAATCAGGTTGGTCAGCACGAAGCCGACCCGTTCGGAGTCGCGCTCGTCCAGGCCGGCCTCGGCCACCACGCCTGCCACGCTCTCCGCGGTGGCCAGGTAGGCCTGCATCGTGCGGCGCAGCAGCGGGTTGCCCGTCCAGCCCGGGTCGGCGAACCGGCGGTCCCGGCGGGACGGCTGCACCTCGGAGCGGCCCACGGCGATGCGGGCCAGCTCGCCGGCCAGCTGCCCTCCTCGCCCGGCGACTAGCCGCGGCTTGGCCGCCAGGGACGCGGCCAGGCGCAGGCCAGAGCCGCCCGGGTTCATCCGGCGCAGCATGCCGGTAGCGGCATCGCCCAGCAGTAGGTCAAGCGGCGCCGCCGCGGCATCGTCAGCGGCGGACCTGGTCGAATCGGTGTCAGCGCTCATTATCAGCTGAGCCTAGGCCGCGCGGCGCGTTCTTCCATTGGTCGCTCGTCACGAACCCATGCTAAGACGTGGGTCCGCGGGCACAGGCGCGCGGCCTTCAGGCGGCCTTCGGCGAGACCGCGGCGACCGCGGCGCCTAGCTCGCGGCCATGGCGGCGCGCCTGCTCTGCGGGAACCTTCGCCGCGGATGCTGGCGTCGAGCCGGAACAAAGACATGCCTGGTTCCCCGATGATCCGAAGCTTATTTGATCGTTCAAGTTGAACGCTAGAAGGCCGTGACTTGAACTGTCAACTCTTGCTAGAACATTCCTGACGGCCTTGCGGCAGAACAAGACCGGTTTTCCCGGCCTACGAGTGCTGCGGTCTTGACAAATCGGTTCACTGTGATTACATGATCTCACTTGATATATCAAGTGATCGCCAGGGGAGGCCCGCATGCGTACGTCGTTGATCGCTCGCCGGGGAGTGAGCATTCGCCGCGGCGCGGATCGCCATCAGACCAGGATCGGGTGGCTGCACGGACGCCACTCGTTCGACACGGGCATCGACCCGCTGGGCGCCGATACCCACCACGGCGTGCTCGTGGTCAGCAACCACGACACGATCGCACCCCGATCCGGGTTCGAGACCCATCCGCACCGCAACATGGAGATCGTGACGTGGGTGCTGGACGGCTCGCTGGTCCATCAGGACTCAGCGGGTCACGCCGGCCTGATCTATCCCAACCTGGCGCAGCGCATGACCGCTGGCACCGGCATCCGGCACTCGGAGAAGAACGACCGGCCAGCCGTCAATCCTGGCGCCGACCGGCCACTGGACCTGATCCAGATGTGGGTCGTCCCGGACGAACCCGAGGTGGCGCCCGGATACGAACAGCTCGAGCTGGACCCATCCGACCTCCAGGGTCGGCTGGCGGTGGTGGCGTCCGGGATGGCGCGGCACCGCGACCAGGCGGCGATCCGCATCCGCAACCGCCACGCCGCCCTCCACGTCGCGCGACTCGACCCCGGCGAAAGCGTCACCATCCCGGATGCGCCGTTCGCTCACGTCTACCTCGCGCGGGGCCGGATGGACCTCGAAGCGGAAGGCGCACTGGATGCGGGGGACGCTGCCCGCCTGACGGCGGCCGGAGAGCGCCGCCTCGCCGCGGCCGAGCCCAGCGAGGTCCTGATCTGGGAGATGCATGCCGGCCTGGGCCCGGCAGTCCCGTGAGTTCGGCGCGGAGGGAATGTCGTGACTGAACATCTTGGCGGCCCGGTCGCGATCATCGGGGCCGGGATCGGCGGCCTGACGGCCGCCCTGTCCCTGCAGCATTTCGGCATGCCGGTACGCGTCTTCGAACAAGCGCGGACGCTGCGGGAGATCGGCGCGGGCGTCACCATAACGCCGAATGCCATGAACGCCCTTGATTTCCTCGGGATCGGCCCGGCCCTGGCCGAGCAGGCCGGAGAAACGCCGCGCTACTTCGTCCGCAGCGCAGCCGACGGCCGCGAGCTGGAGCGGGGGCCTGACCCCGGTTCATTCGTGCCTGAGTTCGGCGCCGCTTACCGCAATCTGCACCGTGCCGACCTCCACGTGGCGCTGACCGATGCCGTGACCAAGAACGACCCGGACGCCATCGCGCTCGGCCATCGTTTCGACTACCTCGAGCAGGACGGCGACAAGGTTGTCGCCCACTTCTCGAACCGCACCACCTTCGAAGCGCCGGCCCTTATCGGCGCCGACGGCGGAGCATCGGCGGTCCGCAACGCCGTCTTCGGCGGCCAGGACGCGTCATATACGGGGCACGTGGCGCTGCGGGCACTCGTTCCCATCACCCGAGTACCGCAGGCCATCGCCGCGGATCCCTACGCGCTCTACGTCGGCGCCGGCCGTTCCTTGATCCACTACCCGCTGAGGCGGCAGACAACGATGAACTTGCTGGGTAACGCCCAGGCCGCGCAGTGGCAGGCCGAGGGGTGGTCCATTCCGGCCACCGTGCAGGAATTCGGAGGCCTGTTCGATGACTTCCCGGAACCTGTGCGAGAGCTCATCGCCGCGATCGGTGAGCCGGATCTGTTCAAGTGGGGCCTGAGAGACCGGGAGCCGTTGCCGGCCTGGACACGCGGCCGGGTCACCATGCTGGGCGACGCGGCCCATCCCATGACCCCTTACCTGGGTCAGGGCGCCTGCATGGCGATCGAGGACGGAATGATCCTGGGCCGTGCCTTGGCCGCGTCGCAGGACCTCGCGGAGGCGTTTGGCCGTTATGAGGCGGCGCGACGAGATCGCGCCAACGGCGTCCAGCTGGCCGCCCGCGACCAGGGAAGGCAACATCACGGCTCGACTGCTTCCGGTCCCAGCAGCGGGAAGACCGCCGTGACGCTCGGCTTGTTCTCGTACAACCCGGTGACCGAGCCCATCTGAGCCGTCGCGAACATCGACCATAAGGCGGGCGAATCGGTTCCGCTCGCCAGGCGGCGCGCGACGGCGTATCCCCAGGGGATGCTGAGGAGGAGGACGAGCCCGAGAGCGAGAAGAAGTGGCGCCGGCCGGACGGCGGCGAGGGCGAGGCAGGCCACGGCGGAGGCCGCGCAGGTGCGGGCGAGCGGCCGGTACAGGCCGCGGTCGCGGTCCCAGGCCGGCAGGGTCGCGGCCAGCAGCATCGTCGCGGCCAGCACGACCGCGGCGCTCGCGCCCAGCACCCACGCCGTGGCGGCCGGGGCGCGGCTGTCCTGGGCGTGGGCAACGAGGCTGACCATCGCGGCGCCCATCGCGGCGACCGCAGCCGTGAGCGGCAAGTGACCGAGCATCCATTGCACGCTGGCCACCCGTTCGGTTCCTGGTTGGCGTTGCCCGGCGAAGTCGAAGTACGTCCACCAGGCACCGAAGCCGACCACGACCGCGGCCAGCCCCACGGCCAGCGTGAGCCCGCTGACCGGCCGGCTGGACAGCCCGGTGACGACACCAGTGAGGGTCTCGCCGAGCACGATGATGATGAACGCTCCGAACCGCTCGGTCAGCGCCTCGGTGATGATCAGCCCGGGCTCGTCGGCCGGGTCGGTAGTGAGCAGCACGGTGGCGAACCCGGCCAGGTAGGCGACGTCCAGCAGGCCCCAGGCCGGCACGCGGGCGCCGGCGGCAGCAAGGCGGTGCCGGCCAGCAGCACCGCGCTGGCCGCCGTCCCGGCCACGAACATCCGGGACGCCCGGCGGTATTCGGGGCGATCGCCGCGCGCGGCCAGCAGCCACAGCACGGCCAGCACCGCGAACAGCACCGCCGAGGCGACGGCGAACGCCGCTCCGCGCGCGCCGCCCGCCTGCGAGATGGAGGCGCCCATCGCGGCAAGCACCAGGATCTGCAGCAGGAACGTGCTGCGGGCGCGGGCGTCGTCGTGGCCGTGCAGCTCATGGTGCAGGCTGCCGTTGGCCCAGGCGATCCACACCAGCGTGAACACCACCGCGAACTGGCCGAGCCCGGCCCAGGTCAGGTGCCCGGCCAGCCGGTGCGCGGCCTGGGCGACCAGCACCACCACGGCCAGGTCATAAAACAGCTCGAGCGGCCCGACCACCCGCTCGCGCGGCTGCTCGCCGTGCGGACGCGGCGGCTGCCACAGGGAGCGGCGCAGCCGGGCCCAGCCCTCCCGGCTAGCGGTCACGCCGCGGACGGCCGCGTTCCGTCCAGTTGACCATCAGCCGATGTCCCTTCCCGGGCTATTTGATATTTGCAACAGTTATATGAGTGCAGCTGGAGCACCACTCAAGGTCGGCGTCTCGGCAGCGCCCAACCGGTCACCAGACCTTCATGCCGCCATCGACCACGAGGTCGATGCCGGTCACGTAGGCGCTCTCGTCGGACGCGAGGAACAGCGCGACGTTCGCCACGTCCTCCGGCTGGCCGAACCGGCCCAGGAGCGTCCTGCCGAGCATCTGGCGGCCAAACTCTTCATCCTCTAGCTGCTCTCGGGTCGTGTTGGTCTCGATGAAGCCCGGCGAGATCGAGTTGACGCGGATCCCGTGCTCGCTTCCCTCCAGTGCGAGCTGGCGCGTCATCCCGATGATTCCTGCCTTGTTCGTCGTGTGGGCCAGCGACGGGAGGAGCTTGAAGCTGAGGGATCCATTTAGAGAGGCCATGTTCACGACCACGCCGCGGCTGGCCCTCAGGTGGGGCCATGCCGCACGGGTGAGGTAGAACACCAGGTCGACCTCGTCCCGGCGGGCGGCGTCCCACTCCTCGTCCGTAAAGTCTTCGAGCCAGTGGAAGTGGGACCTGGCGGCGAGGTTGTACAGCACGTCGATCCGGCCGAACTCGCTCACCGCCAACTCGACGAGGCGTGCGCACTCGGCCGGATCGCTGATGCGACCGGGATGCAACGACACCATCTGGCCACCCGCGGCGCGAACCATCTCCACGGTCGCCGCCGCCGGCTCGACCGTCACGTCGCTGCCGACGACCGACGCACCCTCACGGGCGAACGTCAGAGCGGCGGCGCGTCCCATGCTCCCGCCGGTGCCCGTGATCACGCAGACTTTTCCTGCCAGCCGGCCGGCCATCTCAGTGACCTCCCCGAGCTGGCGCGGCGAGCTTCAGCGCCGCCGCGACGCCCACCGCATCGGTCGAGACACCCAGGTCCTTCATCATCGTTGTTCTCCTGTGCTTCTGCCGCTCACGGAGTGAGCTCAGCTTGGCGGGTTGAGTGACTTGTCGTAGTGGCGCCAGCCACTCGATCTGGGCAATGACCTCCCCGAGCAGGTCGTCGTGGACTGTCGTGTCTTCTCCTGGTCAGGCCCACTGCCGTACCCAGGATTGCCATCTCACAGGTGAACGGCCCTCACTGGATCCTGGTGATTTTCAGCCGGCCCGGCCAGGACGCGCGTGCCTGGTTAGTTGATTTCGGAGGTGTCGATGCGCGACATGATGCGGTCCGCGGCCTGCCCGAGGCGTCGCAGCTGCTCGGCCGACAGGACGTCGATGACGAGCGACCGCACGTGGGCCACGTGCCCTGGTGCCGCTTCGGCGAGCGTTTGGAAGCCCTGGTCGGCCAGGATGGCATGGGTGAAGCGCCTGTCCGCGAGATCGGGCTCGCGGCGTACCAGGCCTCGCTCCTCGAGGCGCTTGACCAGGTGCGATAGCCGCGACAGCGACGAGTTGGTGACCTCGGCCAGCGAGCTCATCCGCATCATCCGCTCCGGGCTCTGGGACAGCATGGCCAGCACCTGGTACTCGACCATCCCCAGGTTCGAGTCGCGCTGCAGCTGTTGATCGATCGACCAGGGAAGCCAGGCCATCAGCCGGACCACCGAGAGCCAGGAGTTCAGCTCCGCCGCGGTCAGCCACTTCGCCGGCGGCTCCTCGGCATCGCGCCGGGCTGCTTCGGTCACCGGATCTGAGGTCCGACTCACCTGGGGAGGCCGAAGAGGGTCGCGGCGTTGCCATCCGCACGCGTCAACCGCGGCGGGGTCGGCGCGCTCGTCGGACGGCCGACGGTGGGCAGGTGCCTGATGGCCATGATGGTCGGCGCTCCCTACGAAGGATTCGAACCATCAATATCATCTCCAGCTTGATCATTCAAGTCAATTCTAGCGATATCCGGCACGGCTGGCATCGCCGCGAGTAGGCTGGAAATCTAGGTTTCCGAATCGCTCCGGGCCGGGTCGCAGGCCAGATGACTTGTTTTCACACTTGACGTATCAAGTATTAAAGCTTAGGTTGGGCTGAAAGAAAAAGGTTGCGGTCTGCGACCAAGCCGAGGCGTCGCAGCTGCTCGGGCGACAGGACATCGATGACCAGCGACCGCACATGGGCCACATGCCTGGACTATCCCGCGGTCGCCGAGCTAGTGGCCGACGTCGCCACGGCGGTGGGTCGGCAAGCCGCCGCCGTGTCCGAGGATGTCTACAAGGAGGTACTCGCGGAGATCCCACAACTAGACCACGACAAGCCGCTGCGCACCCTGCTCGCCGCCAGCATCGACAGTAACGTGGACGCGTGCCTGCAGATCATGCAGCACCGAATCGATCTGACTGCCGTGCGGGCCCCGACCGTGGCCGTTGAGTACGCGCGCCGCCTGGCGCAGCGCGGCACACCGCTGACCACGCTGCTGCGCGCCTACCGGCTCGGGCACGGCCGCTTCTCCGACTGGCTGCTCACCGAGCTAGCCGAGCACACCGGTGACGCCGAGATGATCATCGCGACCACGCTGAGCTTGTCCAGGATCGTGGCCGGGTACATCGACCAGACCTCCGAAGAGATGGTCGCGACCTACACCGGGGAGAGGGAGAATTGGCCGCGGAAACGGAGCGCCGCGCGGGGCGCCCGGATCCGGGACCTGCTGTCCAGTGAGCGGATCAGCGTGAGCGCGACAGAAGCCGCCCTGGGCTGTCGGCTGCGCTAGTACCACGTGGGCCTGGTGTGCTGGACGGCCGTCGCCGACAGTGTCGCCCGGCTGGAGTACGCAATCAGCCACGTCGCGGCCAAGGTGGCCGGCTCCGGCGAGCCGGTGTTCCTGCCGCGCGATGAGTCCAGCGCGTGGGCCTGGCTGCCGCTGGGAATCCGGGACCGGTTCGACGCCACCGGGGCCGCCGAGGCCGGGGTGGACGGCGACCTGCATTTCGCCTTCGGCGACGCGGCCCGGGGCATCACGGGGTTCCGCCTTACCCACCAGCAGGCTCTTGCCGCCCAGGCGGTCGCGCTGGCCGCGGGTCCCCCGCCGCGGGTAGTGACGTTCGGCGAGGTCGCGCCGGTGGCGATGATGCTCGGCTCGGCGGACCTGCTGCGGGCCTGGGTGCTGGCCACGCTGGGGGGCCTGGCGACCGACGATGAGCACCACGCCCGGCTACGGGACACGCTGCTGGTCTTCCTGCAATCCGGCGGCAGCTACAAGGCGACGGCCGAGCAGATGACCCTGCACAAGAACACGGTGCAGTACCGGATCCGCAAGGCCGAGGAGAGCCTGGGCCGGCCCGTCGCCGAGAACCGCCACGACGTGGAACTCGCGCTGCGGGCCAGCCACTGGCTCGGCTCGTCCGTGCTGCAGCCCAGCGCTCCATCGGCCGCCGCCCGACGGTAGCCACGATTCACGAACACGTTGAGGTGCGCGCCGGGCGACCGCAGCGAGGATGTCCTGATCGCCGTCCTCGAACGGAACGCCAGCGCCCCGCTCGGCATCGGATAGGAAGAACCCCGATCCGTCTGGGCGGTGTCGCTAGTTGATTTCGGAGGTGTCGATGCGCGACATGATGCGGTCTGCGACCAGGCCGAGGCGTCGTAGCTGCTCGGGCGACAGGACGTCGATGACCAGTGATCGCACGTGGGCCACGTGCCCGGGGGCCGCTTCGGCGAGCGTCTGGAAGCCCTTATCGGTCAAGGTGGCGTTGGTGAACCGCCCGTCGGCCGGATCAGGCTCACGTCGCACCAGGCCTCGCTCCTCGAGGCGCTTGACCAAGTGCGACAGCCGCGACAGGGACGCGTTGGCCAGGTCGGCTAGTGCGCTCATCCGCAGGGTCCGCTCCGGGCTTTGAGACAGCCTGGCCATGACCTGGTACTCGACCATCCCCAGGTTGGAATCGCGCCGCAACTGCTGATCGATCGACCAAGGTAGCCAGGTCATCAACCGCACCACGGACAGCCAGGAGTCCACTTCCGCGGCGGTCAGCCACTTCACCGGCGGCTCTTCGGCCTCGCGGCGGGCTCCTTCGGTCACCGGATCAGAATACTGATTCAAGTGACTCACGGCGCTCCGGCGCGGTATGTGCACGCACCGGAGTACTGCCGGTGATCCTGAACGTCAGACCTGGAAGGGCTCGGCGCCGGCCTGCGTCTGGACGGTCCAGGAGCCGTCCTTGCGGAAGCTGGCCGCGGTGGCGGAGGTGTCGTGGAACGGCGGAATGGCGTGGACGACTGTCTTGGTTCCTGAACTCGGAGATCGCGAGGGGGCCGCGCAGCCGACCGATGCCGCTCCGCCTGAAGCCGCCCTCGGCGAAGCCATCGTTTAGCGCCGTCTACGTGTTCGTCCAGATGGTTCCGGCCTTGAGCTCGCGGCTGACCCGGCGCCTGATGTTATTGGTGAAGATGCCGACCGCGAGGCCATATTCGGTGGCGTTGGCGCGTACGATGGCGTCGGTCTCGGTGTCGAATACTTCGAAGGTCGCGACAGGGCCGAAGGCATCCTTCTGGACGAGGTCGGTGTTGACGTCTTCGACCTCGAGCAGGGCGGGCCGGTAGAGGGTTCCGACGGCGAGGGCGCCGTCGGTCGCGGTGCCACCGCGCACGACCGGCTTGGCGTAGGCGAGGGCCGCCTCGACCATGCCATCGACCCTGGTAACGGCGGCCTTGTCGATGAGCGACCCCATGTCGGTACCGGGGTCGAGCCCGTCGCCGACGCGGACGCTTTTCGTATGTCCCGGTACCGGCTCCTCCCCACACCCGCCCAGCAGGCGGTGCTGCAGGACCACTGCGGCCACGCCCGGTACATCTGGAACCTAGCCGTCGAACAGCACTCCCACTGGCACCCAGGTCGCAGGAACGCCCCTGGCTACCTCGAGCAGTGCCGGCAGCTCACCCAGGTCCGAGCAGAGCACCCGTGGCTGGCCGCCGGCTCCCAGACAGTCGAGCAGCAGGCGCTGCGCGACTTCACCCAGGCGATGGCCGCGTTCTTCGACACTCAAAACCCGGCCGGGCGGCCGACGTGGCGCAAAGCCGGCCGCGATGAGGGATTCCGGATCACCGGGCGACCCGGGTTGCAGTGGGACGTGCGGCGGCTCAGCCGTAAGACCGGCGAGGTCTGGGTGCCCAAGGCCGGATGGGTCCGGTTCCGCTGGTCCCGCGCGGTACCGCCGGGCGTCAAGTCCTACCGGGTGACGAAGGACCGGGCGGGCCGCTGGCATGTCGCCTTCGCCGTGATCCCCACGCCGGTTCCCGCACCGGGTAACGGCCAGGTGGTGGGCATTGACCGGGGGGTGGCGGTCTCCGCGGCCCTGTCCACCGGCGACCTGCTGCACTGCCCCGCCCTGACCGCGCGGCAGAGGACCAGGCTGCGCCGGCTGCAGCGCACACTGGCCCGCGCCAAGCGGGGATCGAAGCGCCGCGGCCGGGTCAAGCAGGCGATCGCCCGGCTGCGGGCCCGCGAGACGGACCGGCGCAAGGACTGGGCCGAGAAGACCGGCACGGACATCGCCCGGGGGTTCGACCTAATCCGGGTCGAGAACCTGCAGATCGGCAACATGACCCGGTTGGCGAAAGGCACCCGGGAGAACCCAGGCAGGAACGTCCGCGCCAAGGCCGGGCTGAACCGGGGGATCCTGGGGTCGGGGTGGGGCCTGCTGGTGCGGCGGCTGGAGGAGAAGGCGCCGGGCCGGGTGGAGAAGGTCAGTCCCGCGTTTACGAGCCAGCGGTGCTCGGCGTGCGGGCGGGTGGACCGGGGCTCGCGTGAGAGCCAAGCCGTGTTCCGGTGCACTGCCTGCGGTTTCGCCGGTAACGCGGATGTGAACGCGGCCATCAACATCGCGGCGGGGCACGCCGTGACTGCGCGGGGAGGCGACGGGGTTACCCGGCCTGTGAACCGCGAACCTCATCTGCTGCTCCAATCGGCGTAGCAGCTGGAATCCCCCACTCTCAGGCGAGGGAGGATGTCAAGCAGAACTCCCCGGCGAAAAAAAGGTCGTGATCCCCGCTACGAACAGCGGAACGGTGGTGCCGAGGCCGGCGTCGTCGAAGACGATCATCGGCGTCTTGCCGCCGAGCTCGAGTTCATTCTTGAGGGTGGCGGCGCGACGAGCGCGGTCTGCCCGGGCATCTTGACCACGACGGTGTTCCCCGCGGACAGGACTGGAGCGAGGGACCGGATCAGCAGGGCCGCGGGGCGTTCCAGGGGACGATGATGCCGACGACGCCGACTAGGCCGCGATGGCCGCGCGGGCCTCGGCTTCGCCGCCGTCGGCCCACCGGCCCAGCACCGCTCCGGCAGCGGGGTTGATTGACTCCGAGACGGTGCCGGACCCGGTCCATTCGCCGTCGATCCAGTGCTTGGCGATCTCGCTCATATGGGGCTCCTTCGGCGGTACGCGGGCGTTAGTCGCTTGGCAAGTCAAGTCTTAGTTCATGTGACTTGAATCATCAAGTGATTACTTTCGTGCTTTGCCGGTGGGTATCTAGTCTTGATCCCGCGGCAGCCGGGGCCCGAAGGTCATCAGCGTCGATTCGTTTTGACTTGACGATTCAAGTTAGATCGATCTAGAGTTGAGTCGAGCGAACAAGTCCAAGCTTCGAGAGGCAGGAGGCTGCGGCCATGAAAGTAGTACTCACCGGTGCGACCGGGTTCATCGGATCTCATGTACTGGCGGATCTGCACAAGCACGGGCACGAGGTGACCGCGCTCGTCCGCGACGATACCCAGGCGGACACCGTTGCCGCGCGGGGCGCCACACCGGTCGTGGTCGACCTCTACGACCGGCCCGCGGTCGCCAGGCTGCTCGGCGACGCGGACGGGGCCATCCACACGGCCAGTCCCGGCGACGCCACCAGCGCGAACCTGGACTCTGCCGTGGTCGACGCGGTGATCGACGCGTTCGCCGGGACCGGCCAGCCCTACCTGCAGATCAGCGGCCTGTGGATCTACGGGGCCAACCCCTCCATTACCGAGGCGTCTGCGTTCAACGCGCCGCCGATGGTGTCGTGGAAGGTGCCGATCGAACGCCGGGTGCTCGATGCGACGCAGATGCGCGGCGTGGTGATCGTCTCCAGCGTCGCCTACGGCGACGGCGGCGGCGGGATTCCCGGGTTGCTTCTAGGCTCACCGCGGGACGACGCCGGCCACCTGATCATGCTCGGCACGGGCCAGCAGCATTGGTCCACGGTGCACGCCGCGGACCTGGCGGACTTCTTCCGGCGCGCTCTGGAAGATGAGTCGGCCCGCGGCCGCTACGTCATCGGCGACGGAGTCAACCCCACCGTGGCCGAGCTAACGCAGGCGGCCGCGGTCGCCGTCGGCGCTCCGGGAGCGGTCCCCGGTTCCGACCAGGAGGCCCGGGCCCGCCTGGGCGACTACTTCGCCGACGTCCTGCTACTCGATCAGGGCACCGACGCGGCCAGGGCCCGGGCCGAACTCGGCTGGCGGCCGTCTCACCCGTCACTCACCGACGAGTTCCGGCACGGGAGCTACCGCAAGTGACGGGCGGCCCGCCGCTGGCTGGAGAAGATCTCACAGCGAAGACAGTTAATATCGATATTCTATTGACCTGTCGACAGAAATGACGTAGACCTGGGGTAGTCCCGGCGTATCGCCGGGACTGTGGACCGGGATCACGCTCGGAGGGAGATGGCAACGCCATGAGCTTGCACGGTCTGACGTCGATAACTTTGGGTGTCCCGGATGTGGACGCGGTCGCGTCGTACTACGAGGACTTCGGGCTGCGCCGGGTGGGTGACCGGCCGGGTCGCGGCCTGGTTCTCGCCACCGCCGATGGCGGCGAGCAGCTAGCGCTGCGGCCGGCCGAGCGGCGCCGGCTGCTGGAGATCGGGATCGGCGCCGACGACCCCGACGACATCGGCCGGGTCGAGGCCGGCCTGCGGCGGCTCGGGGCGGAGTTCGAACGCGACGCAACGGGCCTGCGGGTGCGTGATCCGAACTCGGCGCTTCAGGTCAGCGTGCAGGTCAGTCCCCGGATCACCGAGGCCGCCGCCAAGCAGGAGCCGACGAACGGGCCGGGCCGGCCCGGCCGGCCCAACGGCCGGGCGCCGGCGATCGAGCGGACCAGCCGGGTCCAGCCGCGCAGGCTCGGGCATGTGGTGGTCGGCTCGCTGGATCAGGAGGCGTCGCAGCGGTTCTTCACCGAGGGCCTGGGGTTCAAGGTCAGCGACCGGGTGCCGGGCCTGGCCTCGTTCATGCGGTGCTCGACCGATCATCACAACCTGCTGGTGCAGCAGGCCCCGCTGAACTTCCTGCACCACACCGCGTGGGAGGTCGACGACGTCGACGAGGTCGGGCGGGGCGCCACGGCGATGCTGGCAGGCCACCCGGAGCGGCACGTCTGGGGGCTGGGCCGCCACCACATCGGGTCCAACTTCTTCTGGTACCTCAAGGACCCGGTCGGCAACTTCTCCGAGTACTACTCCGACCTGGACGTCGTCCTGGATGACCAGCTGTGGAAGCCGTCGGTCGTCGAAGGCGCCCGCGGCCTGTACAACTGGGGGCCGCCGCCACCGCCGTCGTTCATTCACCCCGAGGACCTGGCTGCGCTGATGACTGGAAGCCACGCGCCCACGGCCTGACCGGAGGAGACATCATGCGCATCGGACGTTCTCACGGCCGCCTCGTGATCATCGACGGCGACGGGGTGGTCGACGTCGCCACCGCCAGCGGCGGCGAGTTCGACGCCGACCCGGACCGGGTGTTCGCGGTCTGGGACCGGTTCACCCAGTGGGCCGGCGCTTCCGCGGGCCTCGGCACGCACACCGGCCCGCTGGTGCCCGAAGAGCTCGGCGCGCCGGTGCTGGCCCCGGCCCAGGTGTTCGGGATCGGCCTGAACTACCGGGAGCACGCCGCCGAGTCCGGTGTCGACGCGCCCGCCGTCCCGCCGGTGTTCACCAAGTTCCGCAGCTGCCTGGCCGGCCCGTTCGCCGCCGTCGAGCTGCCCAGCGACCGGGTGGACTGGGAGGTCGAGCTGGTCGCGGTCATCGGGCGGCCCGCGGAACGGGTGCCGGAGGACAAGGCCTGGTCCTACGTCGCGGGCGTGATGGCGGGCCAGGATCTGTCGGAGCGGACGGTCCAGCTGGCCGGCCCGGTGCCGCAGTTCTCGCTGGGCAAGTCGTTTCCCGGCTTCGGGCCAACCGGGCCGTGGCTGGTGACCCCCGATGACCTGCCGGACGCCGATGACCTGCGGCTGCGCTGCTCGGTCGACGGACGGGTGCTGCAGGACGGCCGGACCAGGGACATGATCTTCTCCGTGCCCGAGCTGGTGGCCCGGATCTCCGCGGTCTGCCCGATGTCGCCAGGCGACCTGATCTTCACCGGCACCCCGTCCGGGGTGGGCATGGGGCGCAAGCCGCCGGAATTCCTCCGGCCCGGTATGACGCTGGTGAGCACGATCGAAGGTATAGGTGAGCTGCGGAACGCGCTGGTCGCGGCGCCGGGCTTTCCGCGCGTAGGGCGGTGACCGGGTGAGCGCGGGCCACGAGCCGATCTGGGCCCCAGCTCCGGACGAGGTCGCGGCCGCCCAGGTGTCGCGCTTCGCCCGCTGGCTCACCCAGGACGGACGGGTCCGGTTGACCGGTGACTACCTGGAGCTGTGGCGGTGGTCGACGGAGCGACTGGAGGAATTCTGGCCGGCCGTCTGGGACTACTTCGACGTCCGGTCGGCCACACCGTACGAGCGGGTGCTGTCCGGGTCGGTCATGCCGGATGTCCAGTGGTTCGCCGGCGCGCAGGTCAGCTACGTCGAGCACCTGTTCCGCGGGCGCGACCCGGAGCGGGTCGCGCTGATCGACGCAAAAGAATCCGCGCAGCCCGGAGCGGCGCCGGTCAGCCGTCACCTGACCTGGGGGATGCTGCGCGAGCAGGTCGGCGACCTGTCCGCGACGCTCCGGGATCTGGGCGTGGGTCCCGGCGACCGGGTCGCGGGGTACGTGCCGAACGCGGCCGAGGCGGTCATCGCCTTCCTGGCCACGGCGAGCCTGGGCGCCATCTGGTCCGGCTGCGGCCAGGACTACTCCCCGGCGGCGGCGGCCGAGCGCCTGGGCCAGCTGGAACCGGTCGTGCTGATCGCGGCCGACGGCTACCGGTACGGCGGCCGGGAATTCGACCGGCGCGGATCGGTCACCGAGCTGGCGGCGCTGCTGCCCACCCTGCGCGCGACGATCGTCTTCCCCCGGCTCGGCCTGCCGGCGGACCCGGCGCCCGGGAGGCTCGGCTGGCCGGGCCCGGCGGGGGGTTCCGTTGAGCTGGCACCTCGAGCCGTGCCGTTCAGTCATCCGCTGTGGGTGCTGTTCTCCTCGGGCACCACCGGCCGGCCCAAGGGGATAGTGCACAGCACGGGCGGGGTGCTGCTTGAGCACCTGAAGGCGATGTCGCTCAGCCTCGACCTCGGCGAGCAGGACACGTTTTTCTGGTACACCTCGCCGAGCTGGATGGTGTGGAACTACCTCGTCTCCGCCCTGCTCGCCGGGGCCAGGATCGTCTGCTACGACGGCAGCCCGAGCCACCCATCGTGGGATACGGTGTGGGCACTGGCCGCCGAGCAGCACGTGACACTGCTCGGCACCAGCCCCGCGCACCTGCGCGCCTGCGCCCAGGCCGGCGTGGAACCGGCGCGCGATCACGACCTGTCCGCGCTGCGGTCGCTCGGCTCGTCGGGCTCGGCGCTGCCCGGCGACGCCTATCTGTGGGCGGCCGATCATGTCGGCCGCCGGGTCCGGGTCAACTCGACATCGGGCGGGACCGACGTCGTCAGTGCCTTCGCGGGCGGCTCGCCGATCGTGCCGGTGTGGCCGGGTGAGCTGTCGGCGCCGAGCCTCGGGGTAGCCCTGGACTCGTGGGACGTCCGCGGCAAGCCGGTCCGCGGCGCCGTCGGTGAGCTGGTCGTCACCAAGCCGATGCCGTCGATGCCCGTGGCGTTCTGGAACGACCCGGGCGGTGCACGGTACCGCGAGGCCTATTTCTCCACCTACCCGGGGGTGTGGCGGCACGGCGACTGGATCACGGTCACCGACCGCGGCTCGGTGGTGGTGCACGGGCGGTCCGACGCCACGCTGAACCGCTTCGGCGTCCGGATGGGCAGCGCAGACATCTATCACGTGGTCGAGCAGCTCGACGAGATCGCCGAGGCCCTGGTGGTCGGGGTCGAGCAACCGGAGGGAGAGTACTGGATGCCGCTGTTCGTGGTGCTCAATCCCGGACGCGAACTCGACGATGCGCTGACCGGCACGATCCGGCGGGCGATCCGGGAGGGCGCCTCGCCCCGGCACGTGCCCGACGAGATCATCGCCGTGCCGGCCATCCCGCACACCCGCACCGGCAAGAAGCTCGAGATCCCGGTCAAGCGGATCCTGCAAGGCGGCGATCCGCGCCAGGTCATGGACCCGGGCGCGGTGGACAACCCGGACGCCCTGCGATGGTTCGCCGCCTACCAGACAAGGACGTCGATACCTTGAAGACAAGCGTGCTGATCCCCACTACCGGCGGCATCGCCACCGTGCGCGAGCACGCCGCGGTCGCCGACCAGCTTGGCTACGACTCGGTCAACTGCTCGCACATCGCCGCCCGCGACTCGTTCACCACCCTCGCCGGGCTGGCCCACCTCGCCCCGTCGGTCACCTTGGCCACGGCGGTGGCCCCGATCTACCATCGCTCCCCCGCCTCGATGGCCCAGACGGCCGCCACGATCGACGACCTGTCCGGCGGCCGGTTCCGGCTCGGCCTGGGCACCGGTCACCGGGCCACGATGGGCGGCTGGCACGGGCAGGACATCGGGAACCCGGTGGCCGAGATGCGCGAGTACGTGGCGCTGGTCCGGGCCCTGCTGGCGGGCGGCGAGCCTCCCGCCGGGCAGCGCTGGAACTCTAGCTTCGCGTTCAACGGCTTCAAGGTCCGGGCCGACATCCCCATCTACCTGGCCGGCCTATCCCCCGCCATGCTCCGCCTGGCCGGAGAGATCGCCGACGGGGTGGTGCTCTGGGCCTGCCCTGCCTCCTACGTCGCGGACGTGGTAGTCCGGGAGGTCGCGGCGGGCCGCGCGCGGGACGGCCGGGATCTGGCCGGCTTCGACATCTGCGCCGCCGTCCCGAGCGCGGTCGTCGACGACCCCGCCGTCGCCCGCCGTGGCATCCGAACCGAACTGCACCGCTACTTCGGCCTGCCCTTCTACCGGGCCATGTTCGCCCAGGCGGGCTACGAAGCCGACATCGCGGCCTACGACGCCGCGGCCGACGTCACGGCCCAGCGCGCCGCGATCACCGACGCGTTCATCGAGGATCTCTGCGCGATCGGGAAACCGGCGGACGTGGCCGCGGGCGTGGCCCGCTATCGCGCCGCGGGCGCCACCAACCCGATGATCACCAACATCGCCGGCACTGACCTGGGGCCGACCTTGTCCGCGGCGGTCAGCGCGTAAGCATCGTGACATCACCAGCCTCGGCCACCGGTCGCGTTCGGGGCCGGCGCGGACGGGCGCCGTCAGCGGGGCTGAGCCTGGTCTTGCGAGACGGGTGGTGTCAGCTCGTCTACGCCGTGCTCACGGGCGTACGCGATCAGCAGGGACGGAGCGCGGTCGATGTGTTCGGTCAGCACCTCGATGGCCCGGCCGGCGTCGCGGGCGAGGGCGAGCTCCTTGAGCTGCCGGTGTTCCCGGGCCAGGTCGCGCTGGTGGTCGTCGGCGAGCACCCAGTACCACCGGCGGTAGAGCTCGGAGCTATCCCGGAGCGCGTTGACGACCGACTCGAGCCGGCGGTTGCCGCAGCCGGTCAGCAGGGCCTGATGGAAGTCGCGGTGCTGAACGGCCCAGTCCTCGCTGACCGTTCCGTCGTCCCGGGTGACCGGCGTCCGCTCCAGCCGATGGTGCGCGCCCAGGATCCCGGTTTCCCACTGCAGGTCGCCGCGCTCGACCGCGAGGCGCAAGGCCAGCGATTCGACCTGGATCCGGGTCTCGGTCAGCTCGGCGATGTCCTCGATCGACAGATCGCGCACCCGGAAGCCGCGCTGCGGCGTGGCGACCAGCAGGCCCTGCTCAGTCAGGCGGGTAAGCGCCTCCCGGACGACGGACTGGCTTACCCCGAACCGGTCGGTGAGCTCGACCATCTTCAGCTTCTGGCCGGGACGCAGGCCGCCGTTGAGCAGCTCACTCCGGAGAATCTCGTACACCTGTTCGGTACGAGTTGCGGGAGCGGTCGTCACGCTCACAGCATAGCTCATTTCCCCTGAATAACGGTTTCTGGCAATAATCTCGATAAATTATTGATCTGTCGATTCTTTCCTGATTGACTGGCCCAGAGGAGTCCGGCACCACCCAGCGGGTGATGCCCCGAGGCGGAGGCGACCCATGTCGATTCCCGGTTCATCAACTGTCGAGGTGCCCGTGCTGATCGTCGGGGCCGGGCCGGCCGGGCTGGCCCTGTCCGCCGCCTTGTCGCGGTACGGCGTCGGGCATCTTCTCGTCGAGCGGCACCGGGGCACCGCCCACACGCCGCGCGCGCACATCATCAACCAGCGTACGGTCGAGATCCTCCGGCACCTGGGGATCAGCGACCGGTTCCACGCGGTCGCCACGCCGCAGCACCAGATGGCCAACAACCTGTGGGTGACCACGCTGGCGGGCCTGGAAGTCGCCCGGTCCGAAACGTGGGGAACCAGCGCCGAGCGGGCCGCCGACTACCGCGCGGCCAGTCCGGAGCCGATGGCGAACTGCCCGCAGACCGTGCTGGAACCGATGCTGCTGACGGCCGCCAGGGACATGGGCGCCGACATCAGGTTCGGGTGGGAATTTATTCACCTCGCGCAAGACCAGGACGGCGTCACCAGCGTCGTCCAGGAGCGCGACGGAGATGCCACGCTGACCGTCCGGTCTCAGTACGTGGTGGGCGCCGACGGCGCCCGCAGCCGGGTCCTCGGCCAGGCCGGGCTGACCGTCGAGGGGCCCGACAATCTGGCCCGGGCGGCGAACATCTGGTTCCGCGCCGACTTGTCCAAGTACCTGGCGCGCCGTCCCGGGGTCCTGACCTGGAACGTGATGCCCGGGCCGCTGCCGCCGCTCCGGCTCGGCACGCTGATCTGCCACAAGCCGTTCACCGAGTTCGTGCTGGCCTTCATGTACGACCCGGCGCAGGTGTCGCTGGACGCGATGGGTGCCGACGAGCTGAGGGAGCGGATAAGCGCCCTGGTGGGCGAGGATGTCGACGCCGAGATCCTCGGCGTGGCCGGATGGCAGGTGCGGGCGCAGATCGCGCCGGCCTACTCCGCGGGGCGCGTGTTCGCCATGGGCGACGCGGTTCACCGGCACCCGCCGACCAACGGCCTGGGACTCAACATGTCCATCGCGGACGCGTACAACCTCGGCTGGAAGCTGGCTCTCGTGCTGGCCGGGCGGGCGGGGGCCGCCCTACTCGACAGCTACTCGCCGGAACGACAGCCGGTCGGGGCGCAGGGCGTCCAGCGCGCCATCACCAGCCTGCAGGAAGGAGCCGCTATCGAGGCCGCTCTCGGGTACGAGCCGGGCCAGGCCGCCGAAGCGGGCTGGGAAGCCCTCAACACCTTGTACGAGCCAGGGCCGGCCGGGGACGAGCGCCGGAACGCGCTGCGCAAGGCGATCGAGCTGAGCAACTACCAGTTCAACGCCCATGGCATCGAGCTCGGGTACCGCTATCAGAGCGACGCCATCGTCGACGACGGCAGCCCGGACCCCATCCCGGCGCGCGACCCCCAGCTGTACTACCAGCCGACCACCCGGCCCGGCGCCCGCGTCCCGCATGCCCGGCTCGAACGCGACGGCGTCCCGGTCTCCTCGCTGGACCTCGTCGACGACCTGGCCTTCGCGCTGCTCACCGGGGTGGGTGGTGAGGCATGGGCCCGCGCGGCGGCAGAAGCCTCGGCGCGCGCGGGGATACCCGTCCGGGTTCATGTCATCGGAGGCGAGGACGGCGTGACCGATCCCTACGGCGAGTGGGCTTCGCTGCGAGAGGTGGAGACCACCGGCTGTGTCCTGGTGCGTCCGGACCGGCATGTGGCCTGGCGGTCCATGCGTCACACCCCGGACAGCGCGCGGCAGCTCTCGGCCGCGATCGAGCAGGCGCTCGGCCTGGCAGGCCGCTAACCATGCCCGAGGCAGGCTCAGCTGATGCGGCGAGGGAAGGTGCGGGTGACCTGATGTCGAGCAGGCCGGGCGTCGCGATCGTGGGGGCGGGCCCCGCCGGGTTGGTGGTTGCCCACCTGTTGCAGCGCGAGGCCATCCCGTTCGTGGTATTCGAGCGGGAGGCGCCCGACAAGCTGGCCCGCCTGCCCAAGGCGGGACTAGTCGAGTACCGCACCGTGCAACTGCTGGCCCGGGAGGGCATCGCGGGCTCCATCTTGCAGTTCACTACCGAAAATCATCGCTCCGAGTTCCGCACACCGGACGAGTCGGTGCTGCTGGAGTATGCCGCCTTGACCGGCGGGCGGCCGCACTACATCTACCCGCAGCATGAGCTGGTGCAACGGCTGTGCAAGGCACTGACCGCGGCAGGCGGCGAGGTCCGGTTCTCCCATACCGTCCGGGCGGTGACCCAGGATTCCAGCGGAGTCGTACTGTCGGTCGAGGGGCCGGACGGTGAGCCGTCGCAGGTCCGGTGCGAGGCCGCAGTCGGGTGCGACGGATCGGGCAGCCTCGTCTCGGCGGCCATGACCGAGACCCAGGTCAATGAGCAGTTGCTGCCGGGACGGTTCCTGGTCATGGTGGCCGCGGGCGCGCCCTTGGAGAGGCACACCATCTACGCTGCGCATCCCTGCGGGTTCGCCGGGCAGATGCGCCGCGGCCAGGCTCAGACGCGTTATTACCTGGAGATCCCCGGTACCGACATCGCCGCGGACTGGCCGGAGCAACGGGTCCGCAACGAGCTGGCGGCCCGCCTGGGAGTAGACAGGCCGCTGGATGCGCCGCTGGGCGAGATGGGAATTCTCGATCTGCGGGTCCGGGTGATCGAGCCGATGCAGCAGGGCCCGCTATTCCTGGCGGGCGACGCGGCTCACTTGATTACGCCGGCGGGCGGCAAGGGCATGAACCTCGCCATCCAGGACGGCATCGAGTTGGCCCACGGCCTCATCGAGCGCTTCGGGCCACGGCAGGACGACACGCGGCTGTCGGCCTACTCACGGACACGGCTTCCGTCGATCTGGCGGACCGAGGCCTTCTCCAACTGGTTCCTGCACGTACTCCTCACCAGCATGCGCGATGGGAAAGAACCATCCGCCGCCGTGCCCGGAGGCTTTTCCCATGGGCTGAGGCACGGCTGGATCGACGCTTTGCAGAACGACCCGCTCTTCGCGCGCTGGTTCGCCCACGCCTACGCGGGAGTGGACCCTGATTAGCTTGGTTTGCCCCGTCGTCGGGCAAGCTCGGGACTGACCGGCTGAGGCGGTGCAGAACACCACGGTCCGTTCCGTATAAAAAACCTTTCGGGGTATGCAGTTAAGCGGAGTGGCTGACCCGGAGTAGCGCAGGTCGGCGCGCATCGGCCAGCGGAGCAGGTTTCCCGGCCAGAGTCTGGTGCCGGTGGTGCTCCTGGTGTACAGAAAGCGCAGCGGGATCCGTGGGGCGCCGCTACCGTGGAGCCGAATGTGGTGAAACCCCGGTTTCACCACGTTGCGGCTTACGTTCCGCAGGTGGAGCGGGGGCTTGGCCCGATTTACTGGCTGCGGTTAAGCGGGCTGCCTGGTAGTAGACGGTCGGCGTCATGTCGAGCATGGTGAGTATCTGCTTTTGCAAGGCGTCCAGCTGTGGCGGCACTGCGGTGACCTGGTGGCCGTGGCGGATGATGGTCCGGGTCAGCGGGCTGAGGATGTCCAGGATCCGGGTGGCGGTGGGTGCGGCGCAGGGCCGGTCTTCGGGGTAGAGGGGCAGGTGCCTGAGTCCGGCCTGGGTCATGGCGTTGCGCAGTTCGCGTTCGATGAGGGCGTGGATGAGCAGCGCTACGTAGAGGCAGAAGCCGAGGGCGTCGATGCGGGTGTCGTTTTTCAGCTCGGCTGGGGTAGCGCGCAGCACGCCCTTGAGGGTGGCGTGGCGGCGTTCGAGGCGGGGCTGGCGCTTGTAGGCGGCTAGCAGCCCGGCCGGGGTGAGGCCGGTGTCGTTGGTGATGAGGGGGTAGCAGCCGTCCGAGGCGGCGTCGCGGGCGGCCCGGGCCTGATCGACCCGGAACGACAGGCTGAAGCGGTGCCGCTCGATGTGCTGGTAGCGGGTACGGGGGCCGGGGCGGCCGCGGCTGACCTGCTTGGTCTGCGTGGTGACCTGCTCGGTGACCTCGAAGCGGATCCAGGGGCGTGCCTGGCCGGTGGCTTGCCGGGCGGTGTTCTCGATAGCGGCGCGGGTCTTCAGCTTGCAGCGGGGGGCGTCCAGCCGCTGGGCGAGTTCGCGCAGGGCGGCGGTGGCCCTGGCGATGCGGTCGCTGCGTGAGGCGGCGTCGAGGCGGCGTTTGGCGGAGGAGCGGATCCATACGATCCGGTAGCCCTCAGCTGACGGTGCCGGGGCGGGTACCGCGTGGTAGATGACCGGCGGGCCGAGCTTGCGGCGGCCGGGGCGGCGTGTCACCTCGGCCCAGCCGGGATCCTGGCCGGCCAGCCAGTCGCGGCCGTCTTTGTCCTCCTTGCGGGAACGGGACAGCACGGACAGGAACCGGCCGCCCTGCCCGGCGATGTAGGTCATGTTCGCGGTGGTGGCGAGCTTGCTGTCGGCCACGTACAAGAACCCGGGGTGCCCCGCGATCGCGCGGCAGGCTGTCCAGGTGGCGATGTGGGTGGTGGAGTCCTCGGTGTTCCCGTCGGCCATCTTGAAGGTGAACGGGACCGCCCCGTCGGCGCAGGTGGTCAAGATCCACACCAGCTGCTTCAGATCCGGCCGGCGGTCCTTGGAATGCCCGCGGGCCGGCCGCGCGGGCCCGGTCCCGCCCTGCCGGGCAGGGCCGTCTGGGGGTGCGCTGCCCGGCCCGGCGCTCCCGGCCGGATCAGCCGCGCCGCAGCCACGGTAGGCGCCATACAGCCGCAGCGAGGTGGAGTCGTTATGCAGCTCGGCCGGCGAGATGCCGTAGCCGGTGACGGCGGCCACCGACAGCGCGGTCGTCATCGAGGCCCGGTCGGCCAGGTACAGCTCGTCGAGGGCACGCCCGGCCCTGTCGTCATTCAGCATCGCCGCCTGGCCAGGCCCCAGCCCGAGCAGCGCCTCGTCATACCCGGCAGCCCAGCCCGCCAGCGCGTACAGCGGCTCGCGGCCGAGCGCGAGATTGCGGACCAGCACCCCGATCACGGTGGCGGTGGCGGTACGGCAGCGGGGGTCAGGCCCGGGCAGGCCCGCGGCCAGGATGCCGTCAAGCCCCAGCCGGGCCAGCACGGTATTGATGACCGGCAGCCCGGCGAGCCGGGCCTCTTCCACGATGACCTGCCCGGGCGCGGCCCGGCAGCGCCCTGGCTGCTGCGCCGTCTGCACCGTGTCGCTCCTTGCGGTTCGCTCCCGGCCCCGGTAACTTGCAACGTAACCACTGCAAGACATCCGGGCAAGCACCCACGCCAGCGAGTCCCCGGGAGAGACCATGGCCGAGCCCACCGGCGAGGAAACCGCCGCCCAGCGGGCCCTGGCCGGCCGCCTGAGCAGCCTGGGCTTCGCCCTGCCCGGCACCCTGACACGCCGCTACACCCGCTGCGGCAACCAGGCCTGCCGCTGCCACCGCCAGCCAGCCCAGCTGCACGGGCCCTACCTGCAATGGACCCGCACCGAAAACGGCAAGACCATCAGCCGGATCTGGACACCCGGCCAGGCCGCCCGCTACCAGGACTGGCTCGCGAACGCCCGGCAGGCCCGCGAGATCCTCAGCGACCTGGAAAAACTAGGCACCGCCATCGCCGAACGCGACCAGCACGACCGAACCGGCCAGCAGCCAAAACGCCCGCCACGTTAATCCGGCCCAAGCCTCCGCTCCACCTGCGGAACGTAAGTTGCGGGGTGCTGAAACCCCGGTTTCACTCCACCCGCGCGGGCCGGAGCCGCTACTCCAGCTGACCGAAAAGCTTTCTCCCAACGGAGGGACAGTGAGCGGCAGCGCCGGGACAGCCGGGCTGAACGTCAACCGCGTGCTGCGGCAGCGGGACCGGTGATCAGCGGCGGCGCCTCGAGCCCGCAGTACATGTACTGCTCCGGCGCGGGCTCTCCCGCCGGCTGGAAGTCCCTGCGGGGGTTGGTGATCGTGACCGCGGCGAGCAGCCCGCCCGCGGCGCACAACCCGCCCGAGATGAGCACCGCGATCCTGAATCCGGCGGCGAGCGCGTCCGGGTGCAGGTAGGCCTGCCCGGTGATGCCTGCCAGCGCCGGCAGTATGGCGACCGCCAGCAGGCCGCCGAACCGGGCCAGATCATTGTTGACCGCCGAAGCGATGCCTGCGTGCTGGGCGGGCGCCGAGCTCATCGCGGTCGCGGTGAGCGGCGCGACCGTGATCGCGAGCCCGACCCCGAAGACGACGACCGCGGGCAGCACGTCGGCTACATAGCTCGACCCTGACGTGCTGAACGTGAGCATGGCCAGGCCCGCGCCAACGATGAACGGCCCGACGCTCAGCTGCAGGCGCGGGCCGATCTTGGCCGCAAGCTGCCCGGAGCGGGCCGACAGCGCGAGCATGATGACCGTCAGCGGCAGCAGCGCGAGACCGGAGGCGAGCGGCGAATAGCCCGACACGACCTGCAGCACCACCGGAAGCAGGAAGGTCGCTCCCGTCAGGGCCCCGTACACGATGAACGTCACGGCGCTGGCCGCCGCGAACTGCCGCTCCCGGAAGATCGAGAGCGGCAGCATCGGTGCGGCCGCACGGTGCTCACGGACCAAGAAGGAGACCAGCCCGGCCACGCCCAGCAACGCCATCGTGAGCACGGCCGGCGACGCCCAGCCGAGCGTGGGCGCCTCGATGAACGCGAACGTGATTCCGGTCAGGAATACCACTGCGGCCAGCGCCCCCGCGTAGTCGAGCCTGCCGGTCGTGCTCGGGTCACGCGATTCCGGGATGTGTCGTGCGCCCAGCGCGACGACCACGACCGCGATGGGGACGTTGATGAAGAAGATCCACCGCCAGGACGCGGCCGAGATCAGGTAGCCGCCGATCAGCGGTCCGGCGGCGACGGCCACACCGCCGAGACCCGACCAGGCCCCGATCGCCCGGGCCCGGTCGGCGGGCGTGAACGACGCCTCCAGGATCGCCAGGCTTCCGGGCGTGAGCAGCGCCCCGCCGACACCCTGAAGCACCCTGGTGATGATGAGGAAAACCACGCTGGGGGCAAACCCGCACGCCGCCGAGGCCAGGGCGAACCATACAACGCCGATCAGGTACACCTTCCGCCTGCCGAACCGGTCCCCGAGCGAACCGCCGATCAGCAGGAACGCGGCCAGCGTCAGGATATAGCTGGTCATCACCCACTGCAGGGCAGCGATGCCGGTATGAAAATCACGGCCGATGGTCGGCAGGGCGATGTTGACGACCGTGGCGTCCAGCGCCGCGATCCCCGAACCGAGCACGGTGATCGCCAGCACCCACCGCCCCGGTGCCGAGGAGTAAGAAAGAGCGGGAACATCCGCCGCGGTCAAGGGCGGATGGCCATGCGATGTCATGGTTGTCCTCCTTGAACCGCGAGACACAGCCGACGGTAGCGGCCGTCATGGTGAGCAGCTGTCACCTGATCCTGGTGATTTTGCGGTCCGGGGTGAGCCGGCGGACCGTCGCCAGCCAGAAGCGGCCAGGAGACCGGGTTCTCCCTAGAATGGTCGGTTGACATGCAGATCTGCCCGGAGTTCATGAACGCCCCGAAGACGGCGGCGTCAACCGCGAGGTCCGGGTCGGCGCCCCGCACCTGTCCCCGACCGCGGGCAGCGTCGCCGCCGCTCCGCAGGCAGGCTCTATCACCAGAATCAAGTGATGCCTGCTCACCTTGCCGTACGCCAGTCTGGCTCCATGCGAGCAGCAGTAATTCGCCGATCCGGCGCCACGCCAGCCGTTGACCAGTTCGCCGATCCGCAGCCCGGCCATGGCCTGTCGGTCGGCACCCTGGTCGCGGCGGCCTTGAATCCGCTCGATATCGCGATCGTGAACGACCAGCTCCCGTTTCGCCTGCTCCAGCCCCCTTACATCGCCGGCTACGAGGCGATCGTGCAGCTCGGTGACGGCACGCGCTGCTACCTGGGCGGTCCGCCCGCTCCGTACGGCGCGCTGGCCGAGCTGGTGCCGGTCCCGGATGGGGCCGGCTTCCCGGTTCCGGCCGGCCTTGACCCCGGCCTCGCCGCCGCCCTCGGGGTGACCGGGCTAGTCGGATGGCTGGCGCTGGACTACCGCGCTCACCTCCAGCCCGGTGAGACGGTGCTGGTCCTGGGGGCAGGCGGCTCGGCGGGCCAGCTGGCGGTGCAATCCGCCCGGATCCTGGGCGCCAACCGGGTCGTGGGGGCCGCCCGCGGAAAGGCCCTCGAGCAAGCCGCTGACCGCGGCGCCGACGCGGTTGTCGACCTCGCCGATGACCAGGCCATCGACGCCGGCCTGGCCGCCGCGGCGCCCGGCGGCTACGACGTGATCATTGACTTCCTGTGGGGCGAGCCCGCCCCCCATGCGATGGACCACGCGAACATAGGCGCCCGGTACGTCCAGGTCGGGAGCTCCGCGGGGCCCACGTCCACGATCACCGCGGCCGCCATCCGCAACAAGCTGCTTACCCTCGCAGGTCAGGGTACGGTCGGCACGCCCGCCGAGGTGCGCCGTGCCGCCTACGCCCAGCTGATGCGGCACGCGACCGACGGGAAGTTCACCTTGGACCTGGAGCAAACACGGCTGGATGACATCAGCCAGACCTGGGAGCACCTCAAGGCCGGCCCACCACGCAAACTCGTGGTCACGCCCTGACCGCCTCGATTGCCGGCGGCATCTACCGGGGCTCCGGATACCGTGGTACGGCATGCCTCGGAAGCGCCCCAGTGACGAACAACAAGGTCTACGCGATCGGCCCGGGCCGGTAGCGGCTGACGAGAAAGTGAAACCACCGCCCGTTCGGGAAAAAGAATTCAGTTATTCCGAACGGACGGTGGTGCTCGCGCCGGCCGGCTCAGGCACTAACCCGGAGTTACGGCCGCAGGCCGCGGCCGGGACGCCGGATGCCGAAGACCACGCCATGGCGGCCCCCGCCGCCGCCGCAGCCGCCTCATCTGCCCCGGCCGCACCACCCGGCGGCTGAGGCGACCACAACGATGGAGCATCGCTGTGGTAATAGCAACATCGATGGAGCATCGTTGTGGTTCAGGTGCCAGGTCAGGTGGCAGGCGAGCATGCAGATCAGCACGTGCGCCTTGACGCGTTCGTCGAGCCGGTGGAAGACGGGCCGCAGGTCCAGGTCATCGGATTTGATGTGCCGGAAGTCCCGTTCCACGTAGTTGAGGTTCTTGTACGCGGTGACCACGGCGGGCGCGTCGAGCTCGGCGGCAGGGACGGGGTGCGGAACACGTAGAACCCGTCCAAGGCGGCCTCGGCGTCGATCCGGTCCTGCTACGGCAACTCCGGACTAACGCCGTCCAGGCTGCGCAACGCCTCCTGATCGAGGGTGACGCCTTCGGCGGCCAGATTCTCCCTCAGGTGGGCGACGGAGCCGGTCCCGGGGATGAGCAGTACGTTGGGGGCCAGTTGCAGCAGCCACTGGAGGGCGGCCTGCGCCGGCGTGACCCCGAGGCGGGCGGCTGTCCGGGTGACGACCGGGCTGGTGAAGACGGGGTTGTCCTGTCCGCGCGGCCAGCCGAGCGGGCAGAACGGCACGAACGCGATGCCACGGCTGAGGCACTCCTCGAGAACGGGGGTACCGCGGCGGTCGGCCAGGTGGAACAGGTTCTGCACGCAGACGATGTCGGTCCCCGCCACGGCGTGCCGCAGCTGTTCGAGGCTGACGTTACTCAGGCCTACCCCGGCGATAGGCCCTCGTCGCAGGCCGCCGCCATCGCGGCCAGCTGGTCATCAAAGCGTGCGCCCACGCGCCCGTCTGGTCCGGATCGTCGAACGGGAGGACGGCACCGCTGTCGTCTCGCCGGACCGCGACCTTGCTGACGATCGCCAGCCCGTCAGGGTAGGGGTACAGCCCTTCGCGGATCAGGTCGTTGACGGCGCCAGGGCCGTAGTACTGGGCCGTATCGATGTGATCGACTCCGGCGGCGACCGCGGCCCGGAGCACGCCGATGGCCGAGGACCGGTCAGGTGGCGTCCCGAAGGCGAAGGGGCCGGCGAGTTGCATCGCACCGTACCCTGACCGCCGGACCTGCATCTGGCCGAGCGGGAAGGTTGACGTGAGCACGAGCTTTCCAGTGGGGGCCGGGTCCATGACCCCATGATCGCGGGCGGGCAGGTGAACCTGCATCACCGGAATCCGGTGACCGTCACGCTAACGGGTAAGGCCGGCCGCTAGCAGCCGCAGTTCCCGCGCGCGCAGCACGGCCGAGGAGCGATCCCGGACCTGGAGCTTGGCGTAGATGCTGCGGATGTGCGTGCTGACGGTGTTCGCGGAGACGGATAGTTCGCCGGCGATCTGTTGCCGGGACAGGTTCGTCGGGAGATATCGCAGTACCTTGAGCTCGCCGGGGCTGAGCTCTTCTGTCCGGGGCGGTGCGGAGTGGCTGCCGGGCGCCGGGGGTGAGCCGTGCATGATGTCGAGGATGTCGGCGAGCAGTGCGGCGTGCGCGGTCTCGTGCCGCGGGAGGGCCTCGAGCAGCTCTCGTGAGCTCGTCATCGCGAACGGCAGGACCAGCCGGTCGGGTTCGGCCAGGGCGAGCGCGCGCTCCGCGGCCTGGTTCGCCGCACGCTGGTCGCCGAGCTCGCGGTGGGCGAGCCCGGCCAGCAGCTGAGCCTCAACAACCGTGACGTACCCGATGACCGGTGCCGTGCCGTCCAGGACATCCTGCACCGCGGCGAGAGCTCTGGCCGGATGGTCTTCGGCGAGGCAGATCACCGCGTAAGCATTTCGGATCTCACCCGTACGGGCCCGATCGTGGGCAAGCGCCGCGAGCGCGGCGCCGGCTTCGCCGGGCATCCCGAGGCGCGCCTGCGTGGCGAGCAGCCAGCCGGTCACCTGGTTCGCCAGCGCGTGCGGCCCCTCGAGCTGCGATTGCAGGTGATCGGCCGCCGTGAACTCCTCGAGCGCCTCGAGATGGCGGCCGCGGCAAGCCTGCAGTATCGCGGTCGTCTGGTGCAGCAGGAGTCCGATGTCCGGCCCGGTGTCTGTCTGCAGGGCCCGCGCGGTGCGGTGCAGCCACCGTTCGCCTTCGTCAAAGTCACCCGTCCACACCAGCGCGCCGGCCAGCGTTACCAGCGCGGGCGCGAGGATGGACTCAGCGCCCCAGCCGTAACGCTCGGCGAGCGCGATCGCCTCGCGGCAGCGTTGCTGAGTGATGGCGAACGAGTGGACCTTCGACGCGAAGCCGAGCTGCGCGAGGCAGTTGACTTCGAGGTAGGGGCGGCCGATTTCCCTGGCCAGTGCGGCGCCTTCCTGGAGATGGCGTTCAGCGTCTGGAAGGCCCAGGGACCATGCCTCGGCGGTCCCCAGGTTCATCAGTGCCACCGCGCGCAGGTCGCTGCCCAGCGCGACGTCCTCATCTGGACCGCCCGGTGACCGGGAGGCAAGGAATCTGGCTTGTTGGATGACGTCGGACAGGTGACCGCGCCGCCTGGCCAGCGACAGCCTCAGCGACGCGATCGCCACCCGGAGACGGCGCTGGCGATCCGGCGGGGCGGTCTCGACGTACATCTCGGCGACTGACAGATACGCGGCCGCCTCGTCCAGGCGCCCCTGGAGGAGGTCGACGGTTGCGCGCGCCAGGGCCAGCTCGGGGTGATCCGCGCCGCGCGGGAAGGCCCGCAACAGCGCCTGGATCGTCTGTGTCTGCCCGTCCAGCGCCAGGCTGAGCGAATGGTCGGCGAGCAGCCGGGCCGCGCCGGGCCAGTCACCCGCCGCCTGGGTGTGCCGGACGGCGTCGGCCACCTGGTCATGCTCGCTGAACCATGCCGCCGCCCGCCGGTGCAGCGCCGGTACATCTTCTGGCCGGGTGCGGCGCAGTTCCAGCCGCAGGAAATCCTCCAGTAGGTGGTGGTAGCGGAACCAGGTCCGCTCGGGATCCAGCGCCATCACGAACGCGTTCGCGTCCGCAAGGTCCAGCAAGATCCGTCCCGAGCCCGGGCGGCCGGTCATCAGGTCCGCCAGCTCCGCGCTGACGCGGTCGAGCAGGCATGTGCTCAGTAGCAGGTCCTGGACGTCGGCAGGCTGGCGTTCGAGCATTTCGGCGAGCAGGTACTCCCCCACCGTGCGGTCGCTGCCGGAGAACTCCGCCACGAACCGCTCCGGGTCGAGGTGACCGGCCAGGGACAGCGCCGCGAGCCGCAGGCCAGCGGCCCACCCTTCGGTGTGCCGGTGCAGCAGCGCCGTGCCGGCCCAGGACAGCGTGATTCCGGAGGCATCGAGAAGCTCGCGCGTCTCGCGCTCGGAGAAGCGCAGGTCCGTCCCGCGGATCTCAGCCAGCTCGCCGGCCAGCCGCAGCTGGTGCAGGCGCAGCCGCAGATCACGGCGCGTGGCCAGGATCGCGTGCGCATGCGCGGGAAGGTTCGTCAGCAGGCCCGTGAGCTGAGCGAGAGCTGCTGGCGAGTTCAGCTCGTGGAGATCATCGATGACCAGCGTGATGTCACCGCGAACGTCGCCGAGCTCCGCGAGCACCCGGCCTACCATCGCCGGAGCGTTGAACTCAGGTGTGGCCAGTGACGGTTCCGCGTCGCCGGCGGCACCGGCGGCATGACGGACCGCGTTGAACAGGGCCAGCCAGAACTGCTGGGCGTCTTGCTGGTCGCGTTGCACCTGCACGACGGCGAGACGATGGGGCTGACGGTCGGCCCAGGCCCGCAGCAGGGATGTCTTCCCGCTGCCGGCCGGAGCCGAGATGATCGTCACCGGCCCCGCCGCCGCGCGATCAAGGGCAGCGAGAAGATCGCCCCGGTCGATCAACCCGAGGGCGGCTCGCTCCTCGGCCGCAGGGGCCTGCCCTGGCGACTGGCTTCCCGTTGTCAGCGACACAGTCACCTCGCTACCAGGCCAGCGCGCGCACTGTCAACGCCACGCCAATCACCGGAATCCGGTGACGACGACTCAACCCCATGCGTCATGACGCCGCTGGGATAGCGTTACCGCATGGCGATCATGACGCGGCCACTTGGCCGGACGCAGGCGGATGTGACCATCCTCGGGTACGGCGCTATGGAGCTGCGAGGCGCGCCGAGGGGGCCTGAGATAGCGGATGAGGACGCCGGGCGCCTGCTCAATGCGGTCCTGGACGGCGGCATCAACCTGATCGACACCTCGCCCGACTACGGCCGCAGCGAGGAGCTCATCGGGCGCTACGTAGGGAACAGGCGCGATGAGTTCTTCCTCGCCTCCAAGTGCGGCTGTCTGCTCGAGCTGCCCGCGGACGAGCCGCCGCCGTACCCGCACGACTACAGCCCGGGTAACGTCCGTGCGGCTGTCGAGCGGTCGCTGCGGCGGCTCCGTACAGATCACCTGGATCTCGTCCAGGTGCACATGTCCCCGAGCAGGGCCACACTGGAGGAGAACCACACGGTCCAGACGCTCCAGGAGTTGCGGGACGAGGGCAAGGTCCGGTTCATCGGCATGTCAGGCATCCTCCCTGACCTGCCCGACCACCTCGCGATGAACGTTTTCGACGCCTTCCAGATCCCCTACTCGGCCGTCCAGCGAGACCACGAGGACCTCATCGCCGAGGCGGCGGGCAAGGGCGCGGGAACGCTGATCCGGGGCGGCGCGGCCCGTGGCGCGGCGTCGGAGGAGAAGAACTGGCGGACCGGCCCGCTCACCCAGGAGCCGGGCCGCGGCCAGCGGAACTGGGAGACCTCGGGCATCGAGGACCTGCTCGCCGATGCGGGCATATCCACGATGGAGTTCGTCCTCCGCTTCACCCTCAGCCACCCGGGCCTGTCGACCACCATCGTCGGCACCGCGAACCCGGCGCACCTGGCCACCAACATCGCGACAGCCGAGACGGGGCCCCTCCCCGCCGACCTCTACGAAGAGGCGAAGAAGCGCCTACCGCAGTAATTCCGCACTGCACCCGCCAGGAATCCCCCGGCGACTTCTTCCCGACGCGCTGCGACGAAGCGGCCCCACTCCTCGCGGCGTTCTTGTCTGTCCGGCGGATTGGGCGTAGCGTCCGAACCAGGAAGGTTTACCCGTCCATCCTGCGTGTGGACGAAATTGATATCCCTTTCGGCTGCTCTGGACCTCGGTAGCGCCTTGCGCGGAGTCAAGCCGAGGGTGGCACATGGCGACATCATCTAACGGCGTACCGGAAATGAGTGCTGCCAAGGCCGCCGCCGCGCCGGTTCCGCTCGCGGGCAATGACGGGCTGCATGTGGTTTTCGGCGCGGGACAGGTCGGCCGCGTGGTCGCGGCCTTGCTCGCCGAACGAGGCGTCACGGTCCGGGTAGTGTCGCGGCACAGGCCGGCTGGCCTGGCAGAGGGGACCGACTGGCGAGCGGCCGACGCGACCGATCTTGACGCGGCCAGCGATGCCGCGAAGGGCGCCGCAGTCATCTACCAGTGCCTCAATGCTCCCTATACCCAGTGGCCCGAGCGCTTCCCGCCCCTGCAGCGTGGCGTGCTGACGGCCGCTGAACGCGCCGGCGCGCTGCTGGTGAGCCTGGAAAACCTCTACGGCTACGGCTCGACCGGGGGCAGGCCGATGACCGAGGACTTGCCGTTGGCCGCCACGACCGTGAAGGGCCGGACCCGGGCGGCCATGACTGAGGAACTACTCGCCGCCGCCGAAGCCGGCCGGGTTCGCATCGCCATCGGGCGGGCCTCGGATTTCTTCGGCGCCGGCGTCACCCAGGGGTCAACGCTCGGCGAGCGGGTCTTCGGCAACGCCCTGGCCGGCCGGCGCGCCGACTTCATCGGCAATGCTGATCTGCCGCATACCTATAGCTACGTGCCCGACATTGCTGCTGGCCTGGTCACCCTAGGCACCGACGCCCGCGCGGCCGGGCAGGTGTGGCACCTGCCCGGCCCGCAGACCGTGACTACCCGGGCGCTTCTGGATCTGGTGGCCGTCCAGGTCGGGCATCCAGTCGGCGTCCGCCCGGTGCCCAAGCTGGCCTTGCGCGTCCTGGGGCTGGTCAACCCGATGATGCGGGGGCTGGCCGAAACGTCCTACCAGTTTGACGAGCCTTTCGTCCTGGACACCAGCAGGTACGAGTCCGTCTTCGGAGCGGCCGGCACCCCGCTGGCCGCCGCCATTGCCGCGACCGTTGCCTGGTACCGGACCCGGCCGGGCACGCCATGACATCCAGACCGAAGGCGATGAACGCCATGACCTCCCCAGCGAGCCGGGGACCTGTTCGGCCAGACCCGCCACGGCTCGCCGGGCTGAGGGCGCGATGACCGGCTTCCGGCCCTTCTTTAACCGGGCTACTGGCGAGTGGATTGAGTTCACCGCGGTGGCTGAGGACAGCGACGGGCAGCTGGTCCGGTTCAGCTGGCGTAGCGTGCCCGGCGGGGTGGTCACCGAGCACGTCCATCCCCGCCAGGAGGAGCGTTTCATCATTACTTCCGGCCAGGCCCGGTTCA
Source organism: uncultured Actinomycetota bacterium (assembly GCA_963844625.1). GTDB lineage: Bacteria > Actinomycetota > Actinomycetes > Streptosporangiales > Streptosporangiaceae > Palsa-504. Next base: position 177,668 of record CAWJPF010000012.1, on the reverse strand, counting down.
CTCTCGACGGTGCGGAACTCCTGGCCGGGGCGGGCGAGACGGTAGTCGTGCCCGCCGGGGTGCGCCATTCCGAGGCAAACCCCGGACGCGCCGAGATCCAGGCGGTGGTGGAGCTGCGGCCAGCGCTGCGGAGCAAGGAGTTCCACGAGGCGGTCGCGGGCCTGGCCGCTGATGGCAGGACCACACCCAGGGGCGCGCCGCGTAACCCGCTCCAGCTGGGCGCCACCTTCTGGCATTTCCGCCACGAAAGCCGGGTCACCTCGCCGCCCATCGGCCTGCAGAACCTGATGCTCCCGCCGTTGTGGGTGGTGGCGAAGGCCTTCGGCGTGCGTCCTTACTACCACCGCTGGGACAGCCGGATCCGGGAGGCTGACCGGCCACCGCTGCCGATGTCCGGGGCGGCGCGTCGACGGTCGCGTGCAGCACGCGACCGTCGACGCGCGTGGTGATGGTGTCCAGCGAAAGGCGAACAACCGTCTCCTGGTCGGGATGGGCCGGCGTGTGGCCCTTCCGGCCGCGCACCAGAACCCCTCGGCGCCGTTCCCGCCGGTCACGTGAGCCCGTCCCGTGCGGGGACCTGGGGCAGCGGCCGGCAGGCTGATCTCGGAGCCTGCTCAAAGCCTACGTTCGTAATCTGAAACTAGCAATGCTTTTCAAGAAACGTAGTAGGATCATTGCATGGCGAGCTGGGGCTTCCTGACCAACCACGCCCGGGTGCTGGTGTGCATCGCGCACGACCCGAGCGCAAGACTGCGCGACATCGCGGCCAGCCTGGGTATCACCGAGCGCAGCGCCCACGGCATCGTCACCGACCTCGCCGAGGCCGGCTACGTGATCAGGCAGAAGGACGGCCGCCGCAACCGCTACCAGATCCAGGCCCACCTGCCGGTGCCCGAGCCCGGCACCCGGGAACCTGCCGTCGGCGAGGTCCTCGCCCTCTTCGCAGCCCAGGGCCAGCTCCTCACCGGACCCGCCCGGCCCGGTGACCGTGATGCCAGCCGGACCCGCCAGGCGCAAACCCCGCGGCAGGCACCGTGATCGTCACCTCAACGAGCCAAACCAGCCCGCAGCGCCACTTCCACGGCCCGACAGGCCGACAATACCGAAGGGCGCGGCGGCTGGCCGACACCGATGGACGCTCAGGCCAAAGCGGTCACCACGGCGATGATCGCGATCAGGGCGATGAGCATATACGCCAGGTATGCGTCGAGACGGCCGGACTGGAGCCGTTTCGCGACCACCACGACTGACATGAACGCCAGGTACGCGGGCCGGTACAGGTAGGCCTCCACCACCTCGATCACATCAGAGGCGTACTGCAGGTGCGCGGCCTGTCCGGTCTCCTCCGGGTCGGGCCTGTCCGGGACGCCGGTGCCGTCGTCGCGGCCGTTCTCCGCCAGCATGATCTGCCGCACCTCGGAGCGGGTATCGAGGACGCCCGCGAGCACCCGGCGGGTCGGGTTGGCGTAGCCGAAGGCGGTGTAGGAATCGGCGCCGTCCACGCCGATCGTGGCCGAACGCCAGGCCGGAACCCGGCGCACCCGGAACAGCCGCCGGCCGGACACGGCCCAGGTAAACAACCCGACCAGGAGCAGCATCACGGGCATCTCGAGCCACAGCCACGACGGCGACAGGATAGAGAACCCGGCGAACACCGGCTGCAGAACCCACGGCGACTTCAGCGCGCCCATGGTCAGCGCGCTCGGCACGTCCGGCGACAGCCCGGCGGCGATCACCCGGATCTCCAGCGGGGTCACCGCCGCGATCGCCAGGCAGCACCCGGCGAGCACGACCACCGCCGCCCGCCCGGCCCAGCCGCACTCGGCCGGGCCGCGGCCAGCGAACGGCGCGGGCAGGCGCTGGTCCGTTCCGCGGCCTAGGCCGATGAGGCCGACGAGGCGGACGAAGGTGACGCCGGCGAAGCCGGCGGTCAACGCGACCGCGGCGCCAGCCAGGGCGAGAACCAGCCGGTAGCCGAGGCCGGGCACGCGGAACTGCTGCATCAGCGACTCGAGCAGGAACCACTCGGACACGAAGCCTATCGTCGGCGGCAGCCCGGCCAGGGTCACCGAGCCGATGGCCAGGCCGAAGCCGCTCCACGGGGTGTGCCGCGCCCGCCTTCGCAGGTCCTCAAGATCGTCGCTGCCCCCTGCCGCTTCGATCCCGGCGACCGAGGTGAACAGCAGCGACTTGGCCATCGTGTGCGCCACCATCTGCAGCGTCGCGGCCAGCAGCCCGACCGTGACCAGGCGGCGGTCCCCGACCGCCGCACCGGTCAGCGCGACCCCGAAGCCGGTCACGATAAGCCCGCTGTTCTCGACGCTGGAGTAGGCGATCACCCGGGACAGCCGGTTCTGCACCGCCGCGTGGGCGATGCCGAGCAGCGCCGACAGCGCGCCGAGCACGAGCACCACGCCCACCAGCCAGCCCGGTGTCCGCCCGAGCAGCGCCAGCGTGCGCCACATGCCGTAGAAGGCGACGTTGACGCACACGCCGGCCATGATCGCGCGGGCCGGGCCCGGTGCCGCCGAATAGCCGCGCGGCAGCCAGATCTGGAACGGCACCAGCCCGGCCTTGATCGCGAAGCCGGCCAGCAGCAGTACCTGGGCGGTGGTCCGGGCCGCGCCGGCGGGGACGTGCGCGAAGGACGCCAGCATGATCGAGTGCGACCTGGTCGCCAGCAGCAGCAGCCCGATCAGCAGCGCGGCCCCGCTGACCTTGCCGAATGCGAAGGTGACCTGGGCCGCGCCGGCTCGCCCCGGCTTGTCCCGCTCCGATCCGGCCAGCAGGTAGAAGGCGAGCGTCAGCCCCTCCCAGCCGAATAGGAACGTGAACGCGTCCTGCGCCGTCACGATCACCGCGACCGAGCCGAGCGCCAGCGCGTAGCTCGCGCCCAGCCCCCGCCGGGGGCCCAGGGGGGCCCGGGGGGTACGGGGGGGCGGGCAGCCCCCCCGTGAGCAGGGGGGGTCTGGGGGGGATCGTCGCCCCGAGGCAATACCGCCCAGCTGGCGAACGCGACCGAGACCGGCACGGCCGCGCCGAACGCCATCGCCAGGAACAGGCCGGACAGCCGGTCGGCGGCCAGGCCCGCCGTCTGCTGGCCAGGCACCGCCTGGCCGAGCCAGCCGCCCACGCCGAGCTGCACGGACCGCCCGGTCAGGGCGAACCCGCCCAGCACGGCCAGGCACGCCGAGCCCGCGGCGCCGAGCAGGTAGAGCGGCCCGGAGCCCATGAACCGCGCGACCCGTCCGCCGGCTAGATCGGCCAGGGCCGCGAGGGCCAGCAGGATCAGCCCCGCCGCGAACAGCCCGCTCACCGCGACCCCCTCCCGCCGTACGCCAGCTTTCCCACCGCGACCAGCAGCGCATTGATGATTCCGAACGGGCTGGGCGGCGAGCCGGCCAGCCAGACATCAACCGGGACCGTGGCGGCGATTCCGCCGGTGGTAGCGTCGCTGCCGCTCAGCAGGCCGCCGCTGACGGCGTCGGTGCCCGTCGCGATGACGATCTTCGGATCCGGCATCGCGTCGTAAGTGGTGCGCAGCGGGCCGGCCATGCCGCGCGCGCCCGCCCCGGTGACGAGCAGCACGTCGGCGTGACGCGGGCTCGCGGTGAAGAACACCCCGAGCCGGTGAATGTCGTAGACGGGACCGAGCAGGGCCTGGATCTCCCACTCCTCGCTGCCGTCCGACCCGGCGTCCACATGGCGGATGTGCACGCTGCGGCGCAGCGCGGCGGTCCGCTCCCGTAGCCGGGCCCGGGCCGCCTCGATCGCCTCGTCGGTCTCCGGGAGTTCGGGCACGATCAGCTGGTCCCGCCTCAGCGCGGCCGCGCCGGGACCGTCCGCGCCCTGGGACCAGGCGAAGACGTCGGGGCGTTCGGCCACGCAATGGCCGCACAGGATGCATTTGCCCTGGTCGACGCGCACGTTTCCGCTGCGCTCGGCGGCGATCGCGCCGGTCGGGCAGAGGGCCTCAACGGCGGGACCGGGGTCGGAGCTGACGGCGGCGAGCAGCGGACGCGCGGGACCGCGCCAGGTGCCGGCGTAGTCGTCGGGACGGGCCGGCCAGCTGGTGGTGACCACGCCGTCGCGCAGGCCGCGGAGGACCCAGATGCTCATAGGGCTACCCCCGCGACCGACAGGCCGAAGCTGGCTTCGATGAACGGGAAGTCGGTCAGGATGTCGCCCTTGAAGACCTCGTGCATCAGCACCAGGTTGTGGAACGACGCGGACCTGGGATGGCAGCGGATGATGCGCCCGGCCGCCAGGCGCACGTCGTAGAGGACCTCACCTTGCGGCGCCTCGGCCCAGCCGACGGCGCGCCCGTCACCGGAATGGACGCCACGGGAGAAATCGCACGGGACGGCCAGGAGATCCCGGGACCGTTCGGCCGAAAAATTATCGGCGGCCAGCCGGAGCAGGCGGAACGAGGAGTCCACCTCGTCCCACCGCACCCGCAGCCGGGCCAGCGCGTCACCGGCGGCGTGCGGCTTGGCCGACGGCTCGGCGAGGGCCCGGTACCCGTCGTAGGGGCGGGCCAGGCGGCCGTCGTCGGCGAACCCGGCGGCCTTCCCGATCGGGCCGAGCGCCCCGTGCTGCCGGGCGCGCGCGGGCGTCAGCGGGCCGGTGCCGCGCAGCCGGTCCAGGAACGAGGACGTCGACATCAGCGCGGCGGCCTCGTCGGCGATCGGCTTGGCCAGCCGGTCGATCTCGGCGCGGATCTGCCCCGGCGGCAGCAGCGGCGCCGCGGTGACCCCGCCAGGCACCACCACGCCGCGGCCGAACCGGGTGCCGCACAGCCTGCTGACCAGCCGCATCACCCGTTCCTTGTGCAGGGCGAGCCGGGCCGTGGCCACCGCGAGCCCGGCCGCGTCGGCGAGCCTGACCGCGACGTCGAGGTGGTTCGCGATCCGCTCGAGCTCGGCGTGCAGCACCCGGATCAGTTGCGCGGCCACCGGCGGCTCGCAGCCGGCGATCTGCTCGATCGCGTGGCTGAAGGCCACGGCGTGGGCGACCGAGGCGATGCCTTCGGCCCGCTCGGCCAGCAGCACGGCGTCGGCCGCGGTCATTCCGGTGAACCTGTCCTGCACGCCCCGGTGCTTGTAGAACACCCGCATGTTCAGGTGCGGGATCGCCTCGCCCGGCGTCTCGACCAGGTACTCGATGGATTCCACCACCCCGGAGCGGACCGGGCCGTGGGGGATCGTGAACAGGCCGTAGCCGGTGACGTGCCTGGGCAGGGCACTGGTGTGCGGCGAGCCTGGCCGGACCAGCGGCGCCAGCCGCGGATGACCTTCGGGCACGATCCCGAAGGCGTCGTGGATCTCGCGTTCGTACCAGAACGCCGCGCCCAGCCGCGGGGTCAGCGCGGGGTAGCTTTCCGCGCCCGGCGGCAGCATCGCTTCCAGCGTGTCGATGCCGCCTGCCCTCGCCACGTGCACGGACAGCGTCAGCGGCGCCGCCCCGGCCAGCTTGGTGGCGAACAGGCCGGCGAACCTGTCCCCCGCGTCGACCCGGGCTTCAACCTCGTCCCACAGCGCCTTCACCCCAGGATGCATGATCGTGCCGGTCATCGCGTCGCCCCCAGCTGGGTCACGGCGCGGGCGATGAGCTCGGTGAGCTCGCCGGGCGGATGCAGGCCGAGGATGAACAGGACGGCGACGCCGGCCACCGCCGGGACCACCATCCAGGCACTGGGCTCGCTGCGGGCCAGCGCGCGGGCCGAGGGGGTCGAGGCCGGGGTGAACAGCATCCGGGTGGCCGCGGCGGTCAGGCCGAAGAACACCACGGTGACCAGCGCGACCAGGACCGCCGCGGCCGCGTAATGGCCCGAGCCCAGGCCGCCGTAGACGATCTGGAACTCGCTGCGGAAGATACCCGACGGCGGCATCGCGGACAGCGCGAACACCGCGAGCAGGAACAACGGGCCGCTCCACGGCAGCAGGTCCAGCCCGCCGCCCAGGGCCGATATCTGCTTAGTGCCGAACTTCACCGTGAACACGCCCGCGCCCATGAACGCGTTGCCCTTGGCGGCCGCGTGGGCCAGCACGTGCAGCAGGACCCCGGCCAGCGCCACCGGGGCGCCGAAGCTCACCCCGATGGCCAGGATGCCCATGTGCTCCACGCTGGAGTAGGCGAGCAGCCGCTTGATGTCCCGCTGGCCGAACACGTAAAGCGCGGCCAGCAGCAGCGAGGCCACCCCGAAGGCCAGCAGCGTGTCGCGCGGGAAGCCGCTGCCCAGATTGATCGCCGCCACCTGGTAATACCGCAGGATCGCGTAGAAGCTGGTCGCGAGCAGCGACCCGGACAGCAGCGCGGAGACCGGCGTGGGCGCCTCCGAATGCGCGTCCGGCAGCCAGGTGTGCACCGGGAAGAAACCGACCTTGGTGCCGTAGCCGAGCACGGCCAGCATGAAGGCGAGCCGCACCGGGGTATGCGGCAGGTGCGCGGCGCTGGCGATCAGCGGGCTGATCGCCAGGTTGTAGTGCTCGCCCAGCGCCTGGGACCCGGCGAAGTAGGCGAACACCGTCGCGAGCAGGGCCAGGCCGAGTCCCGCGCTGGCAATCAGCAGGTACTTCCAGGCCGCTTCGGTAGCGCGGTCAGTGTTCTCGATCGCGACCAGCAGCGCCGAGACGATCGTGGTGATCTCCACGGCGATCCACAGCAGCGCCAGGCTGCCCATCATCGGCGCGGCCAGCATCGCCCAGCCGAACAGGTTGAGGCCTGCGTAAAAGCGCCTCGCGTAGCGGTCCCGGTGGTACTGGTCCTCGCCGAGGTCGTGGTGCTGGGTGTAGCCGACCGAGTACACCGTGACGGCGCCGTACAGGAAGCCCGTGGCCAGCAGGAAGATCTCGCTCAACGCGTCGACTCGGAGGTAGGAAAGGTAATCGAGGTCCCGGTGCACGGCGGCGGGAATCAGCGCGAGGACGAGCCCGAAGCACGCGACGCCCGAGACCGCCGTGACCGCGGGGGCCAGCTTCGCGGGCAGCACGGCACAGGCTGTCGCCGCGGCCAGCGGGACGATCAGCAGGGCGAGTATGACGGCGATCATCGGCTCACCCCTGCAGCTTGGTCAGGTCGGCCGTGGACAGTGACTCGGACCGGGAGTGATACGCCCGGATCAGCATCCCGAACACCACCACCGCCACCAGCAGGTCGAACAGGAACGCGGTCTCCAGGATCAGCGGCAGCCCGGACGCCACCACCAGCGCCGCCAGCGAGATCGCGTTCTCCAGCGAGAAGAACCCGATGGCCTGGGACGCGACGTCGCGGCGCACGATCATCAGCGCGAAGGAGACCAGCACCATGGCGCCCGCGAGCGCGAGCGCGAGCGCGGGAGCGGCCGGACCCTTGATACCCATGGCGCCGAAGCAGAAGAACCCGAACGCGGCCAGCACGATCCCGGCCAGCACGGCGGTGGCGGGGCTCAGCGTGTTGCTGCCCGCGACGCCGGCGGTTTCCTCCTCGTCCAGACCGGTGCCGCGGAGCAGGCGGCGCATCACCAGGGGTACGGCCACCACTTTCAGCCCCGCGGACAGCGCCGCCAGCGCGTACAGGTCGGGCAGGTTCCGGTCCGCGGCGATCACGATCGCCAGCACCGAGATCAGCGCGGACTGCGCCGCGTAAAGCCGGACCTGGTCCCGGACCAGCGCCTGGCGCAGCATGCCGAACTCGATGAGCAGCATCACCGCGGCGATCACGTTGGCCGCGCCCTCGTAGACGCCAGGCGCCTGCGCCCCGTTCATCACCCACCCCCGAGGTACAGCGTGAACACGCCGAGCACGGCGAGCAGGAAGGCGCCCGCCGCGAACTCGGTGATCTTGAAGAGGCGCAGCTTGGCGAAGGAGTTGTCGATGACCGCCACCACGCAGCCGACCGCGCAGGCCTTGGCCAGCAGCGCCACGATGGCCAAGATGACGGAGCCGAGACGCTGGCTGGACGCCAGCCCCCACGGCGCCAGGAACACGTCGGCCAGGATCGTGTAGAGGATCAGCTGCTTCAGCTCGCTGCCCCACTTGATCAGCGCCAGGAACGGGCCGGAATGCTCGAACGACCTGGCTTCCCCGATCATCCCGAACTCGCTGGTGCCGGTGTGCGTCTCGACCGGGATCCGGCCCGTCTCGAGCAGGATCACCATGAACAGCGCGGCCGCGGCCAGCAGGTGCGCCGGTCGGATGACCTGCCCGGCGCTGGACCGGACCGTGGCGGCGAGCGCGTACGGCAGGTCGGTGCCGGTCAGCAGGGCCACCGTGAACACCACGAACAGCACGACGGGCTCGGTGATCGCCGAGAACGTCTTGGCCCGGCTCGAGCCCAGCTGCGCGTACGGGCCGCCGGTCTCCAGCGCGGCCGCGGCGATGACGAAACTGGCCAGCGACAGCAGGAACCCGCCGCCCAGGATGTCGCCCATATAACCCAGCGGCAGACCGTAGCTGGTCAGCACCGGGATCAGCAGCGGGATGGTCAGGTAGGCCGTCACCGCGATCAGCGGCGCGGCCAGGAAGAACCAGCTCGCACCCGCCGGGGCCAGCGCCTCCTTGCGGAACAGCTTGGCCAGGTCGTAGTACGGCTGCCGCACCCGCGGGCCCCGGCGCCCCTGCAGCCGCGCCTCCACCTTGGCGATCACCCCGGTGACGCCCGGCGCGCCGATCGCGATCGTCAGCACCTGCAGGAGCTGGATAACTGGTATCGGGAGGGCCGCGCTCATCGCGCAGCCCGCGGATCATGACCTGGCGGTTCTAGAACCTCATGCACTGTGATGCCTCCTACCCTCACGGCACTGAATGCCATAAACAGGGGGTAGAAGCCATCAGCGCGGTTGCCGCCGCGCGGTTATGGCGAGCTTCATCGCCAGCGCTAATATACGCCACCGTGAATCAGGCCCGGGGCGGCCCGCGGTGCATCGCTGAACCGCCCGGAAGTTGCTCGTGCCGCGCGCCGAATACCTGCTGATAGAGACCCTGGTCGTAGCTGGTCGGCAGGGGTTCGCCCGGCGGCAGCCGGAAGGTGCGATGCCCGTCAGGCTGCCGCTGCTCACCGGCCAGCCCGCCATCACCGTCCGCGGCTTCATGCGCCGCGAAGGCATCCCGGTCCGTCATCCGGGCGGCCGGACCCCGTTCCTGCGCCGGTGGCGGAGGCGGCAGTGACAGGCCACCGGCCGGCCCGATACGATCGGTCCGGCCGAGCCCGGCCATCGGTGGAGGTCAGCCAGCACTCGCCAGCCAGAGGATGAACATGGACCACGCTCCCCTCGCCGGCGACCACCCTGAGACCGAACGAGTATCGACGGGGGAGCTCCCGCCCGATACTGACGTGCAGGCCCTCATCCTCGCTGGCTACGAGCGCTATCGCCATCTCGGCGAGGGGGCGGTCGCCGACTATATTCCTGCCTTGGCAGCGGCGTCGCCCAGCGCCTTCGGCGTGTGTGTTGCCGGGGTTCGCGGGCGGGTCTTCTCGGTTGGCGACGCTGACCAGGAGTTCGCCATCGAGAGCATCTCCAAGCTTTTTGTCTTCGCCCTGGTTTGTCACACCCTTGGCCATGATGAGGCGCGCCGCAAACTAGGCGTCAACAGCACAGGCCTGCCCTTCAACTCGGTGATGGCCATCGAGCTCAACGCCGATCGCACGATGAACCCGTTGGTCAATGCCGGTGCCATGGCAACCACCAGCCTGGTGCCGGGCGCGACCGCTGACGAGAAATTCGGAAGCATCGTCGCCGCGATGTCACGATTCGCCGGGCGGCGATTGGTGATGGACGATGACGTGTACGAATCCGAGGCGGCGACCAACGACCGCAACCGGGGTATCGCCCACCTTCTCGACGGCTATGGCCGCATGTACTGCGACCCCGATCTCGCCACCGACGTCTACACCCGCCAATGTTCTCTGCGCGTCAGCGCCCGAGACCTTGCGGTGATGGGAGCCACGCTGGCGAATGGCGGAGTGAATCCGGTCACCGGTGAGCAAGCCGTTGACACCCGCTACTGCAAGCGAGTGCTGGCCGTACTGGCCACGGCCGGACTTTACGAGCAGTCTGGCGAGTGGCTCTACGACGTAGGTCTCCCCGGTAAAAGCGGGGTCGCCGGAGGCATCGTGACTGTTTCGCCGGGCAAGGGGAGCATCGGCACGTTCTCCCCGCCCCTCGATGCGGCCGGCAACAGCGTGCGGGGACGACACGTCACCAGGTACCTCTCAGAAGCGCTGGGGCTCAACCTGTTTGCCTCTGCTCCTACCGCCTTAGCAGTACGTATAGCCCTGGCTAGTGTCCTGGTAGGAACACTGGTCGATGACGGTTCCGTTCCATACGTACCAGGAGCGGTTCCAGTACCGGTCTGTCTGCGTACCGGTGCCCTTGCCGAGCCCGATCGGTTGTGCAACTGAACCCATTCATGATTGAGGCTCGCCGCGACGCCGACGATCACGGCCGGGACGCTGAAGGCGAGGTCGAGACGATGTAGATCGTGTTTCTTCGTTACGGCTGGACGACCTTCCGCAGCTGCCAGAGCATCAGCGTGGCGCTGTAGCGGCACCCGGAGTCCCACTTATGCCCCTTCGCCTGGCCGCACTTCGAGTCCGGCCGATGCACATCGTTCCACCAGCCGTTGGTCATCTTCTCGATGAACATGTCGAACCCCTTCTTCTCGTACTGGCGAAATCCAGAGATCGCGCCCGGGAGTTCGAAGAAGTTATCACCTGGGTCGATCCTCCATTGGTCGGCCCAGTAGAGCGTCTTGCCATCCGGCTGATTGTCGACGAACAGCGTGACGCTGTGATACCCGTCCATGATCGCCATCCCGAAGATATGCCAGCCGTATTCGCTCCCTACCTTGTCCATGACCTTGTCCCACGCGCTGCTGGCGAGGGTGGTCGGCTCCGTGTCGCCGTTGGTCGTCTTGCCAGCGGCGTCTTTGAACTTGACCTCGACGCGTGGGTCGGCGACGCCGATACCGGCTAGAGCATCGCCGGTATGTACGATCGTGTAGGTTTGTCCCTTTTCCCTGAGCTTCTTGAAGCTCTTCTCGACCTTTTTCACGACTGAATCGTCCGTGAACAGCTTCGGCGCTAGGGCGTGGATGATAGCAATGCAATTCTCGCGGATCTTGTTCGGCAGGTCCGCCGGGACCGGATCGTCCTTCTCGGGCAGGATTGCGTTGTAGTGGAAGCGAATGTACGCGTCGCGCACGACCGCCTCGGAGAACACCGCGGCTTCCTTCTCGTCCGACTTGCGCGGCGTGCGGGGGTGCGCCGGGAACCTCTGGAGGAGAAAGCGCGCGGCGGCAACGTCGAGGCGCTTGCCGATGCGCGTATCGTTCAGCGCGAAGATGCCGGGAACGCCGGCCTCGGCACGGGTGAAGTTCGCCGCGCCGGGGTTCGCGTGGATCAAGCCGATCAGCTCGTTGAGCTGGTCGGTTGTGAACTGGTCTGTGAGCTGCCCGATCCGGTCCATGTAGACGAGCAGTCCTACGTTCCGCGGCAGGATGTCGTCGACCTGTTTCAGCCACGGCTCAGTATCGGGCTTCGGCTGCCGCTGCACGACAGGCGTGCCGGCGTGCGCCTGCTGCGCGACGTGGGTCAGCTCATGCGCGAGGAGCCGCTGTCCCGACGCAGTGCGGGGACGGAACTCGCCGGGCGCGAACACGATTTCACGGCCGACGGTGAAGGCGCGGGCGTTCAGTGCGGTCGTGGCCGTGGCCCCGGTGTCGCCGCGATGCACGCGCACGCCGCCGAGATCGAAGCCGAGGCATGGCTCCATGGTGCGGCGTACGTCATGATCGAGTGCCTCCCCCTCGCCGCGCAGGAGGCCATTACCCGACATCCGCGCGAGCGTCGAGTTGCCGATCGTGCCCTGCTGAGGTTCGGGCAGCGATGCGGTGCCGCCTCGCGAAACCACATCGGCCGTCGCCTGTGCTTCGTGCTCGAATACGTCATCTGCCCGTCCGACGGCGACGGGAGCGGACGAGGCCCTCTCAGCCGTATGCACCCGAACGTGACTGAAATCCTGGGCGAACCGCGACTCGAACAGCGCACGAGCGCCCGGCCCCGGCGGCCGATGGCTCGGTGCGAGCCCTCTCACACCGGCTGGCGGCGTCCGCACGACTGCACCCGGCGGCCGATGCGCCATCGAGGATGGCGTGGTGACGGCTGGTGCGGAGCGCTTGGACCGCTGGATATCGTGGGCAGCCCTGGCGGCATTGGCTCGCATTGCTCTCCTCGCCTCTACGCGGCACAATCTTTCTTTGCGCAACCTGCCACACGCGCCATTGCCGTCGCAGCCACCTGGGTCGGCAGGCTATGTGAACACGCCACGGATCCCTGACCAGAATTTGGTCTGCACCACCCGTCCATCTCGCTGAATCTCGCCGCGGAAGTTGATGTCGATATCGAGTGCGTCGCCCGGCGTGAAGGGAAGTGGGCCGCCAGGGAAGTCCGAATTCTGGTAATGGCAGCCGGCCGCCTGATCATCGGCGCCCCCGTCGTCGACGTAGCGGTTGACGGGGGCCGCCTCGGCTGGGTCGGCGCGGTGGCCGTAGTTGACGATCGGATCGGTGACGTCCCCGTCCTCGACGAACGCGGCCGGCAAGCCGCCACCGGGGATCCTGAACATCAGGCCGAGGTTGACGGGCGGTCCGCCGGCTGCCGGGCGCCGGATGGCATGGCCGCGAATGAACTGGCGATACTGGTAGTGCGCACAGCCGCAGGTGCGCGAGAACCGCGCGTCCACCTCGAAATGACCCTGGATATTTCGATGCCCGCCGACGTGGCCGGCGTCTGCGACGCCAAAATTGCGGACCTGGAAAGCGAGCAGGCAGTGGGCGTCTGCATGCGAGATTCCCTCGCGCCGGACCTCCGCGTCAAGGAAGCGGAAGGTAACCGGGCCGACCATCCCGTCCTTCGTCAGGCCATAGCTCTCCTGAAGCTCGCCGATCAGCACGATATCGTCCTCGGTCCAGATGCCGGTGGGCGTGGACCCGACAAGGTCCTGGATCAGGCGTGTGCGGACCGGATCGTATCGGGCGCGGTTAAAGGCCAGGGCAGCCAGGACCTGGCCGTGGGTCAGGACGGCCTGGGCCGCAGGCGGCGTGGCTGGCGGCGGCGTGGCCAGATCGCGCTGCACCGGGGGTCCGGTCAGGCCCGACTGCTGGACCACATGGACGAGTTCGTGCGCGAGAAGCCGTCGGCCGGCGCTGGTCCAGGGTGCGTACTCGCCCGGTGCGAAGGCCACGTCGGTGCGATGGGTGAAGGCGCGGGCGCTTATCGCACGCGCTGCTTCCCCTGCCTCAGGGCTGGTGTGAATACGCACCCCGCCAAGCGGGTGCCCCAGCCGGGGCTCGAAGAACGCCCGCTCGGAATCAGGCAACGGTACGCCCTGACCGAACAGTGAGCGTATCCGGGCTCCGGTCGCCGGTGTCATCCGCCCCACGGCGGCGGTGAACTTGCCGAGTACCTCGCCGTCGAACTCCGCACGCTTGCCGGCGCCCTGGTGCTCCTCCTGGGCAGCGCAGTCAGTGCAGCAGCTGCGCTGGACTCCGGGGCCGCTGGCCGACGGCGGGGCCCCCGCCGCCGGCTCAGCCCGGACGATGCGCTCCGCGATCGCATCCGCCTCGCGCTCAAGTGGGCTCGCAGCGCACCCAGCCGCAGGGACGGCTGGACGATCAGGTCGCTCCGTTCGCTCCGTTCGTAGCCTGGGATCGTGGCGAAGCCAAAGCTATCCGGCGGAGAGGATCTTGTGGTACTCGCGCGCACCGGCGGCCTGACCGTGTAGACGGCCGACGGCCGACGGCCGACGGACGCGAGGCTACGTCCACCTGACGACCCAGGGACGATGGGCACCCGAGATGGTGCCAGGGATCCTCCCATAGGCGTATGGCGCAAGCGCTGGCCCCGGCTCGAAGCGCTATGGGCGGTATCGACGGAGTCCACCGCGGCCTCGGGAAGGCCGGACCGCTGGCGGGCCTCAAATGTACCCATATGCCCTCGCTGGGGTAACGCACACAGCCGGAGACTATCCCCGCCTACCGTCCAAGCGTCTCATGTTATTCCGGCATCTGATAGGACCATTTCGGCATCCGCCGGGTCGGAAGGCTACGCAAAAGGGCCGATGGTCCTGAGTCACTTAGGCTTCGTCGCCGAGGTCTCACAGACGACGAACTCGGGCCTGACTACATCGATCATGGTCTGCTCTTCTGTTGAAATAGCGAAATCCGCTGCACCCGAACACGATCGCGCGACCTCCGCTCTCGGCGGAACGCCCGGGAAGGCATTGGTATCTCGTTGACCGCCATGGTGCACGAATATAACCTGTCGCCGGGAGGTCGTATGAACCTTGCTGATCACCCGCAGGTCGGGCAGAATCCAGGCCCACACCCGCACGTGGCGCTTCGCATGACCGACGGCGGACAGTTGGAGGCCCGCACCCGGCCGGACCGCCGACAGATCCTGCTCCGTCGCCTTCACGCGGATGGGACGCAGGCATGGTGCCTGGCAATCCCCGGCGACGAGGACGCGGTGGCACTCGCGCGGGGCCGCGAGCGCCTGTACACGGCTGTCTACCCCAGCGGCTCTGCCGGATGCCGGGTGGTGGCCGTTGCCGAAGCCGATGGTGCGCTCCTGTGGGAACGACAGATCCAGGGGCCATTGCCATCGCTGCACAGTAAATACGCTAACCGGATCGAAATCACCGCGACCGATGACGAGGTCGTGGTGACGGGCCGGGAGTCCGCAGGGGTGTACCGGGAGGTACTGGACGCCGCGACCGGCAACACCCGCTCCCGCCGGGTCACCGCACCATGAACGGACGTGGCGTGTCGGGCCTGCGCTGCCGGTAGACCGTGCGCCTGCACGTCGGCCGGGAAGATCACGGTGAGCTCGCCGGGGCAGGAGCGGGCGGCGGCGGGTTGAAGTTCGTGATGGTATTGAAGATGCCCCAGTCATTCATCGGTGCCGCTAGAGTCGGCCGCGGCAGCGCCTGCATCGTGGCGCGCTGCTGCTGGTATTCATCATGGTGGTCGAATATTTTGAGTCGCTTTCGCTGGCTTCGCCGTTGTCCAGATTGCTCGGGCCCCGTACGGTTTGTGTTAGGCGAACCTCTGAGGGTAGCGCTGGATTGGGGTCGGCGATAGCGATGTCAGGGCACGTCGGGGCGTACACCAGCGATGGCCGTGCGGCTCGGACCGCCGCGGCGGCAACCTTCTGGTTCCCTCCCCAACTACTTCCTGCCCCGACGGCTGCAGGCCGATTGCGCGCGTCACAGCACTCGCCCGGTACACCTGGCGTCGGCACCCTCAGCCACTCGACCCCCGGAATGCGACCGTCGCAGGTCCCCGTGGGGGTCGTCCGTGTGCCGCCGCTTGTGCGACACAAACCGGCCACGATCTCCCCCAGCGAGCGGGATGCTGGCGACGTAGCCGATGCGGTGCCTGGCATCGCCCATCGTGCGCCCGCTGGTTTTGCTCGTACCACGGTTCAGCGCAAGTTCAGCGAGTGCGAGCATGAGAAGAAGCGGCTTCGGGCTAAGACCGCGCCCTCTCGGACGGCGGCCTCGACGGATGCTCGGCGGTGGGAATCGCGTCCTCGATGTGGTCGGCAGGGGCGGTGGACAGCCGCTGACGCCACATATACAGGCCGACATGGAAGCTGAGTTTGGGGCTGATTTCTCTGACGTCCGGATCCATGCCAGCACCGCAGCGGCCACGTCGGCGGCTGCCGTCTCGGCCGAGGCCTACACTTTGGGCAACGAGATCGTGTTCGGTCAAGGCTTTTTCGCTCCCGAGCCCCGAGGGCAAGCACAGGCTCGCCCATGAGCTGGCCCATGTCCAGCAGCAGCGCAAGGTACCAGTGTCGGTTTCGGATGGCGGCCTAGCAGTGAGCGATCCGTCCGACTCACTTGAACAGGAGGCTGAGGCGGCGGCAAGCCGAGCCCTGGCCGGTCCTCGCCGAACGCCCAGGGATCCATCCAGCGCGCATGAGCACCGGGCCGAGGCTGTCGCACGGGGAAACGAGTCATCATCGGGGGTCAGGCGCGGCGCCACCCCGGGCGTCGTGTACCGCCAGCATCAGGCACCCGGCCCTGTGAGCGTACGTTCCCCGGTCTTTGAAGAGACAGTCACGCAGCTAAGCGACATCGCCGCTGGCTTGACGGGCCGAGCGCTTACCACGGCCGAACAAACCATAGCTGCCAACGTATTCGGTGCAAGTATTGATCTTGACCGTGTGCGACTTATTCCAACCCACTCGCTCGAATACCGGACGGTAGGCAACAACATTCGCGTACCGCACGACTTTACCATTGCCGACGAATACATGCGCCAAACGCTGGTGCACGAACTTACGCACGTATGGCAATACCAGCACGGTGGTACATCCTACCTATCCCATTCCATTCAGACGCAGATCGCCGGCGTCTCCGCGGGAACCGAAATTTCGCTTACAATTATGAACTAAAGCCCGGATTGTCGTTCTTTGACTTTACACCGGAGCAGCAGGCTTCCATTGTGGAGAACTATTTCGCTATGAGACGGGACCAGGCGAAAATCGCCAGCGCCATGGCTGCCGCGGGGGAATACGCTTCTAATCATCAGGGGCCAGACGGTTTCCCGAAGATTCTCAGCCCGGCCCAGCGCACTGCGGAAATCAGCAGGGAATTGCCCGCTCACGAACTAGCCATCGCCCAGATGCGCGCTGCACTTCCTGATGCGGAACGGACCATCATGCTACAGCGCGCGGCGGAGGTCATGCAAACACCGGGCTCTGATGTATTCCGCGATCCGACGCGCGAGATTACTCCGGTCAAGCCCGTACTCGAGATAAGATTCTGATGCCGCCGGGATCACTGAGAGTACGGCAGCCGCACTTCGTTAGAGGGGCCTGGCTTGACGGCAGCGGAGCCGGCGGAAGTCCGCACAGGCTAGCTCTCGCCGTAAAAGATAATTCCGCCGCGGGAGGTACTGCATGGGCAAGCTGGTCTGCACGGGCGCCGCGCTGCAATGCTCGTTCGGCGCGAAGCCATCTACGTTCTCCGCCTCCGGGCAGAAGGTTTCCGCACCGCAGGCCACAGGCGTCATCACCGACACCTCGGCGCAGAGCATCCCGCCGTTCGGTACCTGCATGAGCATGTCCAATCCGCAAGTCGCGTCGGCCACGTCGGCGGCCCAGGGCGTCCTGACCCCGCAGCCGTGCCAGCCCGTGGTGTCCGCGCCGTGGACACCGGGATCGGCTCACGTCACCATCGGCCGTGTCGCCGCCCTGGACAGCGCCTCGCAATGCGCCTGCACGTGGGCCGGGAAGATCACGGTGAGCTCGCCGGGGCAGGAGCGGGCGGCGGCGGGTTAGCAGGAGCGGGCGGGTTGAAGGTCGTGACGGTATTGAAGATGCCCCAGTCATTCATCGGTGCCGCTGCGCCCGGCCGCGGCAGCGCCTGCATCGTGGCGCCGACCAGCACGTTGCCGCTTACCACCAGGCCGATCGTGGCGGCCGAGGCCGGATCAATGGACGGAGTAGACGGAGTGGACGTGACCGGGACCACCACCAGGATGCTGTAGGGGGAGGCGAGGGGCACAACCTGACCGGCGGCGATGGCCTCGTTCCTGATGGTATTGCCGGTAACCACGCACTCGACCAGGTTAGTCAGCCAGGCGGCCGCCCCCATCGGGACCCTGGACCGGATGCGGTTATCGCTGACCAGGACAGAGCCCGGCGCAGCGGCCTGGTCGACCAGGATCAGGCCCGCGCCCGAGTATGAGTTCGCGATGACCGCGTTGACCTGGTTTCCGCTGATGGTCACCCGGAGCACCAGCGACGTGCCGACGTCGGCGCCGCCCCTGACCGTGTAGTCCGCCGGCGTCGGCGGCGGCACGACCGGCAGGGACGGGATGGGGAAAACCGGGATGATGGGCGGGGCGGGTTGCAGGATGACCGGGTTCAAGAAGACCGGGTTCACGGTGCCAAGCACGGGCGAGTGGGGGGCGGTCGGCACGTTGACAGGAATCCTGATCGGCGAGGTCGGCGAGATGGACGTGACCGTCTGCACCGGCGCGAGCGCCGGGGTCAGCAGGTCCAGGCTCTCCGCATGCGCGGCCGCGACGGGCGCGGCTGCTGGCCCCGCGGGCGGGTTCTGCGCCTGTTCCTGCTGCAGGGCCTGCTGGATCGCGAGCTGCGTCACCGTGGTCTGCACCTGCTGCGCGCCCAGCACGTTCCGCAGTCTGGCGATCGCGCTGAGATTCGGTGGCGGGGGCACCGGGGATTGGTAGGTCATGCTCCTGCCGATCGCCGCGACCAGTACGAAGATCCGATCAATCAGCGGTCCGTAGGCAACCGTCGGCAGGACGGTCGAAGTGGGGAAGGCGAGCGGGCCGAGCACCGCCTTGTACATCGTCGCCAGGTCAGCGGAGGAGACCAGCCAGAAGCCGCCGTAGCTGGCCCGGACCGTGTTGCTGGCGAGGAAGACGGTGCCGAGCTGGCTGAAGGAGAGAACCGGTACGGTGAGGCCCTCGAAGAGGTTGCCGGTCAGACGGCTGTCGTGCAGCCACGGCTGGGTAAACCCGGTGGCCGGGGAGAGCATCGTCGTGCTGGTGCCGGCCAGCGGCCACGGGCACCTGCAGGAACCCGGTCATGATCTGATAAGGGGCTACGGTGGGGTTGCCCGCGGCCAGATCCGCGAACGGCAGCGTCTGCGGCTGTGCGGCCAGGAACTGGCAGCCGGTGACCCGCAGCCCCCGCAGTCCGGTGCCGGCGAAGATGCCCGCGGCGACCAGGCTGGCGGTTCCGGCTGAGTAGCCGAACGAGCAGTCGTCGACAGTGAGATCCTGGGCGTCCACCGCCTGGATGCCGAAAGACACCTGCGCTGCCGTGCCGAACGCGTTCTGCACGACGGCCTGCGCCACGGTGCCGCTGAGCGGGGAGATGACCGTCGCCGGGACGGTAAACGGAGCCAGCGGCAGGTTCAGCGTCAGGCCGCGCAAGGTCACGTTGCTCGGCCCGTTTACCAGGATCAGGCCGGGGACGAAGGCGCTAGCGTCATCGCCGGGCACGAGTTGCGCGGTGCCGTTGCCGCCCTCGATGGTCAGGCCGATGTTGGTGGGGCCGATAGTCAGCGTCGAGGGCAGCTGGTAGGTACCGGGCAGCAGCCGGATCGTGGCGGCCGACTGGTTGGAGAAAGAGTCGACCAGCGCCTGCAGGCCAGACCCGCCGTCTACGTCCGACGGGCTGACCGCGATGTAATCGTTGTCCCTGGTGAGGTTGACCAGCGTGGCAAACGCGGGGCGGGCGTCGTCCGCGACGGCGGCTGCGCCGCTGGCCCAGGTGACGAGTCCGAGCGGAGCGGCCCACAGCAGCGGCCCGTCGGGTGGCTGCGGCGTCAGCAGCCTGGCCGGGTAGACCTGGGCCGCGTGGTGGGCCGGACCGCGATCAGCCAGTAGTCGCCGACGTGGAAGGCTGGGGTGACGGCCGGCGGAGCCGCCGGAGCCGGAGTCGCCGGAGTCGCCGGGGCCGCTGGAGTCGCCGGGGCCGGGGCCGCCGGAGCCGCAGCCACCGGAGCCGGAGCCACCGCGGCGGCGGTCAGCGTCACCTGCAGACCGGTGTCGCCGAGCGGTGACGGCACGCCTGGTGTGCAGGTCACCTGACCCTGCCAGACCCGCAGGAACAGGACCGGGGTATCCGCCGTGGCGTAAGGGGCGGTCAGGGCGGTACCGAGTATCACGGTGCCGTCGTCTGGGTTGTAGCCGCCATTGGCGGTCAGCGCGGCTATCACACCCGAGCCAGACGCGATGGCGTCCGGCGGAGAGGGCGTGGCGGTGGCCGACGGGCTGGCGGGCAGCTGAACGGCTGAGGTCAGGACCTCGACGACCTGGCCTGGCTGCGGCTGGTGATAGGTGTCCAATGGCTTGCTGGCCAGTGTGAGGGTGGTGGTGCCGCCGGTGCTGTCCGGTGTGGCCGCGCTCACCCGGTACAGGAAGGAGGCGTTGTCATAGCCCCAGACGACAACGGGGTTGCCGCCCTGGACCTCGCAGATCTGCACCCGGATCAGCTGGTTCTCCGCGCCCAGGTAGCCACCCTGCGCGTCGGGCTGGCATGCGGACGGCGGGGTCACCGACGTGAACGAGACCTGCAGCCGGGCCGCCGACTCCAGCCTCATGGAGGCCGGATCCAGGGCGTAGCCGCCCGTCGCCCACGATTGTCCCGCGGCTGCCCAGCCGTCCGTCCAGGTACCCGCGGTCGTCGGGTGGCGCAGTACTCGCTGCAGGATCCGGACCCGCTGTCCGGTGTCCGGGCCGCCCAGCGCGACCTCACGCAGCGCGGAATCCTCTACCGCCGAGACCTCCTGCTCTCGCAGCAGCAAGTAGACAAGCTCGTTCCCGTTCTGCGGCGGCGCGGACGGCACGGGCTGGTCGGCGGCGGCGGGCTCGGCGGGGAAGTCCCGCCAGTCTGGTTGCGTGCCGATCGGGGTGTCCGCGGCCAGCTCGACCCGGACGCCGCCGACGTAGAACGTGCCGTGCTGGATGGTCAGGTCCGTCGGCGAGCCCGCGGTCGGCGGGGACGGCGGGGGCACCAGCCGGTATCCGTCGTCCGGGGTGCCGGACGTACCGATGACGTTCAGGAGATCAGCTCGGCTCTGCGCCGCGGCGATAGCCTGTGCCTCGTTCCAGTCGGCTTCCACGGTGACCCGGCCCTGCTGGGCGATGACGGCGCGCCAGCGGCGGCTGGGGTCAAAGCTCACACGGGCTCTATCGCTGCCCATGTCACTCCTCTCGGGTGGGGGCCGCAGGTCCCTGGCGGCCCGCCGGGTTCTGGTCGCCGGGATCCGGCGGAAGGCTGGGGTGTCCTGGCATCAGGTCACGTGCACCAGGACGGGTGTCAGGCCGACAGGCAGATATTCGTTGTACTTAAGCAGCAGCCCGCGCTCGCGGACCGGGTTCAGCAAGGAGCAGAAAGCGCCAAGCTCCGAGCCGTTCTCCGCGCCGGCCGTGATGGAGACGCCCGAAGTGATGGTGGTTGGCGTTCCGGCCGCGGCCGACGGCGCCACTTCAGGCACGATGAGCCGGTCGGCGTTGTCGAGCAGCTGGCCGTAGCCGGGCTCACCGAACGCCGAGCTGGTGAACAGCGAAGCCCCCTCCGCCACCTGCACGGAGCTATAGCGCTGCGGGATCACGCTGCCCGCCGCCCAGGCGCAGAACCGGACTGATCCTTGCTGGGCGTCCTGCACGCTGGCGAAGCCGGCCAGGATGCTGTCGGCGGCGGTCAGCTGGTGCACCGACAGCCTGCCGAACACTGTCACCCGGGTGAGCCCGACAGCGGTGTCGGCCAGCGCCATCGCGGCCGTGCCGAGCGAGACCGGATAGGCCGCCTCCAGCAGCATCCGGTTGAGCCGGACGACGTTGGCCACCGCCGCGGCCGTGCCCGCGGCCTCTACCTCGGCGGCCAGGGCGGCGGCATCCGGCGCGAGACTCACCACGGCGAACCTGGCCGGATCGTAGATGCTCACCCCGTCGATCACCTGGTTCAGGTCGGTGATAAGGGTCTCCGGGGCTGCGGCAGAGCCGTTCGGGGTGGCTGCGGCCAGCGTGGTGATGGCCGCCTGGGTCGCAGCCGACAGCTCGCCCCATAGGTAAGCCGAGACCGGGTCAGCCCGCGCCACCAGCAGCCGGGCCAGCAGGTACGGGTCGAACACGTCAGCCGCCGTCAGCGCCGGCGCACGGACTGGTCCAGGCCCTGGACGACGCTGTTGGTGATGGTGAGGGCCTGCAGGATGCCCCCGGCTCTGGTGCGGACCGGCCCGAGAATGCAGTTGCTCACCGTGAGCTGGCTGATGCCGGTCGCCGAGCCCGCCGGCGCGGCCGGGTCCGCCTCGATCCAGAGCCGTACCGGGGTCAGGGCCCGGCCGTCCGCCGAGGTCGCGAACGCGGCAGTCGGGGTGGCGGGCGTGGCCGCAGTGCCGGGGTCCAGGGTGCAGCCGGTCAGCGTGACCGAGCCGAACTGGCCGCGCAGCACGATGTCGCCGCCGCTGATGAGCAGCCCGTCCAGGGTCAGCTCGGCCGATTCGCCGGTCCCGTTGAAGACCAGCGTGATACCGGGGCTCAGCCGGACGACCGGCCGCTGCAGCTCGGCTGCCTGGATCAGCGTACTGGCTACCGGCACCGTCGCATTGGCGGTGAGCTGGTAGCTGCGAGAATCGGCCATGGCCACCGTGGCGGCGGCCGGCGGCCCGGCGGTTGGCGTGAGCCCGGCTAGCGCCGTATCCAGACCGGACCCGCCTGTCACGGGCACCACAGCGCCTACCGCGGCAGGCCTGCCGCCTAGCAGTTCGCGGTCGTAGGTTCCGGCCCCTATCGGCCCGGCGCCGCCGTACTGGTATTTAACCAGCAACTGCGGCTGTGCGGCCGGCGGTGCCCTGGCTGGGCGCAGGCAGCTGGAACCGGCCGAGCTCGGGCCAGACAGTCAGGCCGGCGTTGGCGACAGGGGCCGGGGTGCCACCGCCCTGCGGGATAATGGCCACGCCATAGCTCGGCGTCACCTGAGTGGGATACGGTGCCCTGGCTGGGGCCGTGCCGCCGGGGTCGCGCAGCGCCCGCAGCAGCGACCGGGTCAGCGGGCCGGGGACCTCCCACTCGCGCGCTGGAACCCATCCGTCGATGTCGTCCACTGGCGGCCGTGGCGCGAGGAACAACGGGACACTCCGGCCGGTGGGGTCGAAGACGTACTGGCCGGGGCAGCCGGTCACCGCGACCGGGGTTCCCCCAGCCACGGCGTAACTGGACAGCCGCCACAGGAAGACCAGCAGCTTGGAGAGGCCGTACCAGCCGGTGCTGCCGTGGCCGGCGCGGACGTCGGCGGTGCGGGAGGACTCGGAGATAGCCGTCCCGGCCAGCGCCGCGCCATGCGGTGAGCGCAGGTCGGCCAGGCCGCCGGCCGGGTACCGGTCAGCGGGCCGACCAGTCCCTGGATCTGCCGCGGGTCGGCCGGGGCGGCGCCCGAGCCGACGGTGCCGCTGGCCTGCGCCGGGGGCAGCCCGATGGCCGGGTCCAGTCCGTGCGCGGACCGTGCGAGCTGGCGGAACGCCTCGACGACCCGGGCCTGCCATCCGGTCACATCGGTGGCGATCTCCTCCAGGATCGCGACGGTGCCCTTGCGGCGGCGGTAGTGGACGGTCTTGCCGACGTCCGCGCGGGTACCCGGTGGGTCCAGGCCGGGCACCAGGCTGACCCCGAGCAGGTCTCCGATGTAGGGCACCACCCAGTCGTCGCAGGTCTCCACCGCCTGGTCGGCCCACATCCGGTCGATGGACCGCCGGGTGACGGCGATCTGCGCGCCGATCCGGTTGACCAACTCGCGCAGCGGCCCTGGCACACCGTACTGGTCGGTGTCCGTGGTCCGGTACATGGCCGGCAGCAGCTGCCACAGCCGCTCGGCGTAGTAGCGATCGTAGCCGTCGTCGACGTCAGTCATCCTGTGCTCACAGCCGTCGCGATGTTCGCGTCCTGCTCGGCGAGGGCGAAGAAGGCACCCTCGACCGGGATGAACTGCTCCGCCAGCACTGGCGAGAATAGCCGGAACAGCTCAACGATCTCGAAGCGCCCACCAAGTCCCCGGATTCCTGGCCGCAGGATGACGGGCGGCCCCGCATTCTGCAGCAGGCCGGGACCACCCGGCACGGTCACCCGCAAGCCGGTGATCGCCAGCACGCCGGGAACGCTCAGCACCGCGTCCAGCTGGCTCCGGTACAGCACCTGGCCGATGGCCATTCCCGCTGGGCTGAACAGCCCGGTGCCGGGATCGAGCAGCGCGGCCGTGGCGGTCGCGGCCACGGCCGCGGGCTGCCGGTCGGCGGCTACGATCAGCGTGCAGCCGAGCTGCAGCTGGATGGGACTGGCCGCGGTCACGGTCACCGGCCGATTCGGGTCGCCGGAAGCGGTCAGCGCGGTCCGCGCCAGGCCCGCGGCGGCCTGGGTATCGCCCACGTAGACCGTGATGACTGGTCGCTGCTCGGCCGGATTGAACGCCCACACGGCCTTGGCCCGGTCCACACCCGGGGTCCGTACCGCGACCGCCTCGTAGTCGGCCGCCGAGATGGCGCGCGCGAGGGTGAGCGTACTGGCCGGCCCGTTCCGCCGGAGTGCGGACGGGAGGTCAGGGTCGGCCCGTCCCCCACCGGGATCGGGTTGCGGACCCCGGCGTGCTGGCTGGGGCCGGGCCACGGAGGTGAACTGCCGGCCGGCGGCCTAGCTGCACCGGAGCCGTACCGGTAGCTGGCGATGACGTTGCCGGTGCCGCTGGGCAGCCGCGCGCCGTTGACCCCGTTCCCGAAGCGGACCTGCGTGCTGCCGTCGGGAAGCTGCCGCGTGACGAAGACCATGGCGCCGGCCGCCTGCCTGAATAGGGTGCTGACCTCGGTCCAGGCCACCCCGGCCACCGATACGGTCAACGTGCTCGCCTGGCCAGCGCCGGCCGTCAGGTAGGTCAGCGGCGACTTGGCCAGAGTGAATGTCTGGCCGCCGATACTGGCGTCGCCGCTGCCCAGGGTCTCGCCGGTCACGCTAGCGCCACGGGACACCTCGACCAGGTCCAAGAGCAGCCGCAGCGGGGGCACCAGCTCGGGGCTGATGGCCGTCCCGCCGCCGGCCTGCGCGCCGAGGGTGACCTGGCGGGCTGGCCGCCGTCACGGTGACGGCCGCTCCCGCCCCGATGGAATCCTCGACGAAGGCGGCCGCGGCGGTCGCGGGAGGCTGGAAGCCTGCTGGGATGGTCGCGGTCGCCGGCAGGCCAGCCAGTGACGCCACCGGCACCGGGATCAGGGTCCCGACGTCTGTGAAGACGTACCGCAGGATCTGAGGCGGCACTGGCGTCAGGCGGCCCTCGTCGATGAGCTGGATGTCGGTCGACCCCTCCAGGAACAGCCCGGTGGTCCCGGATACCTCTTCCGCGGTCGTCAGGTCCCGCACCGGCTGCCCGGCCGTCGTCACCTCCGGCCGGAGCACGGCCTCGAAGGAGTCCCGGCCCGGTCTCCCGCGCACAGGCCTGAACCGGACGAACGGGACCACCACAGCCATTAGTGCGCTGACCGCCGACGGCGGCATGCTGAGCTGCAGGAAACGCGACGCCGGAAACGGGACCACGACGGGCGGCGGCGGCGTACTGGCGGCAGTGGACGCAGGCGTGCTGGCGGGAACGGGCAGCGGGAAGGTCGGCGTCGCCGGACCACCGTTGACCGAGTACCAGGTGGCCTCGGAGTAACCGGTCACCACAGCCGGGTAGCTGCCGCTGCCGTTCCCGCTGCCGTCGATGAGGACGACGTCCCCGGGCGTGATCCCGCGCACGGTGGCGGCCAGGTCGAAGGAGAGATTGCTGACCTCGGCCTCGACGAGCGGCTGCATCAGCGGCGTCGAGGAGAGCGGGCGGAGCAGCCGGTACGCCGGCCGCGGCCGGAGGCCCAGGCAGCTCCGCCGGGTCGATGCCCGCGCTGACCACGAAGCTGACCATCGTGTTCGTACCGCCAGACGGGTCGGCGGCGGGCGCCGAACCCTGCACGGTGACGACGGCCCAGGTGTCGGCCGTTCCGTCCCAGCCCTGCGGAACCAGGAGCAGGCTGTCCCCGGTCTTGATCCCGGCCACCGTGCCCGCCAGCAGTATGGATCCCGCCGTCATACCGCCTGGCGGGACCAGCGTAATGGGGATGTCGGAAGGCCCGCTGAAGCTAGCGGAGGCGGTGGTCTCGAAAGTCTGCGCGGGCACGCCGGGGCTGGCCGTGCTGGTGATCGCCATCGCGGCCGGCACGGCCAGCGGCCCCGCCGGCCCCCCTGTCCGGGCCAGTACAGCGACCTGGCCGACGGCGGCGATGCCGGGCCGCGGCCGGTAGCCCAGGACCCGGACCAGGTGATCGAGGCTGTCCGGCCGGGTCGCGGTCCGCACGTAACCCTCGGTGGCGATCCGCTCGTTGTAGAAGGTGAGGATGTCGCCGAGGTAAGCCCACCACTCCAGGATCTGCAGGCCGAGGTCGCCCGCGGCAGGGGCGAAAGAGGCAAGGTCCTGCTCGTCGGGCAGCGACGCCAGCAGCGCCGCGCGGAAACCGGCGAAGTCGGCGACCCGGTAGCCGATTGCGTCCTGGCCGGGCGGGTTGGTAATCACGGCCGGGACCTGCGGCCGGCCGCTGTTCCGGTCACTTGCCGCCCTCCGCTATCACGGTCACCGATCCGGCCTCGGGACGGCTGGGGTCGTCGTCAGCGCGCAGGATCTGGTCCGGTGCGACCGTCACCGTGTCCGGCATGGCGGTGAAGCCAGCTTGGACGCCGCGCAGCCGGTAGTCGATGGACAAAACCCCCGCGACGCCGGGAACTGCCTGGACGGCAGCCGCCAGCATGCTCCATTGCAGTGGCATGCCAAACCGCCACTGGCTGTGGTCGAAGAAGCCAACCAGGCCACCGGGCGGCTGGCCTGGCCGGAGCCGCGCCAGCACGGCCGCTTCGACGTTCCCGCGGAACTGGTCCGGTTCGGCCAGCACCGTGACCTGCAGGTCAACGGAGAGATAACGCGGTGACAGGACGTAGCTGGCGTAGCCCGCCAGCCGCTGCCGGTTCAGCAGGGCGGTCAGCTCGGCCACCTGGCCGGGGCTGACCTGCTCGCTGGTGGCTGGGTCCGCTGTCGTATAGGCGCTCAGCCAGCTCCCGGTCCAGCGGAACACCGAACCCGCCTGCGCCACCCAGGGCAGCGACTGCGCGGCGGCTACGTAATCCTCCGGCCGGACCACGCACAGCGGCTGAGCCCGGAACTGCTCCGGCGCGGCGTCCTTGACCTGCTGCAGGGTCTGCGCGTCGCCGCCGCCGACGGCAGGGAATGGGTTCGTGCAGCCGAGCACCGCGGATGCCTGGGCCTGGCCGGCCGCGACGGAGGTGACGGTGTCGGCCGACACGTTACCGGCCGAGCCTAGGCCGGTACGGTAGCTGACCGTGAACTGGGTGCCCGGCGCGGGCACCTCGCCGAACACCCCATCGCCGAACCGGATCGTGGTGCCATCGTCGCCGTCGTAGTCGAAGCAGGTCATGCCGTCGATTACGGCCACCGGCGAGTACCGCTCTGGGGTCAGCGTGAACGCCGGGCCACCCTGCTGCGGGCCTGCCACGTCCAGCAGTGAGCGGCACCAGGGCCAGCTGACCTGGGTGCCGTCCGGGTTTTCCTTGGTCAGCACGAGATCGGGCCGAGCCGAGACGACCGCGTCGCCGAGGATCGGCGTGCCGCTGCTGCCGGGCAGCCAGGACAGCTGCCCCGCGGTGGCTGGGGCTGGCCCGCTGGCCCCGCCGAGGGTGTACCGGTAGTCCGGCACGGCCGAGCCCGGTTGCCAGTCATGACCGATCCGGACCACCACCGGCGCCGGTGCCGGGTTAGCCAGCGTCCCGGCCGGGACCGGCGGGATGGCGAAGGTCTCTTGCGCGCGTGCGCCCTGAACGGCAGACGCTAGGTTTCCGGCCAGGCGGCTGACGGCCTGGTCATGGTCGAAGGCCAGGGCAGGGGTGAAGGTCACCTCGGTAACGGCCGTGCCGAACAGGTGGTCTTCGGTTTCCTGCGGCGCGTCAGCGCCGCCTGACACCGTGATCAGCTCGCGGACCGGCGGGTCCGCGCTGGTCGGCCCGTCGGTGTCCAGCACCAGCTGCTGGCCTGGGAGCAGACCGAAGCCGGTGCCGGCCAGCCAGAGCCGGGTAGAGGTGGCCGGCAGCACCCGGTCGCCGTCATCCCACCAGTACGGCAGCAGGTTGAACACCGGGTTCCCGGTAGCGTCGAGCTGCCGGGCGCCACCGACGTACCGGTAACGGTTCCACCGCGGGTCCAGCTGGCCGCCGCCGGAATTATCCGGGTCCGCTAGGCCGCCACCGACCTCGAACGGTACGGCCTGGCCGTCGGGGCCAGCCGCAGAACAAAGCAGCCCGCTCTGGGACGGCTGCGCCAGGACGAGCTGAACCGGCTCGGCCACCTCAAGCTGGAGTAGACGGTGGTCGCGACGGTGGCCGGGGCCGGCTGGTAATCGACCAGCCGGGCGTGCCGGACGGCCGACAAGTCGCTGGGTCGCGGTCTCGAGGGTGGCTTCCGCGAGGACGCGGTCCTGGTAGTAGCTGAGCTCATCGGCCGTCGCGGCGAGGGCCTCCATCAGCATGACGCCGAGGTCGGCCTCGGACCGTTCCCCCCAGGCCGGGTAGCGGTGGACGAAGAACTCCGAGAGGGCCTGGGTGAAGCTCGCGAAGTCCTTGGCCGGGTAGTCGATCGGTACCTGCTCCCGTTTCCGGGGACCGGCCGCCGGGTCTGGCCGCCGCGCACGTCGGTCCTCGGACAGTCGGCCTGGAACCTGAAGGAAGCCGGGTCTAGGAAGGGATCGAGCTTGGGCGCTGCTGACGGAGTGACCAGGGTCACGATTAGCATATAGGTCGAGAAGTCTCCAGGCCGGGTTACCGAGGGACGGCCGCGGCCGCCCCTGGCGGTCGGTGGTTCAGGTGGTCCGATCGTCAACCGGGTTGACCGCGATGGTCCGATGCCTCGCCGCCGGTAATGTGACCGGGTGCCGGGCGCCCGTCAGGCCGCGGACGTCGACTGGTGTTGAGGAAGTGGATGTAGAGCCTGGTCGGGTTGGCCGCGCCGACCTCCACGTAGTCGATGCCGTTGACGGCGGCGCCGGGGTCCAGCAGCAGCTGGCGGCGGTGGCGGGTCAGTGGGGGGGGGGGCCTGACATCACTGTCACCGTGAGGTCGCGGCGGGGCTGTGTCTCCACCAGACGTGTAGCTCACCGTTACCTCGATCGTGCCTGGCCGGAGGTCCCCGCGGGTTGCCGGGGTGACGGTCCCGCCACCTCGATCCGCGGGCCGAGCCACTGCTGCAGGCTGGAGCCGACACGCAACTGCACGGTGGTCGGGCGGGCGGCGGTGTTCGGGGCGAAGACCAGCGACCGCGGTCCGCAACCGAACCGGGGAGGTCGACCCGCTCCCCTGGTGCGGTGATGAGCAGCTGGTAGACCATCTGCTGGACGTGATGGGGATAGGAGGTCGCTGGTTTGCCGCGACCCGGGGTCGACCTGGAAGGGATAGGCGTAGTCCTGCCGGGCCGTGGCCCGGAAGGCCCCCCGGGCAGCTGCGAGGCCCCCGCGAGACCGCCGTCGGAGTCGGTCTCCTCGGTCACCACTCACCTCCAGCGCCCCGTGGTTGACTGACACGCTCGAGCTACTGGCGACGGTCGTCGGACTGGCCGGTGGATAGGGTGATGCCGGAGGCGTCGAGGCTCGGCCGGTTTCGGTTCGTGTCCGTGACCGTGATGGATCCCCCGCCGTCGTCGACTTCGAGTTCGCAAGTTCTCCTTCGCGGCTGCCACGATGACCATCACCTTGACGTCGGCCGGCGGCGTCGGGCACCTCGCCCTCGCGCCAGTAGCCGCCGGCCCAGATCGGGAACGACACGTCCCCGCCCTCGAACTCGATCCAGACCGCCGCTGCCCGCCTCGGGCAGGAACGCGAAGCCGACCTGGGCCCGGCGTACGGCACGCACGGCAGGCACCAGCCGGTCGGGTGTCGCCGAGCACGGCGGGCACCTCGCCTTGATCCGCATCGTCGACGCGTCGACCTCCGTGACGATGCCGCGGTACTTGCCGTAGAACCGGGTGCGCAGCCGCTCGAGCAGGTCCTCGAGCGCGCGGTCGTCGATGGCGGCCTCACACGCCGGCGACCCCAGCGGCTGGCGGCAGGGGCGAGTGCGCCGCCGGCGGCCGGGCCCACGGCGTTGCGGACCAGCGTGAAGGCCATCCGTCCAGGCATCGAGCGGTGATGACGTGGCGCACGCTCCACACCAGCCAGTTGCCCGACTGCAGCTGCCAGCCCCCTCGATCGTGACCACGTCGCCGACGCGCAGGATCGTGCCGATCCGGTCGGCGTCGGCGTCCCCTCGCAGCGGAGGAACAGCCCGCCTCAGCGGAGCACCGCGGCGGCGCGGCAGCGCAGCTCGGGCAGGTCCGCCGCGCGGTCAGCAGCAGCGTCGCCGATCTGGCCGCGATAGGCCGGGTAGTCGCGCGCGTCGAGCGCGGTCAGGCCGCTGTCGTCGGTGTCACCTCGGTACCGCCGTCGCCGCTACTGCGTCGAAGGTCGACCTGGCTCGGTCCGACCTCCGTCGGGCGCATCACGTCCCAGTCGAAGTCGAGCGTGTCGACGGTCCAGTGGCCGGGTCGATCAGCGAGATCGTGGCGGCCGGCTGGCCGTCGACCGGCGGGGTGACGAAATAGCCGGTCCGTGGCTCCGGCGTGTCGGTGCAGGCGACCCGGCACATCTTGCCGCCGCGGCGGGCCAGCCCGCGCAGGAACTGCAGGTCGGTCGCCCGCTGCATCAGGGTGTGCCGCGTCGGCGTGCGGCCGGGGAGTCGTTGGCGGTGTTGCCGTCGGCGGGCGTGAACCCGTAGTAGCCGAAGATCGCGTTGGCCACCTCGCCGTCGGTCAGCCCGGACCATTCGGTGACCTTGTCGTCCATGCTCATCAGCCACGAGGCGTCCTGGGCCCAGACCTCGACGGTCGAGGAGGTGATGGCCCGGTCCAGGTGGATCTCCAGGACAGCACGTAGCCGTCGAAGAGGCACTGGGCGGACCCGACGTCAAGGGGGTCGCGACCGCGAGATTGGCGTGCCGGGCCGAGGTCCCGTCACCGACGAACTTGAGGTCCCCGCCGGGTCCGGCTGACCGGCAGCTGCAGCAGAGTGCACCCGGCGGTCGGCGTTCTCCTCCATCTCCAGCTATGCGCGACGTCGTAGAGCTCGGCCGTACCGGCCATGCCTCCGACGCCAAGCTGGTCGGTGACGCTCACGCCTCTGCTGCCGCCGGGATGCCGATGAGGGCGCGGGCGGCGAGGGCGTCCGGGACCACGAGTTGTTCGCGTCGCAGAGCCGCCAGAAGCCGGTCGGGTCTTTCAGGTACCGCCCGGCGATGAGGTCCAGCCGGTCGCCGACGCGCCGCCGGTGGTAGCCGACCAGCCGGCGCGGATTCGGCAGCGGCGGATGGCGGCGATCTGCTGCCGTCCGGCACGATAGGTGCTATCTGCCGCGGCGTATCGGCTGCCCGGGCGAACATAGGCGGCTCCTTGTCGGCGGTGAATTCATGACATCATTCGTCCCCCTTTTCAGTGCGGGATCATCCGATCCGAGATGGCCGCGTTGGCGAGATTGGCGAGCGCGAGGCCCTGGCGGAGCGCGTACGTGTAGGTGTAGGCGTTCGTGGCCAGGCTTGCGAGCACCTCGTTCTCCTGGCTGGCGCCGTCGAGTTCGTCGGGGGTGAGCACGCGCAGCGTGAGCTGGCCTCGGCATGCGTCGGGTTGAGCGCGGTTCGTAGAGTTTCTGGTGATCGTCAGCCCGGTGACCCGGACCGGAACGATGCGCCCGGGGCCCCAGATGAACAGCACCACCGGTACGTCGAGCGGGCACTGGCTGGTTGGGCCCGCGCGGGGCTCGGCCGCCGAGGTGCGGAAGCCTGCCCCGCCGAGATCCAGGGCCGCCGACCGTGCCGAGCAGCCCCGCGCTGGCCGGCGGGTAGAGCAGCATCTCCAGCGCGGCCAGCCGGCTGTAGACGCCGGTGACCTGCGCGATCCCCCCGCTGACCGCGCCGCCGTCGGCGATCTCGTCGTCGGCGTCCATCGCGAGGGTGAAGAGAACGACTCGCCGGGATCGCCGTTGACCGCGAGCGGGTTGCCGTTCGGAGCCGGCGTCGGCCGGCGGGTCGGCTGGGTCCAGGTGTGCGTCATCGTCTCGGGGTTGTACTGGAAGACGATCACGTTCGGGATGGCGCCCGGGAGGTCGGCAGGAACTCGACCAGCGCCCCCTTGAGAACGACGGTCACCCGACTACGTCCCCGCCCGGGCCCGCCTCGTCGCGCCGGCGGTCGCGGCACGCCAGGTCACCTCGAGCGTCCGCCCGATCCGGCCCCGATGCGCCCCGCCCGCTCCGGTTCCCCTCTCGACGGGTTGGCCCGGCCACCCGCAGGGAGTCGAGCTTGGCGAGCCTGGCCGACCGGACAGGCCCGGCGTCGGCCAGTCCCTCGGCGACGAGGCGCCCATGCGGGCGTGCCTCGTCCTCGTCGAGCCCGCCGCTGCCAGGGTCAGCCGGTCGATGGCGGACCGTCGGCGCCCGGGCCTCGGAGGGCTGCCGGGCCAGTCGGGGACTCGGCGAGCTCAAACCGGCGCTCCAGCTGGCCAGGCGCACCAGGGAGCCCCGTTTGGCCAGTTCGCGCCGGGAGGCGTCCAGCACGTGACGCTTGGCGATGGGCCCGCCCCGTTGCAAGCGTGGAACGCCGCGGCGACGGCCACCGACTTGATGTCCGCCCCGGTCAGCTCGAGGTCCTGGGCGAGGCGGGGCATGTCGAGCCCGCCGATGACGGTGGCCGGCCGGGCGACGTGCCGCCCCGAGGGCGAGCTGCCACAGCCTGCCGCGCTCGGCCCGCGTCGGCAGCTCGAACTGGACGATGAACCGCACGCGCCGCAGAACGCCTGGTCGAGGTGCCCTGCGGTTGTCGCGAGCACGGCGATGCCGTCGAAGTGCTCCATCCGCTGCAGCAAGTAGTCGATCTCGATGTTCGCGTACCGGTCGTGGCTCGCGCACCTCGGTCCGCTTGCCGAACAGCGCGTCCGCCTCGTCGAAGAACAGCACCACATGCGCCCGCTCGGACGCGTCGAACAGACCGCGCGAGGTTCTTCTCGGTCTCGCCGATGTACTTGTTGACCACCGGCGAGGTCGACGCGGTAGAGGTCGAGGCCGAGGTCCTGGCGAGCACCTGCGCGGCCATCGTCTTGCCGGTGCCGGGCGGGCCGGCGAACAACGCGGTCGTGCCGCGGCCCAGCGAGGCGAGCCGGGACAAACCCCAGTCGTCGAGTACCTGGCCGCGGGCGCGGGCCTGCTCGGCGATCTCACGCAGGTGCTCACCCGTCTGGGCGGGAAGAACCAGATCGGGCCAGTTATAGGGCAGTGGCATGCTGGTGATCTGCTCCTGCCCCAGCGGTAGCAGAAGCGACCTGATCACCTTACCGGCGACAGCGCTGCCCGCTGGGGCGGCCCGCGCCATGGCGGCTATCTCGGCCGGGCGCAGCGGCCACTCGGCGACCGGCTCCGGCGCCGCGCCAAGACCGCCGACCGCGGGCCACAGCCGCAGCCGCGAGGCGCGGTCTAGGGGCGGCATCGTGACCGCCCAGCGGACGGCGCGCCCGTCAGCCCGGGCCGACAGCCGGGCGCTGGTGGTCAGGAACGCCACCGGGGCGAGCCCGCTGACCGCGGCCAACACCGCAGGGTCCAGCGTGTCCGCGTCCCGCCAGATCACCGCGGCGCCGTTGAGCCGAGCCGAACGGGCTAGGCTCATCGCCGCGCCGAGGGCGTCACCGTCGGCCAGGATCGCGGTGTCCAGGGTGAGCAGTGGCAGTCCGGCCGCGGCCGCGGCCTGCGCGGCGAGCACCGTCCGGCCCGCGCCGACCGGGCCGGTGATCTCGACCTCGACCGGCATCGGCCGTTCGCCGCCGACGGCGTCTGCCGCGCCGTCCCGCATCGCGGTGAGGAAGGCCACCAGCTCGGACAGTTGCGCTGCGGCCAGCACCGGCGCGCCGTCCGGCGGCGTCAGCATCCGCGCGCCATGGCCGCCCGCCGGGTCCTGGAGCAGATAGCCGAGGACGGCCGGATCGGCTTGCCATTCGCACTGAACCGAGCCGGGCCAGCCGCCCTGGTGCACAGGCCGGGCCAGGTTCCAGCGCCGCAGCGCCTCGGCCGGGCCGAGGCCCGCGCCGTCGGGCCAGGACCACAGGCAGGCAGCGAGCCCCGGGGTCGCGTCCGATCCGCCGGTCTCGTCCTGCAGGTAGCCGTACAGGCCGCCGCAGGGCCGGGATGGCCTCGGCGGCCAGCGCCAGGGCGAGCAAGTTAGCTTCCGGCGCAGTGAGTTCCAGGCAGGTCACCAGGTGCGGCCAGGGTCCGTCGTCGGCAGGCCGGGCCGTCAGCGAGTCCAGCGCGACCGACAGGCTTCGGGCGGTCCGGTCCCGATGGCAAAAGGCCTGTTCTTCCTCGGCTAGCGCGGCGCGTGGCGTCAGGGCCCGGTCCACCTCGCTGTGGCTGATGGCCATGGCCGACTCATCGCCGTACTCGCTGCCGCCCCAGCACTCCCGCAGCCACAGCACCCGCCGCAGCGCGCGCAGCCGCACATCGGCGAGCCAGTTCGGCTCCGGGCAGGCCGCCCCTGGCCTCGCCAGGCTGGGAAGGCCCGTCAGGTCACTGGCACTGGCCGGGCCGGCCGTTTCCTCGCCGCCGCCCGTGCCGGGCCGCGGTCGCGCTCACGCGCCGCCTCCGGCAGGCAGTCCGGTGTCCGTCACCGGCACGGTCACCGGCGGGCCCGGCGGACTGGCGGGCGGCGGCACCGGCGGTACACCAGGCCCGGCATGCAGGCCGGCCGTGGTCGGGACGGCGGGCGCGGTCGGCCCCGTGTCCGGCTCAACGAACACCACCGCGGCCCGGTATACCGCCCCCAGCCGGATCGGCGCGGTGGTCGCCTGCCACAGCCGGCTCAGCCCGTCATAGGAGCGGTGTTCCACGGCGAGCGTCAGCTCCCAGGCCTGGCTGCCAGTCCCGCCGCGGACGATCGGGTGCGCGTGGAAGATCCGCAGCGCGATGCTCATCGCCTGCTGTTCTTGGATGTAGCTGTTTTGCGAGTAGGCCGACAGCAGGTAAAACAGGTCAAGCGCGAGCGGCTGGAAGCTGATCGGCTGGCCACTCGGTGCCGACTGCGCCGCTGCTGTCCAGAACTGCGCCTCCCGGGCCGGATCCTGCTCCACGTGGTAGAGGCACATGCTCAGCTGCGGTCCTCATTGCAGCCGCATGGCATCTGGGGCCAGGCCGCTGAAGTTCGGCTGGAAGGACACACCCGTGCCGAGCTCCTGCCACAGGGGAGCAGTCGGCCAGGCGCTGCTGACCAGGGCCAGCAGCGTGTCGGTCACCGAAGACACGTCGTAGAGCATGACTATCCCTGCCCCAGGCCGAATCCGGGACCGTATCCCCGGCTGAGACGGGGCGGCGGTTGCGGCCGCGATGGCCGCGCGGCGGCGGGGCGGGCGGGTGCCAGCGGCGCGGCGGCCGGCGGCGGCGGGAGGACGGTCACTTCGATGGCGCCAATGGACAAGGTTGCGGCCGACTTCGGCGCCGTGTCGAGGGCGGGGCGGCCGGTTATCGCCTGGGCGGGCGGCGACAGGTACGGCCGTCCGGCGTCGGCGAAGGGCGGGCGGGTGCCGGGAGGCCCGGCCGGTCCTTCTTGGCCGACGTCCGGACCGGGCGCCTGGCGGCCCACGGCGGCCGGGCCGACCGATCCCGGCGGCAGCAGGCCAGCCGACGCGGCGGCGCCGTGCGGCAGCCGCGCCGCGGCGCGCGGCGCCGTGGCGTACGGCAGGGGGGCGGGGTCGTGCTCGTGCCGCGGCGGGGTGACCGATCCGGGGGCTGGCGGCGGGCCCGCGGCGGCGCCGGATTCCCCATGCGGGGGGAATCCGGGCTGACCTCGGTGCGGCGGGGCGGAAACGGCGCTGGCCGACGTCAGGCCAGCGGACAGCAGAGTGCCGAAGTCCGGCCTGCCAGCCTGCGTCGCCGGGTGACGGCCGGAGCGCCCAGACGCGCGCCGGACGGGTGCCACGGCGCTGCCCCTCTGCTCGCCAGACCCGGCGTGACCGGCTGTCGCCGGGTCGCCCGGGCTGCGCAGTCCGGCAGTACCGTGGGGCCCGGCATCGCGGTGAGGTCCGGCGGGACTGCGGGGTCCAGCGGGCGTGGCTGGGCGGCCCGGTCCGGCCAGGCCTTCTTGGGCCGCCGGGATGCCCGCGCCGGGAAGCCCGGGCGGGCCAGCTAGGCCGCCCGGGTCACCCGGTCCTGTGTCTTCGACCGCGGCCGGGTGGTGACCAGGCAGCGGGGTGCCGGAACGCCGCGCCGCGGCCGGGTCGGCGGGGTCGGGGTAGCCGCGAGGGGCCCGGCCGGGCCGGGCCGGGGGCACCGCGGCCGGCGGATCGGTGAACACCGGGCCGAAGAGGCGATGCGGGGGGCGCAGCGACTCCCCGGCGGGCCGGGTCGCTAGCGAGTCCAGGTAGCCGATCCGCGGGCCCGCCTGGTCACCAGCCTCTCCTGTCCCGCTCGGCAAGCTCGGCGTAGATGGCCCGGCGGCGCCGGGGCAGACGCAGGATCTCCGTTTCCCGCCAGCCGAACGCGGATGCGAGCAGCCACACCTGCTCGTGCACGCCCGCCGCGGCGCCGCGGAGCTCGGCGAGGGCGTAGCTGACCGGGTTGAACCGCAGCGAGACCTGCTGGCCGCATTCCGGGCAGTTACCGGTCACGTCACTGACCAGGCTCGGCGCCAGCGCCCCCAGCGCGCGGTCGATCCGGTGGGCCAGGGCCGCCGGGACCTGGTTTGGGCGCACGCACCGCTGCGCCAGCGTCTCCTCCGGGTCCGCTGTCGCCAGCGCGGCGACCAAGTTGCCGATGGTCGGGATCCGGAACCGGACTTCGGTGCCGGACAGGACCAGCCAGCCGGTTCCGCCGGGCTCGTACGTCACCCCCCGGAACGCACGCGGACGGTGATGGTCCAGGTAGTCGCCGATGCTGAAGGCGACGTCGACTTGCTTCCCGCACCGCCGCGCCGCGCAGGCGGCATCGGTGCGCACCAGGTCGCCGAGCCAGTCACGACGCAACTGCAGGGCGATAGTGCCCGTGCAGACGGCCGGCAGCCGCTGGCACGCCGCCGGGGCCTCCGGCAGATCCGCCGCTGTGGTGGCGAGCTCGTCGTCGGGCGCCGGCGGCGGTGACCAGAGCCGGAACGCCAGGTCGAGCACCGTCGCGGCCGGGTGGCCCCGGTGCTCCAGGACGAACAACTCATCCTCGCCCGTGGGCTCACGCAGGGCGGGCAGGTCGTCCAGCCCGGGCAGGACCGGCACGAACCGGCCGCGCCCGGCGGGCAGCGGGGCGTCCGTCCGGTCCCGCCCAGACGGGGCGCGGGGCCGGGGTCATCGGGGTGGTGGCTTCCGGCGTCGCCACGGCTCCCCGGTCCCACGCGGCCACGCTCACGGCCAACGTCACTGCTCCTGTGGCTCGGTAACGGCGGGGTCGTGCTCCCAGCCCTCGTTCTCCAGCTTGATGTGCTCGATCGCGACCGCGTTGGCGCCGGCGTCCAGGTCCGGCAGCGCCTGGTACTCCGAGACCCAGCAGCGGTGGACGATGTAGCGGTGCACCGGCTGGCCTGCCTCGTTCAGCAGCTCGATCCGCAGGTCTCATGCGCAGCTTGGCGAGCGAAGTGGACGGGACGCCGGTTTCGAGCACCTGGGCCGCGTCGGCCCAGGCCTGGAAGTCGCGTGTCGTGGGTGATGCCGCGCTCGCAGCGTGATCGGCTCGTACTTGGTCCGGCCCAGGCCCTTGCGGATGATCGCGTCCCCGCCCTGCCTTGTACTCGATCACGTCGGACGACCGCTTCAGCGCGCTGACCTTGCTGACTCCGGCGACCGGCGTCGAGCTGTGGCCGAAGTAAACGAGGAACCGGTAGCTCTTGTACGGGTCGAAGCGGCTGATGTTCACCGAGAATGGCTTGCCCACGGTTACTCCTAAGTTCCGATAGCGGCCTAGCGGTCAGCCCGAGCCGTCAGGACTGTCCGGCCAGCTGCGCGATCTTGATGACCACGAACTCGGCCGGCTTCAGCGGCGCGAACGAGACGACGATGTTCACGATTCCGTTGGCGATGTCGGTCTGGGTCGTGGTCGTGCTGTCGCACTGGACCTGGAAGGCCTGGCTCGGCGTGCTGCCCTGGAACGCGCCCTGCATGAACAGGCCGAGCATGAAGGCCTTGACCTCCAGCCGCAGCGCCGTCCACAGCGGCTCGTCGTTCGGCTCGAACACGACCCACTTCAGGGTGGCCGACAGCGACTGCTCGATGAACAGCGCCATCCGGCGCACCGAAACGTACCAGTACTGCTGGAAACCCGTGTTGCCGCGGACCAGCGTGGACGCGCCGAAGATGACTGTGCCAACGCCGGGGAACTGGCGCAGGCAGTTGATGCCAACCGGGTTCAGCGCGCCCTGCCGGGGGTCGGTCATCCGGCCCCAGGGCACCACGCCCGGCGTCCCGAGGAGCGCAGTCTCCAGGCCGGCCGGAGACTTCCACACGCCGTTGCTGGCGTCCTCCTGAGCGAACATGCCTGCCACGAAACCGCTCGGTGGTGACTGCGCCGGCTGGCCGGTCACCGGATCGGCGGTCTGTATCCAGGGAAAGTACAGCGCGCAGTTCGGGCTCTGGGGGAAGAACGTACCGCCGCTCAGCATGTCGTCGATGGTGTCCGGGTTGGCCGGGGAGGTAGCAACCAGCAGGCCGGCGATGCTGGCCAGGGCCGTCGCCGTCGGATCCTTCGATTCGGTCGAGTCAGCGACCGCGTACGCCGGCGGGTCAATGATGAGGAACGCCAGCTTGCGCTCGCAGAATTCGACGGCGTTGGAGAGCACGGTAAGGGCGCCGGTGCCGGTGATGCCCGGCATCGCCACCAGGTTGATGACGCTAACTTTGTCCAGCGACGAGTTGGCCTGGAAGACAGGGGCGAAGTCGAGCGGGTTGATCACAGTCCACTGCGCGTTGACGGCGGTGGCGTAGCCGAAGGTGACCGGCGTGCCGGGCGTGACCGCCGTCGGGTAGGCCGTCATGGGGCCGCTGGCCTCGACCGTGACCAGGGCCGATCCGGCCAGTGCAGTAGCCAGGTTGCCAATCGTCACCCGGCGGTAGGACTCGGTGGTGGTCCCGTACACGATCGTGATGTCCGCCGTGTCATTGGCGTTAGCCGTCTGCCGCAGGTTGCTGAACGTCAGCGTCATCTGGATGCCGGCGCTGGTACCGGTCAGCGCGGTGGGTTCCCGAGCGGTGAACACGAGCTGGCCGCTGGTCTTGGCCCCGACCGTCGCCGTCGCGCCCACCACCGCGCCCTGTGCGGCGGGCGCCGTGCCCGCGGTGGTGGGAATGGCGTAGTAGTTGCTGGCCAGGCCGACGACCCAGGCCGTCGAACCGCCGTTCAGGAAGAACTGGCTGACCGCCTGCCCCACGTAGTCCGGCAGCAGCGGATGGCTAAAAAACCCGCCGAAGTTAGCCTGGTAGTCCGCGAAGCTGGACAGCTGGACCGCCTGGTTGAACGTCTGTGTCTTCAGCGGATGGGTATAGCCCACGAATGCGGTCACCGAGGTCGGCGCCGGGGTAACGGAGTGGCTTACGCTCGGTAGTTCCTCAACATACACACCTGGATAGGTGGGAGTGATGGGCATACGGTCGTCCTCCCGGCATGGAACGGCTTGCCATAGCCGGGCATGTTCCCAGACCAGGCCGCCACGTGGCCAAGATCACACCGGATCGGCTCTCACACATTCTGCCCCATCAGGCCCGGCGTGGAAATGACATCGGGTCCTAAATACCGCTGATGTCGCCTCCGGGGCAGGACGGCCCCCCCCCCCTTCTAGTCGGCCGCGGGCCCGGAGCGCGCCAGCATGCTCGACGGCTGACCACGCGGCCCGGAACGGAAAACTGGTACCGCGTTAACACTACCTTAATTAGTTTGTCACGTTTACTAGCACATTGCATACTAGCTTTAGTAAACACCGTAAACGATGGCAGGGGGCCTCGTATGCAACTCTTTTACAGCGCGCTGATAGCCCTGGCGATCCTCGTCGGCCTGGCGACCGCCCTCGCGGCCGCGATGGTGGTGGCGGCGGCCGTCACCCGGCGCGGCCCCACCCCGCGCGGCGGAACCCCACGTGACCTGCCGCCCCAGCCTACGCCAGATAACGACCACGCCCGCGAGCTCGTACTGCGCTGACGCCCGTTCACGCCAGCAGCACACCGCCACGCTCCGAGCTAGCTGAGGTGCGGCGACGCGCGAGTCTGGCAGGCCGCGACGCTTCGGGCCGGAGACGAAACGCCGGAGCAGGTCATCGTGCGGTGCCGCGATGATGGCGATCACGCGCGCCTCAACCGGGTCAATGGACCTTACGGTCGCGTCCGGTCGCGGGGTGAGAGCGGAGAAGGGCACGCGCCAGCCACGCCCCGGCCCGGCCAGCCGCGCCGCCGTGCCCCGGCCCTCGGCGCCCGGGCTGCCCGGCTGCGCAAGGTCGGCGGTGGCAACACGACGCCGCGTTGCGCCGCGAACTCGGTCGACCCACACCCCGAACCCATTGCCCGGGTTGTAGTGCACGAGCGGTTCGGCGGACAGCTCGGCCAGCGGCACAGCGTCCAGACGTGCGAACCGGTGCCCGGGGGACGCTACCTACCACGATCTCCTCGCGGCCCAGGACCTCGGTGTGCTCGTCGGTTCGCGTTGGCCGCGGCCCGACGGCGATGTCCGTCTCCCCGCCGGAGAGCACCTCCAGCATCTTGTCCGCGCCGGTGTATTCCGCTGCAGGTCCAGCTCGACGCCGGGGAACCGGCGGCGCCAGCTCCGCAGCACCGGGACCAGGACCCATGCGGTCATGGTCTCCGCACAGGCGACCCGGATGCGGCCGCCGACCGCCCGCCAGCACCGCCGCGCCGGCCAGCACGGCCCGTCGGCGCGGCCGGCGAGCGGGCGACGCGCGAGCCCTGGCCGCGGTCGGCGAGCCCGCGGCGAGTCCGCCAGGACGGCGCTTGCCCGGCTCAGCGCGGATCGCTTGCCCAGCTGGTCGATCAGCGCTCCGCTGGTCGTCCAGGTGGGAACTTCGCGCCGCAGCCTTCGTCAGCGAGCCCTGTTCCGCGATGGTGACTAGGCACTCCAGTGCCCTCATAGAAGCCATTCGGCGATCCTGTCCGGCCAGATGATTAACAGGTTAATACCTTGTCCGTCGCCGTCGAGATCACGGTGATCGCCTTCGGCGACGGCGGGCTGGTCTGCGGACCGCGCCCGCCAGGTAGCCGTTCCACTTGGGGACCTCAGCGCCTGCCCAGTGGATGCGTCCGCGATTCCATCAGCGCCAGCGGTTCGGCGGCGTCTCATTGGCAACTCAGTCGCTAAACTAGACGCCATGAAGCGGGAATTCGCCGAGTGGCCATGTTCCCTGGCGCGTGCCGTCGAGGTGTTCGGTGACTCCTGGACACTGCTAATCGTCCGCGACGCCATGCAGGGGCTAACCCGCTTCGACGAGTTCCACCGATCCCTGAAGGTCGCCCGCAACACGCTGTCTGACCGGCTCGGCAAGCTTGTCGACGCAGGGATCATGACCAAGCGGTTCTACCAGGACAATCCGCCACGTTACGAGTATCTGCTCACCGAGCGGGGCCGCGACTTCTTCCCGGTGCTTGCGGCCATGCTGGCGTGGGGGGACAAGTGGCTGGACGACGGAGGCGGCGCACCGGTCACCTTGCAGCACCACCAGCCCGGGCATGACATCGTGAGCCAGGTTGTCTGCGTCGAGTGCGGCGAGCCCGTCGTACACGCCGACATCCAGTTCTGCGTCGGTCCCGGGTATCCCGACGATATCCGCCCTGAACTCGATATCCGCTCCCGGCTGGCACCGGCTCCTGACCAGTCGGCTGGCTGCGCAGCGGATCGGGCGGTAAGGATGCGAGCGCCTGGCGATGGGTAAGTCCCGCCCGGAAGGCGCCGGATGCGCGGACGCGTCCGGCCCGGCCCAGCAGGCGCGCCGGCTGAACGGCCCGCATCTGCGCGACACGATAGCTGACACAGTTCCGCCTGCCCGCACGGGAAACACCTGTACCGGCCGTGGATCCCCGGCGCGATCAGCCGCGACCCTATGAATCTCTTTTTTCAACTTAGTCTTGTTTCTAGACTCGATCTATGTTCTATTTAGGGCGTGATGTGATCCGGGTCACCCGATGGACCGGCAGGACCGGAGCGCAGCCGAGTTCGCGGCTCTGGTCAAGAACGTCACCGGCTCAAGCAGCGCACTACGGACATGCGAGGAACTGAGATGCCACTCTGGAAGATCCACCACCCCGTCGGCGCCTACTCCGCCGAAGAGAAGAAGGAGTTCAGCGAGGCGATCACGCGGGTCTACGAGGCCGTCCCGATCCCCAGGTTCTACGTCGTCGTCATCTTCGAAGAGGTGGCGGCCGACTCGTTTTACGTGGGCGGCGAGTCCCACGGCACGTTCGTCAGGATCCAGATCGACCAGATGGCGAGGACCCTGCCCGGGCCGGTCATCCGGGAATGGTGGGTCAGGAATGTCGACCGGGTCATCGCGCCCTGGGTCAGTGACCGCGGCTACGACTGGGAGTTCACGATCACCGAACCGCCCTTCGACCTGTGGTCGCTGCAGGGTCAGATCCCGCCGCCGTTCGAGTCCGTGGCCGAGAAACGCTGGATCCAGGAGAACAAGGCGAGTTCCTACAGCCAGGCGGAGAAGCTTCCCGTCAACCTGGCCCTCGCCCCCGGCAGCACAGCTGACTGAGTTCCGGCCCGGGCGCGCCGGCGTGGCATGAGTGAATCTGGAGGCAGCTGTCATGAGCGTTGTCATCACGGTGGCGCCCACCGGACCGATCGCGTCCAAGGCGGACAACCCGGCGCTGCCCACGCAGCCCCATGAGATCGCCGAGGCGGTCCACCACGCGTACCTCGCCGGCGCCTCCGTCGCCCATATCCATCTGCGTGACGCCGACGACCGGCCCACGGCGGACCTGAAGGTCGCGCAACGGACGATGGACCTCATCGCGGAACGGTGTCCCATCCTCATCCAGATGTCCACCGGCGTCGGGCTCTCGGTCCCCTTCACCGAACGCGAGGCGCTCGTCGAACTCCGGCCCCGCATGGCCACCCTCAATCCCTGCACCATGACCTTTGGTTCAGGCGAGTTCCGCAATCCGCCGGGTGATGTGGCCCGGCTGGCGCGACGCATGCAGGAACTCGGCGTCAAGCCGGAACTCGAGATCTACGACACGGGCCACCTCGACGCCTGCCTGCGGCTGCGGGACGCCGGTCTGCTCAGCGACCTGCCGCTGCAGTTCTCGATCGTCCTCGGGGTGAAGGGCGGGATGGCGGCAACCGCGGACAACCTGATCACCATGGTGCGCCGTCTCCCGGCGGACTGCGTCTGGCAGGTGATCGCCATCGGCCGGGCCAATCTGGAGCTGACCGCCATCGGCCTGGCCCTGGGCGGCAACGCGCGCGCCGGACTCGAGGACACCCTCTATCTCCGTAAGGGCGAGCAGAGTCCAGGCAACCTGCCGCTGGTTCAGCGGGCCGTGGATCTCGCGGCCGCCCTCGATCGCCCGGCCGCGTCGGTCGAGGAGACTGCCGCCCTCCTGCACCTGCCGCCGCGCTAGCAGCGCACGCCCGAGCATTGGAAGATCGCCGTGTCGAACACCTCCGGACAACCGGTCCCCGCGGCCACCGGCAGCGCGCCGCTGACCACGGTCATGGACGGAGCAGTCGCTGTCTTGTCCATGGGACTGGCCCCGTACAACCTCATGAACCGGACGCTGAACCGCGAGCTCATCGCCGGACTCGAGTGGGCGCGGCGGGAAGGCGCGCGAGCCGTTGTCCTGCGCAGCTCCCTCCGGCACTTCTCAGCGGGTGCCGACCTCGATGCGATGATCGCCGATGCGGATACCGGCGACGTTCTCGACTGGGATTTCGTCGGGACGCTGCGGGCTTTCGATGAGCACCCGGCCCCCATCGTCGCCAGCATCGCAGGAGTCTGCGTCGGGGGCGGCTTCGAACTGGCGCTGGCTTGTGACCTCATCGTGGCGTCCGAGTCGGCGAAGATCGGATCGGTCGAGGTCACGGTCGGCCTCCACCCCCTGATGGGCGCCGTGCAGCGGCTCACGCAACGGGCCGGCGCGGCCCGGGCCAAGGAGATGACGCTGCTCGGCCGGCGCTACCCGGCCGCCACCCTGGAGCACTGGAACATCATCAACTGGGTCGTAGCCGATGAGCGGCTCGACGACACCACGATGGTTATCGCCCAGGAGCTTGCGCACGGACCGTCGATCGCGAATGCCGCCACCAAGCGCCTGGTCTCCGTCGCGGTCAACGAAGGGATCGGGGCTGCCGATGACGCCATGGCGGAGATCCAGCGGCCGATCATAGGTTCTGCCGACTTCCGCGCCGCCGTTAAGTCGTATCGCGAGAACGGCATCGGCATGGCCGAGTTCGAAGGCAGGTGAACGTCATGCCGCTCCCGCTCGACGGCATCCGCGTCGTCGATTTCTCCCGCGTGCTGGCGGGCCCCCACTGCGCCAAGACGCTGCTCGACCTCGGGGCCGAGGTCATCAAGTTCGAGCCACCGGGTGGCGACTTGTCCCGGCGGGCCTTCCCGAACCGCGGCGGGATCTCGGGTTACTACTCCCAGCAGAACGCGGGTAAGCGCAACGTGAGCATCGACCTCAACCGGCCGGGCGCCCGCGACGTTGCTCTCCGGCTCTGCGACA
The DNA here is from genome assembly GCA_963844625.1 of uncultured Actinomycetota bacterium. Lineage (GTDB taxonomy): Bacteria > Actinomycetota > Actinomycetes > Streptosporangiales > Streptosporangiaceae > Palsa-504. Next base: position 133,304 of record CAWJPF010000012.1, on the reverse strand, counting down.
CCGCGGACGTGATCGTAGAAAACTTCAGGCCTGGGGCCCTCGCCGCGTTCGGGCTGGACTACACGCCAGTCTCGGCCCGCAACCCGGGTGTCGTGTACGCCTCGATCAGCGGCTACGGCCAGCACGGTCCGTGGCGCTCGCGGATGGCCTACGCGCCGACCGTCCAGGCGGAAACGGGGATCACCGCGACCACGGCCGAACACTTCGAGCGGACCGACGAGCTGCGCAGCGACTCGCTCTCCCATGCCGACATCTACTCGGGCCTGCATGCGGCCATCGCCATCCTGGCCTGCCTCACCGAGCGCGAGCGTACCGGCAACGGCCAGTACATCGACGTGGCCATGGCGGCCGTGATGCTTTCGATCAATGAGCGCGTGCATGTCGACCTATCCGATGAGCAACTCGGTGCCGAGCGGCCGATCCTCGGCGCGACCGACGGGCCCTTCTTCGAAGGACCGCACGGTGAACGATTCGCAAGTCCGATGAGCCTGGTCGGCAGCATGTCCTTTCCCTTCTACCTGGCCGCCATGCGCCGCCCGGATCTCGGCCAGGATCCCCGGTTCCTGACTCCGGAGCTGCGCCTTCGCAACCTGGCGGCGTTGCACCGCATCGTGCAGGAGTGGATCTGGACGTTCGGGGACATGGACGCGCTGGATGCTCAGCTGGACGAGGCGAAGATCGCGACCGGACGGATCCGCACCATCAAGGAGTTTGCCGGCAGCGGCTGGGCTCGCGCCTGGAACGCGGTGCGGATCGTGTCCGACAGGTCCGGTGGCCAGATCAAGATCCCTGGGCGTCCGTGGCACTTCGCGGACCAGCCGATGGCCGACGACGGCCAGCTGGCGGCGCGCCAAGGCGAGCACAACACTGAGGTACTCACAGAACTCGGGTTCAGCACCGACGAGATCAAGACACTCCAAACCTCCGGCGCCCTGGTTCAACCAGGCAGCAACGATGCAGCAGGCCCGGCACCGGAACGCCTCCTGGCACCCGACGCCAACGCCGCGGCGACTCGTTTCGCCTCCGCTGAGCCCGGGTTCGAGTTGGGCCTCACCCCAGCGAACGAGGCATAGGCCATCGCTTCGTCGGCGCCGTCCGCATGACGTTCTCGGCGCGGATCGTCCTGCCCTTTACGCGGGTCAGCTGACCTGGTCCGGGAACCACGGTCCGTTCGGTCAAAAAAGATCTTCCTCTCCATTTACCGATATGGCAGATACACAGCGCGCCACGGACGCCCGGCGTGTCTCGGTCAGCTCGGCGAGCCGCGCGTAGCAGCGGCACTGTGAGTCTCCGTGGCTTGTCCCGGCAGAGTGCGTAGCGCCCGGCTCGTGACGCCGCAAGCTCGAGACACTAGAGACAGCCCCCCCCCCCCCCCCCCCCCCCTCCTTCTCCCAGATCTTTTGATTCTGAACGGACCCTGCTGGTTTATTTCGGCGGGACGCCGCGCGGCGCCCTGGATGCCTAGCGGCCGGCCTACGTTCCCGGCCAGGCCCGCGACGCCGACGGCCGCGCGGCGACGCTGCCGGGCCGGCCCGCTGGCCCCGCCGGCCCCATCCGCGCGTTCTCGCGCAGGCGTGACCGATGCCCGGCCCTTTTGCGCGGAGGATTCCCGCACGCGGAGACTTTCAGGGATGCAGACACACCCGATCCACTTGCGGAGTCCGGAGCTTCGCGATCGTCGCGGTGACGCGGCGGCTGCCGGGCCTGGTGATGCGGGATGGACGCTCTGCCCTGATCCAGCCGGGCAGACCGGCCGGTTTGCGTGGAAGATCGGGCTTGCGCGGAGGATCCGGGCAGTCCTGGGGTACCAGCGCTCAGATTGTCGCAACGCCTGAGCTGAGCGAGGGTGCTGTGGCTGGACGTGGATTGCCGCCGGAGCGGGTGCAGGCGGTGCTGGATTGCCTGAAGGCGGGGCTGAACCCGGTGCAGGCGGCCCGGGCGGCGGGGGTGTCGAAGAGCGTCGCCTATGTGCTGGACCGCAAGGTGAGCGGGGTGTCCCGGCTGGCCGCCAAGCGGGCAGCGGCGGCCGGGCGTGCTCCGGGACCGGGACGCGGGCTGCCGCCGGAGCGGGTCCGGGCGGTGCTGGATCGGCTGGCCGCGGGCTGAACCCGATGCAGGCGGCCCGGGCGGCGCGTGTCGAAGACCTTCGCCTACCAGCTGCACCACAAGATGGGCGGGGTGTGCCGACCCCCTGAAGTGACCTGCTGTGACCGCTACCTGGACCGGGAGGAGCGGTATGAGCTGGCCCGGCTGCGCGAGGCCGGCCTGTCGATGCGGCAGATCGCCGTGCGGACGGGCCGCAGCCCGTCCACGATCAGCCGGGAGCTGCGCCGCAACGCTGACCCGCGGACCGGGCAGTATCAGCCGGAGCGGCCGGGCGGCTGGCGTGGGAACGGCAGCGGCGGCCCAGCCGTCCCGGCTGTCGGGCAGCCCGGTGCTGCGGGCCGCGGTGCAGCGCCTGCTGGACCGCCGGTACTCCCCGAGCAGGCCAGCGGGAGGCTGAAGATCATGCACCCCGGCGATGCGGCCATGCACGTCAGCCACGAGACGATCTACCAGTCGATCTACCTCTACCCGCGCGGGGAGCTGCGCCGCGAGCTCAAGGCGTGCCTGCGGTCCGGCCGGGACGTGCGCAAGCGCCGCGGCCGCCGCGAGGCCCGCGGAAGATCATCGGCGCGGTCCCGATCGGGCAGCGCCCGCCCGAGGCCGAGGGCCGCCTGGTCCCCGGCCACCACGAAGGCAACCTCGTCATGGGCACGACGGCATCGAACTCCGCCGTCGGGACCATCGTCGAGCGGATGACCGGCTACCTCACCCTGCTCCACCTGCCCGACGGGCACGGAGCCAACGCCGTCGCCGCCGCGGTCACCACCCGGATGACCGCCCTGCCCGGCTGGTTCGCCAGCACCCTGACCTGGGACAACGGCCGCGAAATGGCCAGGCACGCCCGCATCACCGACCAGACCGGCATCAACGTCTACTTCGCCGACCCCTACGCACCCTGGCAGCGCGGCAGCAACGAGAACACCAACGGGCTACTCCGCGAATACCTCCCCAAGGGCACCGACCTCAGCCAGCACACCCCCGCCCAGCTCCAGGCCATCGAAGACGAACTCAACGACCGCCCCAGAAAACGCCTCGGCTACCGCACCCCACGCGAAGAACTCGATAGGCTCATCGCCGACAACCAAACCGTTGCGACAACCCCCTGAATACGCCGTACCAGATTACCGCGCAAGCCGGATCTTCCAAGATCTTTTGCCGGCGGGCGGGCGGGCGGGCTGGGGGTGCGAAGAGATTAACCTGAAGTGGCGGAAGTGAGGGCCGGGGAGCCGACCCGCCTGTCCCGTGAGGGCCGGGGCCGGGGTGGGGACTGTCCGGGGCGGTGACCGGGGCGAGGCCGGGGTGGACTGTCCGGGGCGGTGACGGGGGCGAGGCGGGGGTGGACACCACCACACCACGGACCGGACAGCGAAAATAAACAACAGGGTCCGAACGGGCCTGGGCAGCTGCTGCCGGTCAGACGGTGCGCAAGCGCACTGAGCTTAGGCACCCCATGATGGGCATGTATGCCGCCGGCTTTCGTTTCCGCCCAACCTGATCACTAGAGAGCCATGACAACAGGTCCATGCCCGCGCCGATATGAGCTGGCGGCGGCACGATGAGCGCCGAGCTCGAGCTGGCCAGCTGGCGGCGCATGATCAGTGAGCTCTATGCGGCTGTGCGTGCGCAGGACGATCCGCAGCGCGGGCATACGCTGTGGCGGCACGGCCGGGATGAGCTGTTCCGGTCCCATCCGCAGAGCCCGTTGCCGCCCGGCGACCCCTTGCGCACCACAGGCCTGCCGTACTGGCCCTATGATCCGGCGCTGCGCTTTGAGCTGCCGCTGCTCCCGGCCGAGAGGGAGGTCTCGCTGTCGGTCCCGACCAACGACGGCATGATCCCGATGGCCGGCCTCGGCTGTGTCCGGCTGCCGCCGCCGCTCGATGCGGTCATCGACGTATGGTGGCTGCGGCAGTACGCGGGCGGCCTGTTCCTGCCGCTGCGCGATGGCACCGCGGGCCGGTCCAGCTACGGCGGCGGCCGGTATGCGCTCGACACCGCCAAGGGCGCCGACCTGGGCGGACGAGACGGGCGGCTGATCATCGACCTGAACTTCCTGTACCACCCTTCCTGCCGGTACAACGACGCGTGGGTATGCCCGCTCGCCCCGGCCGGGAACACCATCGCCATCCCGGTCAGCGCCGGCGAGCGCCTGTGAGCACGATTTCCTGAGCGGAGCAACGCTCCCCCCGGTAGTGGTTATTGTTCGGGCTATGACCCGGATTCCCGATGTGGAGCGTGCGGAGCTGGGGCCCGAGGGCCAGCAGCTGTGGGACAGCATCGTCAATGGCCGGGGCGATCTGGTCGTGACCGCAGACGGCGGCCTGGCCGGGCCGTTCAACGCGTTCGTCACGGCGCCTGGCGCCGGGCGGCGGCTGGCCGCGCTCGGCGCGACGCTGCGGTTCGGCACGTCGATCGAGCGGCGGCTGTCTGAGATCGCTATCATCACGGTCGGCGCACGGTGGCAGGCGGAGTTCGAGTGGTGGGCGCACGCGGCTATGGCGCGCGAGCACGGTGTCGCCGACGCGATGGTCGACGCGATCGGGCGCGGCGAGGATCCGCTGTTCGGGGCGGACGACGAACGGGCCGTCTACGCGGTGGCCCGCCAGCTCAGTTATTCCGGCCGCCTGGACCAGGAGACCTACGATGCCGCGTACCGCTTCCTCGGCGACGCCGGGATGGTGGAGCTGGTATCGCTGTGCGGGTACTACACGCTGATCTCGTTCCTGCTGAACGCGTTCGCCGTGCCGCTGCCGCCGGATGCCGCGCCGATGTGGGCCCGATCGTGACGCTGCCGGCGGAAGCCACGGGCTCCGTGCCCGGACGCGGCCGGCTGACCGGGCGGCGGTGCTGGTGGTCGGCCTGGGAAGTGGCCTACGCCACGGTGTGGCTGCTGCCCGCAGAATCCAGCTACGTCAACGCGCATCCGCTGGTCCTTGACGGCGGCGCGACCAGCTTCGCGTTCTTCCGCTTTCGGCCGGGGGAATCAGCCAGCGCAGTTGTTCCCGGCGGCCCAGCAGGTCCAGCCGGCGTCGCACGTGGGTGGATGCCTGCGACTGGCTGGCGTGCGCGGCCGCGGCGGATCGCTGGACGGCGCGAGCCGTAGCGGTCTCGGCGCCCAGGTCGAGCTCCCAGCTGTCCTGGATCCCTGGCCTGGTACGGGCCACGACCGGCAGGCCGGCCAGGCAGGCGGCCAGGCAAGCCGCCTGGGCCACTCGTGCGTGACCCAGGGTGCCTGCTGCCGGATCTGTGACTAGCAGCAGGTCCGGCTCGTGCGTGCCGATCGCGCGCAGTACTCGCTCGGTCAGCGGCCATATGGGGGACCGGCTGAGCCCGCCATCGGGAAAGTCGGCCACCATGAGCGAGGAGAGGCCGAGGATACCCGCCGCGACTTGCAGCTCCCAGGACCGGATGGTCTCTAGCCGCTCGCAGGTCGAATTCAGCGGCGATGCCTCGCCCCGGGTCAGGCACAAGAGCGCCAGGTTGGCGCCCATCCTGCGAAAAGCATGCAGGAGACCGCCCAGGTCCGCCGATTCCTGGCCAGGCCGCGCGGTAACCACCAGGACGCACATGGTCCGGAGGAGCGGGGCGCCGGCCGGCGCTGCAGTCACGACGCGGGTCGGCAGGTCGCCCGGATCCCTTCGCACCCGGGCAGGCAGGCTGCCTGCCCGGTGAAGGTAAGCGCCGCCCGGGGCCGCTGCGGCCCGGAGGGGAACCGCGTGCGAGGCGGGGGTCATCGGTGATCCTCTCGTTGTGCCTACGCGGGTCAGGCGGCCCGGTCACCGCTGTCTGTGCCGGCCGGGACAGGAGAACGGGAGCCCGACGCCCGGCCGCCGCGCGCCTTGGCGGCAGCTTGGGTGCGGGCCTCCGGCGGGAGGCCGGTCTGGAGGAAGCGGTCCCACGCCCACGCCTGCTCGTTGTGCAGCTTCCGCAGCGTGTGGAGCGAGCGGTCCAGGGCTCGCCGCACGGGCGAGCCGACGCCGGTCCGGCGCGCGGGCTGGCTGGTTGTCATCACGATCACCTCGATGTGCTAGCGGCCTGCGTCTGCGGGCCATGCCTCTTTGATAACCGGCCGGGAAGGACGTGCTGTGTTCCGGTGATGGAGGCCATGTGGAGAGCCGGTACCGCCATCGCCGGATCCGGGTAAGCCGCCGGGCGGCGATCCGGGAGGTTGCCGCAGGCAGGGACTGGACTTCCCCCGGCTCGCGTACATCTTGGCCACTGAGGACGCCGCCGACAGGCCAGCTCTCAGTCATCAGGAAAGACGCGCGCTTCAGCTCTACGCCACCGGAATGCCGATGAAATCCGTCGCCAAGAAGATGACCATCAGTGACGAGACCGTCAAGCAATACCTGGCGCGTGTGCGCGAGAAATACGCGCGTGCCGGACGTGCTGCACCGACGAAATTGGAGCTGTATTATCGAGCCGTCGAGGACGGGCACCTCCTTCCACCTTCCTGAGCCGCCAAACCCCCCCTGGCGGCACGGGAACAGGAAGCACCCGTCCTCGGCCTTTCGTTACGCTTGAAACTTATATTTCTATGACCAGACGTGTCATGCCCCCCATTCGGGGGTCATGACAGATAGTCATCGGCCGACTTCACAATGCGCACAACGGCGCGGTCGGCAGCCGGCCTCGTCCCAGCAAGCAGTCGTGGCTGCCACGTGCGGGTCAGCTTTACTTGGCTGGTCGTCGGGCGGCCTGGATGGTGAATCCTAGCTTTCCGAGCACCTTGACGGCGCCGGTCTTCCCGCCCTCGAAATCGCCGGAGGCAAGGCGCTGGCCGGTGGCGAACTCATAGGCAGTGCCCAAGATCGCTTTCGGCGGGTAGCGGCGTTCGTCCCAGGCCAGCTCGTAGGTCGTGGTGCGGGCGAAACCATGCTCGGCGAAGAACTGCTCCGGCCCGAGCCGGTCGTACTCCTGTATCGCGCGTACCACGTCATCGCGGGTCACCTGGTCCCACGCGGGCGAATGTGTCATCGGATCCTCCCAGGATCGTTACGGCCTGCCTGTCCGGCACCGCCGCAGCCGGGGCGCAGCCCGTGCGCCGGGCGGCCGGGCCGGCGCACGGGCGGGCCGGGGATGCTTTCGCCAGTTGGCTAGCTCAGTTCCGGTAGGCCTCGAGCAGGCGGAGCCAGACTTCGCTGATGGAGGGGAAGCAGGGGACGGCGTGCCAGAGCCGGGCGATGGGGACCTGCCCGGCCACGGCGACGGTGGCGGCGCACCGCGGTGACGGTGACGCCGATCCGCACGTCGATGCCCGCACCGGTGAACGCCTGGGCGATCAGTTCTCCGGCGAACGGCTCCATCCGGGGCAGCAGGCCGTCGGCCCGGACCAGCAGGATGACTGAGGCGCCCAGGCCTTGCCAGGCGCTGGCCATTTCCACCCCGACTCCGCCGCCGCCGACGACGGCCAGCCGTCCCGGCACTGTGTGGGAGTCGGTTGCCTCCCGGTTGGTCCACGGGCGCGCCTCGGCCAAGCCGGCCAGTTCGGGCAGGAGCGGCCGGCTGCCGGTGCAGATCACGACCGCATGCCGGGCCGGCCCGGCGCCGATCACGATCACGTCATACACGTTCTCTGGCGCAGGTCCGCTCATGATCCGCTCGTCTCCTTCGGGCTGGGCCTGGCACGGCTGATTTCAGTGCTGCTGGCAGGCGATCGGACTGCCGGTTGAGCATCGTCCGGCCCTGGCCGCCGCACATCGTCAAGGCAGCCAGCTTTGCCGGGGCCGGGCACCGATGGATCGACCACGGAGCCTATGAGCCGTCCGCGGCCTGCTCGATGACGATGCCGGCGAGCCCATGGCGCGGACTGGGAGACGTCGCCGGATAACGGCGCCCTGCTGCCGGTGTTGCGGTGAGCCGCAGCGTGTCGTCCGGGCTGCGCGGACGGCTGGGGACAGCGACGAGCCGAACCGCTTAGCGTCAATGCCTTGATTGACCGGCGTTCGCCGTGGCGGGATACCGTTCGATCAGCTGGTCGGCGATAGCATCGAGGTCCTTCCCGATGTAGTCCGGCTGCGGGCCGACGCCGAGCGGGGCGTTGCCCTCGCGAAGGATCAGCGCGGCCTGCCAGCCGGCCGCGCCAGCACCGATCGTGTCCCAGACATGGCTCGCGATCAGGCAGACGTCGCCTGGATCAAGCTCGAGCGCGGTGGCTACGAAGTGGTAGGCCTCCGGCGCTGGCTTGTGGCGCCGCACGGTCTCGTCGACGCTGAAACGGCGCTCGAACAGGTCGATGATGCCCCCGTGCTCCAGCTGCCGCCCGGAGATCTCCAGCGTGTTGTCGGTGAGCGTGAACAGCCGGAAGCCATGGTCGCGGAGCCGGCGCAGGGCCGCGGGGACCTCGGGATGGGGCGGCATGGTCGCAAACCGGTTCGTGAGCTCGGCCCCGTCGGCGGCACTGATCGTAATGCCACGTGTGGCGGCGAGCATCTGGAGCACGGCACCGCCGATGTCGGTGAACGGAACGTAGACACCGGCGATCGTGAGCGCCTCGGAGTAGAGGATCAGATCGGCGAACCACAGGCGCATGGCGCCGGGGTCGTCGAAAATCCGGTCAAAGATGGGGTTCATCGAATCGAGGTCGAGCAGGGTCTCATTGACATCGAAGACGATGATCGGTCGCTCAGGCACAGGGGAGCCTTTCGTTCGCGGGTGGGCAGAAGACGCGGGCAGATCGTCGTGGCCGGAGGGACACAGAAACGTTCCTTCCTGCTTGCTGCGGGCCTTTCGAGTTCACTGCGGGACGAAGAGTTCGTACCGGTCCGGGTCCCCGTAGCCGCCTCTGGCGCGGGCCGAGGCGGTGGATACGACGTGGTCCACGTTCGCGATCCGGCCCGCCAGCGCTGCGATAGAAGACTCATCTGTGACGTCGATGTACTCAATGCCGAAATCCATGCCGCGATACGATTCAGCCAGATCGTCCGGATTAAGCCCCGCGGCGATAACCCGGCCTCCGTCTTCGCTGACGGCTTGGGCGATGGCACGGGCGATCCCGGAGCCGCGGCCGATGATCAGCACGGTCTTGTCTTTCAAGGCAGGCATCTGTTCTCTCCTTTGGCCGCACGGATTGAGCCTCCGCGAGGTCATCGCGTGGTTTCGTGTGGCGTTTCTCGAGTTTCCCGGCCAGGCGCGCCCTGAATGGCGAACTTCTATTTCGCGCGGTACGGTGACGTGCGGCGGCTGCGGTTACTTCTAATGGACAAGAACGAGTCTGGCACATTACATAAGCTCACGGCAAGGGGCAAAGGTTTCGAAGAATTCATGGCACTTATAGAAAACCCTAATACCTATACTTTGCGATATGACGGTTAGCATTCCTGGTCGCGGGCGCTTCGCTGTGATGGGCGAGCCGATTGTTGCCTTGGATCTCATTAATACCGTCGCAGCGCCCGGATCGTCGACGGCGGAAGATCTGCTGTCGACGGATCGCGACGCGGAGGCCTGGTGGCGGATCGAGCGGGCCCGCGTACCGGGCGGAGACCTCCCGGACATCCGGGCCTTTCGCCAGCTGCGCTCGGCCTTGCGCGCAACGATCGAGGCGCTGGTAGACGGCCGCGCGCTCCCGCAGGCGGCATTGTTTGACCTCAACTTCTTCATGCAGTCGGCGCCGACGAGCACGCGATTGCTGCTGGCCGGGACGGGGCTGCGCGCGGAGACGAAGTGGCATTGGGAGTACGGCGGGAATCCGCGGCTGGCGTTCATTGCCACGCAGGCGGCAGAGTTCCTGTCCGACCCGTCGAAGGCAAGCCGGCTGCGCCGGTGCGCGAACCCGGCCTGTTCGATGATCTTCATAGCGGTAAACTCCCGGCGTTCATGGTGTACGCCCGGCGTGTGTGGCAACCGGGTACGCGTGGCCCGGCATTACCGGCGCGCGGCCGAGAGCTGACAGCGGTCCAAGCTGGCTGACGTGCGATATGCGCGAGTCGGGAAGACCGTGTCGCTGCAGGTCGGCGACGAAACGCCGCAGCAGGTCATCGTGCGGCGCCGCGACGATGACGACCACCTCGCGCAGCTCAACCGGGTCAAGGGACCTGATCGTCCCGGCCGGTCGCGGGGTCAGAGCGGAGAAGGGCACGATCGTCACCCCCATGCCGGCCGCGGCAAGCTGCGCGGCTGTGCGCGGGCTGCCCGTCCGCAACACCGGCTGCGGCAGCACGACACCGCGTTTCGCCGCGAGCTGGTCGACCCACATACCAAACCCGTTGCCCGGGTCGTAGTGCACGAACGGTTCGGCGGCCAGCTCGGCCAGCGGGACGGTGTCCATGACCGCGAACCGGTGCTCTGGGGACGCGACCACCACGATCTCCTCGCGGCCGAGCAGCTCGCTGTGCTCATCCGTTCGCGTTGGCCTCGGCCCGACGGCGATGTCCGCCCCTCCGGTTAGGAGGACGTCGAGCATCCGGTCCGCGCTGGTGTACTCCTTCAGGTCGAGCTCGACGTCGGGGAACCGGCGCCGCCAGGCCCGCAGCACCGGGACGAGAACCCACGCCGTCATCGTCTCCGCACAGGCGAGACGGATACGGCCACCAGCCCCGGCAGCCACCCTCCTGCCCGCCAGCACGGCCCTGTCGGCTGCGGCCAGGGCGATCCGCGCCTCGGCCGCGGCCGCCAGCCCGGCCGCGGTTGGCCTAATTCCACGCGACAAGCGCTCGATGACCGGGGTGTCCAGCTCCCGCTCGATGGCGGCGATCTGGTGCGACAACGCCGGCTGCGACATGTGCAGTAGCGCCGCCGCCTTCGTGAGCGAGCCTTGCTCCACTACGGTGACCAGGGATTCCAGCGCCCTCATGGAAACCATTTCGGCGATCCCGTCTCTGGCTCGGCGCCTCCGCCTGCTGTGAGCTTCCCGGCGAAGTGCGCGGCATGCTGCTTCCGCGTTTCCGGCTGTGCCGACCCCGCGTCCGATACGACGTTAGTGCTCATGGCCTCCGCCCAGTTTTGACTTCGTCCCTCATCCCCGCGCCTGAGCCCGCAAGGCCAGGGAACGCGGACCGCATCGTCTCGCCGAGGTGGCCGCGCACGAAGATCTCGTACTGCCGCGGCCGCGGCACGCTGTGTGCGCTGGTCACGTTGTCACTAGTCATGAGACCGGCCAGCTGCCGACGGCTGGCCCGTAATCACGGGCGTCATGGTGAAATTCCTCCCGCTCCGGCGAGCTCTCGCTACCAGCCTGGACGCCGTCAGGGTGAGCGGTCAACGCACGATTCGGATGATTCCAGACGACGAACTCGTCAGCGCTGGGGCGCGGACGGTGCGAGCAGGCCCAGGGCGCGGGCGGACTCGACCGCTTCGGTCCGCCTGTGTGCGCCGAGCTTGGCGTAAAGGTTGCGCATGTGGGTCTTGACGGTGTTCGGCGAGACGGACAGCTCGCTGGCGATCTCCGGCGTCGACAGGTGGGTCGGCAGGTAGCGCAGCACTCGGATCTCTCTGTCGCTGAGCGGCTCGAGCGGTGGCCGCGGACCGGTGGGCGGCGGCGCGGGCCTGTTTCCCGCCAGCAGGTCGAGGATCCCGGCGAGCAGGAAAGCCTCCACCAGCCAGGACCGCCAGCCCACGCGCCGCCCTGTCCAGCCGGTCCCACAGCCCCGGATGGGAAATAACTCCGCCCGTACCGGGACGAGCGGCGCGGCGGGCAACGGACTCCGAACTCCCGGCGGGCCGCATAGCCCATAGTCGCACGAACGGGTTACCTGACACGGGCGGCCCGGGTGTGCAGCAGGGCGCTTGTGGTGCCGTCGATCCAGTTAGGCGTGTGGCATCAGGCCAGGGCCAGGACGATGGCGTGCAAGGCCAGCCCCACGCCCGCTCCCACCACCGTGCCGTTGATGCGGATGTACTGCAGATCGCGCCCGAGGAGCAGTTCCAGCTGGCTCGACGTCTCGGCAGCGTCCCACCGCTCGATAGTCCCCGTGACGAGGTTGGCGAGCTCGTCGTGGAACTGGCCGGCGAGTGCCCTGGCTCCTGACTCGACCATACGCTCCAAGCCGTCGGCGAGGCGGCGGTCTGACCCGAGGCGCTGGCCGGCGGCCACCAGCGCATCGGCCAGCCGACGGCGCAGCTCAGACTCTGGGTCGGCCGCCTGGGTCCGCAGGAGGTCCTTGGTCTTCTGCCACAACGACGAGGACCAGTCTCGCAGTCCGGCGCTCCCCAGGACATCGTGCTTGAGGCGCTCCCCGCGCTCACGCAGCTCCGGGGATGTCTCAAGGCGGTCGGGGAGCCCGCGGATCCACTCCTCGAACTGACGCCGGGTCTCGTCGCCGGGGTCGGCGGCCATCGCCGCCAGACGCTCGCGCAGGCGGGTGTACAGGCGATCGAAGACGCGCCGGTAGACCGCGTTGGGAATCCAGCGCGGCGACTCGGCCTCGAACAGCTCACGAAGCTCCGCGGAATGATCGGCGAGATAGCGGTCGGCGCCGGACAAGATCACGTTGAACAGCTCAGCGTGGTGGCCGCCCGCGATGATGACGCGAAGCGCCCGCCCCGCCAGCGGCGCGACCTCGACGGCGTCGACCGCCCGGGTCAGTTCGGCGGTGAGCACGCGCTGGACATCCTCATCGCGCAGAGCGTCGGCCACCGTGACCACCAGATCCGCGGCGTGACCGGCGAAGCGGGCGGCGTTGGCCTGGTCGGCCAGCCAGGCGGCCAGCCGGGGAACCAGGCGAGCGGAGCGTATCCGCTCGGCCAGGACATCGGCATTGAGGAAGTTCTCCTGCACGAACTGGCCGAGCGTGACGGCGAACTGATCCTTGCGCTCGACGATCAGGGCGGTGTGCGGTATCGGCAGGCCCAGGGGACGGCGGAACAGGGCCGTCACCGCGAACCAGTCCGCGACGCCGCCGACCATGGAGGCCTCGGCGCCGGCCTGCACGTAGCCGAGGAAGGTCCCGTGCGCGCCGGCCACGGTCACGGCCACGAACAGTACCGTTACCCCCGCGAGGAGAGCGGTGGCCCGGCGGCGCGCGGCGGCCAGGCGGCGCACCCGCAGTTCCGTCGGCTCGCGCTCGAGCGCGGAAGCCGGTGACGCGGGCATGGTCGCGACAGGTTCCATCTGGCAGTCCCCCGGTCAGTCCGCGGCGCAGGGCAGAATGCCGCAACCGCGTTGGTCGAGTGGTCCCATCAGCAAATCAGCCTCAGTCTCGCAGGATCTGCCTGACCGCTTGCCGGATGGCACGTCCTAGCTCAGGTGTGTCTCTTGCGGGATCACGGCGACGTCGCCGGGCTCGACCTCCCGGCCGCGCTCGTCGATGTAGCCCACGTGCACCGCGCAGTCAGTGCCCTCGACCCGGCGCAGCATACTCGGGCCCTCGGGTCGCGGCAGGTGCTCGTCGCCCCACTGCTGGAGCGCGCTGAGGACGACCTGGAGTTCCCGGCCGGCCGGCGTCAGCCGGTAGGCGGACCGGGACCGCGCGCCGGGCTGCTGGTAGGGCTCGCGCTCCATAACCCCGTAGGTGACGAGCGTCGCCAGCCGGTCCGACAGGACGTCGGGGGCAACGCCGAGCCTGTCCCGGAACTCGGCGAACCGCGTCGCGCCAAGAAAGGCTTCCCGCAGGATCAGGAAGGTCCACCGCTCGCCGAGCACGCCCAGGCTGCGCGCGATCGAACAGCTCGACGCCGGAACCTTGGCCATCCTCCCATCATACCTCCTGAGTTGTTCTTTCATACTTAGCCTGCTAAGTTGGAAAAACCTACCCAGGAGAGGCAAGCCCAATGGACATCAACGGGAAGACCGCACTCGTGACCGGCGCCAACCGTGGCCTCGGCAGGCAGCTGGCCGCCCAGCTGCGCGACCGGGGCGCTGTCGTCTACGCCGCCGCCCGCAATCCGGCGACGGTAGACCTGCCCGGCGTCACGCCGGTCGCCCTAGACGTCACCGACCCCGCCTCGGTTGCCGCCGCCGCCCTCGCGACTAGCGGCGTGGCGATCCTCATCAACAACGCCGGCTCATCAACCGGGGCCTCGCTGCTCACCGGGGACCTGGCTGACGTCCGGCTGGAGATGGACACGCATTTCTTCGGGACGCTGGCCGTGACCCGCGCCTTCGCCCCCCAGCTCGCCGCGCACGAGCGCAGTGCGGTCCTGAACGTCCTGTCGGTGCTGTCGTGGCTGAGCTTCCCGGACAGCGGCGCCTACTGCGCCGCCAAGTCGGCGCAGTGGTCGCTGACCAACGCCCTGCGCCAGGAGCTGGCGCCTCAGGGCACCCGGGTCAGCTCTCTGCATGTCGGGTATATGGACACCGACATGACCAGGAGCGTTGACGCCCCCAAGTCCGACCCGGCCGCCATCGCCAGGCTGGCGCTCGACGGCATCGAAGCCGGCGACGCCGAGATCATCGCCGACGAGATCAGCAAGCAGGTCCTGGCCGGCCTGTCCGGCGGCGTCGCCGCGCTCTACCAGGCCGCCTGAGGGTCTATTGCGCTCGAGTAGCCGGGCCGCCCAGGCCTCACCCAGATACCCGGACCTCGTACCACAGGCCGCCGTTGAGGTCGAGATTGTTGCCGTTCGCCTGGTCCGGGCCGCCGTCACCGATATAGGTGTACAAAGGGTGACCGTCGTAGGTCGCCTGCAGAGCGCCGCCTGGCCTTTTGATGGTGCCGAGCTGGCCCGGTACGCCTGGACCGGTCTTGGGAGCACCGGTAACCGGCGGCCAGTACGCGGCACACGACCCCGTGCACTTGGAGGTCGCCGGGGTGTCGGGAGCGAACCAGTACAGCGTCTGGCCCTTCACGTTGGTGAGCACGGTGACGCCGCGGATCGTCGTGGTCTTCAAGGTAACCCCGGCGTGGGCGGCGGCCTCGGGTGATGCGCTTGCGCGGGCTTCGGCGACGCCGAGCAAGGCCAGGGCGGCCACCGATACGGCGCCGACCGCAGCGATCACCCTGGACACGACCGTCTTAACCTGCTCCTGCATCCGCGCACCTTGGCTGACCGGCTCATCGGCCTGACGCTCGGGACCTGCGGCGATCGCGGCCAGTGCCAGGACACCGAAGGCGGCGACCTCGATCAGCCCGGCGGCGATCCCTGCCCTCGTGCGGATCTCCTTAAACCCGAACAGCCCGGTCCACACCGCCAGCAGGTAGGCGCCGAGCGTGGACAGCGCGAACGCCGCACTCGCAGCAGCAGCTAGCCAGCTGTGTGTCACCAGCACCGCGGCCGTCAGCACGAATGCCACGATGACCTGCAGCAGGAACAGCCAGCCAATCGTGGGGATCGACCGGTACCCGGTCAGGTACAGGTCCAGGTGAATACAGGCGGACACGGCGAGCAGCAGCGCTCCTGCGACCTGCAGCCTTAGTTGCAGGACGCGACCAATCCTGACCCGCCGATGCCTGCCCTTGACCATCACGTCCCCTCCCGGGCGCTCCACCGCATTCCCAGCTGCTGCGAGGAGATCGGGCTCTCTGGTTGGAGTAACGCAGCGATGGCGGGACTGGTTCGATAGCCCGCCGTGGCAGATGCTCCGTTACCGGGAGCGTTCACCAGTGTCAACCATAGAGCGCTTGGGCGTGTTTAGGTCCTGTTCGTGCTCTACCCCACCCCGTATGCTCGACCCGGTGGCCGAGCTGATCATCGATGACGAGGACCTCGTGGTCCATCTCACCCTGGGCGAGAAGATCTGGAGCTTCCACGGAGACATCCGGGTCCCCCTGTCTTCCATCGTCGGCGTGGCGCCCGATCCCAAACCGTGGCTGAGCCTGCGGGGGTGGCGGATGGCTGGTTTCACCTTGGGCGGGACCGTGCTGGGTACCCGCCGGCACGGTGACGGCTACGATTTCTGCATCCTGCACCAGGATCGGCCAGCGGTCCGGGTGGACGTGACGTCGGGACGCTTCAGCCGGCTCGTCATCTGCGTGCCCGAGGGCGGCGACGCGGAGGCGGAGGCGGCGAGGATCGCGGCCGCGATCACTCCCCGATGAAGCCCGGCCTCGCCAGCACCGCGCCTGGCCGCAAAACGTTAAAACGCGACGGTCCAGCCAGCCGCGGTAGCAACGATCGCACAGCTTCGTCAGGTCCTCGACCCTGGTGTATGACCCGCACTTGAAACAGTAGTTTTCACGCATTCGGGAACTCATCCTCATCCATTTGCTTCCCTTTTCAGCGCTGTGGCGCGCCAGCTATTCCCGGGTGTCCGGGGGCACGCAGCCACGGCCGTTCGGTCAAAATCTTTTTTTAATCCGAACTGCCCTGCTGGCTAATTTCGGCGGGGCGCCGCGCGGCACCCTGGAGGCCTGGCGGCCGCCCTACGCCCCCGGCCAGGCCCGCGACGCCGACGGCCGCGGCGACGCTGCCGGGCTGGCCCCGCTGGCCCCGCCGGCCCCATCCGCGCGTTCTCGCGCAGGCGTGACGGATGCCCGGCCCTTTTGCGCGGGAGGATTCCCGCTATGCGGAGACTTTCAGGGACACGGATACACCCGATCCACGGTGGAGTCCGGATCCCACCGCGATCGTCGCGGTGACGCGGCGGCTGCTGGGCATGGTGATGCGGGATGGACGCCTTGCCCTGATCCAGCCGGGCAGACCGGCCGGTTTGCGTGGAAGGTCGGGCTTGCGCGGAGGATCGGGGCAGTCCGGGGGTACCAGGATTACCGCGCAAGCCGGATCTTCCGCGATCTTCCCGGGCCGGGCGCATCACGCCTCGCCTGGGCCTCATAGCTCACACTGACACCACTACACCACGGAACCAGACAGCGAAAATAAACCAACAGGGTCCGAACGGACCGTGGTTCAGCACGCTGGTCGAGCCAGCTCGAGGGCCTGAGTGAGTAGCCTGCCGGGAGCAGGAACGCTACCGCCGGAGGGCGGCGCGCAGGGCAGCGGCAGGCCCGGTCACGGGCTCCCGCCCATCTGGCTGACCAGCGCATCGTGGCTAACACCGTACTTGGCGCCCCACGTCACGACCTGATCGACATCCACCGGATCGGGCAGTTCCCGCACGGCCTTATCGGCCGCCTCCTGGAATCCGGTCCTGTGCAGGAGATCCACCACATGCTGCCGGGTGACTTGCATCATGACCACCGATCTCTCGCCAAGGTTCCACCCTACGCGCCGGGCCGGCGGCGGACACGGCGCACGTCCCGCGATGGACTTGGCCGATGGGGGCGCCGCCTGGCGACTGCCCCTGAGGGTTTCAGCTTTCGGGCCGGAGAGCCTGCACGCGCTCCAGGACGCGGGAGGTGACGGTGGTCAGCGCGGCGAGCTGGTCGGGGCTGAGCCCGTCGAAGACCAGCTCCCGGACCATATCCACGTGGGCCGGCGCGGCCCGTTCGATGGCAGCGCGGCCGGCCTCGGTGAGGACCACGAACGCGCCCCGGGCGTCGGCCGCGCACTCCTCCCTGACGATGAGGCCGCGCCGCTGCATCCGGGCCAGGTGGTGGGACACGCGGCTTTGCTCCCAGGCCAGCGCGTCGGCGATCTCGAACACCCGGCGCCGGCCCGCGGGGGCCTCGGTGAGCACGACCAGCACGTCGTAGTCCGCAAGGGAGATCCCGTAGTCGTTCTGCAGCTGCCGGTTCATCGCCGCGTTCAGCTGTGCGGTCATCTGCAGCAGTCCGCGCCAGGCCCGCTGCTCGTCCTCGGTCAGCCAGCGGCTCATGGCTCCAGAGTACCCGGAATTAATGATGCGTCATGTAGGTTAGATGACGCATCATCAATTTACCGACCTCCTGGGAGACCCGATGACCACCACCACTGCCCCCGCCCTGACCGAACTGACCGGCACCTACACCCTCGACCCGGCGCACACCCGGATCGGCTTCGTCGCCCGCCACGCGATGGTCACGAAGGTGCGCGGCGCGTTCAACGAGTTCGAGGGCACGGCCACCCTTGACGGCGCCAACCCGGCGAACTCGGGCGTGCAAGTGACGATCAGTGCCGCGAGCATCGACACCCGCAACGCCCAGCGCGACGAGCACCTGCGCGGCAACGACTTCCTCGGCATGGCCGAGTACCCGCAGATCACGTTCTCCTCGACCGGCGTCCGTCAGGTCGACGACGCCACCTTCGAGGTCACCGGCGACCTGACGATCAAGGGCGTGACCAACTCGATCACGGTCCCGTTCACCTTCGAGGGCGCCGCCAAGGACCCGTTCGGCAACGAGCGCGTGGGGTTCGACGGCTCGGTCACCATCAACCGCAAGGACTACGGCATCACCTGGAACGCCGCGCTGGAGACCGGCGGCGTCCTGGTCAGCGACAAGGTGACCCTGGAGTTCGAAGTCTCCGCGATCAAGAACGCCTGACCTGTGCCGCGGTGCCGCCAGCCGCACGGCGGCACCGCGGATCGCCCACGATCCCGTGAAGGAGGCCCGAGATGACCAGCGTCACGCTGACTCCCCAGGTTGACGTACGCCGCGCCGGGGAGCGGTCCAAGACCCGCCTCGGCTGGCTGGACAGCAAGCACAGCTTCAGCTTCAGCCGCCACTACGACCCGGCCAACACCCACCACGGGCTGCTGCTGGTCAACAACGACGACATCGTCAAGCCGGGTACCGGCTTCGAGACCCACCCGCACCAGGACATGGAGATCGTCACCTGGGTACTGCAGGGCTCGCTGGTGCATCAGGACTCCGAAGGCCACACCGGCGTGATCTATCCCGGCCTGGCTCAGCGGATGAGCGCCGGCACCGGCATCCTGCACAGCGAGAAGAACGACTCCTGGCGGCTGGCCGGCGAGGCGCACACCGACCCGGTGCACTTCGTGCAGATGTGGGTCGTCCCCGACGAAGGCGGGATCACTCCCGGCTACGAGCAGCTGGAGATCGACCACGAGCTGCTCTCGGGCGGCCTGGTGACCGTCGCCTCGGGCATGCCGGAGCACGACGGCGCGGCGGCCATCCGGATCAACAACCGGTACGCCGCCCTGCACGTGGCCCGGCTGCAGCCCGGCCAGAGCGTCCAGCTCCCGGAGGCGCCCTTCCTGCACCTGTTCGTTCCCCGCGGGAACGTCACCCTCGAAGGAGCCGGCCAGCTCGCCGCCGGCGACGCGGTCCGCTTCACCGCCACCGGCGGCCAGCAGGTCACCGCGGTCGAGCCGGCCGAGATCCTCGCCTGGGAGATGCACGCCACCCTCAGCTGACCGCGAGCCGGGCGCTCAGCGTACGGTCGTGGGTACGCCTGATGACCGAGGGATGATGACATCATGAGCGTCGCGATACCGGTGGTCATCGTGGGAGCCGGCCCCACCGGGCTCACCGCCGCGACGCTGCTCGCCCAGTACGGAGTCGAGTGCCTGGTGCTGGACCGGTGGGAGGCGATCTACCCGCAGCCCCGCGCGGTCCACCTCGACGAGGAGGTCTACCGCGTCGTGGCGCGTCTCGGGCTCGGCGACGAGTTCGCCGCGATCTCCCGGCCGGGTCAGGGCCTGCGGCTCGTCGACCGGACCAGGCGGGTCCTGGCCGAGTTCCAGCGCGGCGCCGCGCACGGCAGGCACGGCTACCCCGAGGCGAACATGTTCGACCAGCCGGAGCTTGAGGCGATCCTCCGAACCAACCTCAAGCAGCACCACGCGGCCACGATCCGCAGCTCATCCGAGGTCACCGCCCTGGCCCAGGATGCCAACGGCGTGCGGGTCGACGTCACCGACCGGATCACCGGCACGCGGGAGCGGCTGGTCGCGGAGTACGTCCTGGGCTGTGACGGGGCGAACAGCCTGACCCGGGTCTCGATCGGCGCCACGATGCGCGACCTGAAGTTCGCGCAACGCTGGCTCGTCGTCGACGTGGCCACCGGGGCCGACCTCGGCCAGTGGGAGGGCGTGCACCAGGTCTGCGATCCGGCCCGCCCGGCCACGTACATGCGCATCGGGAAGACCCGCTACCGCTGGGAATTCCGGCTGGCGCCCGGTGAAACCGCCGGCGACTACCGCGATATGACCCGGTTGCATCCGCTGATCGCGCCGTGGACCGGCAGCGTTCCCGCCGAGGAGCTGGAGGTCGTCCGCGCGGCGGAATACACCTTCCGCGCGCAGGTCGCCGAGCGGTGGCGCGACCGCCGGGTGTTCCTGCTCGGCGACGCGGCCCACCTCACCCCGCCCTTCATCGGCCAGGGGCTGGGATCAGGGCTGCGCGACGCGATGAACCTCGCCTGGAAACTCGCCGGCGTGCTCGACGGGACCCTGCCCGAGACTGTCCTGCGCAGCTACCAGACCGAACGCGAACCCCACGCCCGCGCCCTCATCCGGCTGGCGAAACTGGCCGGCACCGCGATGACGTCGGGCGGCGAACTCGGCAACCTCCTGCGCCGCGTGATAGCGCCGCGGCTGCACCTCGTACCCGGGCTCAAGGAACAGATTCTGAGCGGCGAGACCCCGCCCCTGCACCGGTCCGGCCTCGTGGTGCGACCGCGCTTGCGTCGCACCCTGGCGGGGAGGCTGTGCCCTAATCCGGTCCTGGACGGCGGCCGCCGCTTCGACGACGTGGCCGCGGGCCGGTTCACGATCGTCACCTCCGCCGAGCCTTCTGCCGCGCAGCAAGCCGAAATCGGGCGGTACGGGGCCCTTCTCATCCTGGCCCGGCCCGGCAGCCCGCTGCACCGCTGGCTGACCCGCGGACGTGCCCAGGCCGCCATCGTCCGCCCCGACGGCACCGTCCTGCGGACCGGCCGGCAGCTATCCGCGCTGTGTACCGCCCTGCCCCGCTCATCGGCTTCGTTTAACTCGCAGCCGGTCCCGCCGAACCTAACCAAGGGCTCGCACTGACAGGACGGTCTTATACCGGCTGCACGCGCGCCGGGACTCCGCGCGCCCGTAGCAGCGCGCGGATGTCGCCCGGCTCACTGGTCGGCACGATGTCCGCCGTAGCCACGAGGAGCGCCACATGGGCACCCCTGCCGCTGGAGCACGCGCAACTGAGCACCGATGACGCGATCACGGCGATCGATGCCGACTAGCGTCCGGTGTCAAGGACCGCCTTCGGACTCCCACGCGTCCAGAGCGGCACCGAGTAGCTCATTAAGTGCCGAGGTGGTGCTCGAACAGGACGCGGTCGGTTGACGGGCCGTCGTAGTCGGGGACCGGCCCGGTGACGGTGAATCCCATCGCGGCGTGGAAGGCGATGGAGCCCTGGTTGACGGGCGAGGTGATCGCCCGGACGACGCGCCGCTGGCCCGCCTGGGCGATCCCGAAGAACCGCGTATAGAGGTCACGGCCCAGCCCGGTGCCGCGGAAGCGGGGGCTGACGCCGGCGAAATGGATGTACGCGATATCCGGGGCCGACGGGGACAAGAAGCCGATGAGAAAGCCGGCCAGGCCGCCGTCGTGCTCAGCGATGATGCTGCTGCGGTGGAAGTGATTGAGGAACAGCCGCGGCAGGCCGGTATGGATCTCCCGGCCCCACCAGTCGTCCACGACCGCCACGATGCGGTCATAGTCAGCCGGCTCGGCGGCACGGAAGCGGAAACCAGGCTCGATGGTGGGCACACATAATCCTGACACGGCTGCGTGCGAACTCGAGGCAGGCCGGACCGGTCAGTGGTCCAGCTCATCCATCATGTCGCGCAGTCCGACGGCCGCGTCCTCGATGTCGCGGTACTTGTTCTGCCCGGCTCGTACTTCGGCGGCCAGGACTCCGCAGCGGTGCACCTTTGTGAAATCGCCGTAGGGGAACTTGTACCTGGCCTTCGTGTCTTCGGGCTCTTCGTCGTCGACGCCGAGGTGCCAGTTCGCGTACTCAGCCCAGCCGTGGGCTTCGATGAACTCGTTTTCCTGACGGGTCGATGGCTGATGCTCGCTCCAGTCGTCTCGCTGGTCGAGTACGACCTCCCCGTTCTTGATCAGGTCTTGCGCGAACGCGTATGAGCGCTCGTTCAGCGTGGCCGTCATGGCGTTCTCCATCCGCCGCGATCGGTTCGGGACAGTCACCGCTTACCCAGTGACGCCCCCGCCAACTCATAGTCGCCCCTCGACTTAATGGTCTCGCCCGTAACCCTTACGCGCGGCTGGCCGTCGAGCATGACCTCGCGGTGCACCGGGCCAGCCTGGCCCGGTGCACCGGGCCAGCCTGGCCCGGGCCTATGTGTGCGCGCTCAGGCCGCGAGAGGGGCGGTCGGTTAACTCGCGCTGCAACGGGTAGGGGGCCAGTCATAAGCAACTCACCTGTCTCTTTCCGCCCGCGCGGTGACCAGCCAGCAAATGGCCGCCGAACTGCTCGTCCCGGAGCCGCTCCCGGGCTGGCCTTTCCCTTGGCGGCCGGGTCGCCCCTTCCGGGCCTGCGAAATAATTGCGACATACACGGCCAAAGCGTAGCCTGGCATGGTACGCAGAAAGCCCTTGCCCTCACCCCCCCGGGGCAAGGGTTTTCTGCGTTCCCAGAGGTCGCCGGGACCGTTTGGAGCTGGGGCGGAGCGGTCGAATCCGGGGCGGGCGCCGGGATAGACGTGGAGCTCGACGGGCGGGCGCGCCGCCGCTTTCGTTAACCGGCCTGGCGCCGGCGCCGTTTCATCGCGCGCTCGCCGGGAACGCCCTGAACGGGAGGATGCCGTGACGAATGTGATGGGCATAAGCGCCGCTAGGGACAGCGCCGCCCGGGACGTCGCGAGCCGTATGGCCATCGCGGCCGCCGCCTGGCTCGATGCTCTTGACCCGGCCCAGCGCGCGGTCGCGACGAGCGCCGCGCCGGGTGCGGACACCGCTTCCGACACCGAACGGGAGCGCTGGTTTTACACCCCGACCGACCATGGTGGCCTGCCCCTCGGCGAGCAGCGGCCCGCGCAGCAACGGCTCGCGCATCAGCTCGTCGCGGCCGGGCTGTCTACAGCCGGCTACGTCACCGTGGCCACGATTATCGGCCTGGATAACGTGCTCGATCACGTCGAAGGCTGGAGTGCCGACTGGGGCCGCGAACGAGGCCGCGACCCGGGACTGTATTACCTGCGGGTGTTCGGCGAGCCTGGCGGTACGGCCCCGTGGGGCTGGCGGTTCGGCGGCCACCACGTGTCGCTGAACAATCTCGTCGTCGGCGGCGCTGTCCGCTCGACGACTCCGTGTTTCATGGGTGCCGACCCGGCTAGCTCACCGCTGCTGGGACCCGCTCCGCTGCGCCCGCTGGGCGGAGCCGAGGACCTGGCCAGGGAACTGGTGTGCTCGCTCGACCCGGACCGTGCCGCTCGCGCGACTCTGCTCGACCGGGCACCGCCCGACATCATCGGCGGTAACCGGTCGCGCATCGCGGAAGGCGACCAGATGATGTACCTGCGGGACCTGTGGCGCCGCCGCTTCACCAAGCCGGAACTAGCCGAACGCGTCGCCAGCATAGACACGACCAACGAGGCCGAGTCTGGCTACGGCCCGGACGACTACCGGCGGCTGGCCCTGACCAGCGTCCCGCAGGGGCTGCCGGCCTCCGAGCTCGGCGCCGGGCAGCGGGAAGTCCTGCGCGCGCTGCTCGGCACCTACCTCGGACGGGTTCCGGATGGCCTGTCACCGCGGCCCGACTACGACGACGACGCCACGCTGGACGCCGTTTACCTGGCGTGGGCGGGGACCACTGCGGCCGGCGCACCGAACTATTACCGGCTGCAGGGCCCGCGGCTGCTCATCGAGTACGACAACACGCAGCGCCGCGCGAATCACGCGCATTCGGTGTGGCGCGACCCGGACGCTGATTTCGGCTACGACGTCCTGGCCGCGCACAGAGCGGCGCACCACCGCTGACCAGGCCGGATGACCCTCGCCCCGACACCGCGGTGATCCGCCGTCCCAGGGCACCACGTTCACCCGAGGCCCCAGGGATGGGCCGAGGGCTGGCCGGGACATCAGCCTCGGCCCTCCCTCGGCCCACTTCCCGGGGTTCGCTACTCCAGCCGCCAGCCCGCGGCTACCCCGAGCTGCTCGGCCAGCTCCCCGTAGGGTTCTTCCGGCAGCACCAGGCGGGCCACCTGAAGGATGGCCCTGGGATCCTGACCGGGGGGTCGCAGCACATAGACCATGCCGTCGCGCTGGTTGCGGGTCACGACCAGCCGGTCATAATCGGCCAGGATGATGCGGGCCCTGTTGGGACGCAGCTGCCCGGGCGCCGATGGCTGGCCGGCCTCGGTGGGGCCGGGGCGCGGCGTCCGGCCCGCGGCCTGCCGCTGTCGGCGGCGCACCATCACCAGTACTGGCTCGGTGAGGAAGGCCGCCGCGATGAGCAGGCCCACGGCCAGCAGCAAGGTTCTCAGCCACGCTGGCATACCCGCCCGGGGCGGCGCGGCGGTGCCAGGCCGGGGATGGTGCCGGAGGCCGGCCGGGCCGGACGGCGGTGGTGCCGGGCGTCGCGGGCCCGGCCCGGCCCGGCCCGGCGCGGGCGGTGCCAGGCCGGTCGGCCACGCGACCGTGAGGACCATGCCGGGGCGGATGGCGTCGGGGTCGCCGCCGATGACGTGCCGGTTGGCCGCGTACAAGGCCGGCCAGCCGCCGCGCACGGCGAACCGCGCGGCGATACCCGACAGCGTGTCGCCGGGTGAAACGGTGTAGCGGACAGGTGCCCTCTGGCCGGGCAGCACCAGGATGGTGCCGGGGCGGATGGCATTGGGGTCGCGGCCGATGACGTGCCGGTTGGCCGCGTACAGAGCCGGCCAGCCGCCGCGCACGGCGAACCGCGCGGCGATGCCCGACAGCGTGTCGCCGGTGCGGACGAGGTACCTCGTGGCGGAACTGGTGTCCGTCACGGGGGCAGCGGCGACGCTGAGGGTGCGGGTGAGGATGACCTCGGTAGTGCTATTCGCGGTACGGGTGTTCGCCTGGGCCGGGGGGACGGATCCTCTCATGCCGGCCGCCATCACGATGATCGATAGCACGATCCAGGCGAGCACGACGCACGCGGACTTGGTCCACGTACGCATAGTGCTGTCACTTTCCTTCCTGGGGAATCAGCGCCGGACGCTGCTAGGTCCGGGCGCCGAGGGCAAAAACCAGCCGGGGAAGGAAAGGATTTAGGCGGGTGACACCTCCGGCAGCATGGCGCGCCAGATGGGCTTAGCGGCGGCGCGACGAGCCAGCCGCAACGAGAGCAAGCAGAGGACGGCGGCCAGGGCAGCAGCCAGGCCACCTGGCAGACCGCGCCCGCTGCTACCGCCGAAGCTGCTGCCCGAGCTGGCGCTGCCACCCGGCGTGGCTGGCGATCGGGGAAGCGCCGGCCGGGGCGACAGCGGCGCTCCGGCGCCAGCCTTCGCCGACGTGGTCGTCGTCGACAGCGAGGGCTGCCCGGCTCCGGCTCCTGCCGAGCTGGACTCAGCTGCTGACGTGCCTCTGGACCGAAGGGACCAGGGCACCCTCACGGCGGTATGGCCGGGCGGGGTCACGGTGCTAGTGACCGGGGCGAGGGGGCCGGTCACCGGAGCCGCGGCCGGGGCCAGCGCCCCGGAGGCAACCGACAGAACCGGAGCCAGCGAACCCGCCACCGGAGCCAGCACCCCCGACGCCACCGACACAACCGGAGCCAGCGCCCCGGAAGCAACCGACACGACCGGCGCCAGCGAACCCGCCACCGGAGCCAGCACCCCCGACGCCACCGACACGACCGGAGCCAGCGCCCCGGAAGCAACCGACACGACCGGCGCCAGCGAACCCGCCACCGGAGCCAGCACCCCCGACGCCACCGACACGACCGGCGCCAGCGAACCCGCCACCGGAGCCAGCACCCCCGACGCCACCGACACGACCGGAGCCAGCGCCCCGGAAGCAACCGACACGACCGGCGCCAGCGAACCCGCCACCGGAGCCAGCACCCCCGACGCCACCGACACGACCGGAGCCAGCGACCCGGAAGCAACCGACACGACCGGCGCCAGCGAACCCGCCACCGGAGCCAGCACCCCAGTGGCGGCGGAGATGACCCTGGCGGGTGTCGGTGTGCTCGCTGTGACCAGCGGGCTCAGCGCCTTGGCAACTGGGGTGATCGTGCCAACGGCGGTGACAAGCGGGCTGGGCGTGCCGGTGACGGGGGCGGCCAGCCCGGTTGCAGTAGAGGCGACCTGTGCCGCCACACCGGTCACCGCCGTCGGCGTAGAGGTGACGGCAGCGGCGAGCGGGGCCACCGCTGTTGCGGGAGCCGTGGCGACTGGCGCCGGCGGCTTGGGGGCGGGGATGGCCGGGGTTACCGCCGGTACAGCAACCGCAACCGGCCTGAGCGTGGCGGGAGGTGTAGTGGCTGAGGCCGCCGCCGATGCGGCAGCTGCGGCAACCTGTGCTACTGGCTCAACGGTGGCTGGAGCCGGAGCGACCGGCGCCACGGGCTTTGGAGTGGCGGGGGCTGGGGCAACCACCTGGGGGGCTGGGGCAACCACCTGGGGGGCTGGGGCAACCACCTGGGGGGCTGGGGCAACCACCTGGGGGGCTGGGGCAACCACCTGGGGGGTAGCGGCCGGGGCCACCGGCACCGCCGGCTGGGGCGCGGCGACGGGCGGGGTCACGTCCGATGCGACGGCCGACACGATTTGCTTGGGGGCTGCGACCACTGCTTGCTTGGGGGCTGCGACCACTGCCGGTGCGGGAACCGAAACCGGGTTAGGCGCGGTAGCGGCTGGGGCTGCCGGGCCGCCCGGCTGGAGCGTCGCGGCGGCCTGGGCGACTGCAGCCGTGACAGTCGCTGGTGCGGAGGTTGCCGGTAGCGGCGAGGTTGCTGCCTGCGCTTGCCTCGAGAACACCAGCAAGATGGTGGCGATCCCGGCAGCCAAAAGCGCGACTTGCACCGCACGGCGGGCAAGGTGACGCACCATCGGCTGGGAGTGACGCACCATCGGCTGGGACACGAGCAAGCTCCCGCTCGGTCGGGAGGAGGACAGATCTGTCCGAACTTACCAGCCTCTTCCGTTCTAAACCATCTATGCACGACATATCTGTCCAGCCATCGATATTCATACCTGTCCAGCCATCGATATAAAGACGGCCGAAGGCGATCGAGTCCTAGATAAGAACGATTATCTAGGACTTTCGGGGACAGCGCCCTCATGGGCGGCACCCGGGTCCTGCCGACTCGGCCGGGCCAATTCCCGGTGCTGCTCGCCACCGCGACTGGGGGACGGCCCTCGCGAAGGCGGCCGGCGGGACCGGTGCCGGCGGCGCGAAAGGGTCAGGCCGGGGCGCGGTTGGTGTCGGCGAAGGTCCAGATCGCTTCAAGCAGCTGCTCGGGAGTCTCGATTTGCGGGAGATGGCCGGTCCCGGTGAGCAACCGGAAGTGAGCTCCAGGGATGGCGGCAGCGAAGGCGCGGCCAAAGTCGGGGTCGCCGATCCGGTCGGCCTCGCCCCATAGCACCAGGGTCGGCACCGCGACGTCGGCCAGGCGGCCCGCGAGGCTGGGGTCACCCATCGTCGTCCCCGCGTACACGGCCAGGCTGGCCCGGTTGCCGGCCATGGCAGCCTGGGCGGCGGGCGGCAGCTTGGACGGGTCGATGCCGAACTTTTCCGGGTCGTAATAGCTCAGCTTGGCGACCTGGTCCATGGTGAGGCTGAAGAAGTCGGCGACCGGATGCCCCGGGACCTCGATACCAACACCGTCCACGATGACCACGCCACTGATGCGGGAGGAGTGAAGCAGAGCCATTTCGGCAGCGATCCACCCGCCCATGGAGTTACCCACGACCGTGACATCGCTCAGCCCCATCTCGTCGAGCAGTGCAACGTAAAGGGCTGCGAGCCCGCCGATGCTGGCCAGCGCGTCGGGGCGGACGGTGCCGTTGAATCCGGGGTGAACGGGGGTGATCACCCGGACGTCCTTGCTGTTGGAGAGCAGGTCAGCGAACGCGGCGATCGTCTGCGGTCCGCCGCCACCATGCAGCAGCAGGAACGGCCTGCCTTCGCCGCTGTCGGTGACGGTGACCTCGACGAGGCCGGTCTTGGTGCTGAGGGGGTAAGTGCGGCTGGTGCTGGTCATGACATGCCTCCGTCGCGTGGAATTATCACTTCGTGCGTGTGTACTCTCATGAACGTAGCGCACTATTGAGATTCATGCAAGTGGACTTTCATGACGGAGGTGCACTGGAATTAGAACGGGGTGCCAGTCGATGACAGCCGAAGGCGGCAGCCCGGCCCTATATTCGCGGCGAACTGATTGACCTCGCTCTCGAGCCGCTTGGCCGCAAACTGGGCCGCACGCGGGAGGTCGCCGATCTGGACGCGGATCCGGCCGCGCTCGTCCAGCTGAAGTAGGAGCTCGTCGCCGTGATCAGCCCCGAGACCCTGTTCTGCCTTACCGGCCGCCTCGGCCTAGAGGTCGATGACGCCATCGCCTGCATCACGCGGATGGCGGCCACTCTCATCACCGCGGCCATAGGTGACCGGTCACAGACGACCAGGTGATCTTCATCATGGCCCCGGAGCCGCCTTGGCCGCCTCACCTGAGCGGGACAGCTATGCTCCCCACCAGCGCGGGCGGCAGCTGAGGCTTCTCCGCCGGACCTCGATGTGTGAACGGAGTTCTCTGACGTGCAGGAGCCGTCTGGTGACCCGGCCGGGTCACCCGCCTCCGGCCTGGCTACCGCCCCCCGGGCCAGGCCGCGCACCCGGCGGATGCTGCCTAGGATCGACCGGCGCGAAATGGCGGCGATCTTCGCGGGCGGCGCGCTTGGCACGCTGCTGCGCGCCGCGCTGGCCGAGGCATTCCCGCACCCGGCTACGGCCTGGCCGTGGCCCACGTTCGCCGTCAATGTCGTGGCCGCGTTCTTGCTCGGCTACTTCGTTACCCGTCTGACCGAACGGCTGCCGCTGTCCAGCTACCGGCGGCCCCTGCTCGGCACCGGCCTATGCGGGGGGCTGTCCACGTTTTCCACCATGCAGGTGGAGATCCTTCAGATGCTCGACGCCCGCGCCTGGGGCCTCGCGGCCGGCTACACGACGGCCAGCCTCATGGCCGGCTACGCGGCCATCCACACGGCCACCGCGCTGGTCAGGCACGTCCGGGTGCGGCCGCGAGCGAGCGAGGAAACGCAGTGAGCGAGCTACTGTGGGCGGGTGTCGCACTGATCGGCGGGGCGGGCTCGGTCATCCGGTTCCTGGTCGACAGCGTGGTGGCTTCCGCGACCAGCCGTGATTTTCCTTTCGGCACCCTGGCTGTCAACGTCTCCGGCGCGGTGATCCTGGGCCTGATCACCGGGCTGGCCCTCGGCCACGACCAGGCGCTGCTGGCCGGCACCGCCGCCGTCGGCTCATACACGACGTTCTCGACCTGGATGCTCGAAACCCAGCGGCTGACCGAGGAACGCCGGCCCCGCGCCGCCGCGGCTAATGTAGTCATCAGCCTCGTCCTCGGCATCGCCGCGGCCGCGCTCGGCCGCCTGATCGGAACGCACTTGTGACCGTCGACTGCCTCAAGCTGACCAGCTACTTCGGCGAGCGCCACCGAAGCGGGGGCACGTTCGTCGCGGACGCGCTGATCGAGTTGTACGGGCGGCACGAGATCGCGGCCAGCATCTTGCTGCGCGGCGCCGAGGGGTTCGGGCTCAAGCACCATCTGCGGACCGACAGCTCCCTGACCCTTTCGGAGGACCTGCCGCTGGTCGCGATCGCGGTCGACACCCGCACCCGCATCGAGACCGTCCTCACGCCAACCATCGAACTCAACCGCACCGGGCTGGTCACCCTGGAGCGAGCCCGGCTGCTGACCGGCGTCGACGGCCTCGACTGGCGGCCGGAGGCCGGGCACGAGGCCACCAAGCTAACCGTCTACCTGGGCCGTCAGGAACGCATCGGCCACGTCCCGGCCTTCATGGCAGTCTGCGACCTGCTGCATCGCCGCGGCATCGACGGCGCTACCGCGCTGCTCGGCGTCGACGGCACCGCGCACGGCCGCCGCGAACGGGCCGCGTTCTTCAGCCGGAACGCGGAGGTCCCGATGATGGTCATCGCCGTCGGCTCGGGGACCCGGATCGGCGAGGTCCTGCCTGACCTAGGCGCGCTGCTCGAGCGCCCGCTGGTCACCTTCGAACGCGTCCGCATCTGCAAACGTGACGGCCGGCTCCTGGCTCCCCCTGCGGCCTTGCCCGGCACCGACGAACACGGCATGGCCCTGTGGCACAAACTCATGGTCTATACCTCCGAAGCGGCCCAGCATCACGGCCAGCCGGTCCACCGGGCCATCATCCGCCGGCTGCGCTCGGCGGGGCTCAGCGGTGCCACCACCACCCGCGGCATCTGGGGCTTCCATGGCAGTCACGCACCACACGGCGACCGCTTCCTGCAACTGGGCCGCCGAGTTCCCGCCGTCACCATCGTCATCGACACCCCCGAACGCATCGCCGCGGCGTTCACGGTCATCGACGAACTCACCAGCGAACGCGGGCTCGTCACCAGTGAGACCATTCCCGCCATGCGGGCCAGTACCGGGGAGCGTCAACGCGGCGGAACGCGGCTCGCCACCCACCATCTTCGCGACCACGGCTGAGTTTGTGCGATTCGGCGCGGCGCGAAACGTCGCCGCCTACCGATAACGCGATAACCAGCGGCTGCACGACGCTCGCGAGGCCGTCAGGGTGCCCGGACGACGTTGGCGAGAGGCTCTCCGGCGGCGAACCGGGCCAGCTGGGCAGCGATCAGGCGATCAGCGCGCGGGCCAAAGGCCGAACTGGCGCCCCCGACATGCGGGGAGATCAGCACACCAGGCTGCCGCCACAACGGATGATCGGCCGGCAGCGGCTCGGGGTCGGTCACGTCGAGCGCGGCCTGTATCCGCCCCGTAGCGAGCGCCGCCAGCAGGGCACCGGTATCGACCAGCTTGCCGCGGGCGACGTTGACGAGCAGGGCCTGGTCCGGGAGCAACTCGAGTTCCCTCGCCCCGATCAGGTGCTCGGTCTGCGGTGTGTACGGGGCGATCAGGAAGGTGACCTCGGCCTGCGGCAGCAACCGGTGCAGATCGTCGATCGGGTGCACCCGCGGCGGCCCGGGGCGGCCGCGCCGGGCGACGCGCGTGATTGAGGCGACTTCGAAGCCCTGCAGCCGGCGTTCGATCGCCTGGCCGATGTGCCCGTACCCGATGATCAGGACATGCCGGTCCGCCAGTGACTGGCCCCAGACCGGCTTCCAGGCCCCCGCGCTCTGGTTACGGGCGAAGCTGTCCAGGTGCCGTCCTCTGGCCAGGGCCAGGGCCACCGCGAGTTCGGCGGTGCTGGCGTCATGCAGGCCGGCGGCGTTGCACAGCGTGGCCGCGGCCGGCAGCAGCGGCAGGAATTCCTCGTAGCCGGCGGTGAGGGTCTGCACAACTCGCAGCTTGGGCATGTCCGCCGCCTTATCCAGGACAGCGGCTCCCTTCATGTACGGCAGGACGTAGAAGGCGACCTCACCGATGCTGCCGGGCAGTGCGTCGCCGTCAGCCCGGTAAAAGTCGAGGTCCACTCCCGCGGGGAGAGACCCCAGACGCCGCTCGGCTTCGGCGCGGTCAGCGTAAGGCACCCAGGCAAGTGGCACCGATCAGTCTCCTATCCGGTTTCATTTCACAGCCCTGTCAGGACATTCTGCCGAATGCGAGGCTCCCGCGCGGCCCGGCTACCCGGCTCCTGGCCCTCGAGCTTGTGCAGCGCCTCCCGCACCGCCAGCCGGCCGGCCGGCGTCAGCCCGGCCGGCTGACCGGGTTCGCCACATCAGGTCTACCGTCGCCTCAATGGCCCGAAGGCCAGGCGTGGCCACTCCGATCAGGTCGGCTATCTCGATCACCGCGGTGAGCAGGGCCGCTGTCTCCAATGGCTTGCCGCTCTCGAGGTCCTGCAGCATGGAGGTCTTGTGCTGGCCGACTCGCTCGGCGCCGGCTAGCCGGCGCTCCACCGTGAACTGGGATGGCGGGGGGTCTCCTACGCCGGCCGCGACGTCGAGCACCTCGTACATGACCCGGGCCACCAGGGATCGCGTCGCCGGATGCTGGCAGATCTGGATCATGGTGGCGCCCGTCAGCGCGCTGATGGGATTGAAGGCCGCGTTCCCCATCAGCTTCAGCCAGATCTGTGACCGGATATCGGACCGGCGGGAGCGGAACCCGGCCGCCGTCATCGCGTCGGCAAAGCGCCGGCTGCGATCGCTGTCACCACGGTCCGGTTCGCCGACCGGGAATTGCCATCCTTCCAGGTGACGGATCACCCCAGGGGCCACTATCTCGGCCGCGGGGTAGGGGACGCAGCCGATGACCCGGCTCGGCGGGAGCACGGCCGAGACCGAGCCGCCCGGGTCGACCGATTCGAGCCGGTGACCGTCGTGCGGTCCGCCGTGACGGTAGAAGTACCACCACGGGATGCCGTTCTGCGCCGCGACGATCGTGGTGCCAGGCCCGAGCAAAGGCTCGATCAGCGGCCCGCACGAGGCGTATGAATAGGCCTTAAGCCCCACCAGGACGGCGTCCACGGAGCCGACCTCCGCGGGGTCATCGGTGGCGGGCACCCGCACTACGATGTCGGCGTCCAGGCCGATGATCCTCAGGCCGTCGCGGCGGATGGCCGCCAGGTGGTCGCCGCGGGCGATGAGGCACACGTCCGAGCCAGATCGCGCGAGCATGCCGCCGACCAGACCGCCGATGGCGCCCGCGCCCAGGACCGCTATTCTCATCCGCCGTCCAGCGCCTGGGCGAGCTGGCTCCGCTGGACCTTCCCCGTGGCGCCCTTGGGGATGGCGTCCACGACGTGGATGGTCACCGGCACCTTGAAGGCCGCGAGTTGGCCGCCGCAGTAGGCCATCAGGTCCCTCGGCTCGACGGTCTCCCGCGTCACGACCGCGGCGTGCACCACCTCACCGTACTTTGCGTCCGGCGCGGCGTAGGTGGCGGCTTCGACCACGCCCGGGTGCGTGAGCAGTACTTCATCCACTTCCCGGGGCGAGATCTTCTCGCCCGCGCGGTTGATCATCTCCTTGACCCGCCCGACCAGGCGCAGGTAGCCGTCCGCCGACAGCCGGCCGAGGTCGCCGGTGCGGAACCAGCCGTCGCGGAAAGAGTCCGCGTTCGCCTCGGGATTGTCGAGATACCCGGAGGTGATCGACGGCCCGCGGACCACCACCTCCCCCGGCTCGTCCCGTCCCACCGGGGTCCACGACGCGTCGACTACGTCCAGTTCAATGTTGGTCGCGACGCCCACGCTGCCCGGACGGCGCTCCGCCGGCGGGAGCGGATTTGACGCCATCTGGTGCGTGGCCTCGGTCATCCCGTAAGCCTCCAGGACCGGCACGTCGAGGTCGCCTTCCAGCCGCGCGGCCAGGGTCGGCGGCAACGGCGAGGAAGCAGAGCGCAGGAAGCGCAGGCGGTGCGAACTCCGCGGGCCGCCCGGTATGCCCGCGAGCAGGGTGGGCACGGCGGAAGTCCAGCTGACGTCGTGCTCGGCCACGGCATCCCAGAAAGCTCTCATCCGCAACCGGGCGGGCATTACCACCGTGCCCCCCGCGGCCAGCGAGGCCAGGGTGACGCCGATGAGCCCGTGGACGTGGAACAAGGGCATGATGCAGTACGCCGTATCGCGGGAATCCAGCCCGTACGTGCCGACGATCGTGGCCGTGCTCGCCGCCAGATTGGCCTGCGTGAGCGGGACGCTCTTGGGGCCGCCCGTCGTGCCGCTCGTCTGCAGGATGAGCGCGACCGAATCCGGCGTCATTTCGGGCAGCGCGGCCCGGCCCGCGGCCGTCCAGGGCTGTGCGGCGTCGATCTCCGCGACCGGCACGTCGAGGGCGATGCAGGCGTCCGCGGGACCCGACGCCTGGTGCACCAGGGCGTAAGCCGGCCGCAGCGCCGGCAGGTGGCGCGTGAGCTCCGCGACGGTCAGCTGCGGGTTAACCGGCAGCGCGGTGGCGCCCGCCCGGAGTATGCCGAGGAAACCCAATGCAGCCTCGACGCCGGTCCACGAGGAAACCACCACCCGGTCACCAGGCGACACACCAGCCTTGATGAGGCCAGCCGCGCACGAGTCGACGCGCTCGCTGAGCTCGCCATACCGGATGGCCAATCCTCGCAGCGGGTCGAGCAGCGCGGCCTGATCCTCGTCGCGGTCCCAGAGCGTAAATACGGCCACGACACAAGCTTAGACCGATTGGATCCAGTATCCACCTGGTATCGGTACCGCCGTAGCTTCGCCGGGAGACCGCTTTGGCCCAGAATCAGGATGGGCCGAACGTAACTCCCTGCTTGCCGACATCAGCGTCGTCCGCCCGCCGTGGCTCACCACTAACATGCGCCCGCTCGCGCGAAGCGCCATTGCTGAAGATCAGGGCCCGATCTCAACCACGTGGCGCACTCTCAGCGGTCGGGTGCTGGACCTTGATAAACCTCACGTCGGTGGAGTTCTGCCCGTTGCGAAATGAGATCGCCTGGGCCTGATTGAAATACACGGGGTCCCACACGGCCGCCGACGCACTGGCCGGGAGAGCCAGCGTGACAGGTATGGCGAGCGTCACTATGCCGCGATGTGAGCGCCACGCAAGGTTCTTTATTCTGGGTAGCATAATTCTCCCTTCATGACTCGTGCCTTAGTCGTGCTGCGCACGATAAAACCGAGACAGCTATTCGGCGGAGCGGGGAACAGTGCGGTTATAGGATTTCGGGTAGATACGCCCGCGCTGCAAAGTTTGCTGGTCATCTCGGCTCACGTTCGACGTTCCTGCGTTGGGGCGGCCTGCGCCTGGCCGGCCAGCCGCGAGCTGACCGTTCCGCGGACGGTGATGTTGAAGATCTGGACCTGGAACCAGCCGGCGCCAGCATGCGGCAGCTTGGTGAACCAGATCAGCACGCAACGTCCCCGACGGGAGCGGCGAACTCCCGTAGTAGTGACGTTGCGGTCCCAGGCAGGCGTGCGCGGACGGGCCGCGCGGTATCCGGCGTCCCTCGGCCGCGAAGCGCCCCGGAGCCACGACTGGAGGCTCCCCCGCTGGCCGCACCGCAGACGTAGGCTGTATGCGGTACTGGCGAATTGACGAGGGGGAAAGCGGTTCTCTATGGCTGACTTGCAGGTTGTAGCCGTGATAACGGCCAGGACAGGCTCGGAGAAGCGGATAGAAGAGGCGCTGAGCGCTCTCGTCGAGCCCACCAGGGCCGAGGACGGATGCCTCTCCTACCAGCTCTTCACATCCGCGGCCGACCCCGCCACCTTCGTCACGGTGAAGACCTGGCGTTCGCAGGCCGATCTCGACGCCCGCCTGCAGACTCCGCATATCCAGCAAGCGCTAAGTGCGGCCGGCGATCACCTCACGCAGGCCCCGGCCATCCATCCGCTGAGCCCGGTCAACGACAGCTGATCATGACCCGTAGCGCCCTGGTGACCGGCGGCGCGAGCGGCCTCGGCGCGGCGGCCGCGGCGCGGCTGCGCACCGAAGGCTTCGCCGTGACCACGCTGGATGTCAGCGGCCCGGCCGACGTCATGACCGACGTGACCGACGAGGAGGTACTGCGCCGGATCAGCGGCGAGATCGGCCCGGTCGACGTGCTCGTCAACTCGGCCGGCATCGTGGGCGCGAATAAGCCCCTGCTGGAGACGACTGCCGAGGAGTGGCGGCGCGTCTTCGACGTCAATGTCATGGGCACGGTCAATACCATGCGGACGTTCGTGCCCGGGATGTGCGAGCGGGGCTGGGGACGGGTCGTCAACTTCGCCAGCATGGCCGGCAAGGACGGCAACCCGAACCTGTCGATCTACTCCGCGTCCAAGGCCGCGGTGATAGGCCTGACCAAGTCGGCAGGCAAGGAACTGGCCACCAGCGGCGTACTGGTCAACGCCATCGCCCCCGCCGTCATCGCCACCCCGATGAACGACAGCACCGCGCCCGAGGTGCTCGCCCACATCACCAGCCTGATCCCGATGAAACGCGTCGGCCGGCCCGAGGAGGTCGCCGAGTTGGTCGCCTTTCTCTGCTCAGACCGGGTGAGCTTTTCCACCGGCGCCGTCTATGACATCAGCGGCGGCCGCGCGACTTACTAGGGACGTTCGATGGCCGCGCCCGACCTGATGGTCCAGTTGCTGGACGGGAAACAGGCCACCGCGCACGCGGACGAACTGGAGGCCCTGCACGCCGAGATCTACGCCGACACGCCGTACAGCCGGAAACGAGATGCCGCGCTATTCGCCGACCGCTTCCGTGTCCAGTGCCGCCAGCCTGGCTTCGTGCTTGCCGAGGCCCGCCACGGCGGCTACCTGGTCGGCTACGCGTCCGGGATGCCGCTCCGCCCGTCCACCTCGTGGTGGCGTGACCTGACCACCGCGCTGCCGGAGGACTTCATCACCGAGCATCCCGGCCGGACCTTCGCCCTGACCGAACTTGCGGTCCGCGCGTCGTGGCGGCGGCAGGGCATCGCGCAGGGCCTGCACGATCTCATCCTGGCCGGCCGGAGCGAGGAACGAGCGACGCTGACCGTCCTGCCCGCGGCCAGCCCGGCGCAGAATGCCTTCGCTGCGTGGGGCTGGCGCAAGGTCGCGCGGACCCGCGGTCCCAGCCCCGGCTCGCCGGTCTCCGACGTGCTGGTCATCACGCTCACGGCGTAGAGCGCCAGAAATGTCAGTGGTCCCCCGCATGATGGGTGGATAAACGAAGACGAAAACCAGGTAGGGGGATCTCCCTGATGGCAGCAGGCGATACTCAGATTACGATCACGGGCAACCTGGTCGACGATCCGGAGTTGCGTTTCACCCCGGCGGGGCAGCCCGTCGCGAAGTTCCGGGTCGCATCCACCCCGCGATATCTGGACAAGGGCACGAACGAGTGGAAGGACGGCGACAGCCTGTTCCTGACGTGCAATGTGTGGCGGCAGGCGGCGGAGAACGCGGCGGAGAGCCTGCAGCGGGGGATGCGGGTGATCGTCTCGGGGCGGCTGCGGCAGCGGTCGTATGAGACGAAGGAGGGCGAGAAGCGGACCGTGTATGAGATCGAGGTCGATGATGTGGGCCCGTCGCTGCGGAACGCGTCGGCGAAGGTGAACCGGGTCGCCCGGTCCGGTTCGGGTGATGGCGGCGGCTACGGCGGCGGCCAGCGCAGCTCCGGCGGCAGCAGCCGGCCCTCCGCTGCGACCGACGGCGGCCAGGGTGGTTCGGGCGGCGGGGAATCCGACCCGTGGGCGACCGACGGCCCGGGCGGCGGCGGCGGCTACTCCGACGAGCCGCCGTTCTGATCAGCCCTGGCCGAGACTCCTCACGTAGTTGTTTCGCTCCGCGCAGGCGATGACCACCGCAGGGGTGGCCGGACTCAGCGCGGCCATACTCAGCGCGGCCATACTCAGAGCGGACTGAGGAAGGCGCTCCGGCTGTCGTCGAGCCAGTCCTCGATCGGGCGGGCGTTTTGGCCGGTCACCTCGCGCACGTCGGTCGTCACCGAGTCGGCGGCACCGGAGCGGATCCAGTCGAACCACTCCAGCGTGCCCTCGACCTGCCATGGGGTCAGGCCGCTGCCCAGCAGCTGCTCGCGCGCGCGATCGGCGGGCAGGTCGGTGTAGTCGACCTCGCGCGCGAATACGGCGGAGATCCGCTCGGCCACGTCGCGGTACCCGAGCGCCTCCGGCCCGCTCAGGACGTACGTGCGGTCCTGGTCGCCCAAACCCGTCAGCATGCGCGCGGCGACCTTGGCGACGTCACTGGCGGCCACGAAGCCCACCCGGCCCTGGCCCGCAGGCGCGTAGATTGTCCCCTCCTGGCGCAGGTTTTCCGCCGAGGTCAGCAGGTTCTCCATATACATAGCCGGGGCCAGGTAGCTGGCCGGCAGCCCGGTGGCGGCCAGGTGCGTGGCGATCTGCCGGTGGCTGCGCATGAACCGCACATCGCAATCCGGCTCCTGGAAACCGTCGGCCGCGACCTTCACCACGTGCGGCCGGTGATCCGCCGCCACCAGCGCGTCAATAAACAAGATCTCGAGCTCGGCCTGTTCCTCGGACGCCGGGCTCAGCAGGAAGATCCGGTCAAAGAGCCGCAGCACCTCCGCGACCGGCGGCCGGTCGAATGTCGCGACGATATGCTTCCCCGAGCCCGGCAGGTCCGCGCCCCTGGCCGCGACCCGGACCATCGCCGTAGCGTCAGCATCCGCATCGGCCAGGGCTTCCATCAGGTGGTAGCCCACCCTTCCGGTCGCTCCGGTCACCAGTATCACGGCCACGCCTCCGGTCCTCGCCACAGGCCGGCCACGCGGGTGATGGCCCGCGAAGGCCAGACGTACCAGCACTAGCCACATTCAAGCATCGCCAGACGCTCGCTGCTCAACGACCGCCGTGACCCTGCCGGACCGGACGGCCTCGGCCAGCCCGTCCTTGTCCCACGTCACCTACGCGGCATGGTAGTTGTATTGCGCGGTCCTGGACATCACCACCTGGCCACCGCAGGGCAGAGGCTACATCATGGTCATCAGCGCGCCACGATCCGCGTGCTGCTGACCGCGCTGACGAAGGAGCTTGCCTTGACCGACAGCAACATGGCACCGGCCATCACCGGCTTCCACCATTTCTCCCCCACCGTGTCGGATGTGGAGGCCAGCGCTCAGTGGTACGAACAGGTCTTCCGGATGAACCGGGTACCGGTCCCGTTCCCGCACTATGGCGCCGAGGACGACGGCTATGCCGTTCTCCTCATGGATCCCCGCTCTGGCATCGCGATCGGGTTGCACCACCATAACGCCAACCCCGGTCAACCCTTCCACGAGAGCCGGACGGGCCTTGATCACATTTCGTTCGCAGTGGCCGAGCGCGCTGATCTCGACGCCTGGGCAGGCTGGCTCGACGCACTCGGGATTGAGAACTCCGGTGTGATCGACACCGATAAGCTGGTGCCTTACTCCGTAGTCGTGTTCCGGGATCCGGACAACATCCAGCTAGAGCTCTTCTACATGGACACCTGACGGTCTGCGGCCGCCGCCGGGCCGCCCGGCACTGGTAGCCACCTGAGCGAGCGCTTGCGCGGCCACGGTGGCCGGATCCATCCGGCGCGCCCATCCACGACCGCCATCCAGCCCGCACGTCCGGAGCTTCTGTGACAGCGAGGGCCAAGCGAGGCGGGCGGCCGCGATCGGAGTTATCGACCACCCGAATCGAGCGCCGGATTCACCGCCAAGCCCGTGTCCCACCACGATCGTAAACATACGTGGCCGCTGAGGCCTCGACCGGGACGCGCTCTGACCCCAAGTGCGGTCCTGTGCACCACCTGTCACGAGCGACATGCAGCGCCGCCGACGGCGGGCTCCTGACCACTGCATGCAGTGTATGGATGTAGCGCCCTGCACACTCTAATGTGCAGGATGCCGCAACCACGTCCAAAACACGAGGCCCTCTAGTTTCCTCTGCATCTGGTACCCGGATATGTCTGCAGTTTCTGGGGTTATAACCCCAGAAACTGCAGACATATCCCCGGCTGGCTCGCGGGAGGTAGCTGTGTTACAGCGTGAGCCAGGCCCCAGCCAGATCAGGATGCTCAAATATCCCGTCAGGCGCCATAGCACCGGCAACCTAGGCCAGGTCAGGACCAGGAGGCGGGTGAGCCTAGGAGGCGGGTGAGCCTAGGAGGCGGGTGAGCCTAGGAGGCGGGTGAGCAGGGCCGGGTCGCCGCCGGGTATGTCGATGATCTTGGTGCGACTGGAGGCTCCCGTGACCAGCGTGACGGCGCTGCGGGCGACATCGAACGTGCGGGCCACCGCGGTCAGCGCCGCTTCGGTCGCCTGGCCATCGACGGCCCGCGCGCTAACCCGGACGACCAGGGCGCCCGCGTGCTCGCCGCCGACCCCTGGACGAGGCGAGCCGGGCCGCACCCAGATCGTGATCCGCATCCGACCAGTGTTGCCGGTGAGGCATGACCGGGTACGGCCGGGCCCCGGTGAAGCATGAGCGGGCGGCCGGGCCCGGTGAGACATGACCGGGCGCCCGCCGGGCCAGGGTGAAGCATGACCGGGCACGCCAGGGATCCTGGGTCGTTGCCCATTCCGGGCGGGTTCGGGGGCGGTTCTGGGCGTGGGGCAGCGTGGCGCTTGCGGTGCTCGTGCGGGGCGAGTATCTGGCCCGATCTCGCGTGGGCGGGCGTGGCGGCGCATGATGGGTGGAACAGGGCGGCCGAGGAGGCAGCACGATGACGTCTGGATATCTTCCTAACCCGGTGAGCTCAGGTGACCTGATCGCCGAGCTGGCCGCGAGCGCGCCGAAGACGGGCGCGAACACCGGGATGTGGCCTGGGCTTACGGTCTACCGGTTCACCGGCCCGGCCGGCCCGACCTGGGAGGAGATCCAGTCTCTTTCGCTGTGCATCGTGGCCCAGGGCCGCAAGGCGGTGACCATCGACGGCCAGACGTATCTATACGACCCGTTCCACTACCTCGTACTCAACAACCACCTGCACTTCCAGGCCGAGATCCTCGAGGCGTCCATCGGCCTGCCGTTCCTGTCCCTCGTGCTGCAGATCGAGCCCTCGCTGGTGCGGCAGGTGTCCAG
Source organism: uncultured Actinomycetota bacterium (assembly GCA_963844625.1). Classification (GTDB taxonomy): domain Bacteria; phylum Actinomycetota; class Actinomycetes; order Streptosporangiales; family Streptosporangiaceae; genus Palsa-504. Next base: position 92,892 of record CAWJPF010000012.1, on the reverse strand, counting down.
CGACATGCTCGAGCGGCGTACCACGGCGTTCCGGTCCCGCGAGGCCGAGGCGCGACCCGCGGAGCCCGCCTGCGTATCGGCGCTGGACCAGGAACTGCTCGGGGTGGTGCTGCGGTTCCTGCGCGCGGTGCGGACCGGTGCGGACCGGCGGGTGCTGGCGCCGCTGTACCTGCAGGAGATGGTGTACCGGGTGCTGCAGCGCGAGCAGTACGCGCGGCTGCTCGCCCTGGCCGCCGCCGAGTCCGCCAGCAATCCGGTGTCGGCGGTGCTCGAATACGTGCGGGCACACCTATCGGAGCCGATGACGGTCGCCGACATGGCAGACCTGGTGCGGCTGAGCCCGTCCGCTTTCGCGCACCTGTTCCGGGACGTGACCGGGCGCTCGCCCTATCAGTTCGTGAAAGAGATGCGGCTGGATCGGGCGCGCGAACTGCTCGTCGACGGCAACTTCACGGTGGCACGGATCTCCAAGGAGGTCGGTTACGCCAGCGTCTCGCATTTCATCAGCGAATTCCGCGGCCGCTTCGGCGTGACGCCGCGTGCCTACTACGACGCGCACGCCCTGCACCGCGAGCTGGACACGCAGCGCGCGCAGGACGCCAGCCAGCACGCCACGCTGGCCTGAAGCGCGGGCCGGCGATCAGGACACGGCCTGGACCAGCGTCGTCGCGAGCGGGAGGGACGAGGCCGGGTTCTGGCCGGTGTAGAGGTTACCGTCGACGACGACGTGCGCGGCCCACGGGGCGCCGCTGGCCTCGAACGATCCGCCGGCCGAGCTGAGCCGGTCCTCGAGCAGCCACGGCGCCCGGCTGGCGAATCCGACCTGCTCTTCTTCGGTGTTGGTGAAGCCGGTGACGCGGCGGCCGCCGAACAGCCACTTGCCGTCGCCGTCGACCGCGGGCAGCAGCGCGGCCGGGCCGTGGCAGACGGCGGCGACCGGCTTGCCGAGAGCCGTGAATCTGGCCACTAGGTGGCCGAAGCTCCCCGACGCGGCGAGGTCCTCCATCGGGCCGTGACCGCCGGGCACGAATACCAGGTCGTAGTCCGCCGGGTCGGCGTCTGCCAGCGCGATTGGCGCGCTGAGAGGTCCGCTGATCGAGTCCAGATAGGCGCGAAACCGGCGGCCCGGTTCCTCCGAGCCGCCGTTCATGGCGGCGCTGAAGCCGGCCTCGTCCGCGGTCGGCGGGACCGGGCCGGGCGTCCCGATCGTGATGTCGAAGCCCGCCCGGGCGAACACCTCGTGCGGGACGGCCAGTTCCTCCGGCCAGTAGCCGCACGGATGCCGCGTTCCGTCGGCCAGCGTCCAGTGATCCGATCCTGATACCGCGAAGAGCACTCGTGTCATAAACAGCAGCGTAGGTAAAAGATGCTGGCCTGACCCTAGGCGGAGGCCGATCGCGGCATAGGTCAGCCGGAATCCGATACCCGTGCCGGAATGGGCAACACTTCAGCAGGAAGCTGGTATCTCCAGCCGTAGCTGTCCCGGCGAGGCGATGGCACAGTAACGATCACGAAACATACCGGCAGGCTCCACTGACTGCGGAGGGCGACGGCATGACCCGGATCGCGTACCTCGTGACCAGCGCGCGCGAGCTGACGCTCGCGGACGGCACCCAGCATCCGACGGGCTACTTCGCGGAGGAGGCGCTGAAGCCGTACGAGCGGTTCGCCGACGCGGGCTTCGAGGTTACGGTGATCACGCCGGACGGGCAGCCGCCGTACGCGGACCCGTACGGCCTGTCCTGGTTCTTCCACTATCCCGAGCAGGACAAGGACTACCTCGCCTCGGTCGTGCGCACCTTCGCCCACGATGTCGACGACATCCGGCTGACCCTGCACCAGAACACCGAGCTCGGCCTGGCCGCGGCGCGGCGGGTGGCCGCTCGGCTGCAAGAAGCAGGTCAGACGCCCGCCGAGGCGCACCGGATTGTCAGCGCGGCCGCGAAGACCGCGTGGCGGCAGGACCGGCCGTTCGCCGACGTGCTCGCGGGGGACGGCTCGCACGGGCTGACCCGGGAGCAGATCCAGGGCGAGGTCGACGCGCAGCGGGCCGACAGCCAGCGGCTGTCCGACGAGCGGCACCGCCGGCTGCAGCAGATCCCCGGCTTCCAGCACCCCGTCGCGCTGTCCTCGCTGACCGACGCGGACATGAGCGAGTTCGACGCGGTGTTCGCCCCCGGCGGGCACGGGCCGATGGTCGACCTGGCCGATAACCCCGACGTCGGCCGGCTGCTCACCGCGCTGCAGCGCAATCGGGCGCCGATCGCCGCGCTGTGCCATGGTCCGGCCATCTTGCTGTCGGCACCCGAACGCGCCGACGGATTGTGGCTGTTCGATGGCTACCGGATGACCTCGTTCACCGACGAGGAGGAAGACCAGACCGAGGCCGGCCTGCTGGGCATGGCGTGGCTGCTCGACATCGCGCTGAAGAACGCCGGCGCGGTCTTCGACGACGGTCCGTCGGCGTGGGTCTCGCACGTCGTCGTCGACCGGAACCTCATCACCGGGCAGAATCCGGGATCGACCGAGGCGACCGCCGATGCGGTCATCAAGAAGCTGCGGGCCCCGGCCCGCCAGGCCGCCTAAGCCGCCACGCCAAGGAGCATCCGCTGATGACGAGCACGCCGACGCAGACCGTGCAGGCCTTCCTGGAGGCCTTCGGCCGCCATGACATCGACGCGGCCATGGCCCTCGTCGACCCGCAGGTATCCGTTACCGTCCATCCGCTCGGCCTGCACGACACCGGGGCGGACACGCTGCGCCAGGTGCTGGCCGACCTGGTGCACGGTTTCCCCGACCTGATGATCAGCGTCAGCGCCCTGATCACCACCGGCGACGTGGTCACCGCGCAGTTCAAGGCGGAGGGGACGCAGGCGGCCGGCTACGCCGGCGCCATCAACCAGGAAAAGCACCTGGACATCGACCAGGCCTGGCGGTTCACCGCCGGCGGCGGCCTGATCACCGAGGTCAGCGCCTACTGGTGCCAGGCGCAGCTGTACCGGCGGCTGGCCGTCAAGCGCTACGACGAGATCGCGATCGCGTGAGCCGGGAGGCCTGCCATGACTGCACTGACTGAACAGTCCCGTACCGCCGAGTCTGCGGCCGGGGTCGTGACTGAGTTCTTCGACCGCTACCGCGCGCATGACGTCGACGGCATGACGGACCTGTGCTCGATCAACGCCGACCTCTCCTACGTGCCGGTCGAGCTGTGGGGCAAGCAGCGGGTGCTGCGCGGTGACGGCAAGGTCGGCACCATCGGCAAGCCGCTGTGGACCGGCCTGATCGCCTCATTCCCGAACCTGTCCAACACCGTGCACACCATCACCAGCAACGACGACGGCGACGTGGTCGCCGAGGTGGACATCGAAGGCACTCAGCAGCTCCCCTGGGGCCTGGTCGCCCCGGCGGGCAAGCACTACTGCGAGCCGCACCTGTTCATCTTCCACGTCGGCGCGGACCTGCTCATCGACAGGATCACCGGCTACTGGAACGACGCCGGCATCAGCCAGCAACTCGGCCACAACGAAGTCGACTGACGAGGAGAACCCATCCATGGCACTGCTCAAGCGCGAAGAATGGCAGGGCTTCGTCCGCGACGTGGACTGGACCTACAGCTATGTCGACGACGAGGCCGTCTACCCCGAATGGCTCAGCGGCACCGGCAAGGTGCCTCGCGAGGCCTGGTCCGCGTGGGAGGAAAGCTACAAGGTCAGCTACCCGGAGTACGTCGCGACGCAGCGGGAGAAGGAGGCCGCCGTCTACGCGGTGAAGGCCGCACTGCAGCGCTCCACCATATTCGACGGGCTCGACCAGGGCTGGAAATCCGCCACCAAGATGCACTTCGGCGGGGTGGCCCTGGTCGAGTACGCCGCGGTGCTGGCCGAGCTGAAGATGGCCAGGTTCGGCCTGAACGGCTCGTGGCGGAACATGGCCGTCTTCGGCCAGCTTGACGAGCTGCGGCACGCCGCGATCACCACGTTCTTCGGGCACGAGTTCATCGGCAAGGACGCGCAGTTCGACTGGACGCAGAAGGCGTTCCACACCAACGACTGGGTCGCGATCTCGCTGCGCAACCTGTTCGACGCCATGATGACCGCGCCGAACGTGGTCGACCTGGCCATCATGCTGCCGCTGACGTTCGAGACCGGGTTCACGAACCTGCAGTTCGTGGCGCTGGCCGCGGACGCGCTGGAGTCCGGCGACGTCAACTTCGCCAACATGATCTCCTCGATCCAGACCGACGAGGCGCGGCACTCCCAGCAGGGCGGCCCGACGCTGGAGATCCTGGTCGAGCACGACCCGGTCCGGGCCCAGTGGGTGGTCGACAAGGCCTTCTGGGGTTCGGCCCGCGCGTTCGCCGCGCTCACCGGGCCCGCGATGGACTACTACACCCCGCTGGAGCACCGCAAGCAGTCCTACCGGGAGTTCATGGAGGAGTGGATCATCGACCAGTTCATCCACACCATCGAGCAGTACGGGCTGAAGAAGCCGTGGTACTGGGATGAGTTCATGCGCAGCCTGGACATCTGGCACCACGGGCTGCACATGGGCCTGTGGTTCTGGCGGCCGACGATCTGGTGGCGGCCCAAGGCCGCGGTCAGCAAGGACGAGCGCGCGTGGCTGGCCGAGAAGTACCCCAACTGGGAGAAGGTCTACGGCGACAAGTGGGACGTGATCATCGACAACGTCAACGCCAACAACCTGGAGGCGACCCTGCCGGAAACGCTGCCGTGGCTGTGCAGCACCTGTCACCTGCCCGCGTGCAACGCCACCCAGTCCCGGAACGGGACCTGGCGGGTCCGGGACGTGCAGTTGCAGTATGACGGCCGGACCTACCACTTCTGCAGCAACGGCTGCCGGCAGATCTTCTGGAAAGACCGGGACAACGTCAACCATCAGACGCTGATCGACCGGTTCCTGGCCGGGCAGATCCAGCCGATGGACGTCGGCGGGATCCTTGGTTACATGGGCCTGACCCCGGACGTGATGGGCGACGACCCGGACTACGAGGCCTGGACCAAGGACTACGTCGGCCGGTCCGCCACGGTGGCCGGGTCATGACCACCGAACCGCAGGCCCGCGAGCTCGGCGCGGAAGACCGCGCGCCGGAACTGGTCCCGCTGAACGCGATCTTCGCGACCGACTTCGTGCAGATCCTCGTCCCGGTCACCACGGCGAACACGATGGCCGAGGTGGCCGCCGCGGTGGCCCATCACGTCGAGGGCAAGCGGGTGCGCGCGCTGCCGTACGACAAGGTCGTCATCTACGACGGCCAGCGGATGCCGGCCGACATGACCGTCGCCGCCGCCGGCATCAAGCCGCTCGACCACGTCACGGTCGAGTACGACATCCCGGAGCAGTCATGAAGAACCCGGTGGGCCCCGTGTTGCGGATGGGCGATGAGGTAGAGCTGATCATCGCCGCGATCGAGGACGACAACCCGGACCGCGACATCGAGGTCATCGACCGCGGCGCCTACGTCCGGGTGCAGGGCGAGGACGAGATCACGGTGACCGAGCAGACGCTGCGCCGCTACCTGGGCGCGGACTACGAGATCAGGTCGTTCGGCGGGATCATGTCGGCGTTCAACGGCCTGGTCATCACCAGCAGCGACGCCATCACCTGGCAGAGCGTGGCCCGGCATAAGGCAGCAGAGAAGGCGGTGACGGCATCATGACCGAGACGCCGGCGCGCAAGCGGCGCACGTTCAGCACGTTCGGCGACGTACGCCGGATGCCGAGCGAGTACGAGATCGTCACCCACGAGCAGAACTGGACGCTCCGGCAGGGCCGGGCGGCGACGTTCGAGCAGAACCCGTCCTCGGCCGCGAACCTGTGGTTCCTGACCTACCGGGAGAACTCGCCGCTCAAGGCGGAGAACTGGGACGCCTTCCGCGACCCGGACGCGCTGACCTACAGGGCCTACGTCACCCTGCAGTCCGACGCGGAAACCAAGATGGCGGGCGTCCTGGAGGCCCACGCGGGCACCGCCCCGGATCCGGGCGTGGTGGCGCTGCTCGGCGAGCTGTTCACCCCCGCACGCTACCTGTATCACGGGTTCCAGCAGGTCGAGGCGTACATCGGTTACATGGCCCCCAGCTCCTACATCACCAACCCGGCCGGGTTCGCCACCGCGGACTTCCTGCGCCGGGTGACGACCATCGCCTACCGCACCAGGGAACTGCAGATCGCCAGCCCGGATTCCGGAATCGGATCCTCCGAACGGTCCCGATGGGAGTCTCGCCTCCAATGGCAGGCCGCCCGCAAGGCCGTCGAGTACGCGCTGGTCAGCTACGACTGGGCCGAGGCGTTCACCGCGCTCAACCTGGTCCTCGCGCCGACCCTGGACGACGTGCTGCTGACCCAGCTCGGCCAGGTCGCCCGGGCTCACGGTGACGAGCTGACCTGGCTGCTCACCGGCTTCCTGGCGCAGGACTCCCAGCGCCGGGGGCGGTGGAGCCGCGCCTTGGCCGACCTGGCCGTGGCGCAGCGGCCGGAGAACCGCGCCGTGCTCGGCAAGTGGATCGCCCGCTGGTCCGCGCTGGCCGACGACGCCGCGCTGGGACTCGGGACCGTCCTGGAGACGGCGCCGGGGAGCAGCGTCACCGCGGCGGAGGTCGCCGCCCACGCCCGGGCGGCCCGGGCAGAGTTTCTCGCGGGACTGCTCGATACTGCCAGCGAGAACGGCAAGGTGCGAGCAGGCTGACGATGGAGTCCGCGATGACCGCGCGCTGGCGGGAAACGATCAACCTGGACGACCTGTGGGAAGGCGATATGACCGCCGTCACGGTCGACGGCGAGGCCGTGCTGCTCGTCAACATCGACGGGACGGTCCGGGCCTACTCCAACCGGTGCCCGCACCAGGCTTCGGCCCTGGACGAGGGCGACTTGGACGGTGAGACGCTGACCTGCGCGAAGCACCTGTGGGAGTTCAACGCCAGCACCGGCCGCGGGATCAACCCGGACAACGCGAAGCTGACCGGCTTCGGCTGCCAGATCGCTGACGACGGCACCATCTACGTGGACATCGGCCGTTGAGCACACCGCGGATCGTGGTGATCGGCGGCGGCGTGGCCAGCGCGACCGCCGTCGCCGGGCTGCGCACGGAGGGTTTCGACGGCCGGATAACCCTGGTCAGCGCGGAGAACACGGTGCCGTACGAGCGGCCGCCGCTGTCCAAGGAATTCCTGCGGGGCGCGTCCGGCGGCGGGACCGTCGTCCAGGACGCAGCCTGGTACGAGCAGCAGGAGATCAAGCTCCTGCTCGGCGTACGAGGCACCCGGCTCGACCCGGCGACCAGGACCGTGACCTTGTCCGATGGTGCGGCGATCGGCTACGACCAGCTGCTGCTGGCCACCGGGGTGCGCCCCCGGGTCCTGCCTGGCCTGGCCGGCGACGGCGTCTGCTACCTGCGGACCATCGAGGACGCCGCCGGGCTGCGTGACCGGATCCAGGCCGCCGGGCATGTCGCCGTGCTCGGCGGCGGGTTCATCGGATGCGAGGTGGCGGCCTCGGCCGTCCAGCTCGGCAAGCACGTCACCCTGCTGGAGGCGCTGCCCACCTTGCTGTACCGCGCCCTCGGTACCGACCTGGGCGAGGCCGTGGCCGGGATCCACCGTGACGAGGGCGTCGACGTGCGCACCGGCCAGCTCGTCACCGGCGTCTGGCCGCGTCCCGGCGGCGGCGTGCGGATCACCACCGCCGACGGCGAGGTCGACGCGGACGTCCTCGTCGTGGGCGTCGGGACCGTGCCCAACACCGAACTTGCCGCCGACGCCGGGCTGGCGGTCGGCGACGGCATCAGCGTCGATGAGTACTTCGCCACCACGGCGCCCGGCGTCTACGCCATCGGCGACGTCGCCGCCCAGGACCTGCCCGGCCACGGACGCGTCCGCGTTGAGCACCACGACACCGCGATCCGGCACGGGCGGGCCGTGGCCCGGAACATGCTCGGGCGGCCCGAGCCGTTCGGCGACGTGCACTGGTTCTGGTCCGACCAGTACGAGCACAGCATCCAGAGCGCCGGCCTGCCCGGCGGCACCGAAGGGCTGATCCTCCGCGGCTCGCCCGGGCAGCGCAGCTTCTCCGCGTTCCGGCTGGACGGCGGCCGCGTGCGCGCGGTGATCTCGCTCAACCGGACGAAGGACGTGCTCGAGGTCCGCCGCTTGATCGTGCGCGATCACCGCGCGACCGCCGAGCAGCTCCAGGACGAGTCGACTCCGCTCAAGCGGCTCGCCGCGTCCCGGCCGGCCGCCACCATCGCCGAGTAAGGAGAGCGCATGAGCACAACCTTCGTCGCGCAATGGCAGGTGGAAGATCCGCAGCTGCGGGTCGCCGAGGGCGACGCCCGGACGGCCCTGCGGCTCATCGCCGGGCAGCCCGCCGTTTCCGCCCGGGCCCGGCTGCGCTTCGGCCCCGGCCGCACCTGCGAGCCTGTTGCCCGGCTGCTCGACCGGGCCATCGTGCAGGCCGAGGGCGCGGGCCTGGACCCGGCCCTGCTCGTGGTGGCGGACGGCAGTGCGCAGGCCGCGGAGGACATCGTCCGGGTGCGCCGCAAGGACGGCATCGCGGACTGGATCAGCAGTCCCGCTTGCCGGGTCAGGATCATCCTGCGGCAGGCCGGCCTGCACGCGACCGCGGGTGTGCCCGGTACGGTCGCCGGAGGGGCTGGTGAGGCTGAGGAGCTTAATGGGGCGGAAGCGAGCAGTGAGGTAAGTGCTGCTAATGAGATGGAAGAGGCAGGTAAGGAACAGGCTGCGGACGAGCGCGCTGCCGCGGTGCGGGCGGCGCTGGGAGAGGTTATCGATCCTGACCTTGGGGTGAACATCGTCGATCTGGGGTTCGTCCGGGGCGTTGAGATCGGGGACCGGATCGCCGTGATCAGGATGACGCTTACGTCGGCGGCGTGCCCGCTCTCGCGGATCATGGAAGACCAGATCCGCACCGGGCTCGCCCCGCTGGGTGGCATCGAGGAATACCGGGTCGACTGGGAGTGGGTACCAGCCTGGCGGCCCGCCGACATCACGGACAGCGGCCGCGACCAGCTGCGCGCCATCGGCTTCAGCTGCTGAGCACCGGGCCGGAGGGCGCGGGGGCCGGGGGCGTCAGGCCCGGAGGCGCCGGGCCCGGAGGCGCCGGGGCCGGGGGTGAGGCGCGCGGAGGGACCGGGGGTACGGGCGTCCGTTCGGTAGAAATCGGAACTTGACGGGCGGGCCGGGGCAGCGGTACGGCGCTCGGCCGGGACGGGCGCCGTTGGGGCTTGAGCGGGGTTAGCTCACGGGCTGGGTTTCGGGGTGGGTGACGCGTTCTGGGTAGCTCTTGCTGAACTTCAGCATGTAGATGAGGATCGCGACCGGTATGACCGCGCTAAACACCAGTTCAAGAACGGTGTGGTGGCCGGGGCGGTCCTTGATGATCGCGGCCACGACGCGGGAGACGCCGATCGCGACGGTTGCCGCGCCCCAGGCCGCGCTGAGTACGTGGTTGATCCGCTTGAAGGTCGGCGAGCTCCAGTATTGCTGCGGCGTGGATTGCCGGGCGTACTGCTCGGTGAAGGGCATGACCGGGATCAGGACGAGGATGATGAGCCCGATGATGACGGCGAAAGCGGGGGCGAGCCACGTGGCCGCCCACCGGTCGGTATGGGCGCCCGCGGTGAAGCCGACGATGGCCAGCACGATGAATATGATCAGCGAGGCGGCGGTGAGGAGCATCGGCGGCCAGATGGGGCGGTGCGCCGCCATGGCGATGACGGCGACCGCCGCCGAGAGCAGCGCGGCGACACCGAAATCGTGGGACGGCAGCAGGCGGGCCAGCAGCGAGAAGGCGATCAGGGGCAGGAAGCCGAGAACGAGCTGTAGTGGTTTCATGTCTGCAAATCTGCCAGGGCGGGCCCGGCGAGACATCCGCCATTCAGCTGACCTGAGCCCCGGCGGCGCGCGCGATCTCGACCCGGGAGCGCAGCCCCGTCTTCTGCAGGATGTGCGAGACGTGGGTCTGCACCGTCCGCGGTGACACGAACAGCCGCGTGCCGACCTCCCGGTTGGTCAGCCCGTCGCGGACCAGTGCGGCGATCCTGACCTCGGTCGCGGTCAGGCTGGCCCAGCCGTAGCTGACGTCACGGTGCGCCTCCCGGGACCCCCTCCGCAGGCCCAGGGCCCGCGCGCGGCCCAGGGCGCGATCCCGGTCGGGGACGGCACGCATCCGCTCGTATCCGGCCAGGGCTGTTTCCAGGGCCACGGCGGCGCGGTTCCGGTCCCCGGCGGCGGCGGCCGCGCAGGCGAGTTCCTCGCGGGCGAACGCCTCAGTGGTCAGACGGCCCCGACGGGCGAGTTCCGCGGCCGCTTCGCCGATCTCGTCGGGATCAGCGGTGAGCATGCCGTGCACCAGATGACGGACATCGGGCGAGCGGATTACCGGCACGTTGCCGCCGATCTGGTCGGCGAGGCGGCGATCCATCCCGATCAGGGCGACCCGGGCCACGTCGACGGCCATCACCGCGGCCCAGCGGCGAGGATCGCTGAGGGCCGCGGACCAGAGCGTCCGGGCGAGCGTGCACGCCTCGCGGATCGCCCCTTCGGCTTCCAGTACGGCCAGTTCGGCCAGGCCCGGATTGTCCTGCCCGAACTGGAGCGGCAGGCCCCGGTGCCGGAACGACTCCAGCCTGGCCCGCGCGGGGCCGGTGGCGCCGCGGTGCGCGTCGATGTAGGAACGGGTGCCGACCGGTGCGGAGATCCAGCCGGTGCCGGTCTCCTCCGCCTGCTCCAGCGCCGAGTCCAGCTCGGCGACCGCCCCGTCCCAGTCGCCCGCGGCGAAGGCGATCCGGCCGGCCATGAAGCCCAGGAACGGGTCGACCCACTCGGCGTGTCGTTCGGCGGTCAGCCGCCGGGCCCGGTCGAGGGCGGCCTGGGCGGCCGGCGGCCCGGAGGCGTCCAGCTCAAGTGCGGCCGGGAGGAAAAGCGCCGACGAGCGGGCCCGGAAGCTTCGCGCATCGACGACGAGGGTCTCCCGGGTGCGCATGATTTCCAGGGCGGCCTCGGGACGGCCGGACAGGTACGCGGCGCACGCGTCGGTCGACAGCGCAGATGCCTGGGCGTCCTGATCGCCCGCCGCGGCGAACCGAGCCAGCATCGCGTCGCGCTCGGCGGCGGGCGGAACCCGCCCGGCCAGGACCAGCAGCCACGAACGGACCGTCTCCAGCTGGCGCAAGGTCGGGCCGGGCAGGCCGGCGATGGCCGTGGTCCGCTCGATCGCCGCCAGCGCGGCCGTCGTTTCCCCGCGGTTGATCAGGGAACGGATCAAGATGGTCTGCAGCTGTCCCGCGACCGCGGGGTCGGTCACCGTGCTGATGCGCTCGCTGATCAAGATCTCGGCGGATTCACCGCGACCGCCGAGGAACAGCGCCTGGACCCGGTCCAGCAGCAGCGGCTCGGGCAGGTCACAGCCGCTGATCGCGGCCGCGTCATCGAGCAGGTCGGCGGTCACCCCCGGGGCGTGCCGGGTCGCTGCGACGGCGAGGTGCAGCGCGGTCACGACCGACGGATCATTGACGGTGCCGGCCGCCCGCAGGGAATGCTCCGCCACCAGGGCCGGCCGGTAACCAGCGGCCGCGAGCAGCTGCGCGGCGCGCCGGTGGGCCGCGCGGCGCTGGGTTTCTGGCAGCTCGCCGTAGGTCACCTCGCCGAACAGATTATGGACGAAGCCGGCCGTGCCGGCCGGGCCGCGGCGCATCAGGCCGGACGATTGAGCCCGCTCAAGCAGCCCGTCCAGCGCATCCGCCGAGCTGTACAGCATCCCGGCCAGGTCACCGGCGCTGACATCGGTCCCCCAGACCGCCATGGCGGCCAGCACGTCACGGACCGGCTCGTCCAGCTGCCCGAGCTGCGCCCGGATCAGCCCGTCCAGGCCGGTGGCATGCAGATCGAGTTCGAACCTGGCCTCGATGGAGTCCGGCCCGAGTTCGGCCAGGGCCCCGGCGTCCGCGTAGCCGCGCAGGAGTTCACCCGCGAACAACGGATTGCCGGCCGCCGATTCCAGGATGCGGCAAAGCTCCGGACCCGGCCACCGGCCGGTCCGGTCGAACACCAGGCGCTCGACCATCATCCGGTCCATCGGCGGCAGCCGCAGCCGCAGCTGCGCTTGCCGCAGGAGCATAGCCAGCTGCTCCCGGACCGGAAACGGCCGGGTGCTGACCAGCACGACCAGCGGCAGGCTCTGGCTCGCCCACACCAGCCGGCGCAGCAGCGCGAGCGTAGCCGCATCGAGGTGATGGGCATCGTCGGCGCACACCACCACCGGACCCTCGGCGCACAGTTCGTCGACCCGGGCGAACGCCGCCTCACCCGGATCCTCGCCATCGGGCCCGGCGCCGAGGAGCTCCCCGGCGCCGGCGAACGGATCATTGCGCCGGTGGTGATCGCCCGCCAGGTGGAAGATCTTCGCGGCACCGGGCCCGGCGGAAGCCAGGACCTGCCGGATCAGGACGGTCTTGCCGATGCCCGCCGGGCCCTCGAGGACCACGCTCGCCCCCGTGGGCGCACGCCGCTCGGTGACGTCGAGGACCAGATCGGATACGGTCCGCGCCACGCCGGCGCGATCGCGCGGCAATGACCGATCGCCGGTGGCAGCTGTCACATGATGAGAATAAGTCCTGCCGGCTAGGCGGCTCCAGGACTATGCCCCTGGGCCGGCAGGTACTCCGCCAGCCAGCCGAAGCCACGGCCGGATGAGACATCCGCCGTGCGGCGTATATCCGGCTGGTCAGGTGGCGTCGGGACGGCGGTGCCTGCGGTGCTGGAGCCGGCTGAGCTGCCCGGCCACCAGCGGTACGGCGATCCAGAGCACCCATGCGCCGGTTGTGAAGAAGAAGACCGGGATCGACAGGCCGAAGCCGAGTATTAGCCCGTAGGACTGCCAGTCCACGTCGGTGATCGCCTGGGGGGTAGCCGCCAGCAGCAGGCGGTGCGAGGCCATGTGGTGGACCATCGCGAGCAGGAATCCGGCGGTCAGGACCTGCAGCAGCGCGTAAAACCCGAACCGCAGGGCGTGCGTGCCCAGCGTGCTCGGCCCGCTCGCGGTGAGCAGCTTGGTGGCGAACGGGATAAGGACGATCATCATCAGCCAGCCCATGTTGAACGTCCGCAGCCGCGAGTCGGTCCGGCGGACGTACCGGAAGACATCGTGATGACGGCTCCACGCCGCGGCGATCACGAAAAAGCTGATCAGGAAGGCCAGGTAGTGGCCGTCCTCGTGCCGGACCGACCTCAAGAACTCGCGCACGGTACTGCCGGTGGGGACCGGCAGCTCGATCGCGAGCAAGGTGATGGCGATGGCGGCCACGGCGTCGGTAAAGAGCATCAGCCGATCGGTCGCGCGCGCCTCGTACTCTGGTTCGTCATTTTCATCATCTGCCACCCGGTGATCATCTCCGAGCTGGTCAGGCCGACACCAGATCGCAGACGAAGATCAGCGTCTCGCCGGGAGCGATCACGTTGCCTGCGCCGCGGTCCCCGTACGCCAGGTCCGGCGGGATGACCAGCTGACGGCGGCCGCCGACCTTCATCCCCTGCACGCCCTCGTCCCAGCCCGCGATGACCCGCCCGGCGCCGAGCTCGAACTCAAGCGGAAGGCCCCGGCTCCAGCTCGCGTCGAACTCCTCGCCGGTGGAGTACGCCACCCCGACGTAGTGGACCTGGACCGTGTCGCCGGCCTTGGCCGCCGTACCGTTGCCTTCCCAGATGTCGGTGATCTCCAGTTCGGCCGGCGGCGGGCCGCCGGGGAAGTCGACCTCAGGCTTGTCGATGCTCATGCTCGCGTCTCCTCAGTAGTTCAGCCACGGCCGTCCACCCGGCCGAGCGGCGTCCGCCCGGCCCCAGCGGCACTCTCCGCCCCAGCAAGGTACCCGGTCCGGGCGGCGGCCCGCGCCACCTTTGGCTCGGCGGTGACCGCCAGTGACCCCTTGTCACAAACGTGTGACGACCTTCCCGCGGGCGGAAGGGGCACCAGTCACGCCGCCAGCGGTTCGCTCTGGTGCCGCCGGCTTGGCGTCCGGCCGGGCGCCGGTTCGCTCCGCGCCGATGCCCGCGGCGACGACAAAGGCGACGCCGATCAGCGACCAGGGCCGGGGCACCTGGTGCAGCAGGGCGAACCCGGCGACTAGGGCGATGGCCGGCTCAAGACACATCAGGGTCCCGAACGCCGCGGTATTCAGCCGCCGCAGCGCCAGCATCTCCAGGCTGAACGGGACGACGGGCAGCAGCAGCGCCAGGCCGAAACCCGCCAGGATCAGCCGCGGTGTCAGAGCCGGGATGACACTTGGTCCCGACACCAGGGTCGCCGCCACGGCGGCTACCGGGATGGATACGGCGAGTCCCTGCAGGCCTGCGACCTCGTCTCCGACCGCCTGGGTGAGCAGGATGTAGGCCGCCCAGCACACCGCCGCGCCGAGGGCGCAGGTCAGGCCCGCGATGTTGGCGCTGCCCTGCCACGGGTGGGTCAGCAGCAGCACGCCCGCCGCGGCCAGCCCTGGCCAAAGCAGCCGCCGGCCGCCGCGGCCACGGGCCACGGCCACGCCGAGCGGGCCGAGGAATTCCAGTGCGCTGGCGGTGCCGAGCGGCAGCCGGGCCACGGCGGACATGAAGAGCATGGTCAGCCCGGCCGTCACGACGCCGAGGGCGATGACCGCCAGCAGGGCCGGACGCCGGAAGAGCCAGGGCCGGGGCCGGACGGCGACGATCAGGATCACGGCGGCCCAGGCGAGCCGGAGCCAGACGACGCCCAGCGCGCCGACCGCGCTGAACAGGTGGACCGACAGAGCCAGGCCGAGCTGCACGCAGAGCATCGAGCCCACGGACATCACGGTGCCCACCCGGGCCGGCGTCGCGTTAGTGACCATGATGACCAGTACACGCGACCGGGATCGTCCATGTCCACGTGAGTTTCATGGACATACCGTTCAGAGATGCTTAATGATGGCCAGGTGGATCCACGTCGCCTCGAATTGCTGCTTGAACTGTCCCGGCTCGGCTCCATGCGGGAGGTCGGCGAGATGATGAACGTCACCACGTCCACCGTCTCCCAGCAGATCGCGGCGCTGGCGCGGGAGGTGGGCACCCCGCTGGTCGAGCCGCACGGACGGCGGGTCCGGCTGACCCCGGCCGGGCGGCGGCTGGCCGGCCACGCGGTCACCATTCTCGCCGCCATCGAGGCCGCTCGCTTCGACCTCGACCCGTCGGCGCCGCCCGCCGGCACGGTGCGGGTGGCGGCGTTCGCCACGGCGGTTCGCGAGATCCTGCTCCCCGTCGTCCGGATCCTGGCCGAGCAGCAGCCCGAGGTCCGGCTGCATATCCACGAGCACGAACCAGCCGAGGCGCTCGGCCTGCTCGCCGACGATGCGGTCGACCTCGTCCTGACCTATGACTACAACCTCGCTCCGGTCAGGTTCGACCGCGGTCTGACCAGCGAGCCGTTCGGCAGCAACCGGTGGAGCCTGGGCACGCCGTCCGGCCAGGGCCGTGCACGGGGCACGGCCATTGAGGTTTTCCGCCGGTTCGCCGATCACGACTGGATCGTCAACTCACGTAACACCGCCGATGAGGAGGTCATCCGCACGGTCGCCTCGCTGGCCGGCTTCCAGCCGCGGATCACCCACCGCGCGGACAGCCTCGAACTGGTGCGGGACATGATCGTCGCCGGTCTCGGCGTCGGGCTGCTCCCGACCGCGCTCCCGGCCAGGCGGGGGGTGACGCCGCTGTCGCTGCATCAGCCGGAGGTGATGTTGCGGTCATTTGCCGTGACGCGCCGCGGGCACTCGGCGTGGCCGGCGCTCGCTCTGCTGCTCCGGCTGCTTCAGGACCGGGCGGGCTGAGCGGCCGGCGTGCGCGGTGCGGCCGCGCCCGGCTGCGGCCCGGCGGCCAGCACCCGGGCCAGCGGCGGCCGCTCGGTCAGCTCGTTGAGGTGCTCATCGAGGCGCAGGCCGCCTTGGGTGGCTACCGCGTGCAGGTAGACGTCCTGCCGGGGCAGGGCCAGCAGGCCTGATGCGTCCCGGCCGGGCATCTCCTGCTCCGGCAGCTGAACCCGGCGGGCCAGCGCGCGCAACACGGTGGAGCTCATCCGGGTGAGATCCCACAGCGGCTGGTGACGGTTCTGCCGGGAGCCGAGATCCACCTGGGCCATAACCGGAAGGCCCGCCTCGGCGAACACGTCGATCAAGATCCCGACCTCTACCCCGTAGCCGGTGAGGAACGGGATATGGCACAGCAGCTCCCGGTGGACGGCGAACTCACCCGCCAGCGGCTGCACGAACCCGGTCAGCGCGGGGTAGAAGAAATTGAGCAGCGGTTTGGCCGTCAGCTCGGTGACCCGGCCGCCGCCATCCGCGACCGACTGCCCTTCGGCATTGAACGGGCGCCGGTACGCGGCCTTACTGAATTGCATTCCGGGGACCGTAAGGAGCGGTCCGAGCGTGCCGTAGATAAAATGCTCGCCGAAATCCCGGGTATCGGAGTCCGCGAACAGGATGATGTCGCCGCGCGCCACCGAAAGACTGCGCCACATCGCGTCCCCTTTACCCTGCGAGGGTCCGTAACCGGGCAGCAGCTCATTCTCGGAATAGACTTCGGCGCCCTTGGCCCTGGCGATCTCCGCGGTCCCGTCGGCGGAATCCGCGTCAACCACGATAACCTGGTCAATCAGGCCGGCGTGCTCGTTGAGCCGGGCCACTGTATCCAGGATCGGGCCGATAGTCTGGGCCACCTCCCGGGTCGGCAGGACCAGCGTGGTGGTGAGCGTACGCGCGAGGCCCCCGGTACTGGCGAGATCACTAAAATCGCGGTAATTAAATGAGCGCTGCTCGAACCATTCCCAGACAGTCATTTCCATGTACGGCCTTCATTCAGGTCAGCACATCTAATAAGCACGGCGGGAAGCGCCAAGCCCTTTGCTTCAACAGCATTCTCGCGCTTCCCCCGGCACGGGTAACACACTATAACCTGCCGATTGTTAACCGCATGTTACGCCATGCTAAATTTGTGCGCAGGTTGTCGGGCGGCCCACCTTAATGCGCCGCATATTGCCCATTACCGAGCCGTCATCGGCGGGCCGGGTCAGGGTTCAACACGGCCGCGATGCGCTCGACCAGGTCGGTAAGGATGGGTTGCGGGGTGGCGAAGTTGAACCGGAAGGCGCCCGCGCCGCCCGCGCCGAAGGCGGGTCCGTCCACGACGGTGATGTGCGCGTTGTCTACTACCATTTCGCCAGGTGGACGGGGCAGATCCAGCGCGGTGCAGTCGAGCCAGCTGAGATAGGTGCCGTCGGGCGGACGGTAGCGCACGTCCGGCAGGTGGCGGCTGAGCAGCTTGCCGAGCAGGTGGCGGCTGTCGTCGAGATAGGCCAGGGCTTCGTCCAGCCAGGCCTCGCCGTGCCGGTACGCGGCGATGTTGGCGACGACGCCGGGATTGCTCGCTCCGTGCGAGGCGAACATCCCCATCTCCTCCCAGCGCTCCCGGTCGGGCTCGTTGGACAGGATCACCTGCCCGCATTTGAGGCCGGGCAGGTTCCACGCCTTCGAGGCGGAGGTCGCGGTCAAGGTATGCGAGGCGGCGGCCTGCGAGGTAGTGGCGTAGGGGATGTGCCGCATCCCCGGATAGACCAGCGGCGCGTGGATCTCGTCGGCGAATACCCGGCCGCCGTATTTCTCGACGATCTCGGTCAGCTGCGTCATCTCGCCAGCGGTGAAGACCCGCCCGAGCGGGTTGTGCGGGTTGCAGAAGATGAGCAGGTGCCCCCCGGCCCGGAACGCGTCCTCGATCCCGTCGAGATCAAGGGTGAAGAAACCGGCCTCGCCGCGCATCCGCACCTGGATGATCTCGCGGCCGTGGAAGCCTGGCACGATGAGGAACGGCATGTAAGCCGGGGTGGGCAAGATGACCGGCGAGCCGGGGCGGGAGAACTGCGTGATGGCGATCTCCAGCACCTTGATCACGTCCGGGACGTGCCGGACCATGGCGGGATCGACATCCCAGCCGTAGCGGCGCCGCTCGAACTCCGCGCAGGCCGCGGCCAGCTCATCGGCCAGAAACGGGGGCAGGTAGCCGAAGTTCGCGTCCGCGGACAGCCGGGCGAGCGCGTCGAGGATCGGCGGCGCGGCCCCGAAATCCATCTCCGCCACGGCCGCACCGAACCCGTCCGGACCCGGAGCCGTCCACTTGAAGCTGCCGCGAGCGCGCAGCATCGCCACGGTGGTGGCGTCGATGGCCTGCTTGAGAGTTCCTGGCACCCCACCATCCTCCCCCGGATCGATCTCCTCAGGTAAAACGGGACCGGCGGGGCGGCAGCCGCCGTAAATAACGTTCTCTAGCTGCTTCCAGTAGACATCGATGCCCTCGAATCCGGCCGACCGCAGGTAGTCCAGCTGCGGGCCGAGCGGGATCATGTAGCGGACATGGTTGTCCCAGCGGGCCTGCTGCTGCGGCGTGCGATTCCGCCGGCGGTCCGCCGCCTCGGGGTCATCGCGGTCGCTGACCCGTTCCCAGGTGGCTTCGACCAGGGGATCCGGCGCGCGCACCAGGTCGTAGTTGAAAAACCAGCCACCCGGGACCAGGCGGCCGAATATCTCGCCGAACAGCCCCTGCTTGCGTTCGTCGGTCAGGTGGTGGACGCACATCGAGGTCACCACCGCGTCGAGTGCCGCAGGGATCGCCGCCGGCCACTGGGCGGCTGACATGTCGAACTCGACGCAGGAGTAACGCCCGGCGAACGGCCGCATCTCCTGCTCGCCCGCGCTCATCATCTCGGCGGAGAAGTCGGCGAGGATCGCCGTGCTGCGCGGATGCGCCGCCAGGATCGCGCGCGAGGCCGCCCCGGTGCCCGCCCCGAGGTCCAGGAAGGTGAAGGCCTCGTCTCCGAAGGGCAGCAGGCGGGCCAGGAACTGTCGGTGCTCCGCCCGCTTCCGCTCGCGCTCCGCCTCTTCCGCCGCCCAGGCCTGAACGATCTCCCCGGACTGCCAGATGGCCGCATTAGTGTCCCCCAACTGCTCCATAAAGCCTCCTGGTCATGATTGTGGATACTTACTCCCCGCCAGAGGGTAGTGATGATCCACAATCATGGCGCTAGCGCCTGAGGCGGAGCGGGAGGGGCGGGAGGGGCGGGAGGGGCGGCGCCGTATCTGGCGCGCAGCTCGTGCTTGAGGACCTTGCCTGCGGCGTTGCGAGGTAGCTGGTCCGCCAGCACGAGGCGGGTGGGTTTCTTGTAGGACGACAGCTTCCCGCGCGCCCAGCCGGTGAGGTCGTCCAGCGTCGGCGGCGCGGCCGGGTCGGCCGGCACGACGACCGCGATCGGGGTCTCGCCCCACCGGTCGTGTTTCGCGCCGATCACGGCGATGTCGGCGACGGCCGGATGCGCGGACAGCACGTTCTCGACCTCGGCGCAGTAGATGTTCTCCCCGCCGGAGATGATCATGTCCTTCTTGCGGTCGACGACGTAAAGGAAGCCCTCGTCGTCGGCGCGGACCAGGTCGCCGGAGTGGAACCAGCCGCCGCGGAACGCCTCGGCGGTGGCCTCCGGGTTGCGCCAGTAGCCGGCCATCAGGGTCGGGCCGCGATAGACGATCTCGCCCACCTGACCCGGGGCCACGTCGTTCATCTCCTCGTCGACGATCCGCGCGGCGATGGTCGGGATGGGCTGGCCCACCGAGCCGATCTTGCGGATCGCGTCGCGGCCAGGCAGCGAGGTGGTCACCGGCGACATCTCGGTCTGCCCGAACACCGAGATGATCTCGGCCGCCGGGAACGTCGCGACCATGGTCTCCAGCAGGGTCACGGTGGCCGGCGCGGCGCCCCACGAAATGGTGCGCAGCGACCCGGTCCGGCGGGTGGCGTCGGGATGGGCGCACAGGACCTGCCATTGCGCCGGAACCAGGAAGAGCGCGGTGACGCCCTCGGCCTCGATGACGTCCAGCGTGGCGGCGGCGTCGAACGGCGCCGTGGGCATGATGACCGACGTACTGCCGATCATCAGCGCGGGCGGCATGGTCCCGATGCCGGCGATGTGGAACAGCGGCACGTTGAGCAGCGCGACATGATCGTCGTCGTGCAGGCGCGAGGTGCGGATCGCGGTGATGGCCTGCATGAGCAGGTTCAGGTGGGTCAGCATGGCGCCCTTGGGCAGGCCCGTGGTGCCGGAGGTGTACATAATGAGCGCGACGTCGCGCTCGTCGATCTGAACCTGCGGCGGCGCGGCCGTGACGCGGTCCAGCAGGGCCTCGTAGGACTCGGCCCCGGCTACGGCCCCGGCGGTATCGAGCCCGGTCACGATGATGCGCGGCGGCTGCGGCAGCGAGGCCGAGGCCGCCGCCGCGAGCGGGGCGAGCAAGGCGTCGGTGACGACGAGGCGGGCGCCGCTGTCGGCCAGGACGTAGGCGGCCTCGGCCGGGGCGAGGCGGAAGTTGACCGGCACGGCGATCGCCCCGGCGGCATTGGCGGCGAGCACCGCCTCGACGAACTCCGGCCGGTTCGTCATCAAGATCGCGATCCGGTCGCCCTGGCTCACCCCGCGGCAGGCGAGCGCCGCGGCCAGCCGCTGAACGCGCTGGTGCAGCCGCGCCCAGCTGATCGACGCGCCCTCGAACCTGATCGCGGCCTGGTCCGGGATCGCGCGGGCATGCCGGGCGACGTGATCGACCCAGTGGGCGCCGCTTTCGGGCAACCGGGGTGGCAGCATCCTGGTCCTCCGTCGGTCGGTGTCCTGCTATCCAAACACCGGTGGCGGCGATCTCGCGATGGCCGGCGCCCGCCGGTAAGGACGCCCGGCGCGCTCAGGCCGCGGTCGCCGCCCGCGCCGGGGTCCAGCCGATGGCCGGCGCGACGTGCCGGGCGATCGTGTCCAGGATGCCGATCTCCTCGGCCGCCTGCGCTAGCTCGATCGTCTGCCGCAGCGCGTCGGCCGCGGTCCGGGTCTGCGAGCCGTCGACCGGCCGCCAGTGGCCGAACGACAAGAAACCGATCTTCTTCTTCATACCCAGGGCAGCGTCCCCGGCCCCGCCCGGATTCCCGGACCTGGGCTGGTGCGACGTCCGTTCGGCCCAAAATCTTTAAATTTTCCGAACGGACCTGGTGCTACGGTCCGGGCCAGCTCCGCGCCGTCCCGGGCTTGCCATAAGCGTACGTACGTTCGATACTATAGACATGGTTTCAGTTGATACTGGAAAAAGTGACGAAGCAGACCGGATCACCGTGGCGCGGCTAACCGGGGCGGCCCGGCGGCACGCTCCCCGGCAGGCACCGACCTGGGCCGAGACCGCCGCCGCAGTGGCCGAGCTGCGCGAGATCGCCCGCGGCCGCGGTGACCTGCTGGCCGAGGCGGCGGGCCTGCTCATCGGCTTCTACGCGGGCACGTCCGAGGAGATGAAGGCCGGGACCGCCGCTCGTTACTGCCGGGCGGCGGGAGCCGCCCCGGCGGAGGTCCGGCGGTGGATCGCCGAAGGGCAGCGCCGCGCCGCGTACGCGCGGGACGTTCCGTACGCCTGCTAGGCCACGGCTTCCGGCGGGGTTACCGTTAGGACCGTGCTGGGCAGAACGACCCGCGCCGCCGCGGCCGCGGCGCTCTCCTCGCTGGCGCTCGCGGCGTGCAGTCACGCCGCCCGGCCGGCCAGCGTTCCCGCGCCGCCCACGATGGCCTACTGCGGCAGCGGCCCGCAGGTGCGGCCGGACGTGGTGGAGCTCGTCTGCGGCACGAACGAGATTGTGGCCGACAGCCTGACCTGGTTGGCCTGGGGCCGGCAGGTCGCCACCGCGGCCGGCACGGCGGTGGTGGACATGTGCACCTACGAGGACTGCCACACCGGCAGCTACCTCTCCGTGCCCATCGTGGTGATCGCCTCGCAGCTCGTCCGGTGCGCCAGGCGGCAGGCGTACTCGAGGCTGCAGTACGTGTTCGTCGGCGGCTCGCCGTTCCCCGTCATGCCCGCGACCGTAAAGTTCCCGCCCAACGACATCGTGGGAGCGACAAGGCCCCTCCCTTCGCCGGACCAGGCCGTCAGCCTCACCTGCTGAGACGCCGGGCCGGAATCAGGTCGCGGCGCGCCCGGAGACGTACTCGCCGAGGGCCTGGGCGCTGGCCCGGACCACGGCGGGCTCGAACCCGGCCGCGAGCGCGGCCAGCGCGGCGTCCAGGTAGAAGGTCAGCCCGGCGTCGGCCCGGGCCGACCAGCGGTCGTAGGCGGCGCGGCACGCGGCCAGCGTGGCCCGGCCGACGGTGAGCGGGTACAGCGAGTCGGCGGGCTGGGCGAGCCGGGTCGCGGCGAAATCGCTGATGGCCCGCTCCCACGCGTCGTAGTGGACGGCGGCGCTGGACTGCAGGGCGGGCACGCCGCCGATCAGGTTCATCCGCATCCGCAGCTCGGGCACGTCCTGCGGCCCGTAGTGATTGGCGGTCACCACCGCGCGGCGGATGGCGTCCATCATCGGCACCGCGGCGGGCACGTCCGCCAGCGCCGCGCGGATGGTCTCGACCTCGTGGTCGAACTCGCTCCACAGGACGCCGGCCTTGGAGCTGAAGTAGCGGAAGAACGTCCGCTTGCTGACCCCGGCCTCCGCGGCGATCTGCTCGATGGTCGTGTTGTCGAAGCCCTGGTCGGTGAACAGGCGCAGGGCGATCAGCTCGAGCTCCCGGCGGCTGGTACCTGGAGGCCGGCCACGCCGGGCGGCCGCCGCGTCCGCCGCGTTGCCGGTCAGCACCGTCTGCACCTCCCAGGAGAAGAGCCGGAAGAGTTCACCGCACCAGTCTTGCTTATGTCACAAGGTGACGTTAACATTCGGACTATATTCGTCACCGCGTGACGGAAATCGAGCGGCCGGAAGTACCAGGACGTCTGCGCAGCTAGGAGAGTGTCATGAGCGAACGCGTCGGGACCGCCGAGGTCACGGAAAGCTCCGGGAATACCGAAGCTGCCGAGCCCGAGCTGGCGACCGCGGACCTGCTCGTGGAAGAGGTCTCCATCGACGGCATGTGCGGTGTCTACTGAGGCTCCGGCCAGGAGCGCGCGGGCCGGGTTTGACCTCGACCGCCCCTGGCAGCTGCACCCGCAGGTGTCGGTGCGCCCGGAACGGTTCGGGGCGCTGCTCTATCACTTCGGCACCCGCCGGCTGTCGTTCCTGAAGAGCCCGGGGCTGCTCACCGTGGTCCGCTCCCTCGCCGAGACGGCTAGCGCCCGGGAGGCGTGCAGGCTCGCGGGTGTCAGCGACGCGGAGCTGCCCGCCTACGCCACCGCCCTGGCGACCCTGGCGAACTCGCAGATGATCCAGGCGCGGGTGAGCTCGTGACGCTACCGCTGGTCGAGCAGTTCCAGTACGGCCTGGACGCGCCGATCTGCCTGACCTGGGAACTGACCTACGCCTGCAACTTGTCCTGCGTGCACTGCCTGTCCAGCTCGGGCCGCCGCGACCCGCGCGAGCTGTCGACCGCGCAGTGCCGGGCGGTCATCGACGAGCTGGAGCGGATGCAGGTCTTCTACGTGAACATCGGCGGCGGCGAGCCGACGGTCCGGCCGGACTTCTGGGAGCTCGTGGACTACGCCACCGCCCATCACGTCGGCGTGAAGTTCTCCACCAACGGCGTGAAGATCACCCCGGCGGTGGCCCGGCGGCTGGCCGCCAGCGATTACGTCGACGTGCAGATCTCGCTCGACGGCGCGACCGCCGGGGTCAACGACGCGGTCCGCGGCCCGGGATCCTACGACACCGCGCTGGCGGCCATGTCGGCGCTGGCTTCGGCGGGCTTTCGCGGCTTCAAGATCTCGGTGGTGGTGACCCGGCAGAACGCCGGCCAGCTCGATGACTTCAAGGCGATCGCGGACCGGTTCGGCGCGCAACTGAGGCTGACCCGGCTGCGGCCCTCGGGGCGCGGGGCCGACGTATGGGACGAGCTGCACCCGACCGCCGCCCAGCAGCGGCAGCTTTACGACTGGCTCGTGGCGCGCGGCGAGCAGGTGCTGACCGGCGACTCCTTCTTCCACCTCGCCGCCTACGGCGACGCCCTGCCCGGGCTCAACCTGTGCGGCGCGGGCCGGGTGGTCTGCCTGATCGACCCGGTCGGCGACGTTTACGCGTGCCCGTTCGCGATCCACGACAGCTTCCTGGCCGGCAACGTCCGCGGGCCGGGCGGCTTCGCCGCTGTGTGGCGGGACTCCGAGCTGTTCGCCGATCTGCGCCGGCCGCAGACCGGGGGCGCCTGCCAGTCGTGTTCGGCCTACGACTCGTGCCGCGGCGGCTGTATGGCGGCCAAGTTCTTCACCGGACTGCCGCTCGACGGCCCCGACCCCGAGTGCGTCCAGGGCCACGGCGAACGCGCGCTGGCGCTGGCGGCGGGCGGGCTGGCTCCGCGGCCATCGGGTGACCACTCGCACCGCTCGTCGCACCTGTCGTCGGGCGGGTCGTCGCGCGGGCCCGGGCCGGTACCGGTGTCGATCGGCGCCCGCCCGCCCGCCGCCGGGCCGCCAGACCGCGCCTGCGACGAGAGCCCGCTCGCCGGGTTCAGTCCCAGACGCGTCGGCCTGGGCTGACGCTGCCCGTTACGACGTCGCCAGGCCGCGGCGGCTCGGGCCGTGGCCTGGCCCGCTCGCAAGAAAGGCCATGCTCACGGCCGTGACACAAGTGAAAGGGGCGAAGTAAGTGGCAGGCAAGCTCGAAGGCAAAGTGGCCTTTATCACGGGCGCGGCGCGCGGCCAGGGCCGCAGCCACGCGATCCGGCTGGCGCAGGAGGGGGCGAACATCATCGCGGTCGATATCTGCGCGCAGATCGCCAGCGTGGCCTACCCCATGGCCACCCCCGACGACCTCGCCGAGACCGTTAAGGAGGTCGAGGCGCTCGACCGGCGGATCGTGGCGAGGCAGGCCGACGTGCGGGACGAGGCCGGGCTGCGCGCGGCGTTCGAGGCCGGCGTGGCCGAGCTAGGCCCGGTCGGCATCGTGCTGGCCAACGCGGGCATCGCGCCGATGACGCTGGGCGAAGAGCCCCATGAGGCGTGGCAGGACGTGATCGACGTCAACCTGACCGGCGTGTTCAACACGGTGGAGATCGCGATCCCGTCGATGATCGAGCGCGGCGAAGGCGGCGCGATCGTGCTCACCAGCTCCACCGCCGGGATCACCGGGATCGGCGGTCCGACCCGCGGCGGGCTGGGCTACACCGCGTCCAAGCACGGCGTGGTGGGCCTGATGCGCTCCTACGCGAACAGCCTGGCCCCGCACAGCATCCGGGTGAACTCGGTGCACCCGACCGGGGTGAACACCCCGATGGTGGTCAACGAGGTGATGCAGGAGTTCCTCGCGTCCGATCCCAGCCTGTCCGACGCGATGGCCAACGCGCTCCCGGTCGGCATGGTCGAAGCGGTCGACATCTCCAACGCCATCTTGTGGCTCGTCTCTCACGAGGCCAGGTACGTCACCGGCGTCACGCTGCCGGTCGACGCCGGCTTCACGAACAAGAAGTAAGGGGCGCAGCACATGGCGGGACGAGTAGCAGGCAAGGTCGCCTTCATCACCGGGGCCGCGCGGGGCCAGGGAAGGTCGCACGCGATCCGGCTGGCCGAGGAGGGCGCGGACATCATCGCGGTCGATATCTGCCGTGACTACGACACCGTGCTCTACCCGATGGCGACCGAAGCCGACCTAGCCGAGACGGTGCAGGCCGTCGAGGCGCTGGACCGGCGGATCGTGGCCGCCCGGGCCGACGTGCGCGACGCGGCCGCGCTGAAGGCCGCGGTGGACGACGGGGTGGCCCAGCTGGGGCGGCTGGACATCGTGTCGGCCAACGCCGGCATCTGCACGGTCCAGCCCTGGGACGAGGTCACCCCGGCCGGGTGGCAGGACACCCTGGACACCAACCTGACCGGGGTCTGGAACACGATGGTGGTCAGCGTGCCGCACCTGATCGCGGCCGGCGGCGGCTCGATCATCTGCACCAGCTCGACCGCCGGGATCAAGGGCCTGCCCTACCTGGCCCCGTACGTGGCGGCCAAGCATGGCGTGGTCGGCATCGCCAAGACGATGGCCAACGAGCTGGGCGCGCACAAGATCCGGGTCAACACGGTGCACCCGACCGGGGTCGACACGCCGATGGGGACCGGCCTGGGCGGGCTCGAGGCCCTGCTCAGCCGCGACCCCAGCCTGGGCCCGATCTACATGAACACCCTGCCGGTCGAGATCGTGGACCCCCGCGACATCAGCAACGCGGTGCTGTTCCTGGCCTCGGACGAGGCCCGCTACGTCACCGGGCTGGAGTTCACCGTGGACGCCGGCAATACCATCCGTTAAGGGAGGCAGCGAAAATGGCAGGACGAGTAGCGGGCAAGGTGGCCTTCATCACCGGGGCCGCCCGCGGTCAGGGCCGGTCGCACGCGATCCGGCTGGCCCAGGAGGGCGCGGACATCATCGCGGTGGACCTGTGCGGCCAGGTGGCGACCGTGCCCTACGCGATGGCGACGCCCGCGGACCTGGCCGAGACGGTCAAGGAGGTCGAGGCGCTGGACCGGCGCATCGTCGCCACTCAGGCCGACGTCCGGGACTACGGCGCGCTCAAGGCGGCGGTGGACGACGGCGTCGCCCAGCTCGGACGGCTGGACATCGTGTCGGCGAACGCCGGCATCTTCAGCTTCGGCACGCTGGAAGAGATGGACGACACCACCTGGCAGGACATGATCGACGTCAACCTGACCGGCGTCTGGCACGCGGCCAAGGCGGCCATCCCGCACCTGCGGGCGGCCGGCGGCGGGTCGATGATCTTGACCAGCTCGACCGCGGGGCTGCAGGCGATCCCGCACACCGGGCACTACACCTCGGCCAAGCACGGCGTCGTCGGGCTGATGCGCACCCTGGCGCGTGAGCTGGCCCCGGACATGATCCGCGTCAACAGCGTGCATCCCACCGCCGTCGACACCGACATGATCCAGAACTCCGCGACCTACGAGCTGTTCGCCTCGGACCTGCCGGTGGCCGAGCGGACCCGGGAGGCGCTGGCCCCGCGGTTCGGGGAGCTGAACGTGCTGCCGATCCCGTGGGTCGAGCCGGTGGACATCTCCAACGCGGTGCTGTGGCTGGCCTCGGACGAGGCGCGCTACGTCACCGGGGTGACCCTGCCCATCGATGCGGGGCTCCTCACCAAATGAGCTCAGCCGCGGACGAGACTCCTAGCCTGGCGTCTGCCTACGGCCGGGTCGCCGCGCACCTGGTCGGCCGCGAGCGTGAGGTCACCCTCACGCTCGCGGCGGTGGCCGCCGGGCGCGACATCATCCTGGAGGGACCGCCCGGGACCAGCAAGAGCACCCTGCTGCGGGCGATCACGGCCGAGTGGGGCATCCCGCTGGTGTTCGTCGAGGGAAACGCCGACCTGACGCCGTCCAAGCTGATCGGCCACCACAACCCGGCCCGGGTGCTGCGCGAGGACTACAGCCCGGACAACTTCGTGGACGGGCCGCTGCTGCAGGCCATGCGCGAAGGCGGCTTCCTGTACATCGAGGAGTTCAACCGGGCCCCGGAGGACACCATCAACACGCTGCTGACCGCGATGGCCGAGCGGCAGATCGCGGTGCCCACGGCCGGGACGGTGGTGGCGGCGCCCACGTTCCGGGTCATCGCGTCGATGAACCCCTACGACAACGTGGGCACCACCCGGCTGTCCACCTCGGTCCACGACCGGATCTGCCGCCTGGCCATCGGCTACCAGGACGCGGCGGCCGAGCGCGGCATCGTTGCGCTGCGCGCGCCGCTGCCCAAGCTCGCCCCTGACCTTTACGACCGCCTGGTCAGCGACGCCGTGGCGGTCACCCGCGCCACCCGGGAGCACCCCGACATCCGGCAGGGCAGCAGCGTGCGCGGCGCCATTGACCTGACCCTGGTGGCCGGGCAGCTGCTGGGCCTGCGCGGCGCGGCCGGTCTTGCCGAGGGTTACCCGGACGTGGTGTACGACGCGATGCTCGTGGCGCTTTCCGGGCGGATCTTCCTGGACGAGACGGTCGATCTCACCCCGGAAGCGGTGCTGCGGCAGATCTGGGAGGACCAGTTCATCCTGGCCCCGGCCGCGGCGGCGCCTGGTTGAAGGACAGTAGCGGCCGACTCGCCGGTGCGCCGTGCTGGTGGCCGGCGGGCCAGCCGCCCGGCCACGCCGCTGCGGCGGCGGCCCAAGCAGCTCGATGCGGAACCGCAGCTACTGGATCTGCCCGCGTCTCGCGGCGGCGGGAGCGTGGTGCTGGCGGGCGGCAGCCGGGCCGGGCGCGCCACGCCGCGGCCGGGGAGCGGCGGGCCGGCCATGACGGCGGAGCAGGGCACGCTGACTGACGTGCTTGCGGGCGCGCCGGCGGCGGATCCGGAGACGCTGCGGCGCGCCCGGCAGATCGCCGCCCGGCTGGCCGTGCCGCGACCGCGGCGGGACACGACCGCCCGGCGGGGCGTGGGCGAGCTGGCCAGCCTGCGGTACAACGGCGGTTCGGACGACATCGACCTGGACCGCACCGTCGAGCAGCTCATCGAGCATCCGCTGCCGGACGAGGACGACATCATCGTCCGGGAACGGGTCCGGACCAGGCGCAGCGTGCTGCTGCTCGTGGACGTGTCCGGCTCGATGCGCGGCGAGCGGGTCCGGACTGCGGCCGCGACCGTCGGGGCGCTGGCCGCGGAGCTGAGCCGCGACGACCTGGCCGTGGTCGCGTTCTGGTCGGACGCGGCGATCCTGAGCCGTCTGGGGCAGCGCGTCCCGCCGCAGACGCTGCTCGATACGATGCTGCGCATTCCGGCGAAGGGGCTGACCAACATCGCTTTCCCTCTCCAGGTGGCCGCGCGCGAGCTGGCCAGGGTTCCGGCGCGGGACGCCCGGGCCGTTCTGCTGTCGGACTGCGTGCACAACGCCGGGCCCGATCCGCGGCCGTTCGCCGCCCGGCTGCCACGGCTGGACGTCCTGCTCGACACCTCTGGCGAGCAGGACGCGGACCTAGCCCGCGAGCTCGCCCGCCTCGGCCACGGGCGGCTGCGGCGCATCCGCACCTATACCGATGTCGCGCCCGCCCTGAGCGCCATCTTCGCCTCTTAGACCCGAGGAGCTATCAGTGTCCGTTGTCGTCGTCGCCACCATCCGCCCGCTGCCCGAGTACCGCGACGAGGTGATCAACGCCTTGACCGCGACCATTTCCCAGGTGCACGCCGAGGACGGCTGCGAGCTCTACGCGCTGCACCAGGCGGAAGACCGGCTGATCATGGTCGAGAAGTGGGCCAACGCCGACGCGCTGAAAACGCACAGCCGGGGCGCGGCGCTGACCGCGCTGAACCCTCAGCTCGCCGGAAAGGTGGCCGGGGCGCCCGAGGTCATCGTGCTGCACGCGGTGCCGGCCGGCGACCCGGCCAAGGGAGAGCTTTGACGTCCTCCCGCCGTTAGCTGGAAGGGCAGGAGCATGAGCAATCCCGGGAACCGCGTCGCGCTGGTCACGGGAGCGGCGCGCGGTATCGGCGCGGCCACGGTCGTGGCGCTGGCGGCCAACGGCTGGTGCGTCGTCGCGGCGGACCGGTGCGCAGACGACCCGGCCCTGCCGTACCCGCTGGGCACCCGCGCGGACCTTGATCGCGTAGTAGCCAGCGCCTGCGCAGCGGCCGGCACCGGCGCGGCGGACGCCGGCGCGGCGGCCGGCACCTGGGTCGCGGCGGGCGAGGACCGCGTCGTCGCGGCGCAGGCCGACACCCGCGACGCCGGGGCCCTGGCCGCCGCTGTGGCGCTGGCCGAGGATCGCTGGCACGGGCTGGACGCCGCGATCGCGGCCGCGGGCGTCATCGCCGGCGGCGTGCCTGCCTGGCAGGTTCCGCTCGATCAGGAGCGGGCCGTGCTCGATATCGACCTGGGCGGCGTACTGACCCTGGCCCGGGTGACCGTGCCCGCCCTGCTGCGCCGGCCGGAGCCGCGCCATGGCCGGTTCCTGGCCGTGGCGTCGGCCGCGGCCACCCGTGGCCTGCCGATGCTCGCCGCCTACTGCGCGGCGAAGGCCGGGGTGGCCGGCTTCATCCGGGCCCTGGCCGCCGAACTGGGCGGCACCGGCGTCACCGCGAACGCGGTCAGCCCCGGCTCGACGGCCACTCCAATCCTGGACGAGAGCGCCCGGCTCTACGATCTGCCGGACGCTGCGGCCTTCGCCGCGCAGCAGCCGCTCGGGCGGCTGCTGCAGCCCGCCGAGGTGGCCGCGGTACTGGCCTTCCTGGCCGGGGACGGCGCCAGCGCCATGACCGGGGCGGTCGTCCCGGTCGACGGCGGCCTAGCGCTGTTAGCGGGCCGTTCGTTGCTCCTTGAGTTGGGCGTCTCGTTGCTCCTTGAGCTGGGCGTCTCGTTGCTCCTTGAGCTGGGCGTCTCGTTACTCCTCGAGCTGGGCGTCCAGGGTGATATCAACACCGGTGAGTGCCTTGCTGACCGGGCAGCCCGCCTTCGCCTGCGCGGCGACCTCGGCGAACTGCTCGGCGGTAAGGCCCTCCGCCTCACCGCGCACGGTGAGCTTGATGCCGGTCAACCGGAAGCCGCCCGCCGGGTCGGGTCCGAGTGACACGTCAGCCTGTACGTCGAGCGCCTGGGGCGTGCCGCCTGCCTGGGCGATCAGCGCGGACAACTGCATCGCATAGCAGGCCGAGTGGGCAGCCGCGATAAGCTCCTCGGGGCTGGTGTATCCCCCGGCATCCTCGGCGGCGCGCCTGGGGAAGGACACCTCGTAGGTACCGAGCTTGGAACTCGTAAGCTCGACCTGGCCCACGCCCTGCTCCAGGTTTCCGGTCCAGCCGGTACGTGCAGTTCGGGTTGGCATCTGCTCTCCTTATCCAGCTTGATCAAACATCCGTTCCCACCCTAGTACGCACCCGCGGGCCGAGTTGCCCGAGTCACCTGTGGTTCAGCTCAGCGGTGGCATAAGTTGGAGTTATGGCGACTGCGAAACGTCAACGCACCTCAGACCCCAAGCTGGGGCCGACGATCTTCGTCCTGTTCGGCGCCACCGGCGACCTAGCCAAGCGGATGGTGCTTCCGGCCTTCTACCGGCTGGCCCTCGAGGGCCTGCTGCCGAAGCAGTGGCGGCTGTTGGGCAACGGCCGTGGCGATGTCGCACACGAGGATTTCCGCGCTCACGTCCATGACGCGCTCACCGAGTTCGGCCCGAAGCCGGAGCCGGCCGCCTGGGACGCCTTCGCCCAACGACTGTTCTTCGCCGGCGGCGGCTTCAATAGCGACAGCCCGGGCAGCCTGCTCGACGACCTGGCCGAGGCCCGCAAGTCGCTAGGCGGCGACCCGCAGCTCGTGCACTACCTCGCGATACCGCCCGTCGCCTTCAGCGAGACCACGAAGGCTCTCGGCGTGCACGGCCTGGCGAAGGGCGCCCGGGTGGTCTACGAGAAGCCGTTCGGTACCTCACCGCAGAGCTTCCGCGCGCTGAACCGCGTGGTCCACTCGGTCCTCGATGAGCAGCAGGTCTACCGGATCGACCACTTCCTGGGCAAGGAAGCGACCCAGGACCTGCACCTGCTGCGCTTCGCCAACCGGCTGTTCGCCGCGAGCTGGAACCGCGAGCACATCGAGTGCGTCCAGATCGACGTGCCGGAAAAGCTCGGCATTACCGACCGGGCCTTGTTCTACGACGCCACCGGCGCGGTGCTCGACATGCTCGTCACCCACCTGTTCCAGGTGGCGGCGGAGGTCGCGATGGAACCGCCGGCTAGCCTCGACGCCCTCGACCTGCAGGCCACGCGTGAGAAGGTCATCAAGTCATTCCGGCCGCTGGACCCGGCCGAGGTCGTGCTCGGCCAGTTCACCGGCTTCCGCGACGTACCCGGCGTGGCGGCCAACTCCAGCCAGAACACGTTCGTCGCCGCCCGGATGTGGATCGACAACGCCCGCTGGCGCGGGGTGCCGTTCTACCTGCGCACCGGCAAGCGGCTGGCCGAGAGCAGGCAGCGGGTCAGCCTGATCATGCGCGAGCCGACCGGGCCGCTGGCCGGGCAACTGCCCGGCGAGTCGAACGTGCTGTCCTTCTCCCTGGCCGGGGACGGCGAGATCGACCTCTCCGTGGTGGCCAAGAAACCCGGCCCGGCTCTGGACCTTGATACCGCGCACGCCTCGATCCCGCTGTCGGGCTTGCCCGACGCGAACCCGCTGCCGCCCTACGTCCGGCTGATCCATGACGTGCTGATCGGCGACCGGTCGCTGTTCACCCGCCCGGACGGGCTGGCCGCGACGTGGAAGGCGGTCGACCCGCTGCTGACGAACCCGCCCAAGGTCGTGCCCTATGCGCCCGGATCATGGGGCCCGGCTCAGGCCCGCAAGCTCATCGCCCCCGGCTGCTGGCTCCTCGGCCAGTAGCTTCGGCCCCACCGGCAGCCTCGGAGCCCCCGCTAGCCCCGTGTGCCCCACTGCCGCCCCAGACTTTTGAGTATGGTTGTCGCACCCTGCACACAAGAGGGTGTTGCCTAAGTCCCATATCAGTCCAGGCAGGCTGGCGAGTCAGCTGAGGATCGAAGCGACGTACCCACTCTGGTCCGCTGGCTGCTGTAATACAGCTGCCTCCCGCGCGAGCCAGCCGGGGATATGTCTGCAGTTTCTGGGGCTATCACCCCAGAAACTGCAGACATATCCCGGTGCCAGGTGCAGAGGAAGCTAGCGGGCCTCGTGTCTTGGACATGGTTGTGACAGCCTGCCCGAAAGAGGCGTCTTTGATAAATCCCACAACCGTCTGGCCTGTCGAGCGCGTCGTCTGGTGATCGAGGCTACGTTCACGGTGTGATCCGTCGCTGCGGGCACGGCCGGCAGATGCGGCCATCTGGGCTTGTGGCACACAGGCCCCGATAGCGGGGTGTCGCTCCGCCCGCCGCCAGCAGAACCCGGCCAGGTTAACCGCGGTGACCAGCGCGTAGTCAGCGGCGGTGTAGTCGGTGAACGGCTTGCCGATGAACACCCCGCGTTGTTGACCAGGTGTCGACGCGGCCGAACCGGTCCAGGGCCGCGCTGGCGATCCGGTCGGCGGTCGCCGGGTCGGCGAGGTCGCCGACCACGGTGAGCAGGTCCGGGTTCTCCCACGGCTTGATCGTACGGGCGTCGGCCACCACCGCCCTGCCCCCGGTACCGTAATTCGACTCGCGTAAGCCTGCTCCCGTGTTTCGGTGTGATGACGCTCACGAACGCGGCACGAACTGCTGGCCGCCGTCGATGTCGTAGGTCGCCCCGGTGACCGCCGTGTTGATCATCAGGTGCACGGCGAGCGCGGCGATGTCGGCCGGCCCGACCACGCGCCCGATGGGCAGCGTGGCCCGGAGCTGGGCGCGGCGCGCCTCCAGGTCGTCGCCGAGCAGCCGGGCCGACAGTGGCGTGTCAATGAAGCCGGCCGCGATGAGGTTGACCCGGATCGGCGCCACTTCGACCGCCAGGTTGCTGATCAGGGCGGGCAGCGCGGCGTTGAACGCGGCCATGATCGACAGGCCGGGTCCCCGGCTGAGGTCGTCGGTGCCGCTCATGAACAGCAGCGTGCCGCCCGGCCGTACCCGCCCGACGGCGTGCCGGGCCACCTCGATGGCCAGCCACAGGTGGCCGTCGAAATCGCTGATCACGCGCGCGTGGTCCAGATCGGCCAGCGGCGCGTAGTACGGGCCGGGGCCGGTCACCATCACGTGGTCGATCGGCCCGGGCAGGCTGGCGAAGAACTGCCCGAGGGCGGCCGGGTCGGTGGCATCGAAGGCCTCGACCGCGCGCGCGCCGACGTCGGCCGCGGCCTGCTTGAGGCGTTCGGCGTTCCGGCCGGTCAGGATGACCTCGGCGCCGTCGGCGCGGGCCCGGCGGGCGGTTTCCAGGCCGACGCCGGCGCTGCCACCGATCACGACGACGGTCTGCCCGGCCAGTTCTGGTTCGCGGGTCATGACATTACCTCCTGGGTTAGGACGGGGTTGGCGCAGCCGACGTCGGGCGCCTCGGCACGATGCGGTGGCCGATGTCTGGGTGTCTCATGGAGATTCCTTGATCTGACCGCGCAGCGCCTTCAGCGTGGCCACATAGATCTCCGAGAAGGTGGGGAAGGGCTGGATGACATCGCGTAGCACCGCCAGCGGCACGTCGGCCCGGATAGTCGGCGTGGCAACACGGTCACCGTAGTCGACGCCGGCTCCGGCTGACAGTGCCGCGGTGATTCCCGCGCGATTCGGCACCCATACCGCTACCGCAGGCATCATCTGCCCCAGGCCCGCACCGCCGAGAAGGCACGTCTGGAGAAGCTGCTGGAGGACACGCTCCCGAAGAGTGTGCAGGGTGCCACGACCATGTCATTTCGGCCTGGGGTACGGGGCGCGATGTGCTCGTGGTGCGAATGGTGAGCGTTACGGAGCGCCGCGGAGCGGTCTGGGAGCCGGCTTAGGCTGTCGCGGCCAGGCCGGGCACGCGCAGCTGGGCGGTCAGCGTCGCGTGGTCCCAGAGCACCCGCTGCGAGCGGATCCGCAGGCGCTCGAACCCCACGACCGTGATGGCGAGCACCTCGGCCCGCCGGTGGGTCGGGCCGATGCCCGGCAGCAGCCAGGGCAGCTCCCGGTCGTGCGTGAACGACACGGTTGTCTCGTCGACCAGCCGGAACCGGTCCACGGTCCGCGAGACCCGTGTCACAGCCAGGTCGCCGGGCAGGTGCGGCAGGAAATCCTCGGCGTAGAACCGCCTGACGGCCTGGCCGCCGGCGGCACCCGTCATGGCCGGCCGGTGCAGGACCGACGGCTCTGCGGTCAGCGACGCAAGCGAAGCCTCCAGATCGCGGCGGCCGAGCAGCGCCTCGCGGTGCCCGTCCCATACCTGCTCGAGCTGCCGCATGAACTGCGCGATCGCCGTGGTCACGTCGTCAAACTACCCATTTCGCCGCATGTGACCCCGCCGGGGCCGCGCCTGACCTGGCCGGACCGCGCCGGGTGCACGTCAAATTTGCAGGTACCAAGATCATCTTCGGGCTGCGCTGGTCAGGCGGTGCGCGTCTGAGTGTGCGGGATGTTGCGGATGGCTTCCCAGGTGCTGCTGCTGGCCCGCGCCGTCGCCCAGGATGGTGAACTGGCGGACGTGGTCCGCGCCGCGGCGGGCGAGCTGGTGCCTTACGCGGCGTGATCATGCTCGCGGTGATCAGGGCGACCGGTGGTCCGGTCACCGTACGGGGGGCGGCCTGCCTTCCTCGGTAGCACCGAGCTCGGCGCTCCACCCGGACTTCCGGTAGGCATGGCTAAAGGCCGAGCGGAGAAAATCCACGGCTGCGGCATGCGGGTCGGGGGCGGCGCGGACGTCATCCCAGTCCAGGATGTACTCCCCCAGGGTCTCGTCCCAGCGGGCGGCCGCCGGGGACAAGGCAGCGCCGGCGAAGCCGGGCGGCGACGGGTAGGCGTAGGCGTAGAAGGCCGCCCGGTTGCGGGCGTCCCCAGGCCACCAGCCGACCACGATCTGCTGGGCGTCGGATGCGTTGCGCGTGATGAAGCCGTCAGAGGGCGGGTCGGCCGGGGCGCCGGAGAACATCACCACGCACAGGTCGAACGAGCCCCACCACGCGTTGACCGGCGTGGACCGGCCCCGGTACGGCGCGCGGAACGCCGCGAGCGCCAGCGCCGCCTGGGTGGCCGCGGCGAAGTACTCCTCAACCTGGCCAGGGTCGTAGCGGGCGTGCTCGTAGTCCTCGTCCAGCGGCACGCTCCACGGAACCTCCTGCGGCACCGGGTTGATGCGCACCGCGCCGCCCGCCCGGGCCACCGCCGCCAGCACATCCCGGGTCACCTCGGCCACCGGCCGGTCCGGGACAAGCGGCACCCGCTGCACCGATCCGCGGCTGTGCTCCACCACCGCCTCGTGCGCGTGCAGGTCCAGCGCCACCACCAGCGACCCGGAGCCATCCGGCGCGCGTAGCGACCCGGTCTCCCAGCCGCGCGCGGTCAACCGCAGCGCGGCGTGCAGCAGCTCCGGCTCGGGCGGCGCGAGCTCCACAGCCAGCTTGCCCAGCACCTGAGTGTGGGCATGCAGCGTGTCACATGTCGCCCCCCACCGGTCGTAGGAAACCGCTGGCCAGTGCTCTGTCATGATGTGCTCCCATCGCGGTCTCGCATCCGCGCGGCTGGACGCGAGGATCAAATCGGGCCAGCTCGACGCTGCCTGCAGTACAGACTTCCCGCTACCACCCACTCTCACGTCAAGATTGGTGACATGGCATCGCCCAGGCCATCGCGCAATTCACGCGATTCGCCTGGACTACGGGGCGGCGGGCCATGATCATCTGAGGGTTTGGCTACACTCAGAACCTGGCTCTGACCAGGCTCGATGTAGAGACCCTACGTTATTGACGCACACCGGACCGTGCCTGACCCGGGCCGGAATGTCGGGACCTGGAGGTACGGTGAGCGCGTGCTCGAGTCGTTTCATCCCGCCGTCCGGGCCTGGTTCGCCGGCCGGTTCCCGGCCGGACCGACCGAACCGCAGGCCGCCGGGTGGCAGGAGATCGCCGCCGGCCGCAATACGCTGATCGCGGCGCCGACCGGGTTCTGGTAAGACGCTGGCCGCCTTCCTGGTCTGCATCGACCGGTTCTACCGAGCGCACGAGGCGGCCTGCCCGCACGACCTGTACTGCGGGCACGACTTCCCGGGCGGCGCCGAGCTCCCGGGCGGCGCCGACGCCGGCGCGCGGCCGAGCGAAGCCTCCGGCGCGGCGCCGGGCGCCGGGCCCCAGGTCGTCTACGTCTCCCCGCTGAAGGCCCTGGCGACCGACATCCAGCAGAACCTGGAGGCGCCGCTGCGCGAGATCGAAGCGGCCGCCGGCCGGCTCGGGCTCGGCGCACCCGCGATCCGGATGGCGGTCCGGACCGGCGACACGGCCGCCGCCGAGCGCGCGGCCATGCTCAAGAAGCCGCCGGACATCCTGATCACCACCCCGGAGTCGCTGTATCTCCTGGTGACCGCGGAGCGAAGCCGGTCCATGCTCCGCAGCACCCGGACGGTCATCGTCGACGAGATCCACGCGGTCGCCGGCAACAAGCGCGGGTCACACCTGGCCCTCACCTTGGAGCGGCTTGCGCACGTCGCGGACGGCCCGGTGCAGCGGGTGGGCCTTTCCGCGACCCAGCGACCGATCGAGACCATCGCGCGGCTGCTGGTCGGCGCGGGCGAGGACCGCGACCACCCGGACGGAACGCCCCGGTGCGCGATCGTGGATTCCGGCCACCGCCGGGAGCTTGACCTGGCCCTTGAGCTGCCCGACGACGAGCTCGGCGCGGTGCCCACGACCAGCCAGATGGACCAGATCCTGGACCTGATCGCGGGCCACGTCACCGGCCACCGGACCACATTGGTGTTCGTCAACACCCGGAGCATGGCCGAACGGGTCGCCCACCAGCTGGGCGAGCGGCTCGGCGAGGAGCTCGGGGCTCAGGTGGCCGCCCATCACGGATCCTTGTCCCGGGGCCGCAGGCAGCGGGTCGAGGCCCGGCTGCGCAGCGGGGACCTGCGGGCCCTGGTGGCCACGGCCTCACTCGAGCTCGGGATCGACGTCGGGCCGGTCGAGCTGGTGTGCCAGATCGGCTCGCCGCGCAGCATCGCCACGTTCCTGCAGCGGGTCGGCCGCTCGAACCATACCCGGACCGGGACGCCGTCCGGGCGGCTGTACCCGACTACGCGCGATGAGCTGGTGGAATGCGCCGCACTGCTGCGCGGCGTGCGCCGCGGCCGGCTGGACGCCATCCGTGTCCCGGTCCGGCCGCTTGACATCCTGGCGCAGCAGATGGTGGCCGAGTCAGCCGCCGAGCCGTGGCCCGAAGGCGAGCTGCTCGGCCTGGCCAGGCGGGCGGCGCCGTTCCGGGATCTGTCGCAGGACGACTTCGCGGACATTACCGACCTGCTGGCCGAGGGGATCCGCACCGGCCGGGGGCGCCGCGCCTATTATCTGCACCGCGACCAGGTCAACGGGACCGTCAAGGCCCGCCGCGGTGCCCGGTTGGCCGCGCTGACCTCGGGCGGGGCCATTCCCGAGCTGGGCGACTTCCGGGTCGTTGCCGAGCCCGACGGGGTGCCGATCGGCACGGTCCACGAGGAGTGGGCGGTGGAGAGCAGGCCGGGCGATGTCTTCTTGCTCGGCACCCACTCCTGGCGCATCCGCCGGGTGGAACCCGGCACCGTCCGGGTGGTGGACGCCCAGGGGGCGCCGCCTTCGGTGCCGCACTGGCAAGGGGAGGCACCGGGGCGTACCAGGGAGCTTTCCGAGGAGGTCTCGGCGCTGCGCCAGGCCGTCGCGGACCGCGAGCCCGCGGCGGCCCGCCGCTGGCTCGAGGCCGAATGCGGGATCGGCCGGGCCGCGTCCGACATGGTCATCGCCTACCTGCGGGCGGGCCTGGCTGCCCTCGGGGCGCTGCCGACCATGGACACCATCATCCTGGAGCGCTTCTTCGACGAGGCCGGCGGGATGCAGCTGGTCGGCCACGCGCCCTTCGGGGCTCAGGTCAACCGCGCGTTCGGGCTCGCGCTGCGCAAGCGGTTCTGCGTGACGTTCGACTTCGAGCTGCAGGCGGCGGCCAGCGACAACGCGATCTTGCTGTCGCTGGGCCCGCAGCACAGCTTCGCGCTGGACCGGGTCCCGAAGTTCCTCGCCTCCAAAACGGTGGAACAGGTCGTGCGGCAGGCGGTTCTCACCTCGCCGTTGTTCCAGGCCCGCTGGCGGTGGAACCTCAATACCTCGCTGACCGTGCTCCGGATGCGGGGAGGCCGCAAGAACCCGCCGGCGATCCAGCGGATGGAGGCCGACGACCTGATGGCCGCCGTGTTCCCCACACTGGCCGCCTGCCAGGAGAACGTGGCGCCGGGCCCGCTGGAGATTCCCGACCATCCGCTGGTCCGGCAGACGATGGAGGACTGCCTGCACGAGGCGATGGACATCGACGGGCTGCGTGAGCTGCTTGATGGCATCGAGACCGGCCGGATCGCCGTGATCACCCGTGACACCACCGAGCCATCGGTGCTCGCCCACGAGATCCTGAACGGGCTGCCGTTCACGTTCCTGGATGACGCGGAGGCCGAGGACCGCCGGAGCCGGCAGGTAAAGGTTCCCCGGGGCCTGCCGGTCGAGGCGCGTGACCTGGCCCGGCTGGATCCGGCCGCGATCGAGCGGGTCAGGGAGCAGGTCACGCCGCAGCCGCGGGACGCGGACGAGCTGCACGACCTGCTGATGACGGTGTACGTCGTGCGGCCGGAGCCGCCCTGGCAGCCCTGGTTCGATGAGCTGGCGGGCGCTGGACGGGCGGCCGCGCTCCAGGCACCCGGCGGCGCGTGGTGGTGTGCCGCCGAACGGCAGGCGGTGCTGGCCCCGCTGTTTCCCGGTGCGCAGTTCACGCCCGGCCGCCCGCGGATCCTGGGTACGAAACCGATGGACCCCGAGACCGTCGCGGCCGAGCTGCTCCGGGGCCACCTGGATGTCCGCGGGCCATCCACCGCCGACGACCTGACGGGGGCTACCGGCCTGCCGGGCCGGGACGTGACGCTCGCCCTTATCCAGCTGGAGAACGAGGGTTTCGCGCTGCGCGGGCGGTTCACCGACCCTGATGGGGACGAGGAGTTCTGCGCCCGGCGGGTGCTGACCCGGATCCACGGCTACACGAGGCAGCGGAAGCGGCGCGAGGTCGAGCCGGTGACGGCCCAGGACTTCATGCGGTTCCTGCTGCGCTGGCAGCACGTCAGCCCGGACACCAGGCGCGAAGGCAGCCGGGGCGTGCTGGCCGTCGTCGAGCAGCTGCAGGGCTTCGAGCTCGCGGCCGGCGCTTGGGAAAAGGCGATCTTCCCGGCGCGGGTGACCGGCTACCGCCGGGAGTGGCTGGACGAGGCGTGCCTGGACGGCGGTATCGCCTGGGGACGGCTGTCGGTGCGCGGCGAACCAGATGACCTTTCCCGTCGCGGCGGCCTGGCCCCGTCCCGGGCCACACCGATCACGCTGACGATTCGCGATGACCTGCCGTGGCTGCTGCGGGCGGCCCGCGGTGAGCTCTGTCCCGCGGAGCCCGGGCCCGGCCGCACCGCCGAGGTGATCGAGGCGCTGCGGACGGGCGGCGCGCTGTTCCCGCCGGACCTGGCCCGGCTCACCGGGCGGCTGCCCGCCGAGATCGAGGAGGCGCTGTGGGACGGCGTGGCCCGCGGACTGGTCACGGCGGACGGTTTCCGCGCCATCCGGTCGCTGTTCGCCCGCCGCGCCGCGGCGAACGCGCCCGGCCGGCACCGGCTGCGCCGGGGCAGCCAGCTCAGCTCGAGGACGGCCGGCCGGTGGTCGCTGCTGCCCGGCGCCGCGCCCGACTGCGACCCGGACGAGCTGGCCGAGGCCGTCGCCGAGCAGCTCGCCGCCCGGTGGGGCGTGGTGTTCCGCGACCTGCTGGTCCGGGAGAACCTCGCCGTCCCGTGGCGTGAGGTGCTGTGGGCGCTGCGGCGGATGGAGGCCCGCGGCACCGTCAGCGGCGGCCGGTTCGTCCACGGGTTCAGCGGCGAGCAGTTCGCGCACCCGGATGCGGCGGGCATGCTCCGCGAGATCAGGAAGCGGCCGCGGACCGGCGAGAGGATCGAGCTGTCCGCGGCGGACCCGCTGAACCTGGCCGGTATTGTGCTGCCGGGCCCGCGGGTCCCGGCGATCTCGACGAACTCCGTAAGCTACACCGACGGCGTCATCGGCGGCGAGGTGCATCCGGTCCTGACCGCCTGAGGCGAGGAGACACGGTGGAAGGTCGCAGGCACGAGGTCATCAGCCCCGATGGCACCCGGATCGGCCTGCTGACGGCCGGCGAAGGTCCGCCGCTGCTGCTGGTGCACGGGGGCATGGGCTGCATTCAGAGCTGGGCACCCCTGTGGGGCAAGCTGACCGGCCAGTGGCAGGTCACGGCCATGGACCGGCGAGGCCGGGAAACCAGCGGCGACACCCAGCCGTACGTGCTGAGTAAGGAATACGAGGACGTCGCGGCGGTAGCGGGGAGCCTGGCCGGGCAGCTGCCGGTCGACGTATTCGGCCACAGCTTCGGCGCGACCTGCGTGCTGGGCGCGGCGGCGGCCGGCGCACCGGTACGACGTATCGCCCTGTATGAGCCGCCCGGCCCGCAGACCGTTCCGCCGGAGTGGCTCAACCGGGTCCAGGTCCTGCTCGCCGACGGCCGGGCGGGCCGCGCAATGGTGAGCTTCCTGACCGAGATCATCGGGCTGACCGGCGTGCGGCTCGATGAGCTGAGGAGCGCTCCGCTCGGCTACGACGTGCTGTCGATCATGTCCGCCACGCTGTCCAGGGAAGCGCAGGCTCTGGCCGGTGTCGACCTGCCGGCCCTGGCCGCCGCGGTCAGCGCCCCGGCCCTGCTTATCCTCGGGACGCAGACCCCGGCCTGGGCGGCTGACATCACCGGCGCACTGCAGGCCGCGCTGCCCCAGAGCAGGCTGGCGATGCTGGACGGCCAGGGGCACGACGCTATTGATACGGCCCCCGGGCTGATCACCAGCCTGCTACTCGAGTTCTTCAGTTAGGGGCGCACCGGCCGTGCGGCCCCCGCATTCACGAGCTAACGCTGTCCGCGCGGCGCGGCAGCTTCCAGCCCGGGCGGACGAAGTGGCAGGTGTAACCGTCGGGATACCGCTCGAGGTAGTCCTGGTGCTCGGGCTCGGCCTCCCAGAACGGTCCGGCGGGCACGACCTCGGTGACCACCTTGCCGGGCCAAAGCCCGGAGGCGTCTACATCCGCGATCGTGTCCTCGGCGACCCGCTTCTGCTCGTCGCTGGTGTAGAAGATGGCCGACCGGTAACTGGCTCCCCAGTCGTTGCCCTGCCGGTTCCGCGTGCTCGGGTCGTGGATCTGGAAAAAGAACTCGAGCAGGTCGCGGTAGGAGATCTTCTCCGGGTCGAAGGTGATCTCGACGGCCTCGGCGTGGTTGCCGTGGTTCCGGTAGGTCGCGTTGGGCACGTCGCCGCCGGTGTAACCGACCCGGCTGGAGATAACGCCTGGGAGCTTGCGGATCAGGTCCTGCACGCCCCAGAAACACCCGCCGGCGAGGATGGCCTTCTCGGTCTGGTTGGTCATGATGCGCTCCTGGTGTCATCGTCCTGCTCGAACAGCTTGCGGTAGTCGCCGTAGCCCTCGCGCTCTAGGTCCTCGAGCGGGACGAAACGCAAGGCGGCCGAGTTGATGCAGTAGCGCAGTCCGCCTGCCTCGGCGGGCCCGTCAGGGAACACATGACCCAGGTGGCTGTCGCCGTGGACCGAGCGGACCTCGGTCCGGGCCATGCCGTAGCTGACGTCAGAGTGCTCGACTACGTTGCCCGGCTCGATCGGCACGGTGAAGCTCGGCCAGCCCGAACGGCTGTCGTACTTGTTGACCGAGGCGAACAGCGGCTCACCGGACACTATGTCCACGTAGAGACCGGGTTCCTTGTTGTTCCAGAACTCGTTGCGGAAGGCCGGCTCGGTGCCAGCCTGCTGGGTAACGTGGTACTGCTCCGGGGTCAGCTGGGCGATGGCCTCAGGATCCTTGCGGTAGTTGTCCGACACGTCAGCTCCTTCACCGATGGCGCCGCCCGCTGGTTGCGGGCGCGCGGGACACGATGTATAGAACCCCGTACCGGCCGTGGCTATTTCACGTCTCCCGCGGGCGGGGCTCGGGCGTCTCAGGCCCGGGCACGCCAGGCTCGAGCACGCCAGGCTCGGCCACGCCAGGCTCGTAGGTGCTGGATCTCGGCGTCCGGTGCACCGATGGCCTGAATGGATAGATCAGCAGCGTGTGATACCCGAGCCGGTACGCCTGCGCCAGGAACAGGTTCAACTCGTTGACCGCATCGGCCTCCAGCCGCCGGGCCAGACGAGGCAGATCGTGGTCGGCGTACGTGCGTATATTCTGCGTGGCCGCGTGCATTTGGAGAGAAGCATGGAGCCGGGCCGGGGTGGTCTCCAGGTTTATCAGCCGCACGATGCTGATCTTGTGCACGATGGATTCCCGCCAGTCCCAAAGCTGCGCCTGCGCCCGGGTGTCCTTTAGCCGCCCTTCCATCTGGTAGTAGTAATATTTCGCCGCGTCAGATATCCATTGCGGCTGCTCCGCCGCTGCTCTGCGCCTGGTATCACACCAGGTCTGCATGTCCTCGCCCATCCCGTCGTACAGGCGGCTGAGCGGCAGAGTCAGCCAGGCGCTCAGCAGAGGTAGCCGGTCTCGCGGAGCGGACACGTTGGTGAGCCACAGCCCGCCCGGCACCACGATCCCGACGTAGGCGGCCGGGGCGTGGTGGCTAGCCGCGACGATAACCAGGCCCACGCCGGTGGACACGATCGCCGTGGCGACCACGATGACGACGGCCCAGGGCCTGGCGTGCGGCCCGAACGGTGCTCCGGTCCCCCGGCAGCGGATTTTAAGAAGCCAGGACGCCAAGACCAGCGATAGGACGAACGTAACGACCGCACCCACGACCCAGCCCAGCATGTCCCAGCCCCTTGCCCTACGCCTGCGCGACTACAGGCCACGGCCGCCGCCCACGAAATATGGTTGCAGGTCATTGGTGATCTATCTAGGCTTTGCCCCCGCTCTGGGTTAATTTGGGGTTATTCAGCATTTGTCATGGCGAGCGGCCGGAGCCACATTCGATGTTCCGCGGACGAGCACAGGCAGTTCCGCCGCCTTTCCTGCCTCGGCGGCCCGGTTCAGGTACTCCGCTGGGCTACCCCGGCCGCGGGCCACGCGGGCGAGACCCGGCCCGCCGTGATTGTAACGTTTGTATAACGATCCCGGCCCGATGGTTACCCTGGCCCGCACGGCGGCGACACTTTAGGCATAGCTATACATTTAGCTAGAGCTAAGCACACTGGGAGCTACACCGTCCGGGCGCAGCAGGTCTGGCCGTACAAGGTGGAGGCACTGATACTGATGGGCATCGGACTACGCTTTTCGCCTAACCAGCAGGCCGAGCAGACCCGGATCGACGAAGAGATGTACGGCCTGGTCACGCAGCTGACCAACGAGATCAACTGGCTTATGCGTGAGCGCGGCCTGACTCGCGCCGACCTCGCGGCCCGGATGGGTGTCTCCCCTGGGCGAGTCAGCCAGATTCTCGGCGGCGGGGAGAACCTGACGTTGCGGACGCTCGCCGCGTTGTCCACCGCCCTCGACGCTCGCTTCGGCATCGAGCTCAACAGCCTCAAAGTCGAGGACGCATATACCTCGCCGGCCGCCGAAGCAGCTCCCGCTCCGAACCACCACTCCTTCCCGCGAGTCCAGCACCAGCGCAGCGCCCGAGACCGCTGAGTTCACTACCGTGAGCTCACGGCTTTTTTTCGCGTGAGCCGGGCCGACCCGCAGGACCACAACGTCGACGACACGTCCGTTCTGGCCGATGACGGCTGCCGCCTGTGGACCGCG
Source organism: uncultured Actinomycetota bacterium (assembly GCA_963844625.1). GTDB lineage: Bacteria > Actinomycetota > Actinomycetes > Streptosporangiales > Streptosporangiaceae > Palsa-504. Next base: position 48,498 of record CAWJPF010000012.1, on the reverse strand, counting down.
GTAACCGGCCGCGGAGCCCCGCTGATCATGTGTCACGGCGGACCTGGCCTGTGGGACATGTCCGCCACGCTCGCCGCCACGCTCGCCCCGTACCTTCGGGTGATCCGCTGGGACCAGCGCGGATGCGGCCGTTCGGAACGGCGCGGCCCCTACTCCCTGAGCCGGTCGGCCGCTGACCTCGATGCGGTTCGCCGCACCCTGGGCCAGGACCGGGTCGCGGTGCTCGGGCACTCGTGGGGCGCGACCCTGGGCCTGCGCTACGCGCTGGATTATCCCGGCCAGGTCGGGGCCCTGATTTACGTCTCGGGTACCGGACTCGGCTGGGCCTGGCAACAGCCTTTCCAGCGCAACATCGCCGGCGCTGGCCCCGCACCGGGAGCGCCTCGGCGACCTGCGCGCCCGGGACCGCACCGAGGCCGAAGATCGCGAGCTGGCGGTCCTGACGTGGTCGGCGGAATTCACCGGACCGGATGCGATGCGCCTCGCCGGGCTGATGACCACGCCGTGGTTCAGCGTCAACTACGACTGTTACGACGACATCTGGAGCGAACTCAGGCAGACCTGGCACGAACCCGAGCTGGTCGCCGCGTGCCGGCGGCTGGCCGTGCCGGTCTTGATCATCGACGGCGCGACCGACCTGCGGCCGCGTAGCGCGGTGGACTCTCTCGAGCGGGCGCTGCCGAACGTCAGCCGCGTCGTCCTGCCCGCCGCCGGGCACGTGCCCTGGCTCGACGCGCCAGCCGGTTTTTCCGCCGCCCTGCTGGATTTCCTGTGCGCGTGAGGTGGCGCACGGCAGGAAACCGTACTTTCCGGGCTAAACTTGGACCAACAACACGCTGAGCCGCGAGTCACAGGAGGCGAGCAGGATGTTCTCCAGCCGGACGCGCGCCTGTTACCCGGAGAACGGCCAGACCGACGGCTGCTTCCCGGACAATGACACCGCGCCGTCACGCTTCAAGTGCTGGGTCGACGGATCACCGGACGACCCCGGCCTCTTCGACCTCGTCAACGCCTTCGGCGCCCGGGACCGGACGCCGCCGGCCCGGGACCGCGCCCCGCGCCGCGGCCGGCCCGGCCGCGGCCAGCGCCGCTAACCGGCGAGCGCCTTAAGCCTGCGGGACGGGACGGGCCGGGCTCCGGCCAGGAAGCGCCGGGACCTGGGGCGGTCTGCTCGGTCATCCAGACGCTGAACGGCAACCGCACGCCGTTGAATCCAGCCCGGCAATGAGCTTGGCCAGCGCGCAGCGCGGGGTGCAATCAAACCCGGCCGCTATCCCGAGGTCCTCGCTGGCGCGATACCAGTTCACCCCGGCCAGGCGGACCGCTTTCCGTGCGCGTCGACAATGAAACGGCCGCTCGCCGACAGCGGCATAGCACCATATCGATTACCGCCTATCACCCCACAGGGACGCCTCACCCTCTCAGGACGCCACGGTCCGGGCAATGGCGGTGCGCCTTTGTCTGCGTTTCTGATACCCGGGCGCGCGGCTGACCGGAAAACGGTTCGCCTCTCGCCTGGCCGCGGCGCTACGGTCAGGCTCATGCTGAACCGGGGGCAGCGGGATGAGTTCGCCGAGCGCGGCTTCCTGGTCCTGCCGCAGGTGATTCCGCCCGATGTGGTGGACGCCGCGTCGGGTGCCATCGATGAGCTGATCAAGCGCGGCCCGCCCGGCCCGCAAGTCCGAGGACCGTACAACTACTTTCCCGAGGCCGGCCAGGCTCCGGCCCTGGCGGCGCTGCTGACCGGCAGCCCGGCATTCGGGGCGGCAGAAGCGCTGACTGGGCCGGGGACGCTTGAGCGGCCGTGGCAGGTGCAGGTGGCGCTGAACATCCCGCCGTTCCCGCACCGCCCGGGCCTGCATCACCTCGACGGCGCTCCGGCCGGGCCCGACGGCAGGCCCGGGACTTTCACCATGCTCGCCGGGGTGCTGATGTCCGATCAGCGGGAACGCGGCGCCGGGAACCTGTGGGTCTGGCCTGGCACCCACCTGACCCACGCGGAGTACTTCCGCGAGCACGGGCCCGATGCGCTGCTCGCCGCGGGCGGCTACCCGCCGATCGCGGCGCCCGAGCCCGAACAGGTCACCGGCCGGGCCGGGGACCTGCTGCTCGCCCACTACCTGCTCGGCCACAACATCGGCGGCAACGCGTCCCCGGCGGTGCGGCGGGCCGTATACTTCCGGATCAAGCGGGCCGGGCACGATTCTCGCTGGCGGGAGTGCCTGCAACATCCCTGGCTGGACTATGACGCGATAAGGACCGGGGAATAGGCCGGCCTCCTGTAGCCTTGCATGTGAGGCGACGATATTCGCCGCCGCTCCGCGGGCGAGCAGCCCGCCGGTCGCTGTGTGAGCAGTCCGGCTGAGATAGCCGGTCACCGTTGAAGTCTCTGAGCATGCGACCCCCGAACCATTAATGGAGTTTCTCGCATGCCCCACAGTTCCCGGCGTCCTCGCGCGTCCTTCGGCAGCGGAGGTCGTGCCGCTTCGCGGCGCGGCTATGGCTACGAGGCCGCCAAGCACCCCCGGACTCCCAAGCCACGGCGCGTCGAACCGCATTCCGCGCTTGACCTGGCCCTAGACGCCGCCGCGGCGGCCCCGCAGCCAGCCCCGGCCACCTTTGCCGAACTCGGCCTGGACCCCCGCCTGGTCAGCGTGCTGGCGGCGAACGACATCCACGAGCCGTTCGCGATCCAGGCCCGGGCGCTGCCCGATGCGCTGGCCGGCCGCGACGTGCTGGGCCGTGCCCAGACCGGATCAGGCAAGACGCTGGCCTTCGGCCTGCCGCTGCTGACCCGGCTCGCGGCCACGAGCGGCCAGCGGCGGCCCAAGGCCCCGCGCGGCCTGGTCCTCGTCCCCACCCGCGAACTCGCACAGCAGGTCGCCGACGTGCTCACCCCGCTCGGCCGCCGGATCAACGTGAGTATCGCCACCGTCTACGGCGGCGTGTCGATCGGCAGGCAGATCACCCGCGTCCGCGACGCCGACGTCGTGGTGGCGACACCTGGCCGGCTCATCGACCTACTCGAGCGGCGTGCCTGCACGCTGTCCGATATCCAGGTCACCGTGCTCGACGAGGCGGACCACATGGCCGACCTGGGCTTCATGCCCGCGGTCACCCGCATCCTCGACGAGACGCCCGCCGACGGCCAGCGCATGTTCTTCTCCGCGACCCTGGACCGGGGGGTCGGCCAGCTCGTGACCGCCTACGTCCGTGATCCCGCGCTGCACGCGGTCACGTCCTCGACGGACGCGGGCCCGGCCGAGCACCGGGTCCTGGTCCTCAAGGCGGAGGACAAGGTTGCGATCGCGGCCGAGATCGCCAGCCGGCCGGGCCGGACGCTGTTCTTCGTCCGCACCAAGTACGGCGCGGACCGGCTCGCCAAGCAGCTGGCCCGGGCCGGAGTCGAGGCCGCCGCTATCCACGGCGACCGCAATCAGAACCAGCGGCAGCGGGCCCTCGACGCGTTCGCTGCGGGGCATCCCCGCGTCCTGGTCGCGACCGACGTCGCGGCGCGCGGCATCCACGTCGATGACGTCGATCTCGTCGTGCAGTTCGATCCGCCCAACGACCACAAGGACTACCTGCACCGCTCGGGCCGTACTGCCCGCGCCGGAGCCGCAGGCATGGTCATCGCGCTGGTGGAGCGTGGCCAGGTCCGTGAGCTTCAGCGGCTGCACGACGCGGCGGGCGTCACCGCGGCGAGCGATGAGGTAGACACCGGGCACCACGTAGTCCGGCAGATCGCAGCGTCGGGCACTCCCATTCCCCCGGCCCCGGTGGCGTCGCACGCGGCCCGGATCGACTCGAGTGACACGTCCGCCCCGCGCCAAGCCGGGAGCAGCCGCCGCCGGGGTCGCCCTGCGGCCAGCACGCGTGGCGGCTTTACCCGCGACGGTTTCCCGCGCGACGGTTTCGTCCGGGGTGCTGCGAATTCCGCCCGCCGGCCCCAGAACGCGCACCGGGCGCAGAGCGCCAGCCAGACCGATAACGCGAAGCGGTCCGCCTGAGGCAAGCGGCTACCGCTGTCCCCGGTTCCCGGTGACACGAATCCCGCGTCTGGCCGGTCCTCGCGCTGGCCGACGCGGGCCGCGAGCTCGGCTCGGCCGGAGACGCCGAGCTTGCGGAACACGCTGGTCAGGTGGGTCGTGACCGTGCGCCTGGAAACGAATATGCCCGCGGCCATCTGCGGGTTTGGATGGCCCCTTCCGCGACCGCCAGGGCCACGGTGATCTCGGTCGGCGTAAGGCTCTGCCAGCCTTGGGCCGGACGAGACCGGCGGCCCCGGCCGCGGCTCACGTAGGCGACCGCCGCCGCCAGCGTCGTGCCCTGACCCTGTGACCAGGCCGCGGGTCGTTATCAACTCCGGCTCAGCGGGGCGGGAACACATTCCGGGTTAAGTTAGTTGCTATATAGCAACTAACTTACTGCTCGCTCCGGAGGAATGCTCGTGCCGTCCGTATCACCTCAGCCGTACCAAGCGGAGACGGTCCCTAGCCGACACAACGGTCACGCGCGCCACGCGGCCACCGGTACCCCGGCCGGCCGGACGCACTATAAGTGGATCGCGCTGTCGAACACCACGCTCGGCATGCTGATGGCCACCATCAACGCCTCTATCATGCTGATCGCGCTGCCAGACATCTTCCGCGGCATCGGCGTCAACCCGCTCCAGCCGGGGAACACCACCCTGCTGCTGTGGCTGATTATGGGCTACCTGGTGGTTACCGCGGTGCTCGTGGTCAGCTTCGGGCGGCTGGGCGACATGTTCGGCCGGGTCCGGATGTTCAACCTGGGGTTCGCGCTGTTCGCGTTGTTCTCTGTCCTGCTCTCGGCGACCTGGCTGCACGGTACGCCCGCCGCCTGGTGGCTGATCGGGATGCGGATCATGCAGGGCGTCGGCGGGGCCATGCTGATGGCCAACTCGAGCGCGATCCTCACCGACGCCTTCCCTTCCCACGAGCGCGGCCTGGCCCTCGGCCTCAACCAGGTCGCGGGCATCGCCGGGTCGTTCATCGGCCTTGTGGTCGGCGGCGTACTCGGCCCGATCAACTGGCGGTACGTCTTCCTCGTCTCGGTCCCGTTCGGCGTGCTCGGCACGGTCTGGTCCTACCTCAAGCTGCAGGAGCGGGGCATCAGGCATCCGGCCAAGCTCGACTGGTGGGGCAATCTGACGTTCGGCGCCGGCTTGATCGCCACTCTGGTCGGGATCACCTACGGCATCCAGCCCTACGGCGGGCACACCATGGGCTGGACCAGCCCGCTGGTGATCGGCCTGATCGGGGGCGGCCTCACGGTGCTGGCGATCTTCTGCGTGATCGAGACGCGGGTGGCCGAGCCGATGTTCCGGCTCGACCTGTTCAAGATCCGGCCCTTCACCGCGGGGAACCTAGCCAGCCTGCTGGCCGGGCTCGGCCGCGGCGGCATGATGTTCGTCCTGATCATCTGGCTGCAGGGCATCTACCTGCCCATCCACGGCTACAGCTTCGAGCGGACCCCGCTGTGGGCGGGCATCGCCATGCTCCCGCTCACGGTCGGCTTCCTGATCGCCGGGCCAGTGTCCGGCTACCTGTCGGACCGGTTCGGGGCCCGGCCGTTCGCCACCGGCGGCATGGTGGTGGCCGCGGCCTCGTTCGGGCTGCTCGAGCTGCTGCCCGTTAACTTCGTCTACTGGCAGTTCGCGGGCATCCTGCTGCTCAACGGGATCGGCATGGGCCTGTTCGCGTCGCCTAACCGGGCCGGCATCATGAACAGCCTGCCGCCGGAGCGGCGCGGTGTCGGCGCGGGCATGAGCGCGACGTTCCAGAACTCGGCCATGGTCCTGTCCATCGGCATCTTCTTCACGCTGATCATCCTGGGCCTGGCCTCCTCGCTACCCGCCACCCTCAGCCACGGCCTGGTGGCCCAGGGCGTGCCGTCGGCCGCCGCGGCCAGGCTGGCCGCGCTGCCGCCGGTCTCGATCATGTTCGCCGCGCTGCTCGGCTATAACCCGATCCAGACGCTGCTCGGGTCTACCATCGCCAAGCTGCCGGCCAGCCACGCCGCCTACCTGACCGGGCACACCTTCTTCCCGTCGCTGATCTCGGTGCCGTTCCAGCACGGCCTCGACATCGCGTTCGACTTCGCGATCGTGGCCTGCCTGGTCGCGGCGGTGGCGTCGCTGCTGCGCGGCCGCAGGTACGTGCACGACGAGCACGGGCTCGCCGTTGAGGCCGGCGTCACGCAGGCCGGCGTCACGCAGGCCGGCGTCACGCAGGCCGGCACCGCGCCGGCCGCGGCCGTGACGTCAGGCCACGACGACCTGGAAGGTGGCCAGGGTGGGGTCGGCCGCGTAGGCGATCCGGCCCCCGCCGGCGGCCACCTCTCGCAGCGCCGCTAGCGCTTCGGTGGTGATGAGCTCGCCCGGGGCCAGCACAGGTACGCCGGGCGGGTAGGGAGCGACGAGCTCGGCGCTGATCCGGCCGACGGCGACGCTGGCCGCGACGGTCTCGTTCGGCGCGAAGAACGCCTCCCGTGGAGCCAGCACCGTCTGCGGCCGCACCGTCCACGCGGCGGTGGCGGCCGGGCGGCGCGGCCGGCCCCGGTGCCGTTCGATCGCCGTGATCAGTCTCTCGGTGAACGCCGCGATCCGCTCCTCGTCGTCGGCCATCGTCACGATGGGCACCACGGTGTCCCGGTCGCCCATCTCGACCGGCATGCCCGCGGCGATCAGGTCGGCCTCGACCAGGCCGCCGTGCGCCCCGGTCCCGGCCAGCAGCACGACCAGCTTGGCCGGATCCACGCCGGGCCCGTCGAGCACGTCGACGCCGGGCACCTCGCGCAGCCGCTTGCGGGCCGCGGCCACGCCGTGCAGCAGCCGGGCGCACAGCCGCTCCCCGTCCCGGGCTAGCAGCGCCCGGGCGGCGTCGATGCTGGCCATGATCGACCCGGCCGGGCTGGTCGTATGGGTCGCGTCGAAGGCCCGGTCAAGCCGGGCCACATCCAGCCGGTCGGTCCTGGCGAGCACCAGCGCACCCTGGGTGTACGCGGGCAGGGTCTTATGCGCGCTGGTTACCATGGCGTCGGCGCCGGCCGCGATCGCGTGCCGCGGCAGGTCCGGATGAAAACCGAGGTAGGCAGCCCAGGCTGCGTCTACGATCAGCGGCACGCCGGCCTCGTGCGCGGCCAGCGCGTGACCCGCTAGGTCACCGGTGGTCCCGATGTAGGACGGATCACCGAGGATGACGGCGCAGGCGGCAGGGTGCGCAGCCAGCGCCTCCCTGACGGTCTGCACCGCGACCGCGGCGGGCAGTCCCGAGCCCGGATCGATCTCCGGCCGCACCCACACCGGCCTCAGGCCCGCCATCACCATGCCGAGCAGTAGCGACCGGTGCAGCGTGCGGGTGATGATCACCTCCTGGCCGGGCTGGCCGATCGCCAGGCAGAGGGCCTGGTTGCCGTGGGTCGATCCGGCCACGGAGAACCGGCACCAGTCGGCCCCCCACAGCGCGGCCGCGCGGGCCTGGGCGTCGGCCAGCAGCCGGTCGGCGTGCTTGATGGAATCCAGCGCGCCGTACAGCGGCGCGTCGCCCGCCACCACGGTGCCGACTAGGTCCAGGCGCTGCTTATGGCCAGGCGTGGTCATCGGCGTCAGCTGTCCGGCCGTCGCCAGCCGCATCCAGGCCAGCCAGGCGGCTAGCAGCGGGGCGTCCGCCGCCAGGCCAAGCGGGTCACGCGGGTCCTGCGGGCCGGCCGTGTTCGTGATCATCTGCCTAGTGTCGGGGTGATCTTAGCCGGGGCACAATGGGGAGATCGCCTACCGCGACTATGCGCGCCGGGTGGCAGGGACCACCGTCCGTTCGGTAAAAAAGCCCTGAGGTATCTGTTACGGCGCATACTTTGGTCGCGGCCAGGAACCTAGCGCGCATGAGCGGCTTCAAGAACTTCATCATGCGCGGGAACCTGGTGGAACTGGCGGTCGCGGTGGTGATCGGCACCCAGTTCGCCGCCCTGGTCAAGCAGTTCGTCTCGTCGTTCGTCAACCCGCTGCTCTCGCTGGTCGGCGGAACGCCCAACCTCGGCGGCCTCACCCTCAAGGTGGGCAGGGCCACCTTCACCTACGGCCAGTTCCTGACCGAGGCCCTCACGTTCGGCATCTCGGCCCTGGTGGTCTACTACGCCATGGTGCTGCCGGTCAGCCGCCTGCTGAAGCTGTTCGAACGCAACCAGGCCGCGACCACCAGGGACTGCCCGGAGTGCACGATGAGCATCCCGGTCGCCGCCCGGCGCTGCCCGCAGTGCACGGCCGAGATCGCGCCCGCCACCGAGCAGCCCCAGCCGATCAGGTAGATCGCCAGCTAGCGGGCGTTAGCTTCCCCGCTTTCTACCTGCTGCGCACTGGCTTGCGCGCCCTCGTGGCCGGCCAGCGCGGCGGCCTGCCGTTCGGACTCCGCGTTGATTTCGGCGCCGAGCAGGATCGCCAGCCCGGTCAGGTACAGCCAGAAGATCAGGATGACCACCCCGGCGAACGCGCCGTACGTCTTGCCGTACGAGCCGAACTTAGACGCGTAGAAGGAGAACCCGAGCGAAGCCACTAGGAAGATCAACGTGCCGACGACGCCGCCCGGGCTGACCCACTGCCAGCGGGGCGTCTCGCGGTTGGGCCCGAAGAAGTAATAGACGGAGAACAGCGCCGTGACCAGGACGATGGTCACCGCCCAGCGCAGCACCGTCCAGATGACGGTGAACGCGGTTCCGGTGATGCCGACGTGGCCCGCGATCCCCGCCCCGATCGGCTCGCCGAACACGACGAGCCCCGCGGCGATACCGCCGATCACCACCGTGGCCAGCATGAGCGGGAACGCGTAGAGCCGCTTAGCCGCGAATTTGCGGTCCACCGGGACCTCGTAGGCCACGTCGAGCCCGGTCTCGAGCGCGGCCATGCCGCCGGAGGCGCTCCAGATGGCTACCACCACGCCGAGGATCAGCGCGGTGAGCGAGCTGGCCGCCGAGCGATGAGTAGCCGACTGGATCGCCTCGTTGAAAACGTTCTGCGCACCGGGCGGCAGCGCCTTATCCAGGCCGGTAACCAGGCGGTTAACGGTGCTGGTGCTGATGTGCAGCAGGCTCGCCAGGCCGAGCAGGGCGATGAGGGCCGGGAACAGGGCCAGGAACCAGTGATAGGCCAGGCTGCCCGCGGTCATGCTGCACCGGTCGCGGGTGAACTTCTTCCCGGTGCGCTTGAGCGTATTCTTCCAGCCGGTGCCGCCGAGCTCAAGCGGCGTCTGCGGGCCGCCGGATACCTCGCTCTGCGGCGGTATCGACTCCCCGGTTTTCTCAGCGCGGGCCTCGCGGCCGGCATCGCCCCCGTCTGCGGGCCGGCCGTTCCGCGGGTTCAGCGTGGTCACTTCTTGCGCCGCCTCCAGACCACCACGGAACCCACGAGCGCGATGCCCGCGGCGGCGGCCGCGAGCGGCCAACCGCGCTGGAGCAGGTCGCTCTGCTTCACCCGTCCCGTCACCTCGGTGGCCGCACCCTGCGCCTTGGCCTTCATCTCGAGGGCCTTGTCCTGCGCCTTCGCCTTAACCACGGTCGCCTTGTCGCGGGCCCTGGCCTTCACGTCGGCCTTGGCGGCCAGTTCCTCCACGGTGTCGCCGAGCCGCTCTCGGGTCTGTTCGATCTCCTGCTGGATTTCGGGTGCGGTCATCGGTGCGTCCTCTCCTTGATTTCCTCTACATCAGCCTTGACGCTGGCGACGGCTTCTTCAGGCACCGGCGGCGTCGCCTTTTGCAGACGTCGCCGGCCGAGGAGCGCCGCGCAGGCGGCAGCGACCAGCAAAGCTGCGCCCACTATGAGCGCGGCGAGCCAGGCAGCCACAGCACCGCTGATAGCGATGATCGCGCACGCTAGCAGGCAGCCCACTCCGTACAGAGCCACCACGCCGGAGGCCCCGAACATCCCGGCGCCCGTCGCCGCCTGCTTGCCCTTACTCGTCATCTCCAGCTGGGCAAGTTTCAGTTCGTCGCGGATGAGGGTCGAAACCTGCTCGGTCATCGTCTTGACGAGTTCCCCGGTCGAGTGTTCCTGGTCCTGGGGAAGCCGCGTGGTGCTCGGACCACGTTCCATGAGATCTGCCCTTCATCCGTCAGCGCGGGTAAGCCCGGTCCGCTACCCGCGCCGCGGTGGCTCTAACGTGAACACGCCAAGAGAAAACGCCCCGTACCCAGCGGCACCGCCGGGCAGGGGAGCATTTCACCCACTCGGCAAACCTGTACCATTGCCAGGGAACGGGTCATAATTGACACTACGTAGTCCTTACGTGGAGGTCGCACCTCTTGGCTAGCAAGGCCCACCGCGTCACAAAGGGCCTCGTCGGGGGTTGCGCGCTACTCCTCGGGGTCGCCGTCACCGTAGCCGGATGTGCCGCGCCCCAGTACACCTACGTGGCGAACTCCAGCCAGAACACGTACTTCAAAATTCCCTCCGGCTGGCACCGGATCAGCCCTTCATCGCTTTCGACCGAGCTGAAGGCCGTAACCGGTAACTCAGGCAGCGGCTGGCAGGTCGCCTACGAGGCCGGCCGCCAGCCCACGGCCAACGACTTCCTGTCGTTCGGCGCCGCGCAGCCGTTCGTGTTCGCCGAGGTCGGCCAGCTCAACTCGACCGCCAGCAACGAGCTGTCTTACGACTCGCTCCGCGACATCTTCATGCCGGTCACCTCCACCGCGCGGCAGAATGCCTCGACCGAGGGCCTCACCGGCTTCGACCAGATCCGCGATCAGGTGCTCACGCCCGGCCAGGGCGTGCACGGGGTCCGCGAGACTTTCCAGTACAGCTTCGAAGGCCTTTCCGACACCTTCGATGAAGTCGCGCTCACCAACGCCGACCAGACCGTCGTTTACCTCCTCGTGCTGCACTGCACAACCAGCTGTTACAGCCACGACCAGACCGAGATCAACGACGTGATGTCGTCGTTTACCATCAGGAGCCCGTAATGAGAAAGGCTCGAGCCGCGACCGCCGACGAAGGCCTCAGCCAGGCCGGCGGCAGCAGGCCGGTGGACGCCCACCGGCTGACCCGCAAGCCCCTCGGCCTCTGGGACCGGATCAAGTTCCTCGTCCTGCTGGGCGTGATCTGGATCCTCCTGGTCTGGTCCGTGATGGCCAACGACCCGCTGGTGGGGTTCTCGGACGCGGTGCGGATCGAGGTCCGGACCGGCTGGTGGGTGTTCGTCCTGGCTGGCCTGGAACTGATTAGGCAGATCCACTTCCTGATCAGCGAGCACTGGCGCGGCTATTACCGGTTCTGGACCGTGACCGTGTTCGGCGGCGCGGAACGCGTCAGCCGCAGACGAATATCCCCCTGGGCCCGGTTCCGCCTAGGGCGGATCCTGACCTGGGTGCTGTGGATCGTGATCCTGGCCGTGGTAATCGGCAAGATCATCCACACCACGCCGATCCTGGCGCTGCTCCGCGCGCCTCAGCTGATCTGGCACGTGCTGCCGTTCGTGCTGCAGGTCGGATTTACGCTCTTGTTCGTCGTGCTCCAGTTCGTCGCCCTCTTCTGGTTCATGTCCCGCGGCGGGGTGGACGTGTACTATCCCGACGACATCAAGACCAGGTTCTCCGACGTCTGGGGACAGGACCACGTGCTCGCGCGGGTCAAGGAGAACATCATCTTCCTGGAGCACCCCGAGCTGGTCGAGGAGCGGGGCGGCTACGTACCGGGCGGCCTGCTGCTCTGGGGCCCGCCCGGGACGGGCAAGACACTGATGGCCGAGGCGGTGGCGGGCGAGACCGGCAGGCCGTACGTGTTCGTCGACCCTGGCGCCTTCATCAACATGTTCATGGGCGTGGGCATCCTCAAGGTCAAGTCGCTCTTCCGCAAGCTGCGCCGGCTCGCGCTGCGCTATGGCGGCGTGATCGTCTTCTTCGACGAGGCCGACTCGCTGGGCAACCGCGGCATGACGACCCAGGGCGCCCCCGGCGGCCAGCAGCGCGCGGACGGCGGTCCCGCCTTCGCCCACGCGGGCTGCCACGGGTTCTCCTACCTGTCGCGGGACACACAGTGGCGGCTGGCCAGGGACGCGATGGAAGCGGCGGTGCCCGGCGAGCCGGACACCCGCCGCGTCAAGCAGATGATCGGCGGGATGATGAACGGGGGCGGTGGCGGCGGCATGGGCACACTGCAGGCCCTGCTCACCGAGCTGTCCGGGCTGAAGAAGCCACGCGGCTTCGTCAACCGCTACGTCCGGCGGGTCTTCGGCATGCGGCCGAAGCCGCCGCCCAAGTACCGGATCCTGGTCATGATGGCGACCAACATGCCGTCGGCGCTGGACGAGGCGCTGCTGCGCCCCGGCCGTATCGACCGCATCTACAAGGTCGGCTACCCGTCCAAGGCGGGCCGGATCCGTACCTACGAGGGGTACTTCGCCAAGGTGCGGCACGAGCTCACGGCCGAGAATATGGACAAGCTCGCCACCATCACGCCCTACGCCACCGGCGCCACCATCAAGGACCTGGTCAACGAGTCGCTTATCACCGCGATCAGGAACGGCCGTGACGTCATCACCTGGCCGGACGTGATCAAGGCCAAGCAGCTCAAGGAACTCGGCCCGCCCGAGGACGTGGAGTACATCGAGCGTGAGCGGCACGCCGTCGCGGTGCACGAGGCCTGCCACGCGCTGGTGGCCTTCCGCACCCGCCAGCACATGGAGATCGACATCGCCACGATCGAGAAGGGCAGCGACTACCTCGGCATGGTGGCGAGCATCCCGCCCGAAGACCAGTTCACCAGGTGGCGCAGCGAGTACGAAACCGACATCTTGGTGTCGCTGGCGTCGCTGGCCGGAGAGCGGATGTTCTTCGAGGAGGACAGTTCCTCCGGCGTGTCCGGGGACCTGGAGTCCGCGACCGCGGTCGCCTCGTACATGGAGGGCTTCTGGGGCATGGGCACCACGGTCTCCTCGTACTCCACGGCCAAGCGGCTCGAGGTCGGCTCGCCCGGCGGCGGCCGCGGCGGCGCCCTGAAGAAGGGCCAGGATCCCGAGGCCCAGGCCCGGCACGCACTCGCGGACCGGATCGAGGACCAGCTCACCAGGCTCCTCGGCCGGACCGAGGAGATCATCAGGGAAAACAGGAACGACGTCCTGGCCCTCGCGCACGCCCTGGAGACCTACAAGACGCTGAGCGGCGAGGACGTCGTCGCGGTCCTCGACCGCACGCGCGGCCCGCTGGTAGACGGCACGCCGTACGGGGACGAGGACTTCATGGCCTCGCTAGGCGAGTACCACCTGGCCGCCGCCCGGGCGCACCGCAACCACAGTATGGAGCAGCTGAACCTGCCGGTACCCGCGGCGGCCGCCCTGCCGTGGGCCACCGGGGTGATCGTGGGCGAGCCCGACCCGCTCGGGATGAACGGGTACAACCCCGACCACACCTCCGACCAGCCCTGACGCAAGGCCCGGCGGTGCGCCCCGGCCTGCGGGCCCGGCAGGTGGCCAACCTGGCCAACGGCTCGACGCTGGCCGGCCTGGGCGTGGCCGCCGTGGGCCGGGCCAGGCTCACCCGCAGCGCGGACGGGCTGTTCACCGGTACCGGCTACCAGCTGCCGGTGCCGCCCGCGCCCGCGTTCTGCCTCGGCAACGTGATCATCACCAGGCGGGACTCGGTGGTTCCCGGCTCGGCGCTGTTCCGGCACGAGGCGCGGCACGCCACCCAGTACGCCTGCTGCGGCGGCCTGGTCATGGTGCCGCTATACCTCGCCGCCGCCGGCGTGTCCTGGGTGCTCACCGGCGACTTCGGCGCCCGTAACGTCTTCGAGCGGCAAGCCGGGCTGGCCGACGGTGGCTACGCCGACCGGCCGCTGCGGGCCGGTATCCGCCAGGTCAGTGTCCGCCAGGTCAGTGTCCGCCAGGCTGCAGTGTCCGCCGGCTGCAGCGGCTGAGTCCGGCCAGGAGGTGGTCGGTGGCGGCCCCGGCCCGGGCCGGCTTCAGCCGCACGTGCCGGATCGACCGCCAGTTCTTCCCGGTCAGCAGGAACTCCCCGGCCGCGGGCAGCGCGGCGATTCCGTTCATGATCGCCTGCTCGTTGCCCAGGTGCCGTTCGGCGGCCGGGCGGGCATTGACCACGTCGCTGACCTCGCCGCTGTCCGGGTCGATACCGGCCAGGTAGTGCGTACCCGCCACGTTGGCCCATACGGTACCCGCGGACCAGGCGAGATCGTTGAGGCCAGGTACCCGGCGGCCGGCGCAGCGGACGTGGATAATGGCCTGCGGCCGGAGCGTCCGCGGGTCACGGCGGACCAGCTCGCTGCTTCCGTCGCTGGTCACGATGTAGCCGTCGGCCGCGCACATCCCCCAGCCCTCGCGGTTATAGCGGACCCGGTCGACCAGCTCGAGGCTCCAGGCGTCCCAGCGCAGGGCGATCCGGTCCTGCCAGGTCAGCTGCCAGATGTCGGCCCCCGCGCGGCAGATGCCCTCGCCGAACAGCTCGCCGGACAGCGGTACGCGGTGCTCTACCTGTTTTGCGCCCAGCTGGTACCGGCGCAGTGACGACTCCCCGTAAAGACCGGTGGATTCCCATACCATCTGGCCGTCGGCGATCAGCCCCTGGGTGAATCCCCGCCCCGGATGTGGATGACGCCGGACAACCCTGGTCCGCCAGGTTCTCAGCGGTCACCGCCTTGGTCCATTTACTGTTTCGCGCGAACGGCAAAGTTATAGCAGCCGTAGCCCACGTTGCGAAGGTGCACGAGCTCAACCGCGCGCCGCTCAGACCCAGCCTGCCTGCCGGTAACCGGAGTCGGCCTGCACTCCAGGCGGTCACCGGGCTGCCTCTTTATCCCATTTCGAGAGTATGAATGCGGCACCCTGCACAATAGAGGGGTGTCGCCCAAGTCCCACATCAGTCCAGGCAGGCTGGCGAGTCGGCTGAGGATCGAAGCGACGTACCCACTCTGATCCGCTGGCCGCTGCAACACGGTTACGAGCCAGCCGGGGATATGTCTGCACTTTCTGGGGTGATCACCCCAGAAAGTGCAGACATATCCGGGTGCCAGGTAAAGAGAAACTAGCGGGTCTCGTGTCCAGGACATAGTTGTGACAGCCTGCCCGGAAGAGTGCGCAGACTGCCGTAACCATGCCATTGACGGGTCCCGGGCGTGTGACTCAGGTGCCTGGCGGGACCTCTGTTAGAGGTTAGTCGGCCGGACCAGGCCGCAGCGACCCTTTCTGACCTACCGTTGTGCGGCCACGGATCTTGACGGGCCTTGTGCGGAGGATTACCGTGTGCGCGCCTGGATTTCCGCTGCAAGCGCTTACATCCTGGTAAGCAGAGAGAACACGGCACCCCGCAAACCGGGACACCATGGTTACCCTGTACGACGTCGCCCGCCTGGCCAGCGTCTCCACCGCGACCGTCTCCCGGGTCGTGCACGGCCAGGACCTGGTCCGTGAGGCCACGAGGGCCCGGGTGCAGCGGGCCATCGACGAACTGGGCTACGTACCCGACGGCGCCGCCCAGAGCCTGTCCCGCCGCCGCAAAGACATCATCGGCCTGGTCTGCGTCGAACGCGAGGCGCGACAGTACGACATCGAGAACGAGTGCCTGCTCTACTACGATGAGGTGCTGCGCGGGGTCCAGGCATGTATCCGCGACAGCGAGTGGGCGCTGCTGAGCACCTTCATGCGAGCAGACGGGGCCGCCCAGCCGGAATTCTCCCGGCTGAATCCGCTGTCGGGCAAGGTCGATGGGATGCTCATCGGCGAGGAGTTCGTCACCTCCCGCTACACCGAGCGTCTTGCCGCGCGCCTCCCTGTGGTCGTCATCGCCGGCACTACCCGCGGCGAGCGGGCGGCCAACGTGGTCGCGGCGGACAACTTCTCCGGTTCAGCCGCTATCATCACCCACCTCATCGCCGACCACGGCAAGCGGCGCCTGTTCCATGTCGGCGGACCACTGAACTCGCCAGACGCCATCCAGCGGCGGCTCGCCCTCGAGCACGTGCTGCGCGGCCACCCGCACTGTCAGCTCATCGGCTCCGCGCAGGGGATCTTCAGCATCCGCAGCGGCGAGCAGGCCGCGCAGGAGCTACTCGCCAGGCACCGCGGGGCGCTGCCGGACGCAGTGGTGTGCGCCAACGACCAGATGGCGATCGGGGTACTCAGGGCCTTCGCCGCAGCTGGCGTGCCGGTACCCGGAGAGGTAGCCGTGACCGGCTTCGACGGCATCTATCCCGCCCGCCTGGTCGATCCGCCACTCACCACGGTTCATCAGCCCATGCGCTGGCTGGGTGAGCGGGCCTGCGCCCGGCTCCTCGACCGCATCGCCTACCCCACCATCAGACCGACGGTGGAACTGCTGCCGACCGAGCTCATCCTGCGGTCGAGCTGCGGCTGCCCGCCCGGCACGGAAACCCGCCGGGCCGTCAAGACCCTGGAACCCGCCTACGTGAAGTCATAACGTCTGAGGCCGGCCGACGCAGTTCCCTGGGCAGGAAATGCCGGGCCGGAGCGGGAACCACGGTTCGTTCGGGATAACACCGAAGCTCAGCTGGCGGCGGCGGCCAGCTCGGGTACGGCGAGCGGCCCGTGCGGGCAGGAGGCGGAGCGGAAATATCTCATGCCATCGCGGTAGGCGGTTCCGGGCCGGACGCTCCCACGGGCAAACGTCGCGGCCGGCCGGATCATCGGTGACAGACTTACCCGGTGCATCCAGATGATGAGCGCGAGCGGCTGCGGCAGACGTTCAACCAGGCGGCCGATATATACGACCGGGTCCGGCCTGAGTATCCGGAGGCCCTGTTCGATGACCTGATCACGCTGGCCGGCCTGGTGCCCGGCGATGACCTGCTCGAGGTGGGTTGCGCCACGGGCAAAGCGACCCGTCCGCTGGCCCGGCGCGGATTCCGGATCACGTGCGTGGAACTCGGCCCCGAGCTCGCCGCGGCCGCGCGCGTGAACCTGACCGGATTCCCGGTCGAGGTAGTGCAGGGCAAATTCGAGGAGTGGCGGCCGGCTGAGCCGGTCAGCCTGGTGTACGCGGCCACGGCCTGGCACTGGATCGATCCCGCCGTCCGTTACCAGCGGGCGTGGCAGGCTCTGCGCCCCGGCGGCCACCTGGCCATCTGGGGGGCGGGACACGTGTTTCCCGACGGCGGCGATCCCTTCTTCGAGGAGATCCAGGACGTGTACGACGAGATCGGCGAAGGACAGCCGCCCGGCGAGGGACGGCCGCGGCCGGGGGAACAGGCCGACGACCGGGCCGATATCGAGGCCAGCGGGCTCTTCGAGATGACCGCGTTCCGTCACTACGACTGGGAGCGCCGCTACGACGCCGAGGAGTACATCGAGCTGCTCGGCACGTTCTCGGGACACCTGGCCATGGCGGACTGGAAACGGCAGCGGCTGTACGGCGAGATCAGGCGACGGCTGGCGTTGCGCCAGGACCACTCGGTCCGGCGGCACTGGGGAGCGGTGCTTCAGGTTGCGCGGCGGGTTAGCGGGACCGCTGGATCTGGCTGAGGAATTCCGGGTTGGAGGCGGTATCCCGGGTCTTGTCGATGAGCAGCTCGAGGGCCTGCTGGGAATCCAGGGCGCCGAGCGCGCGGCGCAGCTTGCCGACGGCTTCGTATTCCGCGGGCAGCATCAGCAGCTCGTCGTGACGGGTACCGGAGGGCATCGGGTCGATGGCCGGGAAGATCCGCTTCTCGGCGAGCTCGCGGCGGAGCCGCAGCTCCATGTTGCCGGTTCCCTTGAACTCCTCGAACAGCACGTCGTCCATCCGGGAGCCGGTATCGATCAGCGCGGTGGACAAGATCGTGAGCGATCCGCCGTCTTCCACGTTGCGCGCCGCGCCGAGGAACTGACGCGGTGGCTGCAGCGCAGCGGCCGCGACCCCGCCCGCCAGGGTCCGGCTGTTCGCCGGGGCGGCCAGGTTATAGGCCCGGGCGAGCCGGGTGATGGAATCGAGCAGGACCACCACGTCGCGGCCCATTTCCACCAGCCGCTTGGCGCGCTCGATGGCCAGTTCGGCGACCCGGATGTGATCGTCGGCCGCCTGGTCGAAGGTGGAGTAGATGACCTCACCCCGCACCGACCGGCGCAGGTCGGTGACCTCTTCGGGGCGCTCGCCGACGAGCACCACCATCAGGTCCACCTCGGGGTGGCTGTTGGCGATCGCATTGGCGATCGCTTGCAGGACCATCGTCTTCCCGGCCTTCGGCGGGGACACGATGAGACCGCGCTGTCCCTTGCCGATCGGGGAGACCAGGTCGATGATGCGCGCCGTCGCCGACGTGTCTCCGTCTTCGAGGCGGAGGCGCTGCTGGGGGTAGAGCGGCGTCAGGTCGTCGAAGTGCGGCCGCATCCTGGCTAGTTCTGGCGGCATCCCGTTAACGGTGTCGACGCGGACCAGCGGGCTGTGCTTGTCGCCGCGCTGGGCGGGCCGGGCGGCCCCTTCGATCTGGTCGCCCTTCCTGAGCCCGTACTGCCGGATCTGCCCGGCCGACACGTACACATCGGCGGAGGCGCGCCGGTAGCCGGAGGTCCGCACGAAGGCGTGGCCGTCGCCGATATCGACGATGCCGGATACCTGGACGCTGGCGGCCGCCTGTCCGGCCCGGGGCGGCGCCGATTCTTGTATGGTTGCGGTTGTAGTCATGAATGGATTTCCTGTCGTTGATGAAGTGAATACGAGTCAGCCATGTTGAATTCGGGCATGCTGAATAAAGGCAGTGGCGCGGCGGCGGGAAGTTAACGCGCTCGAAGGCCTCGTGCTGCCTGATGCAGGTGCTGCCTGAGCCGCCCTACCTGGGAATATGAAGGAACCAGGGGAGCGGGAACTGCGGAGGCAAGTCGAGGAGAAGCTCTCTTTTGCTCAACGTCAGCCCGGTTTTCGCTGCGGGAGCTGACGGAGCGGCTAGGCCGGCGGAGCTGCTAGCTGGCCGCTTAAAGGGGCCTGGCTCACCGCCGTGAATATCACCTGAATGTGACTGTACCCAGTAACAGCGGCGGCCGTCAATTCATTCCGCATCCCGAGTCCGGCCGGTAGGCGATGGTAGCTCCGCCCATTTCGATCGGCCTTCGTGACCGGCAGCACCTGCGCTACGATCACTGCGACGCCGGGAGGGGTGGGGTGGTAGCCGATGGCAGGAAACGCCCAGGGCATTGACGTCTCTAACTTTGACGGGCAGTTCGACTGGGCCAGCACGTCGGGCCTGTCGTTCGGCATCTGCCGCGCCAGCCAGGGGCTGAGCGGCGCGGGTACCAACTCGCCCGACCCCTTCTTGTCCTGGAACTGGCCCCGGATCAAGGCCAAGGGGCTAGCGCGAGGCGCCTATCACTTCCTCGACCCGGGCCTGTCCGGGGCGGCGCAGGCGAGCTTGTTCGTGGAGACCGTCAGCCAGGTCGGCCTCGAGACCACCGACATGCTCTGGCTGGACAACGAGACCACGGGATCCTCGCCGGCCGCCGTGGCGGCCTGCGCGCGTGACTTCATGGCCGAGCTGGTGTCATTGCGGCCGCACAATCCGTGCGGCGTGTACTCGTTCTTTAACTTCATCACCTCGGGTAACTGCGCCGGGCTCGGCCAGTATCCGCTCTGGCTGGCTATTTTCCAGTCGGCGACCCCGACCGCGCCCGCGCCGTGGACCGGGTGGAAGTTCTGGCAGTCGGGAAGCACCAGCAGCCACGATAATGACGTGTTTAACGGGACCGCGGCCGAGCTGGACACGTGGATCAGCTCATTTCAGCCGAACGTGGAGGTCGAAGTGCAGTCAGGCCAGCTCAACAACGGCGCCAATGCCCTCACCGTCATCGCGGTGCCGCCCGGCACCGGCAGCAAGGTCGCGTTCGGCTGCGACAACGGAGTGCAGGGACTCGCGCCTGCCGTGCTGAGGGTGGCGATCTTCGACACGCAATGGCACGTCACGAACGGCGTCACCGTGGACTCCACCAAGGGGATGACCGCGGTACCGTTTCCCGACCCGGGCAAGACCGGGGTGATCTCGGTGATACGGCACGACACCGGCGAGGTGATCGTGGGGTACGAGGTTTCGTAACCGTTGGCGCCTCAGGACTTGTCAAAGACCAGGAGGAACTCGAGCAGGCCGTGATCTTGGGTGGTCACGAAGCCCGCGAAGCTCGGGTTCTGGATGTTGTAGTCGGAGAAGAGCACCGGGATGTCCCCGGCCACCTCTATTTGCGTCTCCTGGTTTTGGCTAGCACGGCGCTCGGCGGTCAGCGTGAACGTCACCGCGCGGGTAATGCCGTGCAGGGTCAGCTTCCCGTGCGCGGTGTAGCTCTTGACCACGCCGGTGGCGGGCAGCGGCGCCAGGTCGATCGGGCTGGTCAGGGTGAAGGTCCCGGTCGGGTACTGGGATACGTCCATGATCCGGCCGTCGAACTGGCTGTCCCGCTGGCTCTTGTCACTGTGGACGGTGGCCAGCGGAACGCTGAAGGTGGCAGCGGTAGCGGTCGTGCCCGCGATCGTGAGATGCCCGGTGACCGAGGTAGTGCGGCCGACGGCGGTGGCGTTCTGCCCGAGCAGCACCTCGTTGACGCGGTAGCCGACGACGGAACCGGAACCGGCGCTCCACGTGCCGGCCACCGATCCGGCGGCGGCGGTGCCCGCCGACGGCGTGCCGCCCGCCGAGGACCCAGCCGAGGACCCAGCCGAGGAGGCTGACGTGGCGCTGCTCGCCGGTGACAGCGACAGCGCGGATGGCGTGCTGCCGTTGAAGAAATGGATATAGAGGAACGGCCCGGCCACCCCCAGGACGACGAGAACGACGATCGCTCCGATGAGCCATCTCAGCCAGTGACGCGGTCTGGTGAAGGGCATGGCGGTAGCTTTCTCTGGATATGAAGGCAGGTCTCAGCGATTATGAAGGCTGGCCTCAACGAGGCCGCAAGCCGAGTATCCACCCGAACCTTCTCAGTAGGCTCTCAACGACCTCAGGATCTGGGGAACACATGGTCACGCGACAAGACTCGGGCCCGATCGTCCTGATCGTGGCGGGCGTGTCGGGTAGCGGCAAGACGACGGTAGGTGCCATGCTCGCGGGGCGCCTGGGCTGGCGGTTCGCTGATGCGGATGAGTTCCATCTGGCCGCGAACATCCAGAAGATGCGGGCCGGGATCCCGCTGACCGACGATGACCGCCGGCCTTGGCTGCGGACCCTCGCGGCCTGGATAGACGAGCGGATCGCCCGCCGCGAATCAGCGGTGCTCACCTGCTCGGCGCTTAAGCGTTCCTACCGCGACACGTTGCTCGGCGGCCGCCCGCAGGCCGAGATGATCTTCCTGGCCGTAGACCGCGAGGTCCTCACGCGCAGACTCGCGGCCCGGCACGGTCATTTCTTCCCCGGGCAACTGCTCGGCACCCAGTTGGACGCCCTCGAGCCGCCCCAGTCGGACGAGCATGTGCTGAGCATCGTCCCAGCTGACAGCCCGGCCGATACGGTCGCATCGATCATCGCGGTACTGTGGCCTGACGACTCCCCGAGCACCTCTGCTCGCTCTGGCGCCTCTGATGCGACTGGCAGTGATCATGAAACTGAAACTTGACCTGCACGACATTTACAACCGGGGGCAGGATATTGACCGGGCGTTGCAGGCGATCATCGACGAGGCCGTGGCGAAGAAGGCCCCGCTGGTCGAGATCATCCCCGGCAAGGGGTCCGGACAGCTCAAAAAGCACGTGCTGCGGTTTCTTGAACAAAAAGAGATCAAGGCGAAATATCACCGGGTAGAGAAGGACTCGAAGAACTTCGGTCGCCTGTTCATACATTTCCGCTGGTAGAACCCGTGCTATTGGGCGGCGTGGCCGTTCCGTGACCTTTTAGCGCTCGGTTACCCTGACGTGGGCGTCGGCCAGCGACGGGTAACCCGCAGCACTGGGGGAAACATTCGGTGCAGACTCTGACCAAGTACGAAGACCCGCGACATCTGGCCTGCCTTGAGCAGTACCTCCGACCGAGACAAAGGAGGCGTGTCATGCGATTCAGTTCCCTGGCTCGCCGGATTGCGGCCCCGGCGCTTGGCCTGGCGCTGGCCGCGACGGTTGCCGCCTGCAGCAGCAGTTCCAGCACGTCCTCGGCGCCGTCGAGCTCGGCCTCGACCGCCGCGTCTTCGCCGGCCGCGTCTTCGCCGGCCGCCGCCGGCAGCTCGGGCGCCCCGAGCAGCCCGTCGAACTCGGCCGCCGTGGCGGAGATCACCACGAACTGGGAGAAATTCTTCAGCTCCAGCACACCTACCGCGCAACGGGTCGCCCTGCTGCAGAACGGGAGTACGTTCGAGGTGGCCATCAAGGCCTTCGCCAGCCTGCCCCTCGCGAGCGGGATCGGAGCCAAGGTCACCGGCGTAACGGTGGACTCCGCCACCTCGGCCACCGTGACATACGACATCACATCGGGCGGCACAAGCCTGCTTTCCGGCCAGAAAGGCACGGCGGTCTACCAGGACGGCACCTGGAAGGTCGGCGACGCCAGCCTCTGCGGCCTGTTCAAGCTGATTCCCGGCGGCACCGTGCCATCCGCGTGTAGTTCAATCGGCTGAGGCAGGGCCGCCCGTTGGCCAGCCAGGCGGAGGCCGTTTCCGGTGACCAGCACGGCGAGGGCGGCGTGGTACCGCGGAGCGGCCAGGCGCTAGCGCTGGCGACGCTGTGTACGCTCCTGTTCCTGACATTCCTCGATAACACCGTGGTCAGCGTCGCGCTCGGGGACATACAGACAAGCCTGAAGGCGAACGTCACCGACCTGCAGTGGGTCGTCGGCGCGTACGCTCTCACCTTCGCCAGCATCATGCTGGCCTGCGGGATGATCGGGGACGAGCTCGGCCGGAAGAAGGTCATGCTGGCCGGGGCCGGGGTCTTCTGCGCCGGCTCGGTGCTGTGTGCGCTCGCCCCCAACGTCCAGACGCTCATCGCCGGCCGCGCGGTGATGGGACTGGGCGCGGCGGCCAGCGAGCCGGGCACGCTTTCGATGCTCCGTCACCTTTATCCGGACGCCAGGGCCAGGAGCCGGGCCATCGGGGTGTGGGCCGCAACGTCCGGGTTCGCACTCGCCGCGGGACCGGTCATCGGCGGCGTAATCGTCGGGGCCTGGAACTGGCGCGGCATCTTCTGGTTCAACCTCGTATTCGGGCTGGCCGCCCTCGTCGTCGCGGCGATCATTCTGCCGGAGAGCGCCGATCCCACGGCGGTGCGTGTCGACACTGCCGGCACGCTGCTCGGCGCGTGCACGCTCGCCACGTTCGTGTTCGCGATCATCGACGCGGAGTCGGCGGGGTTCGGTTCGGTGCGGGTGATCGTCCTGCTGTGCGTGAGCGCCGTCGCCCTCGCGGCCTTCCTGTGGTGGGAGGGCCGCGCCCCGCACCCGGTGCTTGACCTGCGGTTCCTGCGGGTCCCCCAGTTCACCACGGCCAACATCGCCGCGTTCTGCACGTACTTCGCTACGTTCGCCATCTTCTTCTTCACCGCGCTGTACCTGGTCGAGGTCGTCGGGGCATCCGGCTACCGGCTGGCCGCCGTGTTCCTGCCGATGACGGTCCTGATGATCGTGTCGTCGGTGCTGGCGGGACGCTGGACGGACCGGGCCGGGCCGCGCTGGTCGATCACGATCGGGTGCCTGCTCTTGGCGGCCGGCCTGTTCATGACGGACAGTTACCTGTCTCCGCAGCCGGATTACGGACTGCTGGTGGTGGCGCTGGGGCTGGCGGGTATCGGCATCGGCACGACCGTGGTCCCGATCACCTCGGCGGTGCTGGCCGCGGTGCCGGCCGAGCGTTCGGGCATGGCCGCGTCGGCGACCAATACCAGCCGGGAGATCGGCGCGGTCACCGGAGTCGCGGTACTCGGCTCGCTGGTGTACTCACAGCTGCACGCCAGCCTTATCACGCAGATGGACCACCTCGGCGTACCGCCCAGCTTCCAGGGCCTGGTCATCACCGCCATCGAGACCGGCCAGATCCCGAAGAACACCACCGCCTACGCGGGCTTCGGGAAGCTGGTCCAGGAGGTAATCGGCGCGGCCTACATGGCGTTCCATGACGGCCTGCACGCCGCGCTCTACCTGTCGGCCGGCCTCGCGCTCGCCGCCGGGCTACTCGCCTTCATTACGCTCCGCCCACGTCCGGTCGACGCCGGGTCTTGACTTTCCGCCCCGCCCGAGAGATGCAGTAACTGAGGGATGCAGTAATTGGGACGGCAAGGGCGCACGGCCAACCTCAGCGGCACGCGAGCAAAGAGAGGCTGACCATGGTCTGTTATGCCCGGCCAGCGGCCAGCCTGGCGGTCATGGTGATCGTCGCGTGGCTGGTGATCGGCAAGCCGCTCAGTCATTTCCTCGATACCGCCGCCGTCGTGGCTGCGGTCGCGGCGGCAACCGGGATCGCCGCCGTCGCCGCCGCGCTGGTGTTCGCGGCCTTCCTGTCTACCCGCCGTCGGCAAGCCGCGGCGGGCGGCTGCGTGAACTGCCAGTTCCGCTGCCAGCACGCCATGGTCGAGCCATCACGGACTGGACGATCACGGACTGGACGATCACGGACTGAGAACGGCTGTGGCTGGTGAGCACCGCCGATCGCCGGGCGCCCGCACCGCCCGGAACCGCCGGGCGCCCGGCGGTTCCGGGCCGTCCCGTACCGGTCTTCCTGCCTGAGCCACGGTGGCCTGACCGGCCTGTGCACGGAGCGGGCTCACCCGGATAGCGGGATCCCGAACGGGGCATACCGCCGCTTCGCCGTTAACCGCCGGGATGTAACGTTGACGTCGGCGTTAGATTTCCGGGACAGAGGCATCCTTAGGAGTGAGGTATGGCGGTTGACCGCGTCCTGCCGGACGGTAATCCCGGCGTCGATGGCCGGGGCAAGAACTACAAGTGGATTGCCCTGTCCAACACCACGCTCGGGATCTTGATGGTCACCATCAACCAGTCGATCCTGCTGATCTCGCTCCCGGCGCTGTTCCGGGGTATCAACCTCAACCCGCTCGTTCCCTCTAACACCTCGTACTTCCTGTGGGTGTTTATGGGGTTCCTGCTGGTCACCGCAGTGCTAGTGGTCAGCCTGGGTCGGGTGGGCGACATCTACGGCCGGGTCCGGATATACAACCTCGGCTTCGCTGTGTTCACGCTGTTCGCGATCCTGCTGTCGGTGACGTTCCTGACCGGTCCGGCCGGCGCTCTGTGGATCATCATCATGCGGGTGGGCCAGGGAGTCGGCGGCGCGTGCCTGTTCGCTAACTCCAGTGCGATCCTGACCGACGCCTTTCCCGCCGACGAACGGGGCAAGGCGATGGGGATCAACGGCATGGCCGCGATCAGCGGCTCCTTCATCGGGCTCATCCTGGGTGGCGTGCTCGCCCCCATCGAGTGGCGGCTGGTGTTCCTGGTCTCGGTGCCGTTCGGCCTATTCGGCACCGTGTGGGCCTACCTGAAGCTGGTCGATAACGGCGTCCGCATCCCGGCCAGGATCGACTGGCTAGGCAACACGGCGTTCGCGGTCGGCCTGATCGCCGTCCTCACCGGGATCGTGTACGCGCTGCTCCCATACGGCGGGCACCCCACCGGGTGGACCAATCCGTGGGTGCTGACCGCGGTGTTCGGCGGGCTCGCCGTCCTGGGCCTGTTCGTCTGGATTGAGCTGCACGTATCCGAGCCGATGTTCCAGCTGAGCCTGTTCAAGATCCGCGCGTTCACCACCGGGAACATCGCTGGCCTGCTCGGCGCGCTCGGCCGCGGCGGCCTGCAGTTCATGCTGATCATCTGGCTGCAGGGCATCTGGCTGCCGCAGCACGGCTACAGCTTCAGCCAGACCCCGCTATGGGCCGGCATCTACCTGATCCCGCTCACCCTCGGGTTCCTGCTACTCGGCCCGATCTCCGGGATACTGTCCGACCGGTACGGCGCCAGGCTCTTGGCCACCGCCGGGCTGATCGTCTCCGGCGCGTCCTTCCTGCTGCTCGAGCTGCTGCCGATCAACTTCAGCTACCTCTGGTTTGCCCTGCTGATCTTCTTGTTCGCGGTCGGCATGGGGCTGTTCTTCTCGCCGAACCAGGCCGCGGTGATGAACAGCCTCCCGCCGGACCGGCGCGGCGCGGGCGCGGGAATGCTCAACACCTTCCAGAACTCGGCCACGGTGCTGTCGATGGGCCTATTCTTTACCATCGTCACCCTGGGACTGGCCTCGCGGCTGCCCAGCCACCTGTACAAGGGGCTGGTCGCCGCCGGGGTCGCCCCCGGTGCGGCCCGCATCGTGGCCAACGAGCCGCCGATCGGCAGCCTGTTCTCGGCCTTCCTCGGCTACAACCCGATCAAGGAGCTGCTTGGCCCAACCGGGGCGCTGCAGCACCTGTCGCCCGGCCAGGCCGCCTACATCACCGGCCGTTCGTTCTTCCCCCAGCTGATCGAGCAGCCCTTCGCCGACGGCATGCACCTGGCCTTCACCTTCGCCGCCATCGTGACGGCCGTCGCCGTCGTGGCCTCGGCCCTGCGCGGCCGCCGCTACCTGCACGGCCCGGTGCCGGCGGCCGAGCCGGTCGGCGAGGAACTGGCCGAGGGCGCCGCCGAAGGCGCCGCGCTGCTGGGCCTGGATGACGCTTCAGCGCTGCCGAACGGCAACGGCGGTTCGCAGCGGTCACGGCGGGAAGGGAACGGCGTGCACGCCTCGGCCACCCCCGGCGCGGAAAGCGCGCTCGGCGCCCCTGCCGAGAACGGCTGAGTTCGTTGAGCACGACTCGCAGCACGGACTCCGCGGGGCCGGCCGACGGCGAGCAGCCGCCCGAGGTGAGCAGGCCGCTGCTCGGCATCGGGGCCGCCGCGGCCCGGGCCGGGGTCTCGGAGCGGGCCTTGCGTTACTACCAGCAGATCGGGCTCATCACCCCGTGCGCCTGCACCCCGGGCGGTACGCGCCGTTATTCCGAGGACAACCTGGCCCGGGTGGCCCGCATCCGGCAGCTGCAGGCCCTGCTCGGCTTCAACCTCGACGAGATCGCCGTTATCTTGCGCAGCGAAGACCGGATGGCGCAGATCAAGCGGAGTTACCACCACGAGCACACCAGCGACACCGAACGGCGTGAGCTGGTCCGCGAGAGCCTGCAACTGCAGCATGAGCTGCGGGCAACCGTGGAGGCAAAGCGGCAGGCCATCGAGGGCTTCCTCGCCGACCTGGACGCCCGCATCGCCCGCTCGAGCGACCTGCTGGCGCAGATGACCGCGCCGGTCCCGTGACCGCCTACATCACCTGACGGTGACGCGGTGGGCAGGATCGGATCCGGCACCTGTTCGGTCCCCTTCGAAGACACGCCAGCGCTTAGGTAGCCGAAGACGTCACGTGCTGGCTGGTGGAGCGGCTTGCGGGCTCTTGGAGGTGGTGTCGTGCGGCTGGTACCGGTAGCGGGTGAAGGCCGGGATGGCCACGCCGATGATGATGGCGGCTGCGATGGTGGCCAGGCCGCCGGTAAGCGCGCTGGTGACCGGGGAAGTTAGCGACCCGAGAGCGCCGGCCTCGAGGTTGCCGAGCTGGCCGCCGCCGACGCCTACGACGTAGTCGGCGGCCATGACCCGGCCGCGAAGCCGATCTGGGGTATTTGCCTGGACGATGATGCCCCGCAGCACCACGGTGAAGGTGTCGGCGGCCCCGGCGATGGCCAGCAGGCTCAGCGTCAGCCACAAGCTCGAGACGATCGCGAAGCCGGCGAAGGCGGCGCCCCACACGGTGACCGTACCGAGCATGGCCAGGCCCTGCCGCGATATGTGCCGGACGGGCCCCAACAGTGTCGCGCTAAATAGGCCCCCCACGCCGATAGCCGCGGTGAACAGGCCGAGCGTGCGGGGGTCGCCGTGGAACCGCCCGGCATTGATCGCCGGGAACAGGGCTACGGGCAGGCCGAGAGCAGTGGCGCTGAGATCGGTGAGGAACGCGCCGGTCAGCAGGTGACTGCGGCGGATGAAGCTGATGCCGTCGGCTACGGCGCGGGGACTCGGCCGGGCCGCGCCGGCCTGCGGCAGCATCGCCGGCAGCCTTCCGACCCCGTACAAGGAAGCCGCGAAGCTGACCGCGTCGAGGAGATAGCACGCCCGCAGGCCCAGGTGCGGTGCCGCTGCGATGAGGCCCGCCAGCGCGGGGCCGACGGTCAGCGTGATCTGGGAACTCAGCTGGCTCAGCGCCAGCCCGGCGGGCAGCTGGCCGGGTGACAGCAGGCGGGGAATGAAAGTCCTGCGGGCGGGGGCGTTGACCGCGCTGAGCGACGACTTCACGGCGACCAGGGCGTACAGCAGCCACACCAGGCGCAACCCCGCGAATGCCTGGGCCGCGAGTCCCGCCGATACCGCGGCCAGGCAACTGGTGGTGGCCAGCACGAGCTTCCGCCGGTCGACGGCGTCGGCGAGTGAGCCGCCGACCAGGCCGATGGCAAGGGTCGGCACCATCTGGGCCACGCCGATGGCGCCGACCGCGAAGGGCGAGCGGGTGATGTCGTAGACCTGCAGCGGCACGGCAAAGCTGGTCATGGCGCTGCCAACGGACGACAGCGTCGTCCCGGCCCACAAGCGGCGGAACGCGGGCGACTCGCGCAGCGGGCTGATATCCGCCAGCAGCCGTATCTTCCGTGGCACGGTCCGACACTCCTCACGGCGCCTGCGCGCTGGCGTGGGCTGTCCGGCCCGGGATGGACCCGTCGGGTGCTCCAGCCGGCAGTCTTAGCAAACTGTAACAGTACTTTTATAAGTAGTGTTACAATAACTAGGTGGCCGAGAACAGCACTTCTGACCCGACCGAGCACGGTCGCTGGCGGCCGTTGCGGCTGCTGCAGGCGGCGATGGAAGCCGACATCGCCCGGATCTACGCCGAGGCGCAGATTACCGGGCTGAAGCCGAGCTTCGTGATGGAGCTGATCCGGCTGCACGCACGCGGTCCGATGACGATCACCGAGCTCGCCGAGTCGGTGCAGCGCACCCACTCAGGAACGAGCCAGAAGGTAGCGGCGATGCGCGCCGCCGGGCTGGTTCGGACCACGCCAGGCCCTGATGCCCGTAGCAAGGTGGTGACGCTCACGGCTAAGGCACGCCGCATCGTGGGCCGGCGAGCAGCCGAATGGCGGGCCACCGAGGCCGCCCTCGGCGACCTCGAAGCCGAAATCCCCTATCCGCTCAGCCGGGTCGCCACCGACATCGCGGAAGCGCTGGAGCGCAAGAGCTTTCATGACCGGATCGCCGAGAAGCTGGCCGACGACCCCGCCTGGACCGAGAGCCAGTACCCGGACGCGCTAAGGCCGATCAAGGCCAAGAACAGGCAAGCAGGCTTCAACGCCAGCTAGCTGAATGTCATCACGTCGACTCTGTTCCCACCGCTTTCTCGTGAGTTTCCAGCCGGCGAGCGGCGCGGGGTTGCCTCGTCGAGTGGCCCAGGTTGTGCCGTTCGGCTCATAGCCCAGAGCCCTGGACACGGCGTTCGAGGCCTCGTTGTCGGCGAACGCCTCGCTTGATGCCTCGCGCGCGTCCAGGCCGTCGAAGGCAAGGTGGAGTATTGCTGAGCGCATCTCGGTGCCAAGGCCACGGCGCCGGAACGACGGCTGGAGCCATGAGAACGTGGAGACAGTTCCGAACGCGGCAAAATTAGTCCCGACCAGGTCCTGCATTCCGATGGGGCTGTCGTCCACCATGACAACGAAATAAAAGCGCCACCATTGCGGGTCAACCCGTGCGCGTCCTGCCCAGATTCCGCGCAGCCACTTCCATTCGCGCTGCGGGCTGTCCTCGTACAGCGACATGGGATCGTCGAACGGCATTTGCCCTGCGCTGACAACTCCCTCGCGGATGACCGGGACGAGGCGCTCTAGCAAGTCGTCACTCGCACCTACTAGCGCGAGTTTCGGCGTCCTGACCTCTACGTTAAACAACGGGTAAGCGTGCGGCATACATGCACCGTACGATCCTGGCCGACTCGGCGCACATGGTTCAGGCCGCTGCCTGGTGACGCGGGGTGAAACGAATTAAGGACCGTGACCCCTCATCGGGTCGCCGGACTCATCTTGTCGCCAGCGAGCTGACGACGCCTAAATCACGACGGACGCTGACACTCACTCCCGGATGATGGCAAGGTTTCGGCAACGTCGCGTCCGCCAGATTGAGGGGGCTTATCTGCGCTCGTGGTCGGCCGGTGGCTTGAAGCGAGCACCGGGTGACCGGCCTCAGTACGCGCGAGCGAGGAAGGCGGTGAGACCGGGTTCGGTATCGGACTCCGGCAACGAACCGTCGGCACGCTGAAGACACCGTACCGTGATGCCGAGGTCGGCCAGCTCCAGCTCGCCGGGCGGCCCGACCAGGTTCCAGTCCAGGGTCGCCCAGCCCTCGCGAACCGCCTCAGGTACCTCCGCTATTGAGCGCACGGGCGTGATCCGGGCGTCCCGCGCCATGGTCGCCGCAGACAGCATCTCCCGCTGGGCATCCTGTAGCAGGGTCGGCACCGTGCTCGACAGGCCGGTCAAGGGTGCGATATCCCGCACACCGCCGGCCAGCCGCCGCACCAGGACCGCGGTCTGCGTCTCGAGGTCGCGTGGCCCCAGCTCTATCCGCAACGGGATGCCCTTCAGCTCCCAATCCACAGCACGTCGGCCGAAGGGGACATCGGTCCGGTCATCCACCGTGGTCCGCACCTGCTGGGCCGCCAGTTCCCGGCCAATCTTGCGCGCCACGTCGCACGCCTCAGGCTTGACCGCCAGCACCACGACTTGGGTGGGCGCGAGCACTGGAGGGATGCGCAAGCCCTGGTCATCACCGTGCGCCATGATAAGGCCGCCGACCATTCGGGTAGAGGTGCCCCAGGACGTCGTCCAAGCCAACTCTCGGCTACCGGTCGGACCCGTGAACTCGATGCCGAATGCACGCGAGAAGTTTTGCCCCAACTCGTGGGACGTGCCCATCTGCAGGGCCTTGCCGTCTTGCATCATCGCCTCCATGGTGATGGTGTTGACGGCGCCGGCGAACCGTTCGCGGGCGGTCTTGGTCCCCAGCACAACCGGGATCGCGAGCACGTTTACCATCAGGTCGGCGTACGCATCGTGCGCAATCCGGCGGGCGTAGTCGCGGGCCTCCTCGTAGCTGACATGGGCGGTGTGCCCTTCCTGCCATAGAAACTCGCTGGTGCGCAGGAAGAGCCTCGGGCGCAGTTCCCAGCGCACCACGTTGGCCCACTGGTTCAGTAGCAGAGGCAAGTCACGGAAGCTCTGCACCCACTTCGCCATGTACTCGCCGATAATGGTTTCAGAGGTCGGCCGCACTATTAGAGCCTCCTCCAACTCCTTCCCCCCGGCATGCGTTACCACGGCCAGCTCAGGCTGGAATCCCTCGACATGCTCGGCCTCCCGGTGCAGGTAAGACTCCGGGATAAACAGCGGGAAGTAGGCGTTCTGGGCACCGAGCGCCTTGATCCGAGAGTCCATCTCGGCCTGCATCCGCTCCCAAAGCGCGTAGCCGTATGGCCGGATGACCATCGTGCCGCGCACCGGTCCGTTGTCCGCTAGCTCGGCCTTCGCGACGACGTTTTGGTACCACCGAGGGAAGTTCTCCGTTTGCGGTGTGAGGACCGCCTTCTTACCCGCCATGTCAGGGGATGCTAGCCGATTTGGGTAACCAACTCCGGGCCCGGCGCGTTCGCGCAGCGACGCTGAAAGCGTCCTGGACAGGTTCCGGCCGACGTGAATACTCCTACGGCGGGTTCGGGGAGGCCACCCATATTTTCCACCGGCATGTCGACTGCCGGTACGCTGCCGTCTGCCGCATCATGCCGGACCGGCGCCGCAATCGGACCGCGGACCGTTTCCGGCCGAACGCTCGGCGAGCGTAACCGTCCGGTGTCGCGTTGGGAGGCTTGTTTTCATCCGTGACGGGTGATGCCATGATGTGTCCTGGCTCACAGGATCAGCTGGGAGCGTTCGCCGTCGCGGAGGCGGGCCTGTACGTGGGCCGGGACCCTGGTGAGGCCATCACCGAGGACTACCCCCGGCGAATCCCCCACTCTTTCACCGGCGGCACGATCAACCTGGTCGCGGTCGACGTCAGTGGCGGGCCGTATATGGACCTCGAACGCGAAGCCGCCCTCATGCTCATGCGCGAGTGACACGTGCCACAAGCGTCCCGCCGCCAGCGGTACTGCCCTGCACGGCGCGATCTACCACATTTCCTTGATCCGCATCTGGTTCACGCAGGGGCCGTGGCCATCTGGTCCCGTGTTCCGGCGTGACTCTTACGGCAGGCCCCACTACGATCATGGTGTTGGTGCTTGCTACCGGGTCCCATGTGGCCCGGGACGGTTACAGGTGCACTGCGTGCCAAGGAGAGGCCATGCCGCTTGCTTCGAGTTCGTATTCCTATCCGCTGCTGGGAGCATTCTGGACGATCTTCGAGATCTTCCTGTGGGTGATCTGGTTCTGGATCTTGATCACGATATTCATCGACATCTTCCGCAGCCATGACCTGTCCGGCTGGGGCAAGGCACTGTGGTTCTTGTTCGTGCTGATCCTCCCGCTGATCGGTGTCCTGGTTTACCTGATCGTCCGCGGCGGCTCGATGCATGAACGGGCGGTGCAGCAGGCGCAGCGCCAGGAGGAGCAATTCCGCAGTTACGTCCAGGAGACCGCAAGTTCTCAGAGTCCGGCGGACCAGCTAGCCAAGCTCGCTGACCTGCGCGACCGAGGCGTCATCACCGCTGAGGAGTTCGAACGCGAGAAGGCGAAGGTCCTGGCCTGAGCGAGAACGCGAACGTCCCTTGCCCTGTCGCCCGCCTGTGAGACGACAGGGCAAGAGGCTTGGCCGGTTATGCGAGCCAAGGTCGGGCTATCAGTGGTCTGACCCGGGCTTCTGGCCTGGCCGTCCCCAGCGTGGCTTGAACGTGCGACCTGCTGCTTAGGAGTTCGCGTGGGAGGCCGTGCTCCCGCTTGCGGCTGGAGGACAGGCGGTCGTAGGCGGTGCGGGCAACCGAGCCGGCGTCCAGGCGCGGGCGAAGCCCACGGGCTCGGCCACGACACGGGGCTCGGCATCGATTGCGGCGCGACGTACGATCTTGAGTGTGACCAGCAGACCCGCCGCGGAGCAGCACCTCCGCGACCTCGCGCGGCTGCGCCGCGTCCGGGACCGGATCGACCGGGAGTACGCGCAGCCTCTGGACGTCGAGGCGCTCGCCCGCGGCGCGCACATGTCGGCCGGGCACCTCAGCCGCCAGTTCCGGCTCGCCTACGGCGAATCGCCGTACAGCTACCTGATGACGCGGCGGATCGAGCGCGCGATGGCACTGCTGCGCCGTGGCGACCTCAGCGTCACCGAGGTCTGTTTCGCGGTCGGCTGCGCGTCGCTGGGCACCTTCAGCACTCGCTTCACCGAACTGGCCGGCATGCCGCCCAGCACCTACCGGACCGAGGCGGCTCGCGCGACGGCGGGGATGCCGCCATGCGTGGCGAAACAGGTGACCAGACCGGTCAGGAATCGAGAAGCGCCGGTCACCCAACCGCAGCTAGCGTAACCGCCATGGACATCACCATTCACGCGAGTTTCCTCCCCCACAACGACCCGGACGCCTCCCTGGCCTTCTACCGCGACACCCTCGGCTTCGAGGTCCGCGCCGACGTCGGATCCGGCAAGATGCGCTGGATCACCGTCGGCCCCGCCGGCCAGCCCAGCACGTCCATCCTCCTGGCGCCGCCGACCACCGACCCCGGCACCACCGACGACGAGCGCCGCACCATCACCGAGATGATGGCCAAGGGCACCTACGGCTGGATCCTCCTGGCCACCAAGGATCTCGACGGCACCTTCGAGCGGCTGCAGGCCAGCGACGCCGAGGTCGTCCAGGAGCCGACCGAGCAGCCGTACGGCATTCGCGACTGCGCCTTCCGCGATCCGGCGGGCAACCTGGTCCGCATTCAGGAACTGCGCTGAGCTGCCCGGCGACCGCAGCCATGTGCACGAGCGCGTACCGTGAGGCGCTGACACGAGATCTCTCATCCACGGCGTCATCGACGTCGGCGCCGACCCAGCGGCACGCTGCTGAAGCCGGTCGCGAAGGCGTTGCGGGGCGGCCGCTCCGGCGACGTGCGAATCCCCGGCAGGACGATCTGGAAAGTCGCGGCGTCGCGACCGCGGGTGCGGCAGCCGGGAGCGGCCCGGCGATGGCGCTCGCCAAGGATGCCATGGTCGTCAACGGCGAGGCCATTGACCAGCGCTGATCGGACGGCCGAGGAGACCAGCCCAATGCGCGCCGCCCGCGCCCCATGTGGCCAACCGGTCTTACCGGGATGTGCTGCGCATCCAGCACGTGGCTGGGCCTACTTCCAGCACGTGGCTGGGCCTACTTCCGGGAGGTGGCTGGGCCTCCTTCCGGGAGGTGGCTGGGCCTCCTTCCGGGAGACCGTTACGCTTCACTCCAGGAGTGCCTTCCCATCAGGGGGCTTCACTGATTCGCGGAGTGTCCCGGCCGTAATGAGCCCTTGCGAAAGGCGCTGGTCACCTTGAGTGATCATGAGTAGGGCGCGCCCGAGCTGTTGACCGTGAGCGCGTGTCGTAAATCCCTTGCCAGCCGCCATGCGCTTCGCCGAAGATTGCGGCCATGGCCACGACCCGGCGAGCCGATATGTTCACCGCGGACGGCAAGCCGTCTGACGACGACCCGCGTGAGAACGGGCCAAGGTTGGGCGGCGAGCGCGTCACGCTGGTCGAATCCCTGCGCTGTCAACGCCTCACATTGGAGATGAAATGCTCAGGTCTCGATGCGGAGGCTATGGCGCGGCGTTCCGTCGAGCCGTCGAGCATGTCGCTCCTGGGGCTGGTACGACACCTGGCCGAGATGGAGCGTGCGACGTTCCGGGTGATGATGGCCGGCCAGGACGTACCCCGGCTGTTCTGCTCCGGCGACGGTGATTTCGATGGTGCTGTTCCCGACCCCAAGGTGGTCGCGGAGGCGTGGGACGCATGGCGTACGGAGGTGGACTTCGCCACGCGGTTCGTGGCCGGGGCGCCCAGTCTCGACATCGCCGGCGACGATCCCCTGAATCAGCATGGCAGCGGCGGAGGGCCGATGTCGCTGCGCGAGGTGCTGGTCGGAATGATCGAGGAGTACGCCCGCCACATGGGTCACGTCGATTTGCTGCGCGAGCGGATCGACGGACGTATAGGCCAGTAATGATCATGGGAAGGGCGCGCCGAACCCGTTGAGGTGCAACGAAAAGACGCAGGACTCCGGTATATGACGGACTCGCCGGACGGGATTCCGGTGTGTGCGCATTCGTCCGCGTCCGCGAACGGCGACTTCGGCCACCTGGACAACTCTGCCGCGGAGCCCCGGGGAATCCCCCGCACCCGCTGTCTGTCAGCTTGGGAATCGGACAGATCGCGGCCGATAACCTCGCTGAGCAGCCGACTTCAAAGGCCGACATTAGCCGTGATTGACCCTTCTTGCCCTCTCCGACCTGGCCGCAGACAGCCACCGTGCGGGTCAGTACGTCAGTCACCTGCCTCTCGATTCGGTTTGCCCTCTCAATGCAAACTGCTGGCGTCGTCGCATGTTGAGCCGAGAGACCGTGCTAGCCGTACCGCAGGTTCGGGTGTCCGCACGGTGGATCTCCTGCTCGCCCGCGGCGAGCATTGAGATACAGGTGACCGGAGTAGCCGGCACCGCAGGTCACAGGAGGCATCACGATGCATGCACCGGCTGACAACGTCCCTTCCTCGCAGTCCGTCCTGATGAGATTTCTGGTCAGGTCATGGGAATACCGCGACCCCCATGTGTGGGTGCGTGTGCGCGTTGCCTGTGGCATCTTCAACGTCGTCCTTGGCGTCCTTCTGCTCGCTTCGGTCCACCGGTTGGGGCCGCTGACTTGGCTGGCAGTACTGCCGCTAGCGGGGGCGGCACTGATCTTCTGGACCGTCTACCGCCTGCGGACCAGTGTCCAGAGCTAGCTTGGCAGCATCTCCCCGTAGCGGGATCGATCAACCCCTGGCCCGCTTGGGGAGATGCTTCCGCTCTCCGGCAGTGATTTCGGTCCGTGGTGGTCCTCGTTCTTCTCGCCGCCGCCGGGATTCGAGTGACCGCCGATTGTAAGCCGGGCGGTACCGCAGGTCACAGGAGGCATCACGATGCATGCACCGGCTGACAACGTCCCTTCCTCGCAGTCCGTCCTGATGAGATTTCTGGTCAGGTCGTGGGAATACCGCCGTCCCCGTCTCTGGGTGGGGGTACGCGTTGCCTGTGGCATCTTTAACGTCGTCCTTGGCGTCCTTCTGCTCGCTTCGGTCCACCGGTTGGGGCCGCTGACTTGGCTGGCAGTACTGCCGCTAGCGGGGGCGGCACTGATCTTCTGGACCGTCTACCGCCTGCAGCAGGACAGCGTCCGCCGGGTGCGTGAGCTGGAGCAGTCCCGGGCGCACTTGGTGGAGGACTCGGCGGCGAGGCTGCGCCGGATCGAGCGGGACCTGCACGACGGGGCGCAGGCGCAGATGGTGGCCGTCGCGATGAAGCTGGGCCTGGCCAGGGAGAAGCTCAGCGGCGCGCTTAACGGGACCATGCAGCCCGACCTGGAGCGGGTCCTGGATCTGGTCGACACCGCCCACCGCGGGGCCAAGGAGGCCATCGCCGAGCTGCGCGACCTGGCCCGCGGCATTCACCCGTCGGTGCTCGACCACGGCCTCGGCACCGCGCTCACCACCCTTGCCGCGCGCAGCGACGTACCGGTTGAGCTTGTCGCGGACCTGCCCGAGCGTCCGTCGGCCGCGATCGAGACCATCGCCTACTTCTGTGCGGCGGAACTGCTCTCCAACGTCGCCAAGCACAGCGGCGCCCGGCATGCCACGCTGGAGGCAGTTCAGGTGGATGCGCTGCTGCGGGTGCGGGTCAGCGACGACGGCTCCGGCGGCGCCCACCTCGAAAAGCGCGGCGGCCTGGCCGGGCTCGCCGAGCGCGTCGGGACCGTGGACGGCAAGCTGCAGGTTAGCAGTCCGCCCGGAGGCCCCACCGTGGTCACTGTCGAGCTGCCGTCCTACGCCTGACCGAACTGGAGTGCCCGATGCGGATTGTGATCGCCGAGGACTCGGCCGTAGTACGGGCGGGCCTGGTCGAGATCTTGGCTGATCGCGGGCACGAGGTGGTCGCCGCCGTCGGCAACGCCGAGGACCTGCGGGCTGCGGTGGTCGAGCATCAGCCGGATGCCGCCGTGGTGGACGTGCGGATGCCGCCCGGTTATACCGATGAGGGCCTGCGCGCGGCGATCGCCATCCGCCGCGACCACCCCGCGACTGGGGTGCTGGTGTTCTCGCAGTACATTGAGACCCGCTATGCAGCTGACCTGCTCGGCGCGGCGTCCGGCGGAGGTGCGGCAGGTGTCGGGTACCTGCTCAAGGACCGGGTTGCCGACGTGGGCGAGTTCGTCGAAGCGCTGAGCCGGGTCGCGGCCGGGGGCACCGCCCTCGATCCGGAGGTCGTTACCCAGCTGCTGGGCGCCAGTCGCCGCACCGACGGCCTCGGTGCGCTCACCGCCAGAGAGCGCGACGTGCTCGGCCTGATGGCCGAAGGCCGGTCCAACGGCGCGATCGCCGGGATTCTCGTGATCTCCGAGCGGGCGGTGGAAAAGCACATCAGCAACATCTTCAGCAAACTCGGCCTGGCTCCCTCCGACGCCGACCACCGCCGGGTGCTTGCCGTCCTCCGGTACCTGGAGTCCTGACCAGCGACACCGCCGACACCACTCGCCAAATGCCCACTCACTGCGTCCTGGAGGCCGGGCACGTCGACTTCGCCTGGCAGCTCGCGGCCAGGCGTACGCGGTGGCCGTCGAGCGCAGGTACCGGGGCCTGGCGCCGCTGCCGGACGCACCGGTCGCCAAAAAGCGGCCAGAATGGCCAGGCAACTACGTCAGCTCGATCGTCGGCCAACTGTCAAGTCGCGGATTCAGCTCTGGCCTTCGCCGCTGTCTTCGTGGCGGCCCTTCCATTTCGGCCCCTCGATCAGGTCGAGCACCGCCCTGGCGATGGCGCTGGCGTCGTCGCCGTGTCCCGTGCCTTCGCTGATGATCCGCTCTATTACATCCAGCCGTGGCCGCGCCGAGCCGGCGGCTGGCGAACCGTACGAGGCGGCTCGTTCCTCCGACGTGAGCGGTCCGCCGGGATCAACTTCCCGTTCGAGCCCATTAGCTTTCCTCCTTGATACCTTGACTCACCGACTTTCCCGCTCCGCGCCAGAGCGGCCGGGAGACTTGGCCAGCTCGATCGCCGGCCGACTGTCAAGGCGCGGTTGACACTGACCCTTCATTTGTAAGGCACTGCCACCGTGTCGGTTGCCGTCGTTCACCTGGGAATTTGGCTTCCGTTGTCACTCGCTCAATCGGCGAGTGTCGGATGTCGTCGTGGTCAGCCTTGGTCGTCAGTCCCCGGGGTTAAGGTGAGCGAGGAGAGTTCCTGCAGACCGTGTACGGTGACGTGCGAAATCCCTGAGGAGCGGCGCAATGCCCGAGCCTCGGCACTGCCGACATTGCCTCGGCGCCTGCCCCGGTGACTGCCTAATCGGCCAGCCCGGCAGATGCATTCACGGCTGGAACGGGAAGCACCCACGGCAGCTCAGGTGGCAGTTGCTGCTGACCCGCAAGTGGTGGCATCGGATGCTCAGGGGTGTCCCGTAAGAGGCGACTGCGCTACTGGACAGCGCGGGACTCCCATCTCATCGGGACCAGATTAGGTTCGCCGCGGGCCGGTGAGGCTGGTGCGCCGAAGATGCGCCCTTGAAACCGTGAAGAAGTTGCCACAAGTCCAACCCGACTTTTATCAAACTAGTGCGTACTTCGACCGGCGTTGTGGATCTTGGTTAAGGCCTCCTGGAGGTCGCTGGGATAGGGTCGGCGGCGGTGATGGTGTGGGGGCCGGCCTGGATCCCGATGGCGCGGTAGCGGCGGGACGGTGCGCACGGACTTGCGGCGCGACCAGCGCGTCTGGTCCTCGATCCAGCGCACTGCTAGTGACCCCTGTTCGATCCGGCGTCTACCATCCAGACAGCTTCCGCTCGGCGGGCCAGCAGAAGATCCGCCACACTCTGCGGAT
Organism: uncultured Actinomycetota bacterium; assembly: GCA_963844625.1. Taxonomy (GTDB): domain Bacteria; phylum Actinomycetota; class Actinomycetes; order Streptosporangiales; family Streptosporangiaceae; genus Palsa-504. The sequence goes on along the minus strand of CAWJPF010000012.1, from coordinate 9,453 downwards.
CAAAGCCACTGGAATCAACCCAGAGTCCAACGTGCGGCAGGCGATCAGCGGCTTTGGCTACCTCATCGGGCACGCAACGGGCCCGATGTGCTGTCAGGCGAGCTTGGGCAGATGTTACTCAGCGATGACCGTGGTTGCGCGCTGCGTAGGTCACAAATTCGTGCACAAATATGGTCATGACCTGCCGGTTTCCAAGCATCTCTTATGCTCTCATTCGTGGTGCACTGGGGAGATATGGCGCGCTGGCTGGTAATCTTCGCCCCTCTTCTCGTTGGCGGCGTAGTGCTCCGGTTGCTTCAGCGACAGCGGATGACCAGACCATGGGGCCGACCGGTGCGCTCTGGGCGTTATTCACTGCGGAAGCTGGCGGCGGTGCTAGTGATCGTCCTGATAGTGGATGCGGCGGCCTGGCTCGGCGCGATGGTCCTGCCTGTGCTCGGGGTCGTGAGCAATTTCGGGTTTTTCTTGGCGATGGTCATATTCCTGGTCTGGTTCTACCGCGCCAGGGTCAACGCGGAGGGCCACGGCTGGCCTCAGCGCCTGTCGCCAGGTTGGGCTATCGGTGCCTGGTTCGCTCCAGTGGTTAACTTTTGGTTCCCGTTCCAGATCATGGTCGATATCTGGCGGGCTGGCCTGCCAGAGCAGGCGCGCACAAACATTGCGATATTGCCGGGGATATGGTGGACATCCTTGCTGGCGTTCTTCTGCCTGTTGTCGTTGTACGTCCCGACGGGGCCCGCGCATCTAGTCTGGCATGTGAGCGTGCCAATTTACGGCATCGGGGTGCTGGCAGTGATCATGACGGCACTGCTCGTCCAGAAGGTGTCAAGCGGCCCGATCGGGCTGAAAGACGGAGATGCGCGGCTAGTGCCCTAAGGTGTTAATCCGCCCAGAGACTAGGGGACTGAGCATGGACCTGCTTCCGCAGGTGTTGATACCGCTGTTGATAATCGGTGGCATCGTGTATCTGTTCATGCGGCGGCGTGAGCGTGCCGGGAACGCTCCGCTGCGCGGCGAGATAAAGGCGCGGGCATGCTTTGAAACCACCCTGGACCGTGCCAGCATCCTCGGAACGGGCGGATTTGGGGGCACCCGCGGCGTGTGGATTCCGTTGCGGGGACCAAAGCGCTAATCGTCGGCACTGACGCCTTCATGGTCTCCGCTCCCCAGACCCTCCGCGAGTTCGTATTTAGAGGATCTGAATCATCCATCGCATTCGGGCAGGCGGTGAACCCCGACGACTGCATAATGATCACCGGACAGGCTGGCGGCTGTCAGGTCCAGCTTGCGATCACGGGCGACAATCTGCCGGATATCTGGCAGGCACTTGCTGGAACCGGTGCCGCGCTTGTGTTACGAGTCGTGAATTCGGAATCATCCAGCGGCGCGTAGCGCTGTCAGCGGTCGGGCTGGGCCTGAACTACCCTCGCAGGCTCAGGCGTCGCGCTTCGCTTCGATCGTGTCGAGGTCCCGTACGGCATAGCGGTGGTGCTCCCACTCCTCCAGGATCACGTGCAGGCAAGAGCGAGTGGTCTCCCGGTGTTCGGGATCGTACGGGTTCTTGCGCGGCTCGGCCAGCACATCCGATGAGACCGTGGCGAGAAAGTCGCGCACCATCGCGACGCGGCCCGCCCGGACCTCTAGTACCTCGGCGTACGACGGGGTGGCCGCCGCGAAGATCGACATGTCGAAGCCGTCGTCCTCGGTGCTTGGTGGCCGGAGGCCGATGGGGTGGAACGGCTGCTCGATCTCCAGGATCGCACGGCCCAGCCACATGTCCGTGGCCAGGACCAGGTGCCGCAGTGTCTGCGCGAACGACCACTCGCCGCCCACCGACTCGTCGACCGCGCCAGCAGGCATCGCCGCGGCGCGCTCGAGCGTGGCCGACCATGTGCGCTCGAGCGCAGCCCAGGCCGCGCGCAGACCATCCGGATCGCCGGCGCGCCGGTGGGCGCGGCCGGGAAAGCGGCGGTTCAGTTCGGCCTCGACGAATGGGATTACGTCGACTCCGTTGACGCGCAAGAAGCTCTCTCCGTCGGATAGCCACGGTGCGTCGATGTCCGCCCCCTCCACCTGGACTCCGCGCATCACGACGCCGGAGAGGTCAGCTTCGACGAACCGGGCGCCACGCAGGTCCACGTCGATGAACTCCGCTCCCTGCAGGTCGACGGACGGGGTGAAGGTTGCCATGATTCTCCTTGTCGAGCCGAGACAAATGGAGTACACGGTACCGCCCTACATGCCCGGCTTCCCCACCGACTGATGATTGCCTGCGATTAGCTGGACTCGCAACCGTCCGCAACTGGCGGCAGATCCACGTCGGCCTGATCCCCGTAACTGCCGCCACGGCGACTCTCGGCCGGGTTCAGTCGAGTGTGGCCGCAGGCCATCGCGCAGCGACGCGAAGCGCGCTCGACGGGTTCCGGCCGACGCCGGATAATCGGGCAGCGGGGATGAGCCACTTTACTCACGCGGTCCCGCGCATCCTCGGCGCGCCCGCGCGAGCGGGGCCTCAAGCCAGAGCGCGGCGCGGAAGCGCCGTCTCGGCGGAGCGCAGCGCAGCCGCGCTTGATCTAAGTACGGCTCAATTCGGCAGCGCGGCGTTCGGAGGCGTTCGGAGCGGACAGGAGCCCAGCGGCAACGGCGTCTTGGTGCACCCGGCGTTGCGGGCTGTAAGGATCTCCTGCGAGGCACGGTGAAGAATGACCTTCTGCTAAGGAGGTCGTCGGCCTGCACCTGGCAAGCTGGCCCGTCCCAGCCCCGGAGCCGTGTTGGCTGTCGCGGGCATGCGCCGGCCCGACGAGCGTTGATTTAGGTTCGCCATGGAGCTGGGTGAGCCGCATTGCGGCGGCTGCGCTCATGGACGCCTCAGGAACCTCAAATAGAACGCCGCGAACACCGTGACGATTCCGACGTTTGATATCAGCCGCTCCCAGAACTGGTGCCTGAAGAACAGGATGTCCACGCCGACCACGACGGCTACCAGCGCGAGCACGTAAAGCACGACGACTGCCTGTCTTCCCATCGTTCCTTCCTACTGTGTGCGACGGAGCGGAGCAAGAGCGGCGATGGTTCGGTGAAACGCTGCTGCCGGATACCGGTTCGAGGCGGCGGTCGTCATGGCTCTTGCCTACGGGATGCGCCGGGGTGAGGTGCTGGGCTTGCACTGGTCGGCTCCGGACTGGAAGGCCGGAAGGCTGGGCGTAACGCACGGCGTGAAGCGGGTCAAGAACCGTGATGTCTCGTCGGGTCGAAAGACCCGGCTTGTGGTCCGTGAGGTCAAGACGCCCAATCACGAAGGATGCTCGCGCTTACCCCGGAAATGGTGGCGATGTTCCGGCAACATCGGGTGCACCAGGCTGAGGCAAAGATGGCGGCGGGGGCGTTGTGGCAGGATCACGGGCTCATCTTCGCCAGCGAGGTGGGGACGCCGATGGACCCGGATAACTTCTCGCACTCTTTCTCGCGGTTGTGTGAGCGGGCCGGGCTCGGCCACTGGCATCCGCATGAGCTACGTCACTCGGGAGCCGCGCAGTGTGGCGCAGGGAACGCCGCTGCACGTGGTCTCCGAGGTCTTGGGACACGCCAGCATCGCCATCACCAAGGATGTGTACGGTCACCTGCTCGAAGGTGACAAGCGGGCGGCGGCTGAGTCGATAAGCCGGGCTCCGTTCGGTGGCTGATAGGGCGCGTGGCTCCCAAAGGGACCAGAAAGGCCCCTCCCGGATCGGGTAAGGGGCCTCTGACGTGGGCGCGCTCGGAGGGACTCGAACCCCTAACCTTCTGATCCGTAGACAGTGTCACGCGCGCCCGCTACCTGCCCATTCAGGTGCTGACCTGCTGAAACGGTACTCATTGATGCGCAGTAGGCGGCAGCTTTGGGCGTCCTTGGGCGGCCAAAAAGCGGCCAGCGTGGCCGAGTAACCAAGCTCATTCGATCGATGGTCGACTGTCAAGGTCGTGTTGACACTAACTCGGCTCGCGACCCGCTGCCTAGAAGGTCGTTTCACGCAGCGGGTCGAACTGCTGCTTTCCTGGTCACGGCCGGTTCGGTCGTCGGTTGGATACCGTTCGATGTCCGCGGTTTCCGCCTCGTTCTGGCACGCGATTTGCACGGTGTGCAGTCCGCCGCCCGGACCGGTGTGCAGTCCGCCGCCCGGACCGGTGCGCAGTCCGCCGCCCGGACCGGTGCGCAGTCCGCCGCCCGGACCGGTCTCCCCTTCCGTACATAAGTATGAAGATCAGCCCGATTAGCAAAAGGACGCCGAGCACAAACCACCCATCGCCGGGGAAGGAAATGTCATGCGTTGGGAGGCCGCGCATTACCTTGCTCCTAGCGATTAGTTACAGGGTGGCCGGTCCACAGTCTCACGATACGTCTCAAATACCGGGCGTCCTAACCTACTGGAGCCCGCGCCACTTGGGTCCGTCCTTCCGATAGGTGCGGGGCCTTGCCGAACAAGATCACACTCAAGGGTGGCGCGTAGCGCCATCGGGGACGCGACCGGAGGGAGCGCCCTTGACAGTGATCTTGGGCGGTAAGAGGATGCCAGGCACGGAGGACGGGCCAGGCCCTTTGCAAGCGTGACCATCGACGCAGCGTTACGGCGGGGACCGCCGACCTGCGGAAGCGGGCCAGCCCGACCTGGCGGCGGCGGTGCGCCCCGCAGGGCTACCGCCCGAAGGGGCGCGACATGGCCGCCGCCCCGAAGTCGGACAGTAGCCCACCAGCTCCCCCGCTTGGTCCTGGCGGTGGTCCCGTCTCAGTCACGCATCCCCTCTCGATGACCTCGCGTCCCTGCCAGCGGCCGGGACCACGGGCCCGGCGCTTGGCGCGCCGAAGGCATCGGCAATGGCGACGGCTACGGACAAGACCGGCTGCTGCTCGCCCGCCGCTACACCCCCGGTCGGGGTGAGCGGCCGTGAATGGCTTCCGGGTCCTGCTCCACGCCCATGTCTGCTCGGACTGCGGGTCCGACGACATCACCGAATCCGAGGTCGACACCGGTGAGGGCATCACCGAGATCGCCCTCACCTGCGAGAAGTGCGGCACCGCGCGGCCGGTGGCCTGCGTCGTGGACTGGAGCACCCAGCCATGACCGGCCAGCTCGGCGTCATCTACCTGCTCCACTTCGACCAGCCCTACAAGCACGCCCGCCACTACGCACGGGACCGAGGATCTCCTGGACCGGCTCGACCTGCACGCCCGCGGGCACGGCGCGCGGCTGGTCGAAGTCATCACCCACGCCGGGATCGGCTTCACCCTGGTCCGCATCGCCGAGGGTACCCGCCGCACCGAACGCGCCATCAAGAACGCAGGCGGCCAGGTCCGCTACTGCCCCGCCTGCACCCCCACCCGCGCAACGGCCGCTGGTCCGCCATGCCTGGCGGCTCCACCCCCCGCACCTACCTCACCCGCGCCGGAAGGCGGTAACCCCATGCCCAGCAACCGCGACGGCTCCGGCCGCGACCAGCGCAACAACCCCTACCAGCTCGAAGAGCTGTTCGTTAAGTTCCACCGCACCCGGCCGGGATCGCCTGGCGGTGGCGTACCGAACTGGCCGTCCTGGCTGCCGCGCTGCGGTGGCTGGATTCCCAGCTCGCCCTGGACTGGGCGGGCACCGTCCTGGGCGGACTGGTCGCCGTGGTCCTGGCCGTGCCGCACTCCCGCCGGTTCCTCACCCGCCGGCTGCTATGCGTACTGGCGCGGCACCGGCTCCAGAAGCTGTGCTACGAAGCCCGGCTGCACACCCGCTCCGGGCGCATCCCGCTCATCTTGTGGATCCGGCCGACCAAGGTCGGGGAACGCGCCTGAATCGTGTGCCGCGCCGGAGTGTGTGCCGAGAACTTCGAAGCCCACATCGGCGAGCTAAGGGCCGCCTGCTACGCCCGCGACGCACGGGTCATCCGCAACCGCCGCTGGTCCCCACCAGGTGACCATCGACATCGTCCGCCGCGACACCCTCGCGGCCGCCACCACCATCACGTCGCCGCTGGAGCGCCTCACCGCGCTCTACCCACCCGCGGCGTTCGGTGCCCCGCTGGCTCCCGTCACCTACGACGAGCCGCCCGCCGAGTCCGAACCGGCCATCACCGCCTGACCAGGCGCGCCGGTCCCCGGACATCAGGCCCGGGGACCGGCGCGCCGGAACACCCCCCACTCCACTCCCCAATGGAGGTACCCATCATGACCATCACCGCCACCGGGACGCTATCCCCGAACTCGGGGCTCGTCCCGACGTTCCCGTTCTCGATGTTCGACCCCGTGCACCTCGGCGTCGATGAGAACGGGAGCACGTCTACGTCAACCTGGCCGAACGGAACATGCTGCTCGGCGGCGAACCCGGCGCAGCAAGTCCTTCGGGCTGAACCTGATCACCGCGCACGGCGCGCTGTCCCATGACTGCAAGCTCATCCTCGTTGACGGCGAGCAGTCGAGCCCGGACTGTCCCGGTCCCGCGGTTCGTCGCCGTCGAGCTCGCGGCAGCCGTCGACGGCAAGCGTCCCGACGACCTGGTGTTCACGACGCCCGGCGGCAGCGTCATGCGGCTGTCCAACTGGCGGCTGGCCACCTTCGGGCCAGCGCGTACTCGCGCTGGCCTCAGCGACCGGTTCCGGATTCACGACCTGTGGCCCACCGCCGCGTCACTGATGATCCAGGCGGGCTACCCGCCGAAGATGCTCCAGGAGATCATGGGCCATGCCAGCATCACCACGACTCTCGACCTGTACGGGCACCTGTACCCGGGCGAGATGGACCGCTACGCCGACCGCCTAGACGAGGCCGCCACGGACAGCGATGCGGCCAAAATGCGGCCAGACGACACCGATGACGAGGAAGATCAGGAAGGGCCACCGTACTGAGCTGCGGTTTCGGTGGCGCGCTCGGAGGGACTCGAACCCCCAACCTTCTAACCCGTAAATAGGTGCGCATGATGCTGATGGTGCTAGCGAGGCATTTATACGCCGGTACGGCGCCGCGCCAGCGGTACCAAGGGCTGATCCGTAGGAGTGGGCAAGTCGTCCAGGACCGTCCGTCACCGGTCGTGGGCTGGGCCGATATTCCAGAGTTGTCCACGTGCGTCGGGCGCCGTCCAGCGGCTTGGCTACAGTGTTGGCTACAGTCGCGGCAGGACGGCGCTGATCCTCGACTGTCTGCTAAGGCCGGACATAACGCCAGGTCGCCACACAACATACGGTGTCCGTGGGTGCTGCTGACCGCTGACGCTTGCCGTTGGTTGCTGCTGTTGCTGTCACCGTTGCCGTCAGCTGCGGTTGGGAGAGTGGATGCCCGCGCTGTGGCCCGGCTTGTCTGTCTGCTACTGCTCGGAAAACTCCGCCAGTTCCAGCATCCACGACTCGGCTGCCGGGTGAGCTCTTCGGCGGATACCTCCAGGCGCACGAAGTACTCGAACGGGCCAGATACTTCTGCGTTTTGAAGCCATGGCGGCAGCGATTCGAGGCTGAAATAAATCCTGATCCGCACGCGATCGGCGGTGCGCTCTTCCACGCTGAAGGCGATGTTGGGTTCGAGGAAGTCCAGCGCCCCCTCGGGTTCGCCGTCTGCAACCGGCGATGGCGGCACTGTCCCGGCCGCCACCTCGCGCAGCCAGCCTCCCAGGTCCCGGGCATCCCGCGTTGTGAGGCATGGATTTTCAAAGGCCCAGGTCTTGCCATCCGCCACGGTGATGTGGCCACGTATCTGGAGCCAGGGTGCCATACGGATCCCACCGACCATGGCTCCCGGCCGGTGACGATCTGATCCGTAGGAGCGGGCCGGTTGTCCACAACCGTCTGCGCAAGCGCGTGAGCTGCGGCCAAGTTCCAGCTCGATCTGTGTCAGGCGGCTGGTGTTCGCGGGCTTGGCAGCAGTGTTGGCAGCAGTTCAGGTGGCGATGATTGGCTGCGGCGAAATTAGGTCGCAGACGGCCGAGGGGCCGATGTAGCGTTGCACGGTGCTTGAGGTCACAGCTTGCGTGGACAAGTCGGACGAGTTGGCCTCGCTGGAGGTCTATAACACGGTGTGGCCGCGCGATGCCGTGACGATTGAGGCGGTGCACTCATACCGGGACAGTGCTCAGGATTACATCGACTACCTCGTCCGCGAGGATGGTGTCGTCCTGGGATCTGGGGTCGGGGCTATCTTCGCCTATCGCCCTCACCGGGTCGATACTCTCATGACCGTGCTCGCGGGGAAGCGCCGACGTGGCGCTGGCACGGCACTGTACGAGGCCATCTCCAAGTGGGCCAGCGAGCGACGAGCACACGAGCTGGAGGTGTCGGTCTCCGGCGACGATCCCGAAAGCCTGTCGTATGCCCAGCGGCGCGGCTTCACCGAGGTGCGGCGCCAAGTGAGCCTGGTGCTCAGCCTCTCCGGCGTCTCACCGCTGGGGGTCGGGCCACCGGCCGGGATCGAAATCGTCACCTGGGCGCAACGACCGGAGCTGGCCCGCGGGATGTACGAGGTTGACCTTGAAATCCGTCCGGACATCCCGGGCTTCGAGGACGTTGCCCTCGAACCGTTCGAGGACTGGATGGTGCACAATATGCAACGGCCCACCGACTCTCCCGAGGCGACGTTTATCGCACTCGACGGTGAGGAAGTCGTCGGCTTTGCGAAGCTGTCGCTGACCGCGCCGACGGCCGCAGGCCACGCCATGACCGCCGTCAAGAGAGCCTGGCGCGGGCGCGGTATCGCGGGTGCCCTGAAGGCGGCAGAAATCAATTGGGCCCTCGACAACGACTATACCGAACTCCACACCAGCAACGAGGAGCGGAACGCACCGATCCAGCGGCTGAACGCTCACCTCGGCTACCGACCCCGAGTCGAGCGAATCCACCTGGTCGGCCCCTCATTAGCGGACCGTCTCGTGGGGGCCTGACCAGCGAAGCCGCCTATAGCCGACACTTCGGCCGCCGACTTGCCTTGCAGCGTGTCGACGGCAAGCTGCAGATTGTCGAGCCGAAGACGAGCAGCTCGCGGCGGACGGTCGTGCTGCCCCGGTTCGCGATGCGCCATCTCCAGGAGCACAAGAAACGCCAAGATGCGGAGCGCCAGGCGCTGGGCGATGCCTGGCGGGAGCACGGGCTGGTGTTCGCCTCGTCGATCGGTACGCCGATCGAGCCGCGCAACGTGAACCGGCGCTGGGATGAGCTGCGGCGCAAGGCTAGCCTGCCCTGGCTCCGGCTGCATGACCTCCGGCACGGGTGTGCCACGTTCCTGCTTGCGAAGAATGTTCCGGATCGGGTCATCATGGAGGTGCTCGGGCACGCGGAGATCGGCATCACGATGAACACCTACGCGCACGTCCTGCCGGTGCTGCGCCAGGAGACGGCCGACGCCATGGACGAGCTGTTCGGAGCGTGAAGTGAGCGGCTTTGGCAGCAGTGTAGGCAACAGTAAAGGCCACTTCATGATCGGAAGTGGCCTCCTACCTGGCGCGCTCGGAGGGA